>NZ_CP084560.1:2400000-3600000 GCF_021789175.1 Arthrobacter sp. FW306-2-2C-D06B
CGTGCTTGGCGGCCGCGGCATGGAAATCGTCTACGACGAAGCCAATCTCTCGCGCTACATCGCCAACGCCACGGAAATCACCCCGGACCACCCGGTGCTGATCGACCGCTTCCTCGAGGACGCCGTCGAAATCGACGTCGACGCGCTCTTCGACGGCACGGACATGTACCTCGGCGGAATCATGGAGCACATCGAGGAAGCCGGCATCCACTCGGGTGACTCCGCATGCGTCCTGCCCCCCATCACCCTCGGCAGCAACGTGATCGAACGCGTCCGCACAGCCACCCGGGCCATCGCTGAAGGCGTAGGCGTCCGTGGCCTCATCAACATCCAGTTCGCACTGGCTTCCGACGTGCTCTACGTGCTGGAGGCCAACCCGCGCGCTTCCCGCACGGTTCCGTTCGTCTCCAAGGCAACGGGCGTGCAAATGGCCAAGGCCGCGGCCCTGATCGGTACGGGCGTCACCATCAACCAGCTCCGCAGCGCCTACAAGATGCTGCCGGAAACCGGCGACGGCTCAACCCTGCCGCTCGACGCTCCCGTCGCCGTGAAGGAAGCCGTGCTGCCGTTCAGCCGCTTCCGGACACCCGAAGGCAAGGTAGTGGACTCGCTGCTCGGCCCGGAAATGCGCTCCACCGGCGAAGTCATGGGCATCGACAAGCACTTCGACACCGCTTTCGCCAAGAGCCAGGCCGCGGCCAACAACGCGCTGCCCACCGAAGGCAAGATCTTCGTTTCTGTCGCCAACCGCGACAAGCGTTCGGTGATCATGGGCGTCAAGCGCTTGTCCGACCTTGGCTTCGAGATCGTCTCCACGGGCGGTACCGCGGATGTCCTGCGCCGCAACGGCATCCAGGCCACCCCGGTCCGCAAGGTCGCAGAAGGCAGCAGCGCCGAAGGCGAAGGAACCATCGCGGACCTCATCATCGCCGGCGAGATCGACATGGTCTTCAACACGCCTTCCGGCGGCGAAGCCCGCAGCGACGGCTACGAACTCCGTGCGGCCGCAACGTCCATCGGCATTCCCTGCATCACCACGGTTGCGGAGTTCAACGCCGCAGTGCAGGCCATCGAGGCGCTGCGCACTTACGAGTGGTCGGTGACGAGCCTGCAGGAGCACGCCGCTGCGCTGTCAGCTTCCCAGGCTGCGGCAGCCGAGGCCGTCAATGCCTGAGTCTGCCGCAGCCGGGCAGCAGCCTGTTCTTAGCCCGGGGCCCCGACAGCCGTTCGGTTCCCGCCTCGCTGCCGCGATGGCCGCCCGCGGCCCCTTGTGCGTCGGTATCGACCCGCACCCGGGGCTCCTGGCGGACTGGGGATTGAACGACGACGTCGCCAGCCTGGAGCGCTTTTCGCTCACCGTCGTGGAGGCCGTGGCGACGCTCGCTGCCGCGGTGAAGCCGCAGGTGGCGCTCTATGAGCGTCACGGCTCAGCAGGCATTGCGGTCTTGGAACGCACTCTTGCGGCCGCATCCGATGCCGGAGTGTTGAGTATCGCCGACGCCAAACGCGGAGACATCGGCTCCACGATGGCTGCCTACGCCGACGCCTGGCTACGGGATGGCTCGGCCTTGGCAGCAGACTCGGTCACGCTGAGCCCGTACCTTGGCTTCGAGTCGCTGCGACCGGCGCTCGACCTCGCGGCCGAGTCCGGCCGGGGTGTTTTCGTGCTCGCCCTGACGTCCAACCCGGAGGGCAAGTCCGTGCAGCATGTTGGGGGTTCGGAATCAGTGGCCCGGCGGATCGCCGAGGCCGCGGCCGAGGAGAACCGCCGTTATTCCGGCAGTCTGGGGTCGGTCGGTCTCGTGGTGGGTGCCACGATCGGCGGGGCGCTCGTGGAACTCGGGCTGGACCTCGACGCCGTTCACGGGCCCATCCTGGCGCCCGGGCTCGGCGCGCAGGGAGCCACACCGGCGGATCTGCGTGCCACTTTCGGCACGGCTTACCCGGCGGTCCTGGCGACGTCGAGCCGCGGAATCCTCGCGGCGGGGCCAACGATTGCCGGACTGCGTTCCGCTACCGAGTCCACCCGCAATGGTTTGCTGGAAGGCTGAGCCCGATCTTGGTGGGTCCAATGCATTGCGCTCCACACTGACCACGCGATAGCTTCGGGATCAGTCCAATCCGCTACGCACTCGATGCCGGCCAAAGGGGGATGTGTCAGTGACCTTAAAGGCTCTGTCGCCAGAGGAACGTTCCGATGCCTTGGAGAAGGCCGCGAGAGCCCGGGCACGGCGGGCTCTCGCGAAGGAACAGCTCAGGACGGGCGAACTCAGCTTCGCCCGGCTGATCAAGTCGGCACAGACTGACGAGGCCATCGCCCGCATGCGTGTTTCCGAGCTCATCGAGGCTGTTCCTGGCATCGGCCCGGTCCGGGCAGCGGCCATCATGACGGAGATCGGGATCGCCGCTTCCCGCAGGCTCAGGGGCTTGGGAATTCACCAGTCCCGGTCGCTGATAGATTTTATGGAAGACAAATACGGCGTTTAAAACGAATACAGCGTTTATAGCCTCTCCACGAAGGACGATGTGAGCAAGAATCCGGGACTGACCGTCCTCGCAGGCCCCACTGCCGTTGGCAAGGGAACAGTATCCACGTATATCCGGGACAATTACCCCGAGGTCTGGCTGTCGGTTTCAGCCACCACCCGCGCGCCGCGGCCGGGGGAGAAGGACGGCGTCCACTACTACTTCAAGTCCGCCGAAGAATTCGACGCACTCGTTGAGGACGGCCAGTTGCTTGAGTGGGCCGTGGTCCACGGAAGGAACCGCTACGGCACGCTGCGCAGCACGGTGGACGCCGCCATCGCCGAAGGCAGGTCCGTGCTGTTGGAAATCGATTTGCAGGGCGCCCGCCAAGTCAAGGCGGCAGTTCCGGACGCCAACTTCGTGTTCCTTGCTCCGCCCAGCTGGGACGAAATGGTCCGCCGTCTGGTGGGACGCGGCACCGAAACCCCGGAGGAACAGCAGCAACGGCTGGAAACCGCTAAACTGGAACTTGCCGCTGAACCGGAGTTTGACCACACCGTCATCAATGACGACGTACGCCGGGCAGCGGACGAGCTTGTTTCACTCATGGGGCTTACCCCGCACCAGCGCTAAGCGCTAGCACTTGTCAGCCCGTTAGAATTTGGAGAATTCGTGTCCACGAACCTTGAAGGCATCATCAACCCGCCGATCGACGAGCTGCTTGCTGCTGCCGATTCAAAGTACGGCTTGGTGATTTTCGGCGCCAAGCGCGCGCGCCAGATCAACGCGTACTACGCTCAGCTGCACGAGGGCCTCTTCGAATACGTTGGCCCGCTGGTCGACACGAAGCTGAACGAGAAGTCGCTCTCCATCGCCCTGCGCGAGATCAACGAAGGCCTGCTGGTTTCCACTCCGATCGAGCCCGCAGAGTAAATCAGACTGCCTGTTGACGGAGGTCACGTGCGCATAGTCCTCGGAGTCGGGGGAGGGATCGCAGCCTACAAGGTTGCATCGCTCCTCCGGCTTTTTACTGAAGCCGGACACAACGTCACGGTCATTCCCACGGAAGCGGCCACCCGCTTTGTCGGCGTGGCTACGTGGGAGGCCCTCTCGGGCAATCCGGTGAGCAACAGCGTCTTTGACGACGTCGAGAAGGTCAACCACGTCCGTCTCGGGCATGAGGCGGACCTCATCGTGGTCGCCCCGGCAACTGCGGACCTGCTGGCCAAGGCAGCAACCGGCCAAGCCGGGGATTTGCTGACCAACACACTCCTCATGGCACACGGTCCGGTGCTTTTCGCTCCGGCAATGCACACCGAAATGTGGCACAACCAAGCCACCCAGGCGAATGTGGAAACACTGCGCAGCCGGGGCATCACCGTCCTGGAACCGGCAGTGGGCCGGTTGACGGGCGCGGACTCCGGGCCAGGCAGGCTGCCCGAGCCGGAAGCGATCTTCGCGGCCGCCATGGCTTTGGTCGACGCATCCTCGCCTTCAAACCTGCATCCTGGCCCGAAACCCCTGGCCGGGCGCACCATCACGATTTCCGCCGGCGGCACCAGGGAAGCCCTGGATCCGGTCCGTTTCCTGGGGAACAGGTCTTCCGGCAAGCAGGGTGTTGCACTTGCCGCCGCGGCGCTTGACGCAGGCGCCCATGTCAGGTTCCTTGCAGCCCACATGGAGGTCCAGGCACCCGCGGGCGTCGAACTGATCCAGGTTGAATCCGCTTTGGAGCTCCGTGATGCCGCGCTGGAAGCGGCCGTCGGCTCCGACGTCGTGATCATGGCCGCGGCCGTCGCGGATTTCCGCCCCGCCGAAGTTTCGCACACGAAAATCAAGAAGGTCAACGGCAACGATGCCCCCGTGGTGCGCCTCGTGCAGAACCCGGACATCCTGCATGAGCTGGTGGTGCGCCGCGACGCTGAGGCATCCACGCAGTTGATCATCGGGTTTGCAGCCGAAACCGGAGACGAGGACGGCAACGTCCTGGAGCACGCCACGGCCAAGCTCAAACGCAAAGGCTGCGACCTTTTGGTGGTCAATCAGGTCGGCGTCGGGCGCGTGTTCGGCCAGGACCAGAATTCTGTGATCATTCTCTCCGGCCATGGCGCGGTGCCGCAGTCCGCGGCAGGTTCCAAATCCGACGTCGCCGCCGCTGTGATTGACCGCATCAGCACGGAACTGAGCCGCGTACACCCGGCCACGTAGGCGCCGGGTGAGATGCATTCCTTAGCTGGTCCATCCTTAGCATAGGGACATACGGCGGAAGCCGGTCGCCCCCAACCGAGTAAGGTAGTCGAGTGACTTTACCGCTGCACCATGAATCCCACGGCATCCCGTCCAAGCTCCGGCTCTTCACCTCGGAGTCTGTTACGGAAGGGCACCCGGACAAGATCTGCGACCAGATCAGCGATGCCATCCTCGATGCGCTCTTGGCGGCAGACCCCGAGTCGCGCGTGGCTGTTGAAACCATGGCCACCACCGGATTGGTGCACGTAGCCGGCGAAGTCACCACTGATGCGTATGTCGAAATTCCGCAGATCGTCCGCGAGACCATCCTCGGCATCGGTTACGACTCGTCCGCCAACGGCTTCGACGGCGCCCGTTGCGGCGTGTCTGTCTCCATCGGACAGCAGTCCAACGACATCGCCGGCGGCGTCTTCAATTCGCTCGAAGCCCGCGAAGGGCGCCAGGAGGACGACTACGACCTCCAGGGCGCCGGTGACCAGGGCATCATGTTCGGCTACGCGAGCGATGAGACCCCGTCCTACATGCCGACGCCGATTTGGCTGGCCCATCGGCTCTCCGAGCGTCTCACCGAAGTCCGCAAGAGCGGCGAGCTGGCCTACTTGCGCCCTGACGGCAAGACCCAGGTCACGGTCGGGTACGACCGCGACCGTCCGGTTTCCGTTGAAACGGTGGTCATCTCCAGCCAGCACGCCGAAGGGACCCACCTGGATCGCCTGCGCGCCGATCTCGCCTCCCATGTGATCGAGCCCGTCCTGGCTGTGTCCAACCTGGACATCTCCCACGTCGCGAACATCCTGAACCCGGCCGGTGCCTTCGTCATCGGCGGTCCTGTCGGCGACGCCGGGCTGACAGGCCGAAAGATCATCGTCGACACGTATGGCGGCATGGCCCGGCACGGCGGCGGTGCCTTCTCCGGCAAGGATCCGTCGAAGGTGGACCGTTCGGCGGCCTACGCGATGCGTTGGGTAGCGAAGAACGTCGTAGCCGCAGGCCTGGCCAAGCGGGCCGAAATCCAGATCGCCTACGCGATCGGCCAGGCGCGTCCGGTGGGCACCTACGTGGAAACCTTTGGTACCGAGACTGTTGACCCGGCCAAGATCAGCGAAGCGATTGCGGAGATCTTCGACCTCCGTCCGCGCGCCATCATCGACGCCCTCGACCTCAAGCGCCCCATCTACGCAAAGACGGCGGCGCATGGCCACTTCGGCCGCGACGAGCCGGATTTCACGTGGGAACGACTGGACCGCGTGGACGAATTGAAGGAATTCTTCAACGCCTGACTTGGCTGCGCCAGCCGGCATCCGATGGGCCAGAGCCGGAATTGTCTGTGGTGCCTGCTTGGATTGCACCAAGGCATCCGGCACTCCAGGGAGGTGACAAGCATGAGCGATGGTTCGCTGCTTCCGTTTGCCATGGCGTCGTCATCGCCATCCCATCAGCCGTCTTTGTTGCAAGGGTTCCCTTCGCGCGGGACCGACGCCGGGGGGCCACCGCTCGCGGCGAGCAATCCCGTGGCACGGGTCCTGATCGAATCATCCTTGCCGCACCTAGACAGGCCTTTCGACTACAGCGTCCCGGCCGAGCTGGATGGAACGGCTCTCGCAGGCGTCCGGGTCAAGGTCCGCTTCAGCGGTCAGGAACTCAACGGCTATGTCCTGGAGCGCATGGAATCGTCGGAGGCCGGACATGCCCTGACTCCGCTCCTCAAGGTGGTTTCGGCCGTTCCGGTACTGACTCCGGCGTTGCTGGAGCTTGCCTCCAGCGTCGCGGCCCGCTATGCCGGGACGCTCAGCGATGTCCTCCGCACCGCCATTCCGCCCCGCGTCGCGCGCCTGGAGAAGCAGTTCCTGTCCGGCGATTCCCTCCTGGACGAGCCGGACGAACCGGACGGGCCGGAGGAGCGCTCCGCTCCGCAGGGCTCCGGTACGCGGGCGCAAGCGGCGTGGGCTTCCTATGCCAACGGGACGCCTTACCTGCAACACCTCGCCGGGGGTGGCTCACCCCGTGCCGTCTTGACTGCGACACAGGGTTTTGGAATCGCCGGCTGGCCCGAGCTTGTGGCGTCTGCGGTGGCGGCAGTCCGCTCGTCAGGGCGGGGCGCCGTCGTCGTCGTTCCCGACTACCGCGATCTGGACCGCCTGGAGGCGGCGCTGCGCGCTGTCCTGCCGTCAGGCGACGTCGCGCGGCTGACGGCCGACGACGGCCCGACCCCGCGGTACCGGAGCTACCTCCGGCTCCTCAGCGGCGCCGCGAAGGTGGCAGTCGGCACCCGCTCCGCAGCTTACGCTCCGGTGCAGGACCTGGGACTGGTGGTGTGCTGGGACGACGGCGACGACCTCCACATTGACCAGCGCGCCCCTTACGCCCACACCCGGGAAGTCCTGCTTTTGCGTTCGGAACAGGAATCGGCGGCATGCCTCATGGCTGCGCATAGCCGCAGCACCGAGCTTCAGCGGCTTGTCGAGAGCGGCTGGGCGGTGCCCGTGGAAGCACCCCGGCCGGTGGTCCGCGCCAGCACGCCGCGGGTGCTCAATACGGCTGACAGCTTCGAGCAGGAACGCGACCCGCTGGCAAGGATTGCACGATTGCCCGGCGCCGCTTGGCGGGCGGCCAAAGAGGGACTGGAACGCGGACCCGTCCTGGTGCAGGTGGCCCGGGCCGGCTACGCCCCATCCCTTGTCTGCGAGGATTGCCGGGAAACCGCAAGATGCAACAACTGCCAGGGACCCCTCGCAATCGCCGGTCAATCGGCCCTGCCGCAGTGCCGCTGGTGCTCCACCCCGGCCCCGGAATGGCGTTGCCGGCATTGCGGCGGAGGCCGACTCCGCAGGGGGGCGGCCGGTGTACTGAGGACCGCGGAAGAACTGGGCAGGGCTTTTCCCGGCAAGGCCGTCGTGACGTCTTCGGGGGACCAGGTCAAAGCCACGGTATCCGATGCCCGTGCCCTCGTGGTCGCGACTGTGGGCGCTGAACCGGTAGCCAGCGGGGGCTACGCGGCGGCGCTGCTCTTGGATGGAAATTCGCTCCTGCGCAGGGAAAACCTGCGCGCCGGTGAGGACACCGTACGGCGGTGGTTCAACGCGGCGGCCCTCGTACGGGGCGCGAACGAAGGCGGACTCGTAGTCATCACTGCCGACGACACCACCGCGACGGGCGCGTTATTGCGCTGGGACCCTGCGGGATATGCTTCCCGCGAGCTGGCACTCCGGCAGGAACTCCAGTTGCCGCCAGCAGTCCGGATCGCCTCAGTGACAGGCAAGCGGGCCGACGTCGTGCACTTCACCGAAAGCCTGGCCGAAACTATCCAGCTGCGCACCGCGGGCCCCGCGCCGGTCTCCCTCACGCTGTCTGCGCAGCGCGCGGGAGAACAGGAACGCGATCCGGACGTCCGGACACTGATCTTCATTCCCTATGTACAAGCGGTTGAGGCCACGCGTTCCATGCGGGCCGTCAAAGCCGCCACTGCGGCAAAGCGCACCTCGGGACCCGTCCAACTGCGGCTCGACGGCGTCGACGTCCTCTAGCGCCGCTTACGGCCGCGCATCGCAACGATCTCTTCGGCCACAGCCAGCAGTTGGCGCGCCGACTCGTCCCAATTGAAATCAGCCGCGCGTTCCACGGAGCGGCGTGAGCGCGCCTGCCACAATTCCGCATCTTCAAGGGCTTTGACTGCCGCGGCGAATTCGCCCGGCGATTCGGCATGCACATAGCTCACGGCGTCCCCGCCGACCTCACGGAAAATGGGAGTGTCACTGGCGATCACGGGAGTGCCAAGTGCCATCGCCTCGACCAGGGGCAGCCCGTAGCCTTCCGCTTTGGACAGGCTGACGAGGGCGGTGGCCCGGAGCAGGAGGGAATCGTATTCGGCATCCGTGACGCCGTTGTGGAACTCGACCTTCGCGCCCGGCGGCACCAGAGGCTCCAGCTCGGCACGGCGCTCGGGGGTGATCCGGCTAAGCAGGTGCAGGGTGAATCCGGGCAATTCGGCCATTCCCTGGATCATGGTTTCCACATTTTTGTAGGGCATGAACGAGCCCATGTAGAGCAGGGACTTCTCGGCGCCGGCTGTGGGATCGCGCGGCGTCTGGCCTGGCTGAGGTGCGTTGCCTACGATCCGGACCGGGCGGCGGGTCAAGTTGAACTTCGTCATCAGCGACTCGGTGGTGTGGCTGATCGTGGCAACGATATCGGCCCGGTTGAGAAGCAAGCGCTGCGGCCAGTAGGCCTTGTGGTAAAGCCGCCAGAGCAACCGCACCGGTGCGGGCAGGAAGCCGGGAGGGGCCGGGTGCTCGTAGTAGATGAGGTCGTGCAGGGTCAGGACCAGCCCGTACTTGCGGCCCCAGGTACCCATGGTCTGCATCGGGCAAACCACGACGTCGGCCCCGAGCTTGTTGACTTCGCGCGCCACGAACAGTTCACGGGGGGACAGCGGGCTGGTGATGTGAACGTAGGGGACATCCGGGAGGAGCGCCAACTGACGCTTGTCGCTGATGAGCATCGTGACGTCCGCGATCTTGGATGTCGCCGCTATGAGGCTCGATCCGTAGCGGCTGATCCCGTCATGATGGTCCGTGCGGGTGAAGCGGGCATCGATGACGATTTTCACGCGGGGTGTTCCTCCAGGAAGCTGCGGATGGCGGCGGCGGCCGGAGCCGGCGTCTCGTAGTGGATCAAGTGCCCGACGTCGGGAATCACTTCCAGCGCCCCGTCCGGCAGCAGCTCCAACAACTTGTGCTGGTCCCGGAGCAGGGCGATCTCGTCCTTCTCGCCGGCTACCAACAACACGGGAAGGTCCAACTGCGCGGCGACCTCGGCCACATGGCTGGACACCGAAGCCCGGAAAGACTCCAGGAGGCTCGCACGGTCGGCGAACGCCGAGAAGTACGCATCGTGCTGGCCATGGACGAAGGCCCGCAGTTCCTTGTCCCGGGTCTTGGCCATCGCGGCGCTCATGACGCGGACAATGAGGCGGCTGCGCAGGACGGCGAGACCCAGCCGGCGCGGGAGCTTGGCGGAGACCTGGTAGTACAGGACTGCCAGCTTGGTCATGAGGCCTTTGGGACCCTCCAGCGCGGGAGCGGCGATGGGATTGACCAGGATCAGCGGACGGATGGCTCCCGGGTTCGCGGCGGCGAAGTGGCTGGCGACAATGGATCCGAACGAGTGCCCCAGGAGAACCGTATCCGCTCCAAGACCCAGTGCCGCCATGAACCCGGTGATGAACTTCCCGTAGCGTTCCACGGTGTGGGGGTCTCCGGCGAAAGGCTCCGAGCTGCCAAAGCCGGGAAGGTCGGGCATGATGACACGCATTTCCGGCAGGTGGTCCACGACGCGGAGCAGGCCGTGGTGATCGCCGCGGAAACCGTGGATGACCAGTATGGTCCGGGTATCCGCGGTCACCGTGACCGGTTCGTAGCACCAATAGGCGACGTTGCTGCCGTCGAGGTCGATGTCCGAGGCGCTTGTCCGGGCGGCCAAGGCCTTGCTGAAGAACTCCCGTGGGGAGGTTGGTGCGGGTTCGGGGGAGTGGTTGGTGTCCACTTGTTCCATTCGGCAGGTCCTAGTTGACGTTGTCCGGGTGGGACCCGGTGCGGTGGTGGCGTTCGAGGGCGGCCAAGCCATCCATGTCATCGGCGTCCAGCTCGAAGCCGAAGACATCGAAGTTCTCCTGGATGCGTGCCGCTTTGCTCGCTTTCGGGATGACGATATTTCCCAGTTGGAGGTGCCAGCGGATGATGATTTGGGCAGGCGTCTTTCCATATTTGTCCGCGAGGGCCCGGACTGCCGGATCCTGGAGGACCTGGCCGCGGCCCAAAGGGCTCCACGCTTCCGTGCGAATGCGCAACTGCTCGTGGAGGGTGCGGAGCCGGGTCTGCTGCAACCATGGGTGCAGTTCAATCTGGTTCACCGCCGGAACCACTTCGGCTTTTTGCATGAGCGTTTCGAGGTGGTCCGGCTGGAAGTTGGAGACGCCGATCGCACGCACCCGGCCTTCGCGGTACAGGGTTTCCATCGCGCGGTAACTTTCCTGGAACAAACCGCGCCCGGCGCAGGGCCAGTGGATCAGGTACAGGTCGACGTAGTCGAGGCCGAGATTGGCCATCGAGGAATCGAAGGCGCGGAGCGTGGAGTCGTAGCCCTGGTCGTCGTTCCAGAGCTTCGTGGTGACAAAGACATCTTCGCGGGAGAGGCCGTGGGTGCCTTCCCCGGAGCCTCCCGTGTTGCTGTCCACTCCGGGCGGGGGAATGACCGCACTACCTATGCCCCGGCCGACCCCGGTCTCGTTGCCATACATGGCGGCTGTATCGAAGTGCCTGTAGCCGGCGCCCAGCGCAGTGGCGACCAAAGACGTGGCGTCCGCCGGCGGCACCTTGTAAAGCCCGAACCCCAACTGGTCAATCAAGACACCGTTGTTGAGACTGAGCCTAGGCGAGGGTTTCATAGCCAAGACTCTACCTACCTCGATGCCGGGAATGTTTCAGGGTCCTTCAATTATTCAGGATGGGCTGCCGAAACTGACGAGGCGCTTCGCCGTTGCCTCGTCCAGGATCAGATCTGTGGCCAGCCTCGCTTCCAGCGCTCCGCGCAGCCCGTTGATCTTGGATGCGCCCGAGACGACGCAGATGCGGCGGCGGACCTGCCTTAGTTGCTCGTGGCTTGGGCCGGTGGACCTCTCGTTGAGGGTAATGCCGTCGGAAGAGCCGTCGGCGCGGAAGAAGACGGTCGCAACATCGCCCACGACATCCGAGCTGGCAAGCAGGTTCAGGTCCGTTTCGTCGAGGTAGCCGCCGGCGTAGACGTGGCTGGGATAGTCCGAATGCACTGAACCGACACCGAAGATGGCGATGCTCATCCTCGCTTGGAGATCGAGCACGCGTTGGACGCTGCGCTCATTCCACATGGCGGTCTTCGTGGAAGCATGGTCGAAGAAAGCGGGTACAGGGAACTGTTCCACCCGCGCACCATAGGCGATGCCGAAACGGCGCATGATGTCGCTCGCGTAGGTGATGCCGGTGGTCTGCATGTTGCCGGCGCCGTTGAGCTGAACGATAGTGCTGCCGTGCGTGATCTTGCGGGTCAGGTGCCTGCTGACCGCGCTGATGGTCGCACCCCACGCCACTCCGATGATGGCATTGGAATCCACCAGGGGACCAATGGTCCGTGCGGCTTGCGTCGCCACCCGGTCAAGGGTTTCCGCTTCGTTCAAGGTGTCGAGGACGGGCACCACATGCACATCGACGCCGTAGTGGTTGCGGATCATGCGCTCCAGTTCAGGGGCGGAATCCAGCGGACTGCGGATCTGGATCTGGACCAATCCCGACTCGCGGGCCGAGGACAGCAACCGGGAGACCGTTGAACGCGAGGTCCGAAGCTCGCGGGCAATAGCGTCCATCGTGAGGTCCTGGAGGTAGTACATCTGTGCTGCCCGAAGGGCCTCCGAATGTCGTGATCGTGGCATCTCAATTCCGTTCTGCACGTTTGTGCAAGTAGCTTGATTTCATTTTCCATTCCTTCGAAGAATAGTTATGCAAGGTGCGACGTCAAGTGATGCAACGCACACACCAAAGCCCAAGGGAGCAGTTTTGGGATACACCAGCAATTCCGGTTCCGCAGCAGGATCACCACGTCGGACGTCAGTTTCGGCACTCCGCGAACGGCCGCAGGCCCAGGTGCTGATCATCGGAGGCGGCATCAACGGTGTCGGAACCTTCCGCGATCTGGCACTGCAGGGCGTAGACGTCGCCCTCGTGGAACGCGGCGATTACTGCCAGGGCGCCAGCGGTGCCTCGTCCCACATGATCCACGGCGGCATCCGCTACCTCGAGAACGGGGAGTTCCGCCTCGTTCGGGAATCGGTGGTCGAGCGCAACCGGCTTCTGAAGATCGCTCCCCACTACGTCAAGCCCCTTCAGACGACCATTCCCATCTTCAGTACCTTCTCCGGGATACTTTCCGCCCCCACACGCTTCCTCACGCACAAGCAAGGCAAGCCGAAGGAACGCGGCGCCTTCCTCATCAAGCTCGGACTGAGCATGTACGACTTCTTCTCCCGCGACGGCGGCAGCGTCCCCCGCCATCAGTTCCGCGGCAGAGAGAAGGCCCTGGCTGAGTTGCCACGGTTGCACCCCGGGATCAAATATGCAGCCACCTACTTTGACGCGTCCGTGCACAACCCGGAGCGCCTGACGCTCGATGTGCTGCAGGACGGCGAAAAGGCGGGCATCGGGAGTGGCTCGCCGGGCGGCAGCGCCCGGGCCAGCAACTACGTCTCCCTAGTTTCGAAGGGCTCCGCTGCCGAGTCAGCCGGCGCTGTTTTGCTGCGCGATGAACTCACGGGCGAGGAATTCAGCTTCCAGGCCGACGTGATCGTCAACACCACCGGCGCCTGGGTCGACCTCACCAATGAGGCAATGGGTGCAGCGAGCCGTCTCATGGGAGGAACCAAGGGTTCCCACATTGTCCTGGACCATCCGGAATTGCTCGCAGCATGCGGCGGCCGTGAGATCTTCTTCGAACACACGGACGGGCGGATCGTGCTGATCTACCCGATGGGCGACCGCGTTCTGGTGGGCACCACCGACGTCGAGGCCGACATGGCCCAGGATGCCGTGTGCACCGAAGCCGAGATTGACTACTTCTTCGACCTCGTCGGCCACGTCTTCCCCTCCATCAAGGTTGAGCGCAGCCATATCGTCTACAGCTTCGCCGGCGTCCGTCCGCTTCCGCGCCACGACGACACCCAGCCGGGCTTCGTATCCCGCGACTACCGCATCGAGCGAAGCGAACAGCACGCCTTCGGTGCTGCGGCCGCCGGTGACTTGACCGCCGCGGGCGGGAAGGCCGCCGTCGTACTTTCATTGATCGGCGGAAAGTGGACCACTTTCCGGGCCCTCGCCGAACACCTGAGCAACGACGTTCTGCGCGAGCTGGGCATGGAGCGGAAGACCTCGACGGCGAAGCTCGCGATCGGAGGCGGCCTGGGCTTCCCGGACAGCGAAGACGGAATCCAGGACTGGGTCAAGAAGCACATGGCTCCCGGTCTTGGTGCCGATCGGGTCAGCGGCTTGCTGACCCGCTACGGCACCCGCGCCGAGGACGTCATCGCCTACCTCAAGGCAGGCGATGACCGGAAACTGCGCTCCACGAACGAGCTCAGCGTCCGGGAGCTCGAATTCATGGCGGTCAACGAACAGATCGGACACCTCGTGGATGTCCTCATCCGCCGCACCTCGCTGGCCTTCCGGGGCCTCGTGACCGGGGAGCTCTTGAACGAGATCGCCGAAGTCCTCACCACGCAGCTTGGTTGGGATTCAGCGAAGCGTGAAGCCGAAATCCAGCACGCGCAGGAGGTGCTTCTGCGTTTTCATGGCGTGACTGTTCACAGCCTCGTCGCATGAACGTAATGTACGTCACATCAGCTTGATTGTTCCGGCCCAGAAGCCTGGACACAAGGGTTGCGGTGTTCCGCTCCTTAAGGGAAGACCGCAACCGGGACGGCGCTCACAGACGCCGGCCCAACGGCCCCAACAAAACCTGCAGGGCTGACAACAGAAGAAAATGAGGAGTCAAAGATGTCTCTCGGAATTGTTTTCCTTTCCGAAGTGTTCGGAACCGGCATGCTTACCCTGCTTGGGTGTGGCGTTGTGGCAAACGTCGCGCTCAAGGGCACGAAGGGTAACAACGGCGGCTTCCTGATGGTGAATTTTGGCTGGGGCATCGCAGTATTCGCCGGCGTATACGTAGCGGCTATGTCGGGTGCGCACCTGAATCCGGCGGTCACGCTTGGTCTCCTGGTTGACGGCAAGGCCGAGTTCGCCCCGGGGGTGGCCGTGAGTGCGGCATCCACGTTCACCTACTTCGGTGGAGAACTGCTCGGCGCCTTCCTCGGCGCCATCTTCGCGTGGCTTGCCCACAAGCAGCACTTCGACGCCGAGCCATTGGCAGCCAGCAAGCTCGCCGTCTTCTCCACGGGACCGGCCATCCGCTCATACCCCTGGAACCTTGTCACCGAGATCATCGGCACGTTTGTGCTGGTGTTCGTGATCCTGACCTTCGGCGGCACCCCTTCCGGCCTGGGCCCGCTCGCGGTGGCATTGCTCGTCGTCGGCATCGGCGCCTCCCTTGGCGGACCGACCGGCTACGCGATCAACCCTGCCCGTGACCTCGGACCGCGTATCGCCCACGCTATTCTGCCGATCAAGGGCAAGGGCTCCAGCGACTGGGCCTACTCCTGGGTTCCGATCGTCGGCCCGCTCCTGGGCGGGACCATCGCCGGACTCGTCGCCCACTCCATACCGATCATGGCAACCGTCGCCAAGTAGTAAGCCGCTCATCACCTATCCCGCATCCACACCAAAGCAAGCAGACAAGGACGTCAAAATGTCGCAATACGTCATCGCCATTGACCAGGGAACCACCAGCTCGCGTGCCATCGTGTTCGATCACTCAGGCAACATTGTCTCCACCGGCCAGATGGAGCACGAGCAGATCTTTCCCCAGGCCGGTTGGGTAGAGCACAACCCAGTGGAGATCTGGGACAACGTCAGGGAGGTCGTCGGATCTGCGTTGTCCAAGGCCAACCTGACCCGGCACGACATCGCTGCCGTCGGCATCACCAACCAACGCGAAACCGCCGTTGTGTGGGACAAGAACACGGGCGAGCCCATCTACAACGCGATCGTCTGGCAGGACACGCGCACCCAGTCCATCGTGGACGAACTGGGCCAGGACGGTGGCCCCGAGCGGTTCAAGCAAAAGGTCGGCCTGCCCTTGGCGACCTACTTCTCCGGCACCAAGATCAAGTGGATCCTGGACAACGTCGAAGGTGCGCGGGCCAAGGCTGAAGCCGGGGACCTTATCTTCGGCAACACCGACTGCTGGGTCCTGTGGAACCTGACAGGCGGCGTCGACGGCGGCGTACACGCCACGGACGTCACCAACGCCTCACGCACCATGTTCATGGACCTCGACACCTTGCAATGGGACCAGGAAATCCTGGACGCGTTCGGTGTTCCGTTGTCGATGATGCCCGCCATCAAGTCCTCCTCCGAGGTCTACGGCACGGTCCACACCTCGCAGCTGCTGCGCGAAGTGCCCGTCGCAGGCATCCTGGGCGACCAGCAGGCAGCAACCTTCGGCCAGGCGGCGTTCCAGGCGGGCGAAGCCAAGAACACCTACGGCACCGGCTGCTTCCTGATCTTCAACACGGGCGAAGAAATCGTCCACTCGAAGAACGGCCTGCTGACCACCCTCGGCTACAAGCTGGGCGACGCCAAACCGCACTACGCACTGGAAGGATCCATCGCTGTCACGGGCTCACTGATCCAGTGGCTCCGCGACAACCTCGGCCTGATCAGCTCCGCTCCCGAAGTGGAGTCACTGGCGGCCGGCGTCGCGGACAACGGCGGCGTCTACATCGTGCCCGCGTTCTCCGGCCTGTTCGCCCCGTACTGGCGCGCCGACGCCCGTGGGGCCATCGTTGGCCTGACCCGTTTTGCCAATAAGGGCCACATCGCCCGCGCGGCCCTGGAGGCCACCGCCTTCCAGACGCGCGAAGTGCTCGACGCCGTCAACGCGGACTCGGGCGTTCCGCTGACCGAGTTGAAGGTCGACGGCGGCATGGTCGCCAATGAGGCGCTCATGCAGTTCCAGGCCGACATCCTGGGCGTGCCCGTGGTCCGTCCGAAGGTCGTGGAAACCACGGCCCTCGGTGCCGCCTACGCGGCCGGACTCGCCGTCGGCTTCTGGAAGGACCTCGGCGAACTCAGCTCAAACTGGGGCGAGGACAAGCGCTGGGAGCCGCAGCTTCCGGCCGAAGAGCAGGAGCGGCAGATGCGGCTGTGGAAGAAGGCCGTGACCAAGTCCATGGATTGGGTGGACGAGGACGTTAAGTAGCTCCGGCCTCTCCTAAGGTCCCGCCTCGCCCCGAAAAGGGGCCGGTAACTCCCGCCCGCCCGCTTCGCGGTGCCCACCACACCATGGCGGGGAGTCACCGGCCCCTTTTCTCTGTGCCCCAACCCACCGACCGTCCAGTGTTACTTGGGACAATGAACAGGGTAAGGTGGCTTTATGCGTGCGATCCTTCTGCTTAGCTAGCCGCCCGGTTTACGTCGATTTAGACCATCGCGAACCGAGCGGCCGCCCCTCCTTGCCGAGGGGCTTTTGTGTGTCCGGGACCTTCCGGGGCCCGGAGCAGGAGGCAAAACCGTCATGGAAGAACAGAAGAGGGCAGCAGTGAGCGTTCAGCCGGAGACAGAAACCGGAGCACAGTCAACAGTGGCAGGCGAGACGCCCGAGGAGGGTGTCTACAGCTTCGCCTCGATGGAGGCCAAGTGGCCGCAGGTCTGGGAAGACCTCAAGGTCTTCACTCCTGTCGACGACGGCTCCCGCGAGCGGCGCTATGTCCTGGACATGTTCCCCTACCCCTCGGGCGACCTCCACATGGGCCACGCCGAGGCTTTCGCCATGGGCGACGTCGTAGCGCGGTACCTCCGCCAAAAGGGTTTCGACGTCCTGCACCCCATCGGCTGGGACTCCTTCGGCCTGCCGGCAGAGAATGCCGCCATCAAGCGCAACGCCCACCCCAGCGAGTGGACGTACGCCAACATCGATACGCAGGCCGCATCGTTCAAGCGTTACGCGATCTCCGCCGATTGGTCCCGCCGGCTGCACACTTCGGACCCGGAGTACTACCGCTGGACGCAGTGGCTGTTCAAGCGCTTCTACGAGCGCGGACTGGCCTACCGCAAGGATTCCCCGGTCAACTGGTGCCCGAAGGACCTGACCGTCCTGGCGAACGAACAGGTAGTCAACGGCGCGTGCGAACGCTGCGGGACCCCTGTCACGAAGAAGTCCCTGAACCAGTGGTACTTCAAGATCACTGATTACGCCGACCGTTTGCTCGACGACATGTCCGAGCTCCAGGGACACTGGCCCGAGCGTGTGCTGGCAATGCAGCGCAACTGGATCGGCCGCTCCGAGGGCGCTCACGTCCGCTTCGCGATCGAAGCCACCGACGGCCGCGCCGAGCGCGAAGTCACGGTCTTCACCACCCGCCCGGACACCTTGTACGGGGCAACGTTCTTCGTCGTCGCCGCGGATGCGCACCTGGCGCTGGACCTGGTCACGCCCGCACAGCACGACGCACTCATGGCCTACCGCGAAAAGGTCAAGGCCCTGTCCGACATCGAGCGCCAGTCCACTGAGCGCGAGAAGACCGGCGTGTTCACCGGCCGCTACGCCATCAACCCGCTCAACGGCGAAAAACTGCCCGTGTGGGCAGCCGACTACGTGCTCGCCGACTACGGCACGGGCGCGATCATGGCAGTGCCCGCGCACGACCAGCGCGACCTCGACTTCGCCCGCGCCTTTGACCTGCCGGTGCGTCCTGTCCTGAACACCGGAGGGGAAGACCCGGCGGAAACCGGTATCGCGACTGCCGGCGAGGGCACGCTGATGAACTCCGGCGAACTGGACGGTTTGTCCAAGGCCGAGGCCATCCCCGCAGCCATCGACATCCTGGAGAAGCTGGGCACGGGGGAGAAGTTCGTGAACTTCCGCCTGCGCGACTGGCTCTTGAGCCGCCAGCGCTTCTGGGGTACCCCGATCCCCATCATCCACTGCGCCGAATGCGGCGAGGTGCCGGTGCCGGACGATCAACTGCCTGTCCGGCTGCCCGAAAACCTCCGCGGCGAGGCGCTGTCGCCGAGGGGCACGTCTCCTCTCGCCGCGGCCCTGGAATGGGTCAACGTCGAGTGCCCGAACTGCGGACGGGCCGCCCAGCGCGACACCGACACCATGGACACGTTCGTGGACTCGTCCTGGTACTTCCTGCGCTTCGTTTCCCCGCACTACACCGAGGGTCCGTTCGATCCGGCCAAGATCAACGACTGGATGCCGGTCGGCCAGTACGTGGGCGGCGTCGAGCACGCCATCCTGCACCTGCTCTATGCCCGCTTCTTCACCAAGGTCATCCACGACATGGGCCTGCTCGCCGCGGACGAGCCCTTCAGCGCCCTGCTCAACCAGGGGCAGGTCCTCAACGGCGGCAAGGCCATGAGCAAGTCCCTCGGCAACGGGGTGGACCTCGGCGAGCAACTGGACAAGTTCGGCGTCGACGCCGTCCGCTTGACCATGGTCTTTGCCTCCCCGCCCGAGGACGACGTCGACTGGGCCGACGTCTCGCCGTCGGGCTCGGCGAAGTTCCTTGCCCGTGCCTGGCGCCTTGGTCAGGACGTCGCAAGCGAGCCCGGCGTCGAGGTCTCCACCGGTGACCGCGCGCTGCGCACCGTGACCCACCGGACCATCGCCGACGCAGCTGAGCTGTTGGACAACAACAAGTTCAACGTCGTGGTGGCCAAGCTGATGGAGCTGGTCAACGCCACCCGCAAAACCATCGATTCCGGTGCCGGTGGAGCAGACCCTGCCGTCCGTGAAGCCGCCGAAGCCGTGGCAATCATCCTGAGCCTCTTCGCGCCATACACGGCCGAGGACCTGTGGAACCAGTTGGGCCACCCGGCCTCCGTCGCGAACGCCGGCTGGCCCTCCCACGATCCTTCGCTTCTTGTCCAGGACACCGTGACGGCCGTCGTGCAGGTCCAGGGCAAAGTCCGCGACCGCTTGGACGTCTCGCCGGACATCAGCGAGGACGCCCTGCGCGAACTTGCCCTGGCCAGCGACAACGTACAGCGGGCACTCGATGGCCGCGGCATCCGTACGGTGATCGTGCGCGCGCCTAAACTGGTGAACATCGTCCCGGCATAGCCGGAAAACGGCCGCCGGCGCTTGCCGGCGGCCGGCCACCAGCTCCAGGAGGCTCCCTTGACGGACCGCGAACCACCCGCTTGGTTGTGGCTCAAGGAACGTTTGGCCCGCCTGCGCCAGTCCACGACGCCGGGACGCACCGGAACTGAGCCGGCGCCCGTCGTCGTGCGCACCGCCGTCGTCACCGATTCGGCTGCCGCACTTCCGGCCGAATGGGTCAAGGCGTTCGTTGCCGACGGCCGCCTCGCCGTCGTGCCGATGCCCGTCATGGTGGGCGAAGAGATCTACGGCGAGGGGGAAGACGACATCATCCAGACCCTCGCGCTGGCCCTCGCGGCGGGATCGTCCGTCAAGACCTCCCGGCCCTCACCCGGCCAGTTCGAACAGGCCTATCTTGCCGCCCGGGACCGCGGTTTCGAAGCCGTCGTCTCCATCCACATTTCCGCAGGCCTGTCCGGCACCGTGGACGCCGCAAGGCTGGCTGCGCAACGCGTCTCGATCCCTGTCGAAGTCATTGACTCCCGCACCGTTGGAATGGCGCAAGGCATGGGAGTCCAAAGCGCGCTGGTTGCCGCCGCAGACGGCCGTTCGGCTGCCGAAGTCCGTCACTTTGCCGAGGAGCGATTGGCGCGCACCAAGGTCTACTTCTATGTGCCGAGCCTTGATCAGCTCCGGCGCGGCGGCCGAATCGGAACTGCTGCGTCTTGGCTCGGAACAATGCTGTCCATCAAGCCGATCCTTGCGGTGGACGACGGCAAGATCGTGCCGCTCGAGAAGGTACGCTCCGCCGCCAAGGCCGTCGCCCGGCTTGAAGAAATCGTTATTGCAGACGTCAATTCCCGGCCTGTACGACAATCACGGCTCGCCGTGCATCACTTTGGAAACCTGGCAGGGGCAGAGCGGCTCGCAGCACGGCTTGGCGAGAACTGCCCCGGTTGCCCGCCAGCCCAGATCAGCGCCCTGCCGGCCGTGCTGGCGGCCCACGCCGGGCTCGGCGTTTTGGCGGTGGTTGTGGGGGAAAGTAGCACGCCTGGCGCGACGACGCTCCCAGCGCGGAGCCACCCGTAGCCTCGGGCTGGGTGCGCAGGTATACGCCCTGAGCGACGGCCTTATTTTGTCGCACCCTCCTGGCAGAGTGTTTCCATGGAAGCCATCGGATACTTCGACACCCGGCAGGGCCTTGCGTCCCGCGGGCTTTCCGGGGTGTCCCGCCATACCCGTGTTCCACATCTTGCCGGGGTTCCGGGCGGGCTGGCGTTGGTGGAGCTGCGCGGCCGGGGCGGCCGGCAGGGCGCCCTGGACAGGGCCGTGGCGGCGCTAAGGTCGCTGGCCGAAAAGGCGGCCGACGACGTCGGAGTCCTGGGTCTCGAGGAGGCTGTCGCGTTCGCGTCCGGGGTGGAGGAACTCTCCCGCACCCTGGATTATCTCCAACTGCTCGCCGCGGCCGGGCTGGACCAGGCCCGGAACGATGAACCCGGCACCCGGCCGGGCTGGACGACCGGCTGGGCCACCGGCCGGGCCGCCGACGCGGACACAGGCGCGGACAAAGGCTCCGGCACGGGCTGGACCTCCGGGATCTCCGCGGCGGAGGCGGACGCGCAGGATGGCGCCACCGTGCAGGGTGGTTCGCCCGGTTCTGTGCAGGCGGGAAGCGCCAGGGGCGGGGAGTTCAGGTCCACGGCCGAGCATCTGCGGTCGTTGCTGCGCATCAGCGCCGCCGAGGCCAGGCGCCGGCTCGCCCTGGCCCGGGAGCTGCTGCCGCGCCGGGGACTCACCGGAGAAACCGTCCCCGCCCGGCACGGGGAAACGGCCGCGGCGCTGGCCTCCGGGGTGATCGGATCCGGTGCGGCCGGGATCATCACCATGGCCGTGGCGAAGGTGCGCCCGCTGTGCGCCCCGGAGAAAGCCGCGGAAATGGAACACACCCTGGCCCGCACCGCGGCGGAAAACGACCAGGACTTCCTGGCCAGGGTGGCCCGGCGCTGGGTCGAGGCGATCGACCAGGACGGCCCGGAACCGTCCGAAGAATCCCTCCGCCACCACCAAGGGGCGTTCCTGCGCCGCCCCAAGCACGGCCTGGCGCACGTGGAGATCTTCGCCACCGCCGAACAATACGAACACCTGCTCACGGTCATGAACACCGCCGCCAACCCCCGCACCCGCCAAGGCGGCGTACTCCGGGGCGCGGTTCCTGCCTGCGTGGAACCCTCCGGCGGTTTCTTCGGCGATTCGTCCGCCGATTCGTCCGGCGATTCGTCCGCCGATCTGTCTGCTGATTCGTCCGGCGAGGCGCCGGAGAATGCCGGGCCGCTGGACCGGCGTTCGAGGGCGCAGAAGCTCCTGGACGGTCTGGTCGGCGCCTGCCGGCTCGCCCTGGCCACCGGGTCCCTGCCCGCCACGGGCGGCCACCGACCGCAGATCCTGGCCACCATCGACCACCGCGACCTCTTCCCCCAAGACAGCCAGGACCCGCAGCCCGGGCAGCCTGCCCTGTTCAACCGGCCCCGGCAGGGCAGCGGCACCGGGTCCTTCACGTTCACGGGTCCCGTGCCGGCGGCGACGTTGCGGAAGCTCGCCTGCGACGCGGATATCATCCCCGTGGTCCTGGGCACCGAGGGCCAGGTCCTGGACATCGGGCGCGCCTCCAGGATCTTCCCGCCGCATATCCGCAAGGCCATCACGGCGCGGGACAAGGGCTGCGCGTTCCCCGGATGCACCATGCCGGCCCCGTGGTGCGAGGCCCACCACATCGAGTACTGGTCCCGCGGCGGACCCACGAGCGCCGCGAACGGGACGCTGCTGTGCAGTCATCACCACCACCTGATCCACAAGGAAGACTGGCACATCCAGGTCCGCGCAGGCGTCCCCTGGTTCATCCCGCCACCCCACACCGACCCGCACCGGACACCCCGAAGAAACCACTACTTCCAAATATGAGTCCGGAGTTGGCCCGGTCCTGCGCCCACTGATCCTCCACAGGCGCTCTGCTGCGGTTCTGTCCACATAGCGCCGTTCCGGGCTGCTGCTGCGGGTTCGGACGTTCTAGGCTCGTGGATATGCCACGCAGGAATCGTGCCTCACCCTCGGACGATGCTGCGAGTGCCGCCCGGCTCCGATTCGCTGTTCGTCTTGCACCGCCGTCGGGCCGGGAGGCCGCCGAGCAGCCGGGCCACGACAACACAATGGAACCTCTGCTTCCGTTGCAAACCTTGATGACGTCCGGCTCGGGTATAGCCAGTGCGGGCGTGCAGTCAGGTACCGAAGACTTGTCCGAAGAGGCAGGACCTCCATCGCGGCTTCGGTGGCGCACACCGTGGCGCGTGGCCGGGCTGTTGGCTTTGCCTTGCGTGGTGCTGGTGGTTTGGTTCTTCTGGCAGTCCTGGTCCGGGCAGCCGACGATTGAGCCGCTAGTCCGAAGTTCACATGCGGGAGCAACTCCAGAAGTGGGTACGGGAAGTAAAGGCGGTGTCAACGAGGCTCCGGAACCAGAGAATGGAGCCCAACTGCTTACCGTCCATGTTGCCGGCGCGGTGAAAAGTCCCGGGATCGTCAGGGTGCCCGCCGGAGCACGGGTGTTTGACGCGATCGCCGCTGCCGGTGGCGCGGATGCAGCAGCCCAGCTGGACAGCCTGAACCTTGCGGCGGTGGTGCAGGACGCAGCGAAGATCCATGTTCCACGGACGGGGGAGGCGGCTCCGTCACACCCCGCCGGGCCACCAGGCGGCCCTCCAACAGCCGGCGGCACGGGAGCAGGGACTTCTGCCAGCGGAAAAGTGAATCTCAACACCGCAACCGCTGAAGAACTCGATACCCTGCCGAAGGTCGGCCCCGTCCTGGCCAAGCGCATCGTCGAATGGCGGCAGCAACACGGCCCGTTCGCTTCCGTGGAGGACCTCGATGCCGTGGATGGTGTCGGTCCCAAGCTGATGGAATCCCTTCTGCCGTTGGTGACGGTTTAGGGTGGGTGGAGTCAAGGCTGGCCCGGGCCGCGTGGATCTTCGGCTTGTCCCGTCTGCCCTTCTCACGTGGGCTGTTTCCCTTGGGGGCGCCTATCTACCTTCGCTGTGGACGGGAGTTGTGTGCGTGGCTTTGGGTGTCGCCGCGTGTCTTCTTTTCGCCGCTCGGGCCGCGGCCCCTCGAAGCCTGAGGACCTTTCCTGCCACTCTGGCCGTGGCGTGCTTTTTCGGAGCGGCCGTGGCCGCCCACGCCGCAATGGAAGCCGGGCCACGCCAGGACGGTCCGGTTGCCGACGCTGCGGCTACACGCGATTCGGTTGTCATCCACGTGTTGATCGTGGGTGATCCCCGCGAACTGGGCACGGACTCACGTGGATCGGGACGGTGGGCCATACCTGCCGAAGTAATCGATATTGCGGCCGACGGCATGCTCATCCGCTCCCGCACAAGAATTCTGCTGACCGGAGGCGAAGGCTGGGACCAGGTCGTCCCGGGACAGGAGGTAAGAACCGCAGGAAAACTGAAGCCGCCAAAACCAGGACAAGTCGAGGCCGGTGTCCTTGCCGCGGCCACCCCACCCATGCGGCCGGACTCACGGCACAAGCCTGACACGCGGCGCAGTACTGAAGCTCAAAGCAACCCGGAAGCCCCTGGCAACATTCCCCAGGGTCCAGCGCAATTGAAAAAGCAATTCGCCTCGGCCGCCGAATGGTTGCGGGGCGACGCAGCCGGACTCCTGCCCGGAATGGTCACGGGCGACACCACCGGCTTGGACGAAGGCCTGGAGGCGGCGATGAAAACCACCGGCACCACCCACCTCACTGCGGTCAGCGGCAAGAAAATATGCAATATGATATGGGTTCAATTCGGGGCAATTTCGCGCATCCCCGCAGGTCAAAGCGATTTCAAGTACCCATCTCCTCTTAATAGTTTGTGACCCGAAATGTTCACTTTTGAGGTACTCAACGTGCCGATGGCACTTCAACCTGCCGGAAATTCTCCTTGGGGGAGAGGAGCCCGCCTTCATCGCATAATGCTTTTCCACGAACCCAGAGCAGCAGCCCGGCCAGGACGCCGTTTGAGAGAATCGCAACCCGCGCGCGTTCGTTTGGGATTTGTCACGCGGGTTCACAGGCTTTGTAAAAGGCGTGAAGGTTTTGTCGAACTTGGTCGGAGGGCCCTTGCCCTATTCCGGTGTGCCGTGGAAACTGCTATAAAAACCGCAGACATTTCGGTCAAATGACCAATGTCACACCATCGGGGATCTCTTGGGGGCGTTCATGTTTGGACGGGTCTGCGCGTTTTTGGCAAAGTTGAGCCGCATTCGGGCAGGTCGATTCCTGCCCGTCATTGTATCCCTCTCCCTCATCACAGGGTTCGCAGTTTCAGCGCAGGCGTCACCACCAGGACCGGCTCCGCAGGCACCGGCGACCGTGGCCTCCGAACCGCAGGAACCGCCGAAGCCGGTCATCCCTGAGGTCAAGCGCGGCCAGGGGAAAGACCCCGACCAGCATGGTCAGAGCACCTGGAAGAAACAGCAGGCCCAGCCTGCTGCCGGGGTGGCGACGGGCTCGCCGTACCTCCGGATCGATATGGAATCCAAGACGTACTACGGCCCGGATACCTACATCTGCTGGGACACCGCCTACATCAACCTGATCCAGGGCAGTCAGTACTTCATATGCGCAGTGGTCTTCCCCTATGACGCGAACGGGAATCCGACAAGCTTCTCCTCGTCAAACACTTTCGAGTTCATCGTCAAAGACGGGTGCGGCAACACCGTTTCCGACGTGACCCGCTACAACCTGTACACCGCCGGAACAAACCCCGCGGTGCTGACGGCGATGCAGAACGGTTCTGAGCTGGGCGTAGCCATAGGCTCCGGGGTGTTTGGCGTACCCTGGGACTCGTCCTGTTCTACCGGGTGGTCGATGACGGTCAACTTCTCCGGCTCCACAACGGATCCGACACCAGTCCCGGTGAACTCGACAGCCACAGTGATCGGCAACACGACGCCTCCACCGCCGCCACCGCCCATGCCCGCAGAACAGACGACCGGTGACGGCGCGCCCTATCACTCGGAGCAGGGCGATCCTGTTGACTCCCTCACCGGGGCTTTCAACTACCACCCGGATCGCATTGATCTTGGCTATGCGGCTCTCGGCGGCGGCCTGGCCCTGGGCCGCAGCTACTCCTCAGCGACGCAGCGGTCCAACCGCTTCGGGCCGGGCTGGTCCGATTCGTACGACGCAACCCTCCAGGCTGATCCGACGACAGGCAAGGTAACATACCACGACCCGGGCGGCTCCGTTCAGGTCTTCACGCCCGCCGGGGGCTCTAATTACACGTCGCCACTAGGGGTGAGATCCACGCTGGTCACGACCCCGACCGGATGGACTCTGACAACCAAAACCCAAATGGTCTTGACCTTCGACCTGAACGGCAGGCTGACCGGGACCAGGGACCGCAATGGCCAGGGCACAGTCCTGAACTGGACCGGCGGGCAACTGGCCTCTGTCACGGGCTCAGGGCGGAGCATTTCCTTCTCCTACAACCCCTTAGGGCTGGTCTCGGGAGTCACCGGCTCCGACGGGCGCACGGCCGGCTACCTGTATGACGCCAACGGCCGGCTTCAGACTTTCACCGACGTTATGGGGAAAGCGACCACATACGGCTACGACGGGAACAGTCTGCTCGCTTCCGTGCAGGACGCGAACAGCAACTTCCCGATCCGGAGCACCTACGATCCCAACACCCGTAGGGTGATCCAGCAGCAGGACGCCAACGGGCAGATCTCAACGTTCGGCTGGACGCAGACCGGCGCTGATGCAGGGACCGGGACAGCGACAGTGACCGACCCGAGGGGTTTCACGATCAACGATACCTATCAGAACGGGTATCTGGTCGCACAGGCTGACGGGGACGGCAAGGTCAGCCATTTCGTCTGGGACGAATCCGCCCAGCTCAAGCAATTCTACGACCGCCTCGGTAGCTCCACATATTTCTCCTACGACTCCGCGGGAAACCTGGCCTGGCGCAAGAGCCCCACCGACGGCTACACCGAGACGTATGCCCACAACGGCAGCAACGACGTCACTTCCGCCACCGACTTTAACGGCAACACTTCCACCTACACTTATGACCCCGCAGGGAACCTGGCATCGGTCAGCCGGCCCAGCATCGCCGGCGGGACCACCCCGGTCACCTCCGCCAGCTACGTCTACAACCCCAACGGGACACTCCAGACCTCCACAGACGCACTCGGCTACACCACCCAATACAGCTACGACTCCCAGGGTGACCTGACCTCGGTTACTTCTCCGGAGGGCAGGATCACCAGCTACACGATTGACCCGGCCGGTCGGGTCACCTCGATCGTTGAGCCGCGTGGCAATGTCACCGGTGCCAACCCGGACACGTACCGGACAACGCAAACGTGGGACAACCTCGACAGGATCGCTAAAGTCACGGATCCGCTTGGTCACGCCACCCAGGCCTTCTACGATCCGGCGGGACGCCTCGACCACACCCTTGACGCCAAGGGAGGCACGACCAGTTACGCCTACTCGGCCACAGGAAAACCTCTCACCATCCAAGGGCCGGATCTCGCGGTCGGACCCCAGCGTTACACCTATGACCCGAACGACAACGTCGCGACCGCGACGTCGCCCGCGGGCGTCACCACGAGCTACACGTACACCAGCTCCAACGCCGTCCGCACCGTCTCGTCCACAGGCACCGGTACGTGGACCTATGACCACGACGCCGACGGACGGATCACCAAAGCCACTGCGCCCAGCGGCCGTTCGGTGACCATGACCCGGACGGCCAAGGGCCATGTGTCCCAGGTCTCCTACAGCGACTCGACGGCCGCCGTGAGCTATACCTACGACGCCAACGGCAACCGTAAGACGATGACCGACACGCGCGGCACCACCACCTACGCCTACAACGCGATCAACCAGGTCACTTCCGCATCCCTTGGCAGCACGTCGTTCACGTACAGCTACGACCAGGCCGGGCAGCTCAACCGGCGCACACTTCCTGACGGGAGTGCGGCAACCCAATACGCATACGACAAAGACGGCCGACTCAAGACCGTCACCTCCGGGACCACAACGCTGGCCTCCTATGCCTACGCCCCGGGGACCGGCGCTGTGACCACGACGCTCCCGGGATCGATTACCAACACCCTCCAGATCGACGCCGCCGGCAGGGCAGCGTCCACTCAGGCACTAAAAGGCTCAACCGTCCTGACCCGCAGCCAGTACACCCTCGACGAGCTCGGCAACCCGACCCAGATCGTCAACGCGGACGGCACCACCGACAGCTACGCCTACAGCCCGCTGAGCCGGCTGACCGCCGCCTGCTACGGGGCCACCAGCTGCACCTCGACCACACCCACGGCGGCCTTCAGGTTCAGCTACGACGGCGACGGCAACACCACCTCTGTGATGCAGCCCGCGGGCACCACCAACTACACCTACAACAACGCCGGAAGGGTCACAGCACGGTCAGGACTCAAGGGCACCGCCACCTACCAGTACGACGCCGACGGCAACACCACCTCAGACGGCACCTCCAGCTACACCTGGAATGCAGCCAGCCAGCTCACCGCCGTCACCGCAGGATCAAACACAACCAGCTACACCTACGACGGCGATAACCACCGGGTGAGCACCACGGCCAGCCGGACAACCACCACCAACTCCTACGACACGTTGACCGGCCAGCTCGTACTGGAACAGAGCAGCAGGTCAACCCTCCGCAAGTACGACTACGGCATCGGCCTGCTCAGCATGACCGCCGGGAACAGCATCTACAGCTACCTCACCGACGCCCTTGGTTCTGTCCGCGGGGTGGCAACATCAACGGGCACCCTGAGCCTGGGCTACAGCTACAACCCCTACGGGGACTCCCGGGCAACAACGTCGGGCAAGAGCTCCCCGGCGAACCCGCTGCAGTTCACCGGCGGCTACCTCACGGGAGCGCGCTACCAGCTGGGAGCCCGTGACTACAGCTCCACCGACGGACGATTCCTCACCCCCGACCCGGCAGGAGTCCCCGGCCGCGGCTACTCATACGCCGCCAGCAACCCGCTCGCGTTCACTGACCCCACAGGCCTGAGCGAGCACGACTGGCGCAAAATGATCAACGAACTGGCCAACGGCGTCGCCAACGTCGCAGGAACAATCGCCCTCGTCTGCGCCATCGCAGTGGTTTGCGCTGAGATTTCCCCGATAGCCGGCGGCATCTCCCTCGCCGCGTCCGCCGTCGAGGTACTCACCAGCGACCAGACAACTTCATGTGTCTCCGGCCACGGCTCCTGCCCCGAAGCCATCGTCAACGCCGCCATCGTGTCTACAGCAGGCAAGTTCGGGCCAGCGGGCAAAGAGGCCGCAAACGGCATCAAGGCGCTGGCGGGCGCTGGCGACACCTTTCTCTATCAAAAGCTAAGCTCGGCCGGCGAGCACCTCAAGTACGGGATAGCGAAGAATCCCGCCACCCGATATACCTCGTCTGAACTCGCTGGTGGCGAGCTCAATATCCTTGCCAAGGGGTCAAGACAAGAGATGCTTTCCCTCGAACGCTCACTTCACGAGACTCTGCCAATCGGTCCAGAAGAGGGACAGTTATTCTACATTCAGAAGCAGATCGAAAACGGTCTCCGTCCACCACCCTATCCTTGGTAGGCATCCGTGAAATACATCCTCGTCTTGCAGTGGCCAGGTACCAATGAGGCCGACCTTGACGCGCTCATCGCAATGGAGGACCTGCTTGAGGCAGCACTCCCTGAGGCCCACGGCTTCGTAGACGGCCATGACTTCGGCGCTGGCCAGATGAACATCTTCGTCCACACCGACCGGCCACTGGAAGCCTTTCGGGACGCGAAGACGTCATTGAGCCATGACCCAAGATGGTCCGGGGCGCGGGCCGCATACAGACCAGCCGAGGGAGATCGTTATGTGCTCGTGTGGCCGGCGACGCTTGAAGGATTCTCGGTGTCGTGACGCCGAGGATGCGGTCTCACGGAGGCGGTGGTATGTGGTCACCGGCATTCTTCTAGGAAAACGTGGATGCTTGAATACAATGAGATGCTGCTGATGCTGCATCTGGAACCTCTTGACCGCCTCGCTAAGACAGCTTTTGCCGCTGCCTGCGCCGAACGTATGGTGCCCTTGTCCAATCGATACGCGAGACAAACGGGTGATTCGTTGCGTGAGCAACGGCTCACCGCAATCGTCTCAGCAGCATGGCAAGCGGCCGCGGGCGGCGACGTCGATGCGACTCTTCTGGAAGCTGAAGCAGAAGCAATGGTTCCGGACGAGGACGATGAGGGATGGACAGCCGGCCGGAGCTACGCTGGCAACGCTGCAGCGGCTGCGGGCTACGCCATCCGGACGTGGCGCACCAACGATCCTCAACACGCTGCCTGGGCTGCCCGTCAGATCTTCGACGCCGCAGATCTTGCATACTTTCAGGCAAACCCCGGAGGGAGCTTCCTGACCGAGGCTGAGCAGAACGCATCCTTGGAGTCAACGGTCGTACAGTCGGCCATTTCGGCCATCCATCGTGATCTTGAGGCCGTCAAGAACGCATGGCCTCTGTCTGAATTGCGCCAAAGAGCCCAGCAGGAAGGCCAGGAATGGGCAGCGACCGTGCCCTAGAACGGTGGCACCCCGGTATTCCGGACTCCTTGGCACGCGATGACGCTGCGGTCTGGCTCGCCGCTGCGGAGTCCGAGGTCCGGAAGTCGCTCTATGGGCGGGACCCAGCCTGACCCCATCGCATGTCAACGCTAATCGATTGTGTCTGACACCCGTTGATTTGGCGGCGGGCAGACGAAGCCTTTCGCGTGCGGAGTCAGGCTGCGGTTCCCGCCCCACCAACACCGGTCTGATTCAACTTCGCCAGCTGGGAAGCCGCGTCAGTTGATTGCCCACCCGGTGAGCCTCAGAAGGTCAGCAGCAATGTCCTGCACGCCGCGGTTGTCCGTAGGGCATCGATGGACCCATCGTGGTGTGAGGAGTTCGAGTTCTCTGGCGGCTGCATTGCTGCGGTCAAGATGTTCCTGAAGGTCGCTGCCCTGGGTCCGCCGGAGGAGCCTGGTTGAGGCTGTTTCGTCGTCGGCGGTCAGCAGTACCGCAGTGATACGGGGACTGTCTCCCATGGCTGCTGCTAATTCCTGTGTGAATCGGACGCTGACCGTGTTCGTGTAAATCATCCGCCTATAGCCGAGAGCACGGTAGTTTGCCCAGATCGCGGCAAGATTCCGCTCTGCCAGATTGTGCTCCCACGGTTGAGGGAAGGCCAAGTCCAGGTTGTCGCCTTCGATCACACAGTGCTTGACCTTTAGGGCAGTGAGCTGGGCATGCAGTTCGAAAGCCACCGAGCTTTTCCCAACACCTGACCGGCCGCCAACAAACAGAACCTCACTCTGCACATTCACCCTTCGAGTATTGTCTAAAACCGGTCAAAGCTGCATTATCGGTGCGGGAATGACGCACCCCTACAAGCGGAGCTGCCGCCCGGGCTCGTCGTGCACCACATGAAACCACGAAGCTGGATGGAGGGCCAGAGGCTCAGCCACGTTGCCGTGCTCTTCGGACTGACGGAAGGGCCGGTATTCGGGGTGTCCCGAGCGAGTTTGGCAGGTTCATATGTGGCCACGACTCTGAGTGTAGGCCGTGGCCGGGCACGTTGAGCGACCGTTGGCCCGAGCGTTCCTGGACAGTCGTATGCGCGGAACGCCTGAAAATACTCCTGCCAGGCGTGAGTATTGAGCCATGGCAAATCGCTTCCGCGGCCTAACCGCTGCGATCTTCAAGAAGACTGGGTTCGTGCCGATGATCCTAAGTGCATCCGCATGAAGCAGATGAGGCTCCGGTACGCCGGGGCATGCCGGGCGTGCGATGCATCCCTTCCGGCGGGGTCAGAAGCGATCTATGAGAGCGAGACAAAGACCGTCCGCTGCTTGGATTGTGCCACCGAGGCTACGGAAACCAGGTCCACCGACCTAGAACGAGCTGATGATGAGTTGTCGGCCAATGAGTCCGGGGTAGCCGGGTCGTCCGCCCGACGCGAATATGAGCGCCGCAAGGCGAAGGACGAGGAAAGGCTTCGCGAGAAGTGGGGTCGCTTCGGTGGCCTCGCGGTCGCCCTCTCTGACGACCGGCAAAGCACCAAGGCCTGGGACAAGGGTGCGATCGGTGAGGAACGCCTCGGCGCTCGGCTGAATGACATGGCCACCGAGGACCTCGCTGTCCTTCACGACCGGCGCATTCCGGGCTCGAAGGCCAACATTGACCACATCGCCATCACTAGCGGTGGAATCTGGGTGATCGACGCCAAGCGGTACAAGGGACGGCCTGAACTGAAGGTCGAGGGCGGCATCCTTCGCCCACGGGTCGAGAAACTCCTGGTCGGCCGCCGTGATTGCACGAAGCTGGTCGACGGTGTACTCAAACAGGTCGACGTCGTGCGCGACCTCGTCGGAGGTATTCCGGTTACCGGGGCGCTGTGCTTCATCGAGGCCGACTGGCCCCTGACCGGGGGCGCGTTCTCGACTCGTGGCGTTCACGTGCTCTGGCCGAAACGGTTGGCCAAAGTGCTTATGGAGCAGACAGCCGGCGACGTTGATGTGGCGAGGACGCTTGAGTCGGTAGCCTCCCGATTCAGGTCTGCGTGATGACAGTCGAATAGAAGGCTGCGGACCGTCCTGGCACGGCAGGGTACCGATCGTCATGGACCCGAGCCAGACGAGTCCGGCGATCAGGTGCATCGTCGCGAGTGTCCACCCGGTGGCGGACTACGGCGCGAAGACGGGCACAGGCATCGTTGCGATGGCGACCGCGAGCCAGCCGCCGCGTCTGACCGCGGCCCTCAGGCGGCTGGTGCGGTGCGCGTCCGGCCGTCGCCGGTCCGGTAGCCCAGCGCGAAGCTCGGGCAGCGATCGATCACAGTCACGATCTCATCGACCGCCGCGCCCGTGGCATCGATCCACGGCCGACGGTCGCGGTCGAAGACCCGCGGCAGCCCGCGGACGCACTCGGCGGCGTGCTCGCACCGTCCCGGTTCCCAGGTCACCACAATCCCGTCCGCCGAGTACTCGCGGATCGCCGGCCGATCGACTATGCCGTCCATCTCGTTGCCTCCTCGCGCCGCTGGATCTCTGCTTCCCCCAACCATTCTCGACCTCACCTGCAGAACGCACCACCCCAACGAGCAAGTCAAGGTCCGATCTCCACATCGCCGTCGTCCTCGGCAGCACCCACCCTGACCGCTACGAAAGGAACCTTCGGCGGTTAACCTCCGATTCATACAATGACGCTAAGGTACACTCGTGAAGCGCTTCTTTGGACACCCCGTGACCTTGTGGCCGTCTATGCGGAACCGCCTGCACGTCTACGCACTGCCCGCCCCCGACCTCCGATCGGCGCTGGAAGAACGTCAGCAAGTCCTGGAGGCGTTCGACTACTGCTCCATCCAACCAGCCGACTACCTGCATGCAACGGTGCAGCAGTTCGCGGTTACCTCCGACGAGGTCAGCCCCGAAGAAATGGCCGCCTTCGTGGCCAGGCTCAAGAGCCTCGCCGCCGAAACCAAGCCGTTCAGCGTCGAGCTGGGCGAACCGGAAGCGGATGACTACTCGCTCGGAGTGAAAGGGACCAATACGCCGCCATGGGCGAAACTGACCGCGGCGGTCCGCGACGCGGCTGCCGACACGATCAACAAGAGCCAGCCGCTGCCCAACGCTCCCTTCCGCCCGCATCTCACCCTGGGCTACGGCGTGGCTGTAGGCAGTACCGAACTCATTCAACAAGCGTCCGATCAGCTGAGGGCCCCGGCCCTGCCTCCTCTGACCATCAACGCGGTGCACTTCATAGCTGTCCACCAGGAGGCCGACCGAGGCACCTTCACTTGGGACACCACCTCTCGCTTCCCTTTCAGCGACCAATTCCCTGCCAGGTAAATGATCACGACATGACTTCAGTACTGGACAGAGCACTCAACTCGGCCCGAGAATTCGTGAAAGAGATTCACCCTGAAGCGGCAGCATCCGCGTTGGCCGGCAGCATCGCGCTCGGTTGCGGTACCAGAACTTCTGATCTCGACATCGTCGTTTACTACGACGACCGTCCAGCGAGTTTCGCAGAAACGCTCCGATATGACGGCTGGCTGGTCGAGTCGTTCGTCTACGGTCCCGAGGGCATCGATGAGTGGTTCGCGTTCGAAGCCAAGGAGCGCCGTCCAGTCGCTCTGGATATGTGGTCTATCGGCATCCCGTTGGCCGACAACATCGCAACGGTGAACCTTAAGGCACGTGCGCAAGCGCTGATCGCCGCAGGTCCGGAGCCGATCAGCGAGATACAGCATGCCGACCTGCGATACGGTCTCACAGCAGCCATCGACGATCTCGAAGGAAACCCGGAGCTCGGGGAAGAGTTCGCGATCATGGCGGACGTGTACAAGCGCGCCGCGGAACTCCTGCTCCTGAACAACAGCAACTGGCTAGGAACCGGAAAATGGCTCGTCCGACGCCTCGCAACGCTTCAAGATCCTAACGCACACAGCCTTGTCCAGTGGGTGCAGTCAGTTCCGCGATCGCCCCAGGAGCTCTGCCGCATCGCGCATGAGGTACTCGAAAGCATCGGCGGGCAGTTACGGGAGGGGCACACCCGGGGCTCCACCGGGACACGTCTCTGATTAGCCCGATCGGTGGGGCGGCAGACATTCACCGGCTGGGAGCCCTCAAATAAAGGATCGTGGCGGACGGCCTAACGCAACGAATTCGTCCGTGAGGGGCTCCCTCGCAGCAATCTTGATCCAGTAACGCCAGGCTGCGCCGTGTGTGGTGTCTCCATAGGCCTCGCGGATGCCGCCTTGGCGCTCGATCGTCGCCGCTGACGCGAGGTTGCCGGCTTCGCAGACAAGGAGCACCCGGTCCAGGCCGAGTAGCCGTGCCTCGTCGACCATCTGGCCCAGCGCCCAGGAAGCGAGCCCCCGCCGGCGCGCGGACGGCCTAACTCCATAGCCAATGTGCCCTGCCCGCTGTACAAATTCATCGAACTCGTGCCGAAGCGCGATCCCGCCGAGCACCCGGTCGCCCTCGATAATCCATCGGTATGTACACCGCCCCGAATGATCTCCCAGTCGCCCCAACCAGGCCGCGAATCCGGCTGCCGAGTCCACCTCGTCGGTCGGCAACAGCCCGAACCCGTCCTCGTGGACGCCGGGCCCCCACTCCGCATGCGCCTCGAGCCAAGCGGCGCGGAGACGTTCGGTAGGTTCGATCAACTCGGGCATACCGTCACCATACCGATCCAGACCGGAAGCTCCAGGGTGATTTCATGCCTGCCTGGGATTCACCTACTGTGCTCATTCGCCTTTTGAGTAGCTACCACTGTGTCGATTTGCACCTTGGCGTCAAGCGGCAAAGCTGCTACCTGGATTGTTGTGCGGGCGGGGAAAGGTTCAGTCAAGTGTTTGGCGTGGACGGCGTTGATGACGTCAAAATCCTTGTAATCCGTCAAATAGACGGTGGTCCGCAAGAGATCCGAAAGTCCCAGTCCCAACTCTTCAAGCAGTGTCTCCAGGTTTGTCATCATGGCCTCACACTGTTCTGCGACATCGTCTGAAACCAGCAAGCCATCGTCTCTGCGTTGGCCGATAATACCGGCCGTGAAGCCGGTGCCAGCGTGTTCGGCAAAATGCGAAAAGGGTGCGGTGGATTGATATAGTGCGGGACTGAAATGATGGGTTGGCATCAGTGTTTCGTCTCTTCCTTGGATCGTTGGCCGGGCAATGAAGACCCCTAGTGCGCGCCTATGAATCGCTTGTTAGTTGTTCGTGGATGATCTGCCAGATGCCACGTGTCCGGGTGAAGACGTTGGTACCGCGTCCCTCTCCGGACTGTGGCTGGCCGTCAACCATTCCCTGCCAGGAGAATCGGTAGCGGCAAACGGCGGCATCCTCTTGCACCAACACCCACGTTAATTCGTCGACGACGTATCGCTCGTCCTGGATCGTGCGGAAGGTTGCCTCGATTGCTGTCCGGACCTCTTCGCGACCCTCGTGAGATCCGTCTGAAAACCAATAGGAGGCGTCCTTATCTATGTACTGCAGAACCCGCTCAATGTCGTGCGTATTGTTGGCCGCCTCATACCCGCGCATCACATTCGTGAGCTCCTTGATGAGGCTCTCCCGATTTCGAGGTTCCATCCCCATACTCTTGCACAAGACTTGGTTCAGTAATTGGCCCCTCCTGTGGAGGGATGGCAGGGTGCGAGCTACCGGTGGTGCTGGTTGTTGTGCCTAGAATTGCCGCTCGTAGCAATCGAAAGGACTAGGCAGCGCACGACAATCACGGTGTTGAGGCGGCCATCCATGATGTGTCCATGGCGCACATTGCAGAAGAAGGACTCCTGACCTGGTTCCGGTCGGAATGGCTCCCGGATCCGCGCCCGCTTGCAGCCGACGTGTGGGTGTTCTCGCCGGAATTCGAACGGATACTCGTCGTTCAGCACCGCTGGCGGGGCCTCGTGCCTCGTAGCGGCCGAGTGGAACTTCTGAACTAATAGCCCGCCGTCCCAATGGCAAGGCTGGCGGCAACTCAACGAGAGTATGGCTAAGGGATTATCGGGAGTTCATGGACAAGGGTTGGGCTCACTAGTGAAAGGGAAGCTCTGAGCCTTGGGGGAAAGGCAAGACTCCTTGTGCGGGGGTCATTGTGAACCACTCGCCGCCCTGCTTGGTCGCAAAAATGATAACTCTCTGACCGGTGTCGAGCGGATCGCCGTCGAGGTAGGACTCGCTTCCAGAGCAGGTCTGGGGCATGGATGAGATGCGCAGGTTCCGCTCTCCGGGATTCCCTTTGAGGACCTGCTCGACATCAACAAGGTGGGTCGTGGCCTTGGAGCCGTAAATGGTGGTCTCGCCGACCTCGCCAACAGACTTTCCGATGAGCACCACGGCGGCCTTATCGTATTGGTCCTGAGGGGTCTCGAACAGGACCCAGTCAACACATGCTACGGGGCCACCGCTTGGAACGGGGCTGCTCGCAGAACCAGGGATTGAGTTAGTGGCGTTCGCCGTGGGTTCCGCAGTTCCCGGTCCGCCCGTGACCTTGTCGCCGCACGATGTCAGCAGCATGGTGAGAAGCAGGGACGGAACCAGACATCGCCATAACCTAATGCGTCTCATTGTGTTCCCTCATGAGTGGATGCTGATCGGAGGATATAGGGTGGATGGCACCCTCGCGGTGCCCTCCGCTGAACACCGGATTTGCTTCCGGGCTATTTTTCCAGGGCGGGGATTCCGAGCCGGGCGCAGATTTCGGGTCCACCCGGGATGACGGCGACGGTGTTGTCGACGACGCATGCGGTCAGGGGCGGGACGTAGTGGCCGAGGAGGGGGTTGGGTCCGGGCGCGATCGGGTTGCCGTACTGGTCCGTGTCAGGGAGCCCGCTGCCCCGGTCCTTCCCTGCAGGGGGACTGGGCACAAAGCCTGCGGGGATGAGGTCGTTGGTGAGTCCGTCGGGGTTCATCAATCCCGTATCCCACACACGACTGCACTGTTTGATGGGGTCGGTGACCTGTTTCATTCCGGCGTTCTTGTCATCCGGGTTCGGGTTGTTCTTGGCGTCGAATCCCGTGATGAAGATCCCGGTGGTCATGTACGGGGGCTTGGTCGCCCCGGGCACTCCTCCAACAGGAGGTCTGGTCGTGAGGTCGGCGTGGTAGTAACAGCGGATGTCCCGCTTGTCGTTCACCGGGGCCAGTGCCGTGTAAATCCCGGCCGCGGTGGTGCCGACTAACGCAGTGCCGGCCACGGCGATCACGACCGGGAGCGTAAGCCACCCACGGGCGGGCTTCGGTTTGCGGCGTGCTTCCTGGACGAGCAGGTTCCGGACACGGTTTTTCGTGTCCTTCGGGTAGGTCATTTCGGACAGGTTCATGACAGCCTCGCTTCAACGATCTTCGTGTCGAGTTGTTCGACGGGCTCGGGGGCTCCGTTCATCTTGGCCAACTTGGCGCGTGCCCGGTGCAGCCGGGATTTCACCGTCCCGGTCCGTACGCCGAGGGTCTTGGCGGCCTCTTCCTGGCCGATTCCGTTCATCAGGCACAGGATCACGACGTCCCGTTCCCCGTCGTTCAGGCCAGCGGTCGTGTCAAGCAATTCGCGGACAGCACGTTCTGCGTCGAGCCTCAAAGCGACCGATTCGGCGTGGTCTGCTTCATGTTCACCGTGCCGGGGATCCGAGTGCGGCAGCCTGGCAAGGAAATCGGCGTGCCGGCGGGCTGCCCTGGCGCGGTTGCGGTTCGCGTTCGTTGCGACACCGAGCAGCCATGGCAGGACCGTGTCCCTCTCCGGTCTGAGCCTGTTCCGTTGTCGCCACGCCTCCAAAAAGGTGATCGAGACGAGTTCCTCCGCATCGTGCCAGGAACCGCACCGGGACAGGCAATACCGGAAGACAGCATCGGCGTGCCTGTCGAACAGGACCCCGAATGCGTCAGCGTCGCCTGCGGCAAACTTACGCCACAGGTCTTTGTCGGTTTCCCCCATTAGCCTCATGCCTTGTAGTGTCCGCAGCGCCCGAAAAGGTTCCCGATCCGCCAAAATTCGTCTCGATACCAATCAAGGTACGGGGAGAAGCAGAAAATGAAGACCAGGAATGTGAGGCCTCCGGATGCTCTGCCATGTGGGTGCGTAGGATGATCAGGTTGATGCCGAGCGAAGTGGATGGGGGATCGGTAGCAATGGCTCAGACGAGCGATGCTGCACAGCATGGGATGAAGCGCCTGAGGGCTGGGCTAATCACGGTTTTCGCGGTCTTTGGCCTACTGGCCAGTTGGCTCGTATGGATCCAAGTCATTGATGGGCCTACTGTGAGTGCCTCCGCGCAGCAGCGACGAATAGTAGCACAGGATATCCCCTATACGCGGGGAGAAATCCTCGACGAACGAGGACAGGTTCTCGCTCGAACGGTACTGACCTACGACATCGTGACGGACCCCAGCCAGAGCTCAGCCTTCGATACCTTCGATATTCCATTGCCTGACAGGTCAGTCCGTCATGTCACTCGCGATCAGGGAATCGCGGAGCTGGCCCAGATACTTGGCCTCGATGTTTCGGTCGCGAAGAAGGCCCTTAGCGGGAGCGGAAAGTTCGCTTATGTCGCCCGATCGGTCACACCCGAGGTGGAACAGCGGGTGTCAGATCTAAGGTTCCCCGGGGTGACCTCCAGCGCCGTGCAGAAGCGCGAATACCCACTCGGAGCGGTTGCGGGCAACATCGTTGGCTATGTCAACGAAGAGATGAAAGGCGCTGCCGGAGTTGAACAGACACTGAACGATCAGCTCACCGGAACCCCCGGCAAGCGTCAGTTCGAAATCGGCGCAGACGGGATTCTCATCCCCGTAGCCCCCATCGAACAGTCGAAGCCGGTCAACGGCAAGAACGTCCAGCTGACCATCAACAGCGATCTGCAGTACCTTGCACAGAAAGCGATCTCGGACTCCGCGGCCCAACTCCACGCTGAATGGGCCAATATCGTCATCGTGGAGGCCAAGACCGGCAAGATCCGTGCCATGGCCGACACCTCGCCGATGGACCCGAACAATCCCGGGGCCAGCAAGCCAGAGGACAGGGGCGTGAGGTCCGTGACGGCGGCCGTCGAACCTGGCTCGACGGAGAAGTCGGTTACTGCGGCCGCGGCGCTCCAGGAGGGCAAGGTGCAGCCTTTGACGCAATTGGAGATTCCCCCGAACTTCACCATCGACGGCGAGACCTTCAACGACTCCTTTCTACACGGGACGCTGCATATGACCTTCGCCGGTGTTCTCGGCTACTCGATGAACACGGGCACCGTCATGGTGGGCAAGGACCTGACGGCCCAGCAGCGCTACGACTACCTGAGGAAGTTCGGAATCGGGGAGAAAACAGGAATACCACTCCCCGGCGAATCAACAGGCATCCTTGCGTCCCCGGATAAATGGGACGTCCGGCAGCAGTACACGGTACTTTTCGGCCAAGGGGTTGCCCAGACACCTTTGCAGACCGCGATGGTCTATCAAACAATCGCCAACGGTGGCGTCAGGCTCAAGCCGCAACTCATCGAATCGACTACCAGCGCCGACGGCAAAGCGACACCCACCCAACAGGACGCCGGAGTGCGGGTCCTGACCCCGGAAACGGACAAGTCGCTCAAGGACATTCTCGAGAGCGTCGTCACCGCCGGTGAAGTCCAGGACGTGAAAGTCCCCGGCTACCGCGTAGGAGCCAAAACCGGCACCGCTGAGACAGCAACACCGGACGGGAAAGGGCTTAACGGTTACACAGCTTCGTTGGTGGGCATCGCCCCGATGGAAGACCCGCAATACGTTGTGCTCGTAAACGTCCAGCACCCGCAGGGCTGGATCTATGGGATTTCGCAGGCCCAGGTATTCAACTCGGTCATGTCTTCAACCCTGTCGACCTACAACGTCAGCCCTTCCACCACACCGTCCGTCGCGCTGCCACAGAAGTACTGATCCGAAGCCTGCGAGGCCGACACGCACAAAAGGACCGAATTCGTCCTGGTCGTCCGCTAACTTGTTGTCCATCCCGGCAGCACGCCGCGCCTGGGCATACCATTCGTCGAAGGCTTCTACAGCCTCACCTGCCTGGACCGTGGAGCATTCAACCACCCTTAGCGGAACTTCCATGGCAGCCGCACGCTGGCCGTCGTCAAGGGGCAAATCGGGAGGTATCGCGGCCGCCAGCATCGCTAGGGCGTATTCTGAGTTGAATATTTTCCGAGCACGGTAACGGACTTGCCGCCATACTCCACATCCAGCCTCCGAAGCGTCCCCTTGTTCATGAACGCAACTGCGGGTTTGGCCGAATGCTGAAGAACCGTCTTGCGGGGGCTTCTATCTTAGTTTCGTACGTTCGAGTAGAGCAGCATGTCCCGGCGCTCACCGCTGATTTCCTGATGGGATCTGAGAAGTCCTTCACGGATGTAGCCGGCCTGTTCGGCGGTCTTGATTGACGCTGTATTCCATGGCTCGATGTAGAGCTCGGTTCGATAAAGGGCCGGTATCGTCCAACCGAACTGTGTGGCTGCACGCACAGCATCGGCGGCGAGCCGGCGACCCCTGAAGGACTGGGCGATGCCATAGCCGACTTTCGCCCGTCCTTCACTCAGTTCACGAACCCACAAGCCGACGAAACCCGCCCAACGACCTTGAGCGTTATCGATAATGGCAAAGGAGAATCCAGCGCCTTGGGCGTGGCGTGTCTGCTGCCGTTCCACCCATAGCCGGGCTTGGTCTGCCGTGGCATTTAGGGGGAGTGTTCCGATCGCTGGGATGTATGGGTCACGCGACAGTTCCATGGCAGTACCAAAGTCCTCGGGGCAGAACTGACGTAATGTCACGTTGCCGTGCGCCGGGTTGACCGTGGGCCAAGGGTGAATAGGCGTGGGCGTTTGCATTACCTGAGTTTGTCAAAGAAGCCCTTGTCCAGTGCGCCCACACTGTCGTCGTGTCGGAAGATTCACCATAGCGTGCCGCACGTTTGGTCGGCGCATAACATGTTCCTATGTCTGAACCGAAGCCTCCGCCGCCACTGCGATTCCTTACAGTAGAGCAAACGGCTGAGTTCCTGAACGTAGGACAGCCTTTGATCAGATCGCTTCTGAAGGCCGGTGAATTGCGGGGAATTCAGATCGGCGGACGTAATACCTGGCGCATCGGTCTGGAGGACATTCAAAGCTACATTGACGAGGCGTACCGGAGAACTGCTGCGCGTATTGCCGCCGGAGAGATCGACGAATCACTGCCTGGAGAAGATGACTGAGCGTCGTTTCGAGAGCCGTGAGGAGTGGGAGCTCATGTACCGCAGCGGGCTCACCCAGGCTCGGATCGCTGATCTGTGTTCCGTGCCGCAACGGGACGTCAACCGGGCCATCGGGTGGGCCAAGCGCTGGGACGCATCTTTGCAAGAGGGACATCTGGCGAACCGGCCCCCGGTTACCCAGACCAAAGCCGGACTGACGGTCGGATGGCTCGCCCGGCGCGAAGAGTTTGCAGCCTTCCTCTTCAGAGAGGGCCGCACACCGTCGGGCAGCAGTACCGATCCTGCCGAGAAGGCACTCGGACGCTGGTTAAGTGTTCAACGATCCGCGAGCCGGCGCGGGACCCTCCTGCCTGCCCGGCGGGCATCGCTGGATGCCACGGGCAGTTGGCATGAGCGCTCCCGGGCCGGACGTGACACAGCTGCCTGGGTCGAGCGTCTGCAGTATCTCGCAGCATATTGGTCAGAGCATGAACGCTGGCCGTCCTACAAGAACAGCGCCGATGAAGCCGAACGCTCTATCGGAACGTGGCTGCACGTGCAGCGGCTGAAGCTCTCTCGCGGCCTGCTGGTGAGCGCACGGCTGGAGGCGCTTGATGAGGTCGTTCCAGGCTGGAACACTTGGCGGCCTCCGCGGCGGGCCTGAGTGACATTAGATCATGTCATTTCAGGTGTCAGGTGAACCACGTCCATGTGGAAGAACAGGCCGGACGCACAGAAATGACGGCGTTCACGGCCATGTAAAGCGGGCGGGTAAAGGTCAGACACTGTCGGCAATAGGGGTGGGTGGGCCTACGCAGAATCTCCCCCGTCTGCCAAGTCTCTTCGCACCATGAACCAGGCTGAGTATGGCAGTCTGACCGGAGCCTACTAGTACGGCTCGACTCGTGCGCACCCCCGGACTCGCCGTCGGTTGTGACGGTTTGATTGGTGCCCACCTGCCAGCCTTGGTCTTGTTAGCAAGAGCTGAACCGTCTAAATCTTCACTCGTCGAAGGATCTCGTCGACGACAGCCGACAAAGATAAGGTTGCATCGATTTTCACGCCAGTCGAAGGAACGTCGGCCCCCGTGCAGTGAAGGCGCTCGATCAACTCACGCTCTGCCTGCCGACCACTTCCTCCCCACTCATCCGCGCTTCGCTCACCCAGCCGACGCAGCAGCGTTGAGTGGTCGATGGTCAAAACGAAGACTTCGTCGAACAGGTCAATGAAGTCCGTGAAGTTCCTTGACCCACCGCAGAAGAACGTCATCGAATTCCTGTGATCAGCAACAAGCGACTTCACTTCTTCTACGTGCCAGATGTGATGTTCGTGGACAGCAAGGCCAGTGACACCTTCCCGGGGTTCTCCGGACATCGGATCACCTTGATAGGCAAGTTCCCGATCACCATTGATCGCGTGATATCCGCGCCGCCGGAGTTCGCGGCACACAGAGGTCTTACCAGCCCCTGAAACGCCCTCAACAAGATAGTTCCGCATTCCCACACCCAAAAGGTATCAATTGCGGAACTACCACACGAAGTCATGGTGATTCTCCTCGCGGTGTTCTGTCAGTGATGCCGAGTGGGAAGGTAGAGGAGTTCCTGGGTGCGGCCGTCGAGCGTACGACTCTCGATCAGCTCCAGGTCGAAGTCGGCGGCACCGGCGAAGATCGGTGCGTCTCCGGTCTGGCCGCTAATCACCGGGAAGATGGTCACTTGGAGCCGGTCAACGAGGCCAGCGGCCATAAGGGTCCGGTTCAGCGAGAGGCTACCGTGCGAGCGAAGCGGGATCTCGGATTCATCTTTGAGCCGTGCGACGACATCGGCGGCGTCGCCGTGTGCCAGAGTCGCATCGGGCCAGTCGAGAGGCTCTTCCAGCGTGGACGAGAGCACTGTCGTGGGCTGGTGCTTCATCCTGGTGTTCACGGGATCGATGGCCTCTGAATCCCGCGAGAGCGTTCCGAGGAACCGCTGGAACATCCGGAACGTGTTCGCTCCTAGGACCAGCCGCAGTTCTTCGCCGTACTGTGCGGCGCGGCGATCCAGGAACTCGGGACCTTGTTTGCCCCAGTAACCGCCCCAGTCGCCGTGGGCGTTGTACGAGCCGAAGCCATCGAGGGTGGTGAACACGTCCCAGGTGTAGATTGCAGTCATGATGGTCTCCAGATTCTCACTTGGTGGGGTCGTTCGCGCCCGGACAGACGAAGAATATTTAGAACGATTCCCGCCTAATTGATGCTGAGCTCGCACCAGCCTTAGGTGTTCTGTTGTTCTGCAAACCGGGCTATCACAGCGGCATCCGATTTATGGAAAGTTCGCCAGTCTGCACCAATGTCGACCCAGCGCGCGGGTTGGCCGGCCTCCGGATTGAGCTTTGTTTCAGGGTCGGCAATCGCCCAATATGACAAGTTCAGCGTCGCTGACCAGTCTGATCGATATGAGCGGGCCGCTGCGAACGCCGGACGGTCGGCGACAGTAAGTTCAATTCCCGTCTCTTCCGCAAGCTCGCGAGTTGCTCCGTCGCGCGGGGTCTCGCCCTGTTCTACCCGTCCGCCGGGCGGCACGAGGCCGCGCCAGCGATGCTGAACGACGAGTATCCGTTGGAAGTCCGGCGAGAACACCCACACATCGGCTGCCAGGGGGCGCGGATCCTTGAGCCATTTCGACTGGAACCAGGCCAGGAGACCTTCTTCTGCCATGTGCGCAATGGACACGTCATGGATGGCCACGTCAACAATGCGGCTGTCGTGCACGGCATACTCCTGTCAATTGGTTCGCGCGGCAATTGTAGGCATAGAGATCGTGCAGTCCTGTTAGCCGATCGATCAGCGACACGAGCATCGCCGTGTGAGGATAGAGCGATGCGGACAACGATCCGCGTCTCAGGCACGGCCGCCTTCCTCACAGGACCATTGAGGGCCTTCGGTCCCTCTTCGACGCCGAGTATTACGAGAAGTGCGGTCCGTGGAACCCCGACTCTCCCTACGGGTATTCGCCAGCCGATGTTCATGTCCTCGCAGCCAATAGTCTGGGCATCATCGGCCATGTCGGATTCCAGAGGAGGCTGATCGACGTCGGCTCCATCGAGGTCCCGGTGGGAGGCACCGGCGGGGTACTTGTAGCATCTCGAGCGCGAGGGACGGGACTCGGCACCCTGCTGATGAGGCGCGTGCGGGAGGCTATGCACACGGCTGGCGTGGATTTCGGGTACCTCGGCTGCCGTGAAGACGTGGCACCGTTCTATGAGTCCTGCTGGTGGCAACGGATCCGCACACGAGCGCGGTGTTTTTCACGACTGGACGGAACCACAGTGATCGAATCCACGGATACCCCGATCCTGATCTGCTCCGCCGCTAAACCCGTCGCATCGTGGCCCTCCGGTCCGATCGACCTTCGGGGAACACCTTGGTAGAGCACCGAGGAATCACCGTCCCGGTGGGGGACCGATTTTCGGACACGAGCCTTGCTGCCCACAGGCTTCCCCTGGGAGAAGGTACCGTCGGCGACATGATGATTTGGATCAACGGAACCTTTGGCGTGGGAAAGACCACTACCGGCCAGGCACTTTGAGGCGCAGCCTGCTCTACGGCTATTTGACCCCGAAGCGGTCGGCTACATGCTTATGCACAGTCTGAAGGACCAGGCATTCAGGGATTTCCAGGATCTGCCGGCCTGGCGGGCGCTGGTCCCAGCAACAGCTTTCGAAATTCGTCGGCATACCGGACAACACTTGGTGGCCGTCCAGACCGTGCTGCGGCAGGACTATTGGTCAGAACTGAAAGCAAGTTTCAGTGATCTGGACGATCAGGTGTTCCATGTATTGCTGGACGCAGACGAAGCAACCCTCCGGAACCGAATTGAGAACGACCAGGTCGAGTTGTCCGCCAGGCAATGGAGGTTGGATCACGTCGAAAGGTACGCGGCGGCTCGGACATGGATGATCAAAGACGCTGACCTCGTCATCGACACGTCTTCTCTAGCGACTAAGGATGTTGTTTCCCGAATCGCCGCGTCTGTCCCCGCGGAACTCTCTGTCCACTGACGCACATCCAAAACCTGCGAGAGAAACCGCCATGCCAGATACCCCGACGATTTGCGGACGAGCTTGGCGGCAATGGCCAGGTGGTACGTGACCGTGGTTTCATTGACGCTGGCGGCCGCGGTGATTTCGGTGTGGGAATGCCCTGCCGGTACATCGGCACCCACTCAGGATCGGGCGCGGTGCGCTTCGTCTGGGTCATGCGCTTGCCAGTGTCGTCACCGCAGGGGGTCGTCCTTGGGCCGTCCAGCCTGCTTCAGCTCAGCGATCCGCAACCGGAGGAACACGATGACGAGGACCAGGGCGTATACCGCCAGTCCGGCCAGCACGATCGTAAAAATCGCGTACAGCACACCAATTACACCAAAGGCTGGACTTACATTCACTGGTTTCCCCCAATAGTCGTTAGCCCTAGGCTAGCGAACCAGTCCTCTCTTTTGTTGGACTGGCGATAGTGCCCTTGAAGGGCCGGGAACTGGCAGAAATCACCGCATGCTCAAAGCGATACGCTTCTACCTGATCCCATGCGGTCCGTGTGGACTCCAGCCGTCGAGAAACGGCACAAGGTCTTCATCGCGATAGTCTGCCAGAACGGGGACCTCGATGGGGCGAAGCAGGGGATCCTTGGCGTCGATGTAGTCGCGGGCCCATGCCAGCCAGGCCATCCCGCGATTGACCAGCTCTGCATCCCTTTCTGAGGACACTCTCGCCTCAAGGCCGTCCACGTACTTGCGCAGCATGCCGGCTTCTGCCCACGCGTCAGCCTGTATCTTGAGCTGCTGGGCCTTGTGGTGGTCCTGGATTCGCATGCGGGCGCGCTTCATGGCTGCTTCCCAGCGTCGCTGCGTGTCCTCCTCCTTGAGACGTGCTTGCTCGCGCTTCCACTCGTTTTCCAGATGTTGAATTTCGATCTCGCGAAGTATGGCCGGCAGGGCGCTGTCGAGTTGCTGCCGCTTTCCGTCGCGAAACCGTTCCCGGCGACCGTTAGTTGAATACTCCTGCGTCAACTCCAGTTGGAACCGCCCCGTTGATACGAAATCGGTGTTGATGACCAGCGGCCGGGACTGGTCTCGAGGGTTGTATTTGGGAATGTATGGCCTTGCAGCGCCGCCGTTCGGGGGAAGTTCCCGCATTTCCAATGAAACGATGGTTGTACCGATCGTGATGGCAATGTCGCCCTCGAGAGTCGTGGTGCCACGGGAGTTGGTGCGTTTGTGGCTCGACGGCAGCGTGACCTCATAGCCGCGGGCAGCGCTTTCCGTGGCCAGCGCGTGCAGCAGTTTCGCAGCCCGGGCGACGTGCTCTTTCGACACCCCCCGTGTGCCGTCGCGGAACGCTTTGGCGACCGGGTGATATTTGCCCACCGTGTCCGGAATCGGGACCGGACGCCCGTCGACGTCATCAGCAAAATGACGCGCCCAACGTGCCTCGTACCGTGGGCTCTGCCACGACCCAACGCTCGTTATCTCGAGCTTGTAGCCTTTCGGGCGGAGGTCTGACTTCATGACGTCACGGATCAGGGCATCGTTGGCTGCGCGGTGCGAATATCCGCCCTCGACCTCAAGGACTCCACCAGCGGCAGTGAGCTTCTGTATGAAGTTGTCGGCTTCAGATTGGTCGGTGTGGTTGTTGGCATCGGAGCCATCGATGCTCTTGAGCAGCTCCACACCCAGCTGGGTGATCGCGGCGGTCCAAGTCGGCCCCTTGCCTGTAATCGTGATGTATCGATCGTCCGCCAAGGCTCGGGCGGCTATTCGATGTGAGTAGCCTTCGAAGACACTACCCGGACAGCCGTCATTGACCCATTTCAAAACTTTGGACTGTAAAACGCTGAGCGGCTTAGGGTGCTGCGGCAAAGGAATGTCCAATCCGAGTCGGTTCATGGCGTAGTAACCATGATCGACTCATTCTTCAATGGATACGTATTTGCAGGACGGCATCTGGATCGAGGAAGGTTTGGGGTCACTACAGGTCCTTGGCCTTCCAGAATTCTAAGTTGTCCGACCGAGTCGCTCGGTCTTGGTGACAATTCGGCGATTTCCCGGATGCTCTGGGCGTCTTTGCCTACCTGTTCCACCTCACTTTGGCGGTATCCGATTCGGTAGGCGCACAGCAGAACGTCATGCGTGTCGTACTCATGCCCACACTTGTGGAGCATGCGGAAGCCTACCGAAGCTCACGACCTCCCGTACGAAGGCCTCACTTAGAACGAGTGACTCGGCCGTTCCTCCCCGCTGCGGCGGATCTCAGATCAGGTCGATGTGGGTGAACGGCCCCAGGTAGTCGTCGTGGAAGGGTAGCCCTTCCCAAGCTGGCAGGCGATCGGGCAATGGGTAGATCCGGGCGGTCCCGTCGGGGGTCACGTCCGTTGGCCGCAGCGGCTCCGGGGCGTGGATGACGACCGCGACGAGATCCGCGATGCGGATGTGCGTCACCAAGGTGAGTTCCATGAGCCGTCGAATTCCATCGATCTGGGCCTGCGGACAAGACGCCGCATCCGGTGACTTCTGAACCCAGTCGAAGACCCCGTTCTGCTTGCGGACGCGGAAAAGGTGCACCGCGAATCGATCCGGGATGCTGGTTGCCAGGGCATGCCTGGAAGGCCCGTCGACGAGGAGCCTGAAGGGCTGTGACACATTCAGGTTGATTGCCGTCTTCGCGAACCACCGCGCCAGGATCGTGGCTTCGGCGTCGGTGATGCGCCCGCGACGCGGGCCCTGAGTCAGGACCGGCATGGCGCTTACCTCCAGCGAGGACATCCAGCCGTTGTTGCACGCGGCGCAGACCTCGCCGTTGAAATGGGAGCGCAGCGGGCGCTCTCCGCGTTCAGACGCGACGACGCCACCCAGGGGCATGCTGATGCGGATGGGATGGACCCGCTCATCCATGGCCCCGTGATGCTTGAGAAGCCACTGAGGGAAGATGTGCTCCTTCGACCGAGTCCCAGCGACTTTGTCGCAGAACCAGCAGAAGGGGACTGGCTCGACTACTCGGTGGGCGAGTGGGCGGCCTGTCTCCATCAGGTTCCGATCGAACTTCCGCAGTCTGTCAGGACCAACGGGCTGCCCACTATCTGAAGGCATCACTTCTCCTCTGCGATATGGACGAACGGGGGCCTGACGCGGGATACGGCGGAGAGCTTCTCGTTTAGCCCCAAGATCGCGGAGTCGAACCATTCATCATCGATCCACAAGCGCCTGCCGGTAGTTCGACTGTTCCGCGTCTCCGAGCGGTTGAGCCGCTGCCCCTCATCCGGGTGCGTGGCGGGTCGGGCGCGCAGCACGTCGCTCCTGATTTCGGCGGCGACGTAGAGCGCGCTGTACACCTCGGTCAGGTAGTCCTTGATCGGTCCTTCGTTGGCAGCCTTCGCGGCGTTCCTGACTGCGCCGGCGATTCCTGACGTCATCATGGGCTCCAGCCTGTTCAGCACGAGGTCGTCTGGAAGCCGATCCGCGAGGCGGTGCAGATCACCGAGAATTGTCCACTCCATCGACGAGACGGTGTATGCGACCTCGCCGATCCTCGCGAGGTACGACTGTTCGGGGAGCGGGACGCGTGATCGTTCCATTGGTCAGCTCGCCTTCTCTTCATTTTCAGGAAAGAGATCCTGTGGGATGACGTCCCCGTGGTGTTCCATGAGGTACCGCCGGACGTCGTCAATGGTGGGGTCGTGTTTGAGGCTTTGTTGGTAGAAGTCGAGTCGCCGCCCTGCTTCGTCAAGTACCTCGTTCCACTTCTTGACCCACACGCGGTAGTTAACTGGTGAGTTGGGGTCGATGCGGGACTGGTCGAGGATACCGGACGGCCTGCCATCCTGGTTGATGTCCTTGCGTACGGAATCGTCGTAGTCGGTGACGAGGAGGACGAAATCCCATTCGGAGTTCATGTCCGCGAACTGCCTGTCGGCCACGACCGCCCGCGCGTATTTCTTGATTTGCGAGGCCTCCGTATCGGTGGCTCTTACTGCCGGGGCTTTGAGCTCGACAACCAGGTGGCGGATGCGATCGTGCTCCTTGGTCTTGGCAGACAGCATGAGATCCAGCCTGCCGGTGGAGCCGTCGGTGAGGCGCACGTTCTCTGCCCCTTTGGGGTCTCGTCCCAGCATGGTCAGATGCTGCCGGAGCGCGTGTGTGAGGCCGCGCTCGGAGAACATCATGTTGAACTGCTCTCCAAAGACCCAAAGCTCGCTTTCCAGCATTGTGTGGAGGTGCTTTCGTTCCTTCACGACCTTGGATGCGTCTTCGTCGAAGACCAGCATCCTCAGCGCCGCCAAGAAATCGAGGCGGTTGGTCACGCTCGTGTTAGCAGCAATGAGGCGGGAAAGCGACGAACGGGTCAAGAGCCGCGTCAACTGGTTCTTCTCGTCCATGCTCAAACCGACGAATTGGTCCAGTAGGTCGCCGACACCGGCCGGATGCTGTTGCAGCGTCTCCTTGAGAAGCCCCAGCATCAACCGGCGCTGTTCCATCTTCTTCGGCAGCCGACGCCGTATTGCCGTTGCGACGACGTCGAACGTAGCCTGTTCTACCTTCTGCTCCTCAGAGTCCGGGACGTTCTTGTAGGGGTAGGTTTCATCCTCCTTCCAGGACTCCACCAACGCCCTTCGCTGCTCATCCCGCCGTTCGTCGAAGTATGCCGTCAACCGGGCGTTGACGGCCTGCAGGAGAGCCGCGATGACACCAGGGTCCTGCTCCATCTGGGCGAGCATCCATTCGCCGGCGTGTTCCGGCATCTCCGACCACATGATGTATGCCGCGTACCGGAAATCAGCTGCTGGCTTGGCCGGCAGATCGTCGACCGGTACTCCCTTGTCATCACACAGATGAAGCGTGCGCCCCTTGCCGCCCTTCCATTCAATGATGCGGAGTTCGGCTTCGTGAACCTTACCCTCGTGCTGCCAGGACAGGCTTACCTTGGTGTCGTTCTCAATCTCCTGCGCCGGGCTAATTGGGCGGTTGTCGTAGACCACTGACACATCTGGATACGAAATGAGGTAAGGAGCGAGGGCGGCGGTGATCTGTTCCTTTGCTCCATCCGAATCAAGGCGGTTCAGGTTATCGCGGCCGGTTGCCTCAAATTTCGTCCCGGTGCTGTCGGTGGTCTCAACAGGCTCCGGCCCGGTGAAGTCGTTGCGATCAGGCACGGTGGCCGCAACCTCGGAACGGTAGCGCCGCCCCGTGGTGTCGCTGGCTACCGAGATCCAACGGACGCTATTGCCCAGGGCGAACGCGCGGAGTCGCCCCTGGCCTCGTTTACCGTGAAGCGGGCGCGCCTGCGGGCCCTTGGTAGTTTGAGCGCCGCGCTTCCACGAGTTACCCACCCATCTGAAGGCCGAGCTGATCTCATCCCGGCTGATTCCATGCCCGTCGTCTTGGACTGTGACGCCAATGACACCTTCTGCTTCGTTGCGAACGAGATCAACTCGGACCTCGTTCGCTTCCGCATCGAGGCTGTTCCACACGAGTTCGATGACCGCCTGAATGGGATTTCTCTCGTGCGCCAGTTCCTCGACGTGATCGGCTCCGGCCTCCAGTCGAATATGCATGACCCAACCTTGCCACACGCCCGGCCCCTGCAGGCACACTGAAACGTCGCACCGAGGACTTTCCACTACGCCAGAATGAGCGTGCCCGACAACCGCTCTGCGCAGGCAGGCCTGGCCCTCCCTCAAGTGCCCATCATTGAGGGGCGTGTGGAAGAGAAGCCGACTCTGAGCCACCTTGCTGCCAGCGCAGCTTTAGCCTTCGCTCTCTGCCACTGGAGAGTTAGCTGTGCTGGCAGGCAATATGAAGCGGCCCGCGAACGGATCTTCGGTGCGCCAGTGACTGTAGGCATCCGGGAGATCGCCCTGGGATGGAAGGTTCCCGGCAAGGGCGGGTGCGTTCGGCAGAGTATTCACAGCGGATGCAAACAGGTCGGCGGCTTCTGTCAGATGTGTGGCAAGGTCGGCAACGAGGATGCCTGGGTGAACGTTGCCGTCGTGATTTGGAAGAAGCCACCGAGCCGATGGGCCGGGGTGACCTCCCCAGGTGCAGTGCTGCTTGTATTCGCTGGGCCTGAAGCCCCCCGCCTGCCTCATCTGGCTTGGTCGGAACGACTTCTCGATTCGATTAGTGGAGGCGTTTAGCCATCGCTGCCGCTGCGGCGGGTCGTCCCGGAATGCAGCCATCAGATAGTGAGCCTCGACGATTTGTCGGGTGAGCGCGGTGGCTGCGTACCAACGCTCACGGTCGAACGCGTCGGCCGCTTCTTGACCGAGTTGACCGACCATCTGCGCCACGAGCGCGACGGCCTCGCTGTCGTGGTCCTTCGTGGCCCATGAATCTACCCAAAGGCGTTGCCCGGCTTCAGCGAGCCAGTCGGCCGCGAGATGGCAGACCAGAGAACGGAGGTCACGCAGGCTGTCGGAGTCGCCACTCATTCCGAAGCACCGTCGAACCTCTCGAAGAACCACCCTGCCTGGTCCGGAACGATTCTGGCGAGTTCTTCCGACACCTCGAGGCCGTACTCAGCCGCCAATTCCCCAATCTGGAAACCCGCAAGCCCGCGCAACCGACCGAGCGCCATGGACAGCGGATCGGTCCCCATCAGCCTGTAGCGCCGGTCCCAGTCGTCACCCGATGGACCGACTTCGTCCATGAAATCCCGGAACAGCCTCTGTAGCAGTTGGACGCGGCGGATCATCTCCGGTCCGATCTCAGGGTTATCGAGAAGTTTCGAGAGTTCCTTGCGTGCGTGGTCAGCGGACCTGACACAGTGCTCCTCGATCTCTGCCGAGAAGTCCTTCCAGAGCATGCGGCGATCACCCAGCAGGTTCAGGACTCGTCGGGCAATCTCCCGATCGTCGTCCCTGCGCTCCCACTGCGCCCCGCCAAAAGGAGCCGATACACCCGTCATCCGATACCTAACCATGTGGCCATCGTGCCTGAAAACGGAGACCGAAGCTGGACGACCCGCTAACTAGAGCGACGCCTTTCCAAACCGGAACTCAGCCTGCTCGCGCACCCACGCGGCAAGGTGCGACTAATTTCCTTCGAGGAACGTCGAGTTGAATAGGTCAGCAGCATCGACGAGGTCTGCCGCATGGGCCTCGAGGACGCCTCTGGTGACCTCGTCATTGCCTTCCTCGGTAAGTACCCACGTCACGGTCACCGAAGTCGCCTCAGGGTCCCGTGCCAGGAGTACATAGTCATCTTGGTCGCTGGTCCACGGGGCGTTGGGCCGGAACGACTCGGGTGTGATCGTGACTTCGACGTCGTGGCCTTGGTTGGTCCAGCTGACAGGATAGTCACGCGGTGTGATCCTGTAATCCGAGAGGTCGGGTCCCAGCACGTAGCGGCTCGGCTGCCTCACGATCGGTTCCACCACCTTCTCGAAGTCGGCATCGTCGGCCTCGCGGAACTCCAGCGCCTCACAGTCGAGGAACGTCACGATGAGGTGGGGCTTGGCGACGAACCTGCCGCGGCTGACGACGCGGATTCCTGCACCAGGCAGCGCGACGCCAAGGAAGTGCTCTCGACCTTCTGCGATGTTGGTGCTCTTCTCCTTCCGCCACGAAACGAGGCGTGCTGCACGCTCCTCTGCCGATCTGGGCTCAGGGCTGCCGAAGAAGTCGGGCAGTGTAATTGTCAACAGCGACGTGCTCCGAACCGGCTCTGGGGTGGCCTTGAATTGTTCCTCCGCGTGCTGGTATAGCCGTTCCAGCACCTCGTCGACGCGACTGACTCGACCGATGGAGCCGAGGATCTCCACCTCGAGATCGATGGGTGGCTTGCCGCCGCGGGCACGTTCGACGAGGGCCTGGACCTCGCCGGACCGGGCCTGGCGCGTGTTGCTGGTTCCCCGCACGTAGACGGCACCGTCCTCGAGGCTGTCCCGGCGGTCTTCGCCTTGGAAGCTTTTGTGGCACGGAAAGATCGGCTGACCATCCTGCGGTGGCTGCGCGACGATGAACAACACTTCGCGATCATCGTCGACGCCGATCCTGCCGAATTCGAACGCAGGGAACTGAGGCCCGAGGTAGGGCCGGAGCCGGTCCTCCAACTCGTGAGCCTCGACGCCGCGGGGAATACCTGGTGCGGTGTCCTTCTGCACGCCGATCACTAGGACGGCGTAGCCCCGGAAGTGGCGCTCGGCCTCCTTCGGCCGGCGGTTTGCCGCGCCCAGCAGGAACTTTGCAACCTTCGCCACGCCTGTCTTGCTGCCGAGGTCCAGGCTGCTCTTGACCTCCAGGTAGGTCGTCTCGGCCTCGTCACCGACTGCGAGGACGTGGTCCAGTATGAGTCGCAGGGCACGTTCACCGAGGGGGAGACTGCCGGTGTCCAGCGTCATGGGCTTCGGCTCGGACGTGTTGGCCATAGCGGGATCGACAGTCATGGATCGATCTTCTCATTCACAATCGACGCGTCGCGCAGCGATTGATGATTACAACCTGTTCTCAGGTCCGCAACCTCGATAAAGCCGGTGGCTTGCACACGGCTCGATCGAGCAGTCGGAGCCGTCACGATGAAAGCTTTTCAATATTAAGAATCGAGTGCACTTCGGCCGAGGTCAGCAGTAGAGGTTCCGACAAACCGCTCATTACCTGCTCGCCCGACGCAGTGAACTGCGCTGCAAAGGCTCGTATCAGGGCCCTGACGTCTCGCTCGATCTGCAGCCAGTTCTCATCGATTTTCGACTTGACTCGCAGATGTAGCGGTTGAAATTCTGCCTCGGGCAGCCCATTCAGGTTATTGCCTGCCCTCTTGAACCGGTCCAGGTCCTGCAGAAAGCCATCCTTAAGTTGGTGCTGCAGTATGTTCCGCTCAGCCATAGCTCCCATCAAGTACATTTCGTACGCGTCATCGATACGGTCGACCGCCCAGCCATTCTCGAAATGCACCAGCTGCAGGGCACCCCCCAAAAAACCGTTCCCCATCTCCGACTTGGTCCCCGGCGGCAGAACAAATACATCGACGAACTCGATGTTGAGACGCGCAGCAGCGACGGCATGACCAGCCTCATGGACCAATGTATGTCTCAAGAGGCCGTGACGAACACAGTTAGCGCGATCCCAGCCATCAGCCGTCAACGGATCAAACGGCTGATCGAGCCACTCGGTAGTAGCCGCTTCTTTAACATGTTCTGTCATGGGGTTGAGGATCCTTCGGTGATGCGCCGCAGCATATTCGCCAGCAGAATGACTGAGTCTGCGGCCACGCCAGCGTAGCGGCGGTTTATCGTCGCGCCATGTTTGACGCCCTGAGCTTGTTCGATCGCCGCGCGGACAAGTTTCCGAAGAGAAGCATTCTCGGATCCAGCAAGATCGACCTCGATCACTCGTTCCAAGCGGTTCTTCGTGCTGGCTACCGGAGGCACTTCCTCACCGTCGAACAAGTGCCGTTCCCGAACGTATGCAGCCTCAGAAAGGCGTTCCAAGATGATCACGCAGTCATTGCCAACATTGCGGTAGTCCTGTTCAGTTCTTGCGTTCTGGAAGTGCCGCCGGAGTTCCGTGATTTCTTCGTCTACCCGGGTCCAACCGGTGCGAGGGTGCGACGATACAGGATCGGCGAGAGTCGAGGCGACGGTACCTGCTTCCAAATCAGCGAGCTGTTCGTGCAAAGGATCGAACAGTTCCGAGAGCATCTGCCGACGTGCATGCCAAGAATTGGAACCGTTGTTGTTTTTCCAGTAGCTGTAGAACCCATCGAAATCATAGAACGGGGGTCGGAAGTCGACGCCTAAGCGCTTCAACACCGCTCTTAGGGCAGCCATTACGGCGCGGGACTCATGAACCGAGATCCTGGGACTATTTTCAGTGCCGCGATTTCGATACTCGTCATGGACGAGTCTGGCCAAGGGGACGGCGATTTCGACATCAGTAGCAGATTTAAGTGGTCCTGCGTGGACTCGCTCTATGAGATCAGTGTTTAGCGTCTCCTGTTGACGGGCCCAAACATCGGCGGCCTCTGCCTCTTCGAAAAAGTCGTTCTCTCGCATCCTGAGAGTCTAAAACCCCCTTGAGCAAAGTACGGCTGGGACTCGGCAACCAGCGGAGATTCTGCGTAACAAGTACCCACCAGTACCCACCTCCTAACTCAACAATGAGCGGAGCGAACTGCAGCCTCATTCTTGGCGGCTTGGTGCTTCTGGCCAGGAGCTTTCGGCTTGCCAGGGGAATCGCGGCAGTCGCGGCCCTTGGAGGCTTGGCGGCCTTCGTCATGATGGTCGGACCGGACGCGAGTGTCCTGAGGGCGGCGGTCATGGGTGCAATCGGACTCAGCGCGCTAAGTGCCGGCAGGCGGGGCCGGAGCCTGGGCTTTCTCTGCCTTGCCGTGACTGGCCTGCTCATCCTGGATCCCTCGCTTGGCACGAGCATCGGATTCCTTTTGTCGGTCCTCGCCACCCTGGGAATTGTCCTGTTGGCACGGCCCATCGCATCCTGGGCTCCAGCATGGATCCCTTCCTGGCTGGCTTCCGCCGTCGCCGTCCCCTTGGCCGCGCAGCTTCTGTGCAGCCCGGTCATCGTGGCCTTGCAACCGCAGTTCTCCAGCTTTTCATTGCTGACGAATATCGCAGTCGCTCCGTTTGTCGCACCCGTGACGATCCTGGGCACCATTGCGGTTCCACTGGTTCCGCTGTTTCCTTGGTTGGCAGTTGTTCCGATAGCCGTTGCCGGGGTCAGCGCGGAAATGGTGGCGGCAATCGCCAGGTTTTTCGCAGGACTTCCGGGGGCGGCCCTGCCGTGGCCGGAAGGTCCCACGGGAATCGTCACCATGATTATCTGGTCTGTCGTGACCATCCTGATGGTGTGGCTGGTCCTGCATCCAACGTGGGTAGGCACGGCCGTACTCTCGTTGCACCGCCGCTTGGTGTTCCTTATAGCCGCGGGGGAGTCGGCTATCCGCCGCCGCTGGACCGAGGGCCATTCCGGGGGCCGCCGTCTTCCGGAAGGCGGCCCGCGGGCATGAAGATCACCACGCTGGACGCTGAACGTGGGAGACTGGGAGTCCGCAAAAAACCTTCTGGAAGGAAGCAACATTGGCTGCTGCCCAGGTCTCCAAGGCTAAGACTTCCGCGGCGAACACCGCCAGCTGGCGGGACATCACACCATCCGCCGTAGTACTGATCACCGGCCCTGAGGAGTACCTCGGTATCCGTGCGATGGATCGGATCCGTTCGCAGGTGCGGGCCGCGGCACCGGAAGTGGAAATCAGCAGGCTCAATGCCGGAAGCTACGAATCCGGTTCCCTCGCAATGGCGGTCACGCCGTCGCTGTTCGATGAGGCCAAACTCATCGAAATCGAGGGCCTCGAGTCAATGAACGATGCCTTCCTTGCCGATGCCTTGAAATACGTCGCCCAACCGGAGAACGATGTCGTGTTGGTCCTTCGCCACGGTGGCGGGGTGCGCGGAAAGAAGCTCCTGGACGCCATCAAGTCGTCGGGATGGCCGGTGGTGGACTGCCAGCCCCTGAAAAAGGACGCCGAGAAAACAGCATTCGTGGTCTCGGAATTCAAGGCAGGCGGCCGCCGTGTCGAAGCGGAAGCTGTCCAGGCCCTCGTCAATGCAGTCGGCGCCAGCCTCTCCGAGCTTGCTGCGGCATGCAACCAACTTATCGCGGACGCCACTACCACCGTGGACGCAGCCACAGTGGAACGGTACTACGGCGGCCGCGTCGAAGCTACCGCGTTCAAGGTTGCGGACGCCGCCATGGCCGGCAACGGACCGCAGGCCCTGTCCAGCCTCCGCCATGCCCTCGCCACCGGGGTTGACCCGGTCCCGCTGGTTGCCGCCCTCGCAGCCAAGCTCCGTACCCTTGCCAAGGTTGCCGGAGCCCAGGGGTCGTCGGCACAGATCGCCAAGCAGCTTGGCATGCAGCCATGGCTCGTGGAACAGGCCCAACGCGACGTTCGGCGTTGGACTCCCGAAGGCCTGGTCCGTTCCATCCAGGTCACGGCTGAAGCGGATGCCCAGGTGAAGGGCCTCTCGCGGGATCCCGTGTACGCGGTAGAGCACGCCGTCACGGTCATTGCCAATGCGGCCCGCGGCCGCTAAGCCCACTCGACACCCGGCTTGTCGGGCGTTACGCATATTCCTGGCGACGCCCGAATCCACGCGTCACTGGTCCGTTTGCGCGACGTGAGTCGGACCCAGCGTCGCGGGTCCATTTCCGCGTCGTCAGTAGCCCCTGCGGCCCGGCCCGTCGGACTCCGCGTTAAATACCTGAGGCCGGCACCCAGGGGTGCCGGCCTCACGTTCAGCTCAGTCGAACTGGATAAACCTTAGAGTGCGCTGACCTTTTTGGAGATCGCCGACTTGCGGTTTGCAGCGTTGTTCTTGTGAATAACGCCCTTGCTGACAGCCTTATCCAGCTTACGGCTAGCAGCAACAAGAGCCTTTGCAGCGGCATCCTTGTCCGTGGACTCAACGGCGGTGGCGACGGCGCGGATGGCCGTCTTCAGCTCAGACTTGACGGCGTTGTTACGCAGGCGAGCCTTCTCGTTGGTGAGGATGCGCTTCTTCTGGGACTTGATATTAGCCACGTGTGTGAACTCTCTTTTTAATGCGGAAAATGGTCTAGAGGGTTTTCAGGTTGGCCATCGACTGAGCGGCGTGGGGATGCCTATGGCAGCCAACCATGAGTGGCCGTCGACCTGCACGGACACACAGCCATAAATATTATCAGACTCGGCGCTTTTCCGGGGATTTCGCGTCTATGCCGAGCCGTGTTGCCCGTTGAGCCGGCGCGCCACAAGGTGGAAAGTGCGTTTGTCGAGGACGGCACCCTCCCGCCGGACGTCCGCCGGATTGACGCGAACCACCCGGTCCACCTTGGCCTCGCTCGGCCGGCCTTGGGGGTCCCAGGAGCCGGTGCCGATGTCGACGTAGTCATCTGAATGGCGGCCGTTGTCGTGGTCTTTACTGGTCAGCATCAGCCCCAGCAGCCACGCGCCGTCGTGCCCTATCAAAAGGACCGGCCGGTCCTTGCCCTGGGAATAATCCTCTTCGTACGGAACCCAGGACCACACGATCTCTCCCGGGTCCGGCTTGCCGTCGGGATGGGGGGAGTACCGCGGCGACACCGCGCCGGTGAAGTCGCCCGGATACGGGCGGGAAAGCTGCCCGACGTCGGCGCTTGCGTTCCGTGTCCGGTTCGCCTTCGCCGCGGCCCCGCCTTGCGGGGATCGGCGAGGGGGTGTGCCGGCCGGGGGTCCGATGATCCGTCGAAGGTAGCCCAGGGAGCCTCTGAGGAGTCTGCCAAGCAAGTGTGTGTCCGATGCCATGGAACCACCGTACTTTCCCCTGCCGTGCCAGTGCACAAGCGGCGCCGTGTTCATGGGAGACTATTAGTTCAGATATGCGGCATCGGCCGGGATGGTCCAGACCAGTCCGGAGACCGGCCGTGTGAGTATCGACAGTAAGGATCCTGCGTGTCTCCCATGGCCCGCACCGCACCGGTGCCCGCCGCGACAGATCCGGCCATCATCCGGAACTTCTGCATCATCGCCCACATCGACCACGGTAAATCAACCTTGGCCGACCGCATGTTGCAGTACACCGGCGTCGTTAAGTCCCGCGACATGAAGGCCCAGTATCTGGACCGTATGGATATCGAACGCGAACGTGGCATCACCATCAAGTCCCAGGCTGTCCGCATGCCCTGGGAACTTGACGGCACCAGCTACGCCCTGAACATGATCGATACCCCCGGCCACGTTGACTTCACCTATGAGGTTTCCCGTTCCCTCGCAGCCTGTGAAGGCGCAGTCCTCTTGGTGGATGCCGCTCAAGGCATCGAGGCCCAGACCCTCGCCAACCTCTACCTGGCGATGGAAAACAACCTCACCATCATCCCGGTGCTCAACAAGATCGACCTCCCGGCCGCCCAGCCCGAAAAGTACGCCGCGGAACTCGCCAACCTGATTGGCGGCGACCCCGAGGACGTGCTGCGCGTATCCGGCAAGACCGGTGTTGGCGTGGAGGCCCTGCTGGACAAGATCGTCCGCGATCTCCCGGCTCCTGTAGGCGACCCCGACGCACCGGCCCGCGCCATGATCTTCGACTCCGTGTACGACACCTACCGTGGCGTGGTCACCTACGTCCGCGTCGTCGACGGCATGCTGCACCCGCGCGAGCGGATCCAGATGATGTCCACCCGTGCCACCCACGAGCTCCTGGAAATCGGTGTCAGCTCTCCGGAACCCACTCCTTCCAAGGGGCTGGGCGTCGGCGAAGTAGGCTACCTGATCACCGGGGTGAAGGACGTCCGCCAGTCAAAGGTCGGCGACACCGTGACCAACCTGGCCAAGCCCGCTTCGCAATCCCTCGCCGGTTACGCCGATGCCAAGCCCATGGTCTTCTCCGGTCTGTATCCCTTGGACGGCACAGACTATCCCGTGCTCCGGGACGCTCTCGAGAAGCTGATGCTCAACGACGCAGCACTCGTCTACGAACCGGAGACGTCTGCCGCGCTGGGCTTCGGTTTCCGCGTGGGTTTCCTTGGCCTGCTGCACCTGGAAATCACCCGTGAACGCCTTGAGCGCGAGTACAATCTCGACCTCATCTCCACCGCTCCCAACGTTGAGTACGAGGTCACGCTGGAGGACAAGCGGGTCCTGCACGTCACCAACCCGAGCGAATACCCCACCGGCAAGATCTCGGAGGTGCGCGAACCTATGGTGTCCGCCACCATCCTGGCGCCAAATGAGTTCGTGGGCGCCATCATGGAGCTGTGCCAGAGCCGCCGCGGCGTCATGGGCGGCATGGACTACCTCTCCGAAGACCGGGTGGAAATCCGGTACCGCCTGCCGCTTGCCGAGATCGTCTTCGATTTCTTCGACATCCTCAAGTCCAAGACCCGCGGATACGGTTCGCTGGACTGGAAGGCCGACGGCGAGCAGGTTGCCGACTTGGTCAAGGTGGACATCATGCTCCAGGGTGAGCAGGTTGACGCTTTCAGCGCCATCACCCACCGGGACAAGGCCTACGCCTACGGCGTCATGATGACGGGCAAGCTGCGCGAACTCATTCCCCGACAGCAGTTCGAGGTGCCGATCCAGGCCGCCATCGGCTCGCGGATCATTGCCCGTGAGAGCATCCGCGCCATCCGCAAGGACGTCCTTGCCAAGTGCTATGGCGGTGACATCACCCGTAAGCGCAAACTTCTGGAAAAGCAGAAGGAAGGCAAGAAGCGCATGAAGATGGTGGGCCGCGTGGAAGTTCCACAGGAAGCGTTCATCGCAGCCTTGACCACCGACGAATCCAAGGACAAGGCCAAGAAGTAATGCGGCTTTTCGCCCGGAATACTGCAAGACGGGCACGAAGGAAAATCCGTGCCTAGCGTTCTTCCCCTCGGGGACCCGGCACCTGCGGACGGCCTCCTGCCGCCGCAGGTGCTCGACGGCGTCGATTCACGCAAGTTTGGACTATACGTCCACATACCCTTCTGTGCCGTCCGTTGCGGATACTGCGATTTCAACACGTATACCGCCACCGAGCTTGGCGGCGGTGCCTCACAGGACGCCTACGCGTCTACTGCCATTTCGGAAGTGGAGTTCGCCGTCCGGGCCATGGAAGCCTCCGGGCTCCCGCAGCGGCCCCTGAGCACGGTGTTCTTCGGCGGCGGGACGCCGACCCTCCTGCCTGCTGAAGATCTCGCAGGCATCCTGACGGCCGCCGTCGGGCACTGGGGCTTGGAAGCCGGAGCCGAGGTCACCACTGAGGCGAATCCGGACTCTGTGACGCCCGAGTCCCTCCAGCTGCTCGCCGACGCCGGCTTTACGCGGATTTCCTTCGGCATGCAGTCGGCGGTCCCTCACGTACTCAAAGTCCTGGACCGTACACACACTCCCAGCCGGGTCCCTTTGGTGGTCCAATGGGCGCGCGACGCCGGCCTCGCCGTGAGCCTCGACCTCATCTACGGCATTCCCGGCGAGTCCATGGCTGATTGGCGGACCTCACTGGAGACTGCTCTGTCCTACGGTCCGGACCACATCAGCGCCTACGCGCTGATCGTGGAAGAAGGCACCAAACTGGCGGCACAGATCCGGCGCGGAGAAGTTCCCGGAATCGACGACGACGACCACGCCGCCAAATACGAACTCGCCGACCAGCTGATCAGTGCCGCCGGACTGGACTGGTACGAGGTCAGCAATTGGTCCCGCACACCCGAACAGGCGTGCAAACACAACCTTGCCTACTGGCGCGGAGACGATTGGTGGGGCATCGGACCCGGCGCGCATTCACACATGGGCGGCGTCCGCTGGTGGAACGTCAAACACCCCACCGCCTATGCCAACAGGCTCGGTGGCGGAGTGTCGCCCGCCGCTGGACGTGAAACGCTCGACGCCGGCACCCGGGAAGTGGAGCGCATCATGCTGGAGGCCCGGCTCGGCACCGGGCTTCAAGTCGACGCGCTCGACAAGGTGGGACGCCACGCCGTCGCAGGCCTCATTGCCGACGGCCTGGTTGAGCCTGCTGCGGCCTTCCAAGGACGACTGGTCCTCACACTCAAGGGCCGGCTACTCGCGGACGCCGTGGTCCGCCGGATCCTTCCGGACTAACGTCCGGCGGTAGGGGTTGGCGCGAGCCGGCATCCATGAAGACCGGCTACTTGATCCAGCGCAGGTTGAAGCGGTAGCGGTGCGGCTGACCGTGGTTGACGCGGATTCCGGCCGACACCGAGAAACAGGTCACCGCGACCCAGATCGCCGTGGCAAGGACGGCGAAGAGGTTTCCGACCACCGGAAGCAAGACGAGGATGTTGGCGAGTACTGCGGCGATCGTCGGAGGCAAAGTGAAGTTGAGGGCTTCCTTGGATTCCTGTGCCGTGAACGGGCCACGTTCGCGGAAGATCAGGTAGATCAGAAGCGAAGGCACGCAGCCAAGGATCCCGCCGAAGTGCGCCAGGGTTGCCCACTGCCGGTCTTCCGAGGCTGTCAAGGGCAGCGCGTTGGCAGGAACGCCGTGGTACTGGGACTGGCCCGAGGTGCCATCCCGATCGTCAGGAGCGTTGTCTGCCACAGTATCTTCCTTCGAGTATCTATCGGTGCGGTGTTGCTGTCCCAGAATACTTGCTCGGCACGCGATCAGCCGACCAACTCCTGTGCCCGGGGGCAGGCAATCCTCACGGAACGGTCAGGAAATCGATCACTTCCTCCACGCGACCCAGCAAAGAGGCCTCCAAATCGGCGTAGCTGTGGACGGCGCCCAGAAGCTTTTGCCAACCCAATCCGACGTCTTCGGCCGTCTCATGCGGCCAGCCGAACGACCTCAGAATGCCGGTCTTCCAATCCGTGCCGCGCGCGATGGTTGGCCATTGCTCGATCCCCAACACCCTGGGCCGGATGGCCTGCCAGACGTCCACGTAGGGATGTCCCACGATCAGGACGTTTCCCGCGGCGCCCGGCAGTGTCATGGCGTCGGCAGCAATCCGCGACTCCTTCGAATCCGGTACCAAGTGGTCCACGAGGATTCCGAGCCGGCGGCCCGGGCCGGGGGAGAACCCGGCAATGGCCGCCTTGAGATCGTCCACGCCGTGCAAGGGCTCGACGACGATGCCCTCCACCCGGAGATCATCTCCCCACACCTTTTCCACGAGTTCGGCGTCGTGCTTGCCTTCCACCCAGATCCGGCTCGCCTTGGCGACTTGGGCCCGCTGCCCGGCGACGCGGACGGATCCCGATGCCGTCCTGCCAGCTTGCGCCGCGCCCTTGGCGGCCGCCGCGCGTGGAGCCGGGGGTACGAGCTTTACTGCTTGTCCCTCCAGGAGGAATCCGAATCCGAGGCGGAACGATTTGGCTTTTCCCCGCCGGTCCTCAAGCACCACGATGTGCATGCCCCCGGACTTCTCCACCCTGGTCACGGCACCGACCCAACCTGACTGCACGTCCTCGAGGACCATCCCGCGTTCAACGGGCACCTCAGGAAGTTGCCGTTTTGTAGGCGAGGAGAGGTCTTGCGGGCCCCAATTGTCGTAAGACACGGTCTTCACACCTTTTTGCTAGGGGGATCGTTGACGGTCCGTGGCGTTACCCACGGCCGCGCGGGAATCATGTTCGCCGCGAGCGGTACCAATGCTAACAACGAGGTGGCTCATACTAGACTTGTTAGCACTTGGGCATGTTGAGTGCTAATTGTTGAATTGTTGATTGGAGGTGGGCAGTGAGCGAACCACGCAAGCTTGAGGTGTTACGCGCCATCGTGGAGGACTACGTTCACTCCCGCGAGCCGGTCGGCTCCAAAGCCTTGGTCGAGCGGCACCATTTGGGAGTGTCGAGCGCCACCATCCGCAATGACATGGCACTTCTGGAAGAAGAAGGCCTCATTGCAGCACCACACACGAGTGCCGGCCGCATTCCCACGGACAAGGGCTACCGCCTGTTCGTCGACCGGATCTCCGAGGTCAAGCCGCTTTCGGCTGCCGAGCGCCGGGCCATCCATTCCTTGCTTGAGGGACCCGACGACGTCGAGGACATCCTTGAGCGCACCGTCCGGCTCCTTTCCCAACTGACCAACCAGGTCGCCGTCGTCCAGTACCCGCACCTGAGCCGCGCGCGCGTCCGGCACATCGAGTTTGTCCTTTTGGCACCGCGCCAGGTCTTGGTGGTATTGATCGCCGATTCGGGCAAAGTGGAACAGGGTGTTGTGCACGCAGCGACAGACGCCACCGACGAAGAGCTCATGGCCTTGCGCGCGCGGTTCCTTGGAAGCATTGCCGGCTCCCAGCTCGACCTCATGCCGCAAGTCCTGCCCTCGGTGGTTGCCTTGTGCCCGCCGACGCTTCGCAACCTTGCAGGCGCGCTTGCCCACGGCCTGGAAAGGCTTGCCGAGCGGAGCCGCGACGAGCGCATGGTCATGGCAGGCACGGCAAACCTGGCCCGTTCCAACGTGGACTTCCCGCTGAGCATCGGTCCGGTCCTCGAAGCGCTCGAGGAGCAGGTGGTCATGTTGCGGCTGTTGTCGGATATGGCGGAGGACCCCCGCGGAGTCACGGTGAGCATCGGCCGAGAAAACCCCTACGACGGCCTCTCCGAGGCTTCGGTGGTTGCCACGGGCTACGGTCCTGGCAGCAGTGCCAAGATCGGCATTCTTGGACCCACCCGCATGGATTATCCCAACACCATGGCGGCCGTCCGTGCCGTCGCACGCTACCTTTCCCGCATTCTGGGCGGCTGACAGCCTCGGCTGGAAGGCGCCTCGCAAGAAACGCAGTGGAACCGTAAACAAGGAAGAGATACCGACTTTGAGCAGTCACTATGACGTTCTGGGCGTCTCGCCGGAAGCAACCGGCGAGGAGATCAAAAAGGCCTACCGCAAACTCGCACGTAAGCTGCACCCCGATGTGAACCCCGGGGCCGGAGCAGCCGAGGAATTCAAGGCGGTGACCCACGCTTACGAGGTCCTCTCCGACCCACAGAAGCGCCGCGTCTACGACGCCACTGGCAACGAGAACGGGACCGACAACGGTTTCGGTGGAGGATACGCGGGCCAGGGATTCGCCTTCCAGGACATCTTCGATACCTTCTTCGGCGGAGGAGGTGGCGGCATGCAGGGCCCCGCATCACGTATGCGCCGCGGGCAGGACGCCCTGATCAGCGTTCGCATCGACTTGCGTGAGGCCGTGTTCGGTGTCAACAAGAAGCTTGAGGTGGACACCGCCGTCATCTGTCCCACGTGCGAAGGCTCATGCTGCCGTCCGGGGACCCACCCGGAGCGCTGCGACATCTGTGGCGGCTCGGGCCAGGTCCAGCGGGCTGTGCGCTCGATCCTCGGCCAGGTCATGACTGCCGCACCGTGTGGATCGTGCGAAGGTTTCGGCTCGATCATCAAGGATCCTTGCAATGAGTGCAACGGCCAGGGCCGCATCCGCAGCCGCCGTTCACTGACCGTCAAGGTGCCTGGCGGCGTCGCTACCGGGACCCGCATCCAGCTGTCGTCGCAAGGCGAAGCAGGTCCCGCGGGCGGCCCTCCCGGCGACCTCTACGTGGAGATCCGGGTCAACAGTGACTCCACCTACATCCGCGAAGGCGACGACCTTCACGCCACGCTGAGCGTTCCCATGACTGCCGCGGCACTGGGTACTGAGCTGCAGCTTGAGACTTTCGACGGTCCCCAGGAAATTGACGTCAAGTCCGGCACGCAGTCCGGCGAAGTCATCACCCTGCGCGGCCTCGGCGTCACCCATCTTCGCGGCTACGGCAGGGGAGACCTCAAGGTGCACCTGCACGTAGAGACGCCCGGCAAGCTCGACGCCGCCCAGGAAGACCTGCTTCGCCAACTGGCCAAATTGCGCGGAGAGCAGTTCACCGAAGGCAAGCTCGTGGCCAGTGGCGGTATGTTCGCGAAGCTGCGGGACAAGCTCGGTAACCTGTAGCGGTGAGCAACCCCGTATTCTTCGCAGCAGCCGGAACGCTTGACGGGCTCGGCCCTGGAGACACTTTCGTGCTCGACGGCGCCGAAGCCACGCATGCTGTCACCGTCAAGCGCCTGGAAATCGGCGAAGCCGTCGATATTGCCGACGGTGCCGGAAAACGGCTCACGGGCACCGTGACCGAATCCGGGCAGGGAACCCTGACAGTCCTTGCCTCCGCTGTCCAGGAGGAGCACCGGGCACCCGTGCGGCTCGTGTTGGTCCAGGCCCTCGCGAAGGGCGACCGTGACGAACTTGCCGTCGAGACGGCAACGGAACTCGGGATCGACGCCGTCGTGCCCTGGCAGGCGGAGCGTTCGATCGTCCGTTGGAAAGGTGAGCGGGCTGCCAAAGCCCACGCGAAGTGGCAGTCCGTCGCCACGGCAGCCGCCAAGCAGGCGCGGCGCGCGTGGATTCCCGAGGTGCGTGCCGCCGTCGACGGCTCCGGCCTGGCTGCGGCGGTTGCCGCGGCTGACTTGGCGATCATCCTGCATGAGGACGCGAAACGTCCGCTGCGGGATGTCCTGGAGAAGTGGCACGCCGAGGTTTCCGACGCGGATGCCGGAACGGGCCGGGAAGTCCTGCTCATCGTCGGCCCGGAGGGTGGCATTTCACCGCGCGAAGTGACGAAGCTCAGCGACGTCGGCGCGGTCACCGCGCTCTTGGGCCACCACGTGCTTCGCTCGTCGACGGCGGGACCCGCCGCCGTCGTGCTCGCCAGTGACATTCTGGGGCGCTGGTAGCCCGCAGCGCACGTCCCGGATCAGCGCACGTCCTCAGCGAACGCTGAAAATACGGGTATCTGTCGCGACGTCGGCGTCGTTCGGCCCCACCAAGGAAACCCGCAATTCATAGCGGCCCGCTCCGAGCCCCACCGTGAGGCTGAAGGCTCCGCCTTGTCCGGGAACGGTAGAAGCAGTGGTCTGCCCGGCGAGGTAGGAGGACTTGTCGCCGTTTGGATTGTCGCGAAGGATTTGCCAATGCAGTTTCTTCGACGGGTCCGTGCTCCGGCCGTTGAACTTGATCGGACCGGCAGGCAAGGTCAGATCCTCCTGCGGGTCGATGATCCACACCGGTGCCACCATGGATGCGTCGCGGACCATCGGATCGCCTAGTTTGACCTGCCCGAAGGCCATGTAATCCGTGTGCCCGTCCACCAGGATGGTCACCTTGATCTGCTGTCCTGAATCGATCAGTCCTGAACTCGCGGCCGCTGCGGTGGCGGTATAGACGAGTTCCTGGACCGCCCGCTGTGCCATCCCGGCGTCGAGATTGGAATTGAACGCGTCGCGGGAAACATCGACAGTGACGACGTTCTTACCGGAAATCGAGCTCGCCAGGCTGCCAGGGTTCTGCCACGGCGTGAAGAAATCGTGATCCAACGGCTTCTGGGACATCATGATCCGCAGGGCCGTGGTGATGGGGTTCTCGTTGCCAGGGTTGTCACGGAATTCGCGGTACAGGAAGGTGTCCGTGTCGCTACGCCCAATCCAATACACGGGGATCTTGTTTGAGGCCTGGGTTGTTTCGAGCGGAGCATTGCTGTCCGGCACCGTCTGCAGCGCAACTGTCGGGGTGGGGACCGGAGTCGTGGATCCCTGTCCCGTGCGATCGGCAATGCAGCCAGACAGGAACAAGGCAGCCGTCAAAGCGGTCACAAGCATCGCGGAGCGTTTCCGGATGCGTGTGCCGTGTGGAGTGACGGCTGGCATGGTGATGGTGGATTCCTGCTCGTGTTCGGCCGCGGTGGTGCGGGGGAGTCATGCGCCCGGGGGCCGGGCACAGGGGCATTTTGCCCATGAATCAGCTTGTCACAGTCTCCCGGGCCCGGGCTGGCGTTTCGATACCCCGGCGGCCAACTGCAATCCGATTGATACGAGGTCGATGCCGAGTTGATACCTAAGCGGCATGGTCCGGCCGACCGCAGCCCCGCCGGGCACGGTCTGGAACCACCCCGGAGACTGGCTGGCGTAGGATTGAAAGCAATCCGAGGCCCGCGATCGTGCGCCCATCCAGCAGACGGACATCGGAGAAAATCGATGGACATCACCAAGCCGGAGGAGCACAGGCCGCAAGGCCAGCACTATGACAGAATCATTGAACGGGCGGCCCAAGGCCGGCAGCGTTGACACAGGTCCGGCCGAGTTCCCACATTCTGTCCCGGGCGCCCGGACGGAAGTTGTCATCTTCGACAACTCGGATCAGATGGTTCAGACCCTTGGCAGCCATGACGAGGCGTTGCGCTACATCGAAGCCCAGTTCCCCGGCGTCGACTTTCATGTGCGCGGCAATGAGCTATCCTTCAGCGGACCGTCGAGCGATGTTCCCCGGATCATGCGGCTTCTGGAGGAAGTCCGCGGCCTGGTCGGCAAGGGGACGGTCATCACTCCGGACGTGCTCCAGCAACTCGTGTCCTTGTTGCGCAGCCAATCCCTCCAAAACCCCGTCGAAGTCCTGACCCACAACATCCTTTCGAGCCGCGGGCGCACCATCCGCCCCAAAACGCTCAACCAGAAGAACTACGTCGACGCCATCGACGACAACACCGTGATCTTCGGGATCGGTCCTGCGGGCACCGGCAAGACGTACCTCGCGATGGCCAAGGCCGTCCAGGCACTGCAGCTCAAGGAAGTCAGCCGCATCATCCTCACGAGGCCTGCTGTCGAGGCAGGAGAGCGCCTCGGCTTCCTGCCGGGAACCTTGAGCGACAAGATCGACCCGTACCTGCGTCCTTTGTACGACGCCTTGCACGACATGATGGACCCGGAATCGATCCCGCGCCTTATGGCTGCCGGGACCATTGAGGTAGCACCGCTTGCGTACATGCGCGGCCGCACGCTCAACGACGCGTTCATCATCCTTGATGAGGCCCAGAACACCACCGCGGAACAGATGAAGATGTTCCTGACCCGCCTGGGCTTCGGCTCCAAGATGGTTGTGACGGGTGATATCACCCAGGTGGATCTGCCCTTCGGCGCCACCTCGGGCCTGCGCATCGTCCAGGAAATCCTCAACGGAATCGACGGCGTGAACTTTACGATGCTGGACGCTTCCGACGTCGTCAGGCACCGGCTTGTCGCCGACATCGTGTCCGCCTACAGCACATGGGATGAAAAGCACCGGGTGCGTGCCCAGCACACGCCGATCCACGACAAACGGGGAGAACACCGATGAGCATCGAGGTCAACAACGAGTCCGGCGTCCAGGTGGACGAGGCACAATTGGTGACGCTTTCACGCTTCATCTTCGAGCGGCTCTACATTCACCCCCAGGCCGAACTTTCCATCCTCCTGGTGGATGAGCCTGCCATGGAAAAGCTCCACATCGAGCTCATGGACGAACCCGGCGCTACCGACGTCCTGTCTGTTCCGATGGATGAGTTGACGCCGGGAACGCCAGGCAAGCCGGCTCCGCAGGGCATGCTCGGCGACATCGCCATCTGCCCGCAAGTGGCCGAGGTCCAAGCCCGCAACGCCGGTCATTCGACGCAGGATGAAATGCTTCTGCTCTGCACGCACGGGATCCTTCACCTGCTCGGTTTCGACCACGCCGAACCGGAGGAAAAGGCAGAGATGTTCGGCTTGCAGCGTGAGCTGCTGTCCGCGTTCCTTGGCAAGGACGCCCCCATGGAGACCATGCTGTGACCTCGCTCATCCTGGTCGGGATGGCGCTGGTGTTCCTCAGTTTCGTCGCCCTGCTGACCGCGGCTGAGGCTGCCTTCACCTTCCTGCCGCGGCACGACGCCGAGCAAGCAATCGTCAAGAGCCGGGGGAATGCGCTTCGCAGCATCCTCGCGCAGCCTATCGCGCACATCCGGGCGCTGCGTTTCTGGCGGGTCTGGTTCGAGATGGCGGCAGCGGTGGCCGTCGCGGTCGTCATGCATAGCCTCCTTGAGAACGTCTGGCTTGCCGGTTTGGCAGCGACGGGCATCATGGCCGTGATTGGTTTTGTTTTGGTGGGCGTTTCGCCCCGTCAACTCGGACGCGCCCACTCTGGCGGCGTGGTTCGCTACTCCGCCCCGCTCATCAGGTTCCTGTGCTGGATCCTGGGTCCCATACCTGGCTGGCTCGTGAGGATCGGCAGCGTGGTGGCACCCGGTGCGCCCAGCGGCGATGAAGCTTTCTTCAGCGAGGAAGAATTCCGTGAACTCGTCGACAGGGCAACGGAATCCGACATGATCGAGGACAGCGAGGCCGAACTCATCCAGTCGGTCTTCGACTTCGGCGACACCCTGGTGCGCTCGGTGATGGTCCCTCGAACGGACATTGTGAGCATCGAGTCCGGATCCAGCCTGGAGCAGGCCATGGCCCTGTTCCTGCGCTCCGGGTACTCAAGGATCCCCGTTATCGGCGAGAACGCGGACCAGATCCGCGGCATTCTCTATTTGAAGGACGTCGCTGCAGCTTTGCACCGCCCGGATCAGCCATCAGTGCGCCAGGACATTGATGCCATAGCCCGCGAGGCACGTTTCGTACCCGAGTCAAAGCCTGTCAGCGACCTCCTCAGCGAGCTCCAGCAAGAATCCACGCACGTGGCCGTAGTGATTGACGAATACGGCGGCACGGCCGGACTGGTGACGCTGGAGGACCTCATCGAGGAAATCGTGGGGGAGATCGTCGATGAGTACGACTCCAACGATGCGGAGGTCACTGATTTGGGTGATGGCACGTACCGCGTCAGCTCACGGATGAGCATCGACGACCTCGGCGAGCTTTTCCACATTGACCTCGACGACGACGAAGTGGACACAGTGGGCGGCCTCCTGGCTAAAACCCTGGGCAAGGTGCCGATCGTAGGCAGCGCAGTGAGGGTGGATGGGATCTCCTTGAAAGCCGATAGGCTGGAAGGCCGGCGAAACCGGGTCAGCCATATCATTGCGGCAGCCATTCCAAAAGAAGACACTGACCTTGAAGACCTTCTCGACGAGGCCGACACAACGCAACAGGGAGTTCCACGTGAGCAAGCACAATAAGAAGTTCGACGCCGATCAGGACTTCGGCGGCTTCCACGCGGGTTTCTCGGTTCTTGTGGGCCGCCCGAATGCCGGCAAGTCCACGCTCACCAATGCTTTGGTTGGCCAGAAGGTGGCCATCACCTCGGCAAAGCCGCAAACCACGAGGCACACGATCCGGGGCATTGTCCACCGGGAGGACGCACAACTTATCCTCGTGGACACTCCTGGCCTGCACCGCCCGCGCACCCTACTTGGCAAGCGGCTCAACGATCTCGTCGCGGACACCCTCTCGGAAGTGGACGCCATTGGTTTCTGCCTGCCCGCCAACGAGAAGATCGGACCGGGCGACAAATACATTGCAGCCCAGCTCGCCGCCGTCGGGCGCAAGCCGATCATCGCACTTGTCACCAAGACCGACCTGGTGGACCGCCAGGCCTTGACCGAGCAGCTCCTGGCTGTAGCCGCATTGGGCCGCGAAGTCCTCGGCGATCAAGGCTGGGCCGATATCGTTCCGGTTTCCGCGACCGACGGCTTCCAGGTCAGCACGGTCGCCGACGTCCTCATCGGCCACATGCCTGCTTCTCCGCCCCTCTACCCGGACGGCGAACTCACCGATGAACCGGAAGCCGTCATGGTCGCCGAACTTATCCGGGAAGCAGCCCTGGAAGGCGTCCGGGACGAGCTTCCGCACTCGTTGGCCGTGGTGGTGGAGGAAATCCTGCCCCGCGAAGGCCGTTCCGAAGACAACCCGCTCCTCGACGTGCGGGTCAATTTGTACGTTGAACGCCCGTCCCAGAAGGCCATCATCATCGGCAAGGCCGGAAGCCGGCTGCGCGAGGTCGGAACGAACGCCCGCAAAGGCATTGAGGCCCTTTTGGGAACCAAGATCTACCTCGACTTGCACGTCAAAGTGGCCAAGGACTGGCAGCGCGACCCGAAGCAACTCGTGAAGTTGGGATTCTAGCCGCTGGGGATATTCCCAGTTTGGGCCCGTAAAATGGTCCGAATCCCATTTTCCGAGGAAAGGTTGAGCGAGTCGTGCGACGTCGCGCTGCACGCGTTCAGGAGCCCGGCACCATAGGTGCCCCCGGCGCTGCACGCCACGGGGAAGCTCCCGGCACCCCCCGCCACATGAATGCTCCGAAGGGCCTCCCGCTCTGGCTCAAGGTCACCGCCGTGACGGTGTCGGTGCTGCTGGTCGCCGGTATCGCTTTCGCCGCCTACTGGGTCATCCGCCTGCAGTCGAACATCAGCAAAGCACCTTTGTCGGCAGGCGCGCCGAGGACCGAGGCCGCTGCAAACGACGCCACGGACCGCCAGCAGATCCTCATCCTTGGGTCCGACACGAGGGACGGGAAGAACTCGCAATACGGTTCAACGCAGGACTCCACCGGCTATGGCCAGTCGGATGTCATGATGCTGCTGGACATTTCGGCGGACAACAAGAGGGTGAGCCTCACCAGCTTTCCCCGCGACCTCTTGGTGGATGTTCCGAAGTGCACCGATCCCAAAACCCATACCGTCTATGAAGCCCATTCCAACGTCATGATCAACTCGGCCATGGCGGAAGCCGGGATCGGTTGCGCCGTGGACACAGTGAACAAACTCACGGGACTGCAAATCGACCACTTCATGATGGCCGACTTCAACGCCGTCAAGGAGCTGTCCAACGCCGTCGGCGGAGTCAACGTATGCGTGAGCGACGCCGTCTATGACCCTGATTCCGGACTCCGGCTCCCCAAGGGAACATCGAGCGTCCAGGGGGAGCAGGCCCTTGCCTTCCTCCGGACCCGCCACGGTTTTGGCGACGGAAGTGACCTCGGCCGCATCCAGGCGCAGCAGGGTTTCCTCTCTTCGCTGACACGGAAGATCAAGTCCGACGGAACGCTAAGCAATCCGCAGAGCCTTTTGTCCATCGCGGATGCCGTGACAAAGAACCTGACCGTGGACGAAGGCCTGGCATCGGTCCAATCGCTCCTGACCATCGGGAGCCGCCTCAAAGACGTTGACTTGTCCAAGGTCGCGTTCGTCTCGGTTCCCACCCAGCCCGCCGCCGTCGATCCCAACAGGCTCGAATTGGTTGAACCGCAGGCCACCCAGCTGTTCGCCGCCATGCGCGCGAACCTGGACCTGACCATGCCGGGGGCCACGGCCAGTCCTTCGCCCAGTCCTTCGCCTGCGGCATCGGGCGCCCCGTCCAGCAGCGCGGCACCGGCGCCGGGCACTCCCGCTGTTCCGGCCTATGACAAGGCCCTTCAGCCAGTGACCGTGGCCGACGGAACGGGCATCGCGTCCCGCGGACAGGAGATCGCCGCTGCCCTGGTTGGCGGCGGATTCACGAAAGCCACTCACTTCCTTGCAGCCGCCATTCCCAAGACGGTTGTCTATTACGGGACCGGCTATGCCGATGTCGCGCCGGATGTCGCGAATCTCCTGGGGATCCCTGCCTCGCAAGTCGAACTATCCAAGGGTGTCGTCGGAGTCCAGGTCTATATCGGAAGCGACTTCGATTCCGGGACCAAGTACGGAGTTGCCTCCGTTCCGGCCGACGTCGTCAAGCAGACAGCAGGCGATGTGAAATGCCAGGCGGTCAACCCGGCACTCATCGCGAGGTAGCAACCCAGGAAACTCCCGGGGCCTACCAGATGCTGACGCGCTCCTCGGGCGAAAGCCACATTCCATCCCCGGCTTCCACCGCGAACGCCTCATGGAACGAGTCCAGGTTCTTGGCGATGGCATTGGTCCGGAACTCGTTGGGGGAGTGCGGGTCCGTAGCGACGCGCCGGATGGCTTCCTCCGGACGAATGACCTGACGCCAGCCGGCAGCCCAGGACATGAAGAAGCGCTGCTGGCCCGTCAGCCCTTCAAGGACGGGCGGCTCAGCACCGTCAAGGCTCAGGAGGTAGGCCTTATAGGCGATGGTCAGGCCACCCAGATCGCCGATGTTTTCGCCGAGCGTGAGCTTTCCGTTGACCTTGTGCTCGGGGGCGGCATAGGGGGCAAGGGCGTCGAATTGGGCCACGAGCTTCGCCGCCAGTCCTTCAAAGGCCTTGCGGTCATCCTCGCTCCACCAATTCCGCAGCGCACCACTCCCATCGAACTGTGAGCCTTGGTCGTCGAAGCCATGGCCGATTTCATGGCCGATGATGGCGCCGATGCCTCCGTAGTTGACCGCGTCGTCAGCCTCTGCGGTGAAGAAGGGTGGCTGCAGGATCGCAGCGGGGAAGACAATCTCGTTCAACATCGGGTGGTAGTACGCGTTGACGGTCTGCGGGGTCATGAGCCACTTGTCGAGATCCACTGGCTTGCCGACCTCGTCGAGGTGACGGTCGACGTCGGCGTTGTGTGCCCGCTCGACGTTTCCCAGAAGATCGCTCGGGTCAATCTCGACGGCGGAATAGTCGATCCATTTGTCCGGGAATCCAATCTTGGGGCGGAAGGCCTCAAGCTTTTTCAGCGCTTCAGCCTTGGTGTCCTCACCCATCCAGTCAAGCGCCGTCATGCTCTGGCGGTAAGCCTCGATCAGTTTGGCAACCAGCGTCTGCATCCTGGCCTTGTAGCCTTCGGGGAAGTGGCGCTCAACGTAGATCTGGCCGACCGCCTCGCCAAGGGCGGCTTCGACGACGGCGACTCCGCGCTTCCAGCGGTCCTTGTTCTGCGGAGTGCCACTCAGCGTGGTGCCGTAGAAATCGAAGTTTGCGTCTACGAACGCCGACGACAGATAGGGGGCGGCGGCATTGAGCACGCGCAGGGCCAGCCACTCCTGCCACGTGGCAAGGGACTCGGACTCGACGAGGGCGGACGCGCCGGTGAAGAAATCGGGAGTACTCACCACGAGCTCGGTGAATTTGTCCGCTTCAATCCGCGCCGAATCGAACCACGCGTCAAGGTAGGGGAACAGTTCGCGGCCCTCCTCCGCGGTCTTGAGGTTGTAGGTCTTCTGCGGATCGCGAAGGGTGACGTTGTCCCAGTGGTGCGAGGCAAGCGACTTTTCAAGGGCAACAACGCGTGCGGCGGCATCCTCGGCGTCGGGAATGCCTGCCAGGCCGAAGAGTTTGGCGACGTATTTCACGTAGGCGCTGACAATGCCTTCGAACTTCCCGTCCCGATAGTAGGACTCGTCGGGAAGGCCCAGGCCGCCCTGGCCGATGTACAACAGGATCCGGTCCGGGTTCCCGGCGTCGGGAGCGGGATAGATGGAAAACAGGCCGGAAACGTCCGAGCGGAACAACCGCCCGGTCAGGGAAACCACTTCTGCCGGCGAAGCCGTGGCAAAGACCTCCGCGAGCCGGTGGCGGATGGGTTCCATGCCCTTGGCCTCGGTTGCTTCCTCGTCCATGAAGCTGTTGTAGAGCCCGCCTACTTTGCGCTCGATGCCGCTGGCTTCCGCGCCCTTTGCGGCAGCTTCCTCGATGATCGCTTTGACTGCCAGTTCAGCGCCATCCCGCAACGCCGTGAACGTTCCCTCAAGCGGGCGGTCGTCGGGGATGACCGTCGACTTCAGCCACGCGCCGTTGACATGCTGGTAAAGGTCGTCCTGCGGCCTGACGCTTTCATCGATGTTGGACAGTGTGATCCCCGACTGTGGCACAAGAACTCCTTCGGACGACGAGCGGAACCGGCTCACCGCCGTTCCCGCGTCTGCATAGTGGACGTTGCTTCAGGTATTGCATTGTCATCATACGCACCCGTGTTAGTGTGAAATGGTGCGTGCAGGAATGCTTCTCCTTAGCTGCCGCGGCGGGGCCTCGTAGGCGATCATTCGCTAGGCCAACCCTCGCTGCGGAGTTAGCTATGCCCGGCCAATCTTCCATCAAAGATTAAGAGAAAAGGCCCCAAGTCATGCGCAACGCACAAAAGCCCTCCGGAATGCCCATTCATCGGTACCTGCCTTTCCAGGACCAGATCAATGTCGAGCTGCCGGACCGCACCTGGCCGGACAAGGTCATCACCAAGGCTCCGCGCTGGTGCGCAGTGGACCTCCGTGACGGCAACCAGGCCCTGATCGACCCCATGAGCCCGGCCCGCAAGCTGAAAATGTTCCAGCTCCTGGTCAAGATGGGCTACAAGGAAATCGAAGTCGGCTTCCCCTCCGCTTCGCAGACCGACTTCGATTTCGTGCGGCAGCTCATCGAAGGCGGCCACATTCCGGATGACGTCTCCATCCAGGTCTTGACCCAGGCGCGTGAACACCTGATCGAGCGTACATACGAATCCCTCGTGGGCGCCAAGCAGGCCATCGTCCACCTCTACAACTCCACGTCGGTCCTGCAGCGTCGGGTGGTGTTCAACCAGGACGAGGACGGGATTCTGGACATCGCCCTCCAGGGTGCCCGTTTGTGCAAGAAGTACGAGGAAACCCTCACGGACACCCACATCACGTACGAGTACTCGCCGGAGTCCTTCACCGGGACCGAGCTTGAGTACGCAGCGCGCGTTTGCAACGCGATCGCCGACGTGTTCGAAGCCTCCGCGGACAAGCAGGTCATCATCAACCTGCCCGCCACCGTGGAAATGGCAACACCGAACGTCTACGCGGACTCCATCGAATGGATGCACCGGAACCTGCACCCCCGTGACGGCATCATCATCTCCCTCCACCCGCACAATGATCGCGGCACGGGCGTTGCGGCCGCGGAGTTGGGCTACCTGGCCGGCGCCGACCGCATCGAAGGCTGCTTGTTCGGCAACGGCGAGCGTACCGGCAACGTGGATCTGGTGACCCTTGGCCTGAACATGTTCGTCCAAGGCGTCGATCCAATGATCGATTTCTCGGACATCGACGAGGTACGCAGGACCGTGGAGTACTGCAACCAGTTGCCCGTTCCCGAGCGTTCCCCGTATGGCGGCGATCTGGTGTTCACGGCGTTCTCCGGTTCGCACCAGGACGCCATCAAGAAGGGTTTCGAAGCCCTCGAGAAGGACGCGGCCGCGGCCGGCAAGGCCGTGGACGACTTCACGTGGCAGGTTCCCTACCTGCCGATCGATCCGAAGGACCTGGGCCGCAGCTACGAAGCCGTTATCCGGGTCAACTCCCAGTCCGGCAAGGGCGGTGTGGCGTACTTGCTCAAGAACGAGCACAGCCTGGACCTGCCGCGCCGGGCACAAATCGAGTTCTCCGGCGTCATCCAGCACCGCACCGACACCGTGGGCGGCGAAGTCAGCGGAGCCCAGCTGTGGGCGATGTTCCAGGACGAGTACCTGCCCGCCAGCACGGCCGATGGCCAGTGGGGACGCTATTCCCTGGGCTCCATCCGCACCGAGACCGATGAGTCCGGCGAGCTTACCCTGCATGCAGCCCTGCGCATTGACGGCACGGTGGTCCAGCGAACCGGCACGGGCAACGGCCCGATCGCGGCCATGCTGGACATCCTGCGTCAAGACGGAGTGGACGTCCGCGTCCTGGACTACTCGGAACATGCCCTTTCCGAAGGTGGCAGCGCCACCGCCGCAGCATATGTTGAATGCGCCGTTGGCGAGCGGGTCCTCTGGGGAGTCGGTATCGATCCCAACACGAGCACCGCGGCGCTCAAGGCGGTCATCTCCGCCGTCAACCGAGCCATCAGGGCCGTCCGGGCATAGCCATTTGCCGTGCGGCGCCGTCAACACGGCGCCGCACGGCTTCGCCGGACCCGATAAGGCCCGGTGTGGTGCGAAGATTAACTGTGGCCAATCCTTCGTCGTTTGCAGCGCGGTCCTATCGGGACGATGCCGTAGTGCTGCGCACCCACAAACTGGGCGAAGCGGACCGCATCATCACTTTGCTGACCAAGCACCACGGACAAGTAAGGGCGGTCGCCAAGGGCGTACGGCGTACCAGTAGCCGGTTCGGTGCCCGCTTGGAGCCGTTCATGGTGGCTGACCTGCAACTCGTTTCCGGCCGCACCCTGGACATCGTCACCCAGGCTGTCGCCAAAGGCGCCTATGGGAGTTCGATCGCCGCCGATTACTCCCGGTACACCGTCGCCGCCGCCATGACGGAAACGGCGGAGAAACTGACGGACGCCGACGCCGATTCTGGAACCGCCCAATACAACCTCCTTGTCGGGGCCCTTGCCGCGTTGAGCCGTTCCGACCACCCGCCGGAACTCATTCTTGACTCCTACCTGCTCCGCGCCTTGGCAACCGGCGGTTGGGCGCCCAGTTTCACGGATTGCGCCCGCTGCGGGGCGAGAGGTCCGCACACAGCTTTCTCCGCTCCCTTGGGCGGAATGATCTGCAACGACTGCCGCCCGCCCGGCTCGCCGGCACCCGCTCGCGAGACCGTCGTCTTGCTGGGCGCGCTCCTGACGGGGGACTGGGCTACTGCGGACGTGTCCGAATCCTTGCATCGCCGCGAGGCCGCCGGGTTGGTGGCGAGTTACCTGCAATGGCACCTTGAACGAGCATTGAAATCCCTCAAACATGTGGAGCGAAGCTGAAAGTGGCACTGGGAAAAAAGAAGACGGCAACGGCGCGAACCACCCCGGTAAAGGCCCCTTACGACCATCCCTCGGGCGCCAGGCCGCCGGCCATCCCTGCCGAACTGGTACCGCGGCACGTCGCGATCGTCATGGACGGCAACGGCCGCTGGGCGAACCAGCGCGGCCTTCCGCGCATCGAGGGCCACAAGGCCGGGGAGCCGGCCCTGCTGGATGTGATGGCGGGTGCGATCGAAATGGGCATCAAGTACGTCAGTGTCTACGCTTTCTCCACCGAAAACTGGCGCCGTTCCCCCGAAGAAGTGCGCTTCCTCATGGGATTTAACAAGGACGTGCTACGTCGGCAGCGCAACCAGCTCGATGAGTGGGGCGTGCGGATCCGTTGGGCCGGGCGGCGGCCCAAGCTCTGGGGTTCGGTCATCAAGGAGCTGGAGGAAGCCGAGGAGTACACGCGCGGCAACGACACGTGCACCCTGACCATGTGTGTTAACTACGGCGGCCGAGCCGAGATCGCCGATGCCGTGGCCGCGATCGCCCGGGATGTCGCTGATGGCCGCCTGAAGCCCGGATCGGTCACCGAAAAGACCATCCAGAAGTACCTCGACGAACCGGACCTTCCGGATGTGGACTTGTTCCTGCGGAGCTCCGGTGAGCAGCGGCTCTCGAACTTCCTCTTGTGGCAATCCGCCTATGCGGAATTCGTCTTCATGGACACACTGTGGCCCGACGTCGACCGCAGGACTTTGTGGGACGCCGTCGAGATCTACGCCAAACGGGACCGCCGATATGGAGGCGCGGTAGACGCTGCGGCACCCCGCTGACCGCGGTCCAGAATTAGCACGAGCGTGCTTTGAAGCCGCTCAGTCCGGATAGGAAGCCAGCCAGATGGCCACGTCCCTGTAGGCCTGCTGCCGGACGGTACGCCGTGACAGGAACACATCGTGGAGTGCACCCGGATACCGGAATACCGCCGTCCGGCGCCCGAGGCCCAGTGCCCGGCGGGCAGTCTGCTCGACGTCGATCACGGCGTCGACGCGCATGAGCTCCGCGGTCCACTCAGCCTGGATCCTGGTCCGGCCGGAAAGCAACACCAGCACCGGCGCGTCGATATTGAGTTTGCGTTCGACGGCGGCGTGGCCCGCCAGGACTGCCTTGGTCCACCCGGCGCGGATCGGGAAGGACGCCCGCGGCCTCCATTCCGGATCAAGGGTCCATTCGCCGTGGGCCAGGTTGCTCACGCTTTCCCAGTAGGCCGGCATCTCCGGGAAACGGAAAGGACGCTTGGGGTCAGTGCGCGCAAACGGTTCCACAAGACGCATCGCCATGCTGCGGATCAAGCTGCTGCCTTGGAGCTCCAGCCACGGCGAATTCAACGTCAACGTGGCAATGCGGCCAGGATTCCGGTCAGCCCAGAGCGCCGCGATCAGGCCGCCCAACGAATGGGCCAGGAGGTGGATGGTAGGTGCCTCCGCGCTACCCGTCAGCTCGGCGAGATCCTGCCGGATGGCCTGCAGCGCGGCGTCGAGGTCTTCGTCATAGACCGTCAGGTCTGTGGTGTAACCAGGAGTTTGGCCCGGCCGCAGGCTCCGCCCGAATTTGCGCAGGTCGAGCGCATAGAAATGGAACCCCGAGGCGCCCAGGTACTCGGCCAGTTCCGTCTGCATGAAGTAGTCGGCCCAACCGTGGAGATACAGCACCACTCTCGGCGGCCCCTTGGTAACGGGAACGTCGCTCCGGCGCCGGCGTCGAGTGAATGCCGTCAGCGCATCCAGGAGTCCGTGCGGTACCGATGGTGCGGCCGCCGGGCGCACGTGCCGGACGAGGGTGGCGCAGACCGGTCCCTCTTCGTCCGGTGGAAGTTCGAGCTCCAAGGCCTCGAAACCGCCGCCCAGAAAGTCTCGTTGCCAGACCGGCAATCCCAGTTCCGTGGTCATGGCAATTCTCCCGCGCTATCCGTTCCTGGCGCATTGGTGATGTACCCGCGAATCCAACGCGCTAGCCTGTCGTAAGCGTCGGCGCGCACCGGACCGGCCGACAGGAAGACATCGTGGAGGCCGCCATCCACGCGTTCCAGGGTGACGGTCCGGCCAAGGGTCATGGCGCGGACGGCCATGGTGTTGACGTCCAGGACGGCGTCCGAATGCCGCATGGACTCCTGCCACACCATGCCGTTGGCGCTCGCCCCGGAAATCAAGACCAGGATCGGGATGTCTATTCTCAGCCCCCGGGCTACCCTCGAGTGGCCGCTGAGGACCGCGCTGAGCCAACCGGCCCGCATGGGGAACGCCAATGGCGGGCGGTATTTTTCGTCGAGGAGCCATTCACCTTCGGCCGAGCTGCTGATGCTGCGGAAATAGAAGCCTCGTTCAGGCAGACGGAGGATTGTCTTGGGCCGGAACCGTGCGAGCGGCTTCACCATCGTCTGCGCGGCGCGGCGGACCACGGAACTTCCGTGCATTTCAAGCCACGGGCTGTTCAGTACGAGGTACTGGACGGAGCCTGGGTGGCTGCTGGCCCACAAAGCGGCAACGAGGCCCCCGGTGGAATGTCCCATGAGGGTCAACGAACCGGGCTCCTGTCCATGCTGGTCGGCGGAACGGATCATGTCGATGGCTTTGCTGATTTCGGCGTCGTAGTCGTTCAGGTGCTCGACGTAACCGCCTGGCGTGTCCGCTTGCAGGCTGCGGCCATGGTTGTGCATGTCCAACGCGTAGAACTGGAAACCTTGTCCCGTCCAGAATTCCGCGAGGGCGACGTTGAAAAAGTAATCACTCCAGCCGTGCAGGAACAGGACCGAACGGTTGGCCGGCAGGGGAGGATCACCGGGACTTCCGGCGCCCTGGCGCGGGACATGGCGGACGAGCGTTGCGCGCCGGACAACTCCATCAGGTCCGGTCGCCTCGAATGCGCAACTCTCGAAGTCCGCACCGAGGATATCGGTCTGCCACTCCATGGGAACAGCTTAGACACTCGCCGCGGCATCGCGCCCGGCTGCGCGTCCGGAGAACAGGCAGCCGCCGAGGAACGTTCCTTCCAATGCCCGGTAGCCATGGATTCCTCCACCGCCGAAGCCGGCAGCCTCGCCGGCCGCGTACAAGCCCGGCACGGGAACTCCGGAATCGTTGAGCACGCGTGAACGAAGGTCCGTTTGGAGTCCGCCGAGGCTCTTACGCGTCAGGACAGAGAGCCGGACAGCCAGGAGCGGGCCTTGTTTCGGGTCGGTGAGCCGGTGCGGAGGGGCCACCCGCATGATCTTGTCGGTGGCGAATCGCCGGGCCGCCCGGATCGCGGCGAGCTGCGGATCCTTGCCCAGCCCGCTCACCACTTGCAGGTCCCGGTCGTGGATGAGTGAATCGAGCCGGGCGGGATCTATCAGCGCTGAACCGGTCAGCTGGTTCATTTTCGCGGCGAGCTCGGCGGGCGTTGCGGCTTGCAGGAAGTCAACGCCACGGTCAAGGAAGAGGCGCAATGGCGAGTCGCTGCCGGGACTGAGCCTCGAGGCAAGGAGCCTGATGTCCTTGCCAGTGAGGTCCGGGTTCTGTTCCGAGCCTGAGAGGGCGAACTCCTTCAGCGCGATGGTGCGGTTGCACACAAACCACGAATGCCCGTGGCCGCTCGCCAGGATATGCCGGAGGGCGCCCAGCGAGTCGAAGCCCGGAAACAGCGGGGCTGGCAGCTGCCGTCCCGTCGCGTCAATCCACAGCGACGACGGACCGGGCAGTATCCGGATGCCGTGCGAAGGCCACACAGGGGAGTGGTTGTGGATGCCTTCGGGGTAGTGCCACATGCGGTCGCCACTGATGAGCCGCCCGCCGACGGCTGCGGCGGCAGCGAGGAACTCGCCGTCGACCGACGCGGGTACACCGCTGAGCATGCTGTCCGGCGCACTCCCGCCGGGCCATTGCCTCCGCACCAAAGCATGGTTCCCGCCGATCCCGCCGGTGGTCACGATGACCGCGCCCGCGGTCGCCGCAAAATGCCCGACGACGGTGCTCGGCGACGCTTCGCCGCGTCCGGCTCCGGACGCCTCCAGGATTTCGCCGCCGACCCCGGTGACGCGGCCCGCCGTCGTCGTGATCTGCGTGGCGCGGTGCCGGAAGTGGAGGGATATCCTCCCGCGGTCCGCGCCTTCGTTGACTTTTGCCAGGAACGGTTGCACGACGCCGGGTCCCGTGCCCCACGTGACATGGAACCGCGGGACGGTGTTGCCGTGGCCTTGGGGACCATAGCCGCCGCGTTCGGCCCACTGCACGAGCGGAAAGAGCCGCACGCCAAGGGAGTGCAGCCACCGGCGCTTCTCGTCGGCGGCGAAATCCACGTAAGCTTCTGCCCACTGCTTGGCCCAGGAGTCTTCCGGCCGGTCAAAGGCCGCGGACGCCAGCCAGTCGCTCAAGGCGAGCTCGGCGCTGTCCTTGACCCCCAGCCTCCGCTGCTCGGGGGTGTTGACCAGGAACAATCCGCCGAAAGACCAATGTGCCTGGCCGCCCACGGAGGCGGGCGGTTCCTGGTCCAGGACAGCAACCCGTTTGCCGTCGGCGTAGGCTTGGGCGGCGGCGACCAGTCCCGACAATCCCGCGCCAATAATGACAACATCGGCGTCGACGATTGCCCGGGAGTGAACTCCATCACGTGGATTGCTCGGCATTCGTACATGCTACCGCCCGGTAACCGCCCTGGTTTGGTGCGCGACCCGTAAACCGGAAAACTAGGACCATGCGCGTTTACCCCACATTCTTCAAGCTGGCCTTCTCCTGGATGGATGCCGAGAAGGCCCACAAGATCGGCTTCCAGGCGATCCGCTACGCACACCGCTCAGGCGCAGGACGCGTCCTGGCCAAAATGACGGCCCCGCATCCCTCCCTGCGCACGGAGGCTTTCGGGCTGACGTTCCCTTCGCCCTTCGGCCTCGCGGCCGGCTTCGACAAAGAGGGCCACGGAATCGAGGCCCTCGCTGAACTGGGCTTCGGCCACGTGGAAGTAGGAACGATCACCGGCCAGGCACAGCCCGGCAACGAGAAGCCACGGCTTTTCCGCCTGATCGAGGACAAGGCCGTGATCAACCGCATGGGCTTCAACAACGACGGCGCGGCAGCCGTGGCCCCAAGGCTCAAAGCCGCGAGGGCGGCCTTGCAGCGGACGCATTCAGGGGTTCGTCCCGTGATCGGAGTCAACATCGGCAAGACCAAGGTTGTCGAGCTCGACGACGCCGTCGAGGACTATTTGGTCAGCGCACGCAACCTGGCACCCGCCGCCGACTATCTCGTAGTGAACGTGAGCTCGCCCAACACGCCGGGACTGCGACTGCTCCAGAACGTCGAGACGCTCCGCCCCCTCCTTCGCGCCGTCGGAGACGCCGCTGACGAATCCGCCGGCCGTCACGTGCCGCTGCTCGTCAAGATCGCGCCGGACCTGAGCGACGAAGACATCGACGACGTCGCCAGGCTCGCCTTGGACCTCAAGCTCGACGGGATTATCGCCACAAACACCACCATCGGCCGGGAAGGCCTGACTTCGGATCCGGACAAAGTGGAAGCGTGCGGCGCCGGCGGACTCTCCGGTGCGCCGCTCAAGGGGCGTTCGCTTGAGGTACTGCGCCGGCTGAAAGCTGCTGTGGGGGAGGGCCTCGTGCTCATCGCCGTCGGCGGAGTGCAGTCCGCGGCCGACGTCCAGGAGCGGCTCGATGCCGGAGCAACCCTCGTTCAGGGATACACGGCATTCCTCTACGAAGGTCCGTTCTGGGCCGCCGGCATCAACAGGGCCTTGGCCAAACGTCGCAGTCAAGCGTCGCCGCTGAGCAGGGGGACGAGCATCTGAACCGCACCTGAACCGCCAAGTGCGGACAAAAAGACCCTGGAACAGCTGTTCCAGGGTCTTTTGATTCGTCGGACTGTTGTCCTTGGCGATCGGGGGGGTATTAAGCGGGGTACTGGCCTCGCTGCACCTGCGGCTTCGGCAGGCGCAGTCGACGGAATTGCAGGGAACGCATGCTGCCGTACCAGACCGTGCCGCGCTCGACGTCGCCGAACTTCTGCGTCAGGCCCTTGCGCAGCTTGCGGGAAAGGATGAACACATCCGCGAAGACCGCGAGGAACATGACCCAGAAGCCGATCAGGATATAGCTCAGGGCATCGCTTCCTGAAGGAATGACGAAGGAGATGACCACGAACAGCAAGGCACCGAACATCAAGTACTCGCCGAGGCTGAAACGGGCATCGACATAGTCGCGCGCAAAACGCTTCTGGGGCCCCTTGTCCCGCAGCGGCAGGTACTTTTCGTCCCCGGTGTCCAAGGCCTGGCGCATTTTCTGGCGCTGATCCTGCACGGCAATGCGCTCGGCTTCCTTCGAGGCCTTGCGGTCCGTCGGCACGAGGGGGCGCTTGCGGGCCGCTTCCTGTTCCTTGCGCTTGGGCGTGGGAGCGCCCTTGCCAGCGCCTTTCACGGCGGCATCGGCGGCAAGCTGGTCTACTTGGTCTTGAGCGCTCGGCTCATCCTTTTTACGTCCAAACACCACTACAGAATACCCCGCAGGAACCGCCCCAAAGTCGACGTGACGTGCCGCCCCGGGAATGAGCCCGCCACGCCGCCAGGTCCGGTTCCCCAGCGGCACTCCCGGCGGTAGTGTTTTCGCCATGACTTCAATGAATGCGGAGATCCCGCAGACCTTTTCCGGCGGCTCCGGCACGATCAATGTTGATGCGCTCAAGTCCTCGATCGATGCTTCTTTCGACGAGACCATGACCCGCTTGAAGGACCTGGTCGCTATCCCTGGGATCGCCTGGCCCAGCTTTGACCCGGCTGAACTGGAGCGGAGCGCCGAGGCTGTTGCGTCGCTGGTCCGTGAGTCGGGCTTCCGCGACGTGCAGATCCTGCGCTGCGACAAGGCCGACGGGACTCCCGGAGGCCCTGCCATTGTTGCCCGCCGCGTTGCCGCGCCGGGCAAAGCAACGATCCTGCTTTATGCGCACCACGATGTGCAGCCGCCGGGCGACGTGACCTTGTGGGACACCGAGCCCTTTGTGGCCGAGGAACGCGATGGCCGCCTGTATGGCCGAGGCGCAGCCGACGACAAGGCCGGAATCATGGCCCACCTGGCTTCCTATGCCGCTGTAACCCAGGTACTGGGGGACGATTTCGGCCTTGGGGTCACCTTGTTCTTCGAGGGCGAAGAAGAGGCTGGCTCGCCGACGTTCCGCACTTTCCTCGAAACACACCGCGAGCTCCTCGAAGCGAACGTCATCGTTGTTGCGGATTCAAGCAACTGGAAGGTCGGGGTTCCCGCGCTGACAACCAGTCTCCGCGGCTTGGTGGACGGCACCTTCGAGGTGCGGGTCCTGGATCACGCCGTGCACTCCGGCATGTTCGGTGGTCCCGTGCTGGATGCGCCGACTCTTCTGTCCCGCCTCATCGCCACCCTGCACGACGACGACGGAAACGTGGCCATCGAGGGCCTGGTGGCAACGGACGACGTAGTAGAGGACGTTGACGAGGAACAGTACCGCGCCGATGCCTCCGTGCTCGACGGCGTACGGCTTGCCGGCAGCGGCAGCATCGCCTCGCGGCTGTGGACCAAGCCCGCGCTCTCCATCATCGGCATCGACGCACCCGCCGTCGACGTCGCGTCCAACACGCTGCTCCCCGCCGCGCGGGCAAAGTTCAGCCTGCGCCTTGCTCCCGGGCAGGATCCCGATGCCGCCATGGACGCAGTGGGACGGCACCTGGAGGCGAACGCACCCTTCGGAGCGAAGGTGACGTTCGTACCGGGGGAGCGGGGCAACGCCTTCTCCACCGATACAACATCGGCCGCGGCCCGGATAGCGATGTGGGCACTGGGCGAAGCCTGGGGCGTGCCGGCCGTTGAAATGGGGATCGGTGGATCCATACCCTTCATCGCGGATCTCACGGAAACCTATCCCGATGTCCAGATCCTGGTGACTGGTGTCGAGGACCCTGACTCCCGGGCCCACAGCGCCAACGAATCGCTGCACATCGGCGATTTCCGCAATGCCGTCGTGGCGGAGGCACTCATGCTCGCCCGTTTGAACATGGAAGGCCTCTGAGCCCCCTCCTGCAGCGACCGGAGAGCCGACCGGGGAACAAGGTAACGCTCCCTGCGGTTACGTTAGAAGTTATAGCTATGCGCCGGCTCGACGTAGCATGTAGCTATAGCCCGCACGTATTTGGGTAAGGGCAGGCCGCGCGAAGGCGCAGCCGCCAAGAGCTTCATAAGAAGGTAGGCCAATGAGCACTGCAACCAACGAAAACAGCACCGGAGCGCAGCTCGCAGGCGGCGAGCTTCCTGAGCACGAGGTCAAGTTGACCGATGTCGCCGCAGGTAAAGTCCGGAGCCTTCTCGAACAAGAAGGCCGCACGGACCTGCGGCTCCGCGTCGCTGTTCAGCCGGGCGGCTGCTCGGGCCTGATCTACCAGCTCTATTTCGACGAGCGCCTGCTTGACGGCGATGCCGTCCGCGATTATGACGGCGTCGAAGTGGTTGTCGACAAGATGAGCGTGCCTTACCTGAGCGGTGCCAGCATCGACTTCGAGGACACGATCTCGAAGCAGGGGTTCACCATCGACAACCCCAACGCCGGCGGGTCTTGCGCCTGCGGCGATTCGTTCCACTAACCCGGGCATTCGCAGACTGTTGGCCCAGTTCAGGAACGGGTTGAACCCGTGCCGACGCACTGGGCCAGCATGTCGGCGAAAACCGCTCGGTAGCGGTAAGCTCTACATCGGGTAGTAAAACTTTAGTGTGCCCGGTGGGCTTCCGGCCGGCCGGGCTGCAGCAACAAGAGGAAGGGCCGTCTGTGAGTTCGCAGAACCGAACCGGCAGCCGACGCATAAAGATCACCTCGATCACTGGCTTGGCACTAGCCGGCGCGTTGGTTTTGACCGGATGTTCACCAGAGGTAGAAAAAGGCTGGTTGCCCACGGAACGTGGCACCACCAGCAACACCGATCGGATCATGGACCTCTGGGTCAACTCATGGATCGCCGCCCTCGCCGTCGGCATTATTACTTGGGGCCTGCTGGTCTGGTGCATCATCGCCTACCGCCGCCGCAAGGGCACCACGGGTTTCCCGAAGCAGCTTAGCTACAACCTCCCTCTGGAGGTCTTTTATTTGACCATTCCGCTGTTCATGGTGCTGGTGTTCTTCTACTTCACCGATCAGGACCAGCGCGCAATCGATGACCGCTCCCAGGCGGCTGACGTCACGATTGACGTCCGCGGCAAGCAGTGGGCTTGGGACTTCAACTACGTGAAGGGCACGGTCATCACCGAAGACCTTCACGAGGCCGGCGTTCAGGCGCACCTCACGGGCAACAACGTGGACAAGGACAAGCTCCCCACCTTGTACCTGCCGGTCAACAAGTCGGTTGACCTGGAATTGAACTCCCGCGACGTCATCCACTCTTTCTGGGTACCCGCCTTCCTTCAGAAGCGCGACATGATCCCCGGCAAGACCAACTACATCAGGTTGACCCCCACCAAGGAGGGCACCTATGACGGCAAGTGCGCCGAACTTTGCGGTGAATACCACTCAGAGATGCTGTTCCGCGTGAAGGTCGTTTCCGAGGCTGAGTTCCAGGCTCACATGGACCAGCTTCGCCAGAGCGGCAACACCGGTCTTCTCGATTCGAAGTACGACCGCAACCCGAACCTGAACGCAAAGAATTAAGGGAAGCGACGTGGCTACTTACACTCAATCCGCCGGAGTCCTTGACGCTCCGGTAGTACCGAAGTCCAAGGGACGCATCGTCGTCAACTGGATCACCTCCACCGACCACAAGACCATCGGGTACATGTACCTGATCGCGTCCTTCGTGTTCTTCTGCCTGGGTGGTGTCATGGCGCTGCTGATCCGCGCCGAGCTCTTCGAGCCCGGCATGCAGATCCTGCAGACCAAGGAACAGTACAACCAGCTCTTCACGATGCACGGCACCGTGATGCTGCTGATGTTTGCGACGCCGCTCTTCGCGGGCTTCGCGAATGTCATCATGCCTCTTCAGATCGGTGCCCCCGATGTTGCCTTCCCGCGACTGAACGCACTGGCCTTCTGGTTCTTCCTCTTCGGCTCCACCATCGCGGTGTCCGGCTTCATCACCCCGCAGGGTGCCGCCTCCTTCGGCTGGTTCGCCTATGCCCCCTTGTCGGACACGACTTTCACCCCGGGCGTGGGCGGAGACCTGTGGGTCTTCGGCCTGGCTTTGTCCGGTTTCGGAACCATCCTGGGTGCCGTGAACTTCATTACCACGATTATCTGCATGCGCGCTCCCGGCATGACGATGTGGCGCATGCCGATCTTCACGTGGAACACCCTCGTGACGGCAATCCTGGTTCTCATGGCCTTCCCGCCGCTCGCCGCCGCTCTCTTCGCGCTCGGTGCCGACCGCCGCTTCGGCGCACACATCTTCGACCCGGAGAACGGCGGGGCTGTCTTGTGGCAGCACCTGTTCTGGTTCTTCGGCCACCCGGAGGTTTACATCATTGCGCTGCCGTTCTTCGGCATCGTGTCCGAAATCTTCCCGGTGTTCAGCCGTAAACCGATCTTCGGCTACAAGGGCCTGGTCTACGCGACCATCGCCATTGCCGCCTTGTCGGTTACCGTCTGGGCACACCACATGTACGTCACCGGATCGGTGTTGTTGCCGTTCTTCTCCTTCATGACGATGCTGATCGCGGTACCCACCGGCGTGAAGTTCTTCAACTGGATCGGCACGCTGTGGCAGGGCTCGATTACTTTCGAGACTCCCATGCTCTGGAGCATCGGCTTCCTGGTCACCTTCCTCTTCGGCGGCCTGACCGGCATCATCCTGGCCTCCCCGCCGCTCGACTTCCACGTCTCGGACTCCTACTTCGTCGTAGCGCACTTCCACTACGTCGTCTTCGGAACTGTCGTGTTCGCCATGTTCGCGGGCTTCTACTTCTGGTGGCCCAAGTGGACCGGAAAGATGCTCAACGAACGCCTCGGCAAGATCCACTTCTGGCTTCTGTTCCTGGGCTTCCACGGCACGTTCCTGATCCAGCACTGGCTCGGCGTCGAGGGCATGCCCCGCCGCTACGCGGACTACATGCCGCAGGACGGCTTCACCTGGATGAACCAGTTCTCCACCATTTCGTCCTTCGTGCTCGGCGCCTCGCTCCTGCCGTTCTTCTGGAACGTCTACATCACCTGGCGCAGCAACAAGAAGGTAGAAGTGGACGATCCCTGGGGCTTCGGCGCTTCGCTCGAGTGGGCCACGTCCTGCCCGCCGCCGCGACACAACTTCACCTCGCTGCCCCGCATCCGTTCCGAACGTCCTGCCTTGGACCTCCACCACCCGGAACTCGCCCAGCACCACACTGCACAGAGCCCCGAGCCGGCAGCAAAGGTGCTCGGCAACGCTGACCAGAAGGACGCCAAGTGAAAATCGAATCATGGATTTTTGGAGCCGGGACCTTTTTCTTCGTCCCCGTCGCACTGGCCTACGGCTTCCTGACCCACTGGTCTGAGTGGGTCGGAACCCTCGGCATTCTCCTGGTCGGTGGCCTGGCAGGCATGATCGGCGGCTACCTCGGTTTCACCGGCAAGCGAGTCGGCATGCGCCCGGAAGACCGACCGGACGCTGAGATCCACGAGGGCGCCGGCGAACAGGGACACTTCAGCCCCTGGAGCTGGTGGCCGCTGGTCCTCGGCCTGGCGTGTGCCGGTGGATTCCTTGGCCTTGCCGTAGGTTTCTGGATCACGTTTGTCGCAGCCGGCCTGGCCCTCGTGGCCTTGGTCGGTTGGGTCTTCGAATACAGCCGTGGAGACCACGCGCATTAGAAGTACGTGAACAACGACGGCGGGCCCCACCAATTGGTGGGGCCCGCCGTCGTTGTATCCGGATGTCACATGAGGCGCACGCTCGGCACGATTGCCGGCTCACTGCCCTTCTACGGCCTCCAGGACGGCCGAAAGCGCAGCCAAGGCATCGTTGACCTCGTCAAGCGTGCGGCCGGCTTGCAGCGCTTCTCCGGAGACCGACAGCACCACCTCGCACCCGTGGCCGAAGTCTTCGGTCATGACCTCAAGCAAAGACCGGGCATCCACCGCTTGCTGGCCGGGCTTACGAATCGTCACGGGAAGGCCCGTGGCCGTCACAGCCCGCACGAACATGGCAGCAGCCCGTGCATGGAGACCGATCTCTGCGGCGACGATGGCTTTGTGCTCGGGCAAACCGGCTCCTTTGGTTCGGACGGCCAGATGCCGACTGCGATTTTGATCCATACAAGCCTAGCGCCGCAACACGACGGCGCCGTCCGCGGAGATCAGCTGGTCTAGACCTGCCCGCGGATTGGCCTACGCTTATTTCATGAGAGATTTCGTTGCCGGAGACCGTCGTGCCCGCTGAGGCAGCACGTATCGCGGGGGAGATCGACCGCAAGAGCGGCACTCCCATCTACGTTCAACTGCGCGAGATCCTGCGCAGCTACATCTCCGAGTCCTGCAAGCCCGGTGCGGCGTTGCCTTCGGAGCGCGACCTCTCCGAACGGTTCGGACTTGCCAGGATGACGGTGCGCCAAGCCATTGATGCCCTCGTCGGCGAGGAAGTCATTGAACGCGTGGTTGGATTGGGAACTTTCGTCCGCAAACCGAAGCTGGACCTCCAGGTGAAGCTCACGTCGTACAGCGAAGAAATGCAACGCCGCGGCATGGTTCCGGCGGCCAAGGTCCTGAGCTTTGAACAGATCTCGGCCAGCGCCTTCCTGGCGAGGGAACTCCAGCTGGAGGAGGGGACGCCATTGGTCCGCTTCAGGCGGCTCCTCCTGGCAGACAACGAGCCCATGAGCGTGGACGAGAACTTCATCCCTGCCCACCGCGTGCCAGGTCTCTTGGACGATGCGCCCCCCACGTCGCTGTACAACGTGCTGAGTGAGAAGTACGGACTGGTAATGGAGTGGGGAGAGGACATGATCGAAGCAACAGCAGCCTCGCCATCAACGGCGCGGCTCTTGAACGTGGACGTCGGCACTCCGTTGCTCAAGATTCAGCGCCACGCATTCGTCGCACGCGCGATGGTGGACTACTCCGTCTCCTACTACAGGGCAGACCGGTACAAGTTGTGGGTCCCGTTGCAGCGTCCGGGCGTCCGGTCCACGCGAAGCCAATCCACGGGGTACCGCACCCACTAGATCAAAGCATCCAGGACCGCCCGCTTGAAGGCCCGAAGAAAGAGAGAAGGCCCCGTCCACATGGACGGGGCCTTCTCTGTGCTATCTGCTGGAACTAGTGGCTAAGGCTCTTGTGCTCTTCGCCGGACTCGATGGCCTCATGGTGGCCGTGTCCGTGGGCAGCTTCAAGCTCTGCCGGCGTTGCCGGAGCAACACGGTCTTCGAAGAACCACCTGGACAACGCCGCGCGGCGTTTCTCCTTCGGGGTGACGACGCCATGCTCGTTCGGCTCGGCCGGCAACGGGGATGGCGATTCGAAGCCCACAAGCTTGTAGTGCTTGTAGTCATCCAGTGGTGCGTGAACCTCAATGAACTCACCATGCGGCAAGCGCACGATGCGGCCCGTTTCACGGCCGTGCAGGGCAATCTCGCGGTCCTTGCGCTGCAGAGCAAGCGCCACGCGCTTCGTCACCATGAACGCGATGATCGGGCCGATGAAGAACAGCGTGCGCAGCCAGTAAGTGACGTCGTTCAGGGCAACGTGGAAGTGCGTTGCGATGAGGTCGGAGCCGGCCGCTGCCCACATGACGCAGTACCAGGTAAACCCTGCTACGCCGATGGCAGTACGGGTAGGTGCGTTGCGGGGACGGTCCAGAACGTGGTGTTCACGGTTGTCCTTGGTAATCCAGCGTTCGATCCACGGGTACATGAACAGCACCGTGAAAATGATGCCGGCCGGAACCAATGCAGGCAGCAGCACATTCAGCGTCAGCACGTGGCCGAAGATGATGTATTCGAAGTGGAAGTCGTTGACAACGCCAGGCATGAGTCGCAAGGCGCCATCGACGAAGCCGATGTACCAGTCGGGCTGGGTACCTGCCGACACAGGGGAGGGGTCGTACGGCCCGTAGTTCCAGATCGGGTTGATCGTGAACATCGCAGCCATGAGTGCGACAACACCGAACACGATGAAGAAGAAGCCGCCGGCCTTTGCGGCGTAAACCGGTCCCAGGGGGTAACCCACGACGTTGCCGTCGTTGCGTCCCGGGCCGGGGTACTGCGTGTGCTTGTGCACAACCACCATGAAGAGGTGGATGACGATCATGAGCAGAATCATGGCCGGCACGAGCAGGATGTGCAGCACGTACAGGCGCCCGATGATGGCTGTACCCGGGAACTCGCCTCCAAAGAGGAAGAACGATATGTACGTTCCGATCACAGGGATGGACTTGATGACACCGTCGATGATTCGCAGGCCGTTGCCGGAGAGCAGGTCATCGGGAAGCGAATATCCCGTGAAGCCTTCGGCCATGGCCAGGATGAGCAGGACGCCGCCCACCACCCAGTTCATTTCGCGCGGCTTGCGGAAAGCACCCGTGAAGAACACGCGCAGCATGTGCACACCAAGCGATGCCACGAAGAGCAAAGCCGCCCAGTGGTGCACCTGGCGGAAGAACAAGCCACCGCGAATGTCGAAGGAAATGTTCAGCGACGAGTTGTACGCGACGGACATTTCGACGTTGGTCAGCGGGGTGTACGAACCCGTGTAGTGGGTCTCAGCCATGGACGGGTCAAAGAAGAACGTCAGGAAGGTACCGGACATGAGGAGAATGACAAAGGAATACAGCGCCACCTCACCGAACATGAAGGACCAGTGGTCGGGGAAGACCTTCCGGCCGAATTCACGCAGGATTCCGGATCCGCCGACGCGCTCGTCAACGAAGTCCGTGATCCGGCCAACCTTGGTTTTGGGTACGAAGGGGACTTCAGCTGTTGATGAGGCGCTCATGCTCGTCACGCTCCCAGTAACTCGGTCCTACAGGTTCTTTGAAATCGCTCGTGGCTACGAGGTAGCCCTCAGCGTCCACCGCGATGGGCAGCTGGGGGAGCGGACGGCTGGCGGGGCCGAAGATAACCTTGCATTCCTTGGTGAGGTCGAAGGTTGACTGGTGGCACGGGCACAGCAGGTGGTGCGTTTGCTGCTCGTAAAGAGCAACCGGGCAACCGACGTGGGTGCAGATCTTGGAGTAGGCAACGATTCCGTTGTAGCTCCAGGTTTCGCGGCCCTTGGAAATGCTCAAGTCATCCGGGTTGAGGCGCATGAGCAATACGACGGCTTTTGCCTTCGCGTTGAGCTTGCCCTCCTGGAGTTCGTTGAGGCCTTCCGGGATCACGTGGAATGCGGAACCGATGGTCACGTCCGATGCCTTGATCGGAGTTCCGTCAGGGTCGCGGGTGAGGCGCTTGAGCTTGCCGTCCTGGGGAGCCCACATGGTGTGTGCGAGCGTGTTGTCGGGACGGGGACCAAGGTCACCGAAAACTGCCAAAGCCGGAAGAGGCGCCAGTGCCACGGCACCCAAAAGGGTGTTGCGGATCAGCGGGCGACGCTTGATGCCGGTTTCCTCGACGATGTCCTCGACGATTCGCACGGCCGCCTGCCGGTCTTCCTCGGTGCGGATGGCGTGGCGCTCTTCCGAAACCTCGTGGTCCGGCATGAGGGCCTTGGCCCAGTGCACGATGCCGGTGCCGATGCCGAGCATCGCAAATGCGGTGCCCAGGCCAAGCAACAGGTTTTGGGTGCGGATCGTTGCGATCGTGGAATCTTGCCCAAGATCGATGGCAAAGTACGACACCAGGAAGATCACCGTGCCGATGACCGAGATGCCAAACAGTATGGCCACCTGTCGCTCGGCTCGCTTAGCGGCTCTCGGGTCCGTGTCAGCCAGGCGCAAACGGTGCGGAGGAAGCCCAGGATCCTGGAACTTCTCCACATCATTCTGACCAGCCGTAGCTACGGTGCCCGAGTGGTTCGGACTGCCGTCACTATGGTTGCCCATAATTCGCCTCATCCTTCTCTCGTTGTCCCGGCCGTAACCGGGTTGATGTTCAATTCAAAACTGCTGTGGGGACAGCAGAAGTTTTTGTCGTGCGCTGGCCTAGGACGTGCGGGACGTCAGCCAGATGGTGAAGGCGATGATGACGCCGAGGCCGGCAACCCAGACGAAGAGACCTTCAGATACCGGACCCAGGCCTCCGAGGTCGTTTCCACCAGGCGAGCCGTTGGTTTCGATCTTCTTCAGGAAGGTGATGATGTCGCGCTTGCCCTCAGGGGAGATGTTGGCGTCGTTGAAGACGGGCATGTTCTGCGGACCTGTGGCCATGGCTTCATAGATGTGCTGGCCCGAGACGCCAGCCAGGGCCGGAGCGAACTTTCCACGGGTCAAGGCACCGCCTGCGGCTGCAGCGTTGTGGCACATCGCGCAGTTCACGCGGAAGAGTTCGCCACCCTTGGCGGCATCTCCCTTTTCGTCGAGCAACGATGCGTCGGGAATTGACGGGCCAGCGCCGAGCGAAGCGACGTAGGCCGCGAGCTGCTGGGTCTGCTGTTCGTTGAACTGCCGCGGCTTTTCCTGGGCCTGGGGTCCGTTCATCTGCATGGGCATACGGCCGGTGCCAACCTGGAAGTCAACTGCAGCAGCACCTACGCCGACCAGCGAGGGGCCGTCCTTGGATCCGCTGGCGCCCATGCCGTGGCAGGTGGCGCAGTTGGCGGCGAAGAGCTTGCCGCCTTCCTGGGCGTCGCTTGCGCTGAAGGTAGTGGTGTCTGCCTTCGCCTGGTTGACCGTTGTGGCAACGGCGTAGAGCCCACCAGTGACGAGGAGTCCCATCAGCAGCAGCGCAATGGCTGCCAGTGGATGACGTCGCTTCTGCGAGAGTGCCTTCACGTGGTGGTTCCTTTATTCGATCCTGCGTCGGCTCCGCGAGCCGCTTCTTTAAAATTCATCCTCTTGTGGAACAAGAGTGGGTGCCGGGCTACTTCAGTACGTAGATGACCAGGAAGAGGCCGATCCACACAACATCCACGAAGTGCCAATAGTACGAGGTGACGATTGCCGAGGTCGCTTCAAAGTGTCCGAACTTCTTGGCGGCGTATGCGCGGCCAATGATGAACAGGAAGGCGATGAGGCCGCCGATGACGTGGAGACCGTGGAAGCCGGTTGTCATGTAGAACGCGGAGCCGTATGCATTGGCCGAGAGCGTCACGTGCTCGGACACAAGCATCGCGTATTCGGTGGTCTGCCCGGCAACGAAGAAGGAGCCCATGATGAACGTCAGGATGAACCATTCGTTCATGCCCCAGCGGGTGAACTGCAGCACACCACCTCGACGGCGCGGCTCAAGTCGTTCGGCAGCGAAGACGCCCATCTGGCAAGTGAAGGAACTCGACACAAGGACGATCGTGTTTACAAGCGCAAACGGGAAGTTGAGCTTGCCGGTTTCTTCCGCCCACAAGGCGCCCGACGTGGAGCGCAGCGTGAAGTACATGGCGAAGAGACCGGCGAAGAACATCAACTCACTGGAAAGCCACACAACGGTTCCAACGGAAACCAGATTGGGGCGATTCAGCGTCGGGTGCGCCGGGGTACTGGGGGCATGGGTCGCAGATGTCACAAGGACATTATGTCTGTAAAAGTCCGGACTTCCCAACGCGAACCGCCATTTGGGGAGACTTTTTCTACAAACACGCGAATTCGCGCGGAAAAGTTCCCGGCCTCCTTAGCATTGGTCACGGAGCAGGGTGGATCGCTAGCATCAAGTGGTGACTTCACAGGCATCTGCAGAGCAGGCAAGCAACTCGTGGCCCGGACTCATCTCCGCATTGATCAACGGGCATGACCTCTCGGTCGGGAACACCGCGTGGGCCATGAACACGATCATGTCCGGAGAAGCCGCCCCCTCCCAGATTGCCGGCTTCCTCGTGGCCCTGCGCGCCAAAGGGGAAACGGTCGAGGAAGTCACTGGATTGGTGGAGGCAATGCTCTCCAACGCCAAGCCCGTGAGCATTCCGGGTGAAAAGCTTGACATCGTAGGCACCGGCGGCGATCGGCTGAACACCGTCAACATCTCGACGATGGCTGCCCTTGTGGCGGCCGGCGCTGGAGCACGGGTCGTAAAGCACGGGAACCGGGCGGCATCGTCGTCGTCGGGCTCTGCAGATGTCCTGGAAGCCTTGGGCGTGAGGCTCGACTTGCCGATCGAACGCGTTGCCCGCAACGCCGAAGAGGCAGGGATCACCTTCTGTTTCGCCCAGGTATTCCACCCTTCGTTCCGGCATACCGGTGTTGTCAGGGCGGAACTGGGAATTCCCACGGCCTTCAACTTCCTGGGACCAATGACCAACCCTGCCCACGTCCAGGCTTCAGCCGTGGGTGTTGCCAACGCCACCATGGCTCCTTTGATCGCCGGAGTCTTGGCGCGCCGGGGGAGCCGCGGATTGGTGTTCCGCGGGGAAGACGGACTCGATGAACTCACCACCACCGGACCATCCACGGTGTGGGAAATCAGGAACGGGCACGTCACCGAGCAGCGGTTCTCGCCGGCCGACCTTGGGATCGCCGCGGCGACCGTCGCCGATCTTCGAGGCGGCGACGCCAACGCGAATGCCGCCGTCGTGCGCGAAGTACTTGACGGGAAGCCGGGCCCGGTCCGCGATGCCGTCGTGCTCAACGCCGCCGCAGGCCTGGTGGCCTTCGATACTTCTGCCGACGGGTCGTTCCTGGAACGAATGAAGTCGGCCTGGCTGCGGGCTGCGGAATCCATTGATTCCGGGGCGGCTTCAAGGGTCCTCGACACGTGGGTCGGACTCAGCCGAAGCTAGCCGCGGCGCCAGGATTCCGGCCGTTATTGCTCGAAGCCGAGCGAAAATGCGGCGTCCAGATCATGCTGTGAGTAGGCGCGGAAGGCGATGTGCGTGGTGGTGTGAACCACTGCGGGAACCTTGGATAGTTTGTCGGCGATGACGTCCGCCAACTCCTCGTGCTTCGCCACGCGCGCCACGGCAATAAGGTCCCATTCCCCGGTGACGGAGTAGACCTCGCTGATCCCTTGGATGGCGGAGATCTCTTCGGCCGTCTCCGGGATGCGTGAAGCGTCGGTCTTGATCAGGACAAAAGCGGTGATCACTGGGGGCGGCCTTTCCGAAGTGCAGCAGTGGACGTAGCAAGCCTAGTCCATCGGCGGGTGCTTAGGACTGGCGGCTCCGTCGACGGACCCGCACCACAAGGGCGATCACGGCGCGGTAGCCAAGCAGCAGGATCGCCAAGCTGATCAAGGCGACAATGATGAATGCGAGAACCACGGTCTGGCCGGTGGCCGCACGCAAAAGCATGCCCCCGGCCACGCTTCCGATCCATATGCCGACGCCGGCCGGCCAGGTCTTGAAGGGTGCCTTCCAAGCCCGCACAGCGAGCCAACCGATCACGGCACCGGCAAGAAACGGCCAAGCCGTGGCAAAGACCCCGGTCAGCACATCGGCACGCTGGTGTGCGTCGCGGCCAATGGCCGCGAAAACAAGAATGAGGATTGCGTCTGCCAGTCCGGCGATGAGGGCAGTGCGGACCAGGGCGGATTTTGCAGAAGGCATGGAAACGACACTATCCCGCACTGATGCCGAACTCGAACCGAAGCTCCTACGCCGCCACCGGGCTCTTGATCCCGCACCTCTTGAACCAGCATTGAGTACCGCGGAAGATGTGGCTACGACTCTTGAATCGACGTCGATCCCCGGAGGTACAACATGAGGTTGATCCAGGTTGCCCAGCGGGCGGTGGACCTCGACCGCGCATCCGCGTTCTACTCCCGACTGCTGGGCAGTGAGCCGACGGGAAGATTCGATCCGCCCGGCCTGCTCTTCTTCGATCTCGACGGCGTCCGGCTTCTCCTGGATCGCGGCGCTCCGTCGTCGCTGATTTACCTTGAAGTAGCCGATCTCCGGCTCTCTGTTGAAGAGCTCCGCGCCTCCGGGGCAAAGATCGTCCAGGAACCACAATTGGTCTATAGCCACGTCGACGGAAGCCTTGGGCCGGCCGGGACCGATGAATGGATGGCCTTCGTCAAGGACAGCGAGGGCAATACAGTGGGCCTCGTGGGCCGCGAGGCAAGCGGCAGTTAGGGAGCGGACAGCCGCCGTCGGGCAGGAAGGAATTACCTGTGGATGGTCCCGGCGAGCGCTGTTAGCATGACGAAAAGGTAGCTGATCGCGCTGCCCCCAAACACTGAGGAGCCATGTCATGACCACGAACCTCAACCCCTACATCAGCTTTCGGGACAACGCCAAAGAGGCAATGACTTTCTACCAGTCGGTCTTCGGCGGCGAACTGACCCAAAGCACGTTCGCGGAGTTCCACGCGAGCGAAGACCCCGCCGAAAGCGACAAGATCATGCACTCGGCACTCAAGACAGACAACGGATTGCTGCTCATGGCCGCGGACACCCCCAACAGCATGGATTACAGCCCGGGAAACAACATCTCGGTGTCGCTTAGCGGCGACGACGAAGCGGAACTTCGCGGCTATTGGGACGGACTGGTCGACGGCGGGACGGTCACCGTGCCGATGGAGAAGGCGCCGTGGGGGGACATCTTCGGGATGCTCACTGATAAGTTCGGCATCGCTTGGCTGGTCAACGTTTCGGGAGAGCAGCCTCAGTAACGCGAAAACAGAAAGCGCCCTCCGCCCCGCAAAGCGGGACGGAGGGCGCTTCTGTCTTCTGCGGCTATCCGACCGGGTTGGTCGTCTGGCAGGTCTGGTCCTGGGCGGTCTGGGCGACGACATCGTTGGGCTTGGGGGCCGGCAGCGTCGGCTTGTCGCCTGTGGCGAAATCTTGACCTGCGTAGAGCTGGACTCCCTGGACACTGGCGACCTGCTGCACGCTCGTCGCCGGCAACCCGAACATCGCGGCGACATCCGCGGCAACATCGGCAAAACCAGCACCGTAGTAGACCATGGTCTGTGGCCTGGCATCGGCTTGGATCTTGGCCAGCTTCGTGAATCCACCGGCGGAGAGCAGCGATCCGATCTCCTGGCTCCTGCCGGTCACGCCCGTTCCATTGGCGACGGTGATCGGTTGAAGCGCCTTGTTGTATCCGGCCTTCGGAGCTTCGGTGGTTGGAGCAGCGGATGCAGCGGCACTTGGTGCGGGCTGGCTCAGGTCGGGGCTCTTCGTCAAGGCGGCAAAGAAGTTGCTCGCCGCCGGTTGGTCGAGGTCGAGCCGGTTGGGATCGGACGCCGCCGGGACGTTGGGCACGGTGATGAAGTTGACCTTGGCCGGGTCAATGTTCTTGAGCCTGCCCGCGATGGTCAACAGTGCCGGAACCGAGGCGAGACCGTTGTCGACGGTGAGGTTCTTCGTGACTGTATCGGCGATGCCCAGCATCTTCTGGGGGTTTCCGAGCGTTCCGTCAGCTTTGAGCTTCCGCACGAGGGAACCGAGGAACGACTGCTGCGCCTTGATCCGTCCGAGGTCTCCGCCATCGGAAAATGCGTGGCGGGTGCGCAGGAACGCCAGGGCCTGGTCGCCTTCCACCTGTGAGGTGCCCTTGGGCAAATGCAATCCGGAGTCGGGGTCGTTGACGGCAGTGCTCACGCAGACGTCGACGCCGCCGACGGCCTTGGATAGTTCGGTCACTGCGTTGAAGTCGGCCATCATGAAGTGGTCAACTTCCAAACCCGTGAGCTTGTTGACGGTGTCAACAGCGCAGCCGATTCCAGCCTCGGCCATGGCGCTGTTGATCATCGCATTTTGCCGTTCGGGGTATTGCTTGCCGGTTTTGTTGTCAGTGCAGGCCGGGACGTCCACCAACAAGTCCCGCGGGAAGCTGATCACGTTGACATGGTTGTTGTCCGCGGAAATATCCAGCAACATCATGACGTCGGACTGGCCGTAGCCGGAGGATTGGTCGGTAGTACCGAACTGCCCGTTCTTCCCGCTTCGGGTATCAGTACCCAGGACGAGGATTTGAAGCCGGTCCTTGCTGTCGTCCACCGGTCCTTCCGTCCTGATGCCTCCGGCGCCGAGTGCGGACGATGAGATGTTGGACTGAAGGCGCCATACCCAATACCCTCCGAACGCGATGACTGCGATCAGCAGGACAGCCACTGCGGCGCTGGTGATTTTGAACCAGCGGGGCGAGCGGCGAAAGCTGAACCGCCGGCTGCGGGCAGCCAGCTTTCCCTGGCCCGGGTAGGCAACAGGGGGTGACTGACCCGGCTCCGGGCTGGGTGCATCGTGGCGAGTGACCAAAAGGGGAACTACCTCTCCAGGGGAAATACGGACGGCCCTATTGTAGCCGGGGGGTCTGGGAAGCTTCCGTGAGGCCCGCGGCACCCAGTGCAGATACCGCGCAATGATTCAATGGAAACATGACTCTGAGTTCACTTGCGGCGTTCGTCGGATTGTGCGTGATTTTGGCGCTCACACCTGGCCCGGACTCGTTGCTCGTCCTGAGGTACAGCCTGTCAAACGTCAAGGCCGGCCTCTCAGCGGGCCTCGGTTCCTCGCTTGGCAGCATCTTTTGGGCAGGGCTTGTCGGCATTGGATTGGCAGCCATTCTGGAGCAGTCGGCCGAGGCCTACCGGGTAGTGAAAATCATTGGTGGCCTATATCTGATCTATCTCGGGATCAGCGCCTTTATCCACAGCCGGCGCGGGCATCCCACCCGCCAGGCACAGGATGCCCCGGAGAACGGCCCCAAACTGCGCTCGAGTTTCTTCGCAGGACTTGTTTCGTGCATGCTCAACCCCAAAGTCGGCCTGTTCTTCCTCGCTGTGGTGCCCCAATTCCTTCCTCCCGGTGAAGCATCCCTTGGGCAGACGATGATTCTCGGAATCATCGACTTCGCAATTTCGATGCTCTACCTCGGAGTCTTGTCTTTGGTGGCAACCAAGGCCGTTCTCTGGCTGAAGAAGCCATCTGTGACGAAGGCACTCGAACGGACGTCTGCCGCGATCCTTACGGCGCTTGGCCTAGGGACCGCGGTTTCAGCAAACAGTTGAGCTGGGGTGACCTATTCGTTGTGAATAGTATTTGATCCCGCCCAAGGGGCTGGCAGCGTCGCGTACCTAGTGTTCCCGGTATGAGGCCTCTTCCAGTACGCAAGCCGTTGGCTGTGCAATTGTCCATGTTCCTGCTCGCGAGCGCCGTTGGAGCTCTGGGACTCAGCGTTCCTCCTGCAAGTGCTGCGCTACCAGCCGTGTCCGTCGCTCCGGATCCAACTCCCACCAAACTGGACTTCGCCAACGTCAATGGAGACACGTGGATCGTGCCAGCCGGTGTGCGCTCCATCGATGTCCGGGCCTGGGGCTCCGCCGGCGGCGGTGGCGGACCAGTCAATATTCCTGGTACCGCTTTTGTTGTGAGCAATGATGGTCCCGGCGGAGCAGGGGCCGACATTCGCGCCCGGCTGCAGGTGACGCCCGGCCAGGCACTGAAGATTTACGCTTCAACACCTGGCGGGGGAACAGGGTCGCGACACAACCCAGGCGGCGGGGGCGCGGGTTTCATTCGCGGAGGTTCAGGTGGTACCGGATCCCTCGCCGGATCTGCTGGTGGCGGTGGCGGCGGCGCGAGTGCCGTAGTCGACGTGCAAGGGACGCCGCTTGTTGTCGCCGCCGGTGGGGGCGGCGGCGCAGGCCACGGAGCTGCTTTCCTGTACTGCAACGGCGGTGCCGGCGGCGCCGCCAACCAGAATGGCCAGTCGGCCGACGGGTGGTGCGCTGGCGGGGCACCTGGCGCTGACTCTGGAGTTATCGGGCCTGCCGGCGCGGCGGGAACCAGCGGTGGCGGAGCCGGAAGTTCGTCCAGCGGCGGCGGCGGAGGCGGTGGCGGCGGCGGTTGGCTAAGTGGTTCAGGTGCTCTAGGCAGCCGCGTAGGTGGCGCCGGGGGCGGTGGTGGCGCTGGCGGCAGCAGCTACGTCGACCCCACCGCAAGCAACGTGATCAGGGGCTACAACGCGGGTAGCGGCTGGGTCAGCGTCTGGTACACCCCCGACTACGCGACAACGACTAGCGTCATCTCGACAACGAATCCTTCCATCTTCGGCACTCCCGGCGGCTACGTCGCAACAGTCGTCAACTCCGACCTCCGCGGAGTGGTTCCAAGGGGCGAGGTTGCAGTTATGGACAATGGCGGCACGGAGCTGGTAACCGCTCCTGTTGACGCCGCTGGAACTGCCAACATCAGTGCAATCGACCTACCCGCGGGTTCCCACGATCTCACCTTCCAGTACCGGCCACGCAACACCGATTCCTACAAATTCCAGTCCTCCGCGGCACCCTTGACCCAACTCGTACAGCCTCTCGCAACGCGGATCGTCAATGCGACGGTTTCCGCCGACCTCCTGAGCAAGCCCGCTACGATAACGGGCACGGTTTCGGCTGATATGGCCGCGGCGGCCGCGAAGGTCGCGACCGCTTCGAGCGCTCCTTCTCCTGCCGTGCCCACGGGGCAAGTGACATTAAGTTCGAACGGCGATGTTCTTGGGACGGCCCCGTTGGATTCGCGAGGTGACTTCACCACCGCAATCCCCTGGGCTGAGGGTAATCGCACAGTTCAACTCAGCTACGACGGTGACACCAACTTCAAGCCCGCTGAACCGGTAAAGGTTCAAGTGAACGCCGCGCGGGCCCAACCGACGGTCCTTCTTGTTCCATCGTCGATTTCCGTCTCGGAAGGCCGGACCGTGGACCTACGGGTAAATGTCACGGCGAGCAGCGCGCTTCCGGTGCAGCCTGGCGGAACCGTCATTCTGACAGTTGACAACCAGGTCCGCCTGGCCGCGGTGACCCTGGTCTCCGGCTCGGCCGCTGTCACCCTTCCGGCGTTGTCCACGGGGAACCACGAAATAACGGTGGAGTACTCAGGCGACGCCTATTTCCTGCCCGCCTCGGGAACGCCGGCTTCGGTCACAGTGACGGCTCCGGTCGTGCCAACGGTGCCGGCATCACCCCGCGCGCCGGGCATGGCGTCGTCAACCGTGGTCTTGCCCGCGGCATCGACAGCGTCGGTTGGCAACCTGGCGTACACCGGGTCCAACGGTCCGGTCTTCACAGGATTGGGTCTCGGGGCCGTTGCGGCGCTCGTTCTGGGTCTGTTCCTCCGACTTTGGAGTCGACCTCGACACATTGGCAGAACCCGCGGCCCACAGGGATGAAAAGGCTGATCTGCAAATAATATGGCGGCATGACGTCACGTACGGTCGTACATCCCGCTCTATCAAGCGATGACACTCCCGCCGCTGTACTGAAACGCACACGCCAGTACCGTGGCGGGATTGTTGTGCTCACTGGGATTCAGGGGATAGGAAAAACGACGTGGTGCTTGCAGTTCATGGATGCCCTAAGGCGGGCAAACGTGGTGGCGTGCAGTGCGGACACTTTTGAAAGCAGCCTTCCACTCTCCTTTGTTGACAAGCTTCTTGTGGCCTTGGGCCATCGCGAGGCCGAACCCCTCTCGGATCCAGTAATTGCCGCCCGCCAACTATTGTCTGCGCTAGCTTCCCGGCCGAAGAACATTAGTTGCATTGTCGTAGACAATGCCCAATGGATAGATGAACGCTCCGCCAAGGCCCTGCGGTTCGTGCTGCAGAGACTCGCCGACGACAGGATCACAGTTGTCTTGGCAGGTGTTTCAGGGCCCGGTACCGCAGCCATCGATCGGATGGTGGCTGATGACCTGTCCTGGGGCTTTATCAAACGGGTCAACATGGAACCACTGAGTCCGGAACAGGTCCAGGATTACGTGGCGCGGGTCTGGGATCGAACCATGTCGGCGCGTACGGCTGAACGGCTTCGATGGAGCACCGGAGGTACTCCCTTGTTGATCAACGCCGCAATGGAGCACGCCGCCGGGCCCGTATATTCCGCCCAGAACCCCTGGCCCGATGCCCTGCCGTATGTCGCCCCCGGAAACAATCCCTTTGCCGCCATGCTCGACGCATTGGAGCTTGGACCTGTCCGATCCGTCGTCGAGTTCGTGTGTGTCAGCCGCGACCCGATTGAACAAGAGCGCTTGCAGCGGATTGGCTTCGCTTTGAATGAACCAACGGATGTCGCGGCAGCATTGGCGAGCGGGCTGGTCCGTGGCACACGGGTCGGGCAGACCGTGCAATTGCGCCCGTTTCATGATCTGCTCGCTGTCGGGGTGCGGGACAACCTCAAGAGCCACCGCTTGTCTTCCATCCACCGCGCGATTGCAGGCGAACTCGATGATCCGAGACTTGCTCTGCAACATCGATTGCTGGTGCAGGAACCCGGGACGGTCGCACTCTATGCGGATGTGACCTCCGGCGTCGATCACGCTTTGGCCGATGGCCAGCCGGAACTCGCGTTGCAATACCTACGCTCGGCGATGGACAGGTTCCACGGAAGCCGCCGGGACGACTGCATCATCGAAGCCTGCGTCATTGCGTCCGTCCACCATCGCATTGCCGAAGTGATGGACCTTCTGCCTCAGGTGCAATCCATGCGTCCTGGCGTAGTGCGGGACTTCGCGCTGTTGCAGTTGCTTCAAATGAGGCCGGATCTGGACCGTGTCGGCCAATTTGCCGAAGAGCTGATCGCGAAGGAACTGAACCACCCTGACGAGGCCCTGCTGCGGGCCCACATTTCGTTGGCGATAGTCGTCTCGCGCATGGTCTCCGAGGATAAGTCCTCCACCGCCGTCGCCGTCGCCCAAGCGCACCGATTCCTGGAGCAGCTGAGCCGGTCCAAGGGCGCAGTCCTCGACCCTAGGCTTCGGCACCTGCCCTCAGGAGCGGACTTGGGCCTGCAATTCGATGGATTCAACCTCATCGGTGCGAGCGGCACCCAGGATCCAAACCTGATCTCGAAGGCTTTCGTGTCGCTCAGTGCACGGATCGCTGGTGCGAACGACAGTCCTGCCTTGGCCGACGCATTGACCTGCAGAGCCGGCTTCCTCAGCGTGACCGGTGGCATCGAACAGGCCACTGTCGACCTGGAGAGGGCCATGGAAGTCTCGGCTTCGACCGGGGCGGGCCTGGCAATCGGGCACACCAGGGTTGTGCTCGCATACTGCTATTTCCTGCTGGGAAGGGTGCAGGAGATGCTCACGGTGGTCCGCACGGCGCAATTGCTTTCTCTGGATGTCAGCGATGTCTCCTCCCGCCCCCTCGTCTTCTCGATGTCCGCGGTCCTCGAGGCATTACAGGGCCGTTCGGAATCATACGAAGCTGCGTTGCGCCGCGCGGAAGAAGTCCGAATCAGCGAATATGACACTTTCGGAGTCGAACTCAGGGGCCTCGCAAAGCTCGAACGGGCCCGTTCCTTGGCCGAATGGCAACAACAGCTGGACGCATCAGAGGCGATCACATTAGCCACGCCATCGACACACAGTTACAGGATTGACGCCTTGGCTGGACTGGGTCGTGCGGAGGAAGCGGACAGGTTGTTGCAGGCCTGCAAGGATATGAATGGTCGCGGATGGTGGCCGGTGTATGGCTCGCTGGACTGGTTGGAAGGCAGGGTCAGAGAAGCGTATGGACTATCCAGCCGGGCGGCCAAGTTCTACCGGCTCGCGGCGAAGGAATCGCGCTTCCCTTTGGCGCAGGGCATTGCCCACCTCGACCTTGGCCGGCTGCTCATCTCGATGGGAAACACGAAGGCCAGTGCGACCGCCCTGAGGGGTGCCGTAAGGATCTTCCTTGCACTCGGCGCCGCGCCGTACCTCAGCCGTGCGATGAAGTTGCTCGACGGGGTGAGCGACAGGCCTGGCAATCCGTACCTACAGGCATTCGAGTCCCTTACTGGACGGGAACGGGAAATCGCGTTCTATGCCGAACGAGGCATGACCAATAAGCAAATCGCCGCCCAGCTATTTGTTTCGCCCGCCACGGTGAACTTCCATATCCGGAATGTCCTGGCCAAGCTCGGCCTCCGCTCTCGGCGGGAACTCGGCCAGCTATTCAGTGCCGGCTTTGAAGGCTCCGCTCCGAGCCAAGCCCGCACGCCCTTGCGTCATCCCTTCTGATCATCGCGGCGCTTCCAGTCATCGCGCTGCTTCTCCCATTCGGTCATGAGTTCGGGAAGCCGGGCATCCAGGAATCTGTAGAAGCTCGCCATCTCCTCCAGCCGGCCGGCTGCCGTGGAGGTGCGGTCACCAATTGTTTTGCTTGCGGCGTCGGCGAGGTCGGCGAGCGCGCGGTAGACCGGACGTTCCTGGGCGAACGCTGCCAACCAGGAATTCGGCGGAACCTCGTAACGGTCCCGGCGACTGCCGGGCTGGGCCACCCTCCTCACGATCGCTATGGATTGCAGATACCGCACCGCACCGGAGATTGCTGCTGCGCTGACACCGAGCACCTCACCCAGTTCGAGTGCAGTCAGCCCCCCGTCTTCCGTGACAGTCAGTGCCATGAGAACGCGGGCAGGCATCTTGGGCATGCCGGCGGCAGTAAGGATGGCGGCCGATTGTTCGGCCGCCTCGCGAAGTGATCGTTCGTCTCTGGCCATTCGTTGCTTTCCTTTCTCGGCCCGCCCGTCCGGCCGTTCCTCGGCGCTAAGCCGTGTTCAGTTCGCGCCGCTTCATGCCCGCTGTCGCCACAATCGCGACCACCACCGCGATGCACAACATCCAAAAGCCTCCGCTCCAGTCCGTGGAGGTGCCGATCGGCACGGGGGAGTGGGTGAACGGTGAAATGTCGCGAATCCATTCAGGCATGCCCACGAGCCCGCCGAACAGCCCGAATACCGTGCCCAGGCCCAACAGGGTCCACCCCAGGCCAACCGTCCACCCGGGCAGCGCGACGAACACGAGCGCCAGCACGCTGAGGTACAGCAATGCTGCCGGCAGCTGGGCTGCTGCCGCGGCGAAGGAGTCGCCGACGCGCGCAGAGTCGTCGCCTACTGCCACGGCGCTGAGCCCGGACGCGGCCGCGCCACTGAGAAGCACCAGCACGATTGAAGCGGTGCCCACAGTAAGGTAGCCAATCAGCCACCGGGCTCGTGATACCCGCGTGGCGAGCACTTGCTCAGCTGTTCCGACGGCCTCTTCCTGACGCATCCTGATGATGACCTGTGTTGCGCAGGCGGCGGCAAGCACGCCGACCATGACGAAGATCGCCGAGATAAAGAGCTGGACGAGCGAACCTTTGCCTCCGGGAATGAGGCCTTCCATGATCTTCTGCACATTTGGGTCCGCTGTTGCCGCGCCGGCGACCGCGTGGGCAAGGCTCCCCGTAAGCAGGCCTCCGAATGCGCTGCCAACGCACCAACCCACTACTGTGGGCCACTGCAGTCGCCAAGCGAGACCCAGTGACGTGGAGAGGGAGCTACGGGCGTCAACGCGGCCGAGGCGGCCGGCGAGCAAGCTGGCGCCGCTGTCGCGTTGTGCCTGAAGAAGGAACACGAGCGAGAGAAACGCGACAGTGAGCGCCAGGTTGAGCAGCAGGGGAGTGAGAGTGTTCGCGTCGTAGGCGAGGGTTTGCTGGCCCCAGCCGATGGGCGAGGCCCAACTCCACCATGCCACCGTCATGTGGAGGTGGTCGGACGAAGGGGTGCCGAGGGCGTCACCGATCCCACGGATGACGTATGCGGCTGTGACTGCAGCCGCGGCCACGCCGTTCGCGCCGCGGGAGGTGCGCATGAGTTGGGCGGCGAATAGTCCGACCGCGAGGAAGGTGAGTCCGACGGCGGCCGTCGCGCAGCCTGCGACGAACGATCCCTTGGCGTCCAGTCCGCCAGCAATGAAGGCGAGCGCCACGAAGAGCCCGATAGAAACATTGACGAGGGCGCCGTAGATGATCGTGGCTACCGTGGGCAAAGAACGGCCGGCAGGAGTCGCGGCGAGGAGTTCAGCCCGCCCGGACTCCTCCTCGGCCCGCGAGTGCCGTACCGACAGGAAGGTGTTCATGAGGCCGGCGAGCACGGCGATGAACGTGAAGATTTCGAAGAAGACGAATTGATCAAGGCCCGCTCCTTCGGGTGTTCCCCGAAGCATCAGAATGCTCGGGTTGGCGACGGCGAGCTGCAGGATGTTCTCGCGTCCCGCGGGGTCGCCGTACGTCTTTTCAACCGCGGAGACGGAGAAAAGGGCCAGTAGTGCGATGCCGATAATCCAGATCAGCAGTTGCAAGCGGTCGCGCCGCATTCGCTGGAGGAGCAAAGTGACCAAAGTGCTCATCACACGCTCGCCTCCTTGGCGGCTTCCCGACGTCGGGCCTTGCGCGAGGGGCGCGCCGCGAGCGACGCTTCGGCCGGATTGAGCTCATCACCGTAGTGGCGTAGGAACAGCTCCTCGAGCGACGGCGGAGCGATCCTCAGGCCTTTGACGTCTAGTTCAGTGAGCACGGGCAGCAGGGACGAAATCTTGTCGCTGTCCACGGTGAAGCGGGCACGGCCGTTGACAAGGGCTACGTCGTGCACGGATGGAATGCGGGCTATGTCGGCATCGGTCAGCCCGTTGCGTGCAAAGGACACCTCGGTGCGGGTCAGGTGGCGCAGCTCCGCAAGGGTTCCGGATTCCACCGTCTTGCCGGCGCGGATGATGGTCACCCGATCGCAGAGCTGCTCGACCTCGGACAGGATATGGCTCGAGAGCAGTACGGTGCTGCCTAGCGAAGCCGCTCGCCTGATCTCCTGGTTGAAGACGCCTTCCATGAGTGGATCGAGCCCGCTGGTGGGTTCGTCGAGAATGTACACGTCAGCCGGCGACACAAACGCGGCTACCAGGGCTACTTTCTGGCGATTGCCTTTCGAATAGGACCGGCCCTTCTTGGACGGGTCCAACTGGAAGACTTCGATGAGCCGGGCCTTGCGCTCAGCGTATGCCGCCTTGTCGTCCGTGCCGCCGCGCAAGCGGCTGAGCAGGTCGATCGCCTCGCCACCGGAGAGGTTGGGCCACAGGCTGACATCGCCGGGGACGTAAGCAATGCGCTTGTGCAGTTCCACCGCGTCAGTCCACGGGTCCTTGCCGAAGACCGTCGCGCTTCCGCCGCTGGCCCGGGCAAGGCCAAGCAACACCCTGATGGTGGTGGACTTGCCCGCGCCGTTGGGGCCAAGGAATCCATGCACCTCCCCGGCGTCGACAGAGAGGTCGAGTCCGTCGAGTGCGCGAACCCGTCCATAGCGTTTCTCAAGGCCCCGGGCCTCAATCACTGTGTTCATGTTTCGAACGCTACGCTCGATTCACAAATTTGTGAATGTTCTTAACGGAACCTTAACGCGGAGGCGGGCTCAACCTACGGAGGCAGCAGCCTTCCTGATAACGTCGGCGACCACCTTCGGCCGCGACACATAGACGGCGTGGCTTCCTGGCGTCTCGCTCACCGTTGCGCCTATCCGCTCTGCCATACTGGCCTGCGCCACCGGTGGGATCATTTTGTCCTCGGTGACATGGAGGTACCAACTGGGCTTCACCCGCCAGGCGGCTGAGGAAACGACCCCGCCGAGTGCTTCCAAGCCCCAGGGGACCTGGGCGTCGGCCATAAATGCCGCTTCCTCGGGGGTGACGTCGCCAGCGAAGGACTCATGGAATTTATCGCGGTCGAGGAAGAGGTATCCGTCGACGGGAGGCAGGATGGGTGGCTGCGGGCCGTCGGCTGGGAACGTCCCAAGCAAGGAGTTCACTGACTCGCCTTGGTCCGGGGCGAACGCGGTGATGTAGACAAGCGCGGAGACCTTTTCGTGATTACCTGCTTCGGTGACGACGGCCCCTCCGTACGAATGACCCACGAGGACCACAGGCCCATTCGCTTCGTCAATCACTTGCAGGGTGGTTGAGGTGTCGTCGGCGAGGGACTTTGTCGGGTTCTGCACGACGCGCACTTCGAAGCCATCTGCCGTCAGCTCGTCGTACACACCCCGCCAGCCTGTTCCGTCGACGAATCCACCATGAACGAGGACGATTGTTGGTTTCATGCTTTGCTCCTAACAGTGTTGGACAGGAGCAACGCTAGGCTTCCGTTCGCCCGTGGTAATCCGTCAATTGACGTACATTCAAGGACGTAGATTGTTCGGGCCGGCCGAGAGGGCGTCACGCAAGCCGGCCCGCGTCGAGATCCCCAGCTTCGAGAAGGTACGCGAAAGATGAGTGGAGACAGTCCGCGGTGACAGGAAGAGGGACTCGGCGATCTGTTTGTTCGAGAGGCCCGTCGCCGCGAGGTCGGCAACCGCGGATTCTTGGGGGGTCAGCACGCCGGAGCGCGCCTCGGGTGAGCCAAGTGCGCGAAGTTCCCGATCCGAGCGCAAAGCCCACGCATTGGCACCCAGCTGAAGAAACATCTTCCTCGCTTCGCCGAGTTGGATCTTGGCGGCGGAGCGTTCCCGCCGGCGTCGAAGTTCCTCTCCGAACAGAAGCCGGATCCGCGCGTGATCGAACCGCCAGTGCTCAACGTCCGGGGTGGCAAGGGCGGACTCGAACTTTTCGTTCCAGTGAGGGCCCTCGTCCAACAACCCGTGGGCGGCCAAGACAAGGGCACCCAACCGCGAGGAGTGGCTGGCGACTTCAGTACTTTCCAACGCCCGCAGGTGCATTTGTGCCTGGGTCCTGCGTCCCGATCGCGTGCCGGCTTCAATGAGATCGAAAGCCGACCAGATGGCGTGTGGGATGTACGGCGGAAGAATGCCCGGCGGGCTGATCGTCGCCGCATGGGTGAAGGCTTCTTCGAATCGGCCGGCCGGCAATGCCGTGAGGCACCGGATGTGCGACGAATAATTCGCGAGGGCGACAAGCCGCCGGGGCGCAGCCCAAACAAGGAGATCTTCGGCGGTGCTATGAGCGAGGGCTTCCTCTCCATGGGCCGCCTGGACGAGTGCCAACAGGAACCTGGCCGGTGCGGTGGTCAGTGCGTAACCGTGTTCTATCGAGAGGTCCATGCCTTCTTGGACCACCACCTCCAGTTCGTCCCAGCTGCCACTGAAGTAGTCGTCATTGGCGAGTAAAAAGAGCGCTTGAATGGCGGGAGTGATGGCTTCGCCTCTGCGCCCGTCTTCGACAACTTGCCAGAGTGCCTCGCGCATGGCTCCGAGAGAATCGATGTAGGCACCAGCGGTGGCGAAGCGAACTATGTGCAGAGGATCGGTAACGAATCGAAGTCGATCAATCGCGCGATGAAAGCGCTCGATCGCTGCCCCCTCAGCGTGAGCCGCATCGACGAAGAGGTCGATCTGAAACTGGAGTACTTCCGGCAGGCTTTCGGGTGACGCCTGAGCCAAGAGAGTTTTCCAGAAGTCCCCATTACCCGCGAAAAAACCGACCAGGACGAGTGTGTAGAGAGCTTCGGCATAATCACGGGCATCCGCATCCGGCTCGGACGTTCCCGGTGCCAGGGCGGCAAGCAGGAGTCTGCGTGCAGTTGCAACGTCCCCCTCGCTGTTGAGCAGGTTGTACGTCACAGCGATGACGGTCGCCAGCTGTGGTGAACGGGATTGGTTGCGAAATGATTCGGCGAGCAGAGCCGGACTTTCTCCGATTGTCCCGTCAATCGATGATCCAAGGTATGCCGCGCGTGCCACTCGGCGCTCACGGCCACTGATGGACGGAGTCAGTTCCGCAGCCTTGAGCATTGCAGCGGTAGCCCGGGTGCCGTCGCCAATCTCGAGGAACCGCTGGGATACGTTTTCGAGAAGCGCCGCGACTTCCTCATCGGGGCCCGTTGCCGCCTGTCCGAGGTGCCAGGCCCGCCGAACAGGATCGCTGGCGAAGGCATCGGCGAGGGTTGAGTGCACGCGCCGGCGCTCTTCGTCCGTCGAGCGCTCGAACACGGCCGAGCGAATCAGAGGGTGACGAAATTCCCAACGCCCGGAACGGGAGTTGAAACGGACTATGCCGGCGCGCTCAGCGGGCGAGAAATCATTGTGGCCGGCGCCCGTTGGAAGGCATTTTTCGATGGCCATCCTGTTCTCGGCGCCGGCAAGAACGACGAAGAGCAACAGATCACGCGTGTGCGGAGGCAGGGCCGACAGGCGGTCTTCGTAAAGCGATTTCAGCCGGTTCGTGAGCGGAAGCATGCTGGGCATCTGCTGTGCGCTGGGGTATTTGAGCGCTGCGGGGAGCTCAAGCAGTCCGAGCGGATTGCCGAGCGCCTCACCTTGGATCCGCCGTCGAACGCTTGCGGGGAGAGCCGGAAACCGATCGACAAGCAGAGCGTCCGCGGCGTCGTCGCTTAACGGAGGTACAAGGAGAGACGGAAAGCCGCTCCGGACGAAGACCTTGTCCTCATCCAGTCGTGCTGCCGCAAGGATCTTGGCCGATACCCCGCGAAGACGGCGGCCAAGGTAGGTCAGCGTCATGGCGGAAAGCAGGTCCATCCATGGCGAGTCATCCACCATCAGGAGCACTGAGTCCGATTTTGCGGCGGTCAGTTCCACGAGGGAAAGCGCGGCGGCTCCCGCAACGAGGAGGCCGGGCATCGCGCCTGTCCGAAGTCCGCAGATGATGCCGATCGCCTCCTGGTGATCCGGCGCGAGCTGGGGGAGCGAGTCGATCAACGGGAGCAACAGCTGGTTGACCGTGCTGTACGGAAGTTCGGCTTCAAACTCAAGGGCACGCGCGCGGAGCACTCGAGTGCCGTTCATTTCTGATCGATCGCCGATGAATTCAAGCAGGGCCGATTTCCCGACTCCGGGTTCTCCGGTGACCATGAGGAGGGAGTCACGTCCGGACTCGTTCAGGAAAGCATCGATCCGCTCGACCTGGACATCCCGACCATGCAACGTTGCTTCAATCAACGTGAGTCTCCGACGCGCGGCCTTCACCCATGAGGAAAGGTTAGGAGACGAGCTGAAGCGTGACAAGGATTTGCTCGTGACGGCCATGTCGCGACGGGCAGCCCGGATGGCCACCCGCCGTCGGGCTCAATGCGCCGCGGCGACGGCCGGAACGCTGCGGTCAAACGCTGTCAGGAGCACCATCGATCCTCCAATGGCGACCAGAATCCAGGCCAGGGTGTGGAAACCCGCGTCGGTGGCGGACGGCCCAAAGGCGATACTGATGAGGCTGGAGGAGCCGATGGCGCCCAAGTACATAGACGTCCGCAGCAAGCCCGAGGCGACTGCGATCTCCGCGGCCGTCGTTTGCAGGTACAACGCTGCCTGATTGGCGAAACTGCTGAAACCGTTGGTCAGGCCTAGCAGCAGGGTCATTCCGATGAGCAGTGCGACGCCGGAGCCGTGGTTCACCAGCAGCATCACCCCTGCGGAGAGCGTCAAAGCGACGCCTGCAAGGATCAAGGGCCAGCGGACCCACGCCCGACCGGAGACGACCCTCGCCACGACGACGCTCAGCAGACTTAGCGGAATCAGAATCAGACCTACCGTCGCCGGGTTCAGCCCCATGCTTTGTTCCATCCACTGGCTGGCGCCATACATTGACGCATATGTGGCCAGGGCGGCCAGGATAGAACGCAAGTAGGTTCGCTGCAGCGGCCCGTTCCTGCCCAGCATCCGGACGTCGATCAGTGGACTGCGTGCGTGCCGTTCCCGCCACAATAGCGCCCCCGCGAGAACCGCGGCCAGCACGGCAAGCCACCAGGCCGGCGTCGCCAGCGCCGAAAGGAACACCAGCAGCGAGATGATCGCGCCAGCAAAGAGTGCGATCCCCGGAAGGTCCAGCATGGTGAGGAGGCTGCCCAGGCCCTGTTTACGGACCGGCGCGTCTTTCGCGACTCCAAGCAAGGTGAAGGTGAACGCCAGCAGGGCCAGCGGTATGTTGACGGCGAACAGGGCCCTCCAGCCGAACGAGCCGGCCAGCACTCCACCAAGAGGCAAGCCGACGACGGCGGTCACCTGGGCTGCGATCGAAAAGTTGCCGAGGACGCGGCCCGGGACGCCGATGCCGGACTCGTCGGCACGCCGGCGGACCAGCGCCATCGCCGTCGGGTAGCAAGCCGAAGTCCCGACTCCGATGAGTGCCCGCGAAATAAGCAGCACGCCCAGGTTTGGAGCCACCACGCCTACGACCCCGGCCAGCAGGAGGATGGCCACGCCCGAGAGGAAGACGCGTCTGGGTCCGAAGAGGACAGAGAGTTTGCCCATGGTCGGCTGGGCCACCGCGCTGCATAGGTACAGGACGGATATAAGTCCGGCGGTGGCGCCAGGACTCGAGCGAAAGTCAGCCCCGATGCCCACCAGCGCGGTGGCGATCATCGAGCTGTTGATCGGGTTCAGGGTGGAGCCAAGCAGCAGCGGTGCCGTGAACCTCCAACCCAGCGGGTTCGAGGGCCGATTCCCATGGCCTGGAGCCGGGGCGTCGGCCGCGTTCCGCGGGGGAGTCAGCGGTCGGTTGCCCATTTCAGCTGAGGGGCTCGATGGTAGGGCGGAGTCCGGCGCGGTCACGACCGGGTGGCTTTGAGCACGTCCAGGATTTCTTGGGTCGTTCCGGTCTCTCCCAGTCGGGGAAAAATCGTCGTGACGGAGTTTTCGTGGGCGTTCATCGTCAGATCGGTCATCGCGTCGAGGGCGACGGTGACGTTAAGGCCGGCTTCGTGGGCACTCCGCGCGGTGGATTCCACGCCAATGCTGGTGGCTACGCCGGTCAGCACCACTTGGGTCACGCCAAGGTCTTCCAGGAGTGCGCCAAGACCGGTGTTGGTGAAGGCGCCCCACGTCTTCTTCGTGACAAGGTGATCGCCTGGTTGCTGGTTCAGTTCAGGGAGAAGTTCGGCGAAATCGGCGGGGAACTCCCTTCCCGCGGTGCTGCCTTGATCTGTCCGGCCGGGCGCCCCGCCAGCGACGTTGACCAGCACCACGGGCAGTCCGTGTCTACGGAAGGCATCCGCCAGGGCGGCGGAATTCCGCACGATTGGCTCGAGCGGATGAGCTTTCGGGGAGGCAGCTATTCCCCGCTGAAGGTCAACAATGATCAGGGCGGTCTGCGGGTCCAACGTGGTGATGGTCATCTGTATCACGGCTCCAAAAGGCGTTTGAGTAGGTGAATGGCGCCGGGCAACCGTTCCCGTTCGTCCGGCGTGAGTCTGGACTGGATGGTCCGGTACAGCCAATCGGCCTTGGCCGCCCGGCTGGCGCTGATGCGCTCCCGGGCTTCGGTTGTAAGGGACAGGATCCTCTGACGACCGTCGGCAGGATCAGGGCTGCTCTCAACGAGTCCTGCGCCGGAAAGGGCGGAAATGGTGGCTCCCATGGACTGGGGACGCATGCCCTCGGCGCGGGCCAGCTCGGACAGCGTGGCCTGGCCGTCACGCTCCAGGTGGATCAGCACGGCCTTTTGCGCATTCGTCAGATTGTCGACTTGGGACTGCTCACGGAGCCGCCGGGTCAACTGGCCAATGAGGACACGAAGCTCTGCGGCAGCTTCGAGCATGCCCGCCGCGCCTGGATCCGGGTGGGGGTTCATAGCAATGACGCTACCAGATAGTAAGGCAAACTGAAAAGGTTGCCTTACTATCTAAGTTCTTCGTGGCGTGACTGGCTACGAAGGATCGGCGATCTCCACGGCTTCACCGCTTACGACAATTCCGCCCTGCGGCGGAATGTCGACAGTGAGCACACTCGCGCGGCCAACGTGGCTGCCTTGGTGCACCATCACCCGGATTGGCGTTTCCACGAGCGAAAGCAAACGGAGGTATGCGCCGAAAGCCGCGGCCGCTGAACCTGTCGCCGGATCTTCAGTGATGGTTCCCACGGGGAAAAGGTTGCGCGAGTCGAATTCGCCGGTACCGATCTCGCAGAGCGTCGTGACGGTGCCGGCCCAGCCCTGGGCATCCATCAGCGCACGCATGGCATCCGGGTCGAAAGCGAAGGAGTCAAAGGTGCCCCGTTCGGCGAAAACAAGAATGGGGTGCCAGTTTCCGGCAAACGCAACCATAGGAGGGTAGCCGGGGTGCAGTTCGCCTTGGCCCACGCCGAGCAATCCGAGCAGGGAATCCAGAACACCATCGGGGAACTCAGCGACCCGGGGTTCCACGCTCGTGAAGCTTGCCGTGACGGCAGCGCCATGCGGTGCAGTCTCGATGACAACGGGACCTACCGCCGTATCGAACACAAAGGTTCCGGCACCGTCGCGACCTGACAGCGCAACAGCCAATGCGATAGTGGCATGGCCGCAAAACGGCACCTCGGCGATGGGGGAGAAGTACCGCACACGGTTTCGGCGGGTGTCTCCGTCAACAGTCTTCCCGGTGACAAAAACCGTTTCCGCGTATCCGATCTCCGCCGCTATGAATTGCATCCTGGTGGCGTCGAGGCCGGTTGCATCCAGGACTACCCCTGCCGGATTTCCTCCGTCGGGAGTGGCGGTAAAGGCGGCATAACGGAGTACATCCGGAGTCTGTTCCATCCGGATATCGTCGCACGGAGTCGCCGTCATCATTTTCGAACAGCATTTGCCCTGTTTAGCGTTCGACGGCGGTACCGGGCCGATGGCGTCAAGGCTTGGGAGAATGAGGGCAGTAGCGCGGATCCAGAAGGGGTCCGCGCCCGTTGTTCGACGGGGTGAAACGACATGAGGTTGATAACCACCACCAACGTCTCAGTGGACGGCGTGATGCAGGGGTTGGGCGGAGCGGAGGAAGATCGCAGAGGAGGCTTTGAGCGCGGGGGATGGGCGATACCACTTCTCGACACCGAAACCGGGGACTATCTCAGCCAGGTCTACAGCGGTGCAGCTTCGTTCCTCTTCGGGCGGCGGACCTACGAGATCTTCGCACCCTACTGGGGCGTGATGATCGATCCGGGCACAAACCCGATCGCGGCCGCGCTGAACAGCCGGCCCAAGTACGTGGCGTCGGCCAGCCTCACCGACCCGCAATGGGCGGGTACGACCGTCCTGCAAGGCGACCTCGCCACGGCGATCGGCGAGCTGAAGGCACACCATGACGGCGACCTGCTGGTGCCGGGCAGCGGCGCTTTGGTCCGATGGCTACTCGCCAACAACCTTGTGGACCAGCTCGACCTGCTCACGTATCCCGTGGTCGTCGGCCAAGGCACGCGGTTGTTCCCCGAATCCGGTCCGGACATCGCGCTCAAGCTGGTCACCTCACGGACAACGTCCCGCGGCATCACCATCCAGAGCTATCGACCTGCCGGGCGTCCTAAGTACGAAACGTCCACGGTCGCCCCGGAGGATGTGTTCTGAGGCAGCTGCTGCCTAGGGGATCGTGATCATGCATCAGATGCGCGCTCACGATATTACTTTACATAATGTAGATTATCGGCGTTAAAACAACGGGAGTAGAATTAGCTGCGAGAACTCCCGCCCCATGACGAATCTGACGTTTCCGCAGGTCAGCCGGGCTTTGCCCGGGGCGCGCATTCCTCACGCCAACGTCTGAATTTGCCCTCGGATCGCTTATGGCTATAGGTTTCCTGCATCTAATGCATGTTTCCATGGTTTAGGGGTCGTTGTGAATGATGCCGTTCCAGGTTTTGTCCCGCGGATGCTGGTGGCTCCGGACATCGGGCTGTTCCGGGCTGATGAACGGGTTTTCATGGCCATGCTTGATGGCTGGCGCGCGCAGATGCTTGCCCGCGGCCTCACGACAGAGACCATCAAGCAGCGCTGCCAGCTGCTGGAGCGTTTTCAGCGCTTCACAGGGGAATTTCCGTGGCAATGGGGTCCGGCGGACATCGATGATTTCCTGGGCGATCTGCGCTCGGGCGAAAAGCCAATCAGCCTGAAGACACTGCGCTCGTACAGTAACGCCGTGGCAATGTTCTGTTCATTCCTGACGCACCCTGGCTATGGCTGGGGCGAGTTCTGCGAACGGACCTTCGGCGATATACCTAGCCAGATCTGCTTCGAGTGGAACATGCCACGGCACACCACCGAGGATGCCGTCCCGGCGAAGAAACGCTCGTTCACCAAGGCGGAACTGCAGCGGCTTTTCGACCACCTCGATGACCTGGTCGACCAGGAATACGCCGCCGGCAGCAAGCGCTGGCTGCCCTTGTTCCGCGACTCGGTAGCATTCAAGGTCTGCTATGCCTACGGGCTTCGCCGGCGCGAAATGACCATGCTGGACCTGGAAGACTTCGGCCCGAACCCGCACCTGAGCGACTACGGACGGTTCGGAGCAGTCCAGATCCGGTTCGCCAAGGGCACGGCAGGCTCAGGACCCAGACGGCGCACCGTGTTGACCGTGCCGGAATTCGATTGGGTCGTGGACCAGCTCAAGACCTGGACAACCGGCGGCATGCGTCAACAGTTCCCGACAGCTGAACGGTCATCGGCCCTTTGGCCCAGCGAGCGTGGCACCCGGATGTCCTTGGGCTCCTTCGGGGACGCGTTCGCCGCCGCACGGGACGCCGTCGGCCTGCCCCAGGAGCTGGGACTCCATTGCCTCAGACACTCCTACGTGACCCACCTGATCGAAGCCGGCTACGATGCGGCCTTCGTGCAGACACAGGTTGGGCACTCCTACGCCTCAACCACCGGGCTCTACACCTCGGTATCGTCGGACTTCAAGCAGAAAACCGTGCAACAGATGATTGCACGCCGCATCGCGAACTTGGAGGACCCAGATGCCTGAACAGCGCCGGATCGGCTACCGCTGGAACCTGCGAGCCCTGATGGCAAAGCAAAACCTCTGGAAGACCACCGAACTGATGCCGCTCCTGAAATCCCGTGGCATCAACCTCTCCGAAAGCCAGGTCTACAGGCTGGTCACCTCCACACCGGAGCGCATTCCGGCCAGGACATTCGCCGCGCTCTGCGACATCCTGGACTGCACACCAAACGACTTATTCGAACCTTTCGTGGAAATGCGCGCCGCGGCGACAGCCAACGCCCCCAAGCGCAGCGAAGACCTCGGCATCCAACCAGGCAACCCCATCGCCCGACGGGTCCGGCTCGTCACTTCCGAAGACGGTGAGTAGGCCCCGCAAGGCAGAGGACCCCATTCGCTGGCCGGTCCCCTGCGGCCGCTGCAGCCAACACCACCAAACGGTCGCGCGCTGGCCCGACGGCGGAGTATGCGGCTACTGCTATCAGCAAGCAAAACGCACCCGCGGGGTCTGCGGATGCGGCCACGAAGGCATCCTGCCCGGAATCATCGATGAACAACCGGCATGCCGGAGATGCTCAGGCGTTCGACTCAATATCGACTGCCAGGGCTGCGGCGCCGAAGACGAACTCTATACCGGTGCACGCTGCTGGACCTGCGTCCTCGGCGACATCGTGGACAACCTACTAACCAACCCGGCCACGGGAATCATGGCCACCGAACTGATCCCGCTGGCGGCGGCACTGAAGACCATGAAACGGGCCAACAGCGGCATGACCTGGATCCGGCAAAAACACGTCACCAACTTCCTGCGAAACCTCGCCACTGCACCCAAAATCAGCCACGATACGTTCGATGAACTGCCCGACTCACGCACCCGCGAATACGTCCGGGGACTGCTCATCGAACACGGCGTGCTCCCCCAGCGAAATGCTTTCCTGACGCGCTACGACGGATGGGCCACCCAAGCCCTGGAACGCGTCAGCGACCCACAGAACCTTGACGTGATCCGCCGCTACATCCGCTGGCACCACCAGCGACGCATGAACCTCATGGAGGAAGTCTCCCGCGGCACCTTCCTCCGCGCAAAACAGGAAGTCACCGTCGCCATCGACCTCCTGAACTGGCTCACCGGCCACGACATCAAACTGCCCGAGCTGCAGCAGTCCCACCTGGACGTCTGGCAAGCCGAAGGACCCACGACGAGACGCATCGCTGAGCGCTTCCTCAAATGGGCCATCAAAACCAAGGCCGCCCCAGCGGGGCTCGCCATCATCCCGCACCGCCGCGGCACCAGCCACCGATTGCCCAAGCCCGGCCAGGACCAAGCACTCCAAAAAGTCATCCACACCAACGGACTGGAGACCCGTGACCGGGCCGCCGCGATCCTCATCCTCGTCTTCGGACAACAAGCCGAAAACATCGCACGGCTAACCTGGGACGAAGTCACCGTTACCGACGACCTAGTCACCATCCAGCTCGGCAGTATCCAGATCGCGTTGCCAGACCCTCTTGCGCAACCTTGGCGGGAGCTCGCCGCAAACCCGGGCCACGAACTGACCGCAGCACACCCCAACACCAAATGGGTGTTCCGCGGAGCATCACCCGGACGCCACATCAACCCAGGACACCTCACGACCCGCCTCAGCAAGCTCTTCAGCACCCGCGCCGCACGCCTGGGAACACTCCACGAACTCACCAAACTCGCCCCCGTCGCCATCATCGCCGAAACCCTCGGCTACTCCCCCACCACCATCGAACGCCACGCCACAGACTCAGCCGCCGCCTACGCCAAATACATCGCGGCACGGCGCTCATGACGGAGAATGAAGCAATGAATGAGGTGACTATTGGACATCAAGGCACACTCATTTTCCGCGTCGAGAACACCCGCGGCAGTCGAAACGGGCAAATCGAGAACCTGACAGTTACCGCACATCTGCCCGGTCTCAACGCCACAAAGGACGTCTGGGATTTCGACGGTTGGTCGGGGTTGCTGTCCTTCTTTGAGGAACTTGCAAGCAATTGGCGAGGCTGGGACGGGGAGAAAGACTTCGACTCCATAGAAGGCGACCTTACATTGACGGCGAAGCACGACGGCCACGTTCGCATAGCCTTTGAGCTCAGAGAATACGCCGGCGCAACTCCATGGGCGGCCAAAGGAGAACTCACCTTGGATCCAGGCGAAGAACTGACCGCCGCAGCGCAGTCACTTCGAGACCTGTTGGCCGGCACCAAGCACTAAGCGACCGAAGCGGAACATGTCGGTTTCAGGCTGACTCCAGCCATCCGTCGAAAACCGCCTACTCCCGGCTCACGAATACCCGTGCATGCCAGTTAAGTAGGACGAGTAGAAGTAGATGAGAGAACTCGTCTCAGAAACTAAACCCATCGGCCCTCCGCTAAATCAGACCAAAAGTCGACACGATAGGTCGGTAACTTCACGTCGGGCTCCCGGAAAAACTCAGCCGCGAAGTAGGCAGCAAGATCACTGCCGTAATAGATCACGTCCGTCTGGTAGACAGAAAAAACGGGACTTCCCGTCGGCGATGGCGCTCCTGGCAGAAAACGGTGCGAGTAGATAGGAATCAGCGTCGGCACGAATTGCATATGTTCCCGCGCTGCCTGCAAAGCCGTAGCTGTTTCACCTGGCCTTTCGCCCCATTCATCGGGCCAGAAGGCATTCTGCTCGACGTCAAACAGGACTCCTTCCAAGGGCCAGCTAAGCCGCTGACGAATCCCGTCAGGCTCCCCCAACCAATCAACCCATTTAGGGCCGAGCGGAGTAGCCAGACTCAGCAGCCCCGCATGATCAGGGCTGAACTTGATACCAAACTGCTGCTCAACGTCGGCGATCTCGTCAGTAGTTAAACCAGGACCCAACGGAATATGCGCCTCGTAAAGCGTCTCAATGGCTGTTTCGACGATAGAACCCACGCCTGAATCATGTCATCTACTACTCGTCCCACATCAACACGTCTCGCTGCCAGTCAATCAGCGGGAGTGGAAGTGGCTGCGCTTCAGGTACTCAGTCTTCTCGACAGAGTCATTAGAAGTGCGATCGCTGATGAGATCACCGGCGAACCTTCCCTGGAGCCCGACATTGGGAACATCCTTGCACCGCCATCAAACTCACAAAACTCACAGGGACTCACACCGCCGCGGTACGCTGGCATCGGGCCAAACTCACAAGATACACAACGACTCACAGGAGCGCGCTCCTCCGCCGTGCGGACAAAATCGACCTCCACGCCGCAGTCCTTGGCAACTTCGCGCATGGATTGACAGTAAGACCCCGGGTCGGTTCCCCCTTGAAGCGATCGCTTCCCATGCCTTTCGGACCGCCCGGGCAACGAAAGATCTTCGACGCCAAGGGGGCGATTCAACTGTCAAATTTTTGACAGTGGAAGCCGCTGAGAATGCCCCCCTTTCACGTCGTGACAGTTCGAAAATCAATCCCTTCTCCGCGATTGCGATTCGTCCGGCTCTCTACACACAGGACCACCCGAAGTGTGGTCATCGCGTGTATGGGCGCGTTAGAAGAGAAGGGAACATAAGTGAGTCGAGGAAGATTCGAACCAGACACGGGCAACCCGCCGGGACAGACAAGGCGCTGGTCGGCGTTCGCCAAAACCGGTGCTCTGGCAGCCGCCGGCGCCCTGGCCATCTCCGCTATCGGGACCGGTGGCATCCTGGCGGCGCCTGCAGCGCAGGCCGCAACTGACCTGCCGGGCATGCACCAATCGGGCATCACCGTCCAGGCTCCGCCGCCCCGGGCGTTTGGGGATTGGTCGATGTGGCTGGGATCCCTGAACCTGAACGGTGCCACCGGGGGTCCCACGGCTTTTTGCTTCGACGTCGGGATCCCGGCCGGACCGGCCGGATCCGGGGCGGTGGGTTCCCTCGGAAACCCGCAGCTTAACTACGCGATTCAGAAGTACCAGAGTGACCCTGCAAACCATGCAGCCTTGGCGTACCTCACTCACGAGCTCGCGGATCCGAGGTTCAACGTGCCGTGGAACGGCATTGGGGCCCCCTACCCTAACCTTCGGGATTCATCTGATCCGCAAATGCCCGGTGTCCGCGCCCGGGCCGCGGCGATGCTCGCCGACGCCCAGGCCAATTCCGGCCCGTATTCCACGCAACCTAAACTCGCGATGGACGCTAACGGTCGCGGCGGCACAATCACCTCGACAGAGCTGGTTTCCGCAGCCGGGAACAAGCTGAGCGGCTTCTCGGCGCGCGCCATCCTGAACGGCCCCGCCGTGTGGGCAGGAACGAACTCCCAGGCAGTCAACCTCCGTACCGGAGATCAGCTCGGCTTCGCGGCGACCGGAAACGGAACAGTTTCCGTGACGCTGACGATCGACGCACCCGGGTCGTCGGCTACCACCTATTCGGTGCCCGGCTTCCAGAACCTTCTCGTTGCCGGCGGGGCTCAACCCGTCGCGGGAACGTCAGCCGACGCCAACGTGATCTTCGATTTCCAACCCGAAGCGACCTCGACCGCCGGCCGGTTTGTCGAGGGCGGCCAGCCCCTGATGGACGTCCTGCACGCGAACACGTCCACGGGAAACACCAATGACTGGGCTTTCGTGAACGGCGGCAACGTGCCTGCCCGCTTCGACGTCGACTGGTATTACAGCCCGGTCAGACTCGCCCCGAACGCCCAGATCCCGGCTGCAGTCGTGAAGGTTGCCTCCGGAACTGGCACCGCAACGGGACCGGGTGACGTGAAGGTGACCGGCGACAAAAACGCGGACATGGCCGGCTATTACTACCCTGTGGCCCGTTTCTCAAAGGGGGCCCAGCCCGCCGAGCTGCAGCAGTACTTCCGTGCTGACTGGACCGCTGGCTTCAATGATCCCCATGAGGAGACGATCCAGAAGTACCAGCCGGCGGTGGTGACCAAGGCATCGGCCGTTGAAGACGGCAAGATCTACGACATCATCACCGTGACCGGCAACGAGCCCGGCAAGGAACTCTCCGTGACCACGGACCTGGTTCTGACCTCCGCTGCCCCGATTGCCGGCGGCACCGACACCGTTCCTGCTGATGCCGACGTCATCGGTACCGTCACCACGAAGGTCACCGGGAACGGCGAATTCAAGACCGCGGCCGTCGAGGTTCCATGGGAGAAAATCGTCGCCGAGAAATGGTCCAAAGGCCTGAATGCCAATCTGTACTTCTCCGAGAAGATCGACGGTACCGAGTCCACCAAGGCGTGGGACGGCAAGGAACTGCTGCCCAACGAAACTGTACCGATCAAGAAACCTTCGATCATCACCAAAGCCTCCGGGAACGGCACCGTGCCGCTCCTGGCCCATGACATCGGAATAGTCTCGGGCACCATCCCTTCCGGCACCGGCATCAAAGTCACCACCAAAGTGAACCAGTACAAGTTTGACGACTCGACCGACGGCTCCGCCCAGGCCGTCTGCGCCAACCCGTCCTGGTCCTCCCCGGACCAGGACGTCACCGGTGCGGGGGCAATCACCTACCCGAGCCACACCATCGTCCACAAAGGCACCTACGGATACGTCGAGGAACTTAAGCTGACGATCGATAAGGGCGAGGGCAAGGAACCATTCACCGCGCAGTTGCATAAGGGCAACTGCGGCGAGAAGAACGAAACTGTCATCGCCTTCCCAGAAGCCGTCACCGTTACCCCAGACAAGCCGGCACTGATGGTCAACACCGGATTCGCGCCAACCACTGGCAGCGCACAAGAAGCCGGGCCGAACATGCCGCTGCTGATGACGGGCGGCACCGCCTTCGCACTGGCTCTCCTCGGCGGAGCAGGGCTGTTGTACCGCAAACGCTTCGACAACCTCCGAGTTGAAACGGATAACGTCCAAGCGGACGAACATGCTGACTAGAAGCACCTGGCTGTCAGATTGACGCGGGGCACCCGGATCGAGCCACCCATGCTGGTCACCGGGTGCCCCGCCCCATACCCAAGGAAAATACAAATGATCAAAATGCGCAGCTATGCCCGCGCCCGGTGGAACAACGTCGCACTGACCACGGTCGTCACCTGTAGCGTGGCCGGAGCCACCGCAAGCGTCTTGGCCTTCACCTCACCGCCCGCTCCCCCGGCGGCACCGCAGGCACCTGTGCTGGCGCCGTTCAAAGCCGCAGGACCGGACACGTTCACCGGCCCGGCCCCGATCCACAACCTTCCGCCTAACACGCTTTCCGTCCCGGGCGTGGACCTCAAAGTAGGGCTCGTGGACCAAGGCCGTGACGGTGCCGGCTACCTGGTGGTCCCGGATGCCTCCAATGCTGCCCGCTACAGAGGGTCGGCGGCTGTGTGCGCCGAGAAGGGATCGGCCCTGCTGGCCGGGCACGTGAACTTCCCGGACGGGTCGCTCGCGCCGATGGCTTCCCTCGTCCGGGTGACCAAAGGCATGCCCCTCTACGTATCCGACAACGCCGGCGTTACCTGCAGATACAAGATCATCGGTTTGGAATCATTGGGAAAAACGTCCCTGCCGGCAGATATCTTCGCCACCGAGGGCCCACATTTACTTCGGGTCGTCACCTGTGATTTTGCCAGTCCCTTCGTGACGATTGCCGGGCATGCCCAGTTCGCCAACAACACCGTGGCCACCGCAATCCCCTGGCCATGACTCACCACACCGGTCCAGAGCGGGTTGGCTCCGTCAGGCAGGGATGTCCTCTCGCGAATCCATTCCGGGCGACGCGTAGCTCCTGGTTCGGGCGTTCTTGGGTCTCGCCTTGCTCCAGACCAGCGAAGCCAACGCCTCCTGGACCCCGGGCAGGGAAAGGGCGTTGGCGGGGGAAATACCCTGGAGACGGCCCCAGAGATATCCGCGTTCGCTGCACACGAAGTCCACGAGCGCCCTCTTGTGGCCCTTGGGCACGCAGCTCAACGCCCTATTGGTTTCCAAACGGGAGAGCGCGGTTCCCGGCTCTGATCCGAAGCAGATCTCCTCCATATGCCTGGATGCTCGATGTTCGATCACCTGCAGACCCTGCTCTGCGACGTCGCTATCCCAACCAGCCCTGATCAACAACGCCTTTAGTTCCCCCCAGAGAGGCGATGAACCGGCGGGCATTGGCGAAATGGCCAACGGAAGCTGAGGCCATTCGCACTCACGTCCGTACACCGACACCAGCGGGGTCCCCTCCCCCAGGGCGTGTTTCTTCTTCACCTCTGCCCACACGCCGTCCCGCACATCTCGCTCTGAGAGCCAGTGGCGTTGGCTGACTGTCCAGGTTCGGAGCCCGTTGCGGACAACCGTCAACAGCCACGCGCAAGCCGGGACATCCACGGGGATCCCCCGGTCGCAAAGAACTTCCGTGGCGTAGAACAGTGCATCTTCGGGGGCGATCGAGGAGAACTCGTGCTGGAAACGGGACAACAGCGCCGGAAGAAACGAACCGAACAGCAGCTGGGCCGATGGACCGTTCCGGCCTTCCCGCTGCCATCTAGCCACGAGGTCCCGCAGGAGGGCATCGCGTTCGGCCGATGTCGACAACCGGCCATGGGTTCCGGGACTCACGCGGCGACACCCCACTGCCTCGCAACATCGCTCATCAGTTCCGCGGCCGCGTGGAATTGGGCGGCCAGCCGGCGTCGTCGTGCGGGGTGCGCCTCGGGCAACCGCCGGACGACAAGCTCAGAGGTTCCCATATTCCGGATGGAATCCATCAACTCCCGCAGCTGGAGTTCCGCCAGCACCGCCGCGTCGGAAGGACCGTGATCCACGCCCAAGGCGCCGACGTCAGCCAAAAACCCCTCCACATCGAAGATTCCCTCGTTGGAATCAGAGTTGGAATCAGAGTCGGAATCCGAGGGAACCAGTTCGCCCGCGATCACATTCCTTGGTCGTGCGGGTGCAATGCGGCGCATTTTGCCGTCCAGTGACAATCTCACGGATGGCAGGGTTCCACCCTCGGCAACCCCCTTTGCGAGGAGGGCATTCACAGTCTCGTGTGATACGCCCAGGACCGGGGCGATGGCACGAAGCGACAAATTTCCGGCCGACAACTCCATGGCCACACTCACCCGGGCGCTGCCTCCCAGGCTCGAAAGGACCAGCCGCTCAGTCTCCACCAACTCAGCCCACGTACTCAGGCCAAAGGCCTTCCACGCCCTCGCCCGGTACAGCTCCAAAGCAAGCTTCACGACCTGGCCGAGCAACCGGTCAACCACGCCCACTTGGCGGTCCAGCTCAGCCAAACGCAGGCGCAACCGCTTCACCTTGACAAGCGCACCCCCGACATCCAGATCCCCCTGCATACCTGCGCACCTCCCCAAATGCACTAAGGGCCGCCCTCTTGCCGTCCGGCCGCTCGACGAACTCGGCAAGACGCACAAATGGGCTGCTATTAGAACTAGTGGCCCGTCGCTTCATTTTGTGTCGCAGAAGCTTTGAAAGCCCTGAATGCGGTTGAGTCTGCGGCTCCGCGGAAAACAGCCGGGACCCCTCAAAACGTCCACATTTCCACGCTCGGCCATTGTCAACGGCATCTTCGTCGCCAACAATGAAGCATGCCGGTCTACGTGAGGTCTCTGGAAACTGCCGTACCGCCCACAGTGCTTGTGCAACCACAGGCACGCGACGTTTTCGCATCCCAACCCGGGCTGACACGGCTCGGATCCAGGCTCGTGCGGACATGCTTTGACTCAGCAGCGATCGATACCCGATTCACCGCCGTCGCCGAATTGTCCCTGGACAACCACGCCGAGAATCCCTCATTCTTCGACCCCGCCACTGGCCGTGTACTTAGCCCCAGCACCAAAGTGCGCAACGAAATATTTGCCGTCGAAGCTACCAAATTGTTCATTGAGGCCGCCAAAGCCGCCGTCGGAAAATGTCCCGATATCGATTTGCTTGACATAACCCACGTCATTACTGTTTCCTGCACTGGATTTTTCAATCCCGGCCCCGATTACAAAGTAGTCCGGGCCCTCGGACTCAGCCCCGCCGTGCAGCGCTATCACCTTGGCTTCATGGGTTGCTACGCCGCGTTCCCCGCCCTCCGTGCAGCGCGGCAGTTTTGCCAGGCCGACCCCTCTGCGGTCGTCCTGGTTATCTGCGTAGAGCTTTGCTCACTCCATGTCCGGACTTCGAATGATCCGGACACGATCATGGGATCGGCGATCTTTGCGGACGGCGCGGCGGCCGCCGTCGTGACGTCCCGTGAACCTGAGGGGCCCGACCCGGTGATCAGGCTGGATCACTTCGAGACTGTCCTGACGCCGGTCGGCGAAGAAGCGATGGCCTGGAACATTGGCGACGAAGGCTTCGAAATGGTCCTCGGCACGTACGTGCCGCACATCATCGAGGAACACATCACCGGCGCGCTCGAGCCGCTGCTTGCCCGGGAACCGTCCCTGGCGGGACTCCCCTACCGGGACATTACGCATTGGGCCATCCATCCCGGCGGCCGCAGCATCCTCGACAAAGTCGAGTCGAAACTTGAACTCACCGAAGAACAGATGATTCCCGCACGCGAAGTCCTCCGCGCCTACGGCAACATGAGCAGCGCCACCGTGCTCTTCGTCTTGAAGCACATCCTGGGACAAACGCCGGCAGAGCGGGAGGAACGCATCTGTTCCATGGCATTCGGGCCCGGCCTCACCGTGGAGACAGGACTGTTCACCCGGATTTCCCCGACTCTGTGATCCCGGCTCTGTGATGCCTGCCCTCCCCCGCCCTGGCGGCTTTCTCGGCGCACGGGACGTGACCGCCGTTGAAGACATGGACCGCCCCGATTGCGAGCTTGACCGGCTCAACCGGAGTTACGCGCGGTTTCCGATCGTCAACGCTGTGGTGTCCGGCTGGCGGGACACCTACAGCTCACGGATCAAGCCATTGCTCACGACGGCGGCCCCCACCAGGGTCCTTGACATCGGCTGCGGCGGTGGAGACGTCGCCCGCAGCCTCGCGCGCCGGGCCGCGGCAGACGGCTACCGCCTGGAAGTCACCGGAATCGACCCGGACGAGCGCGCTTTCCATTTCGCGAGCTCTGCCCCGCCCGTGGAAGGGGTCACTTACAGAAAAGCCCTCAGCTCAGAGCTCGTGTCAGAGGGGCGCACGTTCGACGTCGTCATTTCCAACCATGTCCTGCACCACTTGACTGCCCCGGAACTCGCCCCGTTCCTCCACGACTCCGAACAGCTTTGCGGCCGGATCGCCCTGCACAACGACCTCAAGCGTAGCCGCGTGGCGTACGCACTTTTCTGGGCCGGGTCCTGGCCACTCGGCATTGGGTCCTATATCCACGGCGACGGCCTCACATCCATCAGGCGGAGCTACACCGCAGCGGAACTCCGTGCCGCCACTCCCCCGACGTGGACGGTAGAACCGAGCGGCTTATGGCACAACCTGCTGGTCTACCGGCCCGGAGAGGTCCCCGATGTTTGACGTCGTGGTGGTTGGAGCCGGACCTGTCGGGCTATATATGGCGGCCCTGCTGCTGCAAGACGGGCACCGCGTCGCAGTTCTGGAACGGCGCGCGACGTCGAGCCGCCAGACCCGCGCCATCGGAATCCATCCTCCCGCCCTCGCGGCTTTGGACGCAGTAGGCGCCGCACGTCCGCTGGTCTCTTCAGGTGTCCGGATCACCCACGGCGCCGCGTACAGCGGAGGCAGGAAAGTTGCCGATATGGACTTCGCCCGTCCCTCGGCCGAGTACCCCTTCATCCTCTCCGTTCCGCAATACCTCACCACCAACGCCCTCGAGTCCAGGGTGATCGACCTCGATCCGAACGCGCTCCACCGCGGCGTGCAGGTTGAGGAAGTTGTCGACGACGGCGGGCGCTTGCGTCTGCGGGGACAGCAAGAGGGCGCTCCAATGGAGGTTCTGGGCCGCTTCGTCATGGCCGCCGACGGCGTCCATTCGGCAGTGCGCGCAGGACTGGGACTGGAGCCACATCTGCGCACCTATCCCGACTACTACGTCATGGGCGATTTCCGGGATGAATCGATGTACGGCAACAAGGCGGTCCTTTTCCTTGAGCCGGGCGGAATCGTGGAGTCCTTTCCCTTGCCAGGCGGCATCCGCCGTTGGGTTGTCCGGCTTGGCGCCCCCTGCCAGGAACCCACTCCCCACGCGCTCGCCGCCCTCATCAAAAAGCGGACCGGCAGCGCGGTGGACTCCGCAAGCAATACGATGATCAGCGCCTTCGGCGTCACCTCTAGGCTGGTCTCCCGGATGGTCCACGGACGGGTCGCCCTGATTGGAGACGCCGCCCACGAGATCAGCCCGATCGGCGGCCAAGGGATGAACCTGGGCTGGTTGGACGCCGTCGCCCTCGCCCCGATTGTCAGCGAAGCCTTGCGAACATCGGCTGGAGGCCCTGCCGGCAAAGAACTCGCGGGTTTCGAACGCGACCGGCAGCGCGCGGCGAAGAAGGCCATTCGGCAGGCCAGCCTGAACATGGCGCTGGGCCGCCCCTTGCCGCCGAAGGTCCTCAGCGCAAGGAACGCCTTGATCGGCCGGGCCATCACCTTGCCGATGTTCTCCGAGCTTGTCGCCCGGAGATTCACGATGCACTGACACTAAGCTCAATCCATGGACTTTGAGACCCGCCCCCTGCCTTCCGGCCCGGACACGACGTTTACTGCCTCGGAAATCCGCAGCGCAGTTCAGGACTTACTCGGCCTCGATGGCCTCCCGCCCATCGTGCAGGTCGGCCATCCCGTGCTGCGCCAGCGAGCCGCTCCCTATGACGGCCAGCTTGGGGACACCGAATTGGCGCAGCTGATCGAACGGATGCGGGATGTCATGCATGCCGCTCCCGGCGTGGGCCTCGCAGCGCCACAGCTCGGCATCCCCTTGCAGCTGGCTGTGCTCGAAGACCATTTCGATGTTGATCCTGTTGCCTCCGAGCTCCGGCAAAGGACGCCGCTCAGCTTCTTCGCAATACTAAATCCCAGCTACGAGCCCGAGGGAGCATCCACGGCGTCGTTCTATGAGGGCTGCCTGTCGATGCGCGGATTCCAGGCCGTGGTCACAAGGCACCGCGACGTTCGCCTGCACTACCAGCGTCCGGACGGCAGTGCGGCCTCGGCCGGATTCTCCGGATGGCAGGCCCGGATAGTCCAGCACGAGACCGACCACCTGCACGGCGGACTCTATTTGGACCGCGCCGAGCTCCGGTCGTTGGCAAACGATGCAGAATACTCTGCCCATTGGGCGTACCCCGGAATCGAGGAGGCAAGCCGCGGGTTGGGCTTCCTCAAGCCGTAGCTGAACCGTCTTCGCGCGGCGGGTTCGCTGCGGAAGGCAGGTGCTTTGCCCACCATGCGAGGATCTGTTCGAAGCGCTGTCGCCTGTGGTGTGGCGTGCCCGACCGCGATAGTTCGTGGTCTTCACCCGGGAAGAGGAGCATCGCCGTCTCGACGCCCTGCGCCTTGAGCGCGGCAAAGTAGCGCTGGCCCTGTTCAACCGGGCATCGGAGATCGTTTTCGCTGTGGATCACCAGGGTGGGCGTGCGAACTGCAGTCACCACGGCCATGGGGCTTTGGGCCGCCATCTGCTCGGGCGAGCCGCCCGTGTATTGGCCGCCGAAGAACCATCCGATATCCGAGGAACCCGCAAAGCTCACAGGGTCAAGGAATCCGCGCTCCACAATTGCTGCCTTGAAGCGGTGTTCGTGGCCGATGATCCAGGCAGTCAGATACCCGCCGTAGGACCCGCCCATGATGCCGATCGATTCCCTGTCCATCGCCGGGAAGGCTTCCAGCGCCCCCTCCAGGAAGGTGAGCACGTCCGACATGTCCACGGTGCCCATCTTTTCCTTGATGGCGCCGCCGTGCGCCTGGCCGTACCCGGCGGAACCACGCGGGTTGCACATCAGCACGGCGTATCCCGCCTCGGCGTACACCTGGGCTTCGTCAAAGAAGGCCCCCGTGTACTGGGCGAAAGGGCCGCCGTGGATCGTGAGCAGCACGGGGTGGGGGCCGGGCCCCTCCGGCAGGACCGCCCAGCCATGGACCGGATAGCCATCACTGCCGGTGGCGGTGAACTCATGCGGTTCAAGGATGGTTGCTTCGTCCCGGAGGGCCTTGGTGAAATCGGTGAGGACCTGGAGTCCACCCTTCTCCAGAACGCCGAGTTCACCATTGCTGAAAGCGTCACCGTAAGTGACAGACACCAGGTCGGCCGCCACGGAAGCGCCAATCACTACCAGGGGCTCCTTGACGAGTACCCCGCTCTCGCCCTCGGCCGTCCATTGGATCAGCTGCACGCTCCCATGGCTCGTGTTGAGTGCGAGCACCCCATCCACTCCAAAAGCTTCGAGGCGGCCGCCGATGTCCTGGTTTTCGACGTCGCTCAGCATCGTTGCCTTGCCGCCCCGGACCGGCATGACGTACAGGGCCGTGTTCCTCGCGACGAAGTCCAAGCCGTCGTCACCGAGGTCCTGCGCCGTAAAGAACAGCCATTCACCGTTCGCGGATTCGCAGGCTTCCTGGACGAACTGCGGCGCAGCGCCCGGACGCAGCGCTCTCGCCTCGCCTCCCGTGGCGGGGACGCTGTAGATACCCGAGGCGATGTCGGCGTCGTGCCCTTCATGGAGTGAGGCGATAAAGTAGACGCTCTCGCCGTTGCGACTGAAGGACGGCGAAGTGTGGTCGGCCTCGCCGAACGTCAATTGCACCGCAGGCGGCAACAGTGCCGCCGCCTCCGCGCCGCGGGCTTTGGCGGCCCTCCCCACAGGAACCACAGGAGGTTCCGCTCCGAGCTCGGGGACGTCGACGACGAACAGCTGGGCGGGCTTGTCCGCGGTGTAGCCCAGTCCATTGAGCCTGTACTGGTTGTCGGTGATCAACCGTGCGTCTTCGCTGCCGGCCCCGACCCCGTCAACCGTTCCGTAACGGCCTTCTTCGGGAACCCGTGAGGAAAACACAATCCTGCGCGAATCTGGCGCCCAGGAAAACTCCGAGACTCCCAACTTCTGTTCCGTGATCGCTTGCGGCTCCCCGCCGTCGGCCTCCACCACATGCAGTTGCGGTTTGCCGTCCGGCGTTGCCCGAAGGAATGCCAACGCGCTGCCGTCGGGCGAAAACGCGGGTGCGGTGTCCCGGAAGCCACGGGTGATCCGACGCGGCGGTATCGCGGGGTCAAAGGGAACACTCCACAGCTGCCCGACGTAAGCATCGGCGTCGAAGTCGGGCCGCGTCACGGACACGACGGCGCGGGTGCCGTCGGGATGGGCGGCGGGGGCGGAGACGGAATTCAGCAGCGGGAGTTGTTCGGCTTTCACGCTGGTGAGCCTAGCGGCCGTCATGCCATGACGATATGTGCCACTCCGGCCGCCGTAGGATTGTCCGTATGCTTTCCGACGCCGTCCCTGCCCTGCGCTGCCCGGTTTGCCGGGGTCCGTTCGGCCTGAGCGGGCCAGCGCCGTTTACGTTACGTTGCGTCGCCGGCCACAGTTTCGACGCCGCCAAACAAGGCTACTTCAACCTGCTCAGCGGCAAGGGCACCGTCTTCGAGGCCGACACGGCAGAGATGGTCGCAGCCCGCAACGACTTCCTGGGCGCGGGCCATTACGCGCCCCTCGCTGAAGCCATCGCCGAGCTGGCGGCCCCCGTTCTGTCGGCCCCGGGATCCCTCATCCTGGATTCAGGTACCGGCACCGGCCACTACCTGCGCACAGTGCTGGACCGCGCTCCTACAGCGGCAATTGGCATCGACATCTCGAAGTTCGCCCTCCGCCGGGCAGCACGGTTGAATCCGGGCGCCACCAATCTCGTGTGGGATATTTGGCGTCCCCTGCCGATCGCCGACCACGCAGTGGATGCCGTCATCGTGGTCTTCGCACCGCGGAATCCTCCGGAATTTGCCCGGGTGCTGCGTCCAGGCGGCCGGGTGATCGTGGTGACTCCGCGCAACGGACACCTTGGGGAGATTGCCGAACGGACTGGAATGCTGGGCATTGAGCCGGGCAAAGACGAGCGCCTTGCGGAGTCCATGCAGGAGTTCTTCACCCCCGAGGACACCATTCACCTCGACGTGGACCTCGAGCTGGATGGCCGGGACCTCGCCGATGTCGCCTTCATGGGACCGGCAGGCCACCACCTTGAACGTTCCGCCCTCCTGGCGTCGACGGCCACGGAAACCTCTGTCCACGCCACTGCGAAGTTCACCCTCAGCGTTTTCGCGGCGCCGGAGGACGGCTCCTAACGGGAACCTTCGCGCCGGGCTAGGATGGAAAAACAGCGACTGTGATCTTGCCGACGCTGCAGTCCGGATCAGGCCGGCTGCTACCGCAGGTCCGGAAACAGGGGGAACGATGTTTGAATGGCTTGGCAGCAACTGGTGGGCCCTCTGGCTCACGGTGTTTCTGGCTTTCGCCGTAGTGGAGATGCTGACGCTGAGCTTCTTCTTCATCATGCTCGGGGCCGGCGCGCTGGCAGCCCTCGCGGCTGACTTTGCCGGAGCAGATCTCTGGTTGCAGATCGTCGTCTTTTGCATCGTGTCCCTGCTGATGATCGCTTTCGTCCGGCCTATCGCACTCAAGCATTTGCACAAGGGGCCCGCCGAGCAACGTACCAACGTGGACCGCCTGATCGGCCAATCTGCGCTCGTCATGGAGCCGGTCACCGCGACCGCAGGACTGGTCAAGATCGGCGGCGACGTGTGGAGCGCCCGCAGCGCGGCTGGAATCATCGACGCCGGCCAGACCGTGCAGGTCACCAGGATTGACGGCGCGACGGCGGTAGTCGCCTCCACAGCGGAAGACAGCCCGCACTGAGCAGCGTCCCGCCATGGCACAAGCCGCTGCGTTCGACGACGAGCGTTCGGCCTATCGCCACACATAACCGCATCAAATACGTAACTGGGGAATGAAGGAGATGTATGGACAGCTTGGGAGGAACTGCAGCCGCGATCGTGCTGCTAGTTCTCGTCATATTCGTGATTATCGTTTTGGTCCGCTCGATCAGGATCATCCCGCAAGCGCGCGCCGGCGTCGTAGAACGCCTCGGTAAGTACCAGCGCACGCTCAACCCCGGGCTCACCATCCTGATCCCGTTTGTCGACCGCCTGCTGCCGCTTTTGGATCTTCGCGAACAAGTGGTTTCCTTCCCGCCGCAGCCGGTGATCACGGAGGACAACCTGGTTGTCTCGATCGACACCGTGGTTTACTTCCAGGTCACGGATCCCCGGGCCGCGACCTACGAGATCGCCAACTACATCCAGGCTGTTGAACAGCTGACCACCACGACGCTCCGCAACGTCGTGGGCGGCTTGAATCTTGAAGAAGCGCTCACCTCTCGCGACCAGATCAACGGCCAACTCCGGGGGGTCCTCGACGAAGCCACCGGACGCTGGGGAATCCGCGTTTCGCGGGTCGAACTCAAGGCAATCGACCCGCCGCACTCCATCCAGGACTCAATGGAGAAGCAGATGCGGGCCGAGCGGGATCGTCGCGCTGCGATTCTGACCGCCGAAGGCACCAAGCAATCGCAGATCCTGACGGCCGAGGGGCAACGGCAAGCTGCAATCCTGGCCGCAGAGGGTGACGCCAAGGCAGCCATCCTCCGCGCCGATGGCGAAGCCCAGGCCATTCAAAAGGTCTTCGACGCCATCCACAAGGGCAACCCGGACCAAAAGCTTCTGGCCTACCAGTACCTTCAGATCCTGCCGAAGATTGCGGAGGGATCATCCAACAAGCTGTGGATCATCCCCAGCGAGGTAGGTGAGGCCCTCAAAGGCATCGGCGGTGCGCTGGGTGGCGCCAACGGCGGATCAGGCGTCTCTGACCTGTTCAGCGATTCCACACAAGAACCGTCGGCTTAACCGCGGATAGTTTGCAGGGGGCCGGCCGGATTCCCTGGCCGGTCCCCTTCGCTTTGTCCTGTCAGCTTCGATCCGCGTATAATGGTGTATTTGTCCGGCCGGTTCAATCCGAACGGAACATTAACGCTTGGTCAGGCGTTTCATCTAGTGATGCAACGTGTGCAGACAGTAGTACGGGCGGCGCCTTGCGGCGCCCGGCTAGCGCGGAGCATGGTTCCGCGAACAGACAGAGGGAGTAATCATGAGCGATCGCAGCCTGCGGGGCATGCGTCTTGGCGCCCAGAGCATGGAAACCGAATCCGGTGTGGAGCCGGCGCCGCGTCAGCGGGTTGAATACCGCTGCGCGGACGGAGAGCAGGTCTTCGTTACCTTCTCCTCCGAAGCCGAGATCCCTCCCGTCTGGGTTTCCAAGACCGGCAAGGAAGCGCTCCTGGTTGATGGCGAACGCCCCGTCGACACCAACGAAAAGGCCGTCCGCACCCACTGGGATATGCTGCTGGAACGCCGCAGCCTTCCCGAGCTCGAGCAGATCCTCGAAGACCGCCTGAACATCCTGCGCGAACGTCGCGGGGAACGCCGCTCGGCGTAGCTGCACCGTTCTCAAGGGAACAGTTTCACGACGAAGGCCGGGTCCGCACTCTTCACAGAGCGCGGACCCGGCCTTTTCCGTTGGACCTACTTTGAGACCGGGGTCTTCTTCCCGGTCAAGGCGGCCCAGCGGGAGGCGAGCCCCCACTTGGTGACGTTGATCATGGCCTCAACAACAATGTTGCCGCTCATCTTGGAGGCCCCGAGCTCGCGCTCAACGAACGTGATCGGGCGTTCGACGATCTTCAAGCCAAGCTTGGCGACCCGCCACGCCAGGTCCACCTGGAAGCCGTAGCCGACCGATTCCACCTGGTCCAGCTTGAGCGCCTCCAGGGTGCTGCGCCGGAACGCACGGTAGCCGCCGGTGATGTCTTTGATCTTCAAGCCAAGCATGAGCCGGGCATAGGTGCTTCCCGTGCGCGAAATCGCCTGACGGTAGAACGGCCAGTTCACCGTGCCGCCACCCGGAACCCAGCGTGAACCCATGGCGAGGTCCGCGCCGTCGTTGATCGCATCCAGCAGCAACGGAAGTTGCTCAGGCTGGTGCGAACCATCGGCGTCCATCTCGACGAGGACATCGTAGCCGGCCGCCAGGCCCCATTTGAATCCGGCAATGTACGCCGCTCCAAGGCCTTCCTTGCCCTTGCGGTGAAGGACATGGACCTGGCTGTCCTCGCCTGCGATGCTGTCGGCGAGCTGTCCCGTGCCGTCAGGGCTGTTGTCATCGACAACCAGGACGTCGGACGCGGGCACAGCCGCGCGCAGCCGTCCGAGGGTCTTGGGTAGTGATTCCAGCTCGTTGTACGTGGGAATGATCGTCAGGACACGCAAGAAGAGGCCTTTCCTTGATGGAGCGGTCAGTCGGCCGGAGCAGCAGCGTGGCTGGCATTCAGGCGCAACTCTCCATTATAGAACGACAACGTGCCGTACCTGGGGCCACCTGTGGCATCCGCCACACGGGTCGCGCTTGGCCGCGGGCAGGTCCACTCGCCCAGGTCCAGTGCCGGCCCGCGTGTTGACCTCGAGGCCGAACCGTTTTCTGCGGCACAGTGGACCTGCCCACTACGAGTGCCACGGTCTTGGAAAACGGGTCCGATGACTGTTTTTGGCAGCGGACCCCACCGCGGCCAGACAACCAGGTATTCCCTGTGGAAGCCTGTTGACCCTAAATGCTACGGACTTCACAAATCCTGTCAAGCGCCGCCTGAGCTGGGGCTTTGTCCATACACGCAGGTCAGGGGCCTTCAGGACCAGCAAACCACCTGCAACTATGACCGCAAATTTTCACTCGTGAAGATCTCCCGGCCTTCGCGCACAGTCTGCAGGCAAGCGGGATCGCTACCACTGTCCAGCGCGGGGAGGAGGGGCGTCCGTGCGCGTGGATCGGTGGACCACGACTGGACGCGGTCATCGGCCACTTGCACCATCAGCTCTTCAACTTCCCACACCGCGAAACTTGCAGGGGCCCCGGGAACCAATTGCCCCATCAGCGGATTGCGCTCCTGGCCGGCCCGCCAACCGGCACGGGTGTGCCCGAGGAAAGCCGCCCGCGCCGAAATGCGTTGATCCGGATTGCTGTGTTCCAGGCATGCCCTGACGCTGGACCATGGGCGCAACGGGGTGACCGGACTATCGCTTCCAAAGCACACCGGCACGCCGGTGGAGTAGTACGAAGCGAAAGGGTTCATGGCCACGCTTCGCGCCCCCAGGCGCTGATCGTACATTTTCCCTGCCCCGCCCCAGGCGGCATCGAAGGCCGGCTGTGCGCTCACTGTAATCGAATACTTCGCCAGCCGGGCGAGATCGCCGGCGTCCGCCATTTCCACATGCTCGAGGCGGTGCGCGGAGGCACGGACCCGCTGCTCCCCCACCTCTGACGCGGCAAGGTCGAAGGCATCCAATGCCGTCTTCAGTCCCGCGTCGCCAATGACGTGGAAGCCTGCCTGGATACCGAGCACCGAACAAGCCGCAATGTGGCCGGCAGCTTCGTCGACCGAGATGTAGAGGCTTCCGCGGTGGCCCGGAGCGTCGGCGTAGTCTGCACTGAGGGCAGCCGTTCGCGAACCGATGGAACCGTCGATGTTCAAATCACCGGCCAGGCCAAGGACCGGCACCCCCAAGCCTTCCAGGATGGCAGAGGCGTGCTCGGCCGATGTGGCGAGTTCGCCCCAATAGGGAAGGATTCCGGGGACGCCCACGCTGCCTTCGTTCCACGAGGCGGAGTTCCACGACGAAGACATCCGAAGGTCGTCCGCACTGCAAATGTGCGGGGCGGCCATTTCGGCCAAGGCGACATAGCCGTTGGCCGCAGCCTCGCGAAGGGCCAGTTCCTGGTAACGGCGGCGTTCGGCGTCGGGGAACTGCCTGGCGACCAGCCGCGCGGCGGTGTGGGCGGCCCTCAGGACGTGGGCGGAACCATCGTAGCCATCAAGGCCGTCCAGTCCCGCCGCGGACGCCAAGGAGGATGAGGCGAGAGCAGAGTGCGCATCCACGCGCGCCAGGTACACCTTGCGCCCGCCCGCGGCGCGGTCGAGCTCCTCCGGCGTCGGCAGCGTCTTTTCGTGCCACACCGACTCGTCCCAACCGTGGCCGAGCACGGCGCCGGATGTGCCAAGAGCCTTGGCGGCCAGGGCGACGGCGTCGAGCAGTTCCCGTGCCGAGCGTACCCCGGTGAGTTGGAGGGAATCGGAAGCAATTCCGGTCTCCGTGAGGTGCATGTGGGAATCGACGAAACCGGGCGCCAGCAGCGCTCCCCGGAGATCGATGATTTCCATCGAAGAATCGGCGATCGATGTGGCTGCCTGCTCCGAACCAACCCAGGCAACAGTGTCTCCGTCAACCAGCATTGCGCTCGCGAAGGGATCGGCGGCTGTATAGACGGAGCCGTTCCGGTACATCGTGACCTTGCGGGGGCGGGTTTCGGCGGGCACGCCTGAATGGGTCATGGATATGCTCCTTGCTGGGAATCTGTGGTGTGTCAGGAGACGTTGGAGTACGCGACGACGCCGCGTCGGACCAGATCGATCGCTTCGCGGCACGCCTTGGTTTGGCGTCGTTCAAGACCTGGAATCTTTGCCATCTGGTCCAGCAGGTCGATGATCTGCTTCGCCCAGCGCACAAAGTCACCTGCGGCGAGGTCGGTGCCGCTGAGGACCTCTTGGAGATGGCGGCCCTTCGCCCATTTGAAGATGGGCCAGACAAGTCCCAGCTCCGGCTCGGCGGTCAACGGCAACTTGTTCTTGTCCTCGACGTCCTCCAGCGCAGACCACTCACGCACCACGATGTCTACGGATGTTTCGAGCGATACCGACGGCATTTTGGGTCGCAGGCCGCGGTCGTCGCGCTTGGCTTGGTAGACCATCGTGCTGGCCAGCGCGGCCAGCTCGGCGCCATCGAGGTCCTTGATGGCCCCTTGGCGGATGGATTGGGAGATCAGCAGGTCCTTTTCGCCGTAGATGCGGCGCAGGCGCTGGCCGTCCGCGCTGATGGTGACATGGCCGGCGTCGGACGTCTGGAGGTAACCGTAGGCAGCGAGGACATCGCACACACGGTCGAATGTCTTGGCGATCGTGTTGGTGCGGCCCTGGATCTGCCGGACGAGCCCGTCGGTCTCATGGCGAAGCTTCCACCAACGCTCGGCCCAGCGGGCATGGTCCTCGCGTTCGCTGCAGCCGTGGCAAGGATGGGCGCGCAATGCCCGGCGGAGGTCTGCGATCTTCTTTTCCTGGTCCGGCATGTACCGGGCACGGCCGAAGTCTTCGCTCCGGTTCGTGCCGCGGGCCGGCGGACGCCCCTCCCGCACCGCATTCCGCATGGCGGATGCCAGATCACGACGGGACTTGGGCAGCTTCGCGTTGAACGACTTCGGAATCCGGATCCAGGACACAGGCGCGACCGGCCCTTCGACTTCGTGGGTACCGATCCTGTGGAGCTGGTTGTCTTCCGTGAGGACCGCGGGGCGCGGTTCACGCGAGTCGGGATCGGCGTTGAGCACGACGGCGTAACCCGGCGTGCGTCCGCCCGGAACTTTGACGATGTCGCCCGGCAGAAGCCGGGAGAGGGAGTCCACGGTCAGGGACTTGCGGGCCCGGGAAGTGCTCCTCGAGGCAAATTGCTCGGCGTCGCTGAGATCGCGCCGAAGCTTCGCGTACTCGGTGAAGTCGCCCAGGTGGCACTTCATGGACTCGGCGTAACCGGCCAGCGACTCTTCGCGGCTTCGAACCTGCCGGGCCAGCCCTACCACGGAACGGTCCGCCTGGAACTGGGCGAACGACGATTCGAGGATCTGCCGCGCCCTGGGCCGCCCGAACTGGGCAATCAGGTTGATGCTCATGTTGTACGTAGGGCGGAAGCTTGAATTGAGCGGATAGGTGCGCCGCGAGGCGAGGCCGGCGACGGCGGCAGGATCAGTACCCGGCTGCCACAGGACCACGGCGTGGCCTTCAACGTCGATTCCACGCCTTCCGGCACGGCCGGTCAACTGTGTGTACTCCCCCGCGGTGATGTTGACGTGCGCTTCGCCGTTGAACTTGTCGAGCTTCTCCAGGACAACGCAGCGGGCCGGCATGTTGACGCCCAGGGCGAGGGTCTCCGTGGCAAAGACGGCCTTCACCAAGCCATCGGCGAAGAGTTTCTCGACGACTTCCTTGAAGGTCGGCAACAAACCGGCATGGTGCGCCGCGAGCCCGCGAAGCAGGCCGTCGCGCCAGCTCCAAAAACCGAGGACATCGAGGTCGTCTGCGGGAATCTCGCGGCTCGCCTCATCCACCCGGGACGCGATGATCTGTTGTTCCCGCTCTGTGGTCAGCCACAGCCCGGCCGCGGCACATTGCGCCACCGCCCCGTCGCAGCCGGCGCGGGAAAAAATGAAGGTAATGGCCGGAAGCAGCCCTTGGCGGTCCAGGCTCGCAATGATCTGGGGCCGGCTGGCCTTGCGCACCGGGCTTCGCTGCTCGCTGGCAGTGTTGTCACGCTGGCGGTCCTGCCGGCGGCGGCTTCGTCCGCCGTGGCCGAAGCGGCCACGGAAGTTCATCTGGCTTTCCGCCCGGGCCATCGAAAGTAGCTCCGGGTTGACTTCGAACTCCCTCTGCAGGGGGTTCCGGTCCGGCTCCCGTACTGCCTCCGGCGCCGGTGCTTCGCCGTCCGGCGCCTCGGGAGCGATCTCGTCGAAGCTGGTATCCCCGGCGAAGAGATCGACGATCTCACGCCCCACCATCACGTGCTGCCACAAGGGGACGGGACGGTGTTCGGAGACAATCACATCGGTATCGCCGCGCACTGTGTCCAGCCACGCACCAAACTCTTCCGCGTTGGACACCGTGGCGCTGAGCGAAACCACCTGCACTTCGCTGGGCAGGTGGATGATCACCTCTTCCCAGACTGCACCGCGGAAGCGGTCTGCCAGGTAGTGCACCTCGTCCATCACGACGTAGCCGAGGTCCCCCAGGGTGTCCGAGTCGGCGTACAACATGTTCCTCAGGACCTCGGTGGTCATCACCACGATCGGAGCCTCGCCGTTGATGGTGGTGTCACCCGTCAGCAGTCCCACGTTTGAGGCACCGTACTTCGCCGAGAGCTCGGAGAACTTCTGGTTGCTTAGTGCTTTGATGGGCGTTGTATAAAACGCCTTGAGCCCGCGTTCGAGCGCCAGGTAGATGGCGAACTCGCCGACGATTGTCTTCCCGGCCCCCGTGGGCGCCGCCACGAGCACTCCCTTGCCTTCCTGGAGCGAACGGCACGCGTCGCGCTGGAAGTCATCAAGCTCGAACTCCAGTGACTGGGCAAAAGTGCCCAGATAGGTTTTCGACTCAGCACTCCGTTGCGCTGCGGCTTGAAAGGCTTCTGAGGGCGAAAGCGCCCCTGAATTGGAGGACATGCTTCAAGCCTAATGGCCGTGAGACTACAGATTCTCCAGATCGGAGGCAGGTGTGGCGACGTCGGCTGTGGCTTCCGTCTCGGCGGCAATCTTCGATTGCTGGCGCGCGCGACGTTTGTCGTTCAGCATGCAGAGTCCGATCGCGGCGAAGAAGAGCACCAAGAGCGGACCGGCGAGCATGAACATTGACAGCGCGTCCGCACCGGGCGCGGCAATGGCTGCCAGGACAAACACGAGGAAGACCGTGATGCGCCAGGCCTTGAGGATGGTCCTGCCGCTCAAGACGCCCGCCATGTTGACGCCCACCAACACCACCGGCACCAGGAAGGCGATGCCGAGGAAAAGAAGCATATGCGTGGCGAATGTCAGGTACTGGGATGCGTCGATGTTGTTGGCGCCGTTTTGTGGCGTGAACTGCAGCAGTGCGCGCACCACGTTCGGGATGACCGTCCAGGCGACATACACGCCGGCCAGGAACAACGGCACCGCCGCGGCCATGTACCCGAGCGTGTAGCGGCGCTCTTTCTTGGTCAGGCCGGGAGTAATGAAGGCCCAGACCTGGTAGATCCAGATGGGGCTCGAGAGCACCAAACCGATCTGAATGGCAATGCGCAGCTTGAAGTCGAAAGGATCCCCTACGCTCGCGAAGTTCAGGACCGCGGTTCGCTTGGTCTCCTCGGCGATCTTGATCAACGGATCCGACAGGCTGTTGACTACCGGCTCATAGAGGAACCACCCTGCCACGGCGCCTAGGAGAACGCCGATGGCAGACTTGATCAGCCGGTTCTTAAGCTCCTTCAGGTGGTCTAGGAGCGCCATCCGCCCTTCGGGGTTGGCTTTGCGGCCCGTCTTCGTTGCCACTACTGCTTAGCTACGGGTTGCAGGCGGAACGTCAGTGTCGTTGCCGCTCTTGTTCGCTTCGGGGTGGTTGACCACTTTGCCTTCAACGGGGTCCGTGTCGTCCTTGGCCGCCGGTTTGCCGTCGTTCTTCATTTCCTTGACTTCGGATCTGATGATGCGCATCGACTGGCCGAGGCTGCGGGCCATGGCCGGCAGCTTGGGTGCCGCGAACAGCAACAGGGCCACGATGATGATAATGACAATTGGCCAAGGGCCATCAAATAGTCGTCCCACGGGAAGTCCTTTCGTTGGAATACATCCTACGTCTAACTGAAATCGATGTCGTGCAGAGACTGGGGTTGGCCCCGTTCCGCTTTGCGCTTAACGCGCTTTTGGCGACGCACTTCCTGGCGGGAGGCCTTGGTCGTCACGTAATCATGACGCATCTGTTCCGGTGAGGCAAAAACGGCTGCGCCGAACACTTTCGCCGACGCCTCGCCGTCGTCGTCGGCGCGCTCGGGAAAGTGCGAGCGGTGACCTAGCCGCTCCCCTGCGGCACTCAGTTCGTGCACCGTGGCCATGAACTTCCGGAAAAGCCGGACGCCCAGCAGGACATAGCAAAGCAGCGACACCGCAATCAGCGCGAGCCATAAAAGGATCCAGGACCACCAAGGCATTTGAGTAGTCTAACCAGCCTTCATTGCTTGTATTGGGCAAGTGCGGCAGCCACCCAGGCTGCCGAGGCGTCGGCAAGCTCTGCCGGCTGCAAAATACGGGCAGCACCGCCATGCTGCGCAACGAACATCGGCAACCAGTCCGCGTTTCCGAACCGTACCTCGGCGAGCAAGCCGCCGTCAGGGAGCACTGCCGTCCGATCCGCATAATAGTCATCCGCCAGCCCGACGCCCTGCCGGGTCAATTGGAGGACAACGACGACGTCGTCGTCGTTCGGCGTGTACAACTTCACCGGGACGCCTTCCTCGGCGCCCGCACTCCTGGAAACCGGACGGCCGTTGGGCTCGATCTCCTCGATACGGTCGAGGCGGAAGTTCCGTAGACCGGCTTTGCTGTGGCAGTACGCCTCGAAGTACCAGGTGTTGTCCAACGAATAGAGCCGGAAAGGGTCGACGTCCCGTTCGGAAACCGAGTCGTGGTGCTGTGACAGGTAGCGAAGCCGCAATTGACGACCCGACTGGATCGCCTTTGTGATCGTGTCGAACGGCCCGGCCTCGGCCGGGGTGACGGGCGGGCCGGCAACGGCTGCCGCCAAACGGCCGGCCTCGCCCGCCGCGCCGGTGAGCTTCAGGGTCACGGACTCCAGGGCTCCGCTTTGCTCGTCCTCCGACATTCCGGCCTGGGCAGGAAGGCCGCCCAGGGTCGCCAAGCCCGTCAGCAGGGCGCAGGCCTCGTCAACGCTAAAGCCGATGGGCCGGTTGAGTTCGAGGTGCTCGCGGATGTAGACGTGCTCGTTTTCCCAATCGATATCGAACAGGTCATCCGGATAGCCTTCGGGACGCCCGGAGCAAATCAGGATCTTCAGGTCGTCAACCAGTTCCTCGCGGGTGACTCCGAAACGGTCTGCCACCTCCTGGATGGGCAGGCCCTGGTTGTGGACGAGGAACGGGACCAGCTGGAGCATGCGGTTGAGTTGGTCTTCGGAGGTGCGCTTGCGCGCCCGCGGCGCCGGTCCGGCGCCGGAGAAGCGCACCTCGACGGCGGGGCTCGACGCGAACGCGGCGGCAGCTTCAAGGCGGCGGACCACGGCGTCGCGCAGTTCGGCAGGTCCGGCCACGAGCACGTGGGGACCATAGGAGGCAAGTTCTTCGGCGAGCAGTTCGCTGTCCCGGAACGGCACGGAGAGGCGGTCCCTGCCCGGCTGGAAGCCGCTGGCGCCGCTGGCCCCGGTGACACTCACCGCGCGCTTGCGCAGACCCAGCAAACGGCCTTCGGCGACGTCAAGGTGGGCTTCCTGGAGGGGAAGTTCACTGAGGCCGTCCAGTTCAGCGCGGGTATCAAACCCTGGGGGTATCTCACAGTGATACCCGGTCTCAACATGGACATCGCTCGTCATCCGGGACAGGCGGAAAAAGCGTTTCGCGTTCCGGTCCCGGTCGAAGCCCACCAGGTACCACTGGCCGAACCGGCTCCCGAGGCCCCAGGGCTCCACCATGCGGCGTTCGTCCTTGCCGGTGCTCGCGGCACGGTAGCCGAAACTCACGGGGTGCTGGCCGTTCATGGCCACGATGATGTCGTCGAAGGCCTGGCCGGCTGGCTTGATGCGCGGCTGGACGCCGGCGGGGAGTTCGACGTCGGCAAGGTCGCCGGAAGCCTGCAGCTTCCGTAGCGCGCTTGCAGCGGCTGAGCCGAGCGCCGCGCGTTCCCATAGCTGTGCTGCCAGCAGCAGTACCGTGCCCTCGGCCGGGGTCAGGTGCACATACGGCAGGCGATTGGATTCTTTGCCGATGCGGTAGCGGGTAGAAGCAGGATCGTCCGAGCCGAACCCGTGGTCGAGGAGGGTTTCGATATCGAAGCCAAATCGCTTCAGTTCTGACTTGTCCCGTTCAAACATGCGTCCGAACGCGACGTCGCTGTCGCCGGCGTCGTGATAGACCTTCTGCCTGAGAACAGCCCGGGACAGCCCGTATTTCGTGTTCAGGAGGGCGATCAGGAGGTTCAGGAGTCGTTCGGTTCGTGATGCGGACACGCTTGCTACGTTACTAAATTCCTCAGGCAAAGGCGGAAGGCGCGTCTGCGGCCGGATTTCTCCGGCTGCAGACGCGCCTTCCCATGCATTGGACTTAGTGCTGCGAAACCTAGCGGACGGCCACGAGGTCCACCACGAAGATCAGGGCTTCGTTGGGTTTGATGGCCCCGCCGGCGCCACGGGAACCGTAGGCAAGCTCGGAGGGGATCTCGAGGCGACGGCGGCCGCCGACCTTCATGCCAAGGAGTCCTTTGTCCCAACCCTGGATGACCTGGCCGACTCCCACGCGGAAGTCCAGCGGTGCGCCACGGCCCCATGATGCGTCGAATTCCTCGCCGGTGGACCAGGCAACGCCAACGTAGTGGGTGGAGACGGTGTCGCCGGCCTTGGCCTCGGCGCCGTCACCAACGACGATGTCCTTGATAACAAGTTCCGTGGGGACGTCGCCCTCCGGGAAATCGATCTCCGGCTTGGTGCGGTCGTAATCGCGCTGACCAAATGACATAGGTGCTCCTCAATGTGATAGGGACGGTGTTGCGGAATTTTTCGGAAGGGCTACTGGGCGCCCAGGATGTCGACGACGAAGACGAGGTCGCCCGTGGGCTGGCCCTGGGTCGCGGCGTCGCCGTACGCGAGGCTCTTGGGGATGACCAGGAGGACACGGGAACCGACCGTCTTGCCCGCAAGTCCTTGCGTCCAGCCCTTGATGACACCGTTGAGCGCGAAGCTGGCGGTCTCGCCCTTGTCGTAGCTGGAGTCGAACTTCTTGCCGTCAGCCAAGGTGACGCCGACGTAGTTGACCGTCAGGGTGTCTGTCTCCTTGACGACTGCGCCCTTGCCCTTGATGAGGTCCTGGGCGACGAGGGCGTCCGGAGCCTTCGCGCCGTCGACGGAAATCTGCGGAATTCCCTTGTCATCGACCTTGACCGTGGGGAGGCCGGCGGGCGGAGTAACGGTATCGCCCTCGGGCTTGGCCAGGGGCTTCACTGCGTCCTTGACGCCAGTGACCTTGAAGACCACCAGCTGGGATGACGTTGCCGCTGCTTCGCCCGACGCCGCAGTTCCGGGGACGACGAAGGCGATGTCGGCGCCCACCTTCGCACCTACGAGCGCGTTGTAAAGCACGGCGCTGCCGGTCTTGAGCTGGTCGTTCAGTTCGACGGGCTGGGACCCTGTCGGGAATGTGTCTTCGAGGGTCTTGCCGTCCTTGCCGTCGACGGCAATGTAGGTGATCTGCGCCACCTGTCCGGCTTTCACCTTGTCGCCGGCGCCGTCGCTGACCATCTTGATGGTCGGCTGCGTCACGTCCAACGGCTTGTTGAATTCCAGGCCGGGTGCCTTCTTGTCTCCATTGTCGGAGACCTTGAGGGAATCCAGCTTGGCGACTTCGCCGGCGGACTGACTGGTGGGCTCCGGGGTTGCTGTTGTTGCCGGACTTCCGCCGCAGGCGGTAATCAGCAAGAGGCCGGGGATAAGAATTGCTAGTAGACGTCGCACAAATTGAACTTTCGTCGGGGCAAAAGGAGGGCATGGACGGGCCAGGCTCGGCCATGCGCGTAGAGGCCTGTTAAAAGGCCAACCTCCAGAGTAGCGGGTGAAACTGGGAGTCAGCTCATCGAGTCCAGGAGGGCATCCACTCTTTCGTCGACGCTGCGGAAGGGATCCTTGCACAAAATCGTCTGGTGCGCGCGGTCGTTCAACTTCAGATGGACCCAATCCACGGTGTAGTCGCGGCCGAGTTCCTGGGCGCGCCGGACGAAGTCGCCGCGGAGTTTTGCGCGGGTAGTCTGCGGCGGCGCATCCACGGCATCCTTGATGTCGGTATCGGCCACGAGGCGCCTCGCCGCACCGCGGGACTGGAGCAGGAAGAAGAGCCCGCGCTTGCGCGAGATGTCGTGATAGGTGAGGTCCAATTGCGCGATCCGCGAGGAATCGAGGCCGATTCCATGGCGACGCATGTATCCGTCCATCAGCTTCTTCTTGATGGCCCAGTCCACTTCCGTGTCGATTCCGCTGGTGTCGCCGCTATCGATCGCGTCCAGAGTCCGTTCCCAAAGGTCCAGGATGAGCGGTACGTGCGGATTGTGGGCTCCATTCGAGGCCACAAAGGCCGTGACCTTTGCAAGGTACTCACGCTGGATGTCCAGGGCCGTCAGTTGCCTGCCGTTGGCCAGCCGCACCAGGGCTTTACCGCTGAGATCGTGGGAGATTTCCCGGATGCTGCGGATGGGGTTCTCCATTCGCATGTCCCTCATGATCACTCCGGCCTCAATCATGCGCAGGAGCAGATCCACCGTTCCCACCTTCAACAGGGCGGTGGTCTCGGACATGTTGGAATCGCCGACGATCACGTGCAGACGGCGGAAGAACTCGGCATCGGCGTGCGGCTCGTCACGGGTGTTGATGATGGGGCGGGATCTTGTCGTCGCGGAGGACACGCCTTCCCAAATGTGGTCGGCACGCTGGGAGAACGCGAACGTGGCCCCATGGGGTGTCTTGAGGACCTTGCCCGCACCGGCGATCAGCTGCCGCGTGACGAGGAAGGGAATGAGGATCTCGGCGAGCCGAGAGAACTCGCCCCGCCGCGGAATCAGGTAGTTTTCGTGGCTGCCATAGGAGTTGCCGGCGGAATCGGTGTTGTTCTTGAAAAGGTAGACGGTTCCGTTGAATCCCTCCGCCGCAAGCCGCGCCTGCGCTTCGTCAACGAGGTCATCGAGAATGAGCTCCCCGGCCCGGTCGTGGGCAATAAGCTGCGCGAGGTCGTCGCATTCCGCGGTGGCGTACTCCGGGTGCGAGCCGACATCCAAGTACAGGCGCGAGCCATTCGTCAGGAAGACGTTGGAGGAACGTCCCCAGCTCACCACTTTGCGGAAGAGGTACCTGGCGACTTCCTCGGGAGCCAATGGCCTTGAGTCGGGGCTCGAGTACGAAATACCGAACTCCGTTTCGATCCCGAATATCCTTTTGTCCATCTCAGGCCTCCCCTGCCAGCAGCTGCGTGATTTCTTCTGCCCCGAGCCGCCGGAAGGCCCGCCGGGATCCGCGCCCGCTTTCCGGACTTCGGTCCAACACGGCGGCCTCGACCGCGGTGCCGGGCAGGGCGTCCACTTCCTTGTCCGTCGCCAGCGCCTTGACGGCCAGTCGCAGTGCGCCGGCCAGGTTGAGGTCAGCTTTCCAGCCGCGGGCCACGGTCTCGGCTACTTGCTCGGCCAATCCGCCCATCACCACAAACCCGTTCTCGTCGGCAATCGAACCGTCGAAAGTCAGCCGATAAAGATGGTCCTCGGCCTGCGTGTGCCCGACCTCTGCCACCGCAAGCTCAACTTCGAACGGCTTTTGTTCCGCGGTAAAGACAGCGCCAAGGCTCTGCGCGTAGACACTGGCCAGACCGCGGGCAGTGACGTCCTCGCGATCGTATGAATAGCCTCGGACGTCAGCGTAGCGGACACCCGCTTGCCGAAGACTCTCAAACTCGTTGTACTTCCCCACCGCGGCGAACGCGATCTTGTCGTAGATCTCACCGATCTTGTGGAGCGACGGCGACGGGTTTTCCGCGACCAGCGCGATGCCGTCAGCGCAACTGATCACGACGACGGAACGGCCGCGGGCGATGCCCTTCCGCGCGAAATCCGCGCGGTCCTTCATCAGTTGTTCAGGCGAAACATAAAACTGCTGGGTCATCTCAGGCCTCCCGTCCGGCAACTGTGCGCGATTCAACAATGGATCCGGCGATCGCCGCCAACTCGCGTTCCGACACCCGGCGGGCACCGGCGCGGTTGACGGTATATACCACCGGCCAAAGCTGCCGGACCGGGTCCGGACCGCCCGTGGCCGAGTCGTCGTCGGCGGCGTCATAGAGAGCTTCAACCGCGACGGCGACAGCCTCGTCTTCGGTGAGGTTTGGCCGCCACAGCTTCTTCAAGGCGCCGCGGGCGAAGACAGAACCCGAACCGACCGAATGGTGCTCCAATTCCTCGTACCGTCCCCCGGTGACATCGTAGGAGAAAAGCCGTCCCACGCCGGCTGCCTGGTCAAAGCCCGCGAAGAGCGGGATCACCGCGAGACCCTGCATGGCCATCGGCAGGTTTCCCCGGATCATGGCCCCAAGCCGGTTGGCCTTGCCGTCCAGGCTCAGCAGCGTGCCCTCGATCTTTTCGTAGTGCTCCAGTTCCACCTGGAACAACCGGGTGATGTCGATGGCCAGGCCGGCCGTCCCGGCAATGCCCAGGACGGAGTATTCGTCGGCCGGGAAGACCTTCTCGATGTGCCTGCTGGCGATCACGTTGCCCATGGTTGCACGCCGATCCCCCGCCATCAGGACGCCGCCGGGGTAACTGAGGGCGACGATTGTGGTGGCATGGGGCACCGGCGGAATCTGTCCCGCGGGCAGCGTTTGACTAAAAGGAAGGAGTTCAGGCCTGGAGCGTTGCAGATGCTCTATGAACGAAGACGTTGCTTGGGTGGCCAGGTGGCCGGCTGATGGATCCTGCATTGCTGCGCTCCTTCGACTCTGACATCCGATGCCCGGCGGCCTCGCGCCGGCCGGGCCCTTGGCTTAGCTGGCGGCTGGCTACTGGCCGCCCTTTTGCACAAATGCCCTGACGAATTCCTCGGCGTTCGATTCGAGCACGCCGTCGATTTCGTCGAGGAGATCGTCCACGCCCTGCGTGGCGACCGAGGCCTGTGCCTCCGGCGCTGCGGGCGGTGCCCCGGGGGCGTCGGCCTCTGCCTCGACGTCCCGCGACTGCGGTTGCTGCTGCTCCTGAGCTGCCATTTCCTTCTCCATTCTGTCCATCCCCGGCAACGGGGACTTCCTGTAATGCCATACTGCCACGGGGCGGGCCCCGCCGCTGCGGTTTTAAGTGCCCGTTTGGCGGCCTTTAGTCAGCTGCCCGTTCCGGCGGGCGGGGCCGGATCCAGGCCCAGCAATTCACGAAGGAACGCGCCCGCTGTGGCGTGTTTCCGAAACAGCTGACCGGTGAGTGCTTCCGTGCCGCGGAGGGGTTCCCGCGTGGGCACCCGCTGCAGTTTCCCGATGCCGGGAACGTCGAAGATGACCGAATCCCAGCTGGCTCCGACAACGTCCTTGCCAAAGCTGGAAACGCACTTTCCGCGGAAATATGCCCGGGTGTCCGACGGCGGTTCGACGACAGCACGGCTGATCGTGGCGTCGTCGACGATCGTCTGCATGCGGTCGCGGGAAAGCATGCGGTAGTACAGGCCCTTTTCCGGCCTCACGTCGGACCATTGCAAATCGACGAGACCCAGGCGGGCGTCGTTCCATTCGAGGCCGTCACGGTTCCGGTAGCCGTCAAGCAGGGACATTTTGGCCAGCCATTCGACGGAGGACGCGGCACCTGCGGGGTTGCTCCCCAAGAGCCCGAGCGTCGATTCCCACCGTTCCAGGACATCGCGGGTGTGGCCGTCGCCGCTGAAGGAATCGGAGACCCCCGTTTCCTGCCCAAGTTTGGCCGCTGCCTCGTAGTACATCCACTGGATGTCCAGCGCTGTTACCCGCCGTCCGTCGAGAAGCCTGACCGTGGCAGTCAGGGAGGTGTCGTGGCTGATTGCCTGCAGGCCCGCCACCGGCTCGTGTACTTCGATCTTCGGAGCCTGACCGGCTTCGATGAGGCTCAGGACCAATGCCGTGGTTCCGAACTTCAAATAGTTCGAGACCTGGCTCAGGTTGGCGTCACCGATGATGACATGCAGGCGCCGGTATTTGTCCGCGGTGGCATGCGGTTCATCCCGGGTATTGATGATCGGGCGCCTGATGGTGGTTTCCAGCCCCACCTCGGCTTCGAAGAAATCCGCCCGCTGGCTGATCTGGAATCCTGGCATCGAACCGTCCTGGCCCTTGCCAAGCCGCCCGGCGCCGCAGATCACCTGGCGCGTGACGAAGAACGGCGTCAGGCCTCGGACGATGTCCCCGAAAGGCACCGAGCGAGGCATGAGGTAGTTCTCGTGGGAGCCGTACGACACTGATTTGTTATCCGTGTTGTTCTTGTACAGGTTGATGGCCGGCAGATCGGGATCGGCGGCCACTTTCCGAACCGTGGCCAGTGCGACGAGGTCGCCGGCCGCATCCCACGCGACGATGTCGCGGGGATTCGTGACCTCGGGACTGGAATATTCCGGATGGGCATGGTCCACGTACAGGCGGGCCCCGTTTCCGAGGACCATGTTCATGAGCAACGATCCTGACTCGTCGCCGCCGTCGGCTTCCAGCTCCTGACGCCCGTACGCCAACGCGACGGCCTCGGCGTCGAGCACGGGAGGCCTGTCAGTCAGCTGGCTCGGATCTGCTGCGCTACGCTCAACTGTCCAACCGCGGGCATCATGCAGGGGCTCTTCGTCCGTGTAGTCCCAACGGGTTTCAGCGCCCCCGGCAGCCCGCTGCCGCGTCAGGTTGGCGTAGGCCTGGATGATCCGTGCGGACATCATCGTGGCGTTCGCCCCTGGCGCGGAGGGTGCGTGGATACCGTATTCAGTTTCCGAACCCATGACCCTCATGGCCCCGCCCACGGGAAGCTTGTCCGAAGGCAGGCCTTCCGGCCGGGCCGTCACAGGTACTGGCCGGTGTTTGGAGTCGTTTCGATCGACTTCCCGGGCTCCTGGCCGGCCTTGCCCTGGACGATGGTGCGGATGTAGGTGATGCGTTCGCCCTTCTTGCCCGAGATGCGTGCCCAGTCATCCGGGTTGGTGGTGTTGGGCATGTCCTCGTGTTCGCGGAATTCATCGACGACGGCGCGCAGGAAGTGGTCGATCCGCAGGCCTTTCTGCTGGGTCAGCAGAAGGTCCTTGATGGCGTACTTCTTGGCCCGGTCCACGACGTTCTGGACAACCGCGCCGGAATTGAAGTCCTTGAAGTAGAGCATCTCGGTATCGCCGTTGGCGTAGGTGACTTCGAGATACTCATTCGACTTCTCGGTCGAATACATCGCTTCAACAGTGCGCTGGATGATGGCGTCGACTGTGGCCTGGACGTCGCCGCCGTGCTCCGCCAGATCCGTCGCGTGGAAAGGCAGGTCGGTGGTGATGTACTTGGCGAAAATGTCAGCGGCCGCTTCGGCGTCGGGACGCTGTATCTTGACCTTCACGTCAAGCCGGCCGGGACGAAGAATAGCCGGATCGATCATGTCTTCGCGGTTCGAAGCGCCGATCACGATGACGTTGTCCAGCCGTTCGACGCCGTCGATCTCGCTCAGGAGCTGGGGAACGATGGTTGTTTCGACGTCGGAGGACACCCCGGTGCCGCGGGTGCGGAACAGCGAGTCCATTTCGTCGAAGAACACCACCACTGGGCTGCCATCTGACGCCTTCTCCCTGGCGCGCGCAAAAATCAGGCGGATGTGACGCTCTGTTTCGCCGACGTACTTGTCAAGGAGTTCAGGTCCCTTGATGTTCAGGAAGTAGCTCTTCAGGTCCACGTTTCCGGCCCGTTCGGAGGCGCGGGCGGCGAGCGAGTTGGCAACGGCCTTCGCGATCAGCGTCTTGCCGCAACCTGGAGGCCCGTAAAGCAGGATGCCCTTGGGTGCTTTGAGCCCGTGCTCGCGGTACAGGTCCGGGTGCAGGAACGGGAGTTCCACGGCGTCTCGGATCTGTTCGATTTGCGGGCCCAAGCCGCCGATGTCCTCGTACGTAATATCCGGGACTTCCTCGAGGACAAGGTTTTCGACCTCTGCCCGGGGCACCTTCTCCAGGGCGTAGCCCGTGCGGGAATCCAGCGACAAAGCATCACCGACGCGCAGGTGCACCTTCTGCAATGCGCCTGAAAGCCTGACGACCCGCTCTTCATCGGCCCTGCCCACTACCAGGGCGCGGTCCGTGCCAAGCATTTCCTTGAGCGTGACGAGTTCGCCTGCCCGCTCATAGCCCAGGCCGGTCACTACAAGCAGGGCCTCGTTGAGGAGGACTTCCTGTCCGACGGCCAGCTGGTTGATGTTCACGAGCGGGCTGACGCCCACGCGCATCTTGCGGCCGGCATTGAAGATATCAACCGACTCCTCGGTGGCCGCCTGGCCTGTGCTGCCTGCCGTTGGCTGGCGCCTCGGATTGATCTGGAGGATTGTCCCGAAGCTGTATGGCGGTTGGCCGTCCTGCTCGAGGGCGCCTTTGAGCCGCAGGATTTCGGCCTTCGCCGTCTCCAGCATGGTCACGAGCTTGGTGTTGTTCTGGGTGGCGGCGGCAAGCTGACGGTCGATGTGGCGCAGTTTGTCTCGAAGGATGTTGATCTGGCGTTCCGAGACAGTGAGTTCCGCGGAGTCGTCCACCGGTTGGATCGCCCCACCCCCGCGTCCAGCTTTTCCTTCAGCCACAGCCTTGTTCGATGGCTCCTCCGGCGTTGCTCGCCCGAAGTCATTGTTCGACGTATCCACGAAGCATCAGCTCCTTCCCGCTTTCTATAAATAGACCTTAGCCCTCAAAAGCGTTGGGTAACCTGTGACATCCGGAATGCGGACCAGTTTGTGATGTTTCCTCAGGGAGCGGGTGTGGGGTCGTCCTTGACGTTGGTGCCGGCAATCGCATCCCGTGCAGCCCGACGCAGTTTTTTGTCGGAAACCGCGCGCTCTCCTACGGCCCCCGGGGTCCAGGCATTCAGGTCCTCTTCGCTGAACTCGGTCTTGGAAGGCCGCCGTTTGACGGAGATTCCGGTCACGCCGTCGGCGAGGCGACGGGTTACCAGGAGGAAGCCGGTGTGGGCCACCATGCGGTGGTCGGGACGGACGGCGAGGCCTTCGAGGTGCCAGCCGCGGACCATGGACTCCCAGGCGTCCGGTTCCGTAAAACGTCCGTCGGCGCGGATGGCTTCGGCGGTACGGGAGAGCTGGGTCACGGTGGCCACATAGTTGATCCACACGCCGCCGGGGGCCAAAACGGTGGCTACGGCGTCGAGGCATTCCCAAGGAGCGAGCATGTCCAGCACCACGCGGTCCACGGATCCGGGCTCTTCGCTGCGGACAACTTCCTCCTGGAAGTCGCCCAGCGAAATCTTCCAGGCCGGGTGCGGACCGCCGAAAATCGTTTCCACATTGCCGCGGGCGATGTCGGCGAATTCTTCCCGACGCTCGAAAGAGTGCAGGTAACCGTTGTCGCCCACTGCACGAAGCAGGGAGATCGAAAGGGCCCCGGAACCAACGCCGGCTTCCACAACACGTGCACCCGGGAAGATATCGGCCATGGTGACGATCTGGCCGGCGTCCTTGGGGTAGACCACCGCGGCACCGCGGGGCATGGACAACACGAAGTCCGAGAGTAACGGACGGAGCGTCTGGTACTGCTGGCCGATGTTGTTGGCGACCACGGAACCGTCAACCTGGCCAATGATTTCGTCGTGGTTCAGGAAGCCGCGGTGCGTATGGAAGGCGCCGCCTTCCTCCAAGGTGATGGTGTTCATCCGGCCGCGTTCGTCCGTGAGTTGAACCCGCTCGCCCACACGGAACGGCCCTCGGCGCCGTGCAGCACCAGTCGGCTGGATGGCGGTGTCGGCGGCGCCGGTGGCCGTGTAGTTGGCGGCGGTTTCGCTGCTCATGGGTGTTTCCTCGCTCCTGTACGGCTGGGCCGTCATTTGTTGCCACAGTTACTGCTCAGTGATGCGCACTGCCGGCCGGGTTAATTCACGGCCGGCAGGTAACTCTACCGGGAAGGTCCTACGGGCGTCCGCTCCGTCGGGCTACTTTACCTGTAATGGCTGTCACTACGGCCTGCTGCCGCAGCAGGCCCATGACTGTGCCGGCTTCATCCACGACCGCGTATTCGGCACCGCTGAGCTGCGCCAAATACTGGATCAGTTCCTGGCCGCTGGACGTCCAGGGCACGTAGGCCCCGTCGGCGAGCGGGGTGGAAACCGCGGTCACGAAGGTTGTGGATACCTCGGAGGCCGGCACGGCTGCAGTCGCAGCCGGATCGACGAGGCCCTGTGGCCGGCCATCCGGTCCGCAGATCACGACGGCGGGCGTACCGTAGGGTGCCACGCGCAGCACGTCGGCGACCGTGGCCGAGTTCGGAATTCCTACGGCGGGTTCGGCCAAGGCGGCGGCACTCACCGAGGGGAGGCGTCCGCGGAGCGTCGCCTGCTTTATCGCGCCCGAAGCGCCCATCCAGAGGAAGCTGCAGACAAGGAAGGTGATGAGCATCAGGCTGAGATCGGGCGCATTGCCACTCAGCACGGGCAGCACGACGAACCAAACAACGAGGACGATCACGATGACCCGTCCGGCCCAGCCAGCCGCCACCGTCCCCTTTTCCTGGCTGCCCGTCACTTTCCACACCGCGGACTCCACCAAACGACCCCCGTCAAGCGGCAGGCCAGGCAGGACATTGAAGACGCCGATCAGCAGATTGGCCCACATGAGGATGTTCGTCAGGGTGTCCCCTACCCCGGTGAAGACACCGGCCTGCAGCAACAGCCAGGCCCCGCCCGCGAGGACGAAGTTGGCCGCGGGTCCTGCCAGGGCAACAACCACCGAGCGGCCTGGGGAGGCGATGAAGCTCTCGAACTGGGTGTGTCCGCCCCAGAGATTCAAAACGATCTTCTCCGTGGGCCATTTGAAGGCCTTGGCGCTCAAGGCGTGGGCGAGCTCGTGGACGAGCACGGACAGGGCCAGGAGCACCGCATAGGCGAAGGCAACAAAGTAGGCGCCGATTCCCAAGGAGTGGTTACGGATCAGCAGCGCAGGTCCATAGACGATCACCGTGAACGCCGCGATGATGAACCAGGAGTAGGCAAGGTACACGGGGATTCCGGCGATCCGGCCGAGTGGAATCCCGTCCTTCCTGGCGCTACGCATACTGTGGCCACCGTTCCGGGGAGTGCTCATTTAGTTTGCCTGTTCAAGGAAAGCCGCGGCCGGCACATTGCCGAGGGCACGCTCGGCAACAAGTGCTTCAAGGTCGGCGACCTTCCGTCCCTCGAGGGTGTCCCAGGTTGCCCGGCGGGGGTCCTCGGGCAGTGGCATCTGGTGCGGAATTCCGACCGTGACCACGCCGGAGGCGATCGCGGACGCGACTCCCGGGACGGAATCCTCGAGTGCGACGCAATGATCCACGGTCAGCGCGGGGTCCGTGTCCTGGAGCCGTTCCACGGCGGCGAGGTAAGCCTCCGGGTGGGGCTTTCCTTGGCTGACGGTGTCCCCCGTGATGAGGAACTCGAAGTAGGGCTTGGGAAGGTTGGCGACGACTTCCCGCGCCATCGGGCCTTCGGACATCGTCACGAGGGCGCAGCGGACGCCGGATTGATATAGCTCGTCGAGCAATTCCTTGGCCCCAGGCCGCCACGGCACCTCGACGCGCAGACGGTCGATGACCTGGGCGCTCAGGGAGTCGACAATCTCGCGCTTTTCCAGGTTCACCCCAGCCCTTTGGAGGATGCCGGCCGAGTGCATCAATGACTGCCCTACGAGCTGCATGGCTTGTTCATGGCTCCAGGCGCCGCCGTGGGACTCAACGAGGGTGCGCTCTGCTGCAATCCAGTGCGGCTCCGTGTCCACCAGGGTGCCATCCATGTCCCATAGCGCGGCTTTGAGCTCGGCTTTTACAAAGGGCTGGGTGGCTGAAGCAAGCATGCCTCAAGTCTACGTGGAACGAGGCACGCCAAATTGCCGCTCTACGCCCGGGGCGAAGTATGGCCACGCCGGTCCCCTCATGCCATGCATCGGTGGCGGTGTTGGACGTAGGGTGAGTGAATGAACAGTTTGGACGGAGCCCCTGACGGACAGGCCACAACACCCGAGCCTGAGCGCCTTCTCCAGCCTGTAGCCGAAGGCCAGCGCATCACCGTGATGCTGGCGGCTTTCGAGGGTTGGAACGACGCCGGCGAGGCGGCCAGCGATTCCCTGCACTACTTGAACAAGTTGTGGCAAGGAAAGAAAGTGGCATCCGTTGATGCCGACGACTATTACGACTTCCAGTTCACCCGGCCGACGGTGCGACGCACCGCAGCCGGAACCCGCAAGGTGAAGTGGCCTTCCACGCGCCTGTACAAGGCCAGCGTCCCGGACAGCAACGTCGATGTCGTGTTCGTGCTCGGCACCGAACCTTCCTACCGCTGGAGGGCCTACACGGCCGAGCTTCTGGTCCACGCCGAAACGCTCAAGGTCGACTACGTTGTGCTGATCGGCGCCCTTCTGGCCGATGTCCCGCACAGCCGCCCGATCCCCGTCAGCACCACCTCGGACGACAGCGGATTGCGGCAGCGCTTGAACCTGGAGGCTTCGCAGTACGAGGGTCCGGTAGGCATTGTGGGCGTGCTGGCGGAATTCGCCCTGCTCGCGGGCTTGCCCACGGTGTCGCTGTGGGCGGCCGTGCCGCACTATGTCGCCCAGCCGCCCTCCCCCAAGGCACAACTGGCCATCCTGAACAGGATCGAGGATCTGCTCCAGGTGCCGCTGGACACCCGCGCCCTCAACGAGGAATCCGAGGCGTGGGAGCGCGGTGTGGACGAACTGGCCATTGAAGACCCGGAAATCGCCGCCTACGTGCGGCAGCTCGAAGAGGCCAAGGACACGGCTGACCTGCCGGAGGCCAGCGGCGAATCCATCGCGCGTGAATTTGAGCGCTACCTCAAGCGCAGGGGCAAGGACAAGCCCTGACGGGCTGTCTCCGGGGGTGCGGTACGCATCTAAGCCAACGCGGGGTCACTTACGGTCCATCCAGGTGGACATTATGGGCCGTAAGTGACCCCGCGTTGTTTAGATATTAGAGTTCGACGCCGAGCAATCCGTTGATCGCGTCGCTCACCAGGGCGGAATCCAGGGCGCCGGGCTCGGCGTCGGACGCGTTGCTGAGCGCCGCCGCGGCCCAGGCGTCGACGGCGGCGACCGCGCCGGGAGCGTTGAGATCGTTGGCCAGCTCGGCACGCATCAGCGTCAGCAGTTGCGCCGCTGTCCCCTCGGGAGCAATGTCCCGGGCGGCCCGCCACGTATTGAGCCGTTCCTTAGCCTGTGCGAAGCCTTCATCGGTCCAGGACCAATCCGAACGATAGTGGTTGGCCAGGATCGCCAGGCGGATCGCTGCGGGCTCTTCGCCGGCGGCACGGAGCTTGGACACCAGGACCAGGTTGCCCTTCGACTTGCTCATCTTTTCACCGTCCAGGCCCACCATTCCGGCATGGGCATAGTGGCGCGCCAACGGAATGCCGCTGAGCGAAAACGCGTGTCCAGCACCCATCTCGTGGTGCGGGAAGACGAGGTCCGATCCGCCGCCCTGCACCGTGAACGGAGCCGGAAGGTACTTCTGGGCAATGACCGTACATTCAATATGCCAGCCGGGACGTCCGTCACCGAGGCTTGCGCCGGGCCAGCTCGGCTCGCCGTCGCGGGCAACCCGCCACAGCAAAGGATCGAGGGGATTCCGCTTGCCGGAGCGGCCGGGATCGCCGCCGCGTTCCGCGAAAAGCTCCAACATTTCCACTTCACCGAGCCCCGAGATGTCACCGAGGGTCCACGCGTCGGGGCTATCCGAGGCCTTGCCGGCTGCCTCGACGTCGTAATAGACGTCGCCGTCGGGTTCGCCGCCGGTGCCGTGCACGCGGTAGGCGAGCTCGTCCGCGATCAATTTCTCGATGGCCGGGACAATCATCGGGATCGCCTCGACAGCCCCGATGTAGTGGCTCGGAGCGAGCACATTGAGGGCGTCCATGTCGGTCTGGAAAAGCTCAATCTGGCTCGCCGCCAGCTCCCGCCAGTCAACGCCGGTGGCGGTGGCGCGCTCCAGGAGGGGATCGTCGACGTCGGTGACGTTTTGGACGTACGCAACCCGCTGGCCGCTGTCACGCCATGCCCGGTTGAGCAGGTCGAAGGCTACGTAGCTGGCCGCGTGGCCCATGTGGGTGGCGTCGTACGGCGTGATGCCACAGACGTACATGGATTGCTCCGCGCGTGGCTCGACCTCCACGAGGGCCCCGAGGGCGGTATCGAACAGCCTCAAGGGGGGCATGCTGCCGGGTAGTTCAGGCACAGGGCGGGAGATCCACGATTTCACAGCCTCAACCATAGTGCTAGGCGCTGATGACATTGAAACCGAGCAATACATAGAGGGCGAGTCCCAGGAGAATGCGGTACCACACAAAGACACGGTAGCTGTGGGTTGAAATGAATTTGAGGAACCAGCCAATGATGATGAAGCCCACAACGAAGGCGATGACCGTGGCCAGGGCCGTTTCCGGAAGGCCGAAGGGTCCGGTGATTCCTTCCTTGGACACCACCTTGTACAGCTGATACAAGCCGCTGCCGAAGACAGCGGGTATGGCGAGCAGGAACGAATACCGTGCGGCAGCTTCTCGCGTATACCCCATCAAGAGGCCGGCTGTGATGGTTCCGCCGGAGCGGGAGACGCCCGGGATGAGCGCCATGGCCTGGGCCAGACCGTAAAGGATGCCGTGCTTGAAGGTCAATTGGCTCAGCTCGCGTTCCTGCTTGCCCACGGCGTCGGCCACCGCGAGGATCATGCCGAAGACGATGAGCATCGTGGCGACGATCCAGAGGCTGCGCAGCACGGATTCGATCTGGTTCTGGAAGAGCAGGCCGAGCACGATGATGGGCAGGCTGCCGAGGATGACCAACCAACCCATCCGCGCGTCGGGATCGTCCCTGGCCACCTTCCCGCGCAGCGATCCGAACCAGGCGCGCACAATCCTCACGATGTCGCGCCAAAAGAAGACAATGACCGCCGTCTCGGTGCCCAGCTGGGTAATGGCCGTGAAAGCGGCTCCGGGATCCGCCGCATTAGGCAGGAACGAGCCGACAATTCGCAGGTGTGCGCTCGAAGAAATCGGAAGGAATTCTGTCAGGCCCTGCACGAGGCCAAGGAAGGCTGCTTCTATCCAGTTCACGTGAATAGACCCTACGTCATGATCTACCCGATCTCCCCGTAAGCTATCAGCTATGCAGCAGCGTTACGTCGGCAACAGTGGGTTTCGGGTGTCCACCCTTTCCCTGGGCACCATGTCCTGGGCGGAAGAAACGGACGAACAGGATGCACGGGAGCTGCTCCATACGTTCATCGCCGCAGGCGGCACCATGATCGATACCGCGGCCTCTTACGCAGGAGGACAAGCCGAGGCCCTCCTGGGCTCCATGCTGGGCGACGTCGTGGCGCGTTCGGAGATTGTCCTCTCCACAAAAGCAGGCGTCTCGACGTCGGACAGCCGGCGCAGCGTCGATGCCTCCCGCGGTTCCATGCTGTCCGCACTCGACGCCAGCCTCGCCCGTTTGGGAACCGATTACGTGGACATCTGGTTCGCGCACGCCTGGGACGGCAACGTTCCGCTGGACGAAACGCTTTCCGCTCTTGACCTTGCGCTGCGCTCGGGACGCGCACGGTACGTCGGCATCTCCAACTACAACGGTTGGCAGACCGCCAAGGCTGCGGCCGTCGCGGGATTCACCGTGGTGGCCAACCAATCCGAATATTCGCTCCTGCACAGGAAGCCCGAAGACGAACTGGTGCCCGCCGTCGAGGATGCCGGCCTCGGCCTCATGGCGTGGGCTCCCCTCGGGCGCGGGGTGCTCAGCGGCAAATACCGTGGCCAGATTCCTTCGGAATCACGTGCGGCGGAGGGCCGCCTTAGCGGCTACGTCGAAAAGTACCTCGACGCGCGGGGCGCACGGATCGTCGAAGCGGTGGCAATGGCCGCGCGCGGGTTGGGACGCTCCGCCGTCGACGTGTCCCTGAGCTGGTTGCTCTCCCGCCCGGGCGTATCCACGGCCATAGTGGGCGCACGCAATGCGGTCCAGCTCAAGGAGTTGCTCGATGCGCAGCTGGCGCCTCTTCCCGCTGAAATTTCGCGGGCACTTGAAGACGTTTCAGCGATCTGACCCAGCTGTTATTCCGGCATTACTGACCGCGCACTACTGGTCGAGGATCTCCAGCTCGTCTTCATCGAGGAGTTCATTGTTCTCCTCGTCGTCATCCTCTTCATCGTCGTCGAACACCTGAAGTGGTGTGACTTCCGAGTAGGCCTCGTATAGTGAGTCCTCATATACCTCAAAGGCATCTGCGACGGCGAAAAACGCCGCCTCCACAGCGGGATCTCCTTCGCCCCTACGGGCGGAAGCGGCAATCAGGTGTTCTTCCAAGGCAGCTGTCAATGACTGAAGCGCGACACGCGGATCGATGCTCATGACTTCACGTTAGCCCGAAAAAGACGAAAATGGAGAGGGATGAGAGAACAATTTCTGAGCAGTTCAGTGGAGCGTCAGCGGGACTACGCGAGGCAGTACGAGTATCTCGTACTGACCGTCAGTCCTGACGATTCCTTGCCCGAGGCGCGACGTCGGCTCGTGGAGCACTCCGAATATGGCAAGTGGGAACTGGAGCGGAGCATCCTCTATATCGGCGGCGGTCGCCGGTTCTGGCTGCGCCGCAGAGTACTCAACGTACAACGCACCGTGTAGCTGCACGGCCGCTCTTTCGGGTCGCCCGCTCCAGCTTTCGAGCGTTTCAGCTTTCGAGCGGGCCAAGCAACGCGTTGGCTACGGTGGTGTGCGCTGATTCGTCATTCGAGGGATGGAAGATCCCGGCCAACACATCGCGGTACAGCCGTTCGAGTTCCGAGCCCCGGAAGTAGCTTGAGCCTCCGGAAACCCGGATTGCCACATCCACCATGGTCCGGGCGTTCTCCGTGGCCCGCACCTTGAGCCCCACGAACTTTGGGAACCACTGCGCCCCGTGATCAACCAAGGCATCCACGTCACGGGCAACTGACGCCAGCTGCGGCTGGATGGAATCCATTGCCATGGCGGCGTCGGCGATCTTCCAGCGGATGTCCGGGTCCTGCGAGAAGCTCCGGCCGCCGTACTTGGCCGAGGTACGGCGTTTGGCGGCATCAACCGCCAGGGTGAATGCCCGCTCCCCGATGCCCGTGTAGACCGCGGCAAGCAGCGTTTCGAAGCACGCGAAGATCGCGAAGATCAACGGATCCTGATTGGGTCCTACGGGCAGTTTCCGGAATATCCGTTCCGGCGGCACCATGGCGGCCTGCAGGAGCGTGGTATTCGATTGGCTGGCCCGCATGCCCAGGGTGTCCCAGTCGCTCAGTGTCTCGTGCCCCGGGGCGTCCCGGTGGATGAAGCCGAACACCAGCTCCCCGTTCCCCTCCCGCGCGCCGCTGTCCTTGCCGAAGATGCCGAGGCGGGTCCATGCCGGCGACAGGCTCGTGAAGATCTTCCGTCCGGTGAAGCTGTACCCGCCGTCCAGCTGCGGTTCCGCCGTGGTCCCTGAGTCGAAGAGCATGGAGTCATTTCCCGCCTCGGAAATCCCGAAGGCAAAGACCTCGCCCCGTCCTGACTCCTTGAGGACATAGTCAAGGGAGTTGTCGCCGCGGGCCGCCAGGACGTGCGCGACGCCGGTCCAGACGAGGTGCATGTTGACGGCCAACGCCGTGGCCGGGGCAGCCGTGGCCAACCGGCGCTGAAGCTCCGCCGCGGCTTCGAGCCCGAGCCCCAGTCCGCCGTCGGACTCGGGGACGAAGATCTTCAGGTAGCCCGCCGCTGCGAGCTCCTCAAGGTCCTCGTGGAAGAAGGAGTTGTTCTGGTCGTAACCGGCGGCGCGGCCCCGGATGCGGTGGAGCAGCCCGTCCGGCAGGATCTCCTCAGAGGTCACGGCGTTCTCCCTAGTAGTTGCTGAGCAGGGTGTTGAGCACCCTGGATCCGAACTTGAGCGAATCGGCCGGTACGCGTTCGTCAACGCCGTGGAACATCCCGGTGAAATCGAGTTCGTCCGGGAGCATCAGCGGGGCGAATCCGTAGCCTGTGATGCCGATCTTGCTGAGCGACTTGTTGTCGGTGCCGCCGGACAAGGTGTATGGCAACACTTTGGCGCCGGGGTCTTCCGTATGCAACGCGTCGATCATGGCGTCCACCAGATTGCCGGCAAACGGCACCTCCAGGGACACGTCCTTGTTGACGTAGCTGACGTCCACGCCGTCGCCGGCAAGTTTTTTGACGGTTTCGAAGACCAGTTCCTGCTGGCCCGGGAGCGTGCGGCAGTCCACCAGCGCTTCCGCCGATTCGGGGATGACATTGTGCTTGTAACCGGAACTCAGCAGCGTGGGGTTCGAGGTGTTTTGGAGGGTGGCCCCCACGAAGCGTGCGACGGTGCCGAGTTCCTTCAGGAGGGTCTCGGGGTTGTCCGGATCGAACTCGACGCCGGTCAGTTCCGTCACGCCGTCGAGGAATTGCCGCGTGGTGGGGGTCAGCTCGATCGGCCAGCGATATTCGCCGATTCTGGTGACTGCCCCGGCCAGGCGGGTGATCGCGTTGTCCGTGTTGATTTGCGAACCGTGTCCGGCACGGCCGTGGGCCACGAGGCGCAGCCAGGAAAGGCCCTTTTCCGCGGTCTGGAGCAAGTAGGTCCGCTGGCCTCCGATGGTGGCCGAGAAGCCACCCACTTCGGAGATCGCTTCCGTGGCACCGTCGAAGAGTTCCCTGCGGTGCTCGACGGCGTACCGCGCGCCGTGGTTGCCTCCGGCTTCCTCGTCGGCGAAGAACGCGAAGATGATGTCGCGCTTGGGCTTGCGTCCCGTGCGGGCGAAGTCGCGCATGACCGAGAGGATCATGGCGTCCATGTCCTTCATGTCCACGGCGCCTCGTCCCCAGATGAGTCCGTCCTTGAGTTCGCCGCTGAAGGGATCCACGGACCATTGGTCCTTGAGCGCCGGGACGACGTCGAGGTGGCCGTGCACCACGAGGGCCCCGGCCGAGGGGTCTTCCCCCGCCATCCGGGTGACGACATTGGCCCGGCCCGGAGCCGACTCGAAGATTTCGGCATCCAATCCCACTTCATTGATAAGCGCCGCTGTGTATTCCGCCGCGACGCGTTCCCCGGGACCGGAATCGTCACCAAAGTTCGAGGTGTCTATGCGGATGAGTTCCTGGCAGATCCGGGCTACTTCGTCCTCGGGTCGGATATCAGTCATGGAACTCTCCTTGCTGGCTGGGATGGACATGCTCCGGCGGGTAGGCAGTTGGTGCGTACGCTCCCGCGCGCTTCCCTCAGCCTACCCACCGCACGCTCGTTTGGCCGCGCGCTTTCCTGCGTTTTGGCGCGGATTGGCAGGGTCCAATTGCCGTTACCGGCACCCTCTCCGGCTCCGGTTTTTTTATTTCCCAGAAACCGTGTTAGAGTTTTTCTCGCTGCTTCGGAGGAAAGAGAAGCGCCGAGAGGCGCAGAACGAAGGCTCCGAACACCACCTGCGCGGGTGGCGGAATGGCAGACGCGCTAGCTTGAGGTGCTAGTCCTCGAAAGGGGGTGGGGGTTCAAGTCCCCCTCCGCGCACAATTGCAAGGCCTGGAATTATGATAATTCCAGGCCTTGTTTGTTTAACTTGAATTTGCGTTTTCAGACACTAATGCGGCGTTCATCACATTTATTGAATTGCATTACCGGCAATTCACCCACAGCAGTGAAACTGGCTCAGGACCGGGCGCCGCGAGGCACGGCGACGGCAGCCGCCCACGTGGGTGACCGCCGTCGTCGTAGCCGTTCGTGGACCTGGACCTGGAGTTGGACCCTTGAACCCGGAACCGGCGCCCTACAGCGCCGTCACGGAGCCGCTGAAGTGCTTCCTGCCGCTTCGAGGGTTCCATGCCACGTAGTCCGAACGCTCCCACGAGCCTGACGCGGAGTGGGCGGTGCCGATTTCCAGCGCCACCCGCGCCGGGAGGAACACCGGTGCCTCGAAATTGACGTCCCATCGGAACGCTTCCGATTTCACCGAGCCAACGTCGGCCAAGGCCCGGGATGCAAGGTACATGCCGTGCGCGATCGACCGCGGCAGGCCGAGCGCTTTGGCCGAGAGGAGGCTCAAGTGGATCGGGTTGAAGTCTCCGGATACGGCGGCGTAGAGGCGTCCGGTATCCACGCCGAGCTGCCAGATGGCTGTTGGTGCGGGTGCCGTGAAATCCGCCGGAGTGGCGGCCATTGCGGCCTTGTCGACTCCCGGAAGGAAGACCCCCTTGGCCAAATACGTCGAGACGCCCCGCCAGAGCAAGGCCCCATCTTTGCTCGATCGGACTTCGGCGACGACGTCCAGCTGGGTTCCGGCCCTGTGACCGCGCATGTCCTCGGCCCATGACCGGACGTCGAGCGACTCACTGAACTGGACCGCCCGCATCTGCTCCACGCGGTTCCTCAAATGGATCATCCCCAGCAGGGGAAGCGGGAAGTCGTCCCGGTTCAGCACGCTCATCGAAACCGGGAACGCGAGGGCATGGATGAAGCCGGCCGGAAGTGCGTCACTCGCAGTCTCGCCGATCAGGTGCTGGTACGCGGTGAGGTTCGCGACGTCGGCCCGCACCCCGCGGACCTCATGGCTCCCGTGGGGCAGCGCGTTGGCTGCCTGGAAACCCATCAGCCTCCGCCGTGCCGCCGTCGCCGCCGCATTCACGTACAGCTTCGAGAGGGACGGCAGCTCCCCCAGGATGAGCGGTTGCTCCGTAGTCATGCACCCACCAGGTTCTGTCCGCAGACCCTGAGCACTTCTCCGGTGATTCCAGCGGCGGCATCCGATGCGAGGAACGCAATTGCCTCGGCCACGTCCCCGGGCAAGCCTCCCTGCTGCAGCGAGTTCAACCTGCGGGCAACTTCCCGGGTCGCGAAGGGGATCCGGGCGGTCATGTCGGTCTCGATGAAACCGGGCGCGACCGCGTTGATGGAGCCGCCGCGTTCCGCCAGCAAGGGCGCCGTGGCCCTGACCATGCCGATCACTCCCCCTTTGGACGCAGCGTAGTTGGTCTGCCCCCGATTGCCGGCGATACCGCTGGTGGAGGCCACCGACACGATCCGCGGGGTTTTGTTGAGCTGGTCCGAGCCCAGGAGTGCCTCGTTGATTCTCAACTGCGAGGCGATGTTCACTCCGATGACCGAATTCCAGCGGCCCTCATCCATGTTGGCCAAGAGCTTGTCCCGGGTAATGCCGGCGTTGTGGATGACGATATCGAGTCCGCCATGGCGTTCCACGGCGTGGTCGATGATCCGCCTCCCGGCGTCCTCGGCCGTGATGTCCAATTGCAGGGCAGTGCCATGGACCTCGTTGGCGACTTCGGCGAGGTGGTCGCCCGCAGCGGGAATATCCACCACCACGAGCCGGGCGCCGTCCCGGTGCAGGGTCCGTGCGATCGCCGCTCCGATGCCGCGGGCAGCTCCCGTGACGACGGCGACCTTGCCGGCCAAGGGCTTGTCGGCGTCGGCGGGAAGCTGGCCGGTGCCTGAAGTCACAGTCAGGAACTGACCATCCACGAACGCGGACCGTCCGGACAGGAAGAAGCGGAGCGCGCCGAGCGTGCTGGGGCTCGTGGTGCCGGTACCGTCCCCGAGGAGAATGCCGTTGGCCGTGGCACCTGCCCGCAGTTCCTTGGCGAGGGAACGCAGCAGGCCGTCGACGCCTTGACGGACCGCGGCAACAGCCGGGCTGGCGGCAGACGCGGACGTGCGGGAGATCGTGACGACCCTTGCACCGGCGGCCAGATCACGGAGCGACGGGGCCGCAGTGAGAACCGGTCCGGCAAGCTCTTCCGGATGCTCGACGGCGTCAAGCACCAGGACGATTGCCCCCAGCTTTTCCTTGGGCAGGGCCGAACGCCGAACGTCGAGGTCCCAGCCCACCAGGGCGGCAGCCAATTCGTCGGCGCCCGCAGTTTTCCCGTTGCCGCTCCCGAGCACAAGGACCGGACCTGGAACCAGCGGTTCTCCCGCTTTGTACCTCCGGAGAACGGCGGGTTGGGGCAGGCCGAGCTTTTTGGCCAGGTCCTTGCCGATCCCGTGGCTGACGAACTGTGTGTATTTGTCCGTCATGTCGGCTACCGCCCTTCGGGAGCGGAGTAGGCCTCAAGGATCGCGACGACGCCCTGCCCTCCGGCTGCGCAGACGGAGATGAGTCCACGGGCTGGCCGGCCGTCCACCGGGCCGTTCTCGTGGAGCATCTTCGCCAGCGAGGCAACGATCCGTCCGCCGGTCGCGGCGAAGGGATGTCCGGCGGCGAGGGACGAGCCGTTGACGTTGAGCTTGGCGCGGTCGATCTTGCCGAAGGCACCATCCAGTCCCAGCCGGGTACGGCCGAATTCCTCGTCTTCCCATGCTGCAAGCGTGCTCAGGACAGTGCCCGCGAAGGCTTCGTGGATTTCGAAGAAGTCGATGTCTTCGAAGGACAGCCCGTTGCGGGCCAGGAGCCGCGGCACCGCGAAGGCCGGAGCCATGAGGAGTCCGTCCTTGCCGTGGACGAAATCGACGGCGGCCGCCTCGCCGTCGACGACGACTGCCAGCTTGGGCAGGCCCCGGGCGTCCGCCCATTCCTCAGTGCCGAGGAGAACCGTGGAGGCGCCGTCCGTGAGTGGAGTCGAGTTGCCGGCCGTCATCGTGGCCTCAGCCCCAAGGCTCTTTCCGAAAACAGGCTTGAGGGTGGCCAACTTCTCCATGGAGGTATCGGGCCTGAGGTTCGAATCACGGCTCAGCCCACGGTACGGAGTCACGAGGTCATCGAAGAAGCCACGTTCGTAGGCCGCGGCGAGGTTGTGGTGGCTATTGAACGCGATCTCGTCCTGAGCTTCGCGGCTGATCTTCCATTGGGCAGTGGTGAGTGCCTGGTGTTCTCCCATCGAGAGGCCGGTGCGCGGTTCCCCCGTGTTCGGAGCATCCGGGGCGAGGTCCTTCGGACGCAGCCGTGCGAGGACCTTGAGCCGATCGGTCAGGGACTTGGCGCGATTGAGGTCCAGCAGGATTTCGCGGAGGCCCTCGCTCACGGCAATAGGGGCATCCGAGGCAGAGTCGACGCCGCCTGCGATGGCCGAGTCGATCTGGCCCAGCTTGATCTTGTTGGCGAGGCCCAGGACGGTCTCAAGGCCGGTGGCGCACGCCTGCTGGAGATCGTAGGCAGGCGTCTCCGGGGAAAGGGCCGAGCCCAGCACTGCTTCGCGCGTCAGGTTGAAGTCGCGGGAGTGCTTCAGGACGGCTCCTGCGGCGACCTCGCCGATTCGCTCCTCTTGAAGGCCGAAGCGTGCGATCAGCCCGTCGAGTGCGGCCGTCAGCATGTCCTGGTTTGACGATTTGGTGTAGGCGCCGCCGGTCCGGGCAAACGGGATCCTGTTCCCGCCAACCACCACGGCTTTGCGGAGTGCGCCCTCGGTTGCCGGGGATTCGTGTGGTGCGCTCGCGGAATGTGCTGCTTCAGGCATGCGTTTCTCCTTATGATCACATCGTGTTACTGATACCCAGCGTACCTGATACGCTGAGTATCGTGAACATCCCCAGCCCCGGTCTTCCTGCAGAACACAACGCCGGGACCGCGCCTCCCGCGGACGGCGAGGCTCCCGCCGTCGACGGCCGTGCCGCCCGCTGGCAGGTCCACCGCGAAGAGCGACGGCGCGATCTCATCAAGGCCGCCCGAAAGGCTGTACATTCGCTGGGCAGCGAGGCCTCCATGGAGGAGATCGCGACGGCCGCCAGTACCTCGAAGTCCGTGTACTACCGCTATTTCGGGGACAAAGCCGGCCTGCAGCAGGCAATGGGCGAAGTAGTGCTGGGACAAATGCAACGGCGGATGAAGGAAGCGGCGGAAAGCGCGCAGACTCCACGCGAAGGCCTGTTCGCCATGGTCTCCGCGTACCTGCAGATGGCGGAGTCAAGCCCTGCCGTCTACGCGTTCATCACGCGGCTCTCGCAAGGCGAACCCTCTGCGCAAGACGCCATCGCCGCCTCAGGAGCCCTTGGCCACTTCTTCGAGTCGATCAGTGCCATGATCGCCCGGCCCATGCGGGAACACCTGGGGGCGGAAAAGGAAGCATTGATCGACTACTGGCCCACCGCGGCCATCGGACTGGTCCGCAACGCCGGCGAGAGGTGGCTGGGCAGTCCCGCCTCCGCAGCAAAGCCCGACCAGGAAACCATGGCGGCCCAAATCACGGATTGGCTGTGCGTGGGAATCGCCCCGGAACTCAAGATCAACTCTCCTGAATATCAGCAATGACTCCACGTTGTTCGGAACCAAAGAAGGAATCACCATGACTGAAGTAGTGGACCGTACCTCCTCCAGCAACCGGGCGGCCGCGGGAACGGCTGCAACCACGCAGCCTGTTGCCCCCGCCCCTTCGGTGGACGTAGCGGCTCTTGGCGAATTGCTGCTCGGCAAGTGGGCCCATATCCGGCATACGGCGCGTGACCTCGCGGGCCGCCCCGAGGTGCACAAGATCGAAGGCTTGACGCATACGGAGCACCGCAAGCGTGTATTCGGGCAGCTCAAGTACCTCGTGGACAACAACGCCGTGCACCGGGCTTTCCCCGCCAGCCTCGGCGGTTCGGACGACCACGGCGGCAACATCGCCGGGTTCGAGGAACTCGTCACTGCCGATCCTTCCCTGCAGATCAAGGCCGGCGTCCAGTGGGGCCTCTTCGGTTCGGCGGTGATGCACCTCGGCACTGAGGAGCACCAGAACAAATGGCTGCCCGGGATCATGAGCCTGGAGATCCCCGGCTGCTTCGCCATGACGGAAACCGGACACGGCTCCGATGTTGCGAGCATCGCCACCACGGCCACGTACGACGAGTCCACCCAGGAGTTCGTCATCAACACTCCGTTCCGTGCCGCGTGGAAGGACTACATCGGCAACGCAGCCGAGGACGGCCTCGCCGCCGTCGTGTTCGCCCAGCTGGTGACCCGCAACGTTAACCACGGCGTTCACGCGTTCTATGTCGAGCTGAGGGACCCGGACACCAAGGAGTTCTTGCCCGGAATCGGCGGCGAGGACGACGGCATCAAGGGCGGACTCAATGGCATCGACAACGGGCGCCTGCATTTCACCGATGTCCGTGTCCCCCGCACCAACCTGCTCAACCGCTACGGCAACGTCTCCCCCGAAGGCGAATACACCTCGCCCATCGCGAGCCCGGGTCGGCGATTCTTCACGATGCTTGGCACCTTGGTGCAGGGCCGCGTCTCCCTCGACGGCGCCGCAGTCGCCGCGAGCAAGGTGGCCCTGACGACCGCCATCCGGTACGCCGCCGAACGGCGCCAGTTCAACGCCTCATCCCCCACGGACGAAGAAGTCCTGCTGGACTACCAACGGCACCAGCGCCGCTTGTTCACCCGGCTTGCCACAACCTTTGCGGCGAGCTTCGCACACGAGCAGCTGCTCGAGAAGTTCGACGACGTCTTTTCCGGCAGGCACGACACCGACGCCGACCGCCAGGACCTCGAGACCCTCGCCGCGGCCCTCAAGCCCCTGAGTACCTGGCACGCCCTCGACACGCTGCAAGAGTGCCGCGAGGCCTGCGGCGGCGCAGGATTCCTCATCGAGAACCGTTTCGCCTCGCTCCGCGCGGACCTGGACGTCTACGCCACTTTCGAGGGCGACAACACCGTGCTTCTCCAGCTCGTCGCCAAGCGCCTCCTGGCCGACTACGCCAAAGAGTTCCGGAACGTCGACTTCGGCGTGCTTGCCCGCTTCGTGGCCGCCCAGGCCGCGGACGTCGCCATCAACCGCACGGGCCTGCGGCAAGTAGCGCAGTTCGTGGCGGACACGGGATCAGTCCAGAAAGCCGCGCTCGCCCTGCGCGACGAAGAAGGCCAACGCACACTGCTGACGGACCGGGTGCAGTCCATGGTGGCGGAGGTTGGCGCTGCACTCAAGGGTGCGAACAAGCTTCCGCAACATCAGGCGGCGGCATTGTTCAACCAGCATCAGGACGATTTGATTGAAGCCGCCCAAGCGCACGCCGAACTACTGCAATGGGAAGCGTTCACGGAAGCCCTCGGCAAGGTCGGCGATCCGGGCACCGTGCGCGTCTTGACGTGGCTCCGCGACCTGTTCGGCCTCTCGCTCATCGAAAAGCACCTTTCCTGGTACCTCATGAACGGCCGCCTTTCCATGCAGCGCGGACGCACCGTGGGGGCCTACATCAACAGGCTGCTCGTCAAGATCCGTCCCCACGCCCTGGACCTGGTTGATTCCTTCGGCTACGGTCCCGAGCACTTGCGCGCGCCCATCGCTTCGGGGGCCGAAAAGGAACGCCAGGACGAAGCCCGCGGCCACTTCCAGGCGCAACGGGCAAGCGGCAACGCACCCGCCGAGGAGAAGAGCCTCCTCGCCTTGAAGGGAAGAAAGTTCAACTAGCATCGTGCCGTGACCGGCCGGTGAACAATTGCCGAATCCTTTAACGACGACGGCGCCGCACTCCCCCGGCTGGGGGGCGCGGCGCCGTCGTCGTTCTTTCCCAACTAGCTCGCAGTTGTTGTCGTTATGAGCCCTCATAACGACAACAACTGCGAGTCAGTTGGGTTGGAGGGTCAGGGGGCGAGCACCGAACGATAGACCTCGAGGGTTGTTTCGGTGATGGACTCCCAGGAGAAGTGCTCCTCGGCCCGGACGCGGCCTGCGGCACCCATGACCTTGGCCCGGGCAGGATCGGACACAACCTCGTTGAGGGCAGCGGCGAAATCTGCGACGAACTTTTCGGGATCCAGCGGGGTTCCTGTACCGTCCGTGACCTGCTCCAGTTCTACCAGGAGTCCCGTTTCGCCGTGCTGGACCACCTCGGGGATGCCGCCGGTGGCGCTTGCCACGACGGCCGCGCCACATGCCATGGCCTCGAGGTTGACGATGCCGAGGGGCTCGTAGATCGACGGGCAAGCGAAGGCCGTGGCATGGCTGAGGACCTGGATGAGTTCGTGCCTCGGAAGCATGCGTTCAATGACCAGGACACCTTCGCGCTTGCCCTGCAGGTCCTCGATGAGCCGGGCCGTTTCCGCCGCGAGTTCCGGGGTGTCCGCCGCGCCCAGGCACAGCACAAGCTGCACATCTTCCGGCAGGCTGGCCGCAGCCTTCAGGAGGTAGGGGACACCCTTCTGGCGGGTGTTCCGCCCAACAAAGACCACACTGGGCTTGGCGGGATCGATGCCGAGGGCGCGAATTGCGTCTTCGCCTTCGTCCGGCTGCCACATGTCGACGTCGATGCCGTTGTGGACCACCCGGACCTTGGCCGGATCCACGTTCGGATAGCTGCGCAGGATGTCGTTCCGCATGCCGTCCGAGACGGCGATGATAGCCGCGGCAGCTTCATAGGCGGTCTTTTCAACCCATGAGGACAACGCGTAGCCACCACCGAGCTGCTCCGCTTTCCACGGCCGCAACGGCTCCAGGCTATGGGCGCTGAGCACATGGGGTATCCCGTGCAACAGCGACGCCAGGTGGCCGGCCATGTTGGCATACCAGGTATGGGAATGGACCAGGTCCGCTCCGGCGATGTCCGGCACGATGCGCAAATCCACCCCGAGGGTCTGGACGGCGGCATTCGCCGCCCCCAGATCATCCGGAGTGGAATACGACGTCACCGTTGCACCGTGGAAGTCCGCATCGCGGGGCGCGCCGAAGGCACGCACCTGCAGATCCACATGCTTCGCCAGGACGCGGCTGAGCTCGGCAACATGCACACCGGCCCCGCCATAGATTTCGGGTGGAAACTCTTTAGTCACAATGTCTACGCGCACGCTACCTAACGTAGTCCTTCCGGAGTATGTGTTCTAGTGTGAAAGGGTCCGGCAACCCGGGCTTTTTTCGGGGGCTACAAAGACGTACAGGGAGAGCAAACACCATGGCGTTGAAGAAAGTATTGTCAATTGTGTTGGCTGGCGGCGAAGGAAACCGCCTTATGCCATTGACGGCAGACAGGGCAAAACCTGCGGTGCCGTTTGCGGGGGGCTATCGATTGATCGATTTCGCTCTCTCGAATCTGGTCAATTCCGGGTACCTCCAGATCGTGGTGCTGACCCAGTACAAGTCGCACAGTCTTGACCGCCACATTTCCGAGACCTGGCGGATGTCCACCCAGCTGGGAAGATATGTGGCCTCGGTTCCCGCCCAGCAGCGCGTGGGCAAGAGCTGGTTCCTCGGCAGCGCGAATGCCATCTACCAGTCCCTGAACCTGATTCACGACGCCAACCCCGACATTGTTGTCGTTGTCGGTGCGGACCACGTTTACCGCATGGACTTCCAGCAGATGGTCCAACAGCACGTGGCCAGCGGCGCCAAGGCCACAGTTGCGGCCGTCCGCCAGCCGCTGAACATGGCCAACCAGTTCGGCGTGATCGAGGTCGACAAGAACGATCCGCAGAAGATTTCGGCGTTCGTTGAAAAGCCTGCCGAAACGGAAGGCCTCGCCGCTGATCCCTCGCAGTTCCTTGCCTCCATGGGCAACTATGTCTTCGACGCCGACGCCCTGGTGGAAGCACTTCGCATCGATGCGGAGCGCCTGGACACCAAACACGACATGGGCGGCGACATCATCCCCTACTTCGTGTCCCAGGGTGAGGCGGGCGTCTACGACTTCACGCTCAACGACATTCCCGGTTCCACCGAACGCGACCGCACGTATTGGCGCGACGTTGGAACCATCGATTCGTTCTATGACGCCCACATGGACCTGATTTCACCCGTTCCGATCTTCAACCTGTACAACTCGGAATGGCCCATCTACACGCGGCAGAGTATTTCACCGCCGGCTAAGTTCGTCCGGGGCGAGAACAGCACCGTGGGCACCGCGCTGGACTCCATCGTGGCCAGTGGCTCGGTAATCTCCGGCGGAATCGTGGAAGGGTCCGTGCTGTCCAACGACGTCTACGTAGGACCGGCCACCAGGGTCCAGGACTCGGTGCTGATGGATAAAGTGCGCATCGGCGCAGGTGCCGTGGTGAAGCGAGCCATCATCGACAAAAACGTGAAAGTGCCCGCCGGGGCTGCCATTGGCTTGGATCCCGACCTCGACCGGGCCCGCGGCTTCAAGGTCACTGAATCCGGAATCACCGTGCTCGCAAAGGACCAGGTGGTACCTGAGCCGGAGGCCTCCGAGCTCGCCCTGGCGGCTGAATACCGCCGCTCGGTGCCCGAGGCGATCAAGGCTGCCACCGAGAAGTTCCCCGACATCAGGGACTCCGCGGAGCAGGTCACGAAAATCCAGGCTTCCTCGGTAGAGGCCTGACCCGGGACCCCGGAACCAAGACAGCCCCGGCCTCCCGGGCGACAGCAGGCTTCCCGCCACTGCCGCACGGGAGGCTTTGCTGTGCCCGACCCTGTAAAATTGACCCAATGAGCCCCGCCGATTTGACGCCTGAAGAGATCCAGGCCTGCCTCAAGGTCTTGAACACCATCCACGCCTACGACGAGGAGCACCCGGACTACGTCGCCATCCGGCGTGCCACGGGAAAGATGTTCAAGGCCGTCAAGCGCCACCGCCGGGTCACCAAGCGGGACGAGATCGCGGAAGCCGATCGTGCTGTCATTGCGTTGACTGCCACCGCAGCCCCGGACAGGATCGACGACGAGACCCGCGGGAACAAGCTGGCTACCTCGGCCACGGGCGAAATCGCGGGCCACCTCATCCGGTCCAGGCCCTGCTACATCTGCAAGCAGCACTACACGCAAGTAGACGCGTTCTACCACCAGTTGTGCCCGGAATGCGCGGCCTTCAGCCACAGTAAGCGCGATGCCCGCACGGACCTGAGCGGACGCCGTGCCCTCCTGACGGGTGGGCGCGCCAAGATCGGCATGTATATCGCCCTTCGCTTGCTCCGCGACGGCGCGCACACCACGATCACCACCCGCTTCCCCAAGGACGCGGCGCGACGCTTCGCCGCCATGGAAGACAGCGCGGACTGGTTGCACCGGCTCAGGATTGTGGGCATCGACCTCCGGGATCCGTCACAGGTCATGGCGCTCACGGACTCCCTCAACGAAGCCGGCCCGCTCGACATCATCATCAACAACGCCGCCCAGACAGTCCGGCGTTCGGGGAATGCGTACAAGCCCCTGGTGGATGCCGAGGATGAGCCACTGCCCGAGGCCCTTCAGGCAGCCAATGGCGGCCCGGAGCTGGTCACGTTCGGCCATGCCCACGACAAGCACCCCTTGGCCATCACGCAAAGTGTCACCGATCATCCCGTGCTGGCAGGTGATGCGATTACCTCGCTCGCTTTGTCCACGGGCTCCGCGTCGTTGGCGCGGATCGCGACAGGTACCGCGATCGACGCCGGCGGCCTGGTTCCCGACCTTGCGGCCATCAACAGCTGGACCCAAGTGGTGGACGAAGTCGATCCGCTCGAGATGCTCGAGGTTCAACTCTGCAACGTCACGGCGCCGTTCCTCTTGGTCAGCCGGCTCCGCGGGGCCATGAAGCGCTCCACCGCACGCAGGAAGTACATCGTGAATGTCTCAGCCATGGAAGGGCAGTTCTCCCGCGCCTACAAAGGCCCCGGGCACCCGCATACCAATATGGCAAAGGCCGCGTTGAACATGATGACGCGGACCAGCGCACAAGAAATGCTGGACAGCGACGGGATCCTGATGACCGCCGTCGATACCGGCTGGATCACGGACGAACGCCCGCATTACACCAAAGTCCGGCTCATGGAGGAAGGCTTCCACGCACCCCTCGACCTCGTGGACGGGGCGGCGCGTGTCTACGATCCCATCGTCATGGGCGAAAACGGCGAAGACCAGTACGGCGTCTTCCTGAAGGACTACAAGCCCTCCCCCTGGTAAATCCAGGCGGAGGGCCGCAGGCCTCCTAGGTGAGCCGCGTGATCTCGACCGTCACGGTGAGGCCTGAGCCGCCACCGCCGGACAGGATGCCCTTCAAGGGAGGAACATCCCGGTAGTCCCGGCCCCGCGCCACAGTGACGTGGAGATCTCCGGCAGGCTTGTGGTTGGTGGGATCCCAGCTGCGCCATTCGCCGTCCCACCATTCCAGCCACGCGTGGGATTGGCCTGCGACTGTTTCACCGATCTCGGCCGTGGGCCGTGGATGGATGTAACCGGACACGTAACGGGCCGGAATGCCGCAGCTGCGAAGCGAACCGATGGCCAAGTGGGCCAGGTCCTGGCAGACTCCTTGACGCTGGTTCCAGGCTTCCTCGGCGTTGGTAGTGACGCCCGTTGTGCCCTTCACATAGCTCATTTCGCCGCGCATCCAGTCGAAAATGGCCATGGCTGTCTCGTGCGGATTCTTGCCGGCCACGACGGCGGGAATGATGCCGAGCACTTCCTCCCCCGGACCACTGAGCTGCGACTGCGGCAACCAGTCACTGAACTGGTCCCGGATCTCGTCGGAAGCCATCACGTCCCAGCCAACAATCTCTTCGTCCAGGGCCACCCTCTCCACCCGGTGGACCTCAACGGTGGTGGTGGCCACCACTTCGAGTCGCTCGTGCGGCATCTGCATGTCGAAGGCGGTCACGCGGGTGCCCCAATAGTCACGATAAGTGCTCACGGCAGCCTGCGACGGCGTGATCTTCAGTGAGGATTCGAGGACCACCTGTTGCGGATCGGTCAGAGGCGTCATGCGTGCCTCGTTGTACGACAAGGTCACGCGGCGGTTGTATTTGTAGGCCGTCTTGTGGACGATGCTCAGCCGGGTCATGAAACTTCTCCCACCCAGGCCAGTTCATCCGCCTGATTGAAGTACTTACGGGAAATCGCGTCGGAGGCCTGCGTGACGGCCTTCTGGACCCGGTCCATATGCTCGGGCAGCTCGGACATGAGATCGTCCGTCCGATGGAACTCAAGGAAGGTACGGGCCTGGCCGACGATCCGACGGGCGTCATTGATGAAGCCCACCCGTTGCGCTGAGGGATCCAGCTTGGCGAGGCACTCGTCGGCGTCGCGCAGGGCGAAGACGATGGAGCGCGGGAACAAACGGTCCAGCAGGAGGAACTCGGCAGCGTGCTGGTCTCCGAAGGCCGCCCGGCGGGTCCGGAGGAATGACTCGTACGCACCGGCGCAACGCAACATGTTCACCCATGACATTCCGGCGGAGAGGACATCCCTGGTGGACAGCATCCGCGCGGTCATGTCGGCACGCTCGAGCGAACGGCCGAGGACAAGGAAAAGCCAGCTTTCGTCGTGGCTCACCGTGGTGTCCGCGAGGCCCCTGACCATGGCGGTGCGTTCCAGTACCCAGTTGCAGAAACGGTATGTACCCACCACGTCCTTGCGGTGCTGGTTCAGCCCGTAGTACGTCGTGTTGAGGCTCTCCCACAAGGAGGAGGACACGGTTTCGCGTGCCCGCCGCGCATTCTCACGCGCAGCCCCGAGGGATCCGGCGATGGACGTGGCACTCGTCTTGTCGTAGGCGAGGGCGTGAAGCAGCTCCGGCAAACCGAATTCTTCACTCTGCGGCCGGGCTCCCATGACGGCCAGGAGTTCCCGCGCCACGCTGCGTTGCTCCTCGAGCGGAAGGTGGTTCAGGCGTTCAAGATGGACGTCCAGGATTCTGGCCGTTCCGTCGGCCCGCTCCACGTAACGGCCGATCCAGAAAAGGGATTCAGCAATACGGCTCAGCATGGGGCTGTGCCTCCTTCGGGTCCTGCGTCGTGACGATGAATGTATCCTGCTCCGGCACCATAGCGTGACGGATCACTGCTGCTGGTCCGATTGGCGGTCCCGCCAGTTGCTTTCGACCGGCCACACCGAGACCTGCTCACGGACCGTGATGGAGGAACGGGGCAGTTCGACGGCGGGCAGTTGCGGGGAGTCCGAGAGTACCCAGGTGTCCTTGGAACCACCACCTTGGGAAGAGTTCACGATGAGCGATCCTTCCTTCAGGGCAACCCGGGTCAGCCCGCCGGGCAGCACCCAGACGTCGTCGCCGTCGTTGACCGCGAACGGACGCAAGTCCACGTGCCGGGGGCCGAAGCGGTCTCCCGAAAGGGTTGGAACCGTGGAAAGCTGCAGCACGGGCTGGGCGATCCAGCCGCGCGGATCCGCCAACACCCGCTTCCGCAGGGCATCCAGCTCGTCCCGTGAAGCATCAGGACCGATCACCAGGCCCTTGCCTCCCGAACCATCCACCGGCTTGACCACGAGTTCCTCGAGCCGGTCGAGGACTTGCTCGCGCGCTTCCTTCTCTTCCAAGCGGAAAGTCTCCACGTTGGCGATCACGGGCTCTTCGTGCAGGTAGTAACGAATCAGGTCCGGCACGTAGGAATAGACCAGCTTGTCATCGGCCACACCGTTGCCTACGGCGTTCGCGATGGTCACCCCGCCTGCCCTGGCTGCGTTCACCAGTCCCGGACAGCCGAGCATGGAATCGGAGCGGAACTGCAGCGGATCCAGGAACTCATCATCGATCCGCTTGTAAATCACATCCACGCGCTGCTCGCCGGCCGTGGTGCGCATGTAGACCCGGTTACCGCGGCAGATCAGGTCCCTGCCCTCTACCAGTTCAACGCCCATCAACCCGGCCAGCAGTGTGTGTTCGAAGTAGGCGCTGTTGAAGACGCCAGGGGTCAAGACCACCACGGTGGGGTCGTCCACCCCCGACGGCGCGGTCTTCCGCAACGCCGACAGCAGACGGCGCGGGTATTCCTCGACCGGACGGATGTGCTGCTGCCCGAACGCCTCCGGCAAACCCTTTGCCATCGCCCGCCGGTTCTCCAACACGTACGACACCCCGGAAGGCACGCGGACGTTGTCCTCCAGAACCCGGAACGTGCCCGCGGCATCGCGGACGACGTCGATACCGGACACGTGTACGCGCACTCCGCCGGCGGGCTCGAAACCATGCACCGCCCGGTGGAAATGCGCACTGGTGGTCACCAATGCCCGCGGCACTACTCCGTCAGCGACCACCGCCATCCGACCGTAGACATCGTCCAGAAACGCCTCCAAGGCGCGGACGCGCTGCTTGACCCCACGCTCAAGGACGTCCCATTCGTCAGCCGGAATCACCCTTGGCACGATATCCAGCGGGAAGGGTCTCTCCTCCCCCGCATAATCGAAGGTCACGCCGCGGTCCAGGAAGGTCCGTGCCATCGACTCGGCACGGGCGCTCACATCGGCAAGTGAAAGCTCGCGGAGTGCGCCGTCCACCTGGCCGTAGGACTTTCGGGCAACGGTGCCTGGGGCGAACATTTCGTCGTAGGCGCCGGAGCGGGCGGCGGCCTCGGAGTAATCCCGGAATAGCTCTGACATGGGATTCAGACAATCACCTTTTCGATTACGAACGCATTTCGCGTCCTGCATGTTGCGATACCAAGTGTGAACCCGGTTCGCATTTCAGCGCTTGCATGCATCAAGGTTGACGAATGCACCCCCATCGTTTCGCGGCCTCCGTCTCCCGATGGGGAGCCGGGATTGTCATGGCAGTGGCAGCCACTGGACTTGCCTTCATCGTCCATGCCCTGCTTCCCCCCATCCCTGCCATGACAGCCGCTGTAGCGCTGGGTTTGTTAGCTGCAAATATACCGGGCACGGCGGCATGGGCTGCCGGACGCGCCCGCCCGGGGCTGGACTTCGCCGGCAAGCACCACATGCGGGCGGGCATCGTGCTACTGGGCTTGAAGGTCAGCGTTGTCGATGTCCTCGACCTTGGCTGGTTTGCGCTCGTCCTGATCGCCGCCGTCGTGCTCCTCAGTTTCGCCGGCACGTATGGGCTGGCCCGCCTGGTGAAGCTTCCGCGAGAGGGCGCCCTGCTGATAGCCACCGGCTTCTCCATTTGCGGCGCCTCGGCGATCGGCGCCATGGCCGCGGTGCGCCGCATCAAACACCAGGACACTGTCCTGCCCGTTGCCCTGGTGACGCTTTGCGGGACGCTCGCCATCGGCGTCCTGCCACTGCTCATGCACCCCTTGGGCCTGAGCCCTGAACAATTCGGGGCCTGGACCGGCGCTTCCGTGCACGACGTCGGCCAGGTGGTCGCGACGGCACAGACCGCCGGTCCCGTGGCGCTGGCGCTCGCCGTCGTCGTGAAACTGACCAGGGTGGTCCTGCTCGCCCCCATCGTTGCCGGAGCCGGGCTCACGCAACGATGGTCGATGCGTCGGAAGTCGCGCAACGGCACCGAAGCGAACGACGACGGCGGCAAGTTCCCGCCGATCGTCCCGCTCTTCGTGCTCGGGTTCATCGCGATGGTGGCCGTACGTTCCTTGGGCTGGTTGGGCCCGGGCGTGCTGGACGCAGCGGGAGCACTCCAGGACATCCTGCTCGCCTCGGCCCTGTTCGGGCTGGGTTCGGCGGTCCGTGTCCGCACCCTGTTGCACACGGGTGGCCGCGCCGCGCTCGTTGCGCTTGGCTCCTGGTTCCTGATCGCCCTGTTGGGCTTGGGCGCCGTCTTGCTCATGATTAGATAGCTGGGTGTCGAATCACAACTTGGCGCGCGCTGAAGCCGCCACCCGTTCAGCCCTGATCAGCACCCACAGCTACGATGTCTCCCTTGACGTCCGCCAAGCCGCCGATACGGGCGTGCCAGGGTACACAAGCCGCAGCGTCATCAACTTTTCGGCACAGCCTGGTTCCTCCACCTTCCTGGATTTCATCCACGGTGGCGTGCACAGCGTCTTCCTCAACGGAAAAGGGCTCGACGTCGCCGAGGTAGTGGACGGCGACAGGATCCACCTCAACAATCTCCAGGCCGAAAACCAGGTCACGGTCACCGGAACCGCCCTTTACAGCCGGTCCGGAGAGGGCATGCACCGATTCGTCGATCCCGCCGACGGTCAGTGCTACCTCTACACGCAATACGAACCGGCGGACGCCCGCCGCGTCTTCGCGAACTTCGAACAGCCGGACCTGAAGGCCGAATTCACCTTCCACGTCATGGCGCCTTCCGCCTGGCAGGTGGCCTCCAACGGCGCCGAGCTCTCCCGTACGCAACTCACGAGCGATCCGGCCACGAGCCGCTGGGATTTCGCCACCACCCAGCGGATGTCCACCTACATCACCACCGTCCTCGCCGGTCCCTATTTCCGCGCCACGGACCACTGGAGCAAGACGCTCGACGACGGGACCCGCCTTGAGGTTCCGCTGGCGCTCTATTGCCGCGCATCTATGCAGGAGTCCTTCGATGCCGCCGAGCTTTTCCGGCTGACGAAGAACGGCCTGGACTTCTTCAACGAGCTCTTCGACTACCCGTACCCGTGGGGGAAGTACGATCAGGCGTTCGTGCCCGAGTACAACCTTGGCGCCATGGAGAATCCCGGCCTGGTCACCTTCACCGAGAAATACGTCTTCACTTCGCGGGCCACCGATGCCCAGTACCAAGCCCGCGCCAACACCCTCATGCACGAGATGGCCCACATGTGGTTCGGAGACCTCGTGACCATGACCTGGTGGGATGATCTCTGGCTCAAGGAATCCTTCGCCGACTACATGGGCACCCTCGGCGTGGACAGGGCCACGGACTGGGACAGCGCCTGGGTGAATTTCGCGAACAAGCGCAAGTCCTGGGCCTACGTGCAGGACCAGTTGCCCACGACCCACCCGATCGTCGCGGACATTCCGGACCTGGAAGCCGCCAAGCAGAACTTCGACGGCATTACCTATGCCAAGGGTGCATCCGTCCTGAAGCAATTGGTGGCCTACGTCGGGTTCGAGGCGTTCATTGCCGGCTCGCGACGCTACTTCAAGGATCACGAGTACGGCAACACCTCATTGACCGACCTCCTCGAAGCCCTGGGCACGGCATCGGGCCGGGACCTTGGCACGTGGGCCCGCCAGTGGCTGCAGACATCGGGGATCTCCACCATTGCGGCCGAAATCTCCGGGAGCGGCGATGCCATGGCGGCAGTCACCGTGCGCCAGGACTCCGTGGACCCCATCACGGGCAAGCAGGAACACCGGCCGCATAGGCTCAGGATCGGTCTCTACAACTTTGATGACGGCGGCCGGTTGCACCGCACGGAGGGCATCGAGCTGGACATCGAAGGCGCCGACACGCCCGTCGCGGAACTCGCGGGAAAGCCGCGCCCGTCCCTCCTCCTCGTCAACGACGACGACCTCAGTTATGCCAAGGTGCGCCTCGATGCGGAGTCCGAGGCAACCGTGCGTTCCTCCTTGGACCGGCTCAGCGATCCGATGGCCCGGGCGTTGTGCTGGACAGCCTTGTGGGATTCAGCGCGCGACGCCGTTACCCCCGCGGCGCTGTACGTCGCCGCCGTCGAACGCTTCGCCCCGGCCGAACCGGGAATCGGCGTCCTTCTGAACGTTCTGGGCAACGCGGTGACCGCCGTCGAGCGCTACGTCCCCGCTCCGCAGCGGTACGAGGTCCGGGCGAGCCTGATGGCGGCCAGCGCGATGCAGCTGCGGACCTCCGAGCCGGGTTCCGACCAGCAACTCGCGTGGGCCAGGACTCTGGCGGAATTGTCGCGCCATGACGGCGCGTATGTCGAGTTCTTCCGAGGCCTTCTCACCGGAAGCGTGATAGTGGACGGCCTCACGGTGGATGCGGATCTTCGGTGGAGCCTGTGGCAGGCATTGGCAGCCAACGGAGCGGCCACGCTACCGGAACTGGATGCCGAACTCGCCCTGGACCACACCGCGGCGGGACGCGAAGGCCATGCCCTGGCCGCAGCTGCCCGTCCGGATGCCGCCGTCAAGACGGCCGCATGGGATGCCGCGGTCGACGACACCGGGCTCTCCAACGAGATCCTGAGCGCGGCCATCGCAGGTTTCTCCCTTGCCCCGTCCGGGCTCCTGGATGGCTTCACCGAACCGTACTTCGACTGCTTGGAAGATATCTGGCACTCGCGGAGCATCGAGATCGCGAGCCGGATTGTGCGGGGCCTGTTCCCCTCAGCCCAGGATCTGCAAGCGGGAATGGCTCCCGCAGACCATCCTGTGCTTCGGCGCACGGACGATTGGCTCAGCGCCCACACCGCAGCTCCGCGGGCGCTCCGGCGCATCGTCATTGAGCAGCGCAGCCATTTGTTCCGCGCGCTGACGGCCCAAGCCGCCGGTGCGTCGCAACAAGATGCCGGAGGGCCGCAGCAGGGCTGACTCGGGGGCGGCAATCCGGGGCTGACGAGCCGGCCTTGAACCAAGGGGATCGCCGGTGTCGTCTTTAGATGCAAAGCCCGGCGCCCCGCATGGGCCTTTCTTGAGGACGGTCACCATGAAGTTTCCCCGCCCCGTGCTTGCCGCCGCAGCGCTGGGCACCACCCTTTTGCTCGGAGCCTGCTTCGGCGGACAGCCGGCCGCTCCGGTGTCTGCAAGCCCGCCGGCGAGTACCACGCCCGCCCCAAGCACGCCGTCACCAGCGCCGACAACGACGCCGACTCCCGCAACGCCGTCGACGAGCCCGACGGCGACGCCAACCGCGCCCCCGGCGGTTTCGTCCCCTGCCCCGCCAGCCACAGTCCCGCCCGCCGTCGTTCCGCCACCCCCAGCGCCGCCGGCCGTCGTTCCGCCTCCAGCACCGGCGCTTCCCCACATGGCTCCGCCGCCGCCGCGGCACCCGAATGGCGGCGACCGCGACGGCGACGATAACGGCGGACCGGATGACGGCGATGGAAACCGGTAGCGTGCCACTTCGCCATAGGACAACGCTGCTCGCCGGGCTCTTCCTGGGAACGACCATCGCGCTGATGGCCGTCGCAGCTTGCAGTTCGGCTGTTCAAAGCCCGGGTTCCCGCACCGTTCAGTCCACGGAAGCGCCGTTCGCGTGGTTCAAGCCAGCACCGGCACCGGCCGGGTGGAAAACCATGGAACTTCCGGACGGCACGGGGGTCCTTTCGGTCCCACCCGATGCCAGCCCTGTGGAAAGCGATCCCGGCAGCGTGTCCGCGGCTGTCTCGTCGTCAACCGGCGAACTGGCGATATACCTCAACGCCACGCCCCGGCAGGGCAGCGAGACGCTGGACAATTGGAACAGCTTCAGGCTCGATCACCTGGCGGACGAGAACTCCTCGTCACCCAGCGAAATCGCTGAGCGAACCGGAATGGCTTTCCGCGGAGGCACGGGTTCCTGCGTGGAGGACAGCTATGTGACCCACGTGGGCAACAATCGCTACCGCGAGATAGCTTGCCTCGTAGCGGGCAGCAAGGGCAGCAGCGTCCTCATCGTGGCGGCTCCCGCCGATTCATGGCCGCTCTACAGTCCGGTCATGGAACAGGCAGTGAACGCGTACCGGGCCGGGTAACTAGGGAACCCCGGCAGTTAAGGGACACCCGCAGTTAAGGGACACGCGCGGTTAAGGAACACCCGCAGTTAAGGGACACGGTGCAGCCATTCTTCGGTACCGAACTTTGACTGCACCCGCTCCCGGGCTGTTGCAAGTTCGACGTCTGTGATGCGGGACTCCGTGGCCCCGTAGCGCTCGGAGAAAACCTCCTGCATGGCCTTGATGATCTCAGTTCGCGCCAGGCCGGTTTGCCGGCGGAGCGGATCCACACGCTTCTTTGCGCTGCGGGTTCCTTTGTCGGAAAGCTTTTCCTTGCCGATGCGCAGGACCTCCACCATCTTGTCGGCGTCGATGTCGTAGCTCATGGTGACGTGGTGCAGCATGCCGCCGTTGGCGAGGCGCTTTTGCGCGGCGCCGCCGATCTTGCCTTGCCCGGTGGCGATGTCATTGAGCGGGACATAGAACGCGGCGATGCCCAGCTTTTCCAGGGCAGCCATGACCCACGCGTCCAGGAACGCGTAGGAGTCGGCAAAGCTGATGCCATCCACGAGGCTCTGTGGCACATAGAGCGAATAGGTGATGCAGTTTCCGGCCTCCATGAACATCGCTCCCCCGCCGCTGATGCGCCGGACCACCGTGATGCCGTGGCGCGCGACGCCGTCGGGATCCACCTCGTTGCGGTAAGACTGGAAGCTGCCGATCACCACTGACGGCTCTTCCCAGTCCCAGAAGCGCAAGGTGGGGTTCCGGAGCCCGGCCCCGACCTGCTCCGTGAGGACCTCGTCCAGCGCTACGTTGAGGTGCGTGGGGAGGACCGACGGCGGGATGACCTCCCACTGGTGGTCCGCCCACCCGCTGGCCTTGGACAGCGCCCTTCGGACAGCAACAGCGACGGCGTCGGCGGAGAAGCCGAACAGGACCGAGTCGGCAGGCAGCGCGGCTGAGACAGCAGCGGAAATCTCGGTCGCCGTCGAACTTTCCGGAAGGCCCATGAGCGCCCGGTTGATGTCCATCAGGGCCTCGTCCGGTTCCAGGAAGAAGTCGCCACTGAGTGAGACGTTCGCGAACCGACCGTCCACGACGTCCAGGTCAACTACGACGAGTTTTCCGCCGGGGACCTTGTATTCGCCATGGAGCCGGGGTTCGCCATGTTGGAATGCCATGCTGGAAGTCATGGTTTCCATCCTGCCGGAAAACGCGAAAGCCCGCAGCCGCCGAAGATACGGCGGGTGCGGGCTTTCACAGAAGCTTGGAGGTGAAGTTGATTACTTCTTGCCGCCGAAGCCCTTGAAGCGAGCGTTGAAGCGCTCGACGCGGCCTGCAGAGTCCATGATGCGCTGCTTGCCCGTGTAGAACGGGTGGGACTCCGAGGAGATTTCGACGTCGATGACCGGGTAGGTGTTGCCGTCTTCCCACTCGATGGTCTTGGAAGAAGACACGGTGGACTTGGTCAGGAACTTGACGCCGGAAGCCAGGTCGTTGAATACAACAGCTTCGTACTTCGGGTGGATATCAGACTTCATAATGGGACCTTTTGTTCACGCAGCTGGATTTTGCCAGCTGCCAGGTATGAATGGATTCGGTCCGCGCACTGAAAACAGATAGCCAGTGCCGGGCCAACAATCAATCATAGCGGAAACCGCACCTTCCTTGAACCAGCCGCGTCAGTCGCGCGGGCGCAACTCCCAGAAGGCCACGGCAGAGGCGGCAGCGACGTTGAGCGAGTCGACGCCTGCGCGCATGGGTATCCTAACGGCGAGGTCGACGGCGGCGAGCGTCTCCGGGCTCATGCCCGCGCCTTCTGTGCCGAGCACGAGGGCGAGCTTGCCGGGGTTGCTTGCGGCAAGCGCGTCAAGGTCCACGGCGTCGTCAGTCAGCTCCATGGCGGCGACGGTGAAGCCCTGCTCCTTGAGCCGTTCGAGGTCGCCCGGCCAGGCCTCCAGCCGTGCCCAGGGAACCTGGAAGACGGTGCCCATGCTCACCCGGACGCTGCGGCGGTACAGGGGGTCCCCGCAGCGCGGGGAAACGAGCACGGCGTCCACTCCCAGCGCGGCCGCGGAACGGAAAATGGCCCCGACGTTCGTGTGGTCGACGACGTCCTCGAGGACAGCCACCCGATGCGCCCCGGCAAGAAGTTCTTCAAGGGGCACCGGCGCCGGCCGATGCATGGCTGCCATGGCTCCGCGGTGCAGGTGGAATCCCGTGATTTCCTCAAGCAGGGACGCCTTGCCGACGTAGACCGGCACCTCGGGGAACTGTTGGAAAACGTCGTCGAGATCCTCCAGCCATTTCTCCGCCAGGAAGAAGGATCGGGGCTGGTGGCCGGCCGCAAGGGCGCGTCGCAGCACCCGGGACGATTCGGCGATGTACATGCCCTCGAGGGGCTCGCGGAGCTTGCGGAGGTGGACATCCGTCAGTTGCGTGTAGTCGGCAACGCGCGGGTCGGCGGCGGACTCGAGGTAGTGGAAAGTCACGGGTTCCTATTTCAGCAAGTTGGCGATCATGAAGCCGAGTGCCACGATGCCAAGAGCGAAGATCACGATGCGCAGCGCGAGGGGCTTCAGGCGCCGTCCCACTTTGGAGCCCACCAGGCCGCCGATCAATGAACTGACCGCGATGACTGCCACCACCGGCCATTCGATCCGGCCAAAGGCAAACAGGAGGTAGGAGCACGCTGCCACCACGTTGACGGCCAACACCAGGATGTTCTTCATGGCGTTGGCGTTCTGGATGGTGCCGGTCATGAAGACACCCAGGATGCCGACAAGCAGGATGCCCTGGGCAGCGACGAAATAGCCGCCATAGACCCCGGCGAGGTACACCAGCGCCACGAGGATCACGGTGTGCCGCTTGTCGTGGATGGCGTGTTCCGGGTTGCCTGCCCGGTCCTGGACCCACCGTTGGAGTTTGGGCTGGAAGAGAACCATGAGCAGCGCGACCACGATCAGGATGGGAGCGGCGTAGTAGAAGACCTTCTCCGGGAGGTGCAGCAACAGCCAGGCACCCGTGATGCCCCCAAGCAGCGACGCCGGCAAGAGCCTGAGCAACTGCCTGCCCCGGCCCCTGAGTTCGTGGCGGTAGCCCCAGGCCCCTGTCACGTTGCCTGCCACGAGCCCCATGGCGTTGCTGATGGTCGCCGTGACGGGAGCGTAGCCCAGGGCGATGAGGACCGGGAAGGTCACCAGCGTGCCCGAGCCGACCACGCTGTTGATGGTTCCGGCCCACAAGCCCGCGAAAAAGATCAGGACGCCGCTAAGGATCTCCACTGCTTCTCGCTGCCCCGGCCTAGCGGCGGGCGGTGGCCGTGTAGCGGCCGGAGTTCTCGGTCACGTCCAGGGGGAGGCCAAAGGTGTTGCTGAGGTGTTCTGCTGTCAGGACTTCTTCGATAGGTCCGGCGGCAACCACGCCGCCGTCGCGAAGCAGCATGGCGTGGGTGAATCCCGGGGGAACTTCTTCAAGGTGGTGGGTCACGAGGACCATGGCGGGGGCGTCCTCGTCGCGGGCGAGCTCACCGAGTTTGTGGACGAGCTCTTCGCGTCCTCCGAGGTCCAGGCCGGCGGCCGGCTCGTCGAGCAGGAGCAGCTCGGGATCGGTCATGAGGGCCCGGGCGATCTGCACACGCTTGCGCTCGCCTTCGGAAAGCGAAGAGAAGGAGCGGTTCAAGAGCGGGCCCATCCCCCATTCGTTGAGGAGGCCGAAGGCGCGGCGTTCGTCGTCGCGCTCGTAGCCCTCGCGCCAGCGGCCGGTCACTCCGTAGGCAGCGGTGACCACAACGTTCAGCACGTTTTCCTGCTCCGGGATCTGGGTGGCCAGGGCCGCGGAGGAAAGGCCGATGCGCGGACGGAGCTCAAAGACGTCCACCCGGCCCAGCGTCTCGTCAAGGATCCCGGCTTTCCCGCTCGTGGGATGCATCCGGGCGGCGGCGATCTGGAGCAGAGTGGTCTTGCCGGCACCGTTGGGACCGAGGATGACCCAGCGTTCGCCTTCATTGACCTGCCAGTCAACCTTGTCCAGCAGGGTCTTGGTACCTCGGACAACGCTGACGGAAGCCAATTCAAGAACATCACTCATAGGAGTAGACACTAGGACAAAAATAGGGGCGATAGATAACCGGAACTTCGGTCACACTGTTTGCGGGACGCCTTGGATGAAACACGAGTTCGGACGGCGGTTCCGCGCTCGCTAAGATTGCAGCCATGAGTTCGAACTTGACCGCGGTCAGCTATGGCGTGAATTTGTCCCTTTCGGAGCTTGAACACCTGCGAAAGGTGCTGTCCGGCTCGGGGGCTTCCTTCACGTCGGAGTCGCGTTCGGGCGACGATCGCTTTGGGGTCTACACCATTGGCCTGGCCGTCGACGGGGCTACCGTCGCCGACTTGTCAGGCCTACGGCGCAGGGTCGCCGACGCCGCGGCACCGGGTATGGACACCGCTATCGTCGCCGACGCGCTGCGTGACGCTTCACGGAAGCTGCTGATCATGGATGTGGACTCCACCCTGATCCAGCAGGAAGTCATCGAACTACTGGCCGCGCACGCCGGCAAGCGCGAGGAAGTAGCGGCCGTGACTGAGGCCGCGATGCGCGGCGAACTGGACTTCGCGCAAAGCCTCCACGCCCGGGTGGCGGTCCTCGCAGGCCTGCCGTCCGCCGTCGTCGACGCCGTCCGCGCCGAGGTGCGCCTGAGCGAGGGCGCGGCGGAACTCGTGGCCGCTTTCAAGGCCGCCGGCCATGCGGTGGCGGTGGTGTCGGGCGGCTTCAACCAGATCCTGAGGCCCATCGCGGAGGAACTCGGCCTGGACTACTGGATCGCAAATGAACTTGAAATCGTCGACGGCTTCCTCACCGGCAAGGTCCTTGGCGACGTGATCGACCGCGCCGCCAAGGAGAAGTACCTTCGCGAGTGGGCAGCCGCCGAGGGAATCGACCTGGAGCACACCATCGCCGTGGGCGACGGCGCGAACGACCTCGACATGCTGGGCGCGGCGGGCATCGGTGTCGCGTTCAACGCCAAGCCTGCCGTCCGGGCGGTAGCTGATGCCGCCATCAACATGCCGTACCTGGACGCAGTCCGGCATATCGCCGGCGTTTAGCCCGCCGTCATGCGTCATGAAAAAGCGGCCCGGGACTGGCTGGTTCAGACAGTCCCGGGCCGCTCCTCTATGCGCTAAAAGATGATCAGGCGCTCTTGCCGAAGTAGTCGGCGCCACCGACGTACTCGGTGTGGCCGCTCTCGACGTCGGCCGTGGCCATCTTTGCCACCTCGGCGGCGAATTCCTCCACCGAGTACAGCTTGCCGGCCTCGGCCCGGCGGGCTTCAATGGCGCCCGGGTTGGAGCGGTCCAGCAGGGTCGCCGTCACGGTGCCCTCGATCATGTCGCCGGAAACCACCACGAGTGAGATGCCCTTGTCTGCCAGGTTCGGGAGCAGTTCGCGCAATGCGACTTCGCCCGCCCGCTTGCTGCGGGCAACGGGCTCGTACTCAGGCATCGTTGGAACACTCTCGACGAAGTGCGCCTGGTGGCTCGTGACGAAGACCACGCGGGAGCCTTCCGGCATCAACGGTACAGCGGCGTTGAGCATGTTGATCTGGGCGTCACGGTTCAGTTTGAGGGCGTAGTCCTCCTCCATGCCGGATTCCATGCCCCCGGAAGCGTTGAGCACGAGGACGTTCAGCGAACCGAATTCCTCCATGGCCGCGCTGGCCAGAGCCTGGACGCCTTCCTGCGTGGTCAAGTCAGCGCCGACGGCAACGGCACGGCCGCCAGCTGCCTGGATCTCGCCCACTACCTTGTTGGCCCGGGGGGCCTTCTGCCGGTAGTTGACGACGACGGCGGCGCCCTCGCCGGCCAGGATCTTGGCTACTTCAGCGCCGATGCCGCGTGAAGAACCGGTGACGATTGCCGTCTTGTTGTCCAGCAGTCCCATTCGTGCTCCTTTATTCAAAGCGTCCAACATGTTCAAAACATCCAAGTTCTCTTAGTCCCGAGTCAATCATGCCAGCGGGAACCCTGACCTAGTGGCCCATGCCCAGGCCGCCGTCCACGGGGATGACGGCACCGGAAATGTATGCGGCTTCGTCACTGGCAATCCAGCGGACCACGTTGGCGACCTCGGAAGCCTCGGCAAAGCGGCCTGCCGGAACGCTCGCCAAATACGCCTTCTGGGTGTCTTCGGGAAGCTCGGCGGTCATGTCAGTGTTGATGAAACCCGGTGCGACCACGTTGGCCGTGATGCCACGGCTGCCAAGTTCCCGGGTGAGGGAACGCGCGATGCCCACCATGCCCGCCTTCGAGGCCGAGTAGTTGATCTGTCCGGGGGCGCCGTAGAGGCCCGACACGGAGGAGATCAGCACAACCCGGCCCTTGCGCATGCGGATCATGCCTTTCGATGCCCGCTTGATGACCCGGAAGGCGCCCGTGAGGTTGGTGTCGATGACGGAAGTGAAGTCGTCCTCGCTCATGCGCAAAAGGAGCGTGTCCTTGGTGATGCCGGCGTTGGCTACCAAAACCTCGACCGGCCCGTGGGCAGCCTCGACTTCCGTGAACGCGGCGTCAAGCGAGGCCTCGTCCGTCACATCGGCCTTGACGCCAAGGATGCCCTCAGGGAGCGGTGTTTCGCTGCGGTACGTCACGGCGACCTTGTCGCCGTTGGCGAGGAATGACTCTGCGATCGCCAGGCCGATGCCCCGGTTTCCGCCCGTGATGAGGACACTGCGGGCGGTTGATACTGCTTCAGACATGCTGCTCTCCAGAGTTCCGCGACAGGACTGTGCCGCTTGAAAGTGGGTGATTTCCTGCATCGATCTTAGCCGCCGCGTGCGCCTGGCCGCGGGCAGCTGCGCCCGGCGCGGTTTGGGAGGCCCGTTCCGGGGTGAGAGAATTGAGGGAAGCCGTTGGAGCGTGATGAATCAGCCGTGACAAGAGATAGCAGTCCCCTGCAGGCGCCCGGGGACCCGGACGCCGTTTCAGGTGACCCCGTGGTGCACAGCATTACCGACGCCGCTGCCGCCCACTCGGACGACATGCGCGAACGAATGATCAAGTACGCCTTGGCGATGGGTATCCGTTTGGTGTGCCTGTTGCTCATTTTCGTGGTGGATGGCTGGTTCAAGATCATCGCGGTAGCTGGGGCCGTGTTCCTGCCCTGGATTGCCGTAGTGATCGCCAATGGCAGTGACAAGGCCGAAGTCCATAGCGACGCCTTGCTAGACTACGTCCCGGCCGTCGAGCTGGAAGCGTCACCACCTGCAGAAGGGGAGCCCGCCGAGGCGCCCGTCACCGTGTTGGAGGGCGAGCTCATCGACGACGCCGACGACTCCACACACCAGGACGCCTCCCGCCCGGAACCACATGACAACACCGGCGCCGGCAAGCGCCAATATCCACTCGGCGGGGAAGAACAGGCGGCTTCATGAACATCTTCACTATGGGCGGCCTTGGGCTGGACAATGAGCAGTATGCCGGCCAAGCCGGGACGCCTCCGGCTGTCTGCTCACGCAAGGCATGCCGTGCCGAGGCTACGTGGCAGCTCTTGTGGAACAATCCGCGCATCCACACTCCCGAGCGCCGCAAGGTGTGGCTGTCCTGCGAGGAGCACCGGGAATGGTTGGAAGATTACCTGCAGACCCGCGACCTTTGGAAAGAGACCATACCGTTCGCGAAGACCACTGACCCAGGCGAGGCCCGCTGAATGTACCGCTTTCTTTTTTCCAGCAAGTGGCTGGGCTATTTCGTCCTGGCCCTGATCTTCGCCACCGGCTGCGTTTTGCTGGGCCGCTGGCAAATGGATCGCAGGGCCGAAACGCTGGCCGAGATCAACCGCGTTGTGACCAACTACTCGGCAACTCCCCTTCCCTTCTCCGCCGCCAAGGCGGAATTCCAGTCCTTGGACCCCGAACGGGAATGGGCACAAGTTGAGCTTCACGGCAGGTATGACGTTTCGGGCCAACGCGTCGTCCGTAACCGTCCCCTCAACGGCCAGCCAGGGTACGAGGTAGTGGTCCCATTCCGATTGTCGAGCGGCGAAGCCGTAGTGGTTGACCGCGGATGGTTGCCCATCGGAAACAAGACTCCCGGCCACCCCGACAGCATCCCGGCCCCACCGGCTGGAGAGGTCACCGTCGTCGCGCGCCTTAAGGCCTCCGAACCGGATCTAGGCCGCGGCGCCGTGGACGGCCAGCTGGCATCCATCGACCTTCCTTCCTTTGCCACGGAGCTTGGCTATCCCATCATGACCGGCGCCTACGGGCAGCTCGCCACGGAATCGCCTGGCGTCCAGGTGATGCCCGCACCATTCGCCAAGCCGGCCACGGACGAGGGCACCCACCTCTCATACTCCTTGCAGTGGTTCGCCTTCGGCGTGCTGATGTTCGTCGGTTTCGGCTACGCAGCCAGGCAACAGGCCCGCAATGCCCGGATCGATGCCGAAGATGAGGAAGAAGAAATCAGCGCGATGCCTCGTCGCAAGGCACCCGCGCCACGGAAATCAAAGCGGCCAACGGCCGAAGAAGAGGAAGACGCAATCCTGGATGCACAAGGCTACTGAAACAATCCCGGCCCCCGTGCTGAACGTGAAGTCGGCCCTGACGGCGGCCGGAGCGCAAGATACGGTGCGCACCTTCGACGATGATGTCCCCACTGCGGCTGCGGCAGCTTCCTTGCTGGGTTGCGATATTGCGGCCATCGCCAACAGCCTGGTCTTCGAACTCGACGGCGCTCCGCTGTTGATTCTCGCGAGCGGGGCCGCGAAAGTGGACACCGCCCTGGTAGCGGCCTCCTTGGGGACGGCCAGGATCCGCCGGGCGAGCCCTGACTTCGTCTTGGAACACACCGGGCAGGCCGTAGGCGGCGTAGCTCCCCTTGGACACCCACAGCCCATACGAACCATCCTCGACATTTCGCTCGAGGAACATCCACTGCTCTGGGCAGGCGCGGGGGACCATAACTCGATGTTCTCCATCAGTTACAGCGAACTCCAGCGGATTACGGCCGCCCGGCCCCTCAAGGTCCGCTGAATCGGTAGTCCACCTGGTCATTGATCCCGCCAGTGTCATTGATCCGGCCAGTGCCGTTGATCCCCTCCGGCCTGGGGCTAGGCTGGTGAGCATGGCTGAATACACCTACGTCACGTACATCGAAGGCACCCCGGACCAGATTTGGACGGCACTGACGGACGCAGCCCAAAGCGCTGAGTACTGGGGCCACGCGAATGTCTCGGACTGGAAGGCAGGTTCGCGCTGGGAACACCGGCGCACGGACGGCTCCGGAACCGCCGACGTCGTGGGGACCATCCTGGAAGCAACGCCGCCGGCGCGCCTCGTGAACACGTGGGAGGATCCCGCGGTTCCAGCGGTGGTGAAGCCCGATGTGGTCACCTTCACCATCGAGTCACATGACGGCATCGCCAGGCTGACGGTCCATCACAGGAACATCGCCGACGACGAACAATTGGCGATTGCGGGCCGCGGCTGGTCGGCGGTCCTGTCCAATCTGAAAAGCTACATTGAACTAGGCCGCCCACTTGCCTCTGTGCCGTGGGAAATGCCCTGACGGCGTCGACATGCCCAGACCCGCACCCCTAAGCGAGGGTGATGAGGTCCAGGTAGTCTTCGTTCCAGTGGTCCTCGACGCCGTCCGGCAGCAGGACCACGCGTTCCGGGTTCAGCGCCTGCACGGCGCCTTCATCGTGGCTGACGAGCACGACGGCGCCGGAATAGTTTCGCAGTGCGCCAAGGATCTCGGCACGGCTGGCGGGGTCGAGGTTGTTGGTGGGTTCGTCCAGGAGCAGCACGTTGGCGCTCGAGGCCACGATCGTGGCGAGGGCCAGTCGCGTCTTCTCACCACCGGAAAGCACACCCGCCGGCTTGTCGACGTCGTCACCCGAGAACAGGAACGACCCCAGGATCCCGCGGACCTCTGCGTCTTTCATGTCCGGAGCGGATGAACGCATGTTCTCCAGGACGGTGCGGTCGTGGTCCAGGGTTTCGTGTTCCTGCGCGTAGTAGCCCACTTTGAGCCCGTGGCCAGGGACGATGTCGCCGGTGTCCGGCTTGTCCACGCCGGCGAGCATCCGCAGGAGGGTGGTCTTGCCTGCACCGTTGAGGCCCAGGATGACCACCTTGGAGCCACGGTCGATTGCCAGGTCCACGTCGGTGAAGATTTCGAGTGAGCCGTAGGACTTGCTCAAACCTTCTGCGGTGAGCGGAGTCTTGCCGCACGGAGCGGGATCCGGGAAACGCAAGGCTGCCACGCGGTCATTCTCGCGGACTGCTTCCAGGCCGCCGAGTAGCCGTTCGGCCCGCTTCGCCATGTTCTGCGCCGCCACTGCCTTGGTGGCCTTGGCACGCATCTTGTTGGCCTGGTCCATGAGGACCTGGGCCTTCTTCTCGGCGTTGGCGCGCTCGCGTTTGCGGGCACGCTCATCGGTTTCGCGCTGTTGGAGGTAGCGCTTCCACCCCATGTTGTAGAAGTCGATCTGCGCCCGGTTGGCGTCCAGGTGGTAAACCTTGTTGACCGTCGCTTCGAGGAGCTCCACGTCGTGGCTGATCACAATCAGCCCGCCCTGGTGGCTCTTCAGGAAGTCGCGGAGCCACGTGATGGAGTCCGCATCGAGGTGGTTGGTGGGTTCGTCCAGGAGGAGCGTTTCGGCGTCAGAGTAAAGGATCCTGGCCAGTTCCACACGGCGGCGCTGGCCGCCGGAGAGTGTCTTGAGCGGCTGGTTCAGGAGCCGCTCGGGAAGTGCCAGGTTGGAGGAAATGGCTGCGGCTTCGGCCTCGGCCGCATAGCCGCCTCCTGCGAGGAACTCGGCTTCCAGGCGGTCGTAGCGGTTCATGGCTTTGCGCTGGACTGTGGCATCTTCGCTGGACATGTCCGTTTGGGCCTGCTTGAGCTTGCCCACCACCACGTCAAGGCCGCGGGCGGAAAGGATGCGGTCGCGTGCCAGCTGTTCCATGTCCGGGGTCCGCGGATCCTGGGGCAGGTAGCCGATCTCACCACTGCGGGCAACCTTGCCGGCCGCGGGCAGTCCCTCACCGGCAAGGACGCGGGTGAGGGTCGTCTTGCCTGCACCGTTCCGGCCCACCAGTCCGATTTTGTCCCCCTTGTCCACGCGGAAGCTCACCTGGTCCATGAGCAGGCGGGCGCCGGCGCGCAGTTCGAGTTCCTGGACGGTAATCAATTCGGGGGATGCCTTTCAATGGGGAACACCCGCAGCACCGGAGGTCAAGGCGCGGCTGAAGTGGAGGGGCCGAACAAACGGCCTTTACGATTCTACCGCCCACCAGCTCGCTCGCTCGCCAGCGCCAAGGACGCCGGTGGATGATCCCGGAATAGTAAGTACCCTTGCTACTATTTTCGGCGCGTGGTTAGGTGAAGATAGGACGATTGCAAGGGAGACTCTCGATGAGCAGTGCAACAGGATCCGATGGCAAACACGTACGGGCTGACGGCAGCCAGGATGAAATCCCGTACGCCGCCGAACCACGGCGGGACCAGGTAGCCGATGCACGTGGGACGGGCCCCGTCTACCCTGACGACAGCTACGTCGGCAACACGAGCAGCTATCCCGTGGTTTCCCCCGCTTCAGACCCAAACGCCGCCACCCGTGAGACCGTCATCGCCCGCGAAAAGGAGCAGTTCGGCGGAATCAAGATCGGCTCGGCCTTCTTCGGCTGGCTGACCGCAACGGGTATGGCCGTGCTGCTGGTCGCCCTCGTGGCGGCGGCGGGGATCGCTGTCGGACTCGCGAACAACGCGAATGTCAGTGACGCGGCGAACCTGGCATCATCGCAGCCCGTCGGAGTCGCGGGGATCATCGCGCTCTTGGTGATCCTGTTCCTCTCCTATTATTGCGGCGGCTACGTTGCCGGACGCATGGCCCGGTTCAACGGCATCAAGCAGGGGCTCATGGTCTGGTTTTGGGCAATTATCGTTGCCGTGCTGGTGGCGTTGCTGGGGTTGTTCGCCGGACCGCGGTTCAATATCCTCGCCACCGTGAACAGTTTCCCGAGGATTCCGGTGAATGAGGGACAGCTGAGCACCATCGGCATCATCGCCGCACTCGTAGTAGCAGCAGTGACCCTCATCGCCGCAGCACTCGGCGGACTGGCCGGCATGCATTACCACCGCAGGGTGGACCGCGCGGGCTTCACTCCACCAGCAGAGGACGTCGAGGCTTAGGCAAGGCGGCTCCGGCCGCCGACAGGGCCGCTCTTTGTACCTTGGCCCCAAGGCCTTGCTGTGCTCCTGGTGGACACCCTACAAAATTCCCGATCATGCTGCTCTGTAGTGTCGGTTTCAGGGGATTCATTCCGCCCCAGGCACAGACAGGACACACCATGAGCAGCACCGAAACCGCATCCACGCGACGAACCCCTCCCCGCGCCCGCTGGACCTCCACGGACATCGGCCTCATCGCGGTATTCGCCGCACTCGTGGCCGCCTCAACGCTGATTCCGGGCATTCCGGTCGGCTCCTTGGGCGTACCGATCACCCTGCAGACCCTCACTGTCATCCTGACCGGCCTCGTGCTCGGCGGCGGGCGGGCCTTTGCCGCCGTCGGGCTTTACACCCTGCTCGGTTTCGCAGGACTGCCGATCTTCAGCGGGGGCCGGAGCGGGCTCGGTATCCTGGCAACACCGTCGGCCGGCTACATCATCGCTTTTCCCTTGGCGGCGGCCGTCACCGGCTGGTTGGCGGCGATCGTGATCCGCAAGACAGTCAAGTACCGGGCCGTTTTCCTGTTTGCCGCAGCCATGATCAGCACCATCGTCCTCATTCACGGCCTCGGAGTGCTTGGCTTCATGGTCAATGGCAAGTTCGACTTCGCCAAGGCGTTCCTGGCCGACCTTCCCTACTACCCCGGGGACACTATCAAGAACGTCCTCGCTGCGATCATCGCCGTCTCGCTCCACAAGGCCTTCCCGGACATCCTGGTCCGCCGCGTCAAATAGAGCGGGCACAATCAGGACATGAACACCATCATTCTCAGCGACGTCTCAGTGCGCGTAGCCGTCGACGGCCGCGCGGCACCCAGGACTTTACTGCAGGACGTCTCGTTGGAACTCACTGAGCAACGCATTGCGGTCATCGGGGCCAATGGCTCGGGAAAGTCCACCCTGCTGCGCTTGCTCAACGGCCTGGTGGCTCCCAGCGAAGGTACCGTCAGCATCAACGGCGCAGACAGCATGCGGGACGTTCGCCAGGTCCGCGGCCAGGTGGGTTTCGTCTTTACCGATCCCTTGTCGCAACTGGTCATGCCAACCGGGCGGGAAGATGTTGAACTCTCTTTGCGCCGTTCCATCAAGAACTCCAAAGAGCGTGCGGCCCGGGCAGAAGCTGTCCTGCAACGGTTCGGGATCCTGGACCTCGCGGACCAGAGTATTTACGAGCTCTCCGGCGGCGAACGGCAGCTGCTCGCCCTCGCGGCCGTCCTCGCGGTGAATCCCGCCGTCCTGGTCCTCGACGAGCCTTCAACGCTGTTGGACCTGCGCAACCGGGAGCTGCTCAGGCGCACGCTTGCGGGCCTGGAGCAGCAGATCATCATGTCCACCCACGATCTCGACCTTGCCCTCGAGGCGGACCGCGCGTTGGTCGTGGATTGCGGACGGATAGTGTTCGACGGCGGAGCAGCCGCCGCCGTCGAACACTACCGCGCGCTTTGTGCCGCTGAGCCCGCACAAGGCAAGGTGCAGGCGACGTGAGGGCCCACGGGGTGCTGATCCCCAACTATGTGCGGGGCAACTCGATCGTGCACCGCACTCCCCTGTGGCTCAAATTTCTCCTGGTTGCCGGCTGCGGCCTGGCATCGTTCCTGATTGTCGACTGGCTTGTCTCGGCCGCCGTCCTTGCCGTGATGTGCGGGCTTTTCCTGTTGAGCGGCGCGGGACTCAAACGCCTCGCGCGTTCCGTGTGGCTCGTGACGCCCATCCTCGTTGCGATCGGCGCCGTCCAATGGTGGCAGCTGGGCGGCCCCGTTGCCGCGCGGATCGTGCTCAATGTGCTGGTCTGCGTCGTCGCGGCGTCGGTACTGACGGTCACGACTCCGGTGCAGGCATTGCTGGACGGGGTGGTTGCCCTGTCCAAGCCCTTCCAGCGTTTCGGGGCCGACCCTGAGCGCTTCGCGCTGACCATCGCCATCATGCTGCGCAGCCTTCCGTTCATTGCCGGCGCATTCTCCGATGTCCGTGACTCGGCCCGGGCTCGGGGGCTTGAACGCAATCCCCGCGCCTTGGTCTTGCCGGTTTTCATCACCACTGTTGCCTATGCGCGGCAGACCGGCGACGCACTCGCCGCGCGCGGTCTGGGCGACGCCGAAGACTAATCGCCCCGCAGCTGTGAGTAGCGGAACATTGCCGCTGTGCCCATTCCACCTGCGATGCTGATCATCGCCAGCGCCAGGCTCTCCCTGCCCGGCTGCGCTTCGGCCATCCGGCGGGCCTGGGCCAGCAGCCGCGTCACCAGGACAGCCCCCGACGCACCGTAGGCGTGTCCCAAGGCCAGCGCTCCGCCGTCGAGGTTCGCCCGTGCCGGTTCCACACCCAACGCGTCGAGGCATGCGAGTGTCTGCGAAGCGAATGCCTCGTTGAATTCCACGAGGTCCAGTTCCCCGGGCTCAAGATCAAGCTCGGCCAGCAACCGTTTCGCCGCCACTGAAGCTCCGATGCCCAGCAGTTCCGGGTCCACGCCTGCGGTGTCGCAGCCCAGAACAAGCAAGCCGTCGGCGGCGCCAAGTTGCCGGGCCCGTTGCAGAGAAGTGATAACGACGGCGGAGGCCCCGTCCGCGTCGACGCACGAGTTTCCGGCTGTCACGGTGCCGCCCGGTACGAACGCCGGCGGGAATCGGGCCATGAGTCCGGCCCTGAGGGACGCCCGGGGTCCGTCATCCGCCTGCACCACGGCGCCGGTGGCTTCCAAGGGAACAATTTCCGGGGCGAATGCACCAGCGGCGCTAGCCGCGACCGCACGCTGGTGACTGCGCAGGGCGAACTCGTCCTGTCGTTCGCGGCTGACGAAGAATTCCCGCGCCACATTTTCAGCAGCCACCCCCATGTCCGGGTCCCCGAACTCGGGCGGTACAAAGGTGGCCCGGGTGTAGAAGTCCGGCCCGCCGTCGAGGCCCAGGTTTCGCCTGGCACGCAGCGGGGCAGTACTGATACTCTCCACTCCCCCGGCCAGGAAGACGCCATTGCCGCCCGCGGCCACGAGCCGGGACGCCAGGGCGATGGCGTCGAGCCCGGAACCGCACTGACGGTCCACCGTCAGTCCGGGGACCCCCACGGGCAACCCCGCGTGCAATGCGGCATACCGGGCCAGGTTTCCGCCCCCGCCCACCGCATTGCCGATCACGACGTCGCTGACGTCCGAACCGGCAACACCCGTGGCTGTCAGCAGTGAACGCAGGACCGGGGAGAGGAGCTCCTCGGCGCGAAGCGACTTCAGTTGTCCGTTGGCGCGGCAAATGGGCGTACGCAGGGCGGCAATGATCACCGGCTGGCGCGAAGGGTCCAGCCCGGTGCCCGGCTCGCGGCTAGGCAAGTGGTTTCGCCCGCGGATCGCTGTTCTCAATCCAGTCGAGCAACATCTGGCGGCTGACCTTCCCGCGGTCCGTCACGGGCAATTCGGACAGCGTGAAATACCGCTGGGGTCGCTTGTCCCGGGCGAGCAAACCGTCCAGGCCCGTCTTCACCTGGGTTGCCGTCACCGAACCGTAGGCCGGAACGATTCCTGCGACAACTTTCTGGCCCCGGACTTCGTCCGGCATTCCGGCCGCGACGGCCGCCGAGACCCCGGGGACCGATGCCAAGGCAAGCTCCACCTCATGGGGATAGACATTCCTCCCGGAGGTGATGATCATGTCGGATCGACGGCCGAGGATATGCAGGACACCGGAGTCCACATAGCCCTGGTCCCCCACCGTGTACCAACCGTCAAAGCACCGCAGCGCCTGGCCGTCGTCGCCCCACAAATACCCATTGCTGACCATGCCGGAGCGGACGCAGATGTTCCCGTCGGCCCCTTCGGGCCGCTCCGCGCCGTCGTCGTCCAGTATCTTGAGTTCGACGCCGGGAAACGGTCTGCCGATTCCGGTGCCGCCGACGTCGAGCGGTTCACCGGCGGCAAGGCGCGTTCCGGAAACGAAACTCAGCTCGGACGCACCGTAATACTCGAAAATGGCCGCGTTGGGCGCCCAACGCCTGGCGGCCTCAAGGGTGCGGGCGTCCAGCTTCGAGCCTGCGCAGATGATGCTCCGCACGCCGGATGCGTCCACGCCTCCGGCCAGTCCGCGCTCGCTCAGCAGCCGCAGCATGGTGGGCACGAGGACCAGGCGGGTGACGCCGTCATAACTGATGGCTGCGTGGACATCGCCCACGTCGAAGGTCTCCATGGTGTGGAAGGCCGCCCCGGCGTACAGGCATTCGGACAGGGCGTACAGGTTCAAGCTCGCGGCCAGCGGTCCGGGCGCGAGGGTCCTGTCCTCCGGTGTCAGCCCGAAGAATTCGATGGAGGCGTCAAACGAGACCTGCCACGAACGCCGTGAACGGGTGAAGGCTTTGGGTACGGACGTGGTTCCGGACGTCAGGCCGATCAGGAACGTGGTGTCCGCATGGCCGTCGGACAGCTCGTCGCCTATGGCGGGCAGGGGGCCGGTGGCGGGCCTGGCTTCTCCGATCCTCTGGGTGACCTCATCGATCATGGCTTGCGGCCACAACGGGTCGACCACGGCGCAGCGCCGTCCGCCGGCCACGGCGGCCGTGTACGCCACCACGAAGTCCAGGGAATTGGGCTCGGCGAGTACCGTCGTCGCGGCCGTCTCCCCGAGACGCAAGGTTGCGGCGTCCCGAAGGTCAGCCCAGTTGAGCCGCTTGCCGCCAACGACGACGGCGGTGTCGTCGGGGCGTTCATCGGCCCAGAGCTGAAGTTTGTCCAGGAACGGCATCATAGAATTTTAGCCCCTGCCGCGGGTCCGCGGCTCTCTGTGACGCCACAAGTGCAGTGGGGAAATTGGGGTACGACGACGGCCGGCCACCTTCGCAAGAAGGTAACCGGCCGTCGTCGTAATCCAAGCAGGCGGTGGGGACTTTAGATGTTGAACCCGAGGGCCCGCATCTGGTCCTTGCCGTCGTCCGTGATCCGCTCGGGACCCCATGGCGGCATCCATACCCAGTTGAGGCGCCAGTCGTCGACGATGCCGTCGAGGGACTGGCCGACCTGCTCTTCGAGGACATCCGTCAGCGGACAGGCCGCGGTCGTCAGCGTCATGTCGATGAGCAGAGCCCCGTCGTCTTCCGAGTATTTCAGACCGTAGAGCAGCCCAAGGTCCACCACGTTGACACCGAGTTCCGGGTCAATGACATCCTTGAGCGCCTCCTCGACGTCCTCGAGGCTGGTGCGAGCCGCGTTGATTTCGGTCATGGCGGGAGTCCTAACTAGGCCTGTGCTGCTGCGGCAGCAGCAATGGTGGCTGCGCCGGCGCCCGTGGCGTAACGGTCGTAGCCTTCTTCTTCGAGGCGGTCGGCCAATTCAGGGCCGCCCTCTTCGACAACCTGGCCATCAACAAACACGTGGACGAAGTCCGGCTTGATGTAGCGCAGGATGCGGGTGTAGTGGGTGATGAGCAGGGTACCCATGTTGCCCGTGGCGTGGGCGCGGTTGACGCCCTCGGAGACGACCTTGAGCGCGTCGACGTCCAAGCCGGAGTCGGTCTCGTCGAGCACGGCGAACTTCGGCTTGAAGAGTTCGAGCTGGAGGATCTCCACGCGCTTCTTCTCGCCGCCGGAGAAGCCCTCGTTGACGTTGCGCTGTGCGAAGTCGGCGTCGATGCGCAGCTGCTGCATGGCCGCCTTGACGTCCTTGGTCCAGGTGCGGAGGGCAGGTGCTTCGCCGTCGATTGCCGTCTTGGCGGTGCGCAGGAAGTTGGTCATGGTGACGCCCGGAACCTCCACGGGGTACTGCATGGCCAGGAAGACGCCTGCACGGGCGCGCTGGTCAACGCTCATGGCCAATACGTCTTCGCCGTCGAGCGTGATGGTGCCCCTCGTGACGTTGTAGCGCGGGTGGCCGGCGATGGTGGACGCCAGGGTGGACTTGCCCGAACCGTTGGGACCCATGATTGCGTGGGTCTCGCCGGTCTTGATGGTCAGGCTGACGCCCTTCAGGATCTCCTTGGTGCCCTGCTCCGTCTCGATGCTGACGTGCAGGTCCTTGATCTCAAGAGTAGACATGCTCTTCTTTCTTTCGTAAGTCTTTAGGCACTTGGCGCTCAGTAGTTCTGTACTGAGGCGCCGTTCACAACGTTGGTCACGTCCACGTAGACGTCGTCACCGTCGAGGGTGACGGCGAAGACCGGGACGGGGTCATAGGCAGGGAGCTGCAAGGGCTGTCCGGTGCGGAGATCGAACTGCGAGCCATGGCCCCAGCATTCGATCGCGCAGCCTTCGATTTCACCCTCGGCGAGCGAAATGTCCGCATGCGAGCAGGTGTCGCCGATGGCGTGGATCTGTCCCATCGAATCCTTGACGATGGCTACGGGGTAGTCATCGATCAGGATGCGCAGCGCCTGCTTGACCTGGATCTCGTTGGCGTTGCATACCAGTTCGCCTTGTGGCTGTTCGCTCATAGTCTGTTTTCCCTGCTTGGCTTGAATTAGTTGTCGCTCGCGGCGAGCTCACGCTCAACAGCTTCGGTGAGGCGCTCTTCGAGTGCCGGTACCTTGATCTGCTGGATGATCTCGTTGAGGAAGCCACGGACCACCAGACGGCGGGCGACGTCTTCAGGGATGCCGCGTGCCATGAGGTAGAACAAGTGCTCGTCATCGAAGCGGCCGGTGGCGCTGGCGTGGCCGGCACCCTCGATCAGGCCGGTTTCGATTTCCAGGTTCGGCACCGAGTCGGCACGTGCACCGTCCGTGAGGACCAGGTTGCGGTTGGCCTCGTAGGTATCCGTTCCTTCGGCTTCCTTGCGGATGAGGACGTCGCCAACCCACACGGTGTGCGCGTTGCGGCCTTGCAGGGCGCCCTTGTACAGGACGTTCGACTTACAGTTGGCCACTGCGTGGTCAACAAACAGGCGCTGCTCGAGGTGCTGGCCGGCGTCGGCGAAGTACAAGCCGAACATCTCGGCTTCCGCGCCCGGCCCGGTGAAGCGCGTGGACGGAGTCATGCGCACGACGTCGCCGCCGAGGCTGACGACGATGTGCTTGAACTTGGCGTCACGGCCCAGCTTGGCCTGCTGCGAAGAGGCGTGAACGGCGTCGTCGTTCCATTCCTGGAGCGAGATGACCGTCAGGTCCGCGCCGTCTTCGACAAGGATTTCGACGTTCTCCGAAACGATCGCACTGCCCTGGTGGTCCAGGACGATCCGGGACTTGGAGAAGCGGCCTGCCACGATCACGATGTGCTGGGCGGAAGCTTCAGTGGAGGTGCCGGTCAGCAGGACGGACACTTCGCCGTCGAGCTGGAGCTCGGCGGGCACCGTGATGACGGTGGCCTCGGTGAAGTTCTCCCAGGCATTGGCGGACACGCGGTCCTCCGGAATGGCAGCGGAGCCGATGCGGACGTCGTCCCGCCCCACGGTCTCGACGACGACGCCCTCCGGGGCGGTAACGGCGACCGACGGTGCCGAACCGGAGAGGACCTCGTTGTGAAGGCCGCGAAGCCGCTTGAGCGGGGTGAAGCGCCAGTCTTCTTCCAACCCGGTGAGGGGCTTGAAGTCAGCCAGTTTGTACGAGGTCAGACGACCTGCGCGCGAACTGTCCGGGATTCCAACGCCGCCGCCGTGGGAGTGGCTCTTGGCCGAGGCGCCCGCGAGCGGTCCGGCTGAAGGTGCCTGTGCCGACGTCTTTTCCGAGGTGGACGACGTGTTGGTACCGGTGTTGACCGGTGAGAGGTTCTCGCCCTCTTCGGTGAATCCGTCGATAAACGGCTTGGCCGATGGCGCGCCGATGCGGGCCTTTTCAGTAGTGATTTCAGTCATTGCTAACCGACGGATCCTTCCATCTGCAGTTCAATCAGGCGGTTGAGTTCAAGGGCGTATTCCATTGGCAACTCACGGGCAATCGGCTCAATGAAGCCGCGCACGATCATGGCCATGGCCTCGTCCTCGGGCATACCGCGAGACATCAGATAGAAGAGCTGCTCCTCACTGACTCGGGAAACGGTGGCCTCGTGACCCATCACCACGTCATCCTCGCGGATGTCGATGTAAGGATAGGTGTCGGAACGGGAAATGGTGTCTACCAACAAGGCGTCGCAACGCACGGTGTTGGCGGAGTGCTTGGCGCCTTCGCGGACCTGGACCAGGCCGCGGTAGGCTGCACGACCACCGCCGCGGGCCACGGACTTGGAAATAATGGAGCTCTTGGTGTTCGGCGCGATGTGGACCATCTTCGAGCCGGTGTCCTGGTGCTGGCCTTCGCCGGCGAAGGCGATGGACAGGGTCTCACCCTTGGCGTGCTCGCCGACGAGGTAGACAGCCGGGTACTTCATGGTCACCTTGGAACCGATGTTGCCATCGATCCATTCCATGGTGGCGCCTTCTTCGCAGATGGCGCGCTTGGTAACCAGGTTGTACACATTGGTGGACCAGTTCTGGATGGTCGTGTAACGGACGCGGGCGCCCTTCTTCACGATGATTTCCACCACGGCGGAGTGCAGGGAGTCCGATGTGTAGATCGGAGCGGTGCAGCCTTCGATGTAGTGGACGTAGGAGTCCTCGTCCGCAATGATCAGGGTGCGCTCGAACTGGCCCATGTTCTCGGTGTTGATGCGGAAGTACGCCTGCAGCGGGATGTCAACGTGGACGCCCTTGGGAACGTACACGAACGAACCGCCGGACCACACGGCCGTGTTCAGCGACGCGAACTTGTTGTCACCCACCGGAATGATGGTGCCGAAGTATTCCTGGAAGATCTCCGGGTGCTCTCGGAGCGCGGTGTCGGTGTCCAGGAAGATAACGCCCTGTGCTTCCAGGTCCTCGCGGATCTGGTGGTACACGACCTCGGACTCGTACTGCGCGGCCACGCCGGACACGAGGCGGCTGCGCTCGGCTTCCGGGATACCCAGCTTCTCGTAGGTGTTCCGGATGTCCTCGGGGAGGTCTTCCCACGTGGCAGCCTGCTTCTCCGTGGAGCGCACGAAGTACTTGATGTTGTCGAAGTCAATACCGGAGAGGTCTGCACCCCAGGTGGGCATCGGCTTGCGGTCGAAGTACTTCAAGCCCTTCAGGCGGAGGTCCAGCATCCACTGCGGCTCGCTCTTCTTGGCCGAAATGTCGCGGACTACCTCTTCGTTGAGACCACGGCGTGCGTTCGCGCCGACGTCGTTCTTGTCAGCCCATCCGTACTCGTAGGTGCCAATACCGTGCAGCTCGGGATTCTTCTCCAGAATCTCCGAGATCACAGCACCGTCAGCTAGCGCTTTCTCTGCTGTTCCTTCAGCTAATTGACCCGTCATCACGGCCTTTCTTACTGATTGTTGGATTCGACATGGGGCGCGGCCGGCAGCTTCGGAAACCCGAGGGCCTCCTTGGCGGCTGGCCTGCCTGTAGGAATGTGGGTGGTGCAGACATGCCCGCCCTGCGCGAGAGTGGAGAGCCTGCGGACATCGACGCCGACCAAACGGGAAAATAGTTCGGTCTCAGTGTCGCAAAAAACGGGAAATTCGGCGGCGAGCTGTTGGATGGGGCAATGGCCTTGGCACAGCTGGACGCTTGAGAGGGAAGCGGGCAAAGGCGCCTTGGTCTCAATCGACGCGGCCGATGCGACGTATCCGTCCCTGCTCAGTGCCTTGGACAGCGCCACAGCGCGCGCCGCAATGTCGGAGCCCGCCAGGTCGACTTCCGGTGCGTAGCGCTGTTCCATCTCGGCGAAGCGCTCTACTACATAGTCCCTCACAGCTTCTTCGCCTGCGAGGTCCCGGAGCCTCCGCAACGCAGAACTGGCAATGTTCAGGTAGTCGTCCCCGAGCTTCGACTGCCCTTGGGAGCTGAGGACATAGCGACGGGCCGGCCGGCCTGCACCGGCACCCGCCTTCGCCACGCGTTTTACCTCGATGACCCCTGCGCGCTGAAGGTGATCCAGGTGGCGGCGGACGGCTGCAGGGGTGAAGCCGAGCAGGTCGCCAAGTTCAGCCGCACTGACAGGGCCATGCTCCAGCACCGCGTTGAGAACACGGTCCCGGGTACGGTCTTCCGCGTCAGCCACGCCAACGGCAGTGCCACCGGGCACTGGCACAACAGCGCTGTGCCCTGCGAGCGGCCCTGCGGGCACGGAAACAGAACTCCTCATGGAATACACAACACAATCATGTCGTAATTTAGTCCGAGCATCCAGTAAGGCAAGGCTGGCCTGCGGGGCCTTGCCCGTCGCACCCCTACTACTTCACGTAGAATACTCTGGTGCGATCCCCCGAATCCCCTGTCCTCACCATCGATGGACTCATCAAGGACGTTGGCCCGCTGGCTTCCCTTGACGGCAAGATGCTCCGGGTAGTCAGCGGATTGTCGATGTTCGCAGAACGCGGCCAGATCACCGCCTTGCTGGGTGCCAACGGTGCGGGAAAGACAACAACCCTCGAGTGCGCGCAAGGACTTCAAAAGCGTACGGGCGGCCGCATCGAACTCCTCGGCGAAGACCCTGACACAGCGGGGGCGAACCTTCGTTCACGCGTCGGCGTGATGCTGCAGGACGGCGGCCTCCCGCCGTCGGCCCGTCCCATCCCCTTGCTTCGGCACATTGCCGGCATGTACGAAAACCCGCTTCCCTTGGACGGACTCGTAGAGCGGCTGGGGATCGACACGTTCAGCCGCACCGGCGTCCGGCGCTTGTCCGGCGGCCAAAAGCAACGGCTCTCGCTTGCGGCTGCCTTGATCGGCAACCCCGAAGTCCTGTTCCTTGACGAGCCAAGCGCGGGACTCGATCCCCAGTCCCGCCAAATCGTCTTTGAACTCATCGCCGAACTGCGGGATGCCGGCATGGGTATCATCCTCACCACGCACCTCATGGATGATGCCCAGAGGCTCGCGGACTACGTTTACATCATCGACGCCGGTCACAACGTCGCAGAGGGCACCGTCGCCGACCTGTTGGTTCACGGCCATGAGGCCATGGACGGGGTGACCGAACGCACCCTGTTCTTTGATGCCCCGGCCGGCCTCGACATTGCCGCAGCCATCGGCAACGAACTAACTGTCACCGAAAGCCGGGCGGGCAGCTACGCGATCGCAGGCACGCTGACGCCGGAGCATCTGGCGAAGCTCACGGCCTGGTGGGCCGAGAAGGGCATCATGCCGGCGTCCCTCCGCTTGGAGGCGCGCAGCTTGGAAGACGTATTCCTGGACATTTCCGGAAGGGACATCCGATGACCGGCGCAACCCGCTCCGTCCGCACACCCCACGCCGGACCCGCGCCGTTGATGCGCAGGATCCTGCTGCAGGGCCGCTACGAAACCTTGACCATGATCCGGAACGGTGAACAGCTGATCCTCGCGGTGATCATGCCCTTGCTGGCTTTGGTGGGACTCACCGTCACGCCGCTGCTTGATGGCTTGGGCGCCAGTCGCGTGGACATAGCGACGCCGGGCGTTCTCGCCCTCTGTGCCATGTCCACGGCATTCACCGGCCAGGGTATCGCCACGGGCTTCGATCGCCGCTACGGCGTGCTCCGCTTCCTCTCGACCACTCCCTTGGGCCGGACCGGCCTCATCGCAGGCAAGATCATCGCCGTCTTGGCCGTCCTGGTTCTCCAGGTCCTGGCGATCGGCGCCGTGGCCGCTTTGCTGGGCTGGCATCCGCGCCCCGAAGGCTGGCTTCCCGGCCTGGGGCTTTTGGTTCTCGGTGCTGCGGCTTTCACCGCGCTCGGGCTCTTGGTTGCAGGCACCGTCCGGCCGGAAGCAACCCTCGCCATCACCAACCTGCTCTGGATCCTGCTGGGCGCCCTCGGCGGAATCGTGGTTCCTGCCGAGCGCTTGCCGGAGCTGGCACAGAACATAGTGCACTTCCTGCCCTCGGGTGCCCTGGGGCAGTCGCTCAGGGACGCTTTCCTCCATGGCAGTGTGTCCCTGCCTTACCTTCTTGTGCTGCTCCTGTGGACGATCGTCCCTGGCGCTGCCGCCGTCCGCTGGTTCAAATGGAACTGAGCGTCCTGTCGTGGAACTGAACCGTCAGCGTGAATTGAGTACTGAGAATTGAGAAAACTGTGAGCACGGCTTCCCGCCTCCCGAAGTCCATCCAGCAGTTGACCGCCAAGCTCCCCACGGAGGTCAATAGCACCATCCTCAGGCTGGCCATGTTGTCCCTGATCGGCCAGGTGGTCCTGGTGGTCACCGGCGGCGCGGTCCGGCTGACATCCTCGGGGCTCGGCTGCCCGACATGGCCACGCTGCACCAGCGGTTCCCTGGTGAACACGCCGGAGATGGGCATCCACGGCTTCATCGAATTCGGCAACCGCATGCTGACCTTCGCCTTGGCGGCAGTCGCCGTCCTGATGCTGGTGTATTTGTGGAACCTCCGCAAGGAACGCCGAGACCTTTTCCTCCTGGCGGTGGGCCTGCTCGCCAGCATTCCGGCACAAGCCATCATTGGCGGCATCACCGTGCTGTCCAATCTGAACCCCTGGGTTGTCGGACTGCACTTCCTGGTTTCCATGGCCCTCGTCGTCTTCTCCACGCTCCTTGTCAACCGCGCCTATGGCCGGACCGGCCGCTTCATGAAACGGCCGTTGGCAGCGATTCCTGGCGCCATGAGCCCCGTCATGACCGCCGTCGCGTTCTTTTCGGCAGTTGCGGTGTGCCTCGGCGTCGTGGTGACCGGCGCCGGACCCCACGCCGGGGACGCCAACGCGCCGCGGAACGGCATCGACTGGGATCTCTTCTCGCACATCCACGCAGTGCCGGCATACCTCATCACGGCCGGAGCCGTCTTCGCCGTCTACTTCGTCCTGCGCAAGGGAATCACCGGCCCCTTCCGCACCGCGGCGCTGCTGCTGCTCGGCGTGACGCTCCTGCAGGCCGTCATTGGCTTTGCCCAGTACTACAACGGCATCCCCGCCCTCCTGGTAGGCGCCCACATGTTGGGGGCCGCCCTGCTCATGAGTGCCGCCACGAACGCGGCGGATGTGGCACGGTTCAGCCCGAAGCTCTAGCCCCTGGCGGCTGATGGCCTCTGCCTAAGCCACCAAAGGGAAGACCCTCCTTCACGTCATGCGACGTGAAGGAGGGTCTTCTGTTTTATCCCCGAAGGTGAGCGGGCGTTTGGGAAAAAGGCGCCATAGGTGAGCGGGCGTTTGGGAAAAAGGCGCCATAGGTGAGCGGGCGTTTGGGAAAAAGGCGCCATAGGTGAGCGGGCGTCCTACGGCGACGCGGGCGTCAGCCGCCGATGATCGGGGAACCGATGAACGGGTCCACCGCGAGGGCAATGAAGAGAAGCGTCAGGTAGCTGATGGAGCCATGGAAGACCTTCATGGCTCCCTTGTTCGAGACGTCGCCGCCTTGCGCCCGGTTGTAGAGGGCGTGTGATTCGTAGAGGAACCAGGCGCCCGCGAGGACTGCGGCGATGGTGTACACCCAGCCCGCCCGGCCCACCGGCACCAAAAGCAGCGAGCACACCACCATGGCCCAGGCGTACAGAACCACCTGGACGGAAACCACCTTGGCACCGGCGATGGCGCCCAGCATCGGGACGTTGGCGTTGCGGTAGTCCTCGCCGTACCGCATGGACAACGGCCAGTAGTGCGGAGGAGTCCACAGGAAAATCACCATGAAGAGCACGACGGCGGGCCACTCGACAGTGTTCGTCACCGCCGCCCAGGCGATCAGCACAGGGAAGCAGCCGGCCGCACCGCCCCATACGATGTTCTGTGCCGTACGGCGCTTGAGGATCATCGTGTAGATGACAACGTAGAAAACAATCGCACCAAGGCCGAGCCAAGCCGAAAGGGGGTTCGCGCCAAACCATAGGATGGCGATGGAGGCAGCTCCAAGGATCCACGCGAAGATGAGTGCTTCGCGAGGGGTGACTTCACCGGTCACGAGGGGACGCTTTTCGGTGCGGTGCATCAACTTGTCGATGTCGCGGTCGATGTAGCAGTTGAAGACCCCCGCGCTGCCGGCGGCGAAGGCGCCGCCCACCAACGTGGCCAGAATCAAGCCGATGGAGGGGAAGCCCCGTTGCGCGAAGATCATGGTGGGCAGGGTGCTGACCAGCAGCAATTCGATCACGCGGGGTTTGGTCAGTGCCAGATACGCCTTGAACTTACGGGACATTCCGCGCTTCCCCACAGCCGGGGAAGCATTGAGGGGCGTATCTGTTGTGCTCACGTTGGCAGTCACTCTGTTCTTTGCTGGTGTTGTCAAGGCAGGTTTCCCGGGGTGGCGGCACCCCGGTTCGGCCTCCAAATATCATACCGTGGCCTGTCCGACGCCACCGCACCGGCGAACTTTACTTTGTTTCCGAAAGTTCACCGGCACTTTGCCGCCGCCGTGATTCATAAAACGGAATATGCGTCCATTTTTTGAGATTCCCACCATTCGGGGTGGCGAACCGGGCTAAGCTGTCTGCAGATCAGCTCACGCAAGGTTTCCGAGAAAGCGTATTCTCAGAGTTGCATGTCTGGATGATAGATCAACGTTTCAATGGTGAACGGCTGGTAGGAACTTCGCAGCGGGCGCCATCCTGTGCCCGAGGCTTGCCATGTGCCGTCACCAGCCGTCAGCACAGAGAGGGGCTCGGTTTACGTGCCACATTTGGAAGAGCAAGAACTGACTTGGACAAGCCTGGACCAGCGCGCCGTGGACACCGTCCGCGTTTTGGCCGCTGACGCCGTCGAGAAGGTCGGCAACGGTCACCCCGGTACGGCCATGAGCCTTGCACCGGCCGCCTACCTGCTGTTCCAGAAGCTGATGCGCCACGACCCGAAGAACCCGGACTGGATCGGCCGCGACCGGTTCATCCTGTCCCCCGGACACACATCGCTGACCCTGTACATCCAGTTGTTCCTTTCCGGCTACGGCCTGGAGCTGAAGGACCTCGAGGCCCTGCGCACCTGGGGATCGCTGACCCCCGGCCACCCGGAATACAAGCACACCGCCGGCGTCGAGATCACCACCGGCCCGCTGGGCCAGGGCCTGGCCTCCTCGGTGGGCTTCGCCTACTCGCAGCGCCGCCAACGCGGCCTGTTCGACGCCGATGCTCCCGCCGGCGAGAGCCCGTTCGACCACACCATCTGGGTCATTGCCTCCGACGGCGACCTCCAGGAAGGCGTCACCTCGGAAGCATCTTCCCTGGCGGGGCACCAGGAACTGGGGAACCTCGTGGTGATCTACGACGAGAACCACATCTCCATCGAAGACGACACCGACGTGGCCTTCACCGAAGACGTCCTCAAGCGCTACGAGGCCTACGGCTGGCACACCCAGCGCGTGGACTGGACCAAGACCGGCGAGTACGTCGAAGACGTCCAGGAGCTCTACGGCGCCCTGCTCGCCGCCAAGGCCGAGACCAGCAAGCCGTCCATCATCTCGCTGCGCACCATCATCGGCTACCCGGCACCCAAGAAGCAGAACACGGGCAAAATCCACGGTTCCGCCCTCGGTGCCGAAGAAGTCGCAGCACTCAAGGAAGTCCTGGGCTTCGACCCCGAGCGTTCCTTCCAGGTTGACGAGGACGTCCTGGCACATGCCCGTGCCGTCGTCGAGCGCGGCGCAGCCGAGCGCAGCGAATGGCAGGCATCCTTCGAGGCGTGGCAGGCCGCCAACCCCGAGGGCGCGGCACTGCTCGAGCGCATCGAGGCCAAGAAGCTTCCCGTCGAGCTCGACGCCGCGCTGCCGGTGTTCGAAGCAGGCAAGGAAGTCTCCACCCGTGCCGCGTCCGGCAAGGTCCTGAACGCGATCGGCCCGGTCCTTCCGGAACTGTGGGGCGGTTCCGCCGACCTCGCCGAGTCCAACAACACCACCATCGAGGGTTCGCCGTCGTTCATCCCGACCTCGCGCTCCACCGGCGCATGGAAGGGCAACCCTTACGGCCGGGTGCTGCACTTCGGTATCCGCGAGCACGCCGCCGCGTCGATCGTGAACGGCATCTCGCTGCACGGCCGGACCCGGGCGTTCTCCGGCACGTTCCTGATCTTCAGCGACTACCAGCGTCCCGCGATCCGCCTCGGCGCCCTCATGGGTGTCCCGTCGCTGTACGTCTGGACCCACGACTCGATCGGCCTGGGCGAAGACGGCCCCACCCACCAGCCGGTGGAACAGCTGTCCACCCTCCGCGCCATCCCGGGCCTGGACGTTGTCCGTCCCGGCGACGCCAACGAGGTTGCCGCAGCGTGGAAGACCATGCTGGAGAACCACGAGAACCCGGCAGGCATCGTGCTGACCCGCCAGAACATCCCGACCTACGCACGCGGCGAAGGCGTTGCCGAAGGTGACACCTTCGGCTCCACCGCCGGCGTCGCCAAGGGCGGCTACGTCCTGGCAGAGGCTTCGAAGGACGGCGCGACGGTTCCGGCCGACGTCATCCTGATCGGCACCGGTTCCGAGGTACAGCTCGCGGTGAACGCCCGCGAAGCGCTCCAGGCCGAAGGCATCGCCGCCCGCGTCGTCTCCATGCCGTGCGTCGAGTGGTTCAACAAGCAGGATTCCGCCTACCGCGAGTCCGTGCTTCCGGCCGCCGTCAAGGCCCGCGTCTCGGTCGAAGCCGGCCTGGCACTGGGCTGGAAGGAGTTCGTCGGCGACGCCGGACGCTCCATCAGCCTCGAGCACTTCGGCGCCTCGGCAGACTACAAGCGCCTCTTCAAGGAGTTCGGCATCACGGCAGAAGCAGTCGCCGCCGCCGCCAAGGACTCCCTCGCGGGTCTCGGTAGCTGAAACGCGACCGAGACGAATCCGACAGCAACGAACAGATTTCCAAGGAGATTAAAGAAATGACTACGACTCCCACCCAGCAGCTTTCCGACGCCGGCGTGTCCATCTGGCTTGACGACCTCTCCCGGGAGCGCCTTGCCAGCGGCACCCTGCAGAAGCTCATCGACGAGAAGAACGTGGTTGGTGTCACCACCAACCCGTCCATCTTCCACGCGGCCATCACCGCCGGCAGCGACTACGACGCCGTGATTGCCGAACAGGCCGCAAAGGGCTCGTCCGTCGAAGAGACCGTCTTCGAGATCACCACCACCGACGTCGCCGACGCCTGCGACCTCTTCGCTCCGGTTGCCGCGGCGAGCAAGGGCGTCGACGGCCGCGTCTCCATCGAGGTGGACCCCCGCCTGGCATGGGACACCGAAGGCACCATCGCCGAGGCCAAGCACCTGTACAAGAAGGTCAACAAGGACAACGTCCACATCAAGATCCCGGCAACCCTTGAAGGCCTCGCCGCCATCACGGCAACCCTGGCAGAGGGCATCAGCGTCAACGTGACCCTGATCTTCTCCCTGGAGCGCTACCGCGCCGTCATCAACGCTTTCCAGTCCGGCCTCGAGCTGGCCAAGGAAAACGGCCACGACCTCTCCAAGATCCACTCGGTGGCGTCCTTCTTCGTGTCCCGCGTGGACTCCGAGATCGACAAGCGCCTCAATGCCCTCGGCACCGATGAAGCGAAGGCCCTCAAGGGCAAGGCAGGCGTTGCCAACGCCCGCCTTGCGTACCAGGTCTACGAAGAGCTGTTTTCCACCGAGCGTTGGGCAGTCCTGGCCGAGGCCGGCGCGCTCCCGCAGCGCCCGCTGTGGGCTTCGACCGGCGTGAAGGACCCGGCATACCCGGACACCCTGTACGTCACCGAGCTGGTCGCCGCCGGCGTCGTCAACACCATGCCGGAAAAGACCCTCGACGCCACGTTCGACCACGGCGTGGTCACGGGTGACACCATCTCCGGCACCTACGAGGAAGCAAACAGCGTCCTCAACGCACTGGAGGGCCTGGGCATCTCCTACAACGACGTCGTCGCAATCCTCGAATCCGAGGGCCTGGACAAGTTCGTCGCCAGCTGGAAGGAACTTCTGGCCGACGTCGAAGGAGCCCTCGCCTCTGCACGGAAGGCTTCCTAACCCACATGAGCACTCTCAGCTACGACGCCAGCGGTGCTGCGCAGCAGGCCATCGAGCAGCACATCCCGGCACTTGTCGAAGACCGGATTGCCACGAGGATTTTCGCCAAGGACCACACTTTGTGGGGTCCGGATGCCGAATCCGAATCCGCCATCCGGCTCGGATGGGTGGAAGCGGCAACCGTTTCCCAGCCCTTGGTCGAAGGGATCCTGGAACTCCGGGATGCCCTCCGGGCCGAAGGCGTCTCCCGCATTGTCCTGTGTGGCATGGGCGGCTCTTCGCTTGCCCCCGAGGTCATTGCCGGCACCGCTGGCGTCGAGCTGACCGTGCTGGACAGCACCGACCCCGAACAGGTCGGTGCTGCCCTCGCGGACCGCCTGGCCGAGACCGCCATCGTGGTCTCTTCCAAGTCAGGCTCCACCGTGGAAACCGACTCCCAACGACGGGTATTCGAGCATGCCTTCACCGAGGCCGGCATCGATGCCAAGAGCCGCATCGTCATCGTGACCGATCCCGGTTCCCCGCTGGACAAGGCCTCCCGTGAAGCCGGCTACCGTGCCGTCTTCAACGCCGACCCGAACGTCGGCGGCCGCTTTTCGGCGCTGACGGCATTCGGCTTGGTCCCGAGCGGCCTTGCCGGAGTCGACATCCAGGCGTTCCTGGATGAGGCCGAGGAAGCAGCGGAAATCCTCAACGAGGACTCCCCCGAAAACATCGGGCTCCGGCTCGGTGCCGCGCTGGGCGGAACCACCCCACTGCGCAACAAGATCGTCATCGTCGAAGACGGTTCGGGCATTGTCGGCTTTGCCGACTGGGCCGAACAGCTCATCGCCGAGTCCACCGGCAAGCTCGGCACGGGTGTTCTGCCGGTTGTGGCAGGTCCTTCCGCACCGGAGGTCAGCGGCGGCGCGGACGACGTCTTGGTGATCCGCCTCGTCGGCGCGGAGTCCGACGTCGAACTCGGCGAAAACGATGCCGCCATCGCCGGTGGCCTGGCCACCCAGATGTTCGTCTGGGAATTCGCCACCTCGGTGGCAGGTCGCCTGCTTGGCATCAACCCCTTCGACCAGCCCGACGTCGAGGCAGCCAAGATTGCCGCGCGCGGCCTGCTGGACGCACGTCCCGAGCCGACGCCGGCGAACTTCGTCGACGGCGCGATCGAGGTCCGCGGGGGTGCGTGGCTCGGCGACGCCGCAACGGCCGCCGAGGCCGTCAAGGCGCTCCTCGGTGAACTCGGCACGGACGGCTACCTCAGCGTCCAGGCATATTTCGACCGGATCGCCTTCGCGCAACTTGAAGGCATCCGCGACGAACTCGCCGGCGTCAGCGGCCGGCCGGTCACTTTCGGATGGGGCCCGCGCTTCCTGCACTCCACCGGACAATTCCACAAGGGCGGACCGGCCATCGGCTCGTTCCTGCAGGTTACGGCTTCCGCGACCGGCGACATCGCCATCCCGGAACGCCCGTTCACTTTCGGTCAACTGATTGCAGCCCAGGCAGCCGGCGACGCGCAGGTTCTCGAGAACCATGGCCGTCCTGTCCTGCGGCTGCACCTCACGGATCGTGGAGCCGGCGTTGCCCAGCTCCAGGAAATCGTCGCCGCATTGGCCGGCCAGGCCAGCGCGCTCGAAAGCTAAGGCACAAACCCAAACATGCCAGAAACACAAATCGGTTACAGGTCCACCGGAAAGGCAAGCCACCGCAATCCCCTCCGGGATCCCCGGGACCGGCGCCTGAACCGCATCGCAGGGCCTTCGTCATTGGTGTTCTTCGGAGTCACCGGTGACCTTGCCCGCAAGAAACTCATGCCGGCGGTCTACGACCTCGCCAACCGCGGGCTGTTGCCGCCGAGCTTCGCGCTCGTCGGCTTCGGCCGGCGGGACTGGAGCAACGAGGACTTCGCGGACGAAGTCAAGGAGAACGTCAAGGCGCACTCCCGCACCCCGTTCGACGACGCCGTCTGGAACCAGCTGTCCGAGGGCATCCGCTTCGTCCAGGGAGAGTTCGACGACGACCAGGCGTTCAAGCGCCTCGGCGCCACCCTTGACGAACTGGACGAGACACGCGGCACGCGCGGTAATCATGGTTTCTACCTGTCCATTCCGCCCAAGGCCTTCGAACAGGTCTGCCAGCAGCTCTCCAAGCACGGACTGGCGCAGGCCGGCGACGGCCAGTGGCGCCGCGTGGTGATCGAGAAGCCCTTCGGCCACGACCTGGCGTCGGCGCGCAAGCTCAACGACATCGTTGAGTCGGTCTTCCCGCCGGACGCGGTTTTCCGCATCGACCACTACCTGGGCAAGGAAACGGTCCAGAACATCCTGGCGCTGCGCTTCGCCAACCAGCTGTTCGAGCCGCTCTGGAACGCCAACTACGTTGACCACGTCCAGATCACCATGGCCGAAGACATCGGTACCGGTGGCCGGGCGGGATACTACGACGGCGTCGGGGCGGCCCGCGATGTCATCCAGAACCACCTACTGCAGCTCCTGGCCCTGACGGCAATGGAGGAGCCCATCTCCTTCAACGCCGATGACCTGCGCGCCGAAAAGGAAAAGGTCCTGGCCGCCGTCAGGCTCCCTGAGGACCTGTCCACCCACTCTGCGCGCGGCCAGTTCACCGGCGGCTGGCAGGGCGGGGAACTGGTCCAGGGCTACCTCGAGGAAGACGGCATTCCCGCCGATTCCAAGACGGAAACCTACGCGGCGATCCGCCTGGACATCAACACCCGGCGCTGGGCCGGCGCGCCGTTCTACCTCAGGGCCGGCAAACGGCTGGGCCGGCGCGTCACGGAGATCGCGGTGGTGTTCAAGCGGGCACCCAACCTGCTCTTCCGCGGCCACGGCGAGGACGACTTCGGCCAGAACGCCGTCGTCATCCGCGTCCAGCCCGACGAGGGCGCCACCATCCGCTTCGGATCCAAGGTTCCCGGCACGCAGATGGAAGTCCGGGACGTGACCATGGACTTCGGCTACGGGCACTCGTTCACCGAGTCCAGCCCCGAGGCCTACGAGCGCCTCATCCTGGACGTGCTGCTGGGCGAGCCGCCGCTCTTCCCGCGGCACCAAGAAGTCGAGGAGTCCTGGAAGATCCTGGACCCCTTCGAGGAATACTGGGCCGGACTCGACGAACAGCCCGAACCCTATGCCCCCGGCAGCTGGGGGCCGGCCTCGGCCGACGAGCTGCTTGCCCGTGACGGACGAACCTGGAGAAGGCCATGATCGTAGATCTTCCCAACACCACCACCTCCAAGATCTCCAAGAAGATCACCTCCCTGCGCGAGCAGGGAGGCGTGATCGCCCTTGGACGCGTCCTGACCCTCGTGGTCGTCACCAAGTCCGGTCTCGAGGAAGAAGCCATCGAGGCAGCCAACGAGGCCAGCCGCGAACACCCCTGCCGCATCATCGTGCTCGCGGACGCCGGCAGCGAAGCGCCCAACCGCCTCGACGCCCAGATCCGGGTGGGCGGGGACGCCGGAGCATCAGAAGTCATTGTGCTGCGCGGCTACGGAGAGCTCGCCAAAGAGAGCGAATCCCTCGTCGCGGCACTGCTCCTGCCCGACGCGCCGATCGTGGCCTGGTGGCCGCACGGAGCCCCCGAGAACGCCTGCGAGACCTCCATCGGACGCATCGCGCACCGCCGCATCACCGACTCCGCCAACGAGGCGGACCCCGCGGCGGCGCTCGCCCGGATCCGGAAGACGTACCGGGCAGGCGACACCGACCTCGCCTGGACACGCCTGACCAACTGGCGCCTCCAGCTCGCCGCAGCCCTGGACCAGGTAGACGATTCTCCCGTCACGGCCATCGCCGTCGAGGGTGCTTCTGACTCACCCAGCACCCTGCTGCTGGCCGCCTGGCTCACGCTGTTCCTCGACGCTCCGGTCCAGATCGTCGCCGACCCGGCGGGAACAGGCATCCGCCGGGTGCGGCTGAGCCGCGCAACCGGCGACGTCCAGCTGGTCCGTCCCGGCCTAACCATCGCGGAACTGACCCAGCCGGGCCAGCCCGCCCAACGGATATCGCTGCCACGCCGCAGCCTGCGGGACTGCCTCGCCGAAGAACTCCGCCGTCTCGACCCCGACGAGATCTTCGGAGAAGTGATTACTATGGGACTGCCCCGAACCAATAGCAAGGAGTGACCGTCCCAGTGAGCGCTGACCCAAGAGTAAGCATCCATCCCGACTCCGCCGTCCTTATGGCCGCGATCGCAGCACGGCTCATCACCAAGCTGGTGGACGTCCAGGACAAGCACGGGGAAGCCACTGTGGTCCTCACCGGCGGAACCGTGGGCATCGGCACGCTGAAAGCGGTGGCCGACTCGCCCGCTGCGCCCGCAGTTGACTGGTCCCGGGTGAACTTCTGGTGGGGTGACGAGCGCTTCGTCGGCAAGGACAGCACGGACCGCAACACCGTCCAAGCGCATGAGGCATTGCTCTCCAGCCTGCCCGTGGACCCGGCCCGCGTGCACGAACCCGGTTCATCGGACGAGTTCGCCACCGCGGACGAGGCCGCAGCGGACTACGCGGCCCGCCTCAAGGCCGCCGCCGAAGCCGAGCACGCCGCGGACACTTCGGACAACCGTCCCGAGGAGGCCGGCGAGTTGCCCCGTTTCGATATCCTGCTGCTCGGTGTCGGCCCGGATGCGCACATTGCCTCGCTCTTCCCTGAGCAAGCGGGTATCCGCGTGAAGGACCGTACGGTCGTGGGGGTCGAGAACTCCCCCAAGCCGCCGCCGTCGAGGATTTCGCTGACCTTGCCCGCCATCAACTCCGCCCAGGAAATCTGGATGGTTGTGGCAGGCGAGGACAAGGCCGGAGCCGTGGGACTGGCCCTTGCCGGGGCCAACCCGGTCCAGGTTCCCGCCTCCGGCCCCAGTGGCCGCTCGAGGACCCTATGGCTCATCGATGAGAATGCAGCCTCACGTGTCCCCCAGCAGCTCGTCCGCAAGGACCCCGCGGGCGCGTAACCGCTTGAGCGCTCCGGCCAGGACAATCTCCGCGTCCTGGCTGGAGCGTCTTTCTTTAACGTAATCCAGGTGGCTCTTGAAGACTTCGTCGTCCGCACGTTCCATCGTGGCTTCGCCCTGTTCGCGGACGGCAACCAGGCCACACTTCGGGCAGTCCCATCGGATCGGGATTTGATCTTCGGGGAGCTTAACGAAAACGAGCCGCGTTTCATGTCCCTTGGCGCACCAATAGGGAACACGAATACGCGGCAAGCTTTCGCCGACTACAGAGTCGGGTTGGTTCCTCGGGGCCGATCCAGCTGTTACGCCGGCCCGTGTGCCCCGGAATCCAGAAGTACCATGAACCATCGTCGATCCCCTTGAGAGTTCGGGTGCATGGCGGTGAAGGCCATGCAGCCTAGTCTAATGAGAGGACACCTCGAGTGCGAGGATCCGACGGCGGCAGTGCTAGGAGTCTCCGCCCGTGGTGAAACGCATGATGAGGCCAAGCCCGATGATCACAACGCCCCAAGTGCAGCCCAAGACGATGGTGAAGCGGTTGAGGTTTCGCTCTGCGACACCTGAAGAACTCAATCCTGAGCTCATGCCACCGCCAAACATATCGGACAACCCGCCGCCACGCCCCTTGTGGAGGAGGATGAGCAGCGTCAGCAGAAGGCTGGTGATGCCCAGCAGAATCTGCAGAATGACATGAAGAACGTCCACGACGGCCTTTCAGAAGAAGAACGGAAAACGGGAGCGGAACCTAAAACGGACTAAGCCGCGCTGAGGTGGCTCTCGAACCTCACAATGTTAGCAAACTCGGCGGGGTCCAGGCTCGCGCCACCCACCAGCAGCCCGTCGACGTCGCTCTCGGCCATGATCGCTGCCGCATTGTTGGCCTTGACCGAACCGCCGTAGAGGAGGCGGGTCTTGGCGGCCACGGCATCGTCGAACAAGGACGCGAGCTCTGCACGGATCGCGGCGCACATCTCCTGTGCGTCTTCGGGACCCGCGACTTCGCCAGTCCCGATGGCCCAGACAGGCTCATACGCGACAACCAGTTCGGCTGCCTGCTCTGCAGAAAGGCCGTCGACGCCGGCGCGCAACTGGGCCAGCGTGTGCTCAACGTGGGTGCCGGCCTGGCGGATCTCAAGGCCCTCGCCGACACACAACACCGGTGTGACGTCGTGGCGGAAGGCTGCTTTGACCTTCGCGTTGAGGACCTGGTCGTCCTCGTTGTGGATGGTGCGGCGTTCGCTGTGGCCCACCAGGACGTAGGCGCAACCGAGCTTGTTGAGGAACTGGCCGGAGATATCGCCGGTGTAGGCTCCGGAGTCGAACTGTGAGAGGTCTTGTCCGCCGTAGACGACCTCCAGTTCGTCGCCCTGGACGAGGGTCTGCACACCGCGGAGGTCGGTAAACGGCGGGAAGACCGAAACCTCTACCCGGCTGTAGTCGTGCTTGGCGTCGGAGAGGGTCCATGCCAGCTTCTGCAGCAAGGTGATGCCCTGGACGTGGTCCATGTTCATCTTCCAGTTGCCGGCAATGAAGGGCTTGCGGATGAAGTTTCCGTTGGCAGAAGTTGTCACGTGTGCTCCAAAGATGCGTTGAGATAGGGAAGCCGGCGGGGCGCTTCCCTCCAGGAAGGGCGCCCCGCCGGCTGTGTAGCCTTAGCGGTCCAGAACGCTCAGGCCGGGAAGATCCTTGCCTTCAAGGTATTCCAGGCTGGCGCCGCCGCCGGTGGAAATGTGTCCGAACTGGGAGTCCTCAAAGCCGAGGGTCCGGACCGCTGCGGCGGAGTCGCCGCCGCCCACCACGGTGAATGCCGGTGTCTCGGTCAAAGCCTGGGCAATGGCACGGGTGCCGCCCGAGAAGGCTTCGAATTCAAAGACGCCCATGGGGCCGTTCCAGAACACGGTCTTGGCGGCCTTGATCTGCTCGGCGAAAGCCGCTGCTGATACCGGTCCGATGTCCAGGCCAATGCCTGAGGCCCCGAACGAGCTGTCCTCGATCGCGTCCGCGGCGACCACTTCGTGCTCGGCGTCAGCGGCGAAGCGGCTTGCGACCACGACGTCGGTGGGAATGACGAAGGCGGTACCGGCGTCGGAAGCGCGCTTGAGGTAGTCCTGGACCACGGGGATCTGGTCAGCTTCAAGCAAGCTGCCCGCGACCTTGTGACCAACCGCTGCGAGGAAGGTGAACAACATTCCGCCGCCGACGAGGATGGTGTCAGCCTTGCCCAGGAGGTTGTCGATCACCGCGAGCTTGTCTGAGACCTTGGAGCCGCCGAGAACCACGACGTACGGGCGCTGGGTATCCGTGGTGAGTTTGCGAAGAACCTCCACCTCGGTGTGCACGAGGTCACCCTGGTAGGAAGGAAGCTTCATGGCGACGTCGTACACGCTGGCGTGCTTGCGGTGGACGGCACCGAAGGCGTCATCCACGAAAGCACCGTTCTCACCGGTCAGCGCCACGAGTTCATCGGCGAAGGCGCCGCGCTCGGCGTCGTCCTTGCTGGTTTCGCGGGCGTCGAAGCGGACGTTCTCCAGGACCAGGACGTCCCCGTCGTCCAGGGACCCGGCCAACTCCTTGGCGGACTCGCCAACAGTGTCTTCCGCGAGCTGGACCTTGAATGGCGCGAGCTCAGCAAGCCGCGCAACAGCCGGCTTGAGCGAATACTTGGCCTCGGGAGAGCCCTTGGGGCGTCCCAAGTGGGCCGTGACGAGCACGCGGGCACCGGCGTCCGAGAGCTTTTCGATGACCGGAAGGGAGGCCTTGATGCGGCCGTCGTCGGTCACTGTAGAGCCGTCGAGCGGCACATTCAGGTCACTTCTGACAAGAATGTACCGCCCGCGGACACCTTCAGCGATCAGTTCGTTGAGGGTGTGAGATGTCATGTGTCTACCCTAGCCCAGCTTGGATGCGACGAGCTCCGTGAGGTCAACGAGGCGGTTGGAGTAGCCCCATTCGTTGTCATACCAGGAAACAACCTTGACCTGGTTGCCGATGACCTTGGTGAGGCCGGAGTCGAAGATCGAAGACGAGGGGTCGCCGACGATGTCCGAAGAGACGATCGGATCAGCCGTGTAGCTGAGGATGCCCTTGAACTGCTCGGTCTCCGAAGCTGCCTTGAGGGCCGCGTTGACTTCCTCAACGGTCACTTCGCGGGAAACCGTGACGGTCAGGTCCGTGGCGGAACCGGTCGGGACCGGGACGCGGATGGCGTAGCCGTCAAGCTTGCCCTTGAGCTCCGGAAGGACCAGGCCGATCGCCTTGGCAGCACCCGTGGAGGTGGGAACCATGTTGATCGCTGCGGCGCGGGCACGGCGGAGGTCGCTGTGGGGGCCGTCCTGCAGGTTCTGGTCTGCCGTGTAGGCGTGGACCGTGGTCATCAGGCCGCGCTCGATGCCGAAGGCGTCGTTGACGACCTTGGCGAGGGGGCCGAGGCAGTTGGTGGTGCAGGAAGCGTTGGAAATGATGTGGTGTGCAGCGGGGTCGTAGAGCTCGTGGTTGACGCCCATGACGATGGTGATGTCTTCGTCCGAAGCGGGAGCGGAGATCAGGACCTTCTTGGCGCCTGCATCGATGTGCTTCTGTGCCGCGGCGGCCTTGGTGAAGAAGCCGGTGGACTCGATGACGATGTCGACGCCCAGTTCGCCCCAGGGGAGGTTCGCAGGATCGCGCTCCGCAAGCACCTTGATGACGCTGCCGTCGACAATGAGGTTGCCCTCTTTGACTTCAACGGTCTGGGTCAGGCGACCGCCGACGGAGTCGTACTTCAAAAGGTGGGCAAGTGCCTCGGGACTCGTGAGGTCGTTGACCGCAACAATTTCGAGGTCTGCACCCTGGGCGAGTGCTGCGCGGAAGTAGTTGCGGCCGATGCGGCCAAAGCCGTTGATACCAATACGGGTGGTCACTATTTCAGTCTCCTTGGTGCTCTTGCAAGCACACCTAGTGAGTCGGATCTTGATTCCAACTAACAATTCCCGCACATCATTGGGCAGAAGTGATTATCAGATCGGAGGGCGACCAGCCACATTGCTGAAGGCTAACCGCCTTCCGTGACCCATCTTACGTTTAACTACGTCTGCCCCCGCAACTGCGGGGGCAGACAATCCGGTATTTGGGCGAAATTCACCTGAATGTGAAGTTTGTTACATCCCCGTGTATTCCGCGTCACTCACCGGTCCGGACGGAGTTCCCTAGAGAACGATCAGCCCGGTGGCGTTCGCGCGGGCTGCTTCGAAGCGCTTCGCGACGTCTGCCCAGTTGACGATGTTCCAGAAGGCCTTGACGTAGTCAGCCTTGACGTTGACGTAGTCCAGGTAGAAAGCGTGCTCCCACATGTCCAGCATGAGCAACGGGGTGGTGCCGACTGCGACATTGCCCTGCTGGTCGTAGAGCTGCTCGATGAGGAGGTTGCCGCCGATGGGCTCGTAGGCGAGGAAGCCCCAGCCGGATCCCTGCAGGCCGAGCGCGGCTGCCGAGAACTGGGCCCGGAATGCATCGAAGGAACCGAAGGCGTCGTCAATGGCCGCAGCCAGCTCGCCCTCGGGCTTGTCTCCGCCGTCCGGGGAGATGTTGTTCCAGAACACGGAGTGGTTGATGTGGCCGCCGGTGTGGAACGCGAGGTCCTTGGAGAGGCGGTTGATGTTGGCGAAGTCGCCCTTGTCGCGGGCCTCGGCCAACTGGGCCAAAGCATTGTTGGCGCCTGCTACATAGGCAGCGTGGTGCTTGCTGTGGTGCAGCTCCATGATCTTCGCCGAAATGTGCGGCTCAAGTGCTGCATAGTCGTAGCCGAGCTCGGGCAGTACGTACTCTGTCACGAAATCCTCCAATGTAGTGGACCGGGGTCCGGTTGGTAACTCTCGTTTTGTTCATCCGACCGGCGAACCGGCCGGAAATCTACACCCTGACGATTCTAGGGCGGGTGCTTTATTCGTCCATCATTTCGGGGGTCACATTTGCCTCGGTACCCGGGATTCCCAGGTCCCCGGCCCGCTTGTCCGCCATGGCCAGGAGCCGGCGGATCCTCCCCGCGATGGCGTCCTTGGTCATGGGCGGATCGGCAAGCCGGCCCAATTCATCCAGGCTGGCCTGCTTGTGGGCCACCCGGAGTTCACCGGCGTATTTGAGGTGGTCCGGAACGTCGTCGCCCAGGATCTCCAAAGCCCTGTCCACACGGGCGCCGGCCGCGACGGCGGCCTGGGCCGAGCGGCGCAGGTTTGCGTCGTCGAAGTTCGCGAGGCGGTTGGCCGTGGCCCGCACTTCCTTCCGCATGCGGCGCTCCTCCCACACCATGAGGGCGTCATGGGCGCCCATCCGGGTGAGCAGCGCTGCGATGGTGTCGCCGTCACGGATGACGACGCGATCCACGCCGCGCACTTCCCGCGCCTTGGCCTGGATGCCGAGGCGACGGGCAGCCCCCACCAGGGCAAGCGCCGATTCAGGCCCGGGACACGTGACCTCGAGCGAGGAGGAACGGCCGGGTTCGGTGAGGGATCCGTGGGCCAGGAACGCGCCGCGCCACACAGCCTCCGCGTCCGACGCCGAACCGTTGACGACGGCGGACGGCAAGCCGCGCACAGGCCGTCCGCGTCCGTCCAGGAGGCCGGTCTGGCGGGCCAGGGCTTCGCCGTCGCGCACTACACGGACGACATAGCGGCTACCACGCCGGAGTCCCCCGCCGGAGACGACGATGATCTCGCTCTGGTGCCCGTAGACTTCGGCGATCGCGGCGCGCAGCCGCCGCGCGGTGGACGCGAGGTCAACTTCCGCCTCGATCACGATGCGGCCCGAAATGATGTGCAGTCCGCCGGCAAAACGCAGCATGGCCGAGACTTCGGCCTTGCGGACGGACGACTTCTTGATGTCCAGCCGGGAAAGTTCTTCCTTGACCGATGCGGTCAGTGCCATCGCATGTTCCTAACTATTCCCGAAGATATCGTGGTACGCCGATGCCAGACGCAGCGGGTCGTGGACTGGACGGCGGCTCGACGCCCCCACTTTACCCAAGACCACCTCTGCACCAATCATCCCGGCAGCGCGTTCGAAGTCCTTGAGGTCCGATATCGAGGTCGGATCGGCCAGGACGACGTCCACGCTGAACTCCGGCGCGTAGTGGCGCAGGGCATCCAGATGATCCGAGGCGGACATCCCGGAGGTTTCCTTGGTGTCCATGGCCAGGTTCATGGTGAGGCAGCGTTTGGCGGGAGTGTCGCACAAAGCCTGGCGCATTTCGGGCAACAGCAAATGCGGCAACACCGAGGTGTACCAGGAGCCGGGACCCAGAATGATCCAGTCCGCAAGCTCGATTGCAGTCAGCGCTTCGATGCACGCGCGCGCGTCCTCCGGGAGGAGCCTCACGTTTTCGAGCGATCCGGCAACGGCGCACTTGGCCTGGCCTTTGACGACCTGGAACTCGTACCCGCCCCCTGGCAAGGGCACACGGACGTCGCCCTCGATGTTCAGCGGCTGGGTGGACATCGGGAGGACCTGGCCACGGGCACCCAGAAGGGCGCCTGCCCATTTCAATCCCGCCACTGCGTCGCCCAGAAGCTCCCAAAGAGTGACGATGAGCAAGTTCCCCATGGCGTGATCGTCCAAGGAGCCTTGGCGTCCGCTCGGAGTCTTGAAGCGATGCTGCATGACGTCCCGCCAGGTGCGTCCCCAATCGGTGTCGTCACACAGGGCGCTCAGCGCCATCCGAAGGTCGCCGGGCGGAAGGACGCCGTACTCTTCGCGCAGCCGCCCGGAGGATCCGCCGTCGTCGGCAACGGTGACAATCGCGGTGAGCTCGGAGGTCAGGAGCCGCAACGCCGACAAGGACGCGGAAAGCCCGTGTCCGCCGCCGAGTGCCACAACCGAGGGGCCCTTGGCGGGCTGGCTGCCCGGGGCGCCCTTCGGCGGAACCAGCGGCAGGGGTCCGGTCAGGACCCCCATTATTCGCGACCCAGATCGCGGTGGCTTGTGGTGACGGTGACCCGCGGATACTGCGCGAGCCGCTTGGAAAGTTCGACGGCGACCGCGACCGAACGGTGCTTCCCGCCCGTGCAACCAACAGCGATGGTGGCGTAGTGCTTGTTTTCTGTCCGATAGCCGTCCAGGACGGGCTCCAAGGCAAGGACATAGCGGTCAACGAAGTCCTTCACACCCGCGGCACCCAGCACGTAATCGCTGACATCGGCGTCGAGCCCCGTATGCGGACGCAATTTCGGGACCCAGTGCGGATTGGGGATGAAACGTGCATCCGCCACGAAGTTGGCGTCCACGGGCAGTCCGTATTTGAAGCCGAAGCTCATGACGTTCAAGCGCAACGCCACAGGGCCCGTGTCGGTGAAAAGCTCGGTGATGGCGGTAGCCAGGCCGTGGACGTTGTACGTACTCGTGTCCAGGACCACGTCAGCCGATTCCCGGAGTTCCTTCAGGACGTCGCGTTCCGCCGCGATGCCGTCCAGGATCCGGCCGCCACCCTGGAGCGGATGCGGACGGCGGCCCTGCTCGAAGCGCCGCACCAGGACGTTGTCGCTGGCATCAAGGAAGAGGACGCGGAAGGTGATTCCGCTGGCGCTGAGGGCGCCGAGCGCCGTCCTGATATCGGTGAAGAGTCCTTTGCTGCGCACGTCCACGACGACGGCGAGCTTGGGAATGGACTGGGGCGCGTGCGAGACGATTTCGGCAAGCGTCCCCAGCATCTGCGGCGGGAGGTTTTCGACGACGTACCAGCCGTGGTCTTCCAGGGCGTCCGAGGCGGTGCTGCGGCCTGCTCCGGACATGCCAGTCACCACCAGCAGTTCCGCTTCGACAGGCTTGACGGGGATGAGACCGTCCTGCTCCGCGCCGGATCCTGCTGTTGACTCTGACATCAAGTTTCCCCGTTTCTGAGATGGTCCAAAGTTTCTGGGATGGTCCATAGGCGGACCCCTTGAGGAGGGGTCCGCCTATTACCCTAGCTAAATTTCAAGGATTTCGCCGGTGGTCATGTTCACGGCAGGAGCGGCCTCTCCGGAGGCACCGGCTGCCGCCAGATGGCTGACGACCGCTTCCGCCAAGGCCGGGCCGATCCCCTTCGCGGCCGTGAGCTCGAGGGCCGTTGCCGCCTTGATCTTCTTGAGGGAGCCGAAATGCGCCACGAGCGCCTTCCGTTTGGCCTCGCCGAGGCCCGGAACGCCGTCGAGCGCGGACACCGTCATGGCCTTTCCACGCTTCTGCCGGTGGAAGGTGATGGCGAAGCGGTGGGCTTCGTCGCGGATGCGCTGGAGCAAGTAGAGCCCCTGCGATGTGCGGGGCAGAATCACCGGGAAGTCGCTGTCCGGCAACCAGACTTCTTCGAGCCGCTTGGCCAGGCCCACGACGTAGACGTCGTCGATCCCCAGTTCCGCGAGTGCGCGCGCGGCGGCATTCACCTGGGGCTGCCCGCCGTCGACGACGACAAGGTTGGGCGGATAGGCGAATTTCGCCTTGGCTCCCGTGAGGGCGGCATCATCCGGCGACGACGGTTCCGCTGCGGCGGGGTTCGGAACCTCTCCGCTCTTGGGAAGCTGGGCGGACTTATCCTGCAGGTAATGCCTGAAGCGCCTGGTCAGGACGTCGTGCATCGCAGCGGTGTCGTCGCTTGCCGCCGCACCCGTGATGGAGAACTTCCTGTAGTCGGATTTCTTGGGGAGGCCGTCCTCCACCACCACCATGGAGGCAACCACGTTGGTGCCCTGCACATGGGAAATGTCGTAGCACTCGATCCGGAGCAGGGGCACGGGAAGATCGAGCGCTTCCTGCAGTTCCTGGAGCGCGAGGGAGCGCACGGTGATATCGCCCGCCCGCCGGACTTTGTGGAGCTTCAGCGCCTGCTCGGCGTTTTCGCGGACGGTGGACATCAGGGCAGCCTTGTCCCCGCGCCGCGGCACCCGGATATCCACCTTGGCGCCCCTGAGGCCGCCGAGCCATTCAAGCAGTTCGTGGTGGTTGCTCGGAATCTCCGGCACGAGGACTTCGCGCGGAATACGGCCCTGGTTGTCGCTGTCCTCTCCGTAGACCTGCTGCAGGAGGTGCTCGATGAGTTCCGGGGTGGTGGCGTCTTCGACTTTTTCCACCACCCAGCCCCGCTGGCCGCGCACCCGGCCACCCCTGACGTGGAATACCTGCACGGAAGCCTCGAGGTCGTCCTCGTGCAGGGCGAAGACATCCGCGTCGGTGTCTTCGGAGAGCACGACGGCGTTGCGCTCGAACACTTTGCGGAGGGCGATGATGTCGTCCCGGAGCCGGGCTGCCCGTTCGTAGTCCAGCTCGGCGACGGCGGCGCCCATGTCCTTTTCGAGCCGGGTGATGAAGCGTTTGGCTTCGCCGCCCATGAACGAGCAGAAGTCTTCTGCGATGGCCCTGTGCTCTTCGGCGGTGACTCGGCCGACACACGGGGCCGAGCATTTGTCGATATAGCCCAGCAAGCATGGCCGGCCACTGGCCTGGGCGCGCTTCAAGACGCCTGGACTGCAGCTGCGGACCGGAAAGACCCGCAGCAAGGTGTCCATGGTTTCGCGGATTGCACCGGCCGTGTACGGCCCGAAGTAGCGGGTGCCCTTGCGGCGCTCCCCGCGCATGACCTGGACCCGGGGGAGCTTCTCCCCCATGCTCACGGCGAGGTACGGATAGGTCTTGTCATCGCGGAAGACGACGTTGAAGCGGGGCTTGAATTCCTTGATCCAGGTGTATTCGAGCTGAAGCGACTCAAGCTCGCTGCCCACCATCGTCCATTCGACGCTGCTGGCCGCGTGCACCATCGCATGCGTCTTCGGCAGCAAGCCCGCAGGGTTGGCGAAGTACGAGTTCAACCGGGAGCGGAGGTTCTTCGCCTTGCCAACGTAGATGACACGGCCGTGCGGATCCCGGAACCGATAGACGCCGGGAGTGGTGGGGATTTCTCCCGTCTGGGGTCGATAACTCGCTGGATCTGCCACAGATCCAGTCTAGTAAGGGAATCGCACTCCCCCGTACGGGCCGGCCAGCACGCCGAAGCTACTCCGCGGACTTGCTCTGGTTGTAGCTGGTGGAACGTTCCTGGCCGCTCAATACCGCAATGGCATCCATGATTTTGTCGGTGACTTCGCGCCTCGCCGGCAGGGAATGGTCCGGACCTGTCTTCTCGAAGTACAGCGGCTCGCCGACCTTCATGGTGAAATGCTGCGGACGGACGGTGTTGCGGTCCACGGGTTGCAGCTTGTCCGTGCCGATGAGGCCGACCGGCACCACAGGCGCCCCCGTGGTCAGGGCAAGCCAGCCGACCCCGGTACGCCCGCGGTACAGCAAGCCGTCCCGGGAGCGGGTGCCCTCGGGATAGATGCCAATGCCCCGGCCATTCTCCAGGATGTCCAGGAGGGTCTTGAGGGCCTGCACACTGGCTGCTTGCTCTCCGCGTTCCACCGGAATGGATCCAACCGCCTGGAAGAACGCCTTCATCGCGCGGCCTTTGAACCCTTTGGTGGTGAAGTACTCGGCCTTGGCAAAGAAGCCCACCGGGCGCGGCATCAAGGCCTGGACGATCACACTGTCCAGAAAGGACAAATGGTTCGGGGCCACAATGAATGGCCCTTCCTTCGGCACGTTTTCCAACCCGATGACCGTGGGCCGGCAGGTGCTGGAAATCAGTCCGCGCGTGGTCCAGCGGATGACATCAAAGGCTTCCATCGTTCTGCACCTCGCTCAGGGCCGCCGCGCGGACAGCGTCAAGTTCTTCGATCTTCTTCAGCAACTGTGCCGCGGTGTCCACAACGGCGACGGCGCCTGCCTCCTGAAGCTCGCCGTCGGGCGCAAATCCCCAACTGACCCCGATGCAGTCAAGGCCATTGGCCATGGCACCGGCAACATCCTGGTGGCGGTCTCCGACCATCACCGCAGGCTGGGAACGCAACGTGGCCAGCGCGGCACCAACAATTGCCACCTTACCCGGAGCTGTATTGGCGGCCATTGACTCGTCGTCCGGCGCACCGCAGATGGAGGCAAAGAAGCCGGCAATGCCGTGGTGCTCCAACACGATGTGCGCCAGGCCTTGGGGCTTCTGGGTGGCCACGGCAACCGGCCGCCGCGACTCTGCGAAGAACTGCAGGAGCTCACGGATACCAGGATAGAGCCGGCTTTGAGCGATTCCGATGGAACGGTAATAGCTGCGGTAGAGCCCAATGACCTCGTCGACTTTTCCTGTGGGAACCCCGGCAATGTGTTCCAGGGAATCGCTGAGCTTGGGTCCCACCATGGAGTCCAGCACGCCTTGATCCGGCACTCGGAGGCCCATTTCGCCCAGGGCCGCGGCGATGCCGCCTGTTATGCCACCTGCAGGATCGACAAGGGTGCCGTCCAGATCAAAGATTACGGGCACCATTGTTTGAGTCACCGGGTTAGTTTCTCACGAGTTGAGGCATGCCTGAAACTCACATGCCGGCCAGGGAATACTTCGATCGCCCCCGAAATATTCCCCGGCCGTTCACACAGGACTAGCCAAGAATCTCCGCGAGGAAGGTAGCGGTATGGCTTTCCGTGGACTTGGCAACCTGTTCCGGCGTGCCCGTTGCCACGATGCGCCCGCCGCCTGAACCGCCATTGGGACCAAGGTCCACGATCCAGTCGGCGGACTTGATGACGTCAAGGTTGTGTTCGATGGTGATGACCGTATTGCCCTTGTCCACCAGCCCCTGCAGCACCATGAGCAGCTTGCGGATGTCCTCGAAGTGGAGGCCTGTAGTGGGTTCGTCCAAAACATAGACGCTCCGGCCGTTCGAACGCTTCTGCAGTTCCGAGGCCAGCTTCACGCGTTGCGCCTCGCCACCGGAAAGCGTAGTGGCGGGCTGACCGAGCCGCACATAGCCGAGACCGACGTCGACGAGGGTGTTCAAATGCCGGGCGATGGGGGTGAAAGCGGCAAAGAACTCGGCACCCTCCTCGATGGGCATGTTGAGGACGTCCGCGATGGTCTTGCCCTTGTAATGGACCTCGAGGGTTTCCCGGTTGTACCGGGCGCCATGGCACACCTCGCACGGAACATACACGTCCGGCAGGAAGTTCATCTCGATCTTCAGCGTGCCGTCGCCGGAGCATGCTTCACAGCGGCCGCCCTTGACGTTGAAGGAGAAGCGGCCAGGCTGGTATCCGCGGACCTTGGCTTCGGTGGTTTCCGCGAAAAGCTTCCGGATATGGTCGAAGACGCCGGTGTAGGTGGCGGGGTTGGAACGTGGGGTCCGACCGATAGGGCTCTGGTCCACGTGGACCACCTTGTCGAGGTGCTCAAGGCCTGCCACGGAACGATGCCGGCCGGCGACTTGCTTTGCACCGTTGAGCTTGTTGGCGAGAACCTTGTAGAGGATCTCGTTCACCAGGGTGGACTTCCCTGAACCACTGACGCCAGTGACGGCCGTGAAGAGGCCCAGCGGGAAGGCGGCATCAACGTTGTTCAGGTTGTTTTCGCGTGCGCCGATGACTTTGAGCTCGCGCTTCTTGTCATACTTGCGCCGCTTTGCCGGAATGTCGATCTTGCGCCGTCCGGACAAATAATCGCCGGTCAGCGAGTTCGTGTTTTCCAGGAGTTCCTTGTAAGAACCGGAGTGCACCACTTGGCCACCGTGCTCGCCGGCGCCAGGTCCGATGTCCACCACCCAGTCGGCCTCCTGGATGGTGTCTTCGTCGTGTTCAACGACTATCAGCGTGTTGCCGAGATCGCGCAACCTGGTGAGCGTTTCGATGAGGCGGCGGTTGTCCTTCTGATGCAGCCCGATGGACGGCTCGTCCAGGACATATAGCACGCCCACCAAGCCGGAGCCGATCTGCGTGGCAAGCCGGATGCGCTGGGCCTCACCGCCGGACAAAGTCCCGGACGGCCGTTCGAGATTCAGGTATTCGAGCCCCACATCGAGCAGGAACGTCAGGCGTGCCTGGATCTCCTTGAGAACCTGGTGGGCAATCTGGGCCTCGCGGTCGGTGAGAGTGAGGCTGCCGAGGAAATCGGCGCAGTCACGCATCGGAAGGGCTGCCACTTCGGCGATGGACTTGCCGTTGATCAGAACAGACAGCGACGCCGGATTAAGCCGGGCACCGTTGCAGGCAGGGCAGGGAACTTGCCGCATGTACTCTTCGTAGCGGTCGCGCGCCCAGTCGGAATCCGTCTCGCCGTGCTTGCGGTGGACGTACTGGATCGCGCCTTCGAAGCCGGTGCTGTACTTGCGCTCCCGGCCGAACCTGTTGCGGTACTGGACAACTACTTTGTGGTCCTTGCCATGCAGCACCGTCTGCCGGACTTCCTGCGACAGCTTCTCCCACGGGGTATCCATGGAGAAGTCGAGCTCCAAGGCCAGGCCCTCCAGGAGCCGGTTCCAGTACTCCGTGGTGGCAGTACCCAGCGACCAAGGCGCGATGGCCCCCTGGTTCAAGGACAGTTCCGGGTTGGGGACCACCAATTCTTCATCGACTTCAAGCTTGGTGCCGATGCCGCTGCAGGCGGCACATGCGCCGAAGGGGTTGTTGAACGAAAAGGAGCGGGGCTCGATTTCGTCGATGGCCAGCGGGTGCTCATTAGGGCACGCAAGGTTTTCGGAGAAGGCCCGGATCCGTGCGGGGTCCTCGGCGTCGAGATCCACGAACTCGACCAGCACCCGGCCTTCCGCAAGTCCGAGCGCGGTTTCGATCGAGTCGGTCAGCCGTTGGCTGATCCCTTCCTTGACCACCAGCCGGTCCACTACCACTTCAATGGAATGCTTGAATTGCTTGCCGAGCTTGGGCGGATCGCTGAGCTGGACGAGATCTCCGTCCACCCGGGCGCGTGAGTATCCCTTGGCGGTGAGCTCTTTGAACAGCTCGACGAATTCACCTTTGCGTCCGCGGACAACGGGAGCAAGGATCTGGAAGCGGGTGCCGGATTCGAGTTCCAGCAGCTGGTCGACAATCTGCTGCGGCGTCTGGCGCGTGATCGGTTCGTGGCACACCGGGCAATGCGGCCGGCCGACTCGTGCCCAGAGAAGGCGCATGTAGTCGTAGATCTCGGTGATGGTGCCCACGGTGGAACGCGGGTTTTTGCTCGTCGACTTCTGGTCGATCGAGACCGCCGGGGAAAGGCCCTCGATGAAATCCACGTCCGGTTTGTCCACTTGGCCCAGGAACTGGCGGGCATAGGCCGACAATGACTCCACGTACCGGCGCTGGCCCTCGGCGAAGATGGTGTCGAAGGCCAAGGACGACTTGCCTGATCCTGACAAGCCCGTGAAAACGATCATGGCGTCACGGGGTAGGTCAAGATCGACGTTGCGCAGGTTGTGTTCACGCGCTCCCTTGACCACGAGCCGGGACAGGTCATGTCTCACCGGCGTGGCAGGTTGATGCGCGGTAACGCTTGCGAAGGATTCGACGGCGGGGACTTCAGCTACGGCTTTAGGCACCCACTAATGCTAATCGAAAACTTCTTCGAATTTCCATGTGGCTTCCCACAGCCTACCGACGGGTATCAATCGGCGTCGTAGGCGGCCGCCAGAAGCTGCACGGCCTCCGCGAAACTGGCGCCCTGCGCTTTGGCCGCCGCCGAGTAGCTCGCAGCCACGGCTGCCAATGCGCCCCAGCGGTCATCCCGGGCGCACACCACGGTTCCATTGCGGCCGCGGGTGGCGACTACCCCGGCAGCTTCAAGTTCCTTGTACGCCCGGGCCACCGTGTGGGGGGCGACATCCAACTGTTCGGCCAGGCTGCGCACCGCGGGAAGTTTGGCACCGACAGCCAAGGTACCGCCGTCGGCCAACTCGATGATGCGGAGCCGAAGCTGTTCGTACAGGGCGACCGTGCTGGACTGACTGGGACGCCACGAACCGGGAAACTCAAGCGGACTCATGAGGCTTCCCGCTCCCCCTGGCCGGCGCGATGCTTCGCGGACTTCACCGGCATCGCGGCGAGTTCGCCCCCACCGGCGGCATACTGGGCTTCGTGCAAGTGGGTGTAGTGCCCGCCAAGCTCCAATAGCGAATGATGGGTGCCGTGTTCAACGATCCGTCCGTGGTCCATGACGAGAATTAGATCAGCGTCGCGGATGGTGGACAAGCGGTGCGCAATGACGAATGACGTCTTGTTGCTCCGCAGCCTGTGCATCGCTTGGCGGATAAGGACTTCCGTGCGGGTATCCACCGAACTTGTCGCCTCGTCCAGGATCAGGATGGGGCGGCCCGAGAGCCGTGCGCGCGCGATGCTGAGCAACTGCCTCTGGCCCTGGCTGAGGGGATCGCCTCCGTTGCTGAGCATCGTTGAGTAACCGTTGGGGAGCGAGCGGACAAAATGGTCAACATGGCTCGCCTCGGCTGCGGCCACGATCTCTGCCTCGCTGGCGCCCGGAAGTCCATACTCAATGTTCTCCCGGATAGTGCCGGTGAAAATCCACGGATCCTGGAGAACGACGCCGAAATTCCGGCGGAGTACATCACGTCCCATGCCGGCGATGTCCACGCCGTCGATGGTGATCCTTCCGGAGCCGAGTTCGTGGAAACGCATAAGGAGGCTGATCAGCGTGGTCTTCCCCGCTCCGGTGTGCCCGACGATTGCCACCGTCTGTCCCGGTTCCACGTGGAAGGACAGGTCCTCGATCAGGGGCGCGTCCGGCCTGTAGCTGAAGGAGATGTGTTCGAAGGCAACCCTCCCCGAAGGGGAATCGAAGCCCGAACCGGCGTCGGTGCGGGCACTGGAGCCCTCTTCCGACAGTTCGGCTGTCAATTCGGCAGCGTCCAACAGCTCGAAGACCCTGCCGGCGGAAACTGCGCAGGACTGCAGGACCTGGGCCATTCCGCCGATCTGGCCCAGCGGCTGGCTGAAGAGCCGGTTGAATTGGATGAACGCTTGAATGCCGCCGATGCTCATCCTCCCGGCGAGGAACTGGAGCGCACCAACAATCGCAACCCCCACATAGCTGGCGTTAGACACGAACGCCATGAGGGGTACCAGCAACCCTGAAGCGAACTGTGCCTTGGAACTGGCGGCGTACAGGCCGTCGTTGTGGTCGGCGAAGCGGACCGCCATCGACGACTGGGCGTTGAAAAGCTTGATGGTCTCATGACCGGTGGCGGTCTCCTCCACGAGGGAGTTCACGTCCCCTGTGGCTTCCCACTGCCGGACGAAGTATTTCTGCGAGCGTCGGGTCACGACTATCGACGCGAGGGCGGACACGGGAACAGCCATCAGGGACACGACCGCGAGAAGCGGCGAGAGCAGCAGCATCATCGCGAGGGAGCCGATGACCATCAGTGTTGAGGTCAGGAGCTGGGAAAGGAGCTGATTGAGCGTCTGCGACACGTTGTCGAGGTCGTTCGTGGCCCGGCTCAGGACCTCGCCCCGGGAGCGGCCGTCGTAGTAGGCCAGGGGAAGCCGGTGCAGTTTGGCTTCCACGGCTTCGCGGAGGTCGTACGCGAGCCGCTGCACGGCGAGTGCGTTGAGGCGGCCCTGCGCCCAGCTGAGCAGCGAGGTGACGCAATACATGCCTGCAGCCACAAGCAACAGGAAGACGAAGCGCCCGGCGTCGAACTGCGCTCCGAACACGGCGGCCACGATGACGTCGGTGGCGTCGCCGAGTATTTTGGGGGCGGCGACATTGAGCGTGACAAAGCCGCAGATGCACAGGATCCCCGTGGTCATGATTCCCCGGGATGGTTTCATCAAGCCCACCAGTCGGAGGAGCGAACGCGACGGTTTCGCCGGGACGGCGAGGTGCTCGCCTTCGCTGCTCACGCGGCTTCTTCCGTTTCCATCTGGGACGCTACGATTTCCCGGTAGGTCTCCGAGGACTCAAGAAGTTCGTTGTGAGTTCCTCGTGCCACCAGGCGGCCCTCGTCGATGAGCAGTATCTGGTCCGCCGACACCACGGTATTGACGCGCTGGGCCACGATGATGACGGTTGCCCCGCGGAGTTCCGGTTCAAGCGCGGCACGGAGTTTCGCTTCCGTCACTGTGTCCAGCGCCGAGAAGCTGTCGTCAAAGAGGTAGACCGATGCGGGGCGCAGGATCGCGCGTGCTATGCACAAGCGCTGTCGTTGACCGCCGGAGAGACCGGAGCCGCCTTGGGACAACGTGGTTTCCAGTCCTTGCGGCAACTCGTTCACGAAATCCGCGGCCTGGGCCGTCTCCAGGGCATGCCACAATTGCGAATCCGTCGCGGACGGCAGTGAAATCCGCAGGTTCTCGGCGATGGTTCCGCGGAACAGCCAGGTCTCCTGGGGCACGACGCCGAGCTGGTCGCGCAAGGCACCGAGGGGAACGGCGGAGATATCCCGGCCATTGAGCGAGATGGTTCCGCTGCTCGCCTCAAGCAGTCTCGGCACAAGGCTGACGATGGTCGACTTGCCGCTTCCCGTGGAGCCGATGACCGCCGTCGTGGTTCCCGGCGCAGCATGGAAAGTGATGCCTTCCACCACGGGGGTTTCGGCTCCCGGGTAGGCGAAGACGACGTTGTCGAAGCGCAGGCCCTCCGCCGAAGGACGGGCCACCGCTCCCCCGGCAGTGGTCCCCGGCAGGACCTTTTCAGATTCCGTAGTGAGCACTTCGGTGACCCGTTCAGCACTGACAGCCGCCCGCGGTGCCGTGCTTAGCACGTACATCGCCATCATGATCGCGAGGAGGATCTGCATGATGTAGGCGATGAACGCAGTGAGCGCACCGAGCTGCATGTCCCCGGCAATGATGCGGTGGCCACCGAGCCAGACCACGCCTGCGGAAGAGAGGTTGACCACGGTCATGACAAGCGGAAGCATGGCCGCGACGATCCTGGCGGAACGGAGGTTGTTCTTTGTCAGGGCGTCGTTGGCGGCTTCGAACCGCTTCATCTCAAACGGCTGGCGGACAAAGGCCCGGATGACCGCGGTCCCCAGGATCTGTTCGCGGAGCACGCCGTTGATCCGGTCCACCAGGCCTTGGCCTTCGCGGTACAGCGGGACGAGCTTGCGGACAATCAGCAGCATGATGACCAGCAGCACGGGAACGATGGCGAAAACGATCCAGGACAAGGCCACGTCCTGTTCGACTGCCAGGATCACGCCGCCGATGCCCATGACCGGCGCTGCCACAAGCATGCTGAAAACGAGCACCGTGATGTTCTGCAGTTGCAGGACATCATTGGTGGTCCTGACCACGAGGCTGGCCGGCCCGAAGGCTGCCACGTCCTGGTCGGGCAGGGAGTGGATCTTGTCGAAGAGTTCTTGCCGCAGCCCGCGGCCGATCTTCATGGCGACAATCGCTCCAAGGTAGCCTGCGAGCACGGCGGCAAGCACCTGGATCACCGTGAGAACCAGCATCCAGGCGCCCAGGCGCAGAATCACCTCGCTGTTACCGGCGACTAGGCCGTCGTCGACGATCTTGGCATTGAAGGTGGGCAGGAGGAGTGTGGCGCCGGTCTGGACGAGCTGCAGGAGAACGATGGCCAGCACGTGGGCCTTATAGGGAGCGAGGCGCTGCAACAGCAAGGATGCCAGCACACTGCCTCCAATCGTTGGCCTCCGGAGCAGCGGATTCCGCACGATGCCACCCCGAGATCGCGTTGCCATTGTAGTTCAGAACACAGTGCGAATCCTTGCAATTGCGGCACTTCCGGCGTCCTTTGGACGTGGGTCCGCTCAGCCTTGCTTTTGTGCCACCGCAAAAATCCTGCGGAAGGCAAACACGGTCCCGTGCCTGCCCCGTGGATATGCCTCGCGGAGCGCGGCCGCGTATTCGATTTCGAAGTCGCGTGCTTCGTCTTCGGGAAGGGCCGCTAACACTGGACGCAGGCCGGTCCCGCGCACCCACTCCAGGACAGGATCGGCTCCCGGCAGAAGTTGCTGGTAAATGGTTTCCCAGGCGTCGGCGTCGCATCCGGCGTCGAGCATGATCCGCAGGTAGTCGGCCGGTTCCCCCACCGCGTCGTCATGGCGCAGCACACCGGACAGCCTTCCGGACCACTTCGGCGAGGCGGCCAGGTCGCGCATGAGCACGTGGGAAGGCGCGCCGAAGTTTCCGGGGACTTGGAGCGCAAACCATGCGCCCGGTTTCAGCGCTCCGAGCCAGGTGGCGAGCATTGTCAGGTGCCCCGGCACCCACTGCAGAGCTGCATTGCTGACCACGACGTCGGTGTCCGTTTCCGGTGTCCAATCGGCAATGTCGGCCCGCGCGAACGAAAGCCCCGGTTGCGCGGCAGCGAGGACCTGGGCTTTGGCCAGCATTTCCTCGGAGGAGTCCAGCCCGACGACGGCTGCATCCGGCCACCGCGTCGCGAGGGTCGCCGTCAAGTTCCCCGGTCCGCAGCCCAGATCAACGACGTTCCGGGGGTCCTCCGCCAGGATCCTCGAGGTCAGGTCAAAAAACGGCCGGTCGCGGTGATTGCCGAACTCGACGTACTTGGCTGGATCCCACTTCACTGCGTCCTCCATTGTCGGTCTCCGTGGTGCGCTCCACCCACACTAAGCTGGAAGGCAATGAAACTTCTTGAGCAGCTCGCGGTAACATCCAACGCCGGAACATCCAACGCTGGAACCTCCAACGCCGGATCGGGCAGCGGACGCGTTGACCCGGACGAAATCTACGCACGCTTCGTCGAGTGGACGGAAAGCCGCGGGCTTCAGCTCTACCCTGCCCAGGACGAAGCCATCATGGAACTCGCGTCCGGTTCCAACGTCATCCTGGCAACCCCCACCGGTTCGGGTAAGTCCCTTGTGGCGATCGCCGCGCACTTCGAGGCGATGTCCCGGGGCTTGCGCAGCTACTACACCGCCCCGATCAAAGCTTTGGTGTCCGAGAAATTCTTCGCCCTCTGCGACATTTTCGGAGCCGAGAACGTCGGCATGATCACCGGTGATTCGGGAGTCAACCAGGATGCACCCATCATTTGCTGCACCGCCGAAATCCTCGCCAACATCGCTTTGCGCGAAGGCAAGGAAGCCGAGCTTGGCACGGTCATCATGGACGAGTTCCACTTCTACTCCGATCCCCAGCGCGGTTGGGCGTGGCAAGTGCCGCTCCTGGAACTCCCCCAGGCGCAATTCCTGCTGATGTCGGCCACCCTGGGAGACGTCAGCCGTTTCGAAACCGGCCTGAGCGAACTCACCGGACGGTCCACTACCACCGTCAGTTCGGCCGAACGGCCCATCCCGTTGCACTACTACTTCCAGGAAACGCCGGTCCACGAAACCCTCGAGGAACTGCTGGGCACCAAGCAGGTTCCCGTGTATGTGGTGCATTTCAGCCAGGTCGAGGCCATCGAGCGGGCCCAGAACCTCATGAGCGTCAACATGTGCACACGCGAGGAGAAGGACAAGATTGCCGAGCTGATCGCCGGTTTCCGGTTCGCCGCCGGCTTCGGCAAGACCCTGAACCGGCTGGTTCGCCACGGCATCGGCGTCCATCACGCCGGCATGCTGCCCAAGTACCGCCGCCTCGTCGAGCAACTGGCGCAGGCAGGACTCCTGAAGGTCATCTGCGGCACCGACACGCTCGGCGTCGGGATCAACGTTCCCATCCGCACAGTCCTCCTGACTGCCCTCAGCAAGTACGACGGCGTCCGCACCCGCCTGCTGAACTCCCGGGAATTCCACCAGATCGCCGGCCGAGCGGGCCGCGCAGGCTACGACACTGCCGGAACAGTTGTGGTGCAGGCTCCCGAACACGTCGTGGAGAACGCGAAGGCGATGGCAAAGGCCACCGCGAAGTTCGGTGACGACCAGAAGAAACTGCGGCAAGTCGTGCGGAAGAAGCCGCCGGAAGGATTCGTCTCATGGGGGCAGCCCACCTTCACCCGTTTGGTGGAGTCCGTGCCGGATCCGTTGACCTCGAGTTTCACCGTGACACACGCCATGCTGCTCAACTTGATGGAGCGCCCCGGCGACCCGTTCGCCGCTGCCCGCCGTCTCCTCACCGAAAACCACGAGGCGCGGCCCGCCCAACTGCAACTTATGAAGAAGGCCCTGAGTATTTACCGCGAGCTGTTGGCAGCCGGAGTGGTTGAACGCATTCCCGAGGCCGAGCAGGAGAAAGAAGGCCGTTCCGTCCGGCTGACGGTTCACCTGCAAGCCAACTTCGCCTTGAACCAGCCGCTTTCACCGTTTGCCCTTGCCGCGCTCGAGCTCCTGGATCCGGAGTCGCCGTCGTACGCCTTGGACGTCGTGTCCGTGATCGAAGCGACCCTTGAGAAGCCCCGGCAGATCCTCTCCGCTCAGCAGAAGAAGGCACGCGGCGAGGCCGTCGCCGCGATGAAGGCCGACGGCATCGATTATGACCAGCGCATGGCCATGCTTGAAGCGGTCAGCTACCCGCAGCCTCTCGCGGAAATCCTCGGCGAAGCGTTTGAGGTGTACCGCAAGGCCGCGCCCTGGGTGGGCGACTTCGAACTGGCTCCCAAGTCGGTGGTCCGGGACATGTACGAGCGCGCCATGAATTTCGGTGAATTCGTCCAGTTCTACGGGCTGGCCCGCTCCGAGGGGATCGTGCTGCGGTATTTGGCCGATGGCTTCAAGGCCCTGCGCCAGACGGTCCCCCAGGACTCGCTCCGCGAAGACCTCGAGGACCTCATCGCCTGGCTGGGTGAACTGGTCCGCCAAGTTGACTCCAGCCTGCTCGACGAGTGGGAAGAGCTCACCTCCGGGGTGGCTCCGACGCCGCACGACGCTCCGCCTCCTCCCCCGCCGTCGCTCACGTCCAACATCCGCGCCTTCCGGGTCATGGTCCGCAACGAAATGTTCCGGCGCGTTGAGTTGTTCGCGGACGAGGACGCCGCCGCCTTGGGCGAGCTCGACGCCGGCAGCGGCTGGGATGCTGAGCGCTGGGAAGACGCCCTGGACGACTACTTCGACGAACACGACGATATCGGAACCGGCCCCGATGCCCGGGGCCCGGGACTCCTCATGATCACCGAGGAACCCGGCATCTGGCGGGTGCGGCAGATTTTCGATGACCCGGCCCGCAACCATGACTGGGGCGTTTCCGCCGAAGTGGACCTGGCAGCCTCGGACGAGAGCGGCACCGCTGTCGTCAGGGTGACCTCGGTCAACCGACTCTAGGCGCCTAGTAAGCTCGAATCATGAGTGTTATCCGCCCTGCCACAGTGTCCGACGTCCCCGCGATCCTGCAGATGATCCATGAGCTTGCGGTCTACGAAAAAGAGCCCGACGCCGTGAAGAACACGCCGGAAATGCTCACGGAGGCTTTGTTCGGCGCCAATCCTCGGGTGTTCGCGCACATGGCGGAAAACGCAGCCGGGGACGTCCAGGGATTCGCCTTGTGGTTCCTGAACTACTCCACGTGGGAAGGCGTCCACGGGATCTACCTCGAGGACCTCTACGTCAGGCCCGATGCACGGGGCGAGGGCCACGGGAAGGCGCTCCTGCAACATCTGGCCGCCACCGCCGTCGAGCGCGGCTACGCTCGGGTGGAATGGAGCGTCCTGGATTGGAACGAACCGTCCATCAACTTCTACCGCGGCCTCGGCGCGGTACCCATGGAAGGCTGGTCCACGTTCCGGCTGACCGGCGAAGCCCTGGGGGCCTTTGGCAGCAATGACAAGGTGATGGCTCGTGGCTGAGCGCGTGGTTGAGGGCGTCGCCCACACCGTCCGCGCACGCCACGAATTCCGGGGTGTCCGCACTACGGAGCACTTCTTCACGGTTCCCCTCGACCATTGGGCGTCCGAAGGTGAGGATGCTCCCGGCACCGCGGACACGATCACCGTCTTCGCCCGGGAGTTCGTCTCCGCGGAGCACTCGGAGGCGGACGCGGCGCGGCTGCCGTGGCTGCTCTACCTCCAGGGCGGGCCCGGCGGACGCGGAACCCGGACCACGTCTTTGTCCGGTTGGATGAAGGCTGCCGCGAGGAGCTTCCGTATCCTGATGCTGGATCAACGGGGCACGGGCCTGTCCACTCCGGCGGACCGCAATACCTTGCCACTCCGGGGCGATGCCGCGGCGCAGGCGGACTACCTCACGCATTTCCGGGCAGATTCGATCGTGGCCGACGCCGAACTCATCCGGAAGGCCTTGGACTCGGAGCCGTGGACCGTCCTGGGCCAGAGCTTCGGCGGTTTCTGCGCGCTGACATACCTGTCCTTCGCGCCGGAAGGTTTGAGCGAAGTACTGATTACAGGAGGGCTGGCCCCGTTGGAAGGTCCGGCCGAGCGCGTCTACCGGGCCACCTTCCAACGGGTTGCGGAACGGAACGCGGAATACTTCGCGTGGTATCCGGAGGACCGCAAGCTGGTTACCCGGATTGCGCGGCATCTGGAATCCACGGAGGAGCGGCTGCCCAGCGGAGAACGGCTCACCACGGAACGCTTCCAAATGGTGGGATCGTTCCTGGGCGGGAACGCCCGCGTGGATGCCCTGCACACCCTCCTGGAGGATGCCTTCGTGCCCTCCCAGGACGGAGACCGCCTCTCGGACGCGTTCCTGGAACAGGTCCACGGGCTCGTTTCGCGGGCATCGAATCCCCTATACGCGGTCTTGCACGAGTCCATCTACGGCCAAGGGCAGGCCACCGACTGGGCGGCGTGGCGGGTGCGCTCGGAATTCCCCGAGTTCCAGCCCGACGTCGCGGAGCCGCTCCTGACGGGCGAAATGGTCTACCCCTGGTACTTCGAACAGGATCCGGCGCTCGTACCCCTGCAGGAAGTAGCCGAGCTGTTGGCCGCCAAGCGAGACTGGAAACCCCTCTACGATGTGCCCCGGCTGAACGCAAACACTGTGCCCGTCGCGGCTGCCGTTTATCGCGACGATATCTATGTGGACTTCCAGCTCTCCTTGGAAACCGCAGCCGCCGTCCGCGGATTGCAGGCCTGGACCACAGGCGACTTTCATCACGATGGCATCGGCGAAGACGGGGAAGGAATCTTCAACCGGCTCCTCGGGATGGCCCGCGGCAAGGGCTGAGGTATTTCCGCACCAGCAGGCTGTTCAGCTCACAGGACTGCTCAGCCTGCTGGCCGGAAGCTTCGCCAGAGCGACTGCTGCAGTCGCCAGCACGGCCACCGCGAGGACGCCTGAAGCCATATTGAGCCCTTGGTATCCCACCCAACTCAGCACGAAACCCGAGAAGCCTCCGCCGAGGGCACCGGCCGCGCCCATGAATGTGTCCGAGACTCCTTGGACCATGACGCGTTGCGACTGCTCGACGCTCTCTGCCAGAAGGGTTGACCCCGAAATCGTTGCGGCCGACCATCCAATACCGAGCACGACCAGCCCAACAGTGACCAACACGGGGTCCTGCTGGCCGAAGCCTGCCACGGCGACGGCCACCGCCAGCAGCAAGAAGCCAAGCACGATCGTCTGTGTCCTGCCTACCCGGTCCGTCAGCCACCCCATCACCGGAGACAAGGCGAACATCCCCGCGATGTGCATCGAAATGGTGAATCCGATGATCACCAAGGCGTCGGTGCCCATGGCATGGCCGCCGTCGTGACCCATATGATCTCCAGCCGCCCCGCCTGACACGAGCTCCTGCAAGTGCAGTGGCGTCATCGACATCACGGCGACCATGATTCCGTGCGCTGCAATGACGGACGTCAAGGCCAGCATGGCCTGCGGAGACGACCGCACCGCCCGGAATCCCACCATCAGCGGACGACGCGGGGGCCTTCCTCCTCCGGCGTGGGCACCAGCGCGTCCACCGCCGTCGTGCGTCCTTTCGGCCAGCCGCCGGGCCAGCAACAACGGATCGGGGCGCAGTCCGATCATCAGCAGCACCGCCGCCAGCAGCAATCCGGCAACGGAAAAGACGAATGGCCCGGCGATCGCCGGCAGGCCCAAAGCCTCTCCGACGACGGCGCCCGGCTGGATGAGGTTCGGACCCGCCACTGCGCCGATGGTGATCGCCCAGACAACCGTGGCAAGCGACCGTCCGCGATGTTCCGGCGCAGCGAGATCGACGGCGGCGAATCGCGCCTGGAGGTTCGACGCCGTGCCAAGTCCGAGGAGGGCGGCACCAAGGAGGAGCACCGCGAAAACCCCGGTGGCCGCCGACACGATGATGGAAATAGCTCCGAGCATCGCGGCCAGGAGGCCGGTAACCAATCCGACGCGACGCCCCCTGCGCTGGGCAAGGCCGGCAAGTGGCAAAGCGGAGACCGCTCCGGCGAGCGTGAGGACAGTGGTGACAGACCCCGCCCAAGCACTCGATCCACTGAGCTGGACAGCAAGCAGCGATCCGATGGACAACGTGGCGCCGTTGCCCACACCACTCAGCAACTGTGCCGTGCTGAGCAATCGGACGGTGCGCCGCTGCACTGCTGCAGTCTCGAGTGTTTTAGGGGAAGTCAATGCCATTTCACGAGCATATCCTCGCCAAACTCGGAACCCGGCCACGGCTGTGACCGGGTTCCGACGCGTTCCGCCGTCGTTAGTGGCCGGAGACGTTGTTCATGCTCTTGCGTGAGTCTTCCTCAAGCCGGGCGTCCAGTTTGGACTTGCTGGCGGCCGGGGTCAGGAGGCTCGCGACAACCGCCACAACGATGGTGCCGATGATGACGGCCAGGGACACATAGGTCGGAATCTCGGGGGCCCATTCAATATGGTGGCCGCCGTTGATGAAGGGCAATTCGTTGACGTGCATGGCGTGCAGGACCAGCTTGACGCCGATGAACGCGAGAATGACCGACAACGCGTGCTTGAGGTAGATCAGCCGGCTCATGAGCCCGCCAAGCAGGAAGTACAGCTGGCGCAGGCCCATCAGGGCAAAGATGTTGGCAGTGAAGACGATAAACGCGCTCTGAGTCAGTCCGAAGATCGCCGGAATGGAGTCCACGGCGAACAAGAGGTCCGTCATACCGATCGTCACAAAGACGATCAGCATGGGTGTAAACAGTTTCTTGCCATTGACCGTGGTCCGCAGCTTGCCGCCGTCGAACTTCTCCGACATCGGGACAACCTTGCGGATGCGGGCGATCAGCGGGTTTTCGGCGCCGTCTTCCTCGTCTTCGCCGTTGTCCGTGGCCTGCTTCCACGCTGTCCACAGGAGGAACGCTCCGAAGATGTAGAAGACCCAGCTGAACTGCTCAATCACGACGGCGCCCAGGGCAATGAAGATGCCGCGCAGGACGAGGGCGATAATGATGCCCACCATGAGTACCTCTTGCTGGTACTTACGGGGCACCGAGAACCGCGCCATGATGATGATGAAGACAAAAAGGTTGTCGATACTCAGGCTGTATTCGGTCACCCATCCGGCGATGAACTGGCTGCCATGCTCCGGGCCGGCGAAAGCGAACATCGCTCCGGCGAACACCAAGGCGAGGGTGACATAGAAGGCGACCCAGAGGCCTGCTTCCTTCATGGAGGGTTCGTGCGGACGCTTGACCACCAGGAGAAGGTCGACAAGGAGGATGATTCCGAGAACGACGAAAGAGCCGATCTCAAACCAGGCGGGGAGTTGCATTTAAAATGCCTTTCGCAGGTACGCCAAAACGGCGTAAGTCTCTCCGACCTGCCTGCGTCTCCAGCCCAAGGGCAAATAGCGCTTAAACGGCGATCCGCTGGGCCCGGCGAGGCGTCTGTGCCTTGCGTGTTGACGGACCTAGCGCTTGGGATACTCCCCTACGTAGGCCCAACTTTACCCTAGGCGTGCCCGGCGGACTGCATTTGGCGCAGTTCGCGCTTGAGGTCGCCTACCTCGTCACGTATCCTCGCAGCGATCTCGAACTGGAGTTCGGCGGCGGCCGCGTGCATCTGCTCGGTCAGCTGTTCGATCAGGCCCACCAGGTCCTCGGCCGGCGCCGCGGCCAGCCCATCTTGCCGGACCTTCGAAGCACCGTTGCCCTTGCCGGTCCGGCCGCCCTTTCCGGCTGCGGCGAGCAATTCGCGGGTGTCGGCGTCTTCACGGGCAAGCTGATCGGTGATGTCCGCGATCTTCTTGCGCAACGGCTGGGGATCGACACCGTTGTCCGTGTTGTACTTGACCTGGATTTCCCGGCGGCGGTTGGTTTCCTCGATGGCCTTGGCCATGGAGTCCGTGATGCGGTCGGCGTACATGTGGACCTGGCCTGAGACGTTTCGCGCGGCGCGCCCGATGGTCTGGATGAGGGAGGTGGCCGAACGCAGGAAGCCTTCCTTGTCGGCGTCGAGGATGCTGACAAGTGACACTTCGGGCAGGTCGAGGCCCTCACGGAGCAGGTTGATGCCCACCAGGACGTCGAAGCTGCCCATGCGGAGTTCGCGGAGCAGCTCCACGCGCCGGAGGGTGTCGACGTCGGAGTGCAGGTATTGGACCTTGACCCCGTGGCCCAGAAGGTAGTCGGTGAGGTCCTCGGCCATGCGCTTGGTCAAGGTGGTGACCAGGACGCGTTCGTCGCGCTCCACGCGCGTCCGGATTTCGCCAAGCAGGTCGTCGATCTGGCCTTTGGTCGGCTTCACGATGACTTCGGGATCGATGAGGCCGGTAGGGCGGATGATCTGCTGGACGGTCCCATCGGCCTTGCCGAGCTCGTACTTGCCGGGGGTCGCGGAAAGGTAGACGGTCTGGCCCACCCGTTCCAGGAATTCATCCCATTTGAGCGGCCTGTTATCCATGGCGGAAGGAAGCCGGAAGCCGTGGTCCACGAGGGTCCGCTTGCGCGACATGTCGCCCTCGTACATGGCGCCGATCTGTGGAACCGTGACGTGGGATTCGTCGATGACCAGCAGGAAGTCGTCCGGGAAGTAGTCGATGAGGCAGTGCGGTGCCGTGCCGGAGCCGCGGCCATCGATGTGGCGTGAGTAGTTCTCGATGCCGTTGCAGAAACCCATTTGCTGCATCATCTCGAGGTCGTAGGTGGTGCGCATGCGCAGCCTCTGGGCCTCCACCAGCTTGTTCTGGCTTTCAAGGACCTTGAGCCGCTCCGCGAGCTCTTCCTCGATAGCTGTGATGGCGCGCGACATGCGTTCCGGACCGGCGACATAGTGCGAGGCCGGAAAGATGTACATCTCGGTTTCCTCACGGATGACGTCGCCCGTGACCGGATGCAGCGTGTAGATATTCTCGATCTCGTCGCCGAAGAACTCGATGCGCAGAGCCAGCTCTTCGTACATCGGGATGATTTCCACGGTGTCTCCGCGGACGCGGAAGGTGCCGCGGTGGAAGTCCATGTCGTTGCGGGTGTACTGCATGCCGACAAACTTGCGCAGGAGATCGTCCCGGTTCATTTCGGCGCCCTTGGTGAGCGTGACCATTCCGGCGATGTATTCCTCCGGCGTGCCGAGGCCGTAGATGCAGGACACGGTAGCCACCACGATGACATCCCGGCGGGTCAGCAGCGCGTTGGTAGCCGAGTGCCGCAGCCGCTCGACTTCCTCATTCACGGAGGAGTCCTTCTCGATGAAGGTATCCGTCTGGGGAACGTAGGCTTCGGGCTGGTAGTAGTCGTAGTACGACACGAAGTACTCGACCGCGTTGTTGGGCAGCAGTTCCCGGAACTCGTTGGCAAGCTGCGCGGCCAGGGTCTTGTTCTGGACCATCACCAAAGTGGGCCTCTGGACCTGTTCGATCAACCAGGCGGTGGTGGCACTCTTGCCTGTACCAGTGGCACCGAGCAGCACGACGTCTTTCTCGCCGTTGTTGATCCGTTCGGTCAGCTCCGCGATAGCGGCCGGCTGGTCGCCTGCCGGCTTGAATTCACTAATGACCTCAAACGGCGCAACGACTCGATTGATCTCTTGGGCAAGACTCATGAATCCAATGTACCCCCGCCCGCGGACAGTTACTGTCCGCGTTTTCCGGTGGAACCGTCACCTCCGCCGGGCCGCGTCCAACTGTCGTCCAGCCGGCCCATGATGGAACGGAACATCTTGACGGCGAACCACACTCCGGACACAAGCCAGACGGTCCACGCGAGCCAGAAGGCTGCGCCCGGTACGAGGACCCGCCACGTGGGCGGTCGCATTCCGGCGACGAACTCCTCGCGGCCGCCAGCCAGGAACCACAGCAGCGCGGCCCCGGCCATGAGGACGATGCCGGCCCACGCCAACGCGCGAACGGCACCGAGCCGCTGCCCCTCAAGATGGGGCGTGATTCTCAGTTTCCCGGCCATGCGTGGCGCCTAGCCTTGCGCCATGGAGTACGACGGCGGCTGCCACCCGCTGCTCCTGGCCCAGGCATCCATGAGCGGCCAGGCCACCTCGGTGAACCAGGGCTCCTTGGCCTCCGCATACTCCAAGGTCCGGTGGTCGCCGCCGTGGAGCGCGGCAAGCTCTCGTTTCATGTCCGCATACATACGGACGGCGTCGGAGTTGGCGCGGAGCCAATCCCGGAACAACAACGCATAACGCCAGCCAGGACTTCCAAGCACCCGGACATGGACATTCGCGGGCCGCCCGGGGTCTGCGTTGCAATGGAAGCGCTTTTGCCATGCCGATGGATCCAGGTCCGGCGGCTTGGGTGTGTCACGGGCGGAGGCCTCCTGCAACGGGAAACCGGCCTCACCCAAGGCCCGGGCCATCCGGTCCGCGGCTTCCAGGGATGACACATTTACCTGCAGGTCGATGACGTCTTTGGCAGGAAGGCCGGGTACCGCCGTCGAACCGATGTGGTCAGCGCCCAAGACCTCCGGAGATGCCCGCAGTATCCTGGCAAGCAGTCTTTCGGCTTGGACCGGCCAGTCGGGGTTTGGCGGGGACAAGACGGGTCCGCCGGCCCGCGGTGCCGGGCGGCCGGCTGCAAGATTGCTGGCAAACGGTGCCAATCGTTCTTTCCAGAGGCTCTCCACGAGCCCAGTGACATCCTCAACGGTTCCGGAGTTGTCCAACACGATGTCGGCCGCCGCCAACCGTTCGTCCCTGCCGGCTTGAGCGGCCATGCGGGACACCGCGTCCTCGACAGTCATGCCGCGGATCTCCGTCATGCGACGGATCCGCTCTTCGTCCGACGCATCGACCACCAGCACCAAATGGAAGCTGCTGCCCTGCCCGGTCTCGACCAGGAGCGGAATATCCTGGACGACGATGTCGCCCGGTTTGGCAGTCGCGAGCATCGCGGCAGCCTTCTCCCGGACGCGCGGATGGATGATCGCGTTGAGCGCCTCCCGGCGATCCGGCTCAGCGAACACAATCGCGCCGAGGCGTGCCCGGTCAAGGCGCCCTTCGGCGTCGACAATGTCTTCACCGAACTCGGCCACGACGCCCGCCAAGCCCGGCGTGCCCGGTTCCACGACCTCGCGGGCCAGCGCATCGGCGTCGATCAAGAGGGCGCCCAGCTCCCTGAGCCGGGCGGATACGAGCGATTTGCCGGAGGCGATCCCGCCGGTAAGTCCAATCTTCAGCACCCCTCCACACTAGACTGGGTCGGTGGCAGAACAGGACGAAAGCCGGGCGACCGCGTACACAACGTTGGCACTTGGAGACGATTTCCGCCACGAACTCGAGATCAGGCGTTCGCGCTTCATCACCGTGCTGCGCCGCGCCCCCGACGAAGACGCCGCCCGCGCCTTGGTAGCGGAATTGCGCAAGGAATTCCATGACGCCCGGCACCACTGTTCGGCATTCGTCCTCGGTCCCGATCGCGTCATCCAGCGTTCCAACGACGACGGCGAGCCCTCAGGAACCGCCGGCATCCCCATGCTTGAGGCGCTCATCAAACGCGAGACACTGCCCGGGGTGACTGACCTCAGCGACGTGAGTGCCGTCGTCGTGCGCCATTTTGGCGGGATTCTCCTGGGCGCCGGCGGACTGGTCCGTGCATACTCCGAGTCAATCTCTGCCGCATTGGACTCCGCACCCCTGGTTCAGCGACGCCGCCTGCGGATTTGCGACATCCCCGTGACCCACAACGCGGCCGGAAAGCTTGAAAACGACCTGCGCTCCGCGGGCTACGTCATGGCCGAAACAAGCTATGAGCCCTCGGAGACGATCCTGCGCGTGGCCCTGCCTGATGATGCAATCGCAATCGCCGACGCCGGTGAGCGGCTGGCATCGCTGACCGGGGGCGCCTCGGGACTCCAATTGCGGGGAACGGAATGGGTCGACCTCCAGGCCTGAGCTTCCGCGCCGGGGACATGCCCTCCCCTGACCGGCACCACTGGACATAGTGGGTAAATGTCCAGTCCTTGCTCCCAACGAGGGGCATGTCCAGTGGGAAGCCGGGCCAAGGGGGAAGGGACATGCTCTCCCCTGGTCACCAGCACTGGACATAGTGGGCATATGTCCAGTCCTTGCTGCGAACGAGGGGCATGTCCAGTGGAGACCGGGCCAGGAGGAGCCCAGGCAGCAGCGAAACACGGTTAAACAAAGCAGCTCCTGCGATTCGTAAATGAATCGCAGGAGCTGCTTTTATCCCGGCCCGGAAATCCAGGCCAGTGGCAATTAGTTGCCGGTCAGCTTCTCGCGCAGAGCTGCGAGGGCCTCGTCGGATGCCAGGGTGCCCGCGTTGGACTCGGCGACAGCCGGCTCGGAGGAGTAGCTGGTGGTGCCGGAGTCGCTGTCGCCGGAAGCGGCAGCAGCGGCGTCGTCAGCAGCGTGCTGGGAAACCTGCTTCTTGTGAGCTTCCCAACGTGCCTGGGCGTCAGCGTACTGCTGCTCCCAAGCGGCGCGCTGCGTCTCGTAGCCCTCGAGCCATTCGTTCGACTCGGGGTCGAAGCCCTCGGGGTACTTGTAGTTGCCCTCTTCGTCGTACTCAGCGGCCATACCGTACAGAGCCGGGTCGAACTCGGTGCTGTCGGCGTCAACGCCCTCGTTAGCCTGCTTGAGGGAGAGGGAGATACGGCGGCGCTCGAGGTCGATGTCGATGACCTTGACGAAGAGCTCGTCGCCAACGGAGACGACCTGCTCGGCAAGCTCAACGTGGCGAACAGCCAGCTCGGAGATGTGAACGAGGCCTTCGATGCCGTCTTCGACGCGAACGAACGCACCGAACGGAACCAGCTTGGTGACCTTACCCGGAACAACCTGGCCGAGGGCGTGGGTGCGGGCGAAGGTCTGCCACGGGTCTTCCTGGGTGGCCTTGAGGGACAGGGACACGCGCTCGCGGTCCAGATCCACTTCGAGAACCTCGACGGTGACTTCCTGGCCAACCTCGACGACCTCGGACGGGTGGTCGATGTGCTTCCAGGACAGCTCGGAAACGTGAACCAGACCGTCTACGCCGCCAAGGTCCACGAATGCACCGAAGTTGACGATGGAGGAAACGACGCCGGGACGAACCTGGCCCTTTTCCAGCTTGTTGAGGAACGTGGAGCGAACCTCGGACTGGGTCTGCTCGAGCCACGCACGGCGGGAAAGAACAACGTTGTTGCGGTTCTTGTCCAGCTCGATGATCTTGGCTTCGATCTGCTGACCGATGTACGGAGCGAGGTCGCGGACGCGGCGCATCTCGACGAGGGATGCGGGCAGGAAGCCGCGCAGGCCGATGTCGAGGATAAGACCACCCTTGACAACCTCGATGACGGTACCGGTGACGACACCGTCTTCTTCCTTGACCTTCTCGATGTCGCCCCAGGCACGCTCGTACTGAGCACGCTTCTTGGAGAGGATCAGTCGGCCTTCTTTGTCTTCCTTGGTGAGCACCAGGGCTTCGACCTGATCGCCAACGGAGACGACGTCCCCGGGGTCAACGTCGTGCTTGATGGAAAGCTCGCGGGAAGGGATGACACCTTCGGTCTTGTAACCGATGTCGAGCAGAACTTCGTCGCGGTCAACCTTGACGACGATACCTTCGACGAGGTCTCCGTCGTTGAAGTACTTGATGGTCGCGTCGACAGCTGCGAGGAAGTCCTCAGCGGTACCGATGTCGTTGATCGCGACTACGGGGGTACCGGGCTTCTCGGTGGAGGTGATGGTCATGTAGTAGGGGCTCCGTTGTGGATAGAGTATCGGTCAGGCAAACCGCCCGCTTTCCGTCGCCGGTCCGCAGGACACGGCAAACGCCGGGTCATCCTGAATTGTGGATTGTAAATTTGCGCGCACGTAGTATGCGCCCGTTCATTCTAGTCGTTTGCCTCAAGGAGGGTCAAAGCGGCAGCGTGTCACCCAGCCGAGCGAACGTCACGCCACGGTCCAGCAAGCCCGGAAGGGCGCGGGCATATCCCTCTGCGGTGCCACCGGCGGGCTGGTTGAAATGCGAGATCACAATCTGGCCGGCGCCGTGTCCTGCGGCAATTTTCCCCACTTCGCCCGCGACTGTCGGGGCCGGGAAGGTCGCGCCGCCGTCGCCGTTCACGGTGAAGCTCACCGGAACCAGTCCGAGGGCATTCGTGATCGCCGCCGCGACGTCGTCATAGTAGGCGGTTCCCGCCCTGAAAAAGCGGGGAGCTTTGCCGCAGAGCCGCTCCATGACCTCCTGGTTGCCCATGATTTCGTCATACACTTCCCCGGCATTGGCCGTGCCCGGGATACCGTACGCCGAGCGCCCGTTGACCGAGAGGGGCTGGTGCCGGTAACCGTGGTTGCCGAGTTCGAACAAGGGATCGGCCGCGAGCTCGGCCGCCAGCCCGGGGTTGGCCTTGATCCAACGGCCATTGACGAACAAAGTGGCGGGAACGTTCAGCTTGCGCAAGGTCTTGAGCAAAGGTTGATCGCAGGCCGAGCCCTGGGGGCCACCGCAAGCATCAAACGTCAAGACCGCATGCGTGGATGCGGTCTTCGCTACCACGCCAGCGACTGCAAGCCCCCATTCGACGGGCTTTCGCCCGGAGAATTCCGCCACAACCTGGGATCTCGACGGCGGTGCCGTCTCGGGCACGACCGGAAGCTGGCCCACCTCTTCCGCGACCGGCGTTGAAACCGTTGCGGGGCGTGGCGCCGGGGCGGCTACCGGTTGTTGGGCACAGGCGGCCAGGCCGGTCATCGCGAGTCCGGCGGCGGCCGCCAGCAAGGACCGCCGGCCCGGCAGCCCTGTTGGGCCGGAGGAGTGGTCCCCCGGCTGGAATTCCCCCATGGAATCCTCTTCTGTTGTAGATCGTGCGTGCGTGTGGAGATGCGCCTAGAAGTGCGTCAGGCAATGGGCTGGACGTTCGACGGCGAACATGTGCTGGGCAGCCAATGCCGCCCCTGGCGTGTGCTCGCGGATCCGGCCAGCCGAAGCCAAGGTTACAGGATTGACGGCACCCAAATAGACAGACCCCAAATCGGTGACATCCATGCTCAGGTCCGGGCTCCCGCCATCAGCCGTATTGACCGTGACGGCGCCGCCGTCGGACGTCAATTCCCACGTACCGTCGGCGAAACCGAGCGGGTCCCGGACTTCGAGCACCAACCGTCCGTCTGCGCCGTAGCGGCGGGCTGACAAGGCTGCAGGGACGTCCAGGACACGCAGCCACAACATGTCGCGATAGTCGGAAGACGTGACGCAGCGTCCGTCCTCGAGTGCCCACGCGAGGGGGTCTTCAACGGGAGCGTCAGGCCAGGAGACCTGGTCGACGAGATCGATGCTGCCCAGGAATTGCCACAGTTCCAGGTACGCGAAGTCCGTTACGGCGACGAGGTCCACGATTTCTACCGTGTATGGTTTCGTGTCCCAGCCGGCGAACTTGTAGGACACGTAGCCGTCAATGGTGCCGTCCGGTGCGTAGTGGAGCGCACACTTGATGGCCTTGTCTTCAGTCCCGTCGCGCTTCATCGCCCCGGACACGTGATGGCGGTAGGAGTCCTGCCTCACGATGGACCCGGGCGTACGGTGGTGGACCCGTTCGAATACCTCGGGCGCGAGTTCGAGAAGGACCCTCGGATCGGCAATCTCCACCCGGCCAACGGGCTCGTGACGGATCCGGAACTTCGGACCGGTGTCCACCTTGATGCTCCGCTCGAAGGTTGCGACGCCAAAACCAAAGCGGCCGTAAATGGATGCCTCGGACGCGGTCAGGGCCGCCATGGCGAAGCCATCGTCCTTGGCATCGGCCAGATCGGCGGTCATCATCCCCCGCAGGATGCCATGGCGCCGGTGCGTTCCGCGGACAGTAACAGCCGTGATCTGGCGCGTCCGCAGTTCCCGGCCGAAGCCAACATTCAGCTTGTTTTCCAGCGTTCCAAAGGTAGCCACCGGAAATCCCGGGTTGAGCGCGTGCAACGGTGGTTCGTCATTAACGTAAACGCCCGTCAGCTCCCGGTCGTCCGCTTGGTACATCGCAAGAATCTGGTCGATGAGCTCATCGCTTCGTTGCTCGTCATGGAATCCGAAGCCAACGGCCCGGAGCCAATCACGTGCTTGTCCGTAGTCCGGGTTCTCCTTGTCGACGGAACGAAAGCGCTTGACGTTGTATTTTTCGTTTGTTTCCTTGGGATCAGCCACGTCCCGAGCCTAGCCAGACAGCATGGGGCACGCCACCATATAGGCGGCGTGCCCCTTGCCTGCGTCTACACAGCGCGTTTCCTAGTGCCCGGCGTCGTACCAGCTGGAGCCGACTCCGAGCTGCACGTCCAGCGGCACCGAGAGCTCGGCTGCGGTCCCCATTTGTTCGGTCACGAGCTTTTCGACGGCTTCCCGTTCACCATGGGCAACCTCGAGCACGAGTTCGTCATGGACCTGCAGCAGCATCCTGGACTTCAGCCCCTGGCTGGTCAGCTCGGCCGAAACGCCGAGCATCGCCCGCTTCATGAGGTCCGCCGCCGAACCCTGGATCGGCGAGTTCAGTGCAATGCGCTCGGCGATCTCGCGGTGCTGGCGGTCGGTGCTGGTCAGGTCCGGAAGATAGCGGCGGCGGCCTTCGATCGTGGAAGTGTAGCCATCGATCCGGGCCTGCTCCACGACACCACGCAGATAGTCGCGCACGGCGCCGAAGCGGTCGAAGTAGTCCTTCATGAGGGTCCTGGCTTCGTCGACCGAGATTTCCAGTTGCTTGGACAGACCGAACGAAGTCAGGCCGTAGGCCAATCCATAGGACATGGCCTTGACCTTGGAGCGCATGGCACTCGTGACCTCTTCCGGTGCCACGTTGAAGATGTGCGAGCCGACATAGCGGTGCAGGTCCTCGCCCTCCTTGTACGCCTGGATGAGCCCTTCGTCGCCGGACAGATGCGCCATGATACGCATTTCGATCTGCGAGTAGTCGGCCGACAGCAGGCATTCGTAGCCCTCACTGACCACGAAGATCCCGCGGACGCGACGACCTTCCTCGCTGCGCACCGGGATGTTCTGCAGATTGGGATTGTTCGAGGAAATACGCCCCGTCGCCGCGACGTTCTGCGCGTACGTGGTGTGGATCCGGCCATCCTCGGCCACGGATTTCTTGAGCGTCTCCAGCATCTGGGCAAGCTTGGAGGATTCCCGGTGGGCCATGAGCTGCACCAGGAACTCGTGGCCGGTCTTCTCCAGGAGGGCCTTCAGCGAGGCGGCGTCCGTTGTGTAGCCGGACTTGATCTTCTTGGTTTTGGGCAGGCCAAGCTCTTCGAAGAGGACCGTTTGCAGCTGCTTGGGCGATCCGAGATTGACCTCGTGGCCAATGGCGGCAAATGCCTGCTCCTGGGCGTTGTCGATCACCTTGGCGAGGTCCGCGAGCTGTTCGTTCAGGCGCTCCATGGAGATGGCAATGCCCGAAAGTTCCATCTGGGCCAGGACCCGTGCGACCGGCAGCTCCAAGGTGGCCAGGAGCGCCTCGGCCTTGCGCTCTGCGAGCTCGCTTTCGAAGTGCTTGCTCAGTGCGTGGACGACGGCGGCCTGCTGGACGAGCGCACCGGCCGCGGCACCGTCTGGCCCATCGCCGAGTTCGAGTTCCAGCTGGCCGGTTGGCGCCACCGCAGCCGTGACAGTGATCCGCAAGTGGTGCTGGGCAAGCTCGGCGAGCTCGTAGCTGCGGCGGTCCGGCTGGATCAGGTAGCCCGAAATGGCAGTGTCGTCCACTACGCCTTCCAGGCCAAGACCACGGTGGTGCAAGGCCTTCAAAGCATCCTTGAACTCGTGCATGACTTTGGCTTCTTCGGGGTCTTGAAGCCACTTGGCCAAGACGGCATCGGCCGCCGCGTCCAAGGACGACAGCTCGATGTAGGCAGCCCCGTCGGCGCGCACGATCGCGAGGGCATCGGCGTCGTCGCCAATCCGACCCGGGACCAACTGCACGGCGACGGCGGAACGGCTCCCCGCACCGGCGGCGAAGAACTCCGCCAGGGCGGCGGCGTTGTCCAGGATCTTGTAGTCGGGCGCGTCGATGGTTTCGGGAGCCGCGCCGGCGGTGTCGTCGCCGTAGAGTGCGAACAGCCGGGTGCGGAGCGTCCTGAATTCGAGGGTGTCGAACAGAGTCTCGACCTCCTGGCGGTTGGGGCGCGGTTCCTCGAGGTCGGCGAGTGTCACGGGGAGTTGGAGGTCGTGAAGGAGTCGGTTGAGGCGCCGGTTGCGCTTCACGGCGTCGATGTTTTCCCGGAGGGCTCCGCCTACCTTGCCGCCGATGGAATCCAGGTTCTCCAGGATCCCTTCCAGGCCACCGTAGAGGTTGATCCACTTGGCTGCGGTCTTGGGGCCGACGCCGGGAACGCCGGCGAGGTTGTCGGCGGACTCACCCACCAGAGCGGCGAGATCGGAGTAGCGGGACGGCGGAACGAAGTACTTCTCTTCAATGGCCGCCGCGTCCATGCGCGGAATGTTTGAAACGCCCTGTTTCGGGTAGAGAACGAACACGTTGTCCGTGATGAGCTGGAAAGCGTCACGGTCCCCCGATACCAGGAGGACTTCGAAGCCCGCGGCATCGCCCTGCGCCGCGAGGGTGGCGAGGATGTCGTCAGCCTCGTAGCCGGGCATCTTGATGGTCTTGATCCCCCACGCTTCCATGACTTGATCGATGAGATCGATCTGCCCGCGGAATTCCGACGGCGTCTCGTTGCGGCCAGCCTTGTATTCGCTGTAGTCCGCCTTGCGGAAGGTCGTGTCGTCCGAGACATCGAAGGCCACCGCGACGTGGGTGGGCTTCTGGTCCTTGATGAGGTTGATCAACATCGAGGTGAAGCCATGCACGGCATTGGTGTGCTGGCCCGAGGATGTGGCGAAGTTCTCTGCCGGCAGAGCATAGAATGCCCGGAACGCCATGGAGTGACCATCAAGGACCAAGAGCCGCGGTCGGCCACCTGCCGCCGTGCCCGCAATGGTAGTCGAAGGGTCTGGTGCCGTTGCGGTGGCAGTTGAAACTGCGCTTGCCGTTGGCGTTGGCGTTGACGTTGGAACTGAGTCCGGTTTGGTTGTTTCGCTCACAGGTGCCAGCCTAGTTGCCATGATGGACAATTTCACGCCGGGCCCGTTCGCTGAAGAACTCAATGCGGCCGGTGTTCCGCAGGAGTTGCACGGTTGGCTTTCCCGCTATGGCGTGGGCTCGCTCGTAGCCAAGATGGGCATCAAGTTCCTTGAACTGGGCCCGGAACGGACCGTCGCCACCATGCCGGTGGAGGGCAATACCCAGGTTGCCGGCATCCTCCACGGCGGAGCCCATGTAGTCCTCGCCGAAACCTTGGGCTCCTTCGCGGCGGCCCTGCATGCCGGAGCCGGACGCCACGTGGTGGGAATCGAGGTGGGCGCAACCCACCATCGCTCCATAGCAAGCGGCCTGGTCACCGGCACATGCACAGCCATCCACTTGGGCGGCACGCTCGCCACCCACGAAATCGTCATGACCGACGAACACGGCCGACGGTTGTCAACTGCCCGGATTACCAACATGATCCGGGAGAACAGGGCCCGCTGACCCGGCACGCGCGGGAAATCTGTAGCGCAGCTCGACCGCCGCGCCACCAAGGGTGCGGGTCGAGCTCAACTCGAGCGGCGCCGTCGGGCTCTCGACAGGCAGCAAGCGCTTACCGGAACCCAAGGCGACGGGGATCAGGGTGACAATCATCTCGTCGAGCAGTCCGGCCTTGGCGAACTGGGCCACCAGGTTTCCACCGCCCACCAGCCACACGTTCTTGTCACCGGCGTCGGCAACCAGGTCCGGGGCGAATTCCTCAACCTCGCCACGCACGAAGGTGACATCCGCACCGGGCGGCGCGGCGTATTCGCGGTGGGTGAAGATCCAGCATGGAACACCCGGATAGGGCCATTTGCCCGGTTCGTGTTCCATGAGCCAGCGATAGGTCTGGCCGCCCATGACGATGCAGCCGATCCCCGCCATGAAGTCTTCGTAGCTTTCGGTGACGCCCTCGGCCTCTTCAAACTGGAGCAGCCAACCGAGATCGTCTTCTTTCGTGGCGATGAACCCGTCAAGCGAGGATGCCACGTAGTACTGGAAATCCGCCATGGCCCCACCCTACCCATGAGGCAGCGCCGTTCACAGCTACTTCGAGAAGTAAGGGACGATCAGGTAGATCCCGAAAAGCACGGCGATTCCGCAGGCCGCGAAACACAGGTAGGCAAGGGACCGGACCATGACCGGTGACTTCTGCCGTGCGTCGCCCGCGATGGCAGTGAGACGGACACCGAGCGAATACAGCACTACCAGGACCAACGCCGCCACAAGGGTCGCGCCGGCTACCCGCACCAGATCCAACCACTTCATGCCAGGGTGTCCTTACTCGTGCTGTTGCTCAGACTTTTTTCTCTCGAGTTCTTCTTGCGGAAGCGTACCGCCGTGCCGGCTTCCTCGACCTCGACGGCGTTGTGGTGGCCCACGTGCGACTTCCTCGAGTAGATGAACATGTAGACGACGACGGCGGTGCCCACGACGGCGGCGATAACCACTCCGACGGTGCCGGTGCCGATGAGGAAGGCGGTCAGGGCGCCCACGATGGCAGCGGCAGGTAAGGTGAAGAGCCAGCCGGTGGCGATGCGGCCCACAGTCCCCCAGCGCACCGTGGTGCCCTTGCGTCCGAGCCCCGAGCCGATGACCGAACCCGAGGCCACTTGCGTAGTGGAGAGCGCGAAACCGAGGTGGGAGGAAGCGAGGATGGCCGAAGCGGTGCTGGCTTCCGCTGAGAAGCCCTGCGCCGGCTTGACGTCGGTCAGCCCGGAGCCCATGGTCCGGATGATGCGCCAGCCGCCGGCGTAGGTCCCGATGGCAATGGCGAGTGCACAGGCCCCGATGACCCAGAACTGCGGGCCGCTGCCGGCAGGCTGGGTTCCGGCGGCGATCAAGACGAGGGTAATGATGCCCATGGTCTTTTGCGCGTCGTTCGTACCGTGGGCCAACGCGACCAGGCTGGAGGTGAAGATCTGGCCGGTACGGAATCCGCCGCGCTTCTGGGTCAGCTTGTCGCCGGTTTCGGGGTCATGCCGTGACGTCAGGGCGTAGGCCAGCTTGGTGCATAGATAGGCCACGGCACCGGCAAGCAGGGGCGAGAAGATGGCCGGAAGGATGACCTTCTGGAGCACGGTATCGAAGTTGACGGAGTGGAATCCGATGCCGACGATGGCCGCACCGATGAGGCCCCCGAAAAGCGCGTGCGAAGAACTGGAGGGCAGCCCCTTGAGCCACGTGAACATGTTCCACAGAACGGCCCCCATCAGCCCGGCGAAGATGATCTCCGGCGTGATGTGGATACCGTCTGTGCCCTCGCGGATAAGGCCTCCCGAAATGGTCTTTGCCACTTCGGTCGACAGGAACGCACCTACGAGGTTGAGCACCGCGGCCAAGGCAACAGCCGTCTTGGGCTTGATGGCACCCGTGGCGATCGGAGTCGCCATGGCGTTGGCAGTGTCGTGGAACCCGTTGGTGAAGTCAAAAAATAAGGCCAGCGCTATGACAAGCGCGACCATGAAGGTGATTCCCACCTGGTGCCCAATCTGCAGAGTCGACGATGCGCAGTTTCACTTCCCCGGTCCTGCCTGAAACTAACAGTTCAGCGAGCGTTCATCTGACTGTACTGGCGGAATTAACCATGGCGGGCGTGAAACCCTAAGAATCCTACGTGCCATTCCCGGCATGGCCAAACATCGAATCATCCAAGGAATTGCCGAACGGCCGCGATATCGCTCCGTGACAGGCCGCGCCGCGGGTCCGGTGAGATCCAAAGCACACGGCTGCCGAGGAACTCGGCCCAGGACCGGGCCGTGGCCTCATGGTTCAGCTGATCATCCATCCACACGATGCGTTCGGCTCCGGAGTCGTGGACGTCCTTTTGCAAAACGTCCAGCTTCCACCACTCGGCGGTCTGGTCCCAATCGTCGCTGGTCAGGACGGGCCAATGCTCGCCATGGAGGCCGATGGCCGGGCACAGGAATTCGGGCGCGAGCCGCTGCCACGTCGTCAGCCAAACAAACCTCGCGGCGGGATGCGCGGCCAGCTGGTTGAGCTCGTCAACCAGTTCGGAGGCGTAGACGACGTCCAGGATTCCGGCGTCGGCGATTTTCCATTCAGTACCCCAATCGGTGAAGCCCATGGGACCGAAGGGGTTCACCACGCCGTCGACGTCCAGATACAGCGACACGGTGGTCATGCAGCCCCCTCCCGGACGTGCCAACAAGGCCAGCGTAAGGCACGCGCTGGTGTCAGTGCAGTCCGGACCTTCCAGAAATTCATTTTCTTGACGTTCGTCACAAGAGTGATAATCTCAATGCATGGAAAACAGCACCGGCCACTCCGAAGAGAGCATCAGGGCCCAAAACATCAGGCCCATCGAGGATTCGGTCCGCACCGACTTCAGCCAGGCCATGTCCTACGGAGGGTATCTGGACCTGGACCGCCTGCTCACCGCCCAGCACCCGTTGAGCACGCCGGAACACCATGACGAATTGCTGTTCATCATCCAGCACCAGACCAGCGAACTGTGGCTCAAGCTCGTCCTGCATGAACTCCTCGAAGCCCGCCGGCTCCTTGATGCGGACAACCTGGGCAAGGCCCTCAAATGCATCGCACGCGTCAAGGCGATCCAGCGGACCATGACCGAACAGTGGTCTGTCCTGGGCACGCTCACTCCCCGCGAGTACTCCGAATTCCGGCGCTTCCTGGGCAGCTCGTCTGGCTTCCAGTCCCACCAGTACCGGGCCGTCGAATTCCTGTTGGGCAACAAGAACCGCGGCATGCTCCGGGTCTTCGAGAGCGATCCGGCGGCGCACAGCCAGCTCAGCACGCTCCTGGAGGAGCCGACCCTTTACGATGCCTTCCTCGCCGTGCTGGCGCGGGCCGGTTATGCCGTTCCCGCCGAAATTCTGGAACGTGACACCAGCGAACCGTGGACGTTCCGGAAGGACCTCGTCCCGGTCTTCCAGGAGATCTACGAATCGGAAGCTACGCCGTGGGGATTCTACGAAGCTTGCGAAGACCTCGTAGACATCGAGGACAACTTCCACGCCTGGCGCTTCCGCCATTTGCGTACGGTGCAAAGGACCATCGGATTCAAGGTCGGCACGGGAGGCTCGTCGGGCGTCGACTTCCTCAAGCGGGCCCTTGACCTCACCTTCTTCCCGGAGCTCTACGCCGTCCGCACCGAGATCGGCAACTGAACAGCAACCCTCCTCCATCAACCCCAAACTTTTCTTCAGGAGAGACATGAACAGCGCGCAGCAAACGCAACGGCCGACGTCGGACGAGCTCGACGCCGCGGATCCCCTCGCCAGGCAGCGTGAGGCCTTTTACGCCCCGGCGGAGGGCCAGCTCACCGCATACCTCGACGGGAACTCGCTCGGCAGGCCGCTCAAAGCGACGTCGGCGAAGCTCGCGGCCTTCGTCGAAGAGGCGTGGGGCAGCCGCCTCATCCGTGGATGGGACGAACAGTGGATGGACGAGCCCACCACGGTGGGCGACCGGATCGGCGTCGTCACCCTGGGGGCGGCCGCCGGCCAGGTCACCGTGGGAGATTCCACTTCGGTGATGCTCTACAAGCTCATCCGGGCAGCGGTCGACGCCCAACCCGGTCGTGATGAGATCGTCGTGGACCGGGACAACTTCCCCACGGACCGTTTCATCATCGAGGGCATCGCCGCGGAGAAGGGCGCCACCATCAAGTGGGTCGCTTCAAATCCGGCCGGCGGCGTCCGGACCACAGACCTCGAGGGACTGCTCAGCGAGCGGACCGCCGTCGTCGTACTCAGCCACGTGGCTTACCGTTCCGGCTTCCTGGCGGATGCCGCGGCGATCACAGCGATGGTCAAGGAAGCCGGTGCTCTCATGCTCTGGGACCTGTGCCACTCCGTAGGCTCGGTGCCTCTCGAACTCGACACCTGGGGTGTGGACCTTGCCGTGGGCTGCACCTACAAATACCTCAATGGCGGCCCGGGCTCCCCAGCGTTCGCCTACGTCAACGCTTCGCAGCAGGACCGGCTCCACCAGCCGATCTGGGGCTGGATGGGCGCCGACAACCCCTTCGGCATGACGGAAAGCTACAAACCGGCACAAGGGATCCGAAGCTTCATCACCGGCACTCCGCCGGTGCTGGCCATGCAACCGCTCAAGGACATGGTCGAGCTGATCGCATCAGTGGGCATGGATGCCGTTCGGGAGAAGTCAGTCAAGCTGACGGAATACGCAATCGCCTTGGCTGAGGACATGCTGGTCCCCCTGGGCGTCGAAATTGTCAGCCCGCGCAACACCGCGGAGCGTGGCTCGCACATCACGGTGGACCATCCCTTGTTCGGCGAGGTGACCCAGGCACTCTGGGAACGCGGTGTCATTCCCGATTTCCGTCCCCCGCACGGACTGCGGATCGGCCTCTCGCCGCTCAGCACCAGCTACGCGGAGGTTGAGCTGGGAGTGACCGCCATCCGGGACGCCCTCACCGAACTCCTGTGAGCGCTGTCCTCGACGACATGGATTCCCGGCCCGGGAGTACCACGTCGTTGCTTCGCACGGTCATCGGCCTGTACCTGCGCGATGCCGGTGGATGGATGTCCACGAGGCACATCATCGCCCTCATGGAGGCTCTTGATGTCACCGCGGCTGTTTCCCGGACGGCATTGTCACGGTTGAAGAAGAAGGAAATCGTCGTTCCTCAGCTGCGTCATGGTGTCCCCGGCTTCGCTGTCACCGAGGGCGCCGCATCGATGCTTGCCCGCGGCGACAGGCGGATATTCAACCCCCGCCACATGTCCTCCGCGGACCGCTGGTGCCTCGTGTCCTTTTCCATTCCGGAAACGGAACGGGAAAAGCGGCACCAATTGCGGCGGCGATTGCACTGGATCGGCTGCGGCACGGTGGCAGCCGGGCTGTGGATCTGCCCGGATTCGCTTCGGGAGGAAGTGGAGGAGATCCTGGAAGACCTGGAGCTGCGCGGCATGGCCACGCTGTTCGTCACGGACACTCCCCTGCTCGGCGGCAGCCTCCGCGATGCCGCATCCGCATGGTGGGACCTGGATGCGGTGGCAGAACTGCATCGCGACTTCATCCGGCATCATGGTTCCGCGGCCGGCGACGGGCCGGGTAAAGGCTCCGACGACGGCCCCGCCTCGGCAGAAACCTTCGCGCGTTATGTCCGATGCATCGACCGCTGGCGGATCATTCCGTACTTGGATCCGGGACTGCCGGCGGATTTCCTTCCCGAGGATTGGCCCGGCATGGCTGGAATCGCCCTCTTCGAGCGCCTCGGGTCCGCTTATTCACGACCGAGCGCGGACTTCGTGCGGAGGACGCTGGAAGGGTAGCGGGACGAGTTCCTCCTCAGCCGTAGGTGACAGTCGTTCCCGCTGTGGGGGACCATGCGATGCGCCCGCCTTGGTAGTTCTGCACTACCCCGCCGTTTCCGGCCGGGTATTCGTTCGTCGTGGGGTAGCCGAGCGGGCCGTTCTCGTAACCTGTTGCCGCCCAAGCGGCACGGATGCCCCCGATACTCACGTGCGCCCCGGTCGCAGGAGACCAGACAATCGCACCCCCCTGATACATCTGGTAACAACCGCTGTCCCGCAGCCCGCACACTTCGTTCGTGGTGGGGTAGCCGAGCGGGCCGTTCTCGTAACCTGTTCCCGCCCAAGCCGCACGGATGCCCCCGATACTCACGTGCGCCCCGGTCGCAGGAGACCAGACAATCGCACCCCCCTGATACATCTGGTAACAACCGCTGTCCCGCAGCCCGCACACTTCATTCGTCGTCGGGTAGCCGAGCGGGCCGTTCTCATAACCTGTTCCCGCCCAAGCCGCACGGATTCCCCCGATACTCACGTGCGCCCCGGTCGCAGGAGACCAGACAATCGCACCCCCCTGATACATCTCGTAGCAACCATCGTTGCGCAATCCACAGACCATCACAGAGGCCGCCGCACCGAGACTTGGGGATGCGGCAGCCGCCGTCGTGATCGCCGTCGCTGCGTCAACAGAGGCAGGTGTGGGTGCCGCCGAAAACAGCAGGCGGTTCGGAGTGCCCGGGCTGGAGCCGGAAACGACGCCGGACGAGGCTTCAGAAAGCAGGAGCGTCCCGACGGCGGACGGAGACAACCGCGGGTACAAGGACAGCAGTGCCGCCACTGCGCCTGTGACGTGCGGAGCCGCCATGGACGTTCCGCTCATGACGGCCGTGGCGGTGTTCGATGCGATCCCTGCTGACGTGATGCCCACTCCGGGAGCATAAAGGTCCACGCAGTTGCCGAAGTTGGAAAAGGACGCCTGCCGGTCCCAGGAGTCGCTCGCGGCGACGGTAAGCGCGTCCAGGACCCGTGCGGGGGAAGTATTGCAAGCGTCCGTCGTGGCATTGCCTGCCGCAACGACCGCAGTGATGCCCTTGGAGATGAGACCCTGCACTGCGGCGTCGACCATGGGGCTGGGAGGGCCGCCGATACTCATATTGGCCACGGCCGGTGTACCTGCAACGTGGTTTGCGGCAACCCAATCGAGTCCGGCAATCAAGTCGGAGGTGTACCCGCTGCCCGTGCAGTCGACGACGCGCACGGGCACAATCGTGGCGCTTTTGGCAACGCCGTACGTCTGGCCCGCGACAATTCCGGCGACGTGGGTGCCGTGGCCATCGCAGTCGTTTGTTCCCTGGCCGTCGGCTATCGCAGTCCAGCCGTTTGCCACCCTGCCACCGAACTCCGTGTGGCTTGCAAGCACACCACTATCGATCATGTAGGCGACCACCCCGGCACCCGAAGCGATCGGCGTATAGGTGCCGGATAACGGCAGGGTGCGCTGGTCGATCCTGTCCAATCCCCACGGCGCGCCTTGCTCGGTTGCCGACATCTTGAGCGGTGCGTCAACCTCGACGGCGGCAACCTGCCCGGAACGCTTCAGCTCATCCGCTTGGGCCGGCGTAGCGGTTACGACGGCTCCCTGCATCGCATTCGTAAAAGTCCTTGCGACCGTGACATTGCTGGAACGCAAGGATTGCGCCCCCGCCGCGGCATCTGTTCCAGCCGCATACTTCACGATGTAGCGGGAATGTCCATCGTCCTTCGCACTGCTTGCCAGGTTTGATGGGATCGGCGAGGCGGTTCCTGCGGAGACTCCGGAAAAGGCCACGGCGAAGGTAGCGAGCAGCAGCGACAGGATATGACGAGAAACGGACGCGGGACGAATTTTGGACTTCCTTCGGGTGTCGGGCCGGACGCTCAAACCAGGAGCTAGCTGGACCAAGCTTAGTTTGCGCAGACCCCTCGATGAGGAAACTGCGGTGATCCTTGGTTGAACTTTGGATTCTTTGGGAAAAGTCGCCGGACGCGGCCCGAAGTGAAAATATTCCCGCCTCAACGGGGCACGTGATCACTCCGGACACCAGGCGTACTCTGGAAGCATGAACTTCCCCGATGGTGGACGGTTCGCGAGGTTGCCATGACCCGCCCTTGGTTGCGTTGGTTGCCGGCCGCGCTGGTTCCGGTAGCGCTTGCCGCTGCTGCCCTGGCTGGTTCCTACCAGGCGGGAGCTGCGACGAGCCTGCCGCACAAAACGGCAGAGGAAATCATCGCGATGATCGGCCGCGCCGACGTCCACTCCTTGTCCGGTACCCTTCAACAAAATTCCGAACTGGGACTCCCCCAGCTGCCCTCCGTCGGGCCGACTGCAACCCAGGGTCCGGCTTCGGTCATCGAGCTTTTGAGCGGTTCACACACGGCCCGGGTCTACCTGGACGGCCCCGCCAAGGCCAGGTTCCAGGTGATGGACATGCTCGCCGAGCGCGACCTCGTCCGCAATGGCAACGATCTCTGGCTCTACAACTCGGCCGACAACAGCGCGGCGCACATGACGATGCCGGCTGAACCGGCGCGCACAGCGGCCCCGCACGCGACACCGACCCCGGGGGTAACCACTCCTGACGTCGTCGCGCAGCACTTCCTCGCCGCCGTCGGGCCCACCACGGACGTGACAGTGGGCGACGGAACCACCGTCGCCGGCCACACGGCCTACCAATTGGTGATCAAGCCGCGCAGTACCGCGACGCTCGTCGATTCCGTGACGATCGCCGTTGACTCCGCCTCGGGCCTGCCGCTCGGCGTCGATGTGCGGGCGCGAGGCCAGGCCGCAGCGGCCTTTTCGCTCTCGTTTACTGATCTGAGCTTGTCGACGCCCGACGCCGCGCTGTTCAGTTTCACGCCGCCCCGCGGTGCCGCGGTTGAAGAGAAAGCAACCCCGCAGCTGCGTGCCCTCCCGGGGAAGACCGGGCAGGCACCGGAGGCAAAGGCAACAGCCGGCCGGCCAACGATCACCGGCACCGGCTGGGACGCAGTGATGGCCCTGCCCGCGGGCACGGTCCCCGCTGATGTCCGCTCGGCTGCGATGTTGGCCCAGCTCACCCAGCCGGTAGCGGGCGGCCGCGCCCTGACCACCAGCCTGGTAACTGTCTTGATGCTCGACGACGGCCGCGTCTTCGCGGGAATGGTGCCACTCGAGCGGTTGCAGTCAGCAGCCGCCACGAAATGACGGAGGCGGCCGCGCCAGCTGAACTGGCGATCGAGACCCAAGGCCTGAGCAAGCGCTTCGGGCACCGGGCCGCCGTGGACGGCGTTGACCTTGCAGTTCCCCGCGGTTCGGTCTTTGGCTTCCTCGGTCCGAACGGCTCCGGCAAGACCACCACCATCCGGTTGCTGCTTGGCTTGGCGGCCGCAACGAACGGCCGCATCCGGGTACTCGGCGGCGAAATGCCGCGCCAACTGGCAACAGTCCTGCCCAATGTTGGCTCGCTGGTGGAAGGCCCGGCCTTCTACCCTTTCCTGTCGGGGGCGGCGAACCTCCGGCGCTTGGACAGCGCCGATCTTCATGCCTCGCCGCGGACCCGGGCCGCACGGGTGGATGAGGCGCTCGAGAGGGTGGGGTTGTCCCATGCCGCAGGTAAGAAGGTCCGCGCGTATTCCCTCGGGATGAAGCAGCGGCTGGGGATCGCGCATGCCCTGCTCCGTCCGAGGGAACTGCTTGTCCTCGATGAACCCACCAACGGCCTGGATCCGCAAGGGACCCGGGAGGTGCGCAGCCTGGTCCGCTCGCTGGCCGCGGGGGGCACCACGGTGTTCGTTTCCAGCCATCTCCTCGCGGAAGTGGAACAGATGTGCACCCACGTGGGAGTCATGAGTGTGGGCAAACTCGTGGCGCAGGGAACCCTGCACGAACTGCGCGCCGCGGGAAGATCCACGATCCGTCTCCACACGCCCGATATCGAAGCCGCCGTCCGCGTCCTCTCCCGGCTGGGCCTGCAATCGGAATTGTCTGTTCCGCCGCCCGGCTCCTACGGTCCCGATGGCCGGAGCCTCGTCAGCACCGGTCCACCGGGGCACGAGGTGGCTCCCGAGGCGATCGTGGCTGCCCTCGTGTCCGACGGCGTCCGGGTCCGGGGCTTCGGCGTGGAGAACGCCAGCCTGGAGGAGCGTTTCGTCTCCCTTACCGGAGAGGGTTTCGACATTGCCGGCTGAACATGAAACCAGGCCCATGACCGCCGCGTCGGGCGGCCTTTCATCAAACACCCGGCCATCAAGCTCGTGGTCACTCATGGCCTCGGAGCTCTCGGTGCTGTTCAGGCGGCTGCGGACTTGGGCCATGCTCCTGGCGCTCGCCGCGATTCCCATCCTTATCGCCGCGGCGGTCAAGCTGAGCTCGCATCCCGTGGCGCCGGGGCGGGGTCCGCCCTTCCTGGACCGGATCACCCAAAACGGGCTTTTCGTCGGCGTGACGGCGATGATCGTTTCCGTGCCCTTGTTCCTGCCGCTCACGATCGGAGTGGTGGCTGGTGACACGATTGCCGGAGAAGCAAACCTTGGCACGCTCAGGTACTTGCTCGTCGCCCCGGCGGGACGCGTCCGCCTCCTGTTGATCAAATACGCGTCTGCCGCGGCGTTCTGCCTGGCAGCGACCCTGACGGTGGCCGCCGCCGGCGCGCTGGCCGGCGTCGCACTCTTCCCGGTGGGTCCCGTCACCCTGCTCTCGGGCGACACTATCGGCGTCGGCGAATCAGTGGTGCGTTCCCTGCTGATTGCTGCATACATCGCAGTGTCCTTGTTGGGCCTGTCCGCCATCGGGCTGGCAATTTCCACTTTTACGGACGTGCCGGTCGGAGCCATGGCTGCAACCATAGTGTTGTCCGTGGTGTCGCAAGTGGCCGACAACCTGCCGCAACTGGAGTGGCTGCACCCGTGGCTGTTCAGCCATTACTGGTTGGGTTTCGCCGATCTTTTGCGCCAACCCATCTCGTGGACGAGCTTCGGCGACAATGCCCTGCTGCAGGCGGGCTACATCGTGGCGGCCGGTGCGCTGGCTTATGGCAAATTCACGAGCAAGGATGTCCTGTCCTGAAGTAGGGCCTGCCCGTAAGCTCGTGGCATGGCAAGATTCTTCGATGTCCACCCGCAGGACCCCCAACCACGCGCAATCGCCCAGGTGGTGAATATCCTCCAGTCCGGCGGCCTCATCGCCTACCCCACCGATTCCTGCTACGCCCTCGGCGCGCAAATCGGCAACAGGGAAGCCCTCGACCGGATCCGCTCGATCCGGCAGCTCGACAGCAAGCACCATTTCACCTTGGTCTGCAAGGATTTCGCGCAGCTCGGCCAGTTCGTGATGATCGACAACGACGTCTTCCGCAGCATCAAGGCCGTCACGCCGGGAAGCTACACGTTCATCCTGCCGGCCACGAAGGAAGTGCCGCGCCGTCTCCTGCACCCCAAGAAAAAGACTGTAGGCGTGCGGATTCCGGACCATAATTTTGTCCAGGCCCTGCTCGCCGAACTGGGCGAACCGCTCCTTTCCAGCACCTTGCTGCTGCCGGACGAGGAGGAACCTTTGACTCAAGGCTGGGAAATCAAGGAACGCCTGGACAATCTGGTGGAAGCCGTCATCGATTCCGGAGACACCGGCGCGGAGCCTACTACCGTGGTGGACTTCTCGAGCGGCACGGCGGAAGTGGTCAGGCGCGGCACCGGCGATCCCTCGCGATTCGAGTGAGCATGCGCAGCGCCGATTCCCATGTCACGATCGACGTCGACGGTACAGTGATCTCCGGTATTTACGCCCGCCCGCACAAGCCATTCGCAACCCTCGTTCTCGCCCACGGGGCCGGGGCGGGCATGGAGCATCCGTTCCTTGGCGGCCTCGCGCACGCGTTGAACGACGACGGCGTCGCTACCTTGCGCTTCAACTTCCCCTACCGGGAAGCCGGCAAGAGGTTCCCCGACCGGCCACCGGCGGCGATCACGGCGTGGCGAGCCGCCATGGAGATAGCGGCGTCGCGCTCTGAGGGCGAACCGTTGTGGGCGGCCGGCAAGTCCTTCGGTGGCCGCATGGCGTCGATGGCGGTCGCCGAAGGAATGTCCGCGGCCGGACTCGTCTACCTCGGCTACCCGCTGCACCCGCCTGGAAAACCGGAGAAGCTCCGCGATGAGCACCTCTATGGGCTCACACTGCCGATGCTCTTCCTGCAGGGAACCCGGGACACCTTCGCGACGCCGGAGCTGCTTGAAGACGTGGTGGCCCGGATTGGGCCCACTGCGACCATAGAGTGGTGGGACGGCGGCGACCATTCCTTTGGACGCGTGGGAGTCAAGAAGAGTGCAGCGGACATCGGCGCGTCTCTCGCGGCCCCGGTGTCAGCATTCCTTCGCAAGAACGGCTGAGCCTCAGGCTTTCGCCGAGGCGACGGCTATGCCGGGCGGCAGCGGCTCGTGGCGCATGTACTCCCGGCGGAATCGTCCGCTGCCGGCCGTCAGCCCCCGCAACACGATCGCGTACCGCAGCAGTTCCTGGTCCGGGACTTCGGCGCTGATCTCAGTACGCTCTCCGCCCACGGATGTCGTCCCGGTGACGCGTCCGCGGCGCGAGGACAGATCGCTCATGACCGCACCCACATGCTCGTCGGCCACAAGTACCGTCACGGCCGAAATCGGTTCGAGGAGTTGGATGCTGCTGGCCGCGGCGGCCTCCCGCAAGGCCAACGCGCCGGCCGCCTGGAAAGCCGCGTCCGATGAATCGACGCTGTGCGTCTTGCCGCCTACCAGGATCACCCTGATGTCGACCACCGGGAAACCTGCCCGCACCCCCTTGCCCATCTGGGCCCGGACGCCTTTCTCGACCGACACGACATACGTTCCGGGGATGACCCCGCCCACAATCCTGTCGACGAATTCGAACCCTCCCCCGCGTTCGAGGGGTTCCACTTCGATGTCGCAAATCGCGTACTGTCCGTGGCCGCCGGATTGCTTGACATAGCGCCCGTGGCCGGCGGCCTGGGCGGCGAAGGTCTCCCGGAGCGGCGTGATGACGCCCACGGTCTGGAGCTTCACCCCTTGCTCGCGCAGCCGGTCCAGGACAGCCTCTGAGTGGGCCTCGCCCATGCACCACAAGACCAGCTGGTGCGTCTCGGAGTTGCGCTCCACCCTCAGGGTAGGGTCTCCAGCCGCTACCTTGGCCAGGCTCTTGGACAGCGCATCCTCATCGCCGTGCGAAGCCGCTTCGATTGCGACAGGCATCAGCGGCTCGGGCATATCCCAGGTTTCCACGAGCAATGGAGCCTCGCGTGCGGAAACCGTGTCTCCCGTCTCGGCACTCGCCACCTTAGCGAGCGCGCAGATGTCCCCGGCCACGGCGAACTGCACTGGCCGAAGGCTGGCCCCCAACGGAGAGTAGAGGTGCGTGATCCGCTCGTCACTGTCGTGGTCGGGGTGGCCGCGCTCGGCCAGGCCGTGGCCGCCGACATGAACGGCAGAGTCCTCGCGAAGCGTCCCTGAGAAGACCCGGACGAGGCACACGCGTCCCAGGAACGGGTCAACCGTAGTCCGCACCACTTCGCCAAGGAGCGGACCATCCGGATCGCATGTCAGGGGTTCGACAGGTGTCCCGCCCAAGTCAGTTACCGCCGGGAGGCTACGCTCGGTCGGAGAAGGAAACGCCCGGGTCAGCACTTCGAGCAGTTCGGCCGTGCCGACTCCGGTCACGGAGGAGCTTGCCAGGACCGGAAAGAACGTCCCGCGGACGATCGCGGTCTCCAAATCTTCCACAAGGGTATCGATGGGGACCTCCTCGCCGCCGAGGTACCGGTCCATCAAGGTCTCATCCTCGCTCTCGGAAATGATGCCCTCTATGAGTTCCCCGCGGACACCCTCCGCGCCGGCCAGTTCGGCCGCAGTCGCGGGACGGACCGCAGCTCGTGGCTCCCCGGAGGTGTACTCCGACACCGAGCCCGAAAGCAGCCCGAGCACGCCCGAGACAGCGTCACCGTTGCGGACCGGCAAGTGAAGGGGCAGGACGGAATCGCCGAAGGCGGCGCGGCATTCGGCCAGGACCCCGTCGTAGTTCGCCCGCGGATGGTCCAGCCGGCTGATCACCACTGCCCTGGGCATGCCAACGCGCTCGCATTCACCCCACAGGGCGGTGGTTCCGACGTCGACCCCGTCAACCGCCGACACCACGAACAACGCCGCATCCGCAGCACGGAGCCCCGCGCGCAGCTCGCCCATGAAATCGGCGTAGCCCGGGGTGTCGAGAAGGTTCACTTTGACGTCGTCGAAGACCAGGGGCGCCGCGGAGAGTCCGATGGATCGCTGCTGGTGGATGGCCGTCGCTTCGGAGTCGCTCACGGTGGTGCCATCTACGATCGAACCCATGCGGGTCACGACGCCGGCAGCGTAAAGGAGTGATTCAAGCAGCATCGTCTTGCCCGCGCCGGAACGGCCAATCAGGACGACGTTGCGGATGTTTTCGGGCCGATCGGCCGGCGTCGAGGAAGGGTCCGCCCGTCGAAGATCAGGGTTGGTCCGGTTCGACCCCTTCGTCGCACTGCCTGGGCCTTTCACCGACATGAGCACCTCCTGGAATAGAAGACGAATCCCCGCGTCCTTTGCTAACCGATTCCACACCCTGGACCGGCCCACGGCAAGAGCAATCGACCCCGCCTGCGCCGAAACCGCAGGCTTAGGAGAGCATGCCCCATACCAGGCGAACTGAAAAGGCCGTGCTTGCCGCAATGACAACAGCGAAGGCCACCAGCCACAGCAAGGACGGTACCCCCGTGGTACGGGCCAGGATGTAGGCATCCGACGAGGCGAGCCGATCCCGCCGACTGGTGTGGACCGAAACCACCTTGAACCAATCACGCACGGCGCCCACCTCGAGGGCTATGCCGAGTCCGAGCACCACATGGCTGACCGTCGAGGCGTTGGCGAACATGACAAGGAGTTGGGCAATCGCCGCGCTCAGGACCGCGACGAAGATTCCGGTGAAGTTCCGCAGGAAGATCAGCGCGAGCAGCAATACCAACGCGCCCATGGACATGGCCGCTCCCGACCGCCCTGCCGACACGCACCAGATGAGCGCCACACCCACCACCGCGGGACTCGGATATCCCCAGAAACCGGACCAGGCTGCGCCGAACTTGCCGCGCCCGCTGCTCAGGAGCTGACCCGAGTGGTCCAGCCCGATCTTGAGCCCGTGGACAACCCGCCCCGTCATGAGGGCGGCGAACGCGTGGCCCAGTTCATGCACGAAGGTCACGTAAAGGCCGAACCAACGCCATGTGGCCCGCGGGATGCTCAGTACGACGGCCGCAGCCAGGATGCCCAACACCACCGGGGTCGCCAGGTTCGGCACCTCTGCCGTCGTGAATCCCCGCAGCACGGCCTGCCACCAGTCGTTGGCCAGGTCAGAGGGACGCAATTCAATGTTCATCACCGTCGCATCCTAAGGAAAGAGCCTGTGAATCCCTCCCAGGCCGCTGGAAGCGCCGGCGAGGCCGCGGTCACATCTTCCGTTTGGTCTTGGCTGTGGCGGGCGCCGTCCACGGATCTTCGGGCCAGGGATGCTTCGGATAGCGGCCGCGCATTTCTGCACGGACCTGCGCATACGGGCCGGACCAAAAGGAGGACAAGTCGTCGGTCACAGCCAGGGGTCGCCTGGCCGGAGAAAGCAGGTGGAACAGCACCGGCACCCGGCCGTCGACCAAACGGGGCGTCTCGGCCCAGCCGAAGCACTCCTGCAACTTCACGGCCACTACCGGCCGGCCGTCGTCGTCCGCCGCGTCCGGATAGTCGATCCGCACCCGCGAACCGCTAGGAACCTCAAGCCATTCCGGCACCAGCTCACTGAGACGGGCCGCTTCCGGCCACGGCAAAAGCCGCCGCAACGGCTCGGCCAAGTCGATCCCGCTCGTCGCAGCGCCTCCGGCGAGCGCTTCGAGCTCCGGTGCCAGCCACTTCTCCAACCGGGCCAGCAACGCGGGCTCGGAGACGTCCGGCCATGGATCGCCCAGTTCCCTGTGCACTAAAGCCAATCGCCGGCGCAACGCATCGGCAGCCGCCGACCATCCAATGGTCCCCAGACCTTCCTTCGCCAGCGCGCGGGCTACGGCGACGCGCCCGTCGTCGATGGAAGGGCGCACGGGGGTCGAGGAAAGCAGGATCGCTCCGAGCCGCCTTTCTTGCCTGGCGATGACGCGGCCTTGTTTGAATGCGGCTTCCACCGTGTCGCCCACGAGGTGGCTGGCCGCAGCTTCCGCGGCATCCGCTGCCAAGGGCGCGGCGGAACGGATGACGGCGCCGGTCCCTGCCGCGTCCCGGCCCTCCGCGCGGGACACTTCGGCGACGGCGAGCCATTCGTGGCCGGTGAGCGGACTGCCAGCCGGCAGCCCGGCCCGTGTACCGGACGTCAGCAGGTAGCGTTCCGGGCCGGCGCCTGGAACGCGGCGCGCCACGCGGTCCGGGAACGCGAGCGCGACAACGAACCCGAGCGCTTCCCCACGGCTCGCCGGTACGGTCAGGGAAGACCCGACGGCGGATCGCTCCTGGCGTGCGATCGCCTCCATCCGGCGGGCATCCTCCGCCCAACGCCGGGCCGCGGCGTCCTTGCCCGTCCGGAGCGTGGCCAGCAGGCGCGTCAGGTCGGCCCCCGGAGCCCGTTGATCGCCGGCCACGAGGGCGACCGCCTCGGCAGCCGCGCGGTGCCCGACTGTGGCGGCACCATCCAGCAGTGCTCTGGCAAGTCGTGGATCGGCGGGAATCCCGGCCAGGGTCTTTCCCACGTCAGTGGCCAGTCCGTCCGGGTCAATCGCACCAAGTTCCCGCAGCACTTCCATTGCATCGTCCATCGCGCCTTGCGGCGGCGCGTCGGGAAGTGCGAGCCCCCGGCCACCCGGCGATCCCCAACAGGCCAGGACGAGCGCGGCGCCCGTCAGGTCGGCGGCCGCAATTTCCGGTGTCGGGTGGGCCGGTGCGGCTCCGTACGCTTTTTGCTCGTAGCAGCGGATCACCCGTCCGGGCCCTTGGCGTGCCGCGCGTCCGGCGCGTTGTTCGGCGGAGGCACGGGAGCACGAGACCGTGACCAGGCCGGACATGCCGCGGTTGGCGTCACGCCGCAGTTCACGGGACAGCCCCGAGTCGATGACGAGCCGGACTCCCGGAACTGTCAGGGAGGATTCGGCCAGGGCGGTCGAGACGATGATCCGGGGAGTTCCGCCGGGCTCACGGCCGGAAACCGCCCGGTCTTGTTCCGCCGGACTTGCCTGGCCGTGAAGCTCCAATACCTCCGCGTCCGGTGCAGTCGCAGCCAGGCGGGCGCGCAGCCGGGAAGCGACGTAGGAGACCTCCCATGCACCGGGGACGAATACCAGGGCGTCGATGTCCGGATCGGCTGAGAGCGTGTCCGTGTACGACGCCGCGGCAGTGTCCGCCACATGGTCCAGGAAGGTGCGGGTCACGCCGCGTCCGTCCAACCGTGGCACCGACGCGGGCGCCCAGTCCACCTTCAGGGGATGGAGCGCGGACGGACAGTCGACGACGGGTGCCGGCCCGCCGCCGTCGTGCTTTCCGTCGGTGTCTTCTCCGGCGCCTCCCATCAACGCGGCAAACCGTGGCGCGTCGAGGGTTGCCGACATCGCGACGAGGGTGAGGTCGTCGCGCAGCTCACGGACCTCGATGAGCATTCCGAGCAACAAGTCTGTCTCCAGGCCGCGTTCGTGGACCTCGTCAAGGATCACGGCGTTGACGGCCTCAAGGCCCGGATCCGCGAGCAGGCGGCGCAGGAGGATTCCCGGAGTGACGAACTCTATGATGGTCCCCGGACCAGCCTGGCTTTCACCGCGGACCGTGTACCCGACGCGATCGCCGAGCCGGCTTCCGTCGAGTGCGGCGAGGCGCCGAGCGGCTGAGCGCGCTGCGACCCGCCGTGGTTGGGTCACGATCACCCGGGGGCATTCTTTCCCTGTGACGGCGCCGGCCGCGGTGTCGATGAGCGCGATATTGGCAAGCAGGGGCGGCACGAGCGTCGTCTTGCCGGTCCCCGGGGGCGCCTGCACGACGGCGGTTCCTACCGTTCCTCCGGCAGCGAGGACTTTGGCGAGTTCCCCCAGCGATTCTCCGAAGACCAGTCCCGTGCCGATCGTGTCCAGGTCGAAAGGACGGTATGCGAGCGCGGCGTTCCGGGGGACAAGTGGGGATTTCACTCCTCCATTGTGCCTATATGCGGAGTGCCTATATGCGGATCCGCGCCTGAAAGGTGGACTGCTTGCCGGATCGGGAGGACGATTAAAGGGCAGTTGCTAGAAGGAGGTCTGTGATGTGCTACGGCTACTACAAGGATTTCCGGCGGGACACCAGGAAAGATGCCTCGCAGGAACCCGAGGAACGCCCTGAGCCCAAGGTGGACGCGAAGGACTTCATGTTCTGGGCCTTCCCACGCCGCCACCGTGAGTTCACGAATGATCCGGAGCCGGTAATCGACCGGACCCGCGAAAGGGTCTAAGCCACGAAATTGGAAGGAACGTCCCCCAGGGGCGTTCCTTTCATTTGTGGCCCTACAACTCGGCGAATCCAAGGTGTGTACTGGAGATACAACGTAAGCGGGTTCGCCTGCCTCGCTGCGGAAATTGGGCTCCCCTTTCCCTCCATCGCCACCGAAGGATCTCTGCCATGAACGCATCAGCACTAAGCGATGAAGCCGGTGGGCGGCCATGACAGCGGACGCCATCACATGGCTCATTGTCTTGTTCGTCCTGCTGGTCATCTGGTTCGCGATGGCCGTCCACATTGTCACGCAGTATGAGCGCGGTGTCCTGTTGAGGCTGGGGAGGGTCCAGGGCCTCCGGACTCCGGGGCTTGTGATCATCATCCCGTTCGTCGACCGGCTGAGGAAAGTCTCCCTGCGGATCGTCACCATGCCTATCCAGTCCCAGGGCATCATCACCCGGGACAACGTCAGCCTGGACATTTCCGCCGTCGCGTATTTCCGGGTGGTGGACGCTATCAAATCGGTCCTCGCCATCGAAAACGTCTACGCCGCAATCGACCAGATCGCACAAACCACGCTGCGCAAGGTAGTGGGCCAGCACACGCTCGACGAGACGCTCGCAGAAACGGATGTCATCAACGCCAACATCCGCCAGATCCTGGATGGACTGACCTTGGAATGGGGCGTCGAAGTGACCCTCGTGGAACTCAAGGACATCCAACTGCCGGACAGCATGAAGCGCGCCATGGCCCGCCAGGCCGAGGCCGAACGTGAGAAGCGCGCCAAGATCATCGCCGCCGAAGGCGAATCCCTGGCCGCCGCCGCCCTGGGCATGGCTTCCGACACCATGATGGCCCACCCCTTGGCCCTGCAGCTGCGCAACCTGCAGTCCATGGTGGAGATCGGCGTGGACAAGAACACCACCGTCGTGTTTCCGGCGCCCTTGATGAGCACCATCGGCGAGCTCGGAGCGTTCCTTGCCCGCGAAGCGGCCGCCGCGAAAGCCGCGCAACCACCGAGGACCATGACGGGCCGGACCATGGCGGCAGGGTGAAGGCAGCCGGCTGAAACTGAACGGCGCCCGCGCTCGTTGAACCCGTCGTAAGCTGAGAACCCAGCGTACAAGCCGCAGAAGGAGGAAGACCATGACCGACCCCCTACGGGGCCGCGCCACTGCCTTCCTCCTCCGGATCAGCCTGTTCGCAGGACTGCTCTCGGTCATCGCCGGAATCCTCGGGATGCATGTCATGGCGGGTGGGCACAGCATGCACGCCACCGCCGCGGCGAGCCCGGCCGCCGTCGTGAGCCAGCAAGCAGTCCACCACGCGGCTACGCCACCCGCACCGTCTTGCACAAGCCCGGGCACCTGCACGGAGATGTCGGCCCTGCACGCCGTCTGCGTGCCTGCTCCGGGCCATAACACCTTGACAGCACCCCTACCAGGTGTCCCGCCCTATCCCAATGCGGTCACGGCGGAGGCTGGCGCCCAAGTCCCCGGCTACTCGCACCGCCCGGGAAGTCCTTCCCCGGGCGATCTCTGCATCAGCCGCACGTAAAATCCACAGCCGCACCGGGCTGCCAGCCCGCTGCACAAGACTCCACCCTGACGCGCCGCCCACGCGGTGGGCTTGCTGTGCGCGTCCCGCGCAGCCGTACCTCTTGCAGGCTGACTGATTGAAGGACCCCAAAACCATGAGAAAAAACCTGACCATGACCACCCTTGCCGTTGCCACGGCCATCTCGCTCGCCGGTTGCTCGGCCGGAACCGGCGGCAGCATGCCGGGAATGAACCACGGAAGTGCCTCCCCGTCTGGTTCGGCCACGGAGAGCGTCGGTTCGACCGCGGCTGGAAGCCACAACGCGGCGGACGCAGGGTTCGCCCGGATGATGATCCCCCACCATGCCCAGGCCGTCCGGATGAGCGACGTCGTGCTCGCCAAGACCGGACTCCCTGCCCCAGTGACTGCGCTCGCCGGCAGGATCAAGGCAGCCCAAGGCCCGGAGATCGAGAAGATGACGGGCTGGCTCAAGGACTGGAACGAGCCGGCCGGGATGTCGGGTGACCACAGCATGAACGGAATGGTGGGCGACGAGGACTTGAAGAACCTCGAGGCCGCCCAGGGCCGCGAAGCAGCCAGGCTGTTCCTGACCCATATGATCGCCCACCACCAAGGTGCCGTGGCCATGGCGAAAAATGAAGGCGCCGATGGTAAGAACGCGGACGCCCTCAAACTCGGCAAGGACATCGTGATGGCGCAGGAGGCCGAGATCAAGGAAATGCAGGAGCTATTGGGCGCTCTCTAGCCCAAAGCACCTTCTATCCCAAAGCACCGGCCCACCTGGTTCTTCAGTGTGGGCCGGTGCCGGTGGCCTGGATGAGGGCGTCTTTCGGGCCTATGCTGTGACGCCCAGGGAGGTTTCTTCGGCCGCGAACAGCGCTTCCGCCACATCGTCCCTGAGGTGGTACTCCCTGGCGTCGACCGGATACACGGAACCACTGACCACGTAGTAACCGCGGCCTTCGCCTGGCCCGCCGGCCGCGGCATCTATGGCGGCGATCATCCCCGGCTCCAGGGGCTTTTCGTTGCCTGCCTCGCGCAATCGAGCGAGGTCTTCGACCTCAAGGCGACTGATCAAACCCGGAATATCGCACATCTGAAAACACCGTCCTGTTCGGTACATGGGAATGGTTTGCGCCGTCGCCCCAGCCCTTGGTGCATGCCAAGAACAGTAAGGCCGGGCGTCGCTCATGGCAAGGGTCCAAACATGACCAGTCCACTCAATGGACGCCGCTTGCCTGCGCCCCCGGTTTCATGCGCCGTTCTTGGTTCCGTTGCCTACTGTTCAGTAACGGTAGGCAACATCGAGGGAGTGACTTCACCATGCAAAGCCCATTCGGGCGAAAATGTCTCCTTCTCCTCTACCCGGCGCGGCTTCCTGGCCGCCGCACTGACCGGCGCGGCCTTGACCTTGGCCCCGGTTTCGTTCGCGGCAGCCGCTACCGGAACCAGCAAGACCAAGACGATCACCGGCCATCTGGATCCGGGCGCCGCAGACTTCGTCTATTTGCCGATCGAGGTCCCGGCCGGCGTCAACAAGATCAGCGTTTCGTACACCTACAGCAAGCCCCAGGTGGCCCCAGGCCTCCTCGGGAACGCCTGCGACATCGGAATCTTCGATGAGAAGGGCACCGACCTCGCCGGAAAGGGCTTCCGTGGCTGGTCAGGCGGATTCCGCACAGAATTCAGCATCAGCGCGGGAGGCGACACAACGCCGGGTTACCTGCCGGGACCCGTTGGGAAGGGCACATGGAACGTTGTTCTCGGTCCCTACCAGGTTGCCGAGCAGGGCCTCGACTACACCGTGAACGTCACCCTTGAATACGGACCCGACGTCGCCCCTTTCAAGCCCCAGTACCCGCCGCAGCAGATCGCCGGACGAGGCGCGGCCTGGTACCGAGGCGATGCGCACCTCCACACTGTCTACTCGGACGGAAAGCGCACCCCCGAGGAAGTCGCAGCCGGCGCCCGCGCCGCGCGCCTCGACTTCATGATCTCCACGGACCACAACACTCCGGCATCGCACGGTGTCTGGGGACCGCTCGCCGGCAACGACCTGCTCATCCTCACGGGCGAGGAAGTCACCACGCGAAACGGCCACTACCTCGCGCTCGGCCTGGAGCCGGGCGAATGGATCGACTGGCGCTACCGGGCCCGCGACAAGGGGTTCGAGCAGGAAGCCCAGCGGATCCACGCCTCGGGCGGCATCGTTGTTCCGGCCCACCCGTACTGCCCGTACGTCGCCTGCCGCTGGAAGTTCGGTTACGACGACGCCGACGCCGTAGAGGTATGGACGGGCCCGTGGACCATTGACGACGAGTCCTCCGTCAACACGTGGGACTCGATGCTGGCCCACTCCGTGCGCACGGGGGGCCGGTGGCTCCCCGCGATGGGCAACAGCGACGCCCACAGCGTCCCGCAGGTCATCGGATTCCCCCACAACGTGGTCAACGCAGCAGCGTTGTCCCGCGATGCCCTGCTTGACGGCATTCGTAATGGCCGGAACTGGATCGCCGAGTCGGCTGACGTCTCGGTGGACTTCCAGGTCACCTCCGGCGGCAAGAGCGCGACCGTGGGCGACCGGCTCAAGGTCGCGGCAGACGCCCCGGTCACGGTGACGGCGAAAATCGCCGGTGTGCCAAACGGCGTCGTACGCTTCATCACGGACGAAGGACAGACCCAGCAGGTGACGCTTCCGGCGTCGGGCCAAGGAACAAGCACGTGGGTTACCACCCCGCAGCTCGCGGCTTACGTGCGCGTGGAGGTCCGGCATCCTAAGATCGACGGAACGTCCGGTAGCGGCACGGAGATGGGAACGGTCATCCCGCTCGGTCCCATGGCGGCGCTCACGAACCCGATCTTCCTGGGCGCCAGCTAGTCCGCAACAGATCCGATTCAGTTGAGGGAGGCCCTGCCAGTACCCCTACCAGCAGGGACTCCCTCACTTCGGAAATCTCGTGTTGGGTGGATAGCGCCAATCCTCCGTCCACCAACAGGAGAAAAATGCTGACCGTAAATGCTTACGCCGCCCCGTCCGCGAGCGAGGCCCTCGTCCCCACCACCATTGAGCGCCGCGACGTCGGTGCCCATGACGTGCTGATCGAGATCAAATTCGCAGGCATCTGCCATTCAGATATCCACACCGTCCGCGGCGACTGGGGACCGCAATCCTACCCACTGGCCCCGGGTCATGAAATCGCCGGAATTGTCACTGAGGTTGGCACCGATGTCACCCGCCACAAGATCGGCGACCGGGTCGGCGTCGGCTGCATGGTCAACTCCTGCCGCGAATGCGGGAACTGCCGCAAGGGCGAGGAGCAGTACTGCCTGAAAGGCATGACGGGTACCTATGGCGCCGTCGACCGTGACGGGACGATCACCCAGGGCGGCTATTCCACCCACGTCGTCGTGACCGAGGACTTCGTGGTGCGGATCCCCGAAGGAATAGAGCTCGACGCCGCCGCTCCCCTGCTGTGCGCAGGCATCACCACCTATTCGCCGCTGCGTCACTGGGGTGCCGGACCGGGCAAGAAGGTCGCCGTCGTCGGACTCGGCGGGCTGGGCCACATGGCCGTCAAGCTCGCTCACGCGATGGGCGCCGAAGTCACCGTGTTGTCCCAGTCGCTGAAGAAGATGGAAGACGGCCTGCGCTTGGGCGCGGACAGCTACTTCGCCACAAGCGATCCGGCCACCTTCGAAGAGCTTGCGCGGTCCTTCGACCTCATCATCAACACGGTCAGCGCCCCGATCGACATCAGCTCCTACCTTCAGTTGCTGACGCTCGACGGCGCGCTGGTGAACGTGGGCGCACCGGCGGAGCCGCTCCCGGTCAATGTGTTCTCGCTCATCACCGGACGGCGCTCCTTCGCCGGATCTGCGATCGGCGGCATCCGCGAGACCCAGGAAATGCTCGATTTCTGCGCGGAGCATGGACTTGGTGCCGAGATCGAGGTGATCCCGGCCAACAAGATCAACGACGCCTACGAGCGCGTTCTCGCGTCCGATGTGCGGTACCGCTTCGTGATCGACAGCTCCACACTGGGCTAGGGGAGACGAGGTTCCCGAACTGGACCTGATCCGGCGGCCCTCGACCCGAATGCCCCTGCGGGCGCAAGCACCACGGCCCTTGGCCGCGTGTTGGCGCTCCGTGGGGGCTTTTGCCGTTCTTTAGACAACGTTCACCATCCAGTCGCCCCCTGATCACAGAAGCCACATAACGTTCTAATCGTTCTACGCGCGTAGACCTCGCATCCTCACCCCCATCAAAAGGACCTGAACGTGACATGAGTACTGTCGATTTCGAAAAACCCTCAGAACCAGACCTGCACTTCCAGACACCCGAAGGCCGTGCCCGGTTTCGTACCGCCACAATCTCCACGTGGCTCGGAACAACCATGGAGTACGTGGATTTCGCCTTGTACGGCCTGGCCGCAGGCCTGATCTTCGGCAACGTCTTCTTCCCGGGAAGCTCCCCCGTCATCGCCCTGCTGTCCGGCTTCGCTACATACGCCGTGGGTTTCCTCGCCAGGCCACTCGGAGCCATCTATTTCGGCCGCCTCGGGGACAAGCGCGGACGGAAGTTCGTGCTTGTCGCAACGGTGGCCCTCATGGGCCTGTCGACCACCCTGATTGGCCTCATCCCCGGCTACGACCAGATCGGCGTCGCAGCCCCGGCACTGCTGGTCCTGCTCCGCCTCGCCCAGGGCTTCGGTGCCGGCGCAGAACTTTCCGGCGGCGCCGTCATGCTCGCCGAATATGCACCGGCAAAGCGGCGTGGCCTGGTGGCCTCGATTGTTGCGCTCGGCTCGAATAGCGGGACGCTCCTCGCCTCAGCCATCTGGCTGTTGATTGTGCAGCTTCCCCAACAGGAATTGTTGTCCTGGGGTTGGCGCATCCCCTTCATTGGCAGTTTCATCATCACCGCGGCAGCACTCCTTATCCGCCGCTCAATGACTGAGAGCCCGGTGTTCCTCAAGCAGCAAGAGACCCTGAAGGACAGTTCCCGGCCCGAGGAGACACTCAAGGTAAAGGGCAGCTTCTGGTCCCGGCACAAAGCGTTTTTCATCATGCTCGGACTCCGCATTGGCGAGAACGGCCCCTCTTACCTCGCCCAGAGCTTTGTCATCGGATACGTCGCCAAAGTCCTGCTTGTCGATAAGTCCGTTCCGACGTCGGCCGTTCTCATTGCGTCCATCCTCGGTTTCGGCGTGATCCCCCTGGCGGGATTCCTCTCGGACCGTTTCGGACGACGGCTTAGCTACCGCATATTCTGCCTCCTGTTGGTTCTTTACGCCGTGCCCGCTTTCGCGTTATTGGACACCCGCGAGCCGGCGATTGTCATGGGCGTCATCATCGTGGGCATGTGCCTGGCCTCGTTGGGAATCTTCGGCGTCCAGGCCGCGTACGGCGTCGAACTGTTCGGGGTCAACCACCGCTATTCTCAGATGGCCTTGGCCAAGGAACTCGGCTCCATCGTTTCCGGCGGCACGGCCCCGTTGGTGGCGGCCGCATTGCTGGCAGGTTTCGGGCACTGGTGGCCCATCGCGGTGTACTTCATCCTGATGGCTGGGATCGGCTTGGTCACGACCTTCTATGCCCCCGAGACCAAGGGCCGTGACCTCAACGAGTTCGAAGACGCCATCTGAACGATTGCTAGAGTAACCGCCGGAGGGACATGAAACAGTCAGGTGCTATGGGACTAAATATCGGCAAGGTAACCCGCAGGGAAGTTGCGCTTGCAGCCGGGACGTCGGAAGCGGTTGTGAGTTACGTGGTCAATAACGGACCCCGTCCGGTATCGGCCTCAACGAGGCAGAAAGTATTGGACGCTATTGCCGAAACCGGTTACCGCCCGAACACCATAGCGCGGTCTTTGGCTGCGGGTTCGACCAAGACCTATGGCTTGATCGTCCCCAATATCCGCAACCCCTTCCTGGCGGCGCTGGCCCACGCATTACAGCAGGAAATGTTCTCCACTGGCAGGGTTCTCCTGCTTGGCGATTCCAATGACAACAAGGAACGCGAGCGAGAGATTTTGCGGACCTTCATCGAACGCCGGGTTGACGGCATTATTTGGTACGGCGTCGACAGGGATGTGGATATGCGCGATGCCCATGCTGCGGGAGTTCCCATCGTTGTCCTCGACAAAGCACCAAGCGGCTCGGAGGCTGCCTCGGTTTTCATCAATGAGACCGAGGCGGCCTTCGCAGCCACGAAGCATTTGCTTGAACACGGCAGGAATTCAGTGGGCATCATTTCAGGGCCACGGAAGAATTTGAATTCCCAAGACCGCATCGACGGCTGGAGGCAGGCATTGACGCTGAACAAGATCGCAGCATCCGATCGTCTGATCTTCGAGGCTGGCTACACACGGGGCGGCGGATATGCTGCGGGGAAGGCAATGTTTTCCGGTGCGGTCCAAACGGACGCTGTTTTCGTGTCAAACGAACTACAGGCCCTCGGCTTGCTCGCGGCTGCGACAGAATTCGGGGTGCGTATCCCCGAGGATCTGGCCATTGTTTGCTTCAACGGCACGATCAATTCCGCTTTTAGCAATCCCACGCTGTCGGCCATAGAACAACCCATTGAAACCATCGCCAAATCCTCCATCAATTTACTTCTACGATCTGCCCCTTTCGCGGGGGAATCGATCGAATGCGATTTCCGTCTGCGGAGACGGGCATCATGCGGGTGCGATTACGAAAGAGACACTTTTGACAGAGATGAATGACAACCGGATCCGCGTCATCTTGGACTGCGACCCCGGGAACGGCGTTCCCGGGGCCAACGTTGACGATGGCCTGGCCATTGCCCTGGCCATCGCCGCAGAAACCCGGATCGACCTAGCGGCCATCACCACCGTTTCAGGCAACACGCCCAGCCGCACGGGGTATTCAGTGGCACGCACCATGTTGGAGGACCTCGGCGTGGACATACCGATCTGTTGCGGCGCCGAACGCGCCCTTCAGGAGCCGGACGGTCCGTGGAGGTCACTCCTTGACGCCCCCATTGCCGACCCGTCCCTGGCCGGGCTATGGGATGGCGTCCCCCCAGTTCGGGACTTCGAGCCACAGGGGTCCGTCTCCGCCGCCGCCGTCATTGCTCAGCTCGCATTCGCAGACCCCGGCAACGTCACCATTGTTGCGATCGGTCCGTTGACCAACATCGCCCATGCAATGCTCGTCCACCCACAACTGGCAAGCGCCCTCAAAGAGATCGTCGTCATGGGCGGCTCATTCAACATCGACGGCACTCTCAAAGACACCAATTTCGGGGTAGACCCCGAGGCTGCCCGCATCGTTCTCAGGAGCGGGGCCCCGATCACCTTGGTTCCCCTGGATGCCTCGGAGCAGACGATGCTCACCCCCGACGACCTGACGGAACTGGAAAGCATCGATAACCATCTCTCACGGTGCATTCTTCCCTGGACGCGAGCCTGGCTGCAATACTCTTCAAGAACCCGCGGCATACCCGGCTGTTGGCTCCACGACCCCCTCGCTGTCGCAATCTTGCTTGACAGATCCATCGCGCATAGCAAGGAATACATGGTCGACGTCGAATTGAGTGGCACGCTGACCCGCGGACGAAGCATTCGCTGGGTACGCGACACTTTGCGGACGGCCGTAGGCGTAGATACAAGCGGCGCCCACCCAATCAATGTTCTGACTCAAGTGGACAACAGGAAACTCGTCAAAACGCTCATCGACGCAATCAGGGGCTACGGAACATGAACAAGAACCGGCTCGAGGCATTCAGCGACGGCGTCCTCGCCATTGTCATCACCATCATGGTGCTTGAGCTGCGCGTGCCCGCGGAACCGAGCTGGCATGCGTTGCTCAGCGTCTTTCCCACGTTCCTCAGCTACTTGCTCAGCTTCGTCTACGTGGGGATCTACTGGAACAACCACCACCACATGATCCATCTGGCGGATCGGGTCAACGGCAGAATACTGTGGGCTAACCTGCACCTGTTGTTCTGGATATCCCTCTTCCCGTTCAGCACACGCTGGATGGATGAGTCGAGCTTCGCCGAGGTCCCGGTGCTGGCTTACGGGTTCAACCTGCTCTGCGCCGCGATTGCCTACTTCGTCCTGCAGCAGTCGTTGATCCGGCACCAGGGGCGCCAGGGTGCACTCGCTCAAGCGATTGGCCGGGACTGGAAGGGAAAGACGTCGCCGCTCATCTACCTGGCCGGTCTTGGCCTCTGCCTTCTGCATCCCTTCCTCGCTGTCGTCGCCTACACCGTCGTGGCGCTGATCTGGCTGGTTCCCGACCGACGGGTGGAGCACTTTGTCACCCGCGCGCACGAGGACAGGGCAGGGTAGCGCTTCAGACCCGGCGTGAGCGCCGTTCAAGCAGGAGCGTGTCCCGCCATTGGCCGTCCAGGGGCCCGGCACTCATGCGCCCGATGCGTTCGCGCCGGCCAACGATGGTGAAGCCATTGGCTTGGTGAAGGCGGATGCTGGCCTGGTTTTCGGGGAAAATGCTGGACTGGATGGTCCAGATGCCCTGCTCTTCGGTCGACGCAGCCAGCGCTTTCAGCAGCAAACTTCCGACACCCTGTCCGCGGGCAGAACCGGCGACATAGACGGAGTGTTCGACGACCCCGGCATAGGCCTGGCGCGCGGACACGGGGGAAACGGCCGTCCATCCCACCACGCGGCCGGATACTTCGGCAACGAAGCGGTGATCAGGAAGGCGGCTCGCGTCGAATCGTTCCCAGTCAGGAGCTGCCGCCTCAAAGGATGCTTGCCCGGTCTCGATACCTTCGGTGAAAATCGCACGGACCTCGGGCCAATCCTCGGGACTCATGGGTCGGATCAGGACCGCTCTGGCTTCGCTGGACATTCACCCATTATGCACTCGGATTGTCGAGCCCTTGATTGAAGTCCTCGTCCTTGTTGCACTTGTCCCATGAGCAAAGAACAGCTGATCATCGTCGGATCCGGCCCTGCCGGATACACCGCGGCAATCTACGCCGCGCGGGCGGGCCTGAGCCCCCTCGTCCTTGCGGGATCGGTCACCGCCGGCGGGGCGTTGATGAACACCACGGAGGTGGAGAACTTCCCCGGCTTCCCCGCTGGAATCCAGGGCCCCGAGCTCATGGACGGCCTCCAGGAGCAGGCCGGGCGCTTCGGCGCCAAGATAGCGTTCGACGACGTCACTGAAGTCCAGCTGCATGGCCACCTCAAGCGCGTGGTCACCGGCTCGGGCGACACCCACGAGGCCCCGGCCGTGATCCTTGCGACCGGTTCCGCCTACAAGGAACTCGGCTTGCCCGAAGAGAAGAGGTTGAGCGGGCACGGCGTTTCGTGGTGCGCCACGTGCGACGGCTTCTTCTTCCGCGATCAGGAAATCATCGTGGTGGGTGGCGGTGATTCGGCCATGGAAGAAGCGATTTTCCTGACCCGGTTCGCGAAGACCGTGACCGTCGTCGTCCGCAGGGAAGAGCTCCGGGCCTCCCGGATCATGGCCCAACGGGCCAAGGACAATCCGAAAATCCGCTTCGCGTGGAACTCCGCGGTCACCGCAATCCACGGCGACACCAAGGTCACCGGCGTAACCCTGGCTGACACACGTTCCGGCGAACCGCGCGAACATGCGGCTACGGGAATATTCGTGGCCATTGGACATGTCCCCCGGACGGAGCTGGTTGCGGGACAGGTGGAGCTCGACGCCGAGGGCTACATCAAGGTCGACTCCCCCACGACGGTCACCAATCTGTCTGGCGTCTTCGCTTGCGGTGACGCCGTGGACCACCGCTATCGCCAGGCCATTACGGCCGCCGGCACGGGTTGCGCCGCAGCCTTGGATGCCGAACGCTACCTCGCCGCGCTCGAGGATGCGGACAGCATCGCGACCGCGCTGGTGGAAGAACCCACCCACGCCTGAACCCACCCAACCGACTCGCAGTTAATGTCGTTTAGAGGGCTCAGAACGACATCTAGTGCTAGTCAGTTGGGCCAGCATGTGATCAAGCTATACCTAAAAACGACTTTTCGGCGTGCCTAACTTAACGGTATCCTCATCATGTCCGTATCCCCGATGTTGAGGAAACCATGGCTGCGACTATCGCGGAGCGACCGGCGAGCAAGACCCGGTGGAAGTCCCGGCTGCTTTTTTTGGGTCCGGCTTTCGTGGCTGCGATCGCATACGTGGATCCGGGAAACGTCGCGGCGAACCTCACTGCCGGAGCCAACTACGGCTACCTGCTCGTGTGGGTCCTGGTAGCGGCAAACATCATGGCGGTCCTGGTGCAGTACCAGTCCGCAAAACTTGGCTTGGCCACCGGACATAGCCTTCCGGAACTCCTGGGCAAACGCTTGGGAACCCACCGCCGCAGACTGTTCTGGGTCCAGGCAGAGGTAGTTGCCGGGGCTACCGACATGGCCGAAGTCATCGGCGGAGCGGTAGCCCTCAACCTTCTCTTCGGACTGCCGCTCCTCATGGGCGGAATCATCATCGGCGTGGCATCCATGTTGCTCCTGGCGCTCCAGTCGTCACGGGGCCAGAAGTCCTTTGAGTACGCCATCATGATGCTCCTGGCGGTCATCGCCGTCGGTTTCGTTTCGGGCCTCTTCGTCAATCCCCCCGAGACCGGTGGAGTATTGGCTGGTTTGGTGCCGCGGTTCCAAGGCACGGACACTGTCCTCCTCGCTGCGAGCATGCTCGGCGCCACCGTCATGCCGCATGCCATCTACCTGCATTCGGCCCTCGCCCGTGACCGGCATGGCTTCTCGGAAGATCCCGCTGTGCGGACAAGGCTCATCAGGACCACTCGCGTTGATGTCGCGGGCGCTTTGATGCTGGCCGGAGTCGTGAACATCGCCATGCTCCTTTTGGCCGCGTCCAGCCTGCGGGGGGTCGAAGGAACCGACACCATCGCCGGGGCCCATGCCGCCGTGACATCTGCCCTTGGCCCAGTCATCGGAGTGGCTTTCGGCGTCGGCTTGCTTGCCTCGGGCCTCGCTTCGACCTCCGTCGGATGCTACGCCGGCGCAACGGTCATGGGCGGACTCCTCAAGATCCGGGTGCCCTTGCTGCTCCGCCGGGTAGTCACGCTGGTCCCTGCCCTCGCCGTTCTCGGCGCCGGCATAGAACCCACCCTGGCGCTCGTCTTGAGCCAAGTCCTGCTGAGCTTCGGCATCCCTTTCGCCTTGATTCCGCTCATCCGGCTCACCGGCAAGCGCGAGGTCATGGGCATCCACACGGATTCCACGGCATTGAAGATCGCCGGGTGGACCAGCGCCGCATTGATTGTGGGCCTCAACTGTGTCCTCATTGTCTTGACCGTCACAGGGAAGTCCTAGGTCCATGAGCAGCCCCCAGGCCCTGGCCCGTCGGCTGGGTACCTTTGACGCGGTTGTGATCGGGTTGGGCTCCATGATCGGCGCCGGCGTGTTCGCGGCCTTCACTCCGGCCGCTGCCGCCGCGGGATCAGGATTGCTGGTTGGACTCGTCATCGCTGCGGCGGTGGCATTCTGCAACGCGACGTCCTCCGCCCAGCTCGCCGCCGCATACCCGACGTCGGGCGGGACCTACGTTTACGGTCGTGAACGGCTAGGACCGTGGTCCGGATATCTGGCCGGTTGGGGATTCGTCATCGGGAAGACCGCCAGCGCGGCGGCCATGGCCATGACCTTCGCCGCCTATGCGGCCCCTCCGGGGTGGGAACGTCCCGTGGCGATCGCCGCCGTCGTCGTCCTCGCCACCGTGAACTACCACGGGGTGACCCGCACAGCCGGCCTCACACGCATCCTGGTTTTCGCAGTACTGGCGGCCCTCGCCATTGGCGTGGCAGCCTGCTGGGGCGGTTCCGCTCCGTCCCCGGCCAACATCCCCGGCGATGGACTGCTTGCACACGGCTGGTACGGGATCCTCCAATCCGCCGGGTTGCTGTTCTTCGCCTTCGCCGGCTACGCGAGGATCGCGACCATGGGAGAGGAAGTCCGCGACCCCCGGCACTCCATTCCACGGGCCATAGGGATCGCGCTGGGCATCGCCGTCGTCCTCTATGCGATCATCGCGGTGACCCTTCTCGCCACTCTCGGCCCGGACCGTGTGGCCGGCACCCCGACGCCGCTCGCTGCCGCAGTTGGAGGCGGGATTTTCGACTGGGCCGTTCCGGTGGTCCGCGTGGGAGCCGCCCTCGCCTCCCTCGGGGCCCTGCTGGCACTCATCGCCGGGTTGGGCCGGACCACCCTGGCAATGGCCAGGCACCACGACCAGCCGCACTGGCTAGCCGCGGTCCATCACCGCTACCGTGTCCCGCACCGCGCCGAAGTCACCCTCGCTGTCGTGATCTGCGTGATCGTCGCGGTCGCAGATTTGCGCGGCGCAATCGGCTTCTCTTCTTTCGGTGTGCTCATCTACTACCTGGTCGCCAATATTGCGGCGTTCACCCAGCCGGCCGAAGACCGCCGATACCCCAAAGCGCTCCAAGTGTTCGGAGCACTGGCTTGCGTGGTCCTCGTGGCGACGCTTCCGCCGCTATCGGCGGCCTTGGGCGTGCTCATGTTCGCGGCGGGCATCATCCTGCGCTTGGTCAGGCTCAAGCGATAGCGTCATGTGCGGGCGCGGAGGCAGCAGGCCGTTCCTTCCGCGGTATCCGCCGTGGCGGCCGCCCGGCCAACCCAATGACAAGCAGCGCCAGCACAGTGAGGACTGCGCAAGCGGCGAAGACGCCTTGGTAGCCGAACGCCGTCGTCGATCCCCAAGCGATGATCGGGCCAGAAACGATCGCGCCGACGCGCCTCGTGTTGGTGTAGAGCCCGGAAGCCAGGCCCGGACGCGGAATCAGCCGCTGGAACAAGGTCAGCCCCACACCCGCCACGATCCCGAAGAACCAGGCATTCAGGACCTGGAGCGCAATCAGGGTGGCCGGGTTGGAGACAAACGCCATGGCCGCGTAGTAGGCGATCCCGGCTGTGCATCCCGACGCAATGAGCGCCCGGCTGGAGTAGCGGCGCGAGAGCCGCCCGATCAGGAAGAGCGCCGGGATCTCGAGCGCGGCAGACACGCCGAGCGCGATGCCCGCCCAGATGATGTCCACGCCGAGCCCCTGGGTCACGAAAAGGCCCATGATGGACACAGCGGCGCTGTTGGTTGCCTGCAGGGCGATAAAGCCGAGGACGACGGCGGCGACCCCCGTTTTCGAGAACGGGTGCCCGTCCTCTTCGCCATGAGCCTTGGGCCCATCCTCGACGGCGCCAGCGCGCCGCCGGGAAATCATGGCAGCAGTGGTGGCGACATTGAGGACGGCGACCGCACCGAGGGCGAGCAGGATGGCCCGGTTGCCCAGCGCACCCATGATGAATGTCGCGAGGGGCGGCCCGGCCACCCAGGCGAAGGAGACAATCGCGCGCGTGTTCACCACGTCGCTCGCTCCGGCACCAGAGTGCCTGAGGTGCGCGAACAAGAGCGAGCTGCCGACCCCCGCCGGGCCGCCCAGGACGATCAAGCCCACGACGGCGATCGGCAGCGAGGTGCTCACGGCCAGGAGGGCTGACAACGCCAAGGTCAGGACGCCGCAGGCCAGCATGGGACGCAGGTAGTCGTTTGCGCGGTCCGCATAAGCCGGCACGACAAGGGACGCGACGAAGCCGCTGGCATTGTAGACGGCGAGGACCCACCCCACCTCGGCCGGGGTGGCGTCAAAGAGGGCCACCAGCAGGAGTGCCAGGGCAGGGTTGAGGAACGCGAACTGGAGCCCCCATAACAGCGCCGCAGAGGGGACGAGCAAACGCTTCATGCTTCCATTCCGTTTATCCACGCCCTCAACCATAGAAGCCTTCCTGGCCGCGAGGGAGGCCCTGCCGTTACCTGTATCAGCAGGTCTTCCGGCTGGTCAGGGCTGATTTTGGACGTCCGCCCGATCAGATCCGGCGGACGGGCGAGCTCTGACAAAACCCGAATCAGGGGTGGACGGCGGAGGTCGCACAGAGCAGGATTGAGCCATGAGCATCCATGAGGCACTTCTGAAGCAGGCCAGCATTACCGCCACGGAAGCCACGCTCGTGGCGAAGTTCGAGATCGAGGGCAACATCCCTGGTTCCGGCGCCTTTGTCGTCGGCCTGGTCGCGGCGACTCCGGACTATTCCTCTCAACGAAGACTGGGCATCGAGTTCATGAACGGGGAGGCGATTGCCTTCTTCTCGTTCAACCATGACCAAAGCGCCGAAGAGAACTACGACCTCAAGGGTGTTGAACACTCGGGGAACACCATTACGGGCCATTTCCCTCTCTCTGCGATCAATGGCCTTGGCAAGGGACACGTGATGACGGCCTTCAGCGAAGCCGACGGCCGCGAGTTCCAATCGGGCGTCGCCGTCGAGGAGTCGCTCTAGCCGGGCGGCCAAATCCATGCCCGATTCGCCCTTGCGTGTCATGTGACACATGCGCGCGAAGGAATAGTGCCTGCCGGGTTACCGTTGACGCGAGTAGTTCAAAACAACGACGGCAGGAGAATCCGTGGACTTCACTCCCGAATCCGGCACTATCACTATGTTCTCGACCACTTGGTGCGGTTATTGCAACCGACTGAAGAAGCAGCTGGACGCCAAGGGCATCGGCTACAACGAGGTCAACATCGAAGAGGTTGAGGGCACCGCTGAACTGGTGGAGAAGCTGAACGGCGGCAACCAAACCGTGCCCACGGTCCTTTTCCCGGACGGCACCGCTGCCACCAACCCTTCCGCAGCCGAGGTCGAAGCGCGCCTCGCCGCCTGAACCCCGCAGCTGAGTTATCCCGGTGGTGCGGCTGGTTCCAGGCGCACCACCACGGACTTGGACACGGGAGTATTGCTGCCTTCGGCGGTCGAATCCAGCGGTACAAGGACGTTTGCTTCCGGGTAATACGCAGTCACGCAACCGCGGGCTGTGGGGTACGCGATCAACCGCAACTGACGCAGGACCCGGTCCACGCCGTCGCCGGCCTCGCTGTGGACGTCCACATAGCCGCCGTCGGCAAGGCCCAGGTCAGCCAGGTCGTCGCGGTGCGCAAAAAGCACCATGCGGCCTTTCTTCACGCCCCGGTAGCGGTCGTTCATGCTGTAGGTGGTCGTGTTGAATTGATCGTGGGAGCGCACGGTCTGGAGCAACAGGCGCCCCTGCGGGACGTGGATAGTCTCAAGGTCGTTGACCGTGAACATCGCTTTCCCGGTGGCGGTGGGAAACTTCCGCTCGTCCCTGGGGCCGTGGGGCAGGACGAAACCGTCACGGCTCCTGGCTTTTTGGTTGAAGTTCTCGAAGCCCGGCACCACATGGGAAATATGCTCGCGCACTGAGTCGTAGTTCGCCTCGAATCCTGCCCAGTCAACCGGGACTTTGCCGCCGAGTACCGTGCCTGCCATGCGGCACACGATCGCGACTTCGGACAAGGCTTTGTCGGAGATCGGCTCGAGCCTTCCCGCCGAACGGTGTACCGCGCAGACGGTGTCTTCGACCGTGACGAACTGCTCGCCGCTGGCCTGGCGGTCTATTTCCGTGCGGCCCATCGTCGGCAGGATCATCGCTTGTTCCCCCACCACGGCATGGGAACGGTTGAGCTTCGTGGAGATCTGGACGGACAAACGGGTCTTGCGGACGGCTGCCTCAGCCGCAGTGGTGTCCGACATTGCGTGCACGAGGTTTCCACCGAGCGCGACGAGCACCTTGATCCGGCCGTCCCGCATGCCGCGGATGCTGTCCACGGAATCGACGCCCGGGTGCCGCGGCGGGTCGAAGCCGAATTCCTGCTGCAGGGCGTTGAGGAACGGTTCGGGCATTTTCTCCCAAATACCCATGGTCCGATCGCCCTGGACGTTGCTGTGCCCGCGGATCGGCGAAGGGCCGGCGCCGGGTTTGCCGATGTTCCCCCGGAGCAGGAGCAGATTGACGATCTCCTTGATGGTCGCCACAGCCTTCTTGTGCTGGGTCAGGCCCATGGCCCAGGTAATGATGACCTTCTCCGCACGCAGGTAGCGGGAGGCGAGCTCATCGATTTCCTCCGCCCTCAAGCCCGTTGCGGCGAGGACGTCCTGATCATCAAGCTTTTCGATGTGGGCTTGGAACTCCTCGAGCCCCTGGCAATGCTCCTCGATGAACGCATGGTCGAGGACTGCCCCCGGTGCCGCCTTCGCTGCCTCCAGGACCCGCTTGGAGACGGCTTGAAGCAACGCCATGTCACCTGCGAGGCGGATCTGCAGGAACTGGTCCGCCAAGTCCGTTCCCTTGCCCACCAGCCCACGGGGCCGCTGCGGGTTCTTGAAGTTGATGAGTCCGGCTTCCGGAAGAGGGTTCACCGCGACAATGCCGGCACCGGCGAGCTTTGCCTCTTCCAAGGCGGTGAGCATCCGGGGATGGCAGGTCCCCGGGTTTTGGCCCATGATGATGATCAAATCGGCCTTGGCGAAGTCCGTGTAGCTGACGGCGGACTTGCCCACGCCGAGTGTCTCACCGAGGGCCAGCCCTGTGGACTCATGGCACATGTTCGAGCAATCGGGCAGGTTGTTGGTCCCGAAGGCCCGGACGAAGAGCTGGTAGACGAACGCGGCTTCGTTGCTCGTCCGGCCGCTCGTGTAGAAGGTGGCTTCGTCGGGCGATTCCAGGGCATTCAGTTCACGGGCAACAATCCGGAACGCATTGTCCCAACTGATGGGACGGTAGTGGTTCGAACCGGCAGGTTTGTAGACCGGCTCCACGAGCCTGCCCTGCTGGCCCAGCCAGTACTCCGAGCGCTCGGCGAGGGAATCGACGTCGTTCTCGTCCCAGAAACCGGACGGAACCTTGAGCTGATCAGCCTCCCACCCGACGGCCTTCGCGCCGTTCTCACAGAACTCGGCCAGCTTCCGCTCCGGAGGATCCGGCCAGGCGCAGCTCATGCAGTCGAAGCCGTCCTTCTGGTTCATGGCCAGCAAGGACTTCCACGTGCGGGACGGCCCCATCTGGCTCAACGCATGGGGCAAGGAGTCCACCAGGCTGGGGAAACCCGCGGCGGATCGCTTCGGCGGTCCGACCGTGAGGTCCGCCTCGGAATCGTGGACAACGGATGGCTTCTTGTCCATTGCTCTACCTCGGTCCGCTTGGTTGTGGCCTCAAGCGTAGTCCCGGCGGTATTCGTCTACAACGGCGTGCTGGTGCTCGTCACAGGGAGCAGGCTCTGGAAATCGCCGTCGATGAGTTCGGCGTATTCTGCGTAAGCCGCGACGACGGCGTCTTCCACGGTGGGTACGTCCAGCTGTGGCAAGAGGTCATTGGCCGCCCCCGCCGTGGCGGGATCCCACTCCAGTCCGAGGGCGCCATAGCTGGCAGTGAGGACTTCGCGGATGGGCGCCGAATTCTCGACGACGATCACCGAGCTGAACAGCCATCCCCCGGAGACCACCCTCTGGGCGGTGCCGACGAGCTTGATCTGGTGTGTTGGAAAATCCGGATCCAGGCCGTGGACGCTGAACTCGCCCGGGCAGTACTCGCCGGGGATCTCCCCGACGGCGGCCTGGACGCCGACGCGGCGGAGCGCACCCGCGAGCAGCTCGCCAAAAAAGGAGAAACGGGCCTTCGCCCCGGCAATCGCGTCGGTGTGCGGCTCCACGTGGTCGATCACCAAGGTGCCCCGGTGGTAGGCCGCTGCCCGGCCCCCGGCCTTGCGGATCAACGGCTCGAAACCCAGGTCCCGGCAAGCCTCGGACGCGGCCTGGAATCCCGGCAGCTTGGCATCGCGTTGCCCGAAGGCCACGGTAGGGCGGGGCCGGTACAATCGCAGCGTCGGCGCCAGCAGCCCCCTGCGGGCACGGTTGAGGAGCTCGATCCCGAAGTCCAGGTCATCAGCGACGCCGAGCGACTCTTCCTGGCGCACCACCGTGAGCGTGCGCTGTGTCCGGGCGAGATCCTCAACCATCAGCTTTTCCTCAGCGTGAGGATTTGCTCCGCGCGGCCGAAGGGGCCGTTGATGTCGTGAAGCACCGTGGACGTCAGGCCGATGCCGTCATTGCCGAAGGAGACCATGTTGTCCAGGCCCAGCCATTCGCCTGCAGGTTCACGGTACATGTGGATCTGCAGGTCAAGGTTGGGGAAGATGTAGCTGTTCTTGCCCGGCGAAACGCGGGCGGCAATACCGTTGGCTGTGTCCACGAGTCCAACGAGCCTCGCGATATCGCGGCTGTCCGCCGCATCGGTGAGGGGATGCTCCGTGCGGATCCAGACTTTGCCCGAGCCTGCCCGGTGTCCCTCCGCCATCCGCATTTCCAAGGACCGGATATAGCCACCCGGCCAGACGCTCGCGCCGTCCCACGGCTTGCATTCGTCCGGGGCCGGCATTTCAACGTCTTCAATGGCGGCCACGGCACTCGTGTCGCTCGTCGCCATGCGCCAGGCGGTGGCACGGATAGCCACGCGTCCTGCCGCCGAGAGTTCCGCTTGGATCAGTTCAATGGTCCTGCCGGGGCGGACCGTGGCGGTGGTGATTTCGAATTCTCCGCCCGGGATCAATCCAAGGATTTCGTAGCTGAGGCGGGCCATCCGGACGTCGTCGCGCGGCTCATGGCGGAGCAAGGCATCAGCCATAATGCCCGACGCGGGCGCCATGTGCTGCTCGTGCGGATTCCATGCGCCTTGGGCGTGGATGGTGGAGCGGAACCGCCCGTTCCCGAGCGATTCGTAGTAGAAGTCGCCTTCCGCAAGGTCCGGAAGCTCAATACTCAACGCCTGCCCTTTCGCCGGTCCGGTAATGGAACTCAGACCACTGTATCTTCTGGCGCCACGGCCGTCCGACGTCGACGCCGCATGACCAGGCAGACTGCTAGTCCGGCAAGTGAGAGGGCCAGGAGAGCGGCAGCCAAAGGGGAGGCCGCCATGACTGCGAGCCAGGCATCTATCGCCGCCAGGCCGATGGTCGCGTAGGCGAAAGCCCAGATGCCCGAGCCGACTATTGCCGCAGGGAGATACCGGCTGAGCGGCATTCTCGCAGCCCCGGCAGCCAGGTTGACGGCGGTTTGGAGTCCGATCGTCAGGAACGTCAGCACGACGGCGTAGGGGCCAAAGCGCTGAATCAAGGCCTGCGCTTTGCCGGCTTGGGGGCGATGCAAGGCGCGTGCGAAACGCGTGCGTTCGAGTCCAGCCGCCGCGCCACGGCCGATCCAGTACGTCGCGTTGACCCGGACCATCACGATGGCGAAGAGTGCCACAAGTGCCACCTCAAAGGGGAGGTCCAGGATCTGGTCCACGCGTCCCTCCCTGGTCGTCTCCGCAGCTAAGTCTTACCTTAGCTGAACGCGGCGGCCGGTCCGCGGGTTACGAACTCCCGACTGCGCGGTCGATCGTGAAATCACCACCCGGATACAGGATGGTCTCGTGGCCATCGTCAAAGCGCACGAAATACGGCGGCGCACCGTTTGCACCGCGGACTTCGATGATCTCGCCGTGCCGGTCGGCCGCCCCGACCGTCCTGCCATGAATGATGATCCGATCTCCCTGGGCTGCTTCCACAGGAACCACCTCCCAGCATTCAGATTACGAGTGTTGGGCCGTCGTGGGAACAGGCCGCAGGCGACCCGAGGAACGGGCCGGGCGGTGGCACGCCGCGGCGCCTAAAGTGTCAGTCCCCTCCCCTAGCTTTGACGAAATGGTCGCCGTACCGGCGGCCGTAACTTAGTCGCTTAAGAAGAGGTTCGCCAGTGCAGAGTCAAGAATTGAAACCGGAACAGACCACGCCGGCGGCAGCAGCGTCGTCGTTCATGACTCCCCCGGCGCCAACCTCAATGCCGGACTGGTACCCCGAGCTGCTTGCAAGTGTCTCCAAAGAAGTCGGCGCGGGGCGTTCGCGGGCTATTTCCTCAGCGAACAAGGCTCTGCTTGCCTCCTATTGGTCCATCGGCCGGCAGCTGGCACAGCGGGAGTCAGAGCAAGGCTGGGGTTCCAAAGTCGTCACCCGCCTATCGGCGGACGTACAGGCCCGGTTCCCTGGTTCCAAGGGATTCTCGCCACGGAACCTCCGCTACATGAAGACTTTCGCCCAAGCTTGGCCGGAGTTCCCAATGTTGCAAGCGCCGCTTGCAACATTGCCCTGGTACCACCAGATCGCGCTGCTTGAGAAGCTCGACGACGCCGCGACCCGCCTCTGGTACGCAGCGGCCGCCGTCGAACACGGATGGTCGCGCAACGTTCTTGCCCATCAGATCGAAACTCGTCTCCACGAGCGCTCCGGGCAAGCGATTACCAATTTCAAAACCACCATGATGCCGGCGGACTCGGACCTTGCCCAACAAGCCACCAGGGACCCGTATGTGTTCGACTTCGTCGCAATGACTGACCGCCGCAACGAGCGGGAGCTGGAGCTTCAGCTCGTCCAGCATGTGGAGAAGTTCCTCCTGGAACTGGGACAAGGGTTCGCCTTTGTCGGCGAGCAAGTCAGATTGGAAATCAGCGGCGATGAGTTCTTCGCCGATCTCCTCTTCTATCACTTGAAGCTCCGCTGCTATGTGGTGATCGAGCTCAAGGCGGTGAAGTTCGAACCTGGATTTGTTGGCCAGCTAGGCATGTACATGTCAGCCGTGGACGATCTTCTGGCGCATCCCGATGACAAGCCAACCATCGGGCTCCTGCTCTGCAAGGAGAAGAACAACGTGGTGGCCGAGTACGCGCTGCGGGGAATCAACCTGCCCATCGGCGTCTCGGAGTGGCAAAGCAAAATCATCGAATCGCTGCCAGAAGAACTCGCTTCAAGCCTGCCAAGCATCGAACTCCTTGAGGCCGAACTGGCTGACGAACCGGCAAGCGTCGCGGCCACAGGACGCGCCCTGCCGTAGACGCCGAACGCAATCTGTGAATTCGGCCGATGCCCGTTTTTTGGGTTCAACCTCAACGATTCAAGGCGTATCCTGCACTCATACGCGTCTGGGGGCCCTCGTCTCGTGGAGGAGCCATGCGCAACCCAAAAAAGAACAAGCGGCTGACGTCCATTGTGGGCGTCCTGTTACTCACGGCGGGCGCCCTCGGCGGAATCACCGTTCCTGCCCATGCCGCAGCCCCTACTGTCGTGAGCCTGACGTTCGATGACGGCAACGACAATCAACTCGCTGCCGAACAGGTACTCAAGGCCCACGGGCTGGTGGGAACCTTCTTCATCACCACCAGCTGGATCGGATCTCCGGCGTACCTGACCCAGGAAAATCTGCAAACCATCGCGGGGGACGGAAACGAAATCGGCGGCCATACCGTCACCCACCCGGATCTGACGACGCTCGACCCCTCGGCCGCAAGCGCGGAAATCTGCAACGGCAAATCGAGGCTGGAAAGCTGGGGATTCCAGGTGAGCGACTTCGCCTATCCCTTTGCAGCGGAAAACGCCGCTGTCCAGGCTGCGGTCAAGAACTGCGGATTTGCGAGCGGACGGGGCCTGGGAGACATCCGTTCCCCGGCGAGCTGCCCGGACTGCCCGTTCGCTGAGACCCTTCCTCCGGCAAACCCGTTGGTCACCAAGGCCCCGGACGAAGTGGACAGCACCTGGACCCTTCAGAACCTTGAGGATCTGGTCACCAATGCCGAAAGCACGGGAGGATGGCTTGAACTGACTTTCCACCACATCGCGGTCGGAACCGATCCCACGCTGACCATCGACCCCACCCTCTTTGACACATTCGTCACTTGGCTGGCTGCGCGGACGGCTAACGGAACGACTTCGGTCAAGACCGTTTCCCAGGCCTTGGGCGTAACAAGCTCAAGCGGCTGACGGCTCAAGGGACTGGCGAGGGGAATTGAAGCTCAGGCCGTCGCTTGGCAACCTCGTTGAGAACGGAGGAAACCGCTTCTCTAACCACCTCGGCCTCCGTGGAAATTGCCCGAGCGGTGTCGAGCGCCACGGTGGCGCGGCGTACAAACGCTTCCCAGTCGCCTCCCCCGGCACGGAGCGCCCTCAGCGGCGACATCAGGGCGGCACGGCACAGCCACTCGTCACGCTCCCGCGCCCATCGATCCATCACAATTTCAGCCCGCGCCTTGGCCTGCCCTTCGAGCCCGGAAATCAAGGGTCCGATCACGTCGACCGCCAGCGGATCGACCAGTTCACGCAGCCTTCCTTCACGGACAAATCCCTCAAGGCGCGTCAGATCGGTATTCGCCAGCAAATGGACTTTGGACTGCAGAAGGACGATTGCCGCGAGCCGGCGCTCGAATACCGGAACCTCCCACAATTCCGAGCTCAACGCAGTGACCTCATCGTGCGCAAGCCTCGGGTGGCGGCGGAGGGCGTCCCGGACCGTTCCACGGATAGCCCCGATCGATGATCCGTAATGATGTAGCCCGATTCCCAGCCGCGCTTGTGCCTGTTCTGCCCGGATCCAAGAGCTTTCACGGCGCAAGGCCTCATCGATGAACTCAGCGGCGTCACTCATGCGAACATTCTTCCGCAAGAGCGTCCACTCAGACGTGCTCGCCAAACCAGGCCAGCATGTCTTGCCAGGCAGCTGTCGCCTGTGTTTCGTTGTACCGCTGACTGGTGTCGTTGTGGAAGGCGTGGTCGACGCCGGGATAGACAGTGAGCTTGTGGCGGACGTCGGCGGCTTCGAGCGCATCCCGAAGTGCCGGCATTGCGCCGGTGATGCGCTGGTCGAGTTCGGCATAGACCCCAAACACGGCCGGCTTGATGGATGGAACCTTGTCCAGCTCGGGTGCGGGGCCATAGAAGGCCGCCGTGGCTTTCAGGCCGGGTAACTCGGTCGCGGATTGCCAGGTGATGCCGCCGCCAAAACAATAGCCGTTCATCGCGATCCGCTCCCCGTCCACGAAATCCAGTGACCGGAGGTAATCGAGCGCCGCGGAAAAGTCGGAAACATGGCGTCCGGCCCCTGCCCTTGTCAGCGCTCCGGGCACGGCGTCGGCATCCACGCTCGGCGTGCCTCCCTCCCGGCTCAGGAGATCCGGTGCCAAAGCGACGTACCCGGCCTTGGCAAACCGGCGGGCCACGTCCTGGATGTGCGGGGTAAGTCCGCGATTCTCATGGCAGACGAGCACCGCCGGTCCCGCATCTGCCCCCTCAGGCCTGGCAAGGTAGGCGCTGATGCCGGTTCCGCGGGCGGGGAACCGGACGGTGGCGGTCACAAGGCCAGACGCTCCCTCAGGTACGGAAAGTGGACTCTTCGCCCCCGGTACCGGCCCGGCTGTCGCCGTCGCCGCGGGTCGGGCGGATGAAGGTTCGGGGCTTGGCATGGAGTCGGTGCTTCGCGGGACTTCATCCGGAGCACATCCGAGCTGCAGCATCGTCGAGGAGGCGGCGGCCATGCTCCCGGTGATGAATGCGAGCCGGCGAATGAACGCTCGCTGCGACATGTCCCCCGAGCGGTAGTCGTCGAAGAATTCCTCGACCAGGTACTTTTCAAATTTCCCGAGCTGGACCATCGCAGGCCTCCTGAGTGTGCCGCATATCCTCCTCCGAAGACCGTCAGCGGGCAAGGGTGGCCAGGATGGTGGGTACAGGCGCCAAGTAGTGAGACACTCGGTTCCATGCGTGAATTCGTGGTTCTCGGTACCGCCTCCCAGGTCCCGACAAGGACCCGCAACCACAACGGATACGTGCTTCATTGGGATGGCGAGGGCCTGCTCTTCGATCCTGGAGAAGGCACCCAGCGGCAGATGATCCAAGCCGGCGTCTCGGCCAGCCAGATCACGCGTATCTGTATTACCCACGTCCACGGCGACCACTGTTTCGGGCTGCCGGGCGTGCTCTCGCGCATGGCGCTGGACCGGGTGGAGCATGCAATCCATTTGCACTATCCCGCATCCGGCGAGGACATGATCCGCGCCCTCGTGGCTGTCGCGTCGCCAGGCATCGACCTTCGGCTTCATCCGCACGGCGCCCCCGGTCCTATCGCCGCAGGACTGGAGGTGCGCCCGCTGCTCCATCGAATCGAGACATACGGCTACAGGGTTGTCGAGCCCGAAGGCCGCAGCCTTCTGCCTGAGCGGCTTGCGGCAGCCGGGATTACAGGATCGGATATCAGCCTCCTGCAGCGGGACGGGAGCCTGGGCGGCGTGCGCTTGGAAGACGTGAGCGTGCCGAGGCCCGCTCAGAGCTTCGCCTTCGTCATGGACACGGCACCATGTGACGGTGCCGGGGAACTCGCCGAGAGTGTGGACCTTCTCGTGGCCGAGTCCACTTTCAGCGACGACGACGGCGCCCTGGCCGCGCAGTACCGCCACCTCACCGCCGGGCAGGCAGGTGAGCTGGCTGCCGCCGCCGAAGCGGGCATGCTCATCCTTACGCATTTCTCCTCGCGCTATCCCGACGTCGGACAGCTCGCGGAGCAAGCGCGGGCGCGGTCAGGCGCGGCTGCCGTCATGGCCGCGAACGACCTGGACCGGGTTCCCTTCCCCAAGCGCCAGCGGTGGTTGTAGGGGACTCGAAGTATCTGGCAATTTTGTGATGCTTTCGGGTAGGTTCCCGGATACTCTGTCCGTGGGGAGGGCCACGCCGGCACACCCACGCGTCCGCCGATGTGGGCGGGCTTGTCATCTATTCAGCTCTGGGGGCCGAAATGACAAACGAAATGCGGCCGCTGGATCACGTCGGCTCTTTCAGGGGCCTGTCTTTTAGCGGACTGGTCGAGGCCGTGCCGGATGCTTTGCTCGTGATCGACGCGGACGGTCAGATCACGTTCGGCAATGCCTATTCAGAGCAGCTCTTCGGTTATTCGCGTAGCGAACTGCTGGGCAAGCACTATGAGATGCTGCTTCCGGCGCGGTTCAAGGGCCAGGGTGGCGCCATCCGGGATCTCTTTGACCGCGATCCCGGGGTACGCAGGGCCGGGACTGACCTGAAACTGTTCGGCCGCCACCGTGACAGCACAGAGTTCCCTATTGAGGTCAGCTTCGCTTCCCTAGGCGACCCCCCGGGCATGCAACTCGTCGCCTCCATCCGGGAAGTAAGTGACCGCGTCCGCGTCGACGCCGAACTCCGCGATGCCCTCTCCCTTCTCAGTGCCACCCTTGAGTCCACGGCCGACGGCATTCTGGTCGTCGCGGCGGACGGGACTATCGCGGGGGCGAATGAGCGCTTTGCCGAGCTGTGGGGCATCCCCGCGGATCTCTTGGAGTCCCACGACGATGGCCGGCTGTTGGCTTTCGTCCTCGACCAGCTCACGGATCCCGCTGGCTTCATAGGCAAGGTCCAGGAACTGTACGCCGATCCGGGGGCGGAGAGCCTGGACATGTTGGAATTCCGTGACGGACGGACGTTTGAGCGGTACTCCCGGCCCCAAAAAGTCGGGGATGAGATCGTGGGACGGGTCTGGAGTTTCCGTGACGTCACTTCCCGTCAGCGCGCTCAGGACCAGGCGCGGGAGGCGCTCGCCCAAGTGGAGGGCCTGGCCGCCATCGTTGAGTCCTCGGCTGACGCGATCATCGGCATGACCCCCGAGGGCGTCATCACTAGCTGGAACCCGGGTGCGGAGAAGCTGTACGGATACGCCGCCGCCGAAGCGACCGGGCAGAACGTCCGGATTCTCATTCCGGACTACCTCCGGCCCGAGGACGAGGTGCTGGCCGCGGTCCAGAATGGCGGACCGGCCCGTAGCTTCGAGACAGACCGGATGCGTAAGGATGGCTCCATCGTGCCCGTGTCCCTGACGGTCTCCCCGATCCGCGGCAAACACGGCGTTATTGGACTTGCGACCATCGGGCAGGACATTACCGCCCGGCGTGCCACAGAAGCGGAACTGTTGGCTGCCCGGGAGGAGGCCCTGGAATCGAGCAGGTTGAAGTCGGAGTTCCTCGCGACGATGAGCCATGAGATCCGCACCCCCATGAACGGCGTCATCGGCTTGACAGCGCTCTTGTTGGACACGCCGCTGGATGAAACGCAACGCAAATACGCCGAAGGGGTTCAGACCGCCGCCGGAGCTTTGTTGACCCTGATTAACGACATCCTGGATTTCTCGAAGTTGGAGGCGGGGAAAATCGACCTGGACATCACGTCCTTCGATCCGCAATACCTGATGGAGGAAGTCGCCTCGCTCTTGGCCGAAGCAGCCCAGGGCAAGGGCCTGGAACTCATCGCGTACTGCCACCCCGATGTTCCCGCACAGCTGGCCGGTGATGCCGGCCGGATCCGGCAGATCCTGTTGAACCTGGCTTCGAACGCCGTAAAGTTCACCGCGTCCGGTGAAGTCGCCATCCGGGTGAACGTCGCGGACCAGGACGCAAGAACCGCGCTAGTGCGATTCGAAGTCAGCGATACCGGTATTGGCATCCATGCTGCGGATCATTTGCGCTTGTTCGATTCGTTTTCCCAAGCAGACGCCTCCACCACGCGTCGGTACGGTGGAACCGGTCTGGGCTTGGCCATCTGCCGGCGCCTGACGCAAGTAATGGGCGGCGACATTGGTGTAACCAGTGCCCCTGGCGAGGGAAGCACGTTCTGGTTCTCTCTGCGATTGCCGCTGGCCAAGGAATCCGGGCGGGTTCCCGACCGCACGGTCCCGAGCCTATTGGCGGGTCTGCGCGTGTTGGTGGTCGACGATAATGCCACCAACAGGTTCGTGTTGGAATCGCAGTTGAACACGTGGGGGCTGCGGCCGGACGCGGTAGCGGACGCGCGCACGGCCCTCGACCGCTCACGGACGGCAGCCTCCGCAGGGAAACCCTTCGACATTGCGGTGCTCGACATGTGCATGCCGGACATGGACGGCCTTGAACTTGCCCACGAGTTCTCGAGGGACCCCGCCCTGCGGGGCATCCCGCTCATGATGCTGACGTCCGCGTCCCAGGTATCCAAGACCGATATGGCTGATGCGGGAATCAGCGAATGGCTCACGAAACCTGTACGTGGCTCAGAACTCTACGACCGCCTGATGCGGCTGGTGGCTGGCAAGCCGGCGACCGACGCGGTGTCCGCACGTGCACTGCCCCTGAGGCTGGACAGGCCTTCCAAAGGAAGGATCCTTGTCGTGGAGGACAACGCGGTGAACCAGCTCGTCGCCCGTGAAATGGTTGCCAAACTGGGCTACGAAGCCGAGGTGGCCGCCGATGGCGCAGAAGCTGTCTCCGCCATCGGCGCCCGCTCCTATGCGGCTGTGCTCATGGATTGCCACATGCCCGTCATGGACGGCTTCGAGGCCACCAGAAGCATTCGCGCCAGGGAAAACGGCGGCGTCCGCTTGCCCATCATCGCCATGACCGCCGGAGCCCAGGACGAAGACCGCGAGCGCTGCATCGCAGCCGGGATGGATGATTACCTCAGCAAACCGGTCGATCTGGCTGCGCTGGATGAAGCCTTGAATCGGTGGATTGCCCGCGGTGGCCCTTCATCCGCCATTGGATGATGCGCTGCTTACGTAGGGTTCTCAGCGTGTTTGGCCGTCCGTGTTTGGAAAACGAGTAGGCGGCACTCGTGCCTCAGGGCCGGGAAAGATGTTGAATTAACACAGGAATACATCCGCGGCTTGAGACAGACCAGCCGGCCCTCCGGGACCGGCGTTGAACGGGGCCGACGGCGGGAGGGCCCCTGGAGCCCGGGGCTCGGGGCTCTCTACCCCAGACGCCGCCGGCCCCCCCCCGGGGTTGCCCAAAGGAACCCTCCCTCGCCGCATCGGGTTTGTGCGCCGTCTGTTCTTTTCCGCGCCTGCCGGAGCACAATTGAGAAATGTTGGACCGTGGGCGGTGCGGCATGTCAACTCCGTTACACTGTCCGGGCCCTCCTTTCATCAGCCTGTTGTGAAAGGACTCCGAGATGTTCCAGCCAAGCAAACGACTAACAGCGTTGTGTTCCGCACTCGTGCTGTTTCTGGGAATACCTGCGGTGGCGTCGTGTTCCGGGCCAAGCGGTACGCCTTCCCCGGCGACGTCCAGCGGGACGGCGACAGGGCCGACGTCGGGATCCGCCTCGCCGACGGCGACCTCTACAGTGACGTCGGACGCCGCAGAGTTCTGCGGGGCAGGGTCCGCCATCCACTATGACCGCTCCTCCTTCCAGCCGACGCCCAGGATTGACAACAAGTGGTTTCCGCTGAAGCCCGGCATGCAGTACACGACGAAGGGCACGGTGAAGAGTGCCGATGGCACCTCGGAGCGCACTGTGGTCCACTCCGTGACTGGACTGACAAAGGTAATAGACGGCGTGAAGACCCTCGTGATGTGGGACCGGGACTACTTCGACGGGCAGCTCGTGGAATCCGAACTGGCTTTCTTCGCCCAGACGGAAAAGGGCGCGGTCTGGCTCTTCGGGGAGTATCCGGAAGAGTACGAGAACGGCACTTTCACCGGCGCCCCCCGCACTTTCATTAGTGGCATTTCCAAGGCCCAGGCAGGGATCGCCATGCAGGATCAGCCGGTGACCGGTACCCCGGGGTACGTCCAGGCCCACGCACCCGACGTGGGCTTCCTGGATTGTGGAACCGTATTCAAGCAGAACGAGCGGGTATGCGTCCCCGCCGCGTGCTATGACGGAGTGTTGGTCGTTGATGAATACAACCCGCTGGAACCGTCTGTGGGCCACCAGCAAAAGCTCTATTCAGCGGGCACGGGGCTAGTGAAAGTGACAGCGGTTGGGGGTGTGGACCAGGAGTCGTTGGACCTCGTCAAAGCGGAGGCCCTCGGAGACTCCGCGCTGAGTGAGATCAATCGGCAGGCACTGGAATTGGACGGGCACGCCTACCAGGTCAGTGCAAGTGTTTACGGCACCACGCCCCACGCCGAGGTTGCGGCCCCGAGCTCCGGCGGCTAGGGCAAATACCACCATCACTCGCGAAAAGGCAGTAAATTCCCTGTCATTATCCTGAGAATCCTTGCGGTGAGCGTTGACCCGGGGTTTGCCGGAGGCTCATTATTGACGTACACGTCTGGGGGCGCTTTGGCACTGTTCCAGGGAGCGGCGTGGTGGACAGGTACCGGGGATCTAACGCTTTCATCAGGCACTCATCGGACATCGATTCTGGAGTGTCTCCTCCCCCCTACGGCTTCTCTACCGTCACACCCCAAGAACCGGGTGAGCTGCCGTGATGGGCACGATCCTCAAGTTGGTACTCCAGTTCCGGTTTCTGGTCCTTGCATTGGCAGTGGGGATCCTGGGTTTCGGCTTCACGAGCCTGCCGGGCACGGCAGTGGATGCCTTCCCGGAATTCGCCCCTCCACAGGTTGAAATCCAGACTGAGGCCCTGGGGCTCTCCGCCGCGGAAGTTGAACAGCTGATCACTTCCCCCATGGAGGCAGACCTGTTGAACGGTGTGGCGTGGGTGGAAGCCATTCATTCCAGATCCGTCCCTGGCCTGTCATCGATCCAGATGGTATTCAAGCCGGGGACCGACCTTTTTCGGGCCCGCCAGCTGGTGTCTGAGCGTCTGACCCAGGCACGAGCGTTGCCGAACGTGTCTGCCGCGCCCGTCCTGATGCAGCCGCTCTCATCGACGAGCCGGGTCATGATGATTCGGCTGACCTCGAAAGAGATGTCGGCCATTGACATGTCTGTTCTGGCCCGCTGGACCATGAAGCCCGGTCTTCTGGCGGTGCCCGGCGTCGCGAACGTGGCTATTTGGGGCCTCCGCGACCAGCAACTGCAGGTCCTGGTCGATCCTGGCGAACTTGAAGCCAAGGGCGTGACGCTGGACGAGGTCATCACTACCACCGGCAACGCCGTGTGGGTGTCGCCCTTGAGTTACCTTGAGGCGTCCACACCCGGCACCGGCGGCTTTCTGGAGACCGGCCACCAGCGGCTCGGAGTTCAGCACGTCCTGCCGATCACCACGCCTGAGGATCTGGGCCAAATCAGCCTGGAGGGGCCGGCCGGAAAGCTGGTGCTAGGCGATGTCGCCCACGTCGTGATGGATCACCAGCCGCTGATCGGGGATGCCCTTTCCGGCAAGGACGCCGAATTGCTCCTCGTCATCGAGAAGTTCCCGGGGACGAACACGATGGACGTGACCCGGGGCATCGATGATGCGCTCCATGCCCTCCAGCCAGGGTTGTCAGGAGTCACGATCGATACCACCGTCTATCGACAGGCGGCGTTCATCCAGGAAGAGGTCGGCACGCTTGGTGTCGCACTGCTTGTCTCGCTGCTGCTGATAGTCACGATGTTTGGCGGGTTGTTCCGTTCCTGGCGCGCTGCGGTCATCATCCTGGTCACGATTCCGGTCTCACTGACGGCGGCGGCCTCGGTGCTGTATCTGAGGGGCACCGGGATGAACATCATGGTCCTGGCGGGCATGATCCTGGCCTTGGCCGTCATCGTCGGAGACGTCGCCGAAGACCTCAATGGCGCAGCCCGCGCTGGCCGCGCTGGCAGGACCGGCGTCGGATCCGGCGTCGGGGAATCGAGCGGCACCTTGGTGACCGGGTCCCTGCGGGCAGTTCGAACGCCGATTCTCTACTCCCTGCTGATCATGGCGTTGTCTGTGCTACCCGTGTTCTTTGTCCAGGGTGAGGACGGAGCGCTCTTCGGCCCGCTGCTCGTTTCCTACCTGCTCACCCTGGCTGTCGCGATGATCGTGGCGCTGACTGTCACCGCCGCGCTGGTCTTCGTCCTGCCCGTCAGCCGGACCACCGCAAGGGAAGGACGCACCCTGAGCCGGGTCCACAGCGGATATGGCCGCACCCTGGGCCGGGTCCACAGTCGATACGGCCGTGCGCTGTCCCGGTTAGCCGGAAAGGGCCGGTGGGTATTCGCCGGCGCCGCGGTCATCGCCCTCGCCGGACTTGCACTCGCGCCCCAGCTGGCCACCGGCCAGCCGACGGTGCCCGTCCTGCCGGACAGGACCCTCGTGGTGCAGTGGAGCGCGATCGCCGGCACATCAGACCAGGAAATGAGCCGGATCAGTGATGCAGCCGCCCAAGAGCTCCGCGGACTTCCGGGTGTGGCCAATGTAGGTGGACACGTCGGGCGGGCCATCACCTCGGACCAGGTGGGTGACATCAGCGCCGGAGAGCTCTGGGTGACAGTTTCCGCCGAGGCCTCCTACCGCGATACGGCGGCGGCCGTCCAGCAAGTGGTAAGTGGGTACCCCGGGTTGACCAGCAAAGTATCCACGTACCCGCAGCAGAAGATCGACCAAATTCATCAGGCCGCCGACCCCGGATTCACCGTCCGGGTTTACGGCCTGGATATGGCCACGCTCCGCCAGAAGGCAGAGGAAGTGCGGCGGATACTGGCCCGGACCAGCGGCGTCGTCAATCTCCATGTCGACGCGCCTGCCCAACAGCCAATCGTGGAGGTCCAGGTTGACCTGGCGGCGGCCCAGAAGGCGGGTGTCATCCCCGGCGACGTCAGGCGCGCGGCCGCTGCCCTGCTGCAGGGGATTGAAGTCGGCAACATCTACCAGCAACAAAAAGTCTTCTCGGTGATCGTCAAAGGAACGCCGTCCACCAGGAACAGCCTTACCAGCGTCCGCGAGCTGCTGATCGACACCCCCGGCGGCGGGCATGTACGCCTCGGCGACGTTGCCCAGGTCAACATGGTCGGGAACGAGGCGGTCATCCTGCACGATGACACCTCGCGCAGGATCGATGTGACGGCTGAAATTCAGGGGCGCGCGCTCGACGACGTGCAGCAGGACATCGAGAAGGGCCTCCAGCAGCTGCAGTTCCCGCTCTCCTACCATGCGGAAATCCTCACCCAGTACGCAGAGCAGCAGAATAGCGCCCGGTGGCTGTGGCTGCTGGCGGCGGTCGCTGCGGCCGGAATCCTGGTGCTTCTCCAGACGGCGCTCGGGAGCTGGCGGCTAGGTGCGACCGTGTTCGTGGGCCTGATTGCGGCACTTTCGGGCGGGGTGCTCGCCGTCCAAATGACGGGCGGAATCAACTCCTTGATCTCGCTTCCTGCTTTCTCTGCCGTCCTGGGCATCGCCGTGCGTGGTTCCATTCTGCTGATACGGAACGCCCGAAGCCCGGGGTCCGACGACAGCGCGGCCTATGGACCCGCGCTCGTGATCCGAAGCGCCCGGAATCGGTTGATGCCCGTGCTGATGTCGGCCCTGATGACGGCTCTTTCCCTGCTGCCGCTCGTGCTCATCGGTGGCGTGGTCGGAAAGGAAATCGTCCAACCGCTCGCCGTCATCATCTGGGGCGGGATGCTCACCACGACTCTTTTCCTGCTATTTGTCTTGCCCGCGATGTTGCTTCGATTCGGACGGGGACGGGCGCCCAGGACCGCACCCCGGAACGATTCGCTGCTCCAGGCACAGAGCCAGGACGCACCATGAAAAAGTTAGCTTCCCGACGGGGCCACATCACCAATGTCCTGGTCGCCCTGGTGGTGGCCGCGTTCCTGACGCTGTCGCTGCCGGCCTGTTCCCAGCCGCAAGCCGATGCCGTGCCTGCCGCAGACACCCCCGCCACCCTGGAAGAAGTCCCGGGGACGGACCTGCACCGCATCACCCTGACGGAACACGCCGTCGAACGTCTTGGGCTGAAGACCGGGATGGCGGCATCGGGTCCGCAGGGGAAGCTGACCGTCCCGTACGGAGCGATCCTGTACGACAGCCAAGGCAGGACCTGGGTCTACACCAATCCGGAGCTCCGTGTGTATGTCCGCCAGGCGGTAACTGTCGAGCGAATCGCCGGCGAAGCCGCATTGCTGAGGGACGGTCCGCCGATCGGCACGGCCGTGGTCACGCTGGGGGCCGAGGAACTGTTCGGCGAGGAATTCGATACGGCCCACTGAGATGCGTTGGATCATAGGCATCAGCCTCAAATTCAGGACGGTGGTTGTTGCGCTGGCCTGCGCGGTGATGCTGTTGGGCTCCGTACAGTTGAGCTCAGCGTCCATCGATGTCTTTCCGGAATTCGCGCCCCCGCGCGTGGAAATCCAGACGGCCTGCCTGGGTCTGACCGCCCAGGAAGTGGAAGAGCTGGTCAGCGTCCCGATCGAGGCATCCCTGAGCGGCATGCCCGGGCTGGATGAGCTGCGCTCCAAGTCCGTGCCCCAGCTGTCTTCGATCGTGCTCGTCTTCAAGCAGGGCACAGATCTGCTGAACGCCCGTCAGGTGGTCTCTGAACGGATGGCGGCAGTGACCTCCGCCCTGCCCACCTGGGCGGCTCCGCCGGTCATGCTTCAGCCGTTGTCGTCGACGAGCCGCGTGATGAAGATCGGCATGACCTCCTCCAACCGGTCCCTCATCGAGATGTCCATGCTCTCCTACTGGACGATCCGGGCCCGGTTGCTCCGGGTGCCCGGGGTCGCCAACGTCGCCATCTGGGGTGAACGGCTCCAGATGCTGCAGGTCCAGGTGCAGCCTGACCGGCTCAAGGCTGAAAACGTTTCGCTCAACCAGGTCATGGAAGTCACCGCCGGAGCCGTGGACGCCGGACTGCTGAAGTATTCCCCCGGCAGGTTCATCGGCACGGGAGGCTTCATTGATAGTCCGAACCAAAGAATGGGCGTCCAGCATGTCCAGGCGGTCTCCAGCCCCGCGGACCTGGCACAGGTCACCATCAGGGAAAAGGACGGCGTCGCGCTTCACTTGGGCGACGTGGCCAAAGTCGTGGAGGACCACCAGCCGCTCATCGGTGACGCGGTCATCAACAACGGGCACGGGCTCATGCTCATCGTCGAGAAGCTCCCCTGGGGAAACACCCTCGATGTGACGAAGGGAGTTGAGGACGCCCTCCGCCAGCTCCAGCCAGGGTTGAGTGGAATCACCTTCGACACCACCATCTTCCGTCCGGCGAGCTTCATCGAAGAGGCGATTTCCAACCTCAGCCTCGCGCTGCTCCTGGGCTGCCTGCTCGTCGTCATGATCCTCGGCGCCTTCCTCTTCCAGTGGCGCACAGCGCTGATCAGTCTTGTGGCCATTCCGCTCTCCCTCCTGACGGCGGCGCTCGTGCTGTACTACACAGCGAGCTCCATCAACACCATGGTCCTGGCGGGTCTGGTTATCGCCGTGGGTGTCGTCGTCGACGACGCGATCATCGACGTCGAAAACATCATGCGCCGGCTCAGGCAACATCGGGCTCTAGGCAGCGAGGAACCAACGGCCTCGGTGGTGCTCAGGGCCTCCTTGGAAATGCGGAGTCCCATTGTCTACGCGACCTTGATCATCGTCGTCGCGGCCGTTCCCATTTTCTTCCTGGACGGACTGACCGGCGTCTTTTTCCGGCCGCTGGCTGTCTCATATACCTTGGCGGTCCTCGCCTCGATGCTGGTCGCGCTCACAGTGACACCGGCGCTGGCCCTGATTCTGCTCGGCACGGCGAACCTGGAGCAACGCGATCCTCCCTTGGTCCGGGTGCTCAAACGCGGATATCATGCCGCCTTGTCCCGGACCATGAACCGGCCGCGCTACGGCTATGCCGGTTTCGGCGCCGTCGCGCTGGCGGGTCTGGTGATCGCTCCCCTCCTGGGCCAGTCTTTGTTCCCCACCTTCAAGGAACGGGACTTCCTGATGCACTGGGTTTCAGAGCCCGGCACCTCGGCCGCCGAGGAATACCGCATCTCCCAAAGGGGCTGTGAGGAGCTCCTCAAGGTGCCCGGAGTCCTGAACTGCGGAACACACATCGGCCAGGCGTTCACCGCAGACGAGATCGTCGGCGTCAACGCCGGGGAAAACTGGATCAGCATCGACCGCCACGCTGACTACGAGAAGACGGTGGCAGCTGTCCAGGAGGTTGTCGACGGCTATCCGGGGCTGCACCGCGACGTCCAGACCTACCTGAAAGAAAGAATCGAAGAGGTCCTGACCGGCTCCAGCGAACCAATCCTGGTCCGGGTCTACGGGGATGACCTCAACGTGCTTCGGGATCAGGCCCAGAAGATCAAGTCCATTCTTGACCACATCCAAGGCACCAATGAGCCCCATGTTTCCCTGGAAGTCGAGGTGCCGCAGATCACGGTCAAGGTGGATCTTGCCGCGGCGCAAAAGTACGGGCTGAAACCCGGCGACGTCAGGCGGGCAGCCGCGACACTCGTGGCCGGGGAAGAGGTAGGCGACGTCTTCCGGGACGGACGTGCCTATGACGTCCAAGTCTGGAGCACACCGGAGACCCGCGCCAGCGTCACCAGCATCGAAGACCTGCCGATCGACACCCCCGGCGGACAGCGCGTCCGGCTGGCCGACGTCGCCGCTGTCAGTGTGCAAGCGACACCCAACCTCATTGACCGTACGAACGGATCCCGCCGCGTTGAGGTCGGTTCCTTCATCGATCAGGGGGCTGACCTCGGGACAGTTGTCCGCACGCTGCAGGATCGCCTCGAAGAGATGAACCTGCCGCCTGGTTACAGTGTCCAACTCCTGGGTGAGTACACGGAACGCCAGGCGGCCACCGAACGCCTGACGATCTTCGCCACAGCGGCCCTTGCCCTGATTTTCCTGTTCATGCAGGCATCGTTCCGAAGCTGGCGGCTGGCCCTACTCGCGCTGCTGACGCTCCCGATAGCCCTGGTCGGCGGAGTGTTCGCCGCCTACGTCACCGGCGGGGTACTCTCGCTTGGCTCACTCGTCGGGTTCCTCACGGTCATGGGCATCGCAGCCCGCAACGGAATCCTGCTCATCAGCCACTGCCAGCATCTGGAAAGGAACGAGGACGAAGCCTTCGGCCGCGCGCTCGTGATGCGCGGAGCTGCGGAACGGCTTTCCCCGATCCTCATGACCACCTTGGCTACCGGACTTGCCCTCGTGCCCTTGGTAGTCATGGGCAATATCCCGGGCCATGAAATCGAACACCCTATGGCCGTGGTCATTCTGGGCGGGCTCGTCACGTCCACACTGCTCAATTTGTTCATTGTTCCTTCGCTCTACCTCCGCTTCGCAAAAGCAGCGTCTACCCCGAGCGGATCTTCACGTGTGGCGCGTCCGGGATTAACGTTCCTTTTCCGGAGATTCAGGCGGACGGTTCGTTCCCGAGCGCAGGAAACTAGTTAGTCAAGGGTGTCCGCCTCGCGAACGCGCCCAGCGGCGCCAAGCGGCGCCCAGCGGCGCCCAGCGGCGCCCAGCGGCGCCAAGATTAAATTGTCGGCGCCTCCTGCGATGCTGTGGGTATGGATGGAAGGACAGCCTGGGCCGTGGACAACGGTGCCGACAGCAGGGCGGCCGTGGCGGCCGTTGCCGCGTCCGTTGCCGCGCTGACCGGCCTCGCCGGCGGCGCTGGTTCCTCCGAAAACACCCATCCGCTCCATGACTCCGATCCGCTGCGGGCTCTGGCGGATGGTTGCCTGGACGGCCTCGCCGAAATCGCCCGGCTGGAAGCCCGGACCGCCGCGCTGAAAGCGAAACTCGCAGCGGACTACGCCCGGGCGGCCAGGGCCCTGACGCCACCGGCCGCCTCACCGCAGGAAGCCACCGCCCACGAGCTCTCCCTCATCGCCGAGGTCGCCTGCATCCTGACCGTCAGCGAACGCACCGCCGGCGCCCTCCTGGCCGCATCCCGGTCCCTGACCACGGGCCTGCCCCTGACCCTGGCCGCCCTGCAGTCCGGGACGATCTCCTGGCAGCACGCCCGGATCATCATCGAGGAAACCGACGGCCTGGACCCCGCCGCAGCAGCGGCCCTGGAAGCGCACTTCCTGGACCCCGACGCACCCAACCCCGCCCGCGGCTGCCCGGCCGGAGACCTCGTCCCCTCCCGGTTCCGGGCCACAGCACGCACCTGGCGCGAACGCCACCACCCCGTCAGCATCGAAGAACGCCACACCGCCAAATCCGCGGACCGGAGGGTCGAATACCTCCCGGACCGCGACGGCATGGCCTGGCTCTCCGCCCACCTCCCCGCCGACACCGCAGCAGGGATCTGGGACCGCACCACCGCCGCCGCCCGCGCCCTCCAAGGCCCCGCCGAGACCCGGACCCTCGCCCAGCTCCGCGCCGACCTCACCGCCACCTGGCTCCTCACCAACACCGGCGGTGCAACCCCCGACGGCGGTGTGCCGGGCGTTGTGCCCGACGGCGGCGTGGAACCGGACCGGGCGGGGCGTGTTCCGTCCCCCAGGGCGCAGGTCCTAGTCACCGTCCCGGTCCTGTCCCTCATCGGCGCCACCGAGGAACCGGCCATGCTCGACGGATACGGCCCGATCCCGCCCTCCATGGCCCGGCGCCTCATCGCCGACGGCGCCGATTCCTTCCACCGCGTCCTGACCGACCCCCGCGACGGCGCCCCGCTGGAAATCGGACGCACCAGCTACCGCCTCACCAAAGCCATGCGCCAATGGCTGCGGCTCCGCGACGGCAAATGCCCCTTCCCCGGCTGCAACAACCACTCCCTGGACAACGACGCAGACCACCTCCTGGCCTGGGCCGACGGCGGCACCACCGGCATCACCAACCTGGCCCAGCCCTGCCCCAAACACCACCGCCTCAAACACCGCACCGCATGGACCCCCACCCCGGCCAGCAAAAACCACCCACCCGGGTGGACATCACCATCCCACCGGCACTACCCCAGCGAACACCAGGACTGGGAACCACCCCACTGGCCACACCACATACCGATCACGGACACGGACGCAGGCACCCCACCGGACCAAGACCTGCCCGGGAATCCCGAACCGGAACTGCCCCCGGATCCCTTCCCGGACTGGTACGCCTTCACAGCCGCGCACCCATGGCCCGACGACGACGACAAGGACGCCGACGCACCGGACTGGCCGGTGCCCGTGAACGACCCCTTCCCGGAATGCGGCGCGTTCCACGGCACCTGATCGACAGAACCTCGGAAAAGGGACACAGGCCCCGCCCCTGAACGCCCTCGTAAACGGCGCAGCACAGGCGCGCCTGCTAGTAGGCTCGACCCCACAAGTGATCAACAGGAGGCTATGGTGACCGAGACGACCGTGCACGAGATAGTCGCAGAGCTGGCCGCGCTCGAGGATCCTAGAGCCCGCGAGGTGAATGAGAAACACGGCGACGATCACGGTGTTAACCTCGGCAAACTGCGCGCGCTCGCGAAGCGGTTGAAGACGCAGCAGGAACTCGCACACCAGCTCTGGGCGACGGGTGACACGTCAGCGAGACTGCTGGCGATCCTGATCTGCCGTCCGAAGGCGTTCGAGCACGACGAGCTGGACGCCATGTTGCGGCAGGCGCGCACTCCGAAGGTTCACGACTGGCTCGTGAACTACGTGGTGAAGAAGAACCCGCACTGCGAGGACCTGCGCCTTGCCTGGTTCGCCGATCCGGATCCAGTGGTCGCGAGTGCCGGCTGGGCACTGACCACTGAACGCGCGGCCAAGAATCCCGAGGGCCTGAACCTCGCAGGATTGCTCGATGTCATTGAGGCGGAGATGAAAGACGCCCCGGACCGCCTGCAATGGGCCATGAACCACTGCCTGGCCCAGATCGGGATCGAACACGCCGAGCACCGCGTCCGCGCCGTCGACATCGGTGAGCGCCTGGGGGTGCTCAAGGATTACCCGACTCCCCCGAACTGCACCTCTCCGTTCGCGCCCATCTGGATCACTGAAATGGTTCGCCGAAAGGACGGTGAGTAGGCGAGGTTGATGCTGCCTGAATGCTGGCCCCTACGATGCCAGCATCGTTTCTGAGCTTCGCCGGGACGACTGGAGCCCTCAACGTGAGGAGAGGCAGGTAGTCATCGGTTCTTTGGGAGATGCCTCCGCCAACAATGATGAGTTCGGGCGAGAACATGAACTCAAGCTCAGAAAGGTAGCGTTGCAAGCGAACGCTGTATTCTTGCCAGCCCAATCCGTCGCGTTCACGGGCGACGGCGGATGCTCGGGTTTCAGCGTCGTAGCCATCGATGGAAATGTGGCCGAGCTCTACATTGGGCACGACGTTTCCGTCGAAAATCAGGGCTGATCCGATCCCTGTGCCCAAGGTAATGACCAAAACAGTGCCGCTTGTTCCCTTGCCGGCGCCGTAGCGGGCTTCCGCGAGTCCTGCAGCGTCGGCGTCGTTCAGGACGGCGACGGGCCGCCGAATGCGATCGAGAAGTGGGTGCCGATGTCGAAATCGATGAAGGTCCTGTCCATATTTGCCGCAGATCGGGACGTGCCCTGCTGGACGATGCCCGGAAAGGTAACTCCAACGGTTGAATCAAGTCCCGCTTCGCTTCCTGCGGTGAGTTCGTCCACAAGCTGCCGAACGACATCTGCGACAGACTCTGGATCCGCTGGTCGGGGCGTGGCTAGACGAACGCAGCTTCCCAGGATTTCGCCCATTTCGAGGTTGACGATCCCGCCCTTGACGCCGGTGCCACCGATGTCGACGCCAATGAAATGGCCCGCTCTTGTCATGTTTACAGGCATGTTGGTCCGATTCTTTGATCTCTTAGGGGGCCCAGCTTGTTATCGCTGCTGCCGTTATGGTGCTCAAGGCCTGCTGTGGCAGCTATCGACCTTTCGAGGGTCACGTTCGATGACGGGTTCGAGGATTTCATCGATCTCCTTCAGGAGTGCGTCCTCCAGCGTCAGCCCGGCGGCCTTTGCGTTTTCCTTGATCTGTTCTGGCTTCGAGGCCCCGACGACGGCAGTCGATACATTCGGGTTCTGAAGCACCCATGCCAGGGCGAGGGTTCCTAGCGGAAGCCCCACGCTTGCTGCCAGGGGCCGAAGGCGTTGGACCGTTGTGAGAACCTCATCGCCAAGCCACCTGGCCATCGTGTCCTTGCCTCCGTTTTGGTCGGTGGCGCGGGAACCGGCAGGGGCGCCCTTTCCTGGTGAATATTTTCCAGTCAACACTCCTTGGGCAAGCGGCGACCACACGATCTGGCTTATCCCGAGCTCTTCGCAGGCCGGGATGATTTCTGGTTCAACAACCCTCCACAGCATGTTGTACTGGGGTTGGTTGGAGACCAGCTCGATGTTGAGTTCTTTTGCCAAAGCCGCGGCTGACCGAATCTCATCCACCGTCCATTCGGAGACGCCGATGTAGTGGGCCTTCCCCGCGCGCACGATGTCAGCAAAAGCCCGCATCGTTTCCTCAAGGGGTGTTTCGTAGTCGAAGCGGTGTGCCTGGTACAGGTCTACGTAGTCGGTTTTGAGCCTGCGGAGACTTCCATGGATCGCCTCCATGATGTGCTTCCGAGAGAGTCCGCGATCGTTCTTTCCGGGCCCAGTGGGGAAATACACCTTGGTGAGGATCTCCACACTTTCGCGCCGAACCCCGGAAAGCGCCCAACCGAGGGCGGCTTCTGCACGCGTCTCGGCGTACGCATCGGCGGTGTCGAAGGTGCTGATGCCGGCGTCGAGCGCAGCATGCACGCACTGTGCTGCGGTGTCGTCCTCGATTTGCGATCCGTGCGTTAGCCAGTTGCCGTAGGCGATCTCGCTGACATACATGCCGCTTCGGCCAAGTTTTCTGTATTCCAAGGATTTCCTTCGGGGTAGCTGGTCCTGTTCAGTTCTTGATTACGCCGTCGGAAGGAAAACGTCCTTCATCTCGTTCCAGGCTTCCGCCCTGACGAAGACAGGAACACGGTTCAGGGGCGCGGATACCTCGACCGTTCGCTGGCCGGCGTATTTTTCCGCCGTCCAGGCGTCGACCCAGTTGCCGCCGGGAAGGTACGCCGTCCAGGTGCGGACCGCCTCATCGGTGACGGGAACAACAAGTAGGTCCTCACCGAGCATCCATTGCAAGGGGTGCTTCCATACCTCTTCGTCTTTGACGTGGTCGAAGTACAGCGGGCGCATGAGGGGGGCTCCGGTGTCGATAGCCTTCCGCGCTTGCTCAGCCAGGTAGGGAATGAGGCGTTCGCGCAGCTCTACGAGTTCCCGGAAAACAGGAATGACAGTCTGATCCCCGGTTCTTTCCTGAATGTTCCAGGGAGTGCGATCCCTCGATGGCATCCGGTGGTGGTTGAACTCGGAGTGATACTGCATGATGGGCACGAATACTGCTGCGGCGGCCGACCGCAGGTATAGTTCCGCGCTCGGGACGTCTCCAGAGAAGCCCGCGAAGTCCCAACCCCAGTACAAGACTCCGCATGCTGACGCGGAGAGTCCGGCAAACAGGGACCAACGGAATGCATCCCATGTGGAATTCTCATCCCCGGCCCAGAATGCCCCGTGTGCCTGGGAACCGGTGAATCCGGCGCGGCTGAAGGTGACGGGGGCCTTGCCTGCGGATTCAAGAAGGTCACCGTAGGCCTTGGCGTACACGACCGGGAAGAGGTTGTTTCCTTCGTCTCCGCGCATTCCGTTCAGGTACTGGAGCTCTTCGCCCCAAGCGTGTTCTCCGCCGTCGGTCTTGAATCCGTCGATGCCGATTTCTTCGACGAGATAGCGTCGCTTCTCCGTCCACCATCGGGCGGCCTCCGGATCGGTCAGGTCCGGCATCAGGCTGAGCGGGAACCACCACCCTCGGTTACGGTATGGACGCAGGCTGCCGTCCGGGGCCTCCTCACGGATGAGCCGACCGTCACGAATCGCGGCTTCCGCGTCGAACCGGGCCTGTCCTTGTGGGTGTGGTCGCATTTTGATAAGCGGAATCTGCCACAGAACCACGCGGATGTCCCGGGCATGAAGGTCATCGACCATAGCCTTCGGATCCGGCCAGGCACCATGCTCCGGGAAGGTGAAGTCGCTGAGATGGTGCGGTGAACCGTCGGGATTCGGCTCGTATTCAGCGTCGCGGAATGCCGTGAACGTAGACTCGTCGCTCCACGCTTCGACGACGACGGACCCGACCGGAATCCCGGTGTCCCGGTGCCGATCCATCTGTCGCATGACTTCCGCCTGGGTATTCCACTCGTTTCCGCTCGCCCAAAGCTTGAATACCCAGTCCGGAAGCTCCTTGGCGCTGCCGGCGACGGACAGGAAGGACTTCAGGACCGCCGTCGGAGTTCCTTCGAAGAACCTCAGGTTCAGAAGAGTGTCCCCGTTCAGGGGTTCGGGGCCGACTTCGGCTTCAATGACCAAGCGGTGTTCGTCGGAGGCACCGACGTCGTACCACGTACGTCGGGACGTTTCGACGTGAAATCCCCAGCCATCCCCGCCTACTACATGGGCAAATGGCATCGGCAAGTAGGTTTTCCGCTTCGCTCCTTGGCTCTTGTATTGCTCGAAAACGACCGCGTCCAGCTTGGACCCCCGGTGGTCGAGGGCATCAAAACGTTCTCCAAAGCCGGTGACACGCTCATTCAAGGCCAACGGGAGTGCGAAACGAACACGCAAAGGCCGGACACCGTCATGCAGTACCTCAACGGAGTCGGCGATCATGCGGTCAGCTCCAATGACGTTAACAGCCTGGCTGGTGGGCGCCCAGGTGGCGGCACTATAGCTGAACCACTGCGTCTTTTGAGTTCCTCCACTTGGGGTCTGCGCCGTGAAGCGGTATTTGTATGTTGTCTGGGGCTCCGCCGGCGCGAGGGTTACCTGCCAGCCGCTCGCCGAACGGGCGAGTTTGGCTTGGGCGGATGCTAGGTGGCCGCCGTCGATGACCTGTCCGCGGGATGCCGCCGGTACCCGTTCGAGGGTCTCGGTCAGTTTCGTGACAGCGCCGTCGCGACCGGTGACTTCGAGTTCGCAGATCACCTCGGTCAGTTCCGGGGAGGTTCGAACGCCCAGGGTGACGGGCTCCCCCGCGACAGGATGGGACGGGCTGCGCTGATCGGTATCGTCCACATACGGGTGGCCGGAACCGAATGGCTTGTGGCGGATCATTTAGCGCTCTCTTTCTCTGTTGGAGCCGGAGCCAGATCGGCGGTGTCGTACGGGACGCCGAGTGCGATGGCGAGACGGATGAACATGGCGTGGCTCCACAGCAGCGGACTTGCCGAGGAACCCCAGCGCTCGTTCCAAGGTTGAAGGTAATCGGGGTCAAGAAGGTGATGGTCGACCTGCTCGGGAAGCTCGTCGTTCGCGGCGGCGGTCGACGCGGCCCATTCCAAGAGCTCAAGGGCTCTGATCCTGTTTCCGGAAGCGGCATGGGCCAGGCCGAGGAAGCAACTAAGCAACGGCCATTGGCCACCGCCGTAGTAGGTGTCAGCAAGATACCGGTGAACTCCGTTGTCGACGGTGAGCTGCTCCTCGATGACCGCGATGGTCCCTGCGCTCAAGGGACTGTGCGGGGCCAGGAAGTCCATCGGGGCAATCAGCGAGACGAGACTAGCGTCTACCGTGTCTGTTCCCAGCCATTTCGTGAGATGGGCGTCGTGGACACCTTCGTCTTGGACTCGCCGGCGGATCTGGTGAGCGGTCGAGGCGGCCCGTTCTGAGAGTGACTCCTCGATCAACCCGGTTTGGGCGATGCTCGACAACCCGGAGGCGATGCAACCCAAAGTGCTCACGTGCACGTGCTGGGCCGACTCTTCCCACCAGTCATAGCAGGGCCGTTGCCAGGAGACAGAAAGATAGTCGATGGTGAGGTCAATGGCATCAGTCCAGCGGTCGAGTGGCCGGTCATGGCGGGCGCTATGCTCAGCCAGGGCCCAAAGCCATGTGCCGTATCCGTCGAGCTGGAAATCCCACCAGTCATCGCTTCCTTCGGCCCCGTCGAGAGTGAAACGCGTGGGCAGCATTTGCTCGCTGGCCACCGGCCTGCCGGCCAGGCTTTCAGCCACGATACGGCGGATCCTTCCCGCACGGGAAGTCAAGGCATTCGAGCACCAGTCGAAGAATCGTTCGGCGGATTCGATGTGCCCAGCGGCGGACACGGCGTCAGCGATATATGAGCCGTCGCGGAACCAGCAGTACCCGGCGTAAGCGGAAAACGACGGGCTTGCCGGGTAGGCGCCCCCGGGGGTTTGCTGTTCCAGGATGAGGCGGATGCCGGCCTGGACTATCGAGCGAACCGCCGGATCTCCGCTGCGCATTACCGTTGAACCTTGCTTTGATTTGTCGATCATTGGCTTCTCTTTCAGATGGTGAGCGGGTCGCCGTGCCGCCAGCAGCTCACGGTGTTACCGCGGCCCGCTCACCGGCCTTCTTCGGGCTATGCCCGGCTATTTCAGCAGAGCGTTGATTTGGTCCGCGGCGCCCTTCAGGGCATCGGCCGCGCTGGAGCGCTTCGCTTCGACTTCGCCAAGAGCATTGGTGATGATGTCGACCATCTTTTGCTGGTTGTCGCCGATGACCGGCGGGAGGGCGACGTTGTCAAGGGCATCGAAGATGGCCTTGCGGTTTGCCGGCTTGTCCTTTGCGAGATAGGGCTTCAGGACTGAGTCATCGGAGGTGGCGGGGAGTTCCCATGCTGCGCTGATGCGGGTCTGTGCCATGACGTCTGAGCTGGTCATGTATTCGGCCCATTTCTGGGCTGCGGCCTTGTTCTTGGAGTTGGCGGATACCCCAATGGCGTTGGAGAACTCCGCGCTTGCCTTCTGCGTGTCTCCGGGTTCGACGGCGATGTCCCAGCTCTTGGGTGAATCGGCGAAACTGCTGGCCACCCAGATGCCGCTGTGGAGCATGCCAAGTTTGCCGTCTTTGAACAGTTTCGTGTCGAAGTCCGGGGTTCCGGCGCCTTGCGCGGGTGTAGGCATGGTGGTTCCGCTCTTACCTGCCAGCCATTCGGCAGCTTTAATGCCCTGGGGCGAGTTGAAGGCGACCGATTTGCCGTCGTCGTTGAGGAATTTGCCGCCGGTTTGGGCCAGTGCTTTGTAGAACTCGTAGAAGCTCACGCTCTGGTAGTCCCCGTAGACACCCGTGGCGCTGTCCGTGATTTTCTTTGCTGCGGCCGTTTCATCAGCCCATGTCCAGCTGGACGTGGGGTAGGCGACCTTGGCAGCGTCGAAGAGTGCTTTGTTGTAGTAGAGGACGACGTCGGAGAAGGAACTGGGCAGCGCGTACTGCTTGCCGTCTGACTGGTAGGACTGCAGGAGGGACTGCTTGTACTTGGAACCGTCGACTCCGTCGAGGGGAGCGACAGCCCCACTGGCCACGTAGGAGCGCAGGTTCGCGTATTCGATATCGAAAGTATCGGCTTGGGTCCCGGCGGCCAGGTCTGTCTGGAGCGCCGTGGCGTAGTCCTTGTAGGGCAAGGTAGTGACTTGGACTGTGATGTTCGGGTTGGCCTTTTCGAAGGCCTGAACGATGGTGTCCAGGTTCTTTTCGTTGCCTCCGTTCGAGATGAAGTTTGAGTATTTGATGGTTACTTTTTCGGTGCTTGAAACATTTGAGCTTGCCGCCGTTCCACAGCCGGACATGGCCAGGATTGCGGTGAGTGCTAGACCCAGCGATGCCAGGGGCTTCTTGTTCATGTGTATCTCCATTGATAGGTGAGGAAACTGGCCGATCCGGTCTATTTGAGTCCGGTGCCCGCAACCCCTTGGATGATGTACTTCTGGGTGAAGATATAGAGGGCGAGCATTGGCAGGACGCTGACCACTGATCCGGCCATCACGATGTCCCACTGGGTGGTGTACTGGCCTTGCAGTCCTGCCAACGCCACGGGAAGGGTTTTCATTGCGGGAGTGCGCAGGATAATCAGCGGCCAAAGGAAGCTGTTCCAGCTGTTGAGGAAAGCGAACACCGTCAGAGTCGCCAGCGCCGGACGGACCAAGGGAAGCACAATGAGACCGAAGATCCGGAAGTGGCCGGCACCATCCAATGTCGCGGCCTGATCCAGGTCCTGCGGCACAGAATTCATTGCCTGCCGCAGGAGGAACACCCCGAAGGCGCTGGCGATCCCCGGCATCAATACGCCGAGATAGGTATCGATAAGGCCCAGGCTTTTCATCTCCACAAACAACGGGACGACCAGCACCTGCATCGGGATCATCATGGTGGCCAGATACACGGCGAACACTGCATTTCGCCCCTTGAACGGCATCCTTGAAAAGACATAGGCGGCCAGTGAGCTGGTGACAAGCTGGAACACCGTGGTGAGGATGGCGAGGATCAGGCTGTTGAGCACGATCTGGGCGAACGGGAGCCGTTGGAGCAACTCAGCGTAAGCGGACAGGGAAGGGTTCTCCGGGATAAGTTGCGGCGTCGCGGAGAGGCCTGCGCCGGGGCTGATGGACGTTACGAACGCCCAAAGAAATGGGAAGACCATCATGAGGGCGCCAACGAGGACGAGGATGTTCAGGGTGATCGAGGGACGCTGCTTACGCATAGTGCACCCATTTCTTTTGACCGCGCACCTGAATCAGAGTGATGACCAGGATGAAAAGGAACAGCAGCCATGACAGAGCCGATGCTTCACCGGCCCGGCCGTAGCGGAACGTGAGGTCGTAAATCTGCTCGACCACCACCTGGGAAGAGTTGTTGGGGCCGCCTCCGGTCATGGCATAGACCTGGTCAAAGACCTGGAATCCGTTGATCAGCGACAACACGATGACAAAGAAGGTCGAGGGGGAAAGCATGGGAAGCGTAATGCTGAACAGCCGCCTCCACCGGCCAGCGCCGTCGACGGTCGCGGCCTCATACAAGTCCTCCGGAATGGCCTGGAGGCCGGCGAGCAGAATCACCATGACAAAGCCGAGGTCCTTCCACGCAGAAGCCACGATGATCGAAGGCATGGACCATGCCGGATCTGTCCACCACCCCGGCCCTGTCACGCCGATGAGTCCAAGCAGCCAGTTGACGATTCCCGTGCTGGGATTCAGTAGCCAGCGCCAGACCAGGGCAACGACGATCCAGCTCGTCACCACTGGGAGGAAGTAGAGTCCGCGCATCATGCTTCGTCCCCGTATTCGGGAATTGAGGGCTAGCGCTATTGCCAGCCCGCCGATGTACACAAGCGGCAGGTATCCGACGATGTAGTAGACAGTGTGCAGGAAGGCTCCCTGCGTGCTCGGGTCGCCGATGAGCTTGCCGTAGTTCCCGAGGCCCACCCATTTCATCGGACCGACTAGATTCCATTGGTTCAGGCTGATCCAAAACGCGGAAAACATGGGAATGATGGTGAAGAACAAGAGTGGCAACGCGCTCGGGATGAGGAACGCTGCGACAGTCAGCCCGTATTTGAGACGCGGGCCTGTGGCTTTGCGCCGAATCCCTGGTCCCCGGAAGCGCTTCGTAGTTGCCGTGGGTCCGGGATTGCCGGACCTCGAGTCTTGTAGAGCGGTCACAATCCTCCGACCTCCGCCGGTACGTGGGTGAGCCGGGCACGAACCCGTCTCCCCTGCTCACCTGAGCTTTCTTCGCTGTAGAAGGGTGCAGACGCGACGAGCGCGGCTGCTCCGCGCGCCCAGGCCTCGTCGTCCCAGGACTCGACGATCACGGGAATGCTCCGGCGATCTGCCGTCAGGGCACCCCGGAAAGATCGCTCGAATTCTGCTGCCCAGTGGCGCCATGCGCGGGTTCCTTCCCCGCTGACAATGACAATTTCCGGATCGAGGATCTGCACGAGACCAGCGACGATTCGACCCAGCGGCTGACCGGCTTCCCGGAAAATATCTTGCGCGAGGGGGTCGCCGTCGTTTGCGCGCTCTTGCAGGTCTGCCATGGTGGCAGACGACGAAATGATTCCGGATTGCCGCGCCTGCGTGACGAGTGTCTTTTCCCCGATCAGGGCTTCAATGCATCCGTGGTTGCCGCAGGTGCAAAGAGGGCCATCCGCAACTGCTGGTATGTGACCAATTTCGCCGGCACCGCCCCTGCTGCCGCGCACCACGGCGCCGCCGGTAACGAATCCAGCACCGACGCCTTCGCCGATCGTCACAACCAGAAACTCGGCATGATCGCGGCCCGATCCATAGAGCCGTTCGGCTACAGCGAGGGCGTTGACATTGTTTTCCACTAGGACCGGAACATGCAGTTCCCGGCTCAGAACGGCTCCAAGCGGTACCTGCCGCCACCCGAGGAGGCTTGAATCAACAACACCACTACCTTGCGCGTCCACCGATCCGGGAACACCTACACCTATTCCCAGGAGGGGGGTGACACGGTCTTCGCCAACGAATGAATGGACGAGTGAGACGACGTCCGAAAGCGAAGTCATCGAGGAAGCGTCGTATGCCCTATTGTCTGACCGGACTACATGCCCGCTAAGTTCCGTTTCAACGAAAGCGACATGGTCTTTCGAGATCTTCATCCCCACCACGCGCCCGGCGGCGGTGGCCAGGCCCAGCATCCGGGCAGGACGACCCCCGTTGGAGGGAGACATTGACAGCTCCCTCACGAGGCCATCCGCGATGAGCTCTTTGATGAGCTGGGTCATGAGAGCCGGGGAGACGCCGAGCGCCCTTGCCAGGTCAGCCCGGGAAGCGCCTCCGGATGTACCAAGAAATGCCAGGATCGCAGACCGCGTAACGTCAGCGTTGCCGCTCGGCCGAACCATTGTATTCTCCTTTATTTACGACTAAATGAAGATTAGAACTATGATGCAGCTCACGTCAAGTGTGAGCGGTTCTGGCCATCCGGCGGAATGGAGCCGGGAGGGCGCCCCGGCCACCGCGTGGTACGTCCCTACCGAAATTCTGGGACGTATGGGGGTCCGGGTTTACGACGGGTCCTGGGCCGAATGGGGTCTTATCCGCGACACCCCGGTCGAGACCCAACCCGCTTCAGCACTCCAGGGAAAGCATGTCGTGAACTCCCCCAGGACGGCCTGAACAGCAGGACAACCCTCGGGTCTTCCAGTGACTAGCTTCCGGTCTCAACCACAACAACGCACAAAGCGGCCCTGCACGATGTGCCGTGCAGGGCCGCTTTGTCGCAGCTACTTGGAAGACTTCCAACTAGACGATGCGTTTCTTCCAATGGAAGTGACTTCTCACAAAAAGCTAGAACTCCCAGTCCTCATCCTCGGTATTGACGGCCTTGCCGATCACATACGACGACCCCGACCCCGAGAAGAAGTCGTGGTTCTCGTCAGCATTGGGTGACAGGGCCGACAGGATGGCCGGGTTCACGTCGGTGACGGAGGCCGGGAACATAGCCTCGTAGCCGAGGTTCATGAGGGCCTTGTTGGCGTTGTAGTGCAGGAACTTCTTGACGTCTTCGGCCAGGCCGACGCCGTCGTAAAGGTCGTGCGTGTACTGGACTTCGTTTTCGTACAGCTCGAAGAGCAGCTCGAAGGTGTAGTCCTTGATTTCCTGACGCTTCTCCTCGGAGACCTTTTCAAGGCCCTTCTGGAACTTGTAGCCGATGTAGTAGCCGTGCACGGCCTCATCACGGATGATCAGGCGGATGAGGTCTGCCGTGTTCGTCAGCTTGGCACGGGAAGACCAATACATCGGAAGGTAGAACCCGGAGTAGAACAAGAACGATTCCAGCAGCGTGGAAGCGACCTTGCGCTTGAGGGGATCGTCGCCTTGGTAGTAATCCATGACGATCTGGGCCTTCTTCTGCAGGTTCTCGTTCTCGAGGGACCAGCGGAAGGCGTCGTCGATCTCCTTGGTGGAGCACAGGGTCGAGAAAATCGACGAATACGACTTCGCGTGCACCGACTCCATGAAGGCGATGTTGGTGTACACGGCCTCTTCGTGCGGGGTGACGGCGTCCGGGATCAGCGAAACAGCGCCGACCGTGCCCTGGATGGTGTCCAGCAGGGTCAGGCCCGTGAATACGCGCATGGTGAGCTGCTGCTCGTCCGGCGTCAGCGTGTGCCAGGACTGGACATCGTTGGACAGCGGCACCTTCTCCGGCAGCCAGAAGTTGTTGACCAGGCGGTTCCAGACCTCCACGTCCTTGTCATCCTGGATGCGGTTCCAGTTGATCGCTTCGACGTGGCTAAGCAGCTTGACCTTTTCGGTCATTTCGTCCCCTTAACGTATGTGTTCTTTAAGGTAAGCGTACGACGCCGGGCGCTCACCCGGCGTCGTACTCTTCAGTTTTGAGGCGCGGCGGCTGCCGCAAATAAACAACCGTTATCGGTTACAGCATGCAGGAAACGCAACCCTCAACTTCGGTCCCTTCCAGCGCGAGCTGGCGGAGGCGGATGTAGTAGAGGGTCTTGATGCCCTTGCGCCATGCGTAGATCTGCGCCTTGTTGATGTCACGCGTCGTGGCGGTGTCCTTGAAGAACAGCGTCAGGGACAGGCCCTGGTCCACGTGCTGCGTGGCGGCGGCGTAGGTGTCGATGATCTTCTCGTAGCCGATCTCGTACGCGTCCTGGTAGTACTCCAGGTTGTCGTTGTCGAGGTACGGAGCCGGGTAGTAGACGCGGCCGATCTTGCCTTCCTTGCGGATTTCGATCTTGGCGGCCACCGGGTGGATCGACGACGTCGAGTTGTTGATGTAGCTGATGGAACCCGTGGGCGGCACGGCCTGCAGGTTCTGGTTGTAGATGCCGTGCTCCATGACGGAAGCCTTCAGCTCGCGCCAGTCGTCCTGCGTCGGAATGTGGATGCCGGCGAAGAGCTCGCTAACGCGCTCGGTCTCCGGGGTCCATTCCTGCTCGGTGTACTTATTGAAGAACTCGCCGCTTGCGTACGTGGAGTTCTCGAAGCCGGCGAAAGGCTGACCGGTCTCGATGGCAAGCTTGTTCGAGGCCCGGAGAGCGTGGAACAGCACCGTGTAGAAGTAGATGTTGGTGAAGTCCAGGCCCTCTTCGGAGCCGTAGTGGACGTGCTCACGGGCAAGGTAGCCGTGCAGGTTCATCTGGCCAAGGCCGATGGCGTGGCTCTGGGCGTTGCCCTGCGCGATGGACGGCACCGAGTTGATGTAGGACATGTCCGACACCGCGCTGAGGGCACGGATGGACGTCTCGATCGACAGGCCGAAGTCCGGGGAATCCATGGTCTTGGCGATGTTCATCGAACCAAGGTTGCAGGAGATGTCCTTGCCGACCGTCTCGTAGGTCAAGTCCTCGTTGTAGATGGAGGGCGTGGAAACCTGCAGGATCTCCGAGCACAGGTTGCTCATAGTGATCTTGCCGGCGATCGGGTTGGCCCGGTTCACGGTGTCCTCGAACATGATGTACGGGTAGCCGGACTCGAACTGGATCTCCGCGAGGGTCTGGAAGAATTCGCGGGCGCTGATCTTGGTCTTCTTGATCCGGGAGTCGTCCACCATCTCGTAGTACTTCTCGGTGACCGAGATGTCGGAGAACGGCACGCCGTAGACGCGTTCGACGTCGTACGGGGAGAAGAGGTACATGTCCTCGTTCTTCTTGGCCAGCTCGAACGTGATGTCCGGAACCACGACGCCGAGGGACAGCGTCTTGATGCGGATCTTCTCGTCGGCGTTTTCGCGCTTGGTGTCCAGGAAGCGGTAGATGTCCGGGTGGTGGGCGTGCAGGTACACGGCCCCCGCACCCTGGCGGGCACCGAGCTGGTTGGCGTAGGAGAAGCTGTCTTCGAGGAGCTTCATGACCGGAATGACGCCGGAGGACTGGTTCTCGATCTGCTTGATCGGGGCGCCGTGCTCGCGGATGTTGGTCAGCGAGAGGGCCACGCCGCCGCCGCGCTTGGACAGCTGCAGCGCCGAGTTGATGCCGCGGGCGATCGATTCCATGTTGTCTTCGATGCGCAACAGGAAGCAGGAGACCAGCTCGCCTCGCTGGGCCTTGCCGGCGTTGAGGAACGTGGGCGTGGCGGGCTGGAAGCGGCCGTCGATGATTTCGTCGACGAGGCGGCTGGCCAGTTCTTCGTTGCCGCGGGCAAGGTGCAGGGCAACCATGCAGACACGGTCTTCGTAGCGCTCCAGGAAGCGCTTGCCGTCGAACGTCTTGAGCGTGTACGAGGTGTAGAACTTGAAGGCGCCGAGGAAGGTCTCGAAGCGGAACTTCTTCTTGTAAGCGCGGTTGAAGAGCTCACGGATGAAGTTCATCGTGTACTGATCGAGGGTTTCGCGCTCGTAGTACTGGTTCTTGACCAGGTAGTCCAGTTTCTCTTCCAAGTCGTGGAAGAAAACGGTGTTGTTGTTCACGTGCTGCAGGAAGTACTGGTGCGCGGCCTCGCGGTCGGCTTCGAACTGGATCTCCCCGTTCGGACCATAGAGGTTCAACATGGCGTTGAGCTCATGATAGCCAAGGCCCTTATAGGCCTCCGGCAATGGCTTCTTGACCTTGGCGGTGTCCAAAGCGCCCTTGGTTACTTCTGTATCTGCGACAGTCGTGTCCAAAACTTTTCCAATCCTTGATTGACCCGGTCAACATCTTCCGGAGTCCCCATGAGTTCGAATCGATAAAGAAGCGGAACCCGGCATTTGGTGGCGATGATGTCTCCCGCCATGCAGTAGTTTTCCGCGAAGTTGGTGTTTCCTGCTCCGATGACGCCGCGGATCAGTTCCCTGTTCTGCGGGTTGTTCAGAAACCTGATGACTTGCTTGGGCACCGATCCTTCGCCATTCGTGCCGCCATACGTGGGCAGCACGAGGACAAAGGGTTCCAGTGCGAGCAGCGGCGCGTCCTTGGCATGGAGCGGAATGCGTGCCGCGTCGACGCCGAGCTTCTGGACGAAGCGCTTGGTGTTCTCAGATGTGGAGGAAAAGTAGATGAGGTGACTCCGCGTGCTGACAGCTTCAGTCATTGCTTGAGCAGGTGCTGTTGCCAGCGCTGCCATGGGAGTCACCTCGACTACATTGGAATACTTTGTTGTTGTGGCGGAGTCACGGAAGACTAGGCCACCGAAGCGGCAGCCAGTGCCAGCTCTTCGATCTTGTCCGGGCGGAATCCCGACCAATGGTCCTGCTCGGTCACCACGACGGGGGCCTGCATGTATCCGAGGGCCTTCAGGCGCTCGAGGGCCTCGGCATCCTGGGAGATGTCAACGCTCTGGTAGGCGATGCCCTTCTTGTCGAGTGCACGGTAGGTTGCGTTGCACTGAACACAGGCCGGCTTCGTGTAAACCGTAACAGTCATGGTTCCTGTCCCCTTTGTTGAAGTCTTTGCTCTTCGTTCGGCAGGCCCCGCCGGTTCTGGTTCCGACTCCGATGCTGGCCCGCTGGGCCGCCGAGGCGGCCAAACTATCTATTCACGTCTTGCATTCATGTCTTGTGCTGGTTTCCCGCTCAATCCGTAAATCGATACTACATGTAGTGCAAGCGCCTCAGCGGAACCCCAAGATGATGTATTACAAGTATGTCATTTTACGCACCGGTAGTCCACAGGCCAAGGGGGTAAAAATGTCCGGGAATCCGCCAAATCCGGAGACGTAATCCACACCCTGTGGACTACTTAGCCACAATTTTTCGTCAGCGTGTCGCTTGGATCCCGGCGTGTCGCGGCATCCTGCAAACACGGTTCGTGGAGCCGCCCGGGCGCCAGCGGAGACCGAATTCACACAGCTATGCTGGCTTCCACGGCCTTTCGGCCGGCCCCGAGCCTAAGGATCACTGATGGTCAACCTTCTCCACCTGCGGACGCTGCTTGAAGTCACGAGGCTCGGTTCCTTCGCGGCAGCCGCCGGGCGGCTCGGATATACCGCCTCAGCCGTATCCCAACAGATGGCGGCGCTGGAACGGGACACCGGCGTCGAACTCTTCCAGCGTTCCGCACGCAGCGTGGTTCCCACCGAAGCCGCCCTCACCATGGTGCGCCATGCCTCCAAGGTGCTCACCGACGTCGAGACCCTGCTGGCGGCCGCCTCACGGAGCACGGACTCCCCCGTCCAGGAGCTGCGGCTTGGCATCTTCCCGAGCCTGGCAACCTACATCCTTCCGGACATCCTCCGGAATCCGCGCTGGAAGAAGCTGGGCATAGAGCTGCGCGTGTGGGTGGCCGAACCTTCCCAGACCATCCAAGGGCTGCGCACAGGCGGCGAACTGGACCTCGCACTCGTGTACCAAGTGGGCCAGTCCGGGCTCGCATGGCCCCACACCTTGGACCGGCAATGGATCGGCGACGACGACTTCCGGGTGGTGCTCCCCGCGTCGTGGGGCATCCGGGAGGACGCCGAAATGCAGGCCTCGCAACTCTCGGACATGCCTTGGATCATGCACCATCCGGGCACCAGCGACGCCGTGGTGATCGAGCGCCTGTTCGCCAGTTGCAATCTGCACCCGCGCGTCGTGGCCTACAGCGATGACTTCCACGCCAGCCTCGAGATGGCGGCAGCGGGGCTCGGCGCCGCCCTCGTTCCGGAACTCGCGCTGCGGCACCGGCCGCCCGGCGTCGTGGTTCTCGACGTTCCGGACATCCGGCTCGCCCGCAACGTGTTCGCCCTGCTCCTCAACGAGAAGCGCACGGCGCAGGTGCAGCTGTTCACGGAATTGCTGGCCGACACGCTTCGCGGGAGCACCGCAACGGTCCGGGCGCACAGCGCCGCGGCGATGCCCAAAACGACTCAAAAGTCAACGCCCAAACCGCGTACCTGAAATCTTCCAGGATGCTGGAACACGCCGCTTGTTTGGGACTATCTTGAAGACATGAGCAAGGTAGCGAGCAAACATTTTGGGGAGATCGAGCTCAACCACGGGCGGGAGCACTGTTACGTGGCTTCGCACGAGCTCGCCGGAAATCCCCTCGAACTGGACCTGAACGTCACGGCGCATGACCACTTCGACGAGAAGGCATTGCACAAGGTGGACTATCGCCTGGGCTACCTCCCCGAGTTGGTGGACCAGGTCCGGGACATGATCGCCGAGGAGCTGGACCAGGACGGCACCAACTCCCAGCAGTTCCTCCACTTCCACTCCAACCAGCTCAAGGAAGAGCAACTGGAGGCGGTGTTCGGCGTCCGCGACAAGACGCAGCTCACCAAGGACGTCTTCCTCAGGGCCCTCAAACTAGGGCATGTAGCGATCTACCCCGGCCAGCCGGAGCGCTATTTCGTCCTGGACTTCACCTTGGGCTCGCACTTCACCGACGAACTCCTGGTAGTGGCGGCGGATGAGGACGGCGTGGTGGACGACGAAATCCTCTGGGAGTCCTGAGCACCTTTCGACGGTTAAAATACGACGTCGGCCGGTCACCTTTCGAGGTGACCGGCCGACGCCGTTTGTACTGTCGGGGTTTTACTTGGCTGCTTCCAGCAGTCCGGCGCGGACCGTCTTGGTGGCCTTGACCAGGTTGCGCAGGGACTCTTCGGTCTCGGCGTAGCCGCGGGTCTTCAGGCCGCAGTCCGGGTTGACCCAGAGCTGGCGGGACGGAACGTGCTTGACGGCAGTGGACAGGAGCTCGGTGACTTCGGCCTCGCCCGGAACACGCGGCGAGTGGATGTCGTAAACGCCAGGACCAACGCCGCGGCCGAAGTGGTGCGCCTCGAGGTCGTGGACAACCTCCATGCGTGAACGTGCTGCTTCGATGGACGTGACGTCGGCGTCGAGGCCGTCGATCGCGTCGATGATCACGCCGAACTCCGAGTAGCAGAGGTGGGTGTGGATCTGGGTGGCGTCGCCGGCACCGGCGGTGGCCAGGCGGAAGGAGTCAACTGACCACTTCAAGTAAGCGGCGTGGTCGGCCTTGCGCAGCGGCAAGAGTTCGCGCAGTGCGGGCTCGTCCACCTGGATGACCTTGATGCCGGCAGCTTCGAGATCGGCGATTTCGTCCCGCAGGGCCAGGCCGACCTGGTTGGCGGTCTCGCCCAGCGGCTGGTCGTCGCGGACGAAGGACCAGGCCAGGATGGTGACCGGACCGGTGAGCATGCCCTTCATCGGCTTGCTGGTGAGGGACTGCGCGTATTCGGCCCAGGCAACCGTGATGGGAGCCGAGCGGGTGACATCCCCCCAGAGGATGGACGGACGGGTGCAGCGGGAGCCGTAGGACTGGACCCAGCCGTGGACCGTCACGTCGAAGCCTTCGAGGTTCTCGGCGAAGTACTGGACCATGTCGTTGCGCTCGGGCTCGCCGTGCACCAGGACGTCGTAGCCAAGCTCTTCCTGCAGCTCGACGACGCGCTTGATCTCGTCCTTCATGAGCTGCTCGTACTGCTCGTTGCTGAGCTCGCCCTTGTTGTTGCGGGCGCGGGCGGAGCGGATTTCCGAGGTCTGGGGGAAGGAGCCGATGGTGGTGGTGGGCAGCGGCGGCAGGTGCAGCGCTGCTTCCTGGGCGGCTTCGCGGACCGAGTACTCGGAGCGGTTGAAGTCGGCCTCAGTGAGGGCCGCGGTACGGGCACGGACGTCGGCGCGCTGGACGCCTTCGGCGGTGGCGCGGGAGGCGATCACTGCGGAGGCTTCGTCGATGGCGGCCTTCGCGGAAGCCGGGTTGGCCAGGTAGTCCGCGAGGACCTTTACCTCGACGGCCTTCTGGTCAGCGAATGCGAGCCAGCTGCGGAGCTGCGCGGAGAGCTGGGTTTCCTCGGCTGTGTCGTGCGGAACGTGCTGGGTGGAGGTGGAGGTGCTGACGGCAAGCTTGCCGGCCGCGGCCTTCAATTCGTCCAGCTTGGCGGCCGAGACCGCGAGGTCGTTGCGCCAGATGTTGTGGCCGTCGACGACTCCGGCAACCAGGGTCTTGTTGCCGAGGCCCGCCAGGGCCGCTGCGGACGGTACCGCGCCCTTGAAGACGTCGATGTGCAAGGCGTCGATGTTGGTCGCGGCAAGGGTGCCGAGCTGGCCGTCGAGTGAACCGTACGGGGTGGAGACGAAGAGCTGCGGGCGCGCTGCGGCACCCGAGAGCACTTCGTAGGCACGGGCGGTGGCGGCCTGGATTTCCGCGGCCGGGGTGTCCTGGTCGACAACGAGGGCGGGCTCGTCCAACTGGATCCAGCTGGCGCCGGCGGCGGCCAGCTTGCCGAGAAGTTCAACGTAGACCGGGAGGATGTCCTCGAGGCGGGACAGCGGAGCGAAACCCGCAGGGGCGTCGTCGGAAGCCTTGGAAAGCAGCAGGTAGGTGACCGGGCCGACGATGTACGGGCGGGTCTCGATGCCGTTGGCGAGGGCGAACTCGAATTCCTCGACGATGCGGTTGGAGGCGAGCTTGAAGTCGGTCTCCGGGCCGATTTCCGGAACGAGGTAGTGGTAGTTGGTGTCGAACCACTTGGTCATTTCCAGCGGCTGCTGTTCCTTGTTGCCGCGGGCCAGGGTGAAGTAGCCATCGATGTCGAGCTGGCCTTCGGCGTTGAGCAGCTGGCCGAAGCGGGCCGGGACGGCGCCCAGGTGAGCCGTGGCGTCGAGCACCTGGTCGTAGAAGGAGAAGGTGCCCGGGACGGCGGCGGCTTCGTTGAGGCCGAGTTCCTGGAGCCGCTTCGCGGTGGTCAGCTGGATGTCCTTGGCGGCGGCGTCAAGGGCAGCGGCGTCGATCTTGCCGGCCCAGTAGGCTTCGACGGCCTTCTTGAGTTCGCGACGGCGGCCGATGCGCGGGTAGCCGAGCAGGGATGCAGCGGGGAACGCTGCGTTGGTCTTCTCAGTGAGATTCTGTTCAGTCATGGGATTTCCTTGGGGCAGTAGGTGCAAATCGATGTGTCTAGGGGTTTGCGGACCAGCGTTGGCTGATCAGCTGACGAGTTCTTGCCGGCGGGCGATGGCGCTGAGCCTGCTGGCAGGCCGGGCCGGCCGGGGCAAGGCAAGCTTGTCGAGCACGTCCAGCGCGCAGGCGTGCTCGTTGAAGGTGTACAGGTGGATGCCCGGAGCACCAGCCTGGAGGGCGGCGTTGGCCAGGTCCACAGTGGCGCGGACTCCGATCTTGCGCCGTTCGGCGTCGCTGTCCGCCGCGGCTAGGCGTTCGATGAGCTCCGGTGCCGGTTCGACGCCGGTGAGCTCGCCGAGGCGCTTGAGCCGGCGAAGGCTCGTCAGCGGCATGACGCCTGGAATGATCGGGATGGTGACGCCGGCGCGTCGGGCACGTGAGATCAGATCCGCATATTGCTCGGTGTGGAAGAAGACCTGCGTGATGGCGAAGTCGGCGCCCGAGCGTTGCTTCGCGAGCAGCACCTCGACGTCGTGCTCCACGCTCGGGGACTCAGGGTGGCGGGTGGGATAGGCGGCCACGCCAACCGCGATCTTGCCCGCGCACAGGAGGGCCGAACGTCGCTGTTCCACGCGGCGGATCAGTTCGATCAGGTCCTGGGCGTAGCGCAGCGAACCGTTGACCGGCTGTCCACTGTCCTTGGGGAGGTCGCCGCGCAGCGCAAGGATGCCGCGCACGCCGTTGTCCAGGAGTTCACCGATGATCTCGGCCAACTCCTGCGGGGTGTTTCCGACGCAGGTCAGGTGCGCCAGCGGCCGCAGGGTCGTTTCAAGCAGCAGCCGGTTGATGAGCTCGACGGCGGTGTCCCGGTTGGAGCCGCTCGCGCCGTAGGTGACGGAGACGAAGTCGGGGTCCGTGGCCTCAAGCTCCCCGATGGTCGTCCAGAGGGACTCGGCGGCGGCCGGAGAGCGGGGCGGGAAAAGCTCGTAGGACAGGGCAACAGGAGCGGCGCCGGTCAGGTTTGGATGGGTGTCGATGAGGCTTGGTGGTGACATTTGCGTCCTTGGCTTTGTGTCAGCGGGCCTGCGTTCACGGACTTGAAAACCAGGTCCTTGGACTGCAGAATCGGTGAATTGAGTTTGGGGATACACGCAACGAACTCCAGCAGGGCGCAGCCGCGACTGTTACGCCTGGAATGAAGTTGTCCGTGTGCAAATGTCAGGCCCACATGGGGGCACCCACACCCTCCTGCCTGCCTTCAAGAGGCAGATCCGGCGGAGGATCGCTGACACGTTACCGCGGTAACTTGAATACGACTCTAGATCGGGCCTTCGGGCGCCACAAATCCCCCGCCGAATTAAGACGCATTTTTACGCTAGGTTTCGGCTGATTTCTGAAGATTGTTCGTTTTGGTCGTCGTCAGGGTTAAAGCCGCAAACAGTACGCCACGGGGAACCCCGTCGCGAGCCCTCCCCATGACGGTCCTGCAGGACTATTCTTTTGCCATGATCCAGCTTCCAGCCAGTTATCAGGAATACCTCGACGGCAAGGACGAGCGGTTCATCCAAACCGTCCGCCCCATCTTGATGCAATCGGCCGCGGACAAGCTTCACGGCGTGCGCGTACTTTATAACCGCGGCCTGACAGGCCACCAAGCGCACCTGGATGATTCCATCCCGTACGGCACCATCGTGGAGGACATCGACTGAATTCCGGCTGCTGGGTCCCGGCGGTCGGCCGATCAGCCCTTCATCGCGCCGGACAGCGCAAATGCGCTGCCGGACCCTCTGGCAACCACCGTGTAGAGGATAAGTACCGGGACTGAATACAAGATGGAGAACGCGGCGAGTTCCCCATAGGCAATGGCTCCGTGCTGGCCGAAGAAGCTGAAAACAGACACCGCGGCAGGCTGCTTGGAAGTGGACAACAACAGGATGAACGGGACGAAGAAGTTCCCCCAGGCCTGGATGAAGACGAAGATGAACACCACGCCCAGCCCTTGCCCCATCAGGGGCACGACGATTCTCCGGAGCGTGGCCAATCCCGAGGCACCGTCCATCCAGGCAGCTTCCTCCAGCTCAAGCGGCACGGAGTCCATGAAGTTCTTCGTCATCCAGATGGCCATGGGCAAGGTGGTGGTTGCCATGAAGAAGATGGTTGCCGGCATCGAGTCCAGCAATTGCAACTGCACGAACAGGCCATAGACCGGCACCATGATCGCGGTGACCGGGAGGGAGGTGCCGAACAGGATCGCGTACAGGAACGGCTTGTTGAATCGTGATTGGTAGCGGGACAGCGGATAGGCCGCGAGCACGGCGGCCACCAGGTTCACGAGCGCCGTTCCGGTTGAAAGCAGGAAGCTGTTCACGAGTGGCTGGAAGAGCAGCCCAGGCGTTAGTACGGCGGCAAAATTAGCGAACGACGGCGATTGCGGCCACCGCGTCTCGTAGCCGGCGTGCGGATCAAGGGAAGCAAGAATCAGCCACGCAAGGGGCAGCACAAAGCACACCCCGATCACGGCCAAGGCCGCGTTGGCCGCCAAGCGGACGCGGAGCCGTCCCGCGGCCACCGCCGTCGGGCTCTTCGCGGCGAGCAGCGGCGCGCGGCGCAGGGAGCTCACGATTTTGCCCCGCGGATCAGCCTGACGTAGACGGCACCGAAGACCATGCCGATCAGGATCAATACCGAAGCGATCGCGGTGCCGTAGCCGATGTCTCCGAGCTTGAATGCTTCCTGGTACGCCAGCACGGGCAAGGTGGTGCTCGCGTTGGAGGGACCACCGGCCGTCATCACCCAGATGAGGGTGAAGACTGCGAGGGTTTGGAGGGTGATCAGCATGAGGTTGGTGGCGATGCTGCCGCGGATGATCGGAAGGGTGATGAAGGCCAGACGTTGCCAACCCCCGGCGCCGTCCATGAGTGCGGCTTCGGAAATGTCGCGCGGGACCTGGGAAAGCGCCGCCCTGTAGACCAGCATCGAGAATGCGGTGCCGCGCCAGACATTGGCCAGGACGATGGCGGCCATCGGAAAGGCATAGAGCCAGTTGGCGCCCTGGACACCTAACATTCCCAAGAGCTGGTTGAGCGTGCCGTCCTGGCTGAAGTACGCGTAGGCCGCGAAGGCCGCCACGATCTCCGGCAGTATCCACGATGCGACCACCGCCGTGCCCACCAGCGACGCCGTGGCTCCCCCGGATCTGGTCATCAACAGGGCGATGCCCAGGCCCAGCGCGTTCTGTCCGAGGATCGCGGAAACCACCACGAAGACTACCGTCAGCCATGCCGAGAGCGGGAAGACGGAATCCGTCAGCATCCGGGCGTAGTTGTCCAGGCCGACCCATTGGGGGTTCACGGCAGCCTTGCCGGACAATGCGGCGTTGGTGAAGGAGGCGTAGAAGGACCACGCCACAGGTGCCAACATGAAGAGTGCCAGCAGCAGGATTGACGGTACTACCGGCAGCAAGCGGAGCCTGCGACGCAGGGACCTCTGGATTGGAGATCTGCGTCGCAGCAAACCGCGACCGAAGGAATCAGGGACTGCCATGCGTCATTTCTGCATGACCTTGGTGTCGCCGACGAGTTTCTTGACCGAAGCGTCGTATTCGGCTGCCGCCTCCGCCGGGCTTTGTTTGCCGGTGATGACGGCCTCGGTCGCCTGTTGGACGGCGAGGGAAATCTTCGGATAGTCAGCGGTCGCCGGGCGATAGTGCGTGACGCCCACCAGATTGGAAACATCCTTCACGAAAGGGTTGGCCGCTTGGTAACCGGGATCGGACGCAACATCCGTGCGGACGGCGATCTGGGAATTGTTGACGTCGAAGGCCAAGGCGTTTTTCTTGTTCACGGCAGTGGTCAGGAACTTGAAGGCCAGGTCCGGGCTTTTGGTCTTCGCACCAACGGCGAGCGTCCAACCACCGGACATGCTCACACCGCCGGGATCCTGCCCGAACTGGGTGGGGAACTTGGCTACTCCCATATCCTGGGCATACCCGGCCCATTCGTAGGAACCGCCCTTCTGCCAGAACGACGGCGCGTACGAGCCTTCCACGGTGGCGCCCATTTTGCCTTGCGGCAGCCACTGTCCAAAGACTTTCTTCCACACATTCGAATCGAGGGCGTCCGCGGGGGTCACGGAAAGCTTCTCGTCGTAGAGGGTCTTGAGGAACTGGAGTGAATCGGTGAATCCCTTGGATCCCACCACCCACTTCTTGTCGCTTTCCGAATAGAGGGAGCTTCCCGTTCCATAAAGCAGTTCGTAGAAGCTCTGCATGACCGTTCCCTCACCGGTGCCTTTTCCGGCGTACATGCTGAAGGGAATCACACCCGGATCCGCGGCCTTCATTTTGCGGGCCGCGGCGAGGATGTCATCCCAGGTTTTCGGCTGCCAGGGCAACGGGATCCCGGCCTTTTGGAGGACTGTCTTGTTGTACCAAATCGCCCTGGTGTCGGTGCCGAGCGGGACGGCATAGAGACTTCCGTCGTCACCGCGTCCCGCGGCTTTGGCACCCTCGTTGAACTTGGACCACTCATCCCAAGCGGCTAGTTGCGAGTCGAGTTTGAACAAGTATCCGGCGTCGACGTCCGATCGGACCTTGAAGGTGTCCTCGTAAAAGACATCCGGAGCGGTGTCCGGGGATCGCTGGGACAGCGCAAGCTTGGTGCCGTAGTCGTCGTCGTTGGCTTGGATGGGCTCGAGGTCCACCGTGACGCCGGCGTTTGCCGCCTCGAATTCCTGCTTCGCGTCCTGGAAGACCTTGTCCAGGGCGGTGAAGGAGTCCGTCTTTTGATAGACGATCTTGATGGTTTGTTTGCTGACAGCTTGCGGTTGAGTGGAACAGGCGGCCGAGGCCAAAAGACCTACGACGCCGAGCAGTGCTGCTCCGATCCGGACTGGGCGACGCATGACGCTCCGATCTTCAAGCGGCTGCAGCCCCCCACACTTCAGCTGGCCCAGCCTGTTGCCGATATTGATAATGCAGCCCTGCAACGCAGGACGTCGAGAAGGCCTCAGCCTTCCAACAGGAGCCGCTGGGCGCGCGGCGCAAGCGTATGTTCCAGCACCAGGCAGGCCGCCCCGATGGCGCCGACGTCCTCGCCCACTCCGGTCCCCACAACCTCGATGCCATGGATGCTGTTGGCGGCACTGTTGGCGGCGAGCAGGGGAGGAATGCGATCCAGGTAACGTTCGGACATCCGGCCCCAGAACGGACCGCCGAAGACGACGCGTTCGACGTCGAGCGTGTTGGTCACCACCGCGACCGCCCGGGCAACCAGCACGGCTGACTTGTCTATGATCGCGATGGCGCGTTCGTCACCCGCATCCGCGGCATCGCAAAGCCGGGCGAAGCCTTCCTGGACTTCCGGGCCCTCGGTGCCTTTGCGGCCGCCGTTCAGGACACCTTGCTCTTCGGCTTCGGCCACGAGGACCTGCGGGATGCAGGAAGACTTGACGCAACCGCGCAGGCCGCAATCGCAGGGGGGTCCGTCCGGATCGACAATGATGTGTCCGATTTCACCGGCGTTGCCGGATGTTCCGCGGACAACTTCGTCGTTCAAGACGATGCCGCAGCCGATGCCGGTGCCCATATACATGAAAATGAAACTTCCGGTGCCGCTGGCCCCGCCGGCCCAGGTTTCGGCGACGGCCGCGCTGGTGACGTCCTTGTCGACAAGGGTCTCGAGCCCGGTGGCTTCGGCGAGGGCGTCCCTGAGGTGCACCCGGTCCCAGCCCGTCAAGAGGGGCGGATCCACGACGGTACCCTCATCAAGGTCAATTGGCCCCGGCGCCGCGACGCCAAGTCCCGCGATCTTGGCCGTATCAACACCGGAATCTTCGATCAGCGCCTTGATTTCCTCCGCTATTGCGGCGATGATGCGCTGTGGATCGCTTCCGGTCGGCGTGGGAATCCTGGAGTGCTTCACAACGTCGCCCACCAGGTCCAGGACCACCGTGGTGATGACTGCGGGGTCAAGATGGACGCCAAGTGCGTACATTCCGGAAGGGTTCAGGCGCAGGATGGTGCGGGGCTTACCCGGACCGCTGCCTTCCTTGCCTGCTTCGACAATGAGATGTTGATCCAGGAGGCGGCGGGAGATATTCGAAATAGTCTGGGGAGAAAGGCCGACGATCTGGGCGAGTTCCACCCGGCTCAGTCCGCCCGACGAGCGCCTGATTGCGTCGAGAATGACGGTCAGATTGAAGTCCCCCATGCGGGGCAGATTGGTTCCGCGCCTCGGAGTCGGCTGGCGGATCTCAGTCACGGATTCCCCTAAAATCATTCGAATAAAGCTGTTGCATTTGCATCGTACGGCACGTGTGCTTGTCCCGGTATGCCCACACGCTGCCCGCGCGTAACGGACCCGGATATTGCCGATGGGAGGCCCCGGAATATGGCACTGATGCCCCAGGCCGAGCTGGACGTCACTGAGGGGTTGGTGAGGAGTTTGCTCGAGGAGCAGCTGCCCGGGCTCTCGCACCTTCCGTTGGAGCTGGTGGCCAACGGCTGGGACAACGTCATGTACCGGCTTGGCGAGGAGTGGGCCGTGCGCTTGCCCCGCCGGGAGGCAGCCGCGCAGTTGATCCTGCATGAACAGCAATATCTCCCGGGGTATGCCAGGCGTTCCCCTGCGCCCCTCCCCAGTCCCATCCACTCTGGCCGGCCATCTGCGGCTTATCCATGGCCATGGAGCGTGACTCCCTGGCTGGAAGGACGCTCCGCGGTGCTTGTCTCCCAAGCGTCACGGAATGTGGTGGCCGAGGACCTTGCCGCGTTCCTCCTCGCCATGCATGTTCCCGCCGTGCCGGGCGCGCCGGTCAATCCCGTCCGCGGGGTGCCTTTGGCAGCGAGGTCTGACGCGGTCATGGACCGGCTCGACGATTCCAACCATTATCCGCAGGCGGTCCGGTTGCGGACGATCTGGTCCGAGGCCTGCCTGGCCCCGCCGTGGAGCGGGCCCGGGCTGTGGCTGCATGGAGATCTTCACCCGGCGAACGTCCTCCTCCGCCCCGATGGCCGGCTCGCGGCCGTCGTCGACTTCGGAGACCTCGGCGCCGGGGATCCCGCCGTCGATCTGGCCGTCGCGTGGCTGATGTTCGACGACGGCGCGCGGCACCGCTTCATGGCGGCGCTCGGTCGCGCTGTGGATGCCGCTACGTGGGCCCGGGCCCGCGGCTGGGCCGTGGTCCTCGCGACGGCGATGGTCAGTTTCTCGGATGACAATCCGGAGATGGCTGGAATCGGGCACTTCGGGGTGGATCAGTTGCTGCTTGAGCGCTGACGCCTAAAGCTTAACGCTGCGCGTCACGGTGAATTTCGGGTTCCGGCCGATTTCGGTGGTGGGGCCGATCAACCTTTCCAACGCCGCGCGATACTGCAAGTGGCTGTTGTAGACAGTCCAGAGTTCGCCGCCGGAAGCCAGGACCCGTGCCGCCGCATCAAACATCTTGATGGCCGCGCCGGCGTGGACGCTCGCTCCGAGGTGGAACGGGGGGTTCAGCAGGATGAGGTCGGCGCTGGCAGATTCAAAGGTGGACATGGCATCGTCCTGGACAACCGTGATTCGATCTGACAGCCCGTTGGCTGCCGCGGTTTCCCGGGCCGACGCCACTGCCGCGGCCGATTGGTCCGTCGCGGTAACCCGGGCCTTGGGACGGTTCCGGGCGTACATCGTGGCGAGTATCCCGGTCCCGCAGCCAAGGTCCACGGCGTGGCGGGCTTCGGGGATACTTTCCAGGAAGCCCAAGAGGAAGCGCGTGCCGATATCCAGCTTCGTGCCTGAAAACGCACCCCCGTGGGCGCAGACCGTGATCCCCAGCTCGCTGTTCTGCTCCGAGACCGGGAAGGGCTCGGGGGTGTCCGGCCGCTTGGGACCGGCAGCAAGCAGGACACGCGACTTCCGCTGCGCGAGCTGCGGTTGGACGGATTCGAAGCGTCGTTCAAGGACGGCGTTCATCCCCAGGGACGTGTGTTTGACGCGACCTCCGGCGAGCAGGACGGCTCCTGGCGCTGCAAAGCGCGCAACGGCGTCGACGATTTCTTCCAGCTCCGCGAGGGCCTTGGGGAGCTGCATGATCACCAGTTCCGCGCCGTCGAGCAAGCCGGCGCCCAGCTCGAACTGGTCAAAGCGGCCGGACAGTCCGGACGCCTCGGCGTTCCGTTGCAGCGCGAGCCTGCCGACGTACAGGTCTTGGGTCACCCGGACGTGCCCGACGCCGAGGGCCGCCAAAGCGCCCAGCGTCAGGGCTCCGTAGCGGTCACCGATCACCGCAACGCGGGTTTCCGGATCAACGACGTAGGCCGCCGCGGTCTCGAGGAGGAGCCGATCGGAGGCGTCGTGCGCCTGCAGGTTCTCCGCCTCGACGTCGGGGAAGCGGCGGAGGGTGCCGAACAGCGTCCCAAGGTGTACATCCAGCTCGGTCAAGGTCACGATGCACCAATCTATCCCCCTCAGGAACCCTCGACAACACAGGGGTGGCGGAGGAAGGTAGAGATTGCAAGTAATCGACCGTCTGACCGCTGCTGCCGGCACGGCACGCGCCACAGCAGCCCGGACACCAGGGTCCGCTGCGAAGGGCGAGCCACGTTGCGGACCTCGAAGATCAGGCTCCCACTCCCCTTGTGAGCAGACCATGACTGTCAACCTCGTCACTCAGCTTGAAGTAAAGTCGCACAATTCCCCAGATGAAATCCGGCGGCCGGAGAAGACCGTGGTGGAAAACGTCACTGTCGGTGACTACACGATAGGCCGCTTCACGTTCGAGCCAGGCTGGACGTGGGCCGATTGCATCAAGCCGGTGGTGCAAACCGATTCCTGCCAGGCCAACCACGTAGGGTACTGCCTTTCCGGTGCACTGGAAGTCGAGACCACCGACGGCAAGAAGATCAGCATCTCCAAAGGAGATTCATACACCATCCCGCCGGGACACAATGCGTGGGTTGTAGGCGACGAGACCTACTCGGCGATCGAGTTTGTCAGCGCAGCAGAATATGCAGTCAAGCCCGAGTAGCACGGACCCAACTAGCTCGCATTTGTTGTCGTTTTGAGGGCCGAAAACGACGTTAACTGCGAGCTACTTGGGTGCATCCGGCGCTTCCCACGGAGAAACAAAAAAGGGAACCACCCTTTCGGGTGATTCCCTTTTCTTCGGTGGAGCTGAGGGGACTCGAACCCCTGACCCCCTGCATGCCATGCAGGTGCGCTACCAGCTGCGCCACAGCCCCGAACTTTGCCCTCAGGGACTTCCATCCCCGCCGGAGCAACTCGTCAATACTAAACCACAACAATGTGAGATACGAAATCGGACCCGGCGGCCTCGGGACAGATGAGGTGCGGTCGATTGCTCGGCCGCACCTCCCCCCATTCCTGCCCTTCAGCTTGCTGTCGCAATCGCAACGAGCCACTGCACTGAAGTGTAGAGACTGAGCGGCCATTAAACAAACCGTTCAACCGGTTTATGACCGGGCGGGCTCCCTCGGTACTTGGTAAGAAGAAGCAAATTCGCCAAGGGCGCTGCCGAACGTTTCCGGTTCACGCCCCGAGATCCGCCAAAGGCGTTCAGAGGAGTACCAGTGATCTTTCGTCACCAAGTCAATCTGATGCCCGCTGAATCCTGCGGCGCGCAAGGCCGAGCCGGCACGTTCGTCATCCCCCAGGAACGTCGGATATTCCACACCGCATACCCGGGCAACGTTCTGCAGGAGGAATGACACAGGAACCGGTTCCGGATATGCGGCGTGGAAAGCGCGCCCGGGTTGTCCGGGCGCCAGCGCAAGCCCGGAAAGCAACCCTCCCAGCGCCTCCACGCCGATGAGCGAAAGCAGCGCCGAACCATCACCCGGCCACCCTCCAGCCACTTTCATCAGTTTGAGCAGCCCCGGTACAAACCAGCGGTCTCCCGCGCCGAACACGAGGTTGGGACGAACAACTTCGCCGCCGTAGCCGAGAACCAATTGTTCGGCGACGGCGCGGCTGGCGCTGGCCACCGAGGCCGGGTGATAGCCGGCTTCGGATTCAAGGATGCCGCGGTGAGGGCCGCTCCCATAAACGCTGCAAGTGCTGACATAGATCAGCCGGGCAACTCCGGCCCGCCGGCACTGCTCGACGACGTGACCGGTGCCGGCCTCGTTGATCTCTTGGGCAAGGCGAGGCTCGGAGCCCACATAGGATGCGGCGTGGATGACAACATCCGTATCGCGCAAGAAAGGGCTCAGGCTCCCCGGGACGGAAATGTCGGCGGTCGCAATGGTAGCGTTATTGTTTCGTAGTCTTGCAGGCGGTTTTCGTGAGAGTGCCACAACGTGCGCCCCTCCGGATCCGGCGAGCGAGGCTACAACCCGGCTTCCAATGAAGCCTGACGAACCCAGGACCAGGACCCGGGGCACATGGTCAACACGTGTCGACATGGCCCCCGCCGATCCTCGGGTCCGTCGGTTTCATGTACTCAAGTATCCCGGACGCAGAAACCGGAGAGGTCTCCACGCGGATCATGCAGCAACGTGCCAAAGCCACCCGGACGGCAGTCATTGAGGGTGCAGCGTCGATCTTTGAAGAGGTCGGCTATGGGAATGCAAGCCTAAGCGACGTCACTGACCGCGCTTCGGTCACTAAAGGCGCGCTCTATTTCCATTTCAAGTCGAAGGAAGACCTGGCGTTGGCCGTCATCGCCGAACAGCACAACATCGTGCGTGTCGCCGGGGAGGAGATCGCCGCCGCCGGACTGCCTGCGCTGGAGACCATGATCGCCATGTGCCGCACATTCGGGCAACAACTACTTGACGAGCCAATCGTCAGGGCTGGCATCCGGCTGACATTTGAAGCTTCGGCGTTCAATGGGGACGTCAAGGGTCCCTACCAGGACTGGGTCACGACCATGGAGATGCTGACGCGCCAAGCTCAACTGGAGGGTGACGTGCGGCCCGAAGTTGATGCCGCAGACTTCGCACGGTATCTAGTGGCGTCGTTCACGGGCGTCCAGATGGTTTCCAACGTGCTGACCGAGCGGCGCGACGTTCTCAAACGGATAGACGACATGTGGGGTTTCATGATGCCGGCCATCGCGCCGGTTCACCCGCAAGGCCTAGGGACTCCCTGAATCAACGCGGCGTTCTGACCCGCGCCAACAAGGACATTAGGGTCTCTTCTTCGTGCAGCAACCGGACCCTCATCACACCGTGGGCGCCAGGTGATTCGAGTTGCGTCACAGCAACGTCCACGGGATAGCTGAACTCGACCAACTTCATGAATTCCGCCTCAAACAACGCAAAATCGGCATCCGGTCGGGAACACGCTGCGCGCACAGCCTGCCTCGCGGCCTCCACCAGCAGCATTCCCGGGACGTGGTCGAGGGGATGGTCAAAGAAAATCGGGTGGGTTGGATCAACGCGCAGCGGCCAAACGAGCGGGCGGCTGCTTTGCCCGAGCATCACGTTCCGCTGGGTGGCATGCCCGACGTCGGCACACGCCAGTAAGTCTTCGCCAGCGGCGGGCAACCCGGCAGGGACCGCCCCACGCATTCGCTCGTACGTCGTCGGATTAACAATGCGGGCCGCCGCCACCCCTTCGCCTACGGGAGCACCGTCAACAACGAACCTCCCAGACACAGTCAATGCTGACAAGTGCCCTCCACTGAGCTTCATGTCCTTGACATCGAGTTCGACAGCAACCTGCGCGGGTACCAGGGGATCCAAGAATGCGGCTTTTACCGAGATGCTCATATACGGCATGAGGAATTTATGGGTCAAAGGCACTCCGCACAAATGGGACAAGAAGATCACCGCCTGCCGCAACGTCTCAGCCATGATCGCCGAATCCGGCGAACCGTCCGGCGACCCATAAAAAACGTGCCATCGCGGCCATTGCGCTCCCGCAATGAACCGCCTGGAACCTGATTGAACGAAGTCAGTCAAGAAGACTTCCGAAACCGAGCGCTTATGAACGAGCTCCCGCTTGACGGAAGCCTCGAAGAGCGCTTCATCGCGCATTGGGTCCCCACTCCTCCCAGGATCTGCCACACCAGCCAGCGCTGCTGTTGCGCCCCCATTAAACGAGCAAATCTTATCGGCAAGCTGTGCCCATCGGATGATCGAGGTCGACGAACTGCCCGAATTGACATACCTACTGGTCGGTTTGTAGTTTATCAATATGGAGTTTGGCGACACAGGCAGTACGCCCAAGGGCGCGGCCACCCGGAATGAGATCCTTCGGGTTGCCGCAGACGTCTTTGCACGCAAGGGTTTCGAGCAGACCCGAATGGACGACATCATCCGCGAAGTCGGGCTCACGAAAGGTGCCATCTACTTCCACTTCTCTTCGAAAGCAACATTGGCCCAGGCCGTCGTCGACGAGCAAAAGGCACGTTGGCTGCGTCGCGTGCAAGAGGAAATTCTCAGCAAGAACAATCCCCTGGAGGAGTTGCGCAGTCTCGGGGAGTTTATGGTCAGAACGGTCCTGAGCGACTCTTCCGCGTGGGGTGTCGTGCACTTGGCCAATCAACTGGCTTCAGCCAATGAGCACCCCGGCGGTTCCTCTCCACTGGCTGCATGGGTGGACCTCGTCTCCGGCATCCTTCAACGGGGCCGCGCAAGCGGCGTCTTGACGTTTCCAGGGGATCCCGGCGACGCAGCAACGGTTATTGTGGCCGCATTCGATGGCTTGAAGTCGGTCACGGACGCCCTTGACCCCAAAGATCTCGATGCCTTCGAACGACGCGCGACGCTACTGTTGCAACTCCTCGAACAGCAGTTCGTCTCCAGCCAGTAACGCAGCAACCCACGAGCCAGATACTTCAACGCTTGGCCAAAAAACAAACCGCACAGTCAGTTTATTAGCACTCAGTTTACTAGGAGTAGAAATGAATTTTTCAGCCAAAACAGCCCTCATCACGGGAGCGTCCACCGGTATTGGTTCGGTCTTTGCCCGAAGGCTCGCTGCCGAAGGCGCACGCTTGATACTGGTTGCCCGCAGCCAGGACAAGCTGGAAGCGCTTGCGGGTGAACTCCGCGAGCAGGGCGCCGAAGTGACCGTTCTCGCAATGGACTTGAGCCTGCCGGAGTCCGCAAAGGAGCTCCACCTAGCCACCGAATCCCTGGGACTCACAGTGGACATCCTGGTCAACAACGCGGGATTCGGAACACACGGACACGTTCTCCATGCAGACGCCGATCGCTATGCAGAGCAGATCCAGTTGAACTGCTCCACTTTGGTCGGCACCAGCACGCGATACCTGCCTGGCATGGTGGAGCGCGGCTCGGGGGCGATCATCAACATTGCGAGTACGGCCGCATTCCAGCCGATACCCCACATGGCCGTCTACGGCGCGACGAAGGCCTTCGTCCTCTCGTTCACCCAGGCCCTATGGGCAGAGACGCAGGGCACGGGCGTGAAAGTGCTTGCCGTTTGCCCGGGAGCCACGGAGACGCCGTTCTTTGAGATCGCCGGCGAGTCAGCTGCCGCCGGTAACATGCGGACGCCGGAGCAGGTGGTAGACACTGCGATGTCCGCGATCCGAGGGAACAAGCCGAGCGTTGTGGATGGCCGGCTCAACTCCTTCGTTGCGCGGGTGGCGGTCAAGCTCCTCCCGGAGAAGCTCGTGATCGCGGTCGCGGGACGAGCCGTCCGGCCGGCCAACTGAGCGTCGAAGCTCGACACACGGAAGGGGACCGCCAACCGGCGGTCCCCTTCCCTACATCACGCTGTGCCCTAGGTTCCCTGGATGATTCCAATCTGGACCACTCCCGTGTTGACCAGCGTCTTAGCCAAATAGACGACTTGCCCGGAATGCTCCACGGTCTGGGTCAAGATCAGCACAGGGTCCTTGGCGTCCAGCTCAAGCAGCTCGCCTCGCGCGACGCCAGGGGTGCCTGCCGCGATATCAGTCTCGCCGGGCCCAAAGGCCGGCCCAATGGCGGAGATCAAATTGGACAACAGCGTCGCCTCTTGCCCGACGTCGTCCACAATGACCCGCGCCGCTTCAGGGTCGCGATCAACGAGACCCCCCTTGCTTGCCACGTGCTCCTGGACCAAGGCGATAGGTGAGCCGTCCCGTTTGAGGACACTCTCGAAGAACCAGGAGGCTTCCTCTTCGCGGATTCCGAGAGGCTCTGCAGTGAACACCGACGACGACGGGTGCAGCACATGCTGTGTCCGGCTGACCTGGATGGCGGATCCGGCCTCGGCAAGAATCTCCTCCATGGGCCTGATCCGCTCGAGGCCAACACGCGGCAGGCGGGTGGCCACAAAACGTCCAATCCCTCGGCGCGAGCGTACGTATCCGTCTTCCTCGAGGAGCATGAGAGCCTCACGGACCACCGTCCGGCTGACCTTCATAGCCGAACCAAGGTCCGTTTCCGAGGGCAACAGCGACGAAACGGGGAAGTGCCCCGCCCGGATCGCATTCATGATGCGCGAGTACACGGCAACGCGGAGCGGGATGTTGGCGGTGGCATCCAACGGCTCCGAAAGAACGGCCTCAGCACTGCGGTCCAAGATGGCTCCCTTCGTCGATATTGAGAGTTTACGCGATGGGTATTCCGAGCCTGTATAACAAGCGTGTATGATGCACATATAAGCCATCTTGTGCTCTGCGCCACACATGCATCGAGCCGCCCCCGAAGCCGTTTTGTTTCAAACAAGGAAGTTTGTCCATGACTACCCAAGCCACCAGCACCGCAGGGCTCCCCCTTCGGCGAAAAGCAGCCCGAGTGCCCGTCCTCATTGCCACGCTCATCCTTTCGATCCTTAGTTACCAGCTCAACGCCAGCCTGTTCTCGGCGGCACTGCCCGCCATGGCCGCCCATTTCCAGGAATCCACGGAAAACGTGGCCAAAGTCCAGTCGCTTTTCTTCCTGACCGGCGCAGTCCTGGGAATGGCATTTTCCCGATGGAGCGACTTCCTGGGACGCCGCCGCACCCTGTTGATCGTCCTGTCCATGATGTTGGGAGGCACGGTCCTGTGCCTGTTGGCTCCGAACCTGACCGTCCTTCTCGTGGGCAGGGTCCTGCAAAGTGCAACAAGCGCCACGTTCACCATTTCTTTCCTCCTCCTGTCCGAGCGCTTCAGCAAGCGCCTCTTCGGCATATCCGTTGGCGTCATCTCGGCGGTAAACGGCGGCATTGGCGGGCTCGACGGCTTCCTGGGCGGTTTTATCACCGACACCATCGGCTGGCAGTTCCTCTTTGTCCTGGTCCTCGGCGTGGGCGTTCTGGCGATCGTTCTGGTCGCCGTCGTGGTCCCGAAGAGACCCGCCCGGACACGTGAGGGACGCATGGACTGGTGGGGCGCAGGCACCCTGGGCACATTCCTGGTTGTCTTGAGCAACCTGATCGGACAGGCTTCCACGTCCGGATGGGGCGACGCCTGGACCCTTGGCTATCTCGCCGGCGCCGTGATTGCCGGGCTGGCGTTCGTCGCCGTGGAAAGGCGGGTTGCGCGTCCGCTGATCGCCATCGAGCAATTGCGGTCCCGCCAGGTGTGGCCGGTTTTGGCGAGCACGGTGTTGACCCTTGCGGGCATCTTCTCGGCGCTGAACTTCACCGTGATCCTCCTGAGCCAGGACGCAAAAGCCGGATACGGACTGTCGGCCTCCATGTCAGCCCTCCTGTACCTGACACCGACAGCCTTCGTGGGCGTGCTCACGGCAGTGTTCTCCGGCTGGTTCGCGCAGCGCATCGGCTGGTTCAAGGCCCTGCGGATCAGCAGCGGGCTGATCGTCGTGGCCGCCGTTGCGGTCGCGATCTTTGCGGCGGACCGTTGGATGGTCTTCGCTTTGCTGATCATCATGGGAGTCCTGTATCTCGGCCAGTTCCAGAGCACCGTCAGCGGCATCGCGGTGCTGAACTCACCCAAATCGGCGCCGGGTTCCGTGCCCGGCCTGAATGGAGCATGCTTTGGAATCGGAGCCAGTGTGGGAATCGCCGTCGTCGCACCCGCCGTCGCCGCCGGAACCATCGCCGGCTACCAAACTGCCTTATGGATCTCGGCGGGCTTCGCCCTCGCGGCCTTTGCCGCTTCCCTGATCCTGCGCCCTGTCCCTGCGAGCGCCCCTGCGGCACCCGCCGTCGTCGTCGCCCATGCCTAAGCCCGAACCAGAGTCACCAAACCTACGAAGGAGCACCATGACCACCACCACACCGCAGCCGTTCTACCTCGATTGCGATACCGGCATCGACGATTCCCTGGCAATCGCGTATCTCCTGGCGAGCCCCGAGGTGGCGCTGGCCGGGATCGGAACCGTCAGCGGCAACGTCAGCGCCGCGGTCGGCGCCGTCAACACCTTGAACCTGCTCCATGCCGCCGGCAGGTCCGGGATACCCGTGGCCGTGGGAGCCCATGATCCCCTCATGGGCACGTTCGACGGCGGGGCGCCGCACGTTCACGGCGAGAACGGCATCGGCGGGGTCACCTTGGAAGACTCAGGCCTGACGTCGGAATCGGAGACAGCCGCGGAGATGCTCGTGCGGCTCGCCAACGAGCACCCGGGTGAATTGCGCGTCATCGCCGTCGGTCCGCTCACCAATCTGGCCCTCGCGCTGCAACTGGACCCGAAGCTCCCGTCGCTCGTCCGCGATGTCACGGTCATGGGCGGAGCCGCGTTTGTGCCGGGTAACATCAGCCCAGTCGCCGAGGCCAACATCTTCAATGACGCCGAAGCAGCCGCCGTGGTGATGGAGGCCGGCTGGCCGGTCACCATGGTTCCCTTGGACGTCACCATGAACCACCGCTTCGACGAGACCCATCGCGCGGCGCTTACGAAAGCCGGACACCCGGTGGCCAGTGCGCTCTCCGGGATGCTCGTCCAGTACTTCGCCTTTTACAACACGATTTTCGGTGAGCATTGCGCCGCTCTCCACGATCCGCTGGCGGCTGCCATCGCCGTGGGTGCCCTCGAGCTCGACGACGCCCCGTACGTTGGAATTTCCGTGGAGACGAGCACGGGTGAGCCTTACGGCAAGACCCGCTGTGAGCGGATCGACGGCGGAGCCGCCGACGCGCGCACGGTGCCGGAACGGGCGTCCCGGGTTGTGCTTTCCGTCAAGGGCGACGCCGCTGCGCACCTTCTGGAGCGGATCCTGTCCTTGCCGGCGGCGAACTGAAGGGGCTTGGCGATGAACACTTCCGAAGACACCCCGTCCCACGGCGCCGAACCCAGCCAAGGCGACCTCGTGTTGCTGGACCGCGCCATTTCCCTTGCGAGGGCGGCCCGGGATCGCGGCGACCACCCGTTCGGCGCACTTCTGTTGGCCCCGGACGGAACCATCGTGGAAGCCATGAACACCGTCAACACCGAGCATGATCCCACCGGTCATGCCGAGACCAATCTGGTCCGCCTGGGCGCCAGGAAGCTCGACGCCGGCGCATTGGCCTCCAGCACCTTGTACACGAGCACCGAACCGTGTGCCATGTGCACTGGGGCGATCTATTGGGCGGGAATCGGACGCGTGGTCTATGCCTTGTCCGAGAAGGACCTCGCGTCGATTGTCACCGAGCAGTCCGGCGTACCCACCCTTGACCTGCCCTGCCGCGACGTCCTTGCCCATGGCGGGAGCAGCGTCGCCGTGGTAGGTCCGGTTCCGCTTCCCGAGGCAACAGAAGTCCACCGTGGTTTCTGGCACTAGACCGGAAACCCGACACCGCAATCCAGCACCACCCAAAGGACAACTCATGCCTATCCCCAGCACGCTCACTGTTGTCGGCAGCCTCAATGTCGATCTCACGTGCCGCGTCCACCGCCTCCCCTCCCCCGGTGAAACCATAGGCGGTGGCACCCTCACCCGTCAGGCCGGCGGAAAGGGAGGCAACCAGGCCGCGGCTGCTGCACGGCTGGCCGGGGCCGCCCGCATGGTGGGCGCCGTCGGCGCGGATCCGGATGGCCGGCTTCTGGCGGAGGCCCTGGACCGGGCAGGGGTTGACATTTCGGCAGTGGAGCAGGTTTCCGCGCCGACCGGCACCGCGCTGATCGTGATCGACAGCGAGGGCGAAAACCAGATCGCCGTGGCGCCGGGAGCCAACGCCATGGTTTCCCTGGATCGCACCGATTTCTCCGATGGCGGGCCGGTCCTGGCCCAGCTGGAGATCGCCGTCGACACCGTGCTGGAAGCTGCGCGCCGGACCGCCGGGTTCTTCGCCCTCAATGCGGCCCCGGCACAGGCACTCCCGGCAGGGCTTCTGGAACGGTGCGACCTAGTGATCGTCAACGAGTCCGAGTACGACCTCATCCCCGAACTCCGGAGCGCCAAACGCGTGGCCGTGACTTATGGTGCGGGCGGGGCGTCGATGTACACACGAGGGGTCAGGACCGCCCATGCGCCCGCGGCGAAGACGAGGGTGGTCAACAGCGTGGGGGCGGGCGACGCATTCTGCGCGGCGCTCGTGCTGGCGCTCGCGTCGGGCCTGGATGAGGAAAGCAGCCTCGCGGCCGCCTGCGCGGTGGGGGCCGCCGCCGTCGCGAGCGAGCTTTCCCAACCGGAGTTCGAGCGGCTGGAACACTATCTGGGGATCTAAGAATCCGAGCTTGGGATCCGCCCGAGGTGCTGGACACCGCCCGGCACCAGCGAACCGCGGGCCGCACCTACCATGCCTTCCACGGCACGGGCGAGGTGCGTCCCGCGGTCGCTGACGCCGTCCCAGCGCACCAGGGCCTGGGCATTCAGTCCGTCCACCATGCCCAGGATCTGCCAGGCGACAGACGGAGCATCGAACGTATCGAACTCACCGGCGTCGATCCCCGCTTCGACGACCCCCTGCACTACGGCCTGCCAGGCGTCCATCTGCTCACGAACGCAGGTTGCGAGCGCCTCGTTCCGACGCCCCAGGGTCCACGCCTCCACCCAGATTGCCGTGACATCGAGCCGGCTGACGTCCATGAGAGTTTCGAGGAGCATCCCGAGCTGTTCCAAGGGAGTCGGCTGCTTCTCCAGAAGACCAGCAACTTCCTCCGTTTCCGCCGCCACAATGGTCGAGAAGATGCCCGCCACCAAGGCCTCCGCATTGGGCTGGTAATGCGCGACAAGCCCCGAGGCCACCCCCACCCGCGCAGCAACGTTGCGCAACGTAATGGCGGAAAGCCCTTGCTCAAGCGCAATTTCCTTGGCGGCCTCGGCTATTTCGGCGGCGCGTTCGGCCGGCGTCTTCCGCGCAGCGCGTTTCTGTATCGTGCTTGACATCACACAACAGTCTAAAGTAGTTTTCTTCTTGTTGATCATGCGATCAATAAGAAATTTCACCTCACAACATGGAGGAGACTTCCATGGCCTGGAGAATGCCAGCCGAAACCGCACCCCACGAGCGCACCTGGATGGCGTTCCCCCGCACGGGCCTGACCTTGGGCGACGACGCCGCTTCGGCGGACGAAGCGTACGCGGCCTGGACCGCCGTCGCGCACGCAGTGTCCGAGTTCGAGCCCGTCACCATGGTGGTCGACCCCAGCGAACGGGACCGGGCGAGCCGCATGCTCGGCGCCGGAATCGAAAAGCTTGAAGCTCCGCTCGACGAATTCTGGATGCGCGACGTCGGAGCCACGTTCGTCGTCGACGACGAGCGTCCCGGCGTGCTCGGCGCAGTTGACTGGATCTTCAACGGCTGGGGCGCCCCGGCCTGGTCCGAATGGGAGAAGAGCGCCGGCATGGCCCGCTTTGTCGCTGAAGAGTCCGGCGCGGAACTGGTCACCTCCTTGTTGGTCAACGAAGGCGGCGCCATCCACGTCGATGGTGAAGGCACTGTCCTCGTCACCGAAACCGTCCAGCTGGATCCGCGCCGAAATCCATACGCGGACAAGGCACGCGTCGAGGCGGAACTGTCGCGCACGCTGGGCACTACCCACACCGTGTGGGTACCGCGAGGCCTTACGCGTGACTACGAGGACCTCGGCACGCGCGGCCACATCGACATGGTGGCCACACTTCCCTCCCCCGGCCGGGTCCTCCTGCACTCGCAGACCAATCCCGGGCACCCCGATTTCGAGGTCAGCCGCACTCTCCAGCGGTTCTTCGAAACCCAGCAGGACGCTGCAGGCAAGCCATTCGAGATCACCCTGCTTCCCGCGCCTGAGACCCTCCGCGACGAGGAAGGCTTCGTCGATTGGAGTTACGTCAACCACCTCGTGGTCAACGGCGGCGTGATTGCGTGCGGCTATGGCGAGGAGCGGGCCGACGCCCTGGCCGCGGAAATCCTGGCCGAGGCCTACCCGGGCCGCCGCGTCGTGACAGTGGACGCCCGGCCAATCCTCGCCCGGGGCGGAGGAATCCACTGCATCACGCAACAGCAGCCCAAACTCCCCAGCCGGGCCGCACGATGAGCCGCTTCGACGTCGTCGAGGCCTCCATCGCACAGTTGCGGGCGGCTCTGGAGGCCGGCGAAGTGACGAGCGAGGAACTCACCCAGGCGTACCTGGACCGCATCGACGCCTACGACCGCTCCGGCATCACGCTGAACGCGATGGTTGTGATGAACCCCGAAGCGCTCGCAGATGCCAAGGCTTCCGACGAGCGCCGGGAACACGGCACCACCCTCGGGCCCCTCGACGGCATTCCCTACACCGCCAAGGACAGCTACCTGGCCAAAGGGCTTACGGCCGCCGCGGGCTCCCCCGCGTTCGAGAACCTCATCGCGCAACGCGATGCCTTCACCATTGAACGCCTCCGCGCGGGGGGCGCCGTGCTCCTCGGCCTGACCAATATGCCGCCCATGGCCAACGGCGGCATGCAACGCGGGGTGTATGGACGCGCCGAGAGCCCGTACAACGGCGATTTCCTCACCGCGGCTTTCGGGTCCGGATCCTCGAACGGCTCGGGTACGGCTACCGCGGCGAGCTTCGGAGCGTTCGGCCTGGGCGAGGAGACCTGGTCCAGTGGCCGCGCACCGGCGTCGAACAATGCCCTGTGCGCGTACACACCGTCGCGCGGGGTCATCTCTGTGCGCGGCAACTGGCCGCTGGTACCCACCATGGACGTCGTAGTGCCCCACACCCGGTCCATGGCAGACCTCCTGGAACTGCTCGATGTCATCGTTGCCGACGACGCCGAAACCCGCGGCGATTTCTGGCGCGCGCAGCCGTGGGTCCAGATCCCGGCCGCGTCCCGGGTCCGCCCTGCTTCCTACCCGGCGCTCGCACCATCCGGCGTCGACGGCGCCCGCTCGGCTTTGAAGGGCAAACGATTCGGGGTGCCGCGCATGTACGTCAACGCAGATCCCGACGCCGGCACCAGCGAAACTCCCGGCGTCGGCGGACCCACCGGCCAACGAATCCAGACGCGCGATTCCGTGATGGAACTGTGGGAGGCTGCCCGGCGCGACCTCGAAACCACCGGTGCCGACGTCGTCTTGGTCGACTTCCCCGTGGTCTCCAACTACGAAGGCGACCGCCCGGGCGCGCCCACCATCGCCACCCGCGGACTGGTCAGCCCTGAGTTCCTCCGGCGGGAAATCGTCGACCTCTCGGCATGGGCCTGGGATGACTTCCTCGCAGCCAACGGGGATCCGGCGCTCAACGGCCTGGCCGACGTCGACGGCACGGCGATCTTCCCGCACCCGGAAGGCGCCCTCCCGGACCGTTATGACGGATTCGACGACGACATCGCCGACTACCCGGCGCACATCCGCGCTCACGCGGTCGCTTCCCTCACCGACATCCCGTCCCTCGAAGAAGGCCTTCGCGGACTTGAAGAGACCCGGCGGGTAGACCTTGAGGAATGGATGGACGGTCTCGCCCTGGATGCGGTCATCTTCCCGGCCGCCGCCGACGTCGGACCAGCCGACATGGACGTCAACGAATCCTCAGCCGACCTCGGCTGGCGCAACGGCGTCTGGGTAGCCAACGGCAACCTCGTCCCCCGGCACCTGGGGATCCCGACAGTCACCGTACCGATGGGAACCATGAGCGATACCGGCATGCCCGTAGGACTCACATTCGCCGGACGCGCCTACGATGACACCGCGCTGCTGGCACTGGCCGCGGCTTTCGAAGCAACAGGCGAGCGCCGCACCGCTCCCCCGCGCACACCGCGCCTCGACTGACGGGTCAGGTGGACTCGTCGTCGAAAGGGGCCTTCTGCCCGGCCGCCAACCGCACAACCGGGCGGGCAGGAGGCTGGACGGGGGTAGGGACAACCGGCTCAGGAAGCGGCTCGTCCTCGAGGAGAGCTTCGCGGATGATGCGGCGAGGATCGTATTGGCGCGGGTCCATCTTCCGCCAATCGATGTCCTCGAATTCCGGGCCGAGCTCCTGGCGAAGCTTTTCCTGCGCGCCGGAGGCCATGCGCCGCAGTTCGCGGATAAGCCGCCCCAGCTTCCTCGCATACTCCGGAAGCTTGGTCGGTCCAAGGACCAAAACGGCAATAATCAGGAGAAGGGCTACCTTCTCGACCGAAATATCGATCATGGCTCCATTCTAAATCCACCACCCGGTCGCTCCGGGCGGCACCGGGCTCAGGAGATCGCGTACAACGCTACGGCAAGTCCAGCTGCCATCAGCGCCTCGCGGACACCCTTCAATCGGGGAACGGCGTGCGATTTGCTCTCGGCCGGCATCGCGAACGTGCCCAACAGCCAACCCGTGGCGGCGAAGAGCATGAGGATCGCGCTCATGATGTCGGCAAGGATGATGCCCAGTTGGTGTCCTGGATGATCCGACACCGATCCAGCTCCACTCGACGCGGAGAGCAGCACCCAGCCTGAAAGGGCCGCCACCGCTGCGCCATAGATCGCCGACCATCGCCCTGTCCCCGCTGTTCCCGCTGTCCGTGGCCCTTGGTACACGATCCTGACCACGAACAGGAGGAAGGCAAGGCCAATCGCCGCTCCCAGCGGGACCACACCAAGCGGAGCCCACCCAAGCCCTCCCGCCGCCATTGCGGCGGCCAATATCCCGGCTGCGGCGGCGTCAATCCGGGCCGCGACACCCTTGGCCCGGAAGATGGCTCCGAACCCCAACACGGCCGCTGCCCCGAAAAGCAGCACCAGGGCGCCTACAACAAACGAACCTCGGAACATACCCTGCCAATCCTCCTGCGCGCTTCCGGATGAAACCCACCCGCAGTCATATCAGTTCCGGATGGGAGAACCCTGCATGCTGCGAAGATCAGCGCTGGAACAGCAGCGCAAAGACTCCGGAGCGGACAATGATGGTGGCCCCGAGCGCGACGTAGACCACAGGAATAACCCAGTTTCCAGCCCGGCGGCAGAGAGCAGCTGCGGTCGGGTGCGCTGTCAGCCAGTAGCCAGCGGCGCACCACACTGCCACCATCACCGCAAAAGTCAGAACCGTCACCACCGAAGCAGCCGGTGCCAGCGAGCGGAACAGCGGGATGTATACGGAAATGTTGTCTCCACCGTTGGCTACGGTCACGGCGACAACCACGGGCAAGGTCAGCGACCGGGGCTTCGGTGGATCTCCGGACGGACGGGCAATCCTGAGCAAGGCGTAACAGCCCAAAGCAAGCGGCACCAGACCGAGGAAACCCACCCACTCCACCGGGACGGGGTTGAGCGCCAATGCCGCTGCGGCCGCAACCCCGGCCAGGATTCCGATGCCGATGTATTGGCCTACCCAAATTCGCCAGAGCCCTGGCACCGGGCGCGTCCTGGCTGACAAGAAAAGAACGGACAAGACCAGAAGGTCATCAAGGTTTGTCGCCGCAAAGGCTCCGGCCGCTGTCAGTACGGTGCCGCCCAGATCTTCCATCGTTGATGACACTACCGCTTGGAGACAAGGAGCTTGGCCGGACCACACCGGCTGGCGCCAGGGACCCGGCCGTGGCAGCATCGGACGATGACTACAGATACCCGTCCGTACGTCGAACCCGGCCAGCCGGAACCTGCCGTTCCGCTACTCGGCGGAGACGTGACGGAGGGGCTCGTCCGGGTCGGCGACACAGTGCGGCGCCCCGTAGGCGACGCTTCGCAGCGGGTCCGACGTCTCCTCGATTTCCTGCAATCGGCCGGATTCCAGGGAGCGCCCCGCTTCCTGGGCATCGACGAAAGCGGCAGGGACACCCTGAGTTTCGTTCCCGGGGACACCGCCGGCCGCCCCTGGCCAAGCTGGGTCGCCGACGAATCCAGTGCCATCAGCGTCGCGCGCCTGGTGCGGAGCTACGATGACGCCGTGCAGCCGCTGGGCGTACCCGGCTGGGCACGCGCGGGCGACGACGCCGATCCGCAGGGGTGCCCTCGCTCGATTGCGGGACCGGCAACATTCCTCGCCCACATGGACATCACCCCGGAGAATGTCGTGTTCCAGGACGGCACCGCCGTGGCCCTGATCGACTTCGATTTGCTGCGCGCGGCAACCCGCGCGGAAGAAGTCGCGAACTTGCTCCTCTGGTGGGGCGCCTGGATGCCCGTCACCGACCGCGATCCAGTCATGCGGGAGGTCGACGCCGCCTCCCGGGCTGCCGTGCTGGTGGACGCCTACGGCCTGGGTCCGGTTGATCGCGCCAAGGTAGTTGACGTGGCCCTGAACGCCGCCGAGCGCTCCTGGCATTTGATGCGGCGCAGGGCGGTTACCCAAGGCGGCGGGTGGAAACGGATGTGGGATGAAGGCGTCGGTGACAAGATTCTTCGCCGCCAGGCGTGGCTGGCCGAAAACGCCGCAGTTCTCCACGCCGCAATAACGTGACCGGGCCCTAATCGCCGTCGAGGTGGCGCAGGAGAAAAGGCCTGGGGAATCCAATGCGTCTCAACATTTCGCTTAATGAGAATGAGTATTGATAGCATCAGTACTCATCCATCACTTTTACCCGGAAGTCCCCCATGCACCCTGCCCTCCTGGTTCGAGATTTGAGGGTGTCCCTCCGGGGACGCGCCCTGATTGACGGAGTCAGCTTCGCTATTGACCCGGGTCAAAGACTGGCACTTCTCGGAGCCTCGGGTTCAGGCAAGTCCCTCACCGCGGCCGCCCTTCTCGGACAGCTTCCAGACGCGATGAGTGCTTCAGGGCGGTTGCAGATCAACGGAGTGGACGTGCCGTTGTCCAATGTGCGAAGGCGTCGCGCCGGGATCACCGCAGTCCATCAGGACCCGATGTCAGCGCTCAATCCCTTGGTACGCCTGGGCAGACAGCTTGAGATCCCGCTGCGGCATGCCGGCCATTCGGTCTCCATGGCACGGCAACTGGCACTTGAGCTGCTCGCGTCGGTGGGGATAGAAGAAGCCGAGCGGACCATGCAAAGCTTCAGCGGCGAATTGTCGGGCGGTCAGCTGCAACGGGTCTGCATCGCGCTCGCCCTTGCCTGCCGTAGCTCCGTCCTGGTGGCGGATGAACCGACTACCGCACTGGACATGGTCAGCCAGGCCAAGGTCCTCGATGCCTTGTCCTTGTATTCGGAGTCGGCCCATTCCGAATCCGCGCATTCCACATCCGCGGGCGCGATGTTGTTCATCACTCATGACCTCGCCGTGGCTGCGGCCTTTTGCCACCAGGCCCTTGTTCTGGGTTCCGGCCGGATCATCGAAGCCGGATCGATGGAGTCGCTCGTGGAGCGGCCCAAGCACCGGTACACGAAGCAGCTGGTGGAAGCCGCCCATGTCGGAACTGATTCCCTTCGCTCGGAAGCCGCATCATGAACGCAGTATTGAGCGCCGACAATCTGGGCCTCAGCTACCCGGGCAGGGGGCTCCTGAAGACACGGTCATCCCGGACCGTATTGCAGGACGTGTCCCTCAGCATTGCCACTGGCCGCAGCATCGGCCTGGTGGGTGGCTCTGGCGCCGGAAAATCCACGCTCCTGCGGATCTTGCTCGCTTTGGAGAAGCCGAATGCCGGAAACGTCACGTTCAATAACACCCCGGTTGTGCCCGGTTCGGCCTCGTCCTTGAGGTGGTACCGCCGCGCGGTGCAATACATCCCGCAGAATCCGGCGGCGAGCCTCGCCCCGGGCATGAACGTGGAGCGCCTTCTCCTGGAACCCCTGAGGCAACTGCGCATTGACGGAGACCATCGCGGCATGATCCTGAATGCCCTACAGCGGGTCGATCTCGATCCGCGTATGCTCGCGCGTCGCTCCAGGGAACTCTCCGGCGGGCAAAAGCAACGGGTGGCCATTGCACGGGCATTGGTGCCCGCGCCGAGCATCCTCCTGGCAGACGAGCCGGTCAGCGGGCTCGATCTTCCCCTCAGGAACACGGTCCTGGACCTCATGGAACAGCTGGTCCAAGGGGACGGCCTCGGGCTCCTGTTCGTCTCGCACGACCTGTCCGCCGTCGCCCGCCTGTGCTCCGAGACCCTGGTCCTCTCCGGGGGACGCATCGTGGAGCGCGGGCCGACCGCAGCCGTGTATGGCAATCCACGGACCCCCGAAGCCAAGGAACTCGTGACGTCCATCCCCCGGCTGCGCAGGAACCAGGACAAGGACCAACCATGAAGACTGTGAACCCGCGCGCGGAGCCTACGCCCCGGCTCCTGCTCGCCAGCCAGCTCATCTTCAACCTTGGCTTCTACTCGGTTGTGCCCTTCTTGGCGGTTTCGATGCGCGAAGACTTTGGCCTGGGTGCAATGGCGGTGGGAATAGTCCTTGGCGCCCGTACATTCGCCCAGCAGGGATTGTTCCTCGTGGGCGGTGCGGCCGCGGATCGTTGGGGAGCCCGGCCCGTCATGATCGCCGGATGCCTGGCCAGGATTTCCGGGTACCTATTGTTGCTGTGGGCCTCGGACTTCCCCCTTTTCCTCCTGGGAGCCGTCATCACAGGGGTAGGCGGCGCCCTCTTTTCGCCCGCCTTGGAGAGCCTCGTCGGTGGAGCCGCAGAACGACGCGCCGCCCTTCAGCCCCACAAAACCACTCTTTTTGCGCTGCTCGTCATTTTCGGAGAGATCGGGGCCGTGGCAGGTCCCCTGCTCGGCGCCATCCTGCTTCAGACCGGCTTCGACACAGCCCTCATCGTCGGAGCGGGCGTCTTTGCCGTGATGGCTGCGGTCTTCAACGCCTTCCTGCCGGCGACAAAGGCGAGCGCCGTCAAAACATGCGCGGGGCACCCGGCCGCCGCACCGCCGTCGGACACTTGGTCCTGCCTCAGGGAAAAGCGCTTCGTCGCATTCGCGGCTTTCTACAGCGTCAACCTCTTTGCCTACAACCAGCTCTACTTCGGTCTACCCATCGAGCTGGAACGGAGCGACGCGGGTGTGGGTGCGCTTTCGGCGATTTTCGCGTACGCATCGATTGTGACCATCACCCTGCAATGGCCCATCGCCAGGCTCATGAAACGGAAGGGCCCGGGCATTGCGTTCGCCGTCGGATTTGCCATTCAGGCCCTGGGATTTGTGGCTATCGCAGCCATGGCCGTCTTTCCTCCGCCCGCCCTGTTCCCTGCCCTGCCGGCGTTCCTGCTGGTTACCGCACTCGCCCTCGGGCACATGTGCGTGGTACCCGTTGCCATGGACCTGGTCCTCGAATTTGCCTCGGGACGCCCCACCGGCTCCTACTACGGCCTGCTCGCGAGCTGCGGAGGAACGATGGTCCTCCTCGGCAATGTGGTCCTTGCTCCCCTCTATGAACAGGCCACCACGCCATCTCCGGCCGCGGCCACCCCGTGGCTGGTGTCGGCAATCTTCGCGATAGCATCCGCGACATTCATTCGCCGCTTCCTTCAAGCACCCGTCCCGGCACCGCACCCGCAACAACTCCACGCCGTTTGATCCACTCACACCCACGAAAGAAGGCACCCATCCATGGCTATTCCGCGCCCAAAAGCAGTTGCCGCGATACTCCTCTCCTCCGCGATGGCCGCAGCACTTAGCGCCTGCTTCGCCCAAGGCAACACCTCATCGGTCACCAGCACCGACTCCCGAATCAAAGTAGCCATGTTGCAGCCACCCCGTTCAGGACTCACTCCCCTGAGCGACGATGCCTTCAAACTCTCTCGATGGAAGACCGCCGAAACCCTGGTGGTTCTCGATGCCCTCGGCGATGCCCAGCCATCGCTTTCAACGGCTTGGAAGCAACTGGATGGCAGGAACTGGCGCTTCGAACTCCGTGCAGGCGTGAAATTCCATGACGGAACGCTTCTGACGGCCGAGCAAGTGGCGGCATCGCTGACGGCGGCCTCCAACGCGAAGCCCAAGCCGAGAATCCTCGACGGCGTCCAGCTGGGCGTCCGGACGGACGGCGGGAACGCCGTCGTCGTCACCACCCAAACGGACGACCCGCTGGTTCCGCAGCGGCTTTCCAGCCCGCAGCTTTCCATCCTCGCCGCGTCCGCCTACAAGCCCGGCGGGGTCGTCAGCCCCGTCAACGCAGGTACGGGCCCCTACGTCCTTGCGTCCGCGGACGGCACCAGCTCGGCAACACTCAACCGCTTCGCCGACTATTGGGGTGAGAAAGCGGCGAGCAGCGGCGTCGACGTCCAATACGTTCCCGACGGCACCGCGCGCGCCGCCGCCCTGAGGACCGGAACTGCCGATGTCGTGGAGGCCATTCCCGTAGGCCAGGTCGCGCAGATCAAGGGGGACTTCATTCATGAGGTTCCCATGCCCCGTACCAATACCCTCTACCTGAACACCAAGACTGGTCCTTTCGCGGACCCTTCGGTCCGGGCAGCGGCCCGCACCTCGATAGAACGGGCCACCATTGTTGACCGGGTCTACGAGGGCCGTGCGGACATCGCCGAAGGCCTTTTGGGCCCGGCACTCCCCTGGGCGGCCAAGGAACGGCAAAACACCTCATATACCGAGACGCTGAAGAAGCGGGCGGAAGCCGCACCCGCCAATGGCCGACGCATCAAACTCGGCACGTTCACCGACCGGGCCGAGCTGCCCGAGGTCGCCGTGCAGCTTGAGCAGCAGCTCGAACCCGCCGGCTTCGTCGTGGAGCAGGAAGTCCGCGAGTACCAGCACATCGAGGCGGACGCCCTGGCCGGCAAGTTCGATGCGTTCATCCTGTCCCGGGCCACGGTCCTCGACTCCGGCGACCCCGTCGCCTACATGGTCAGTGACTTCTCCTGCAAAGGCTCCTTCAACATCTCCCAGTTCTGCGATACCGAGGTGGACGCAGCATTGAGCAAGGCGGCGGCCATTCCTGCAGGCCCGGAGCGCCGCGCGGCAATTGCCGCAGCCGAGGCGCTGATCCTCTCGAAGGATGCGGCCGTGCCGCTGCTGCACGAACGCGTCATCCAAGGCGAATCAGCCAGGATCCGCAATGTGGAACGTGATCCCCGCGAGCGCGCACTAATCACCAGCAAGACCGGAATCGCCGGCTGATGCGGGGCCCTGCGTTCATCAAAACCGCGGCTTCCCGGGCCGCGGCCCTCTTCGCAATCGTTGTGCTGATCGGGCTCTTGCCGTGGCTTTCGGGACAAAGTCCGGAATACACCATCCTGCGGGCGCGGTACGCCGACCGGGAAGCGACTGATGAAACGCTGGGCATGATCCGCGCGGAGCTCGGACTCGATCGAGGACCGGTGCACATCTTCCTCGACTGGGCCGGGGGCCTTTTGCGCGGGGACATGGGAAATTCCTGGATTACCAACACTCCCGTTGGTCCCGGCACCCTGGAAACCCTTGGAGTCTCCGTCACCCTGATGGCCTGCGCGGTGGCCGTTGCAACGGTGGTGGCCACCGCGCTGTGCGTTCCTTCCGTGATTCGCGGACTGGCCGGTCGCCCCGGGCGAGGTTCCGGCGTCGTAGCGGCGGCCATGACGGCGCTCCCCGAGTTCCTCCTCGCGGCGATGCTCCTTGTCGTCGGCGCGGTGTGGCAGGGCTGGTTCCCGCCGTATGGCTGGCAGGGCCCGGACCACGCGGTGTTGCCGGCACTCGCCCTCGGCCTTCCCGCCGGCGGGCTCATCGGACGGCTGCTTTCCGACGCCATCAGCCTGGCGTTCGCCGAAAAATGGGTGGCCACATGGGCCATGGCCGGAGCCAGCCGCGCCAGGCTCGCCGCGGCGGTTCTCCGCCGGGCCCTGCCATCGGTGATGAGCCAGATCGGGCTTGTCCTGATTGGCCTCACCGGCGGAGCGGTTGCAGTGGAGAAGGTCTTCGCGATTCCCGGTTTGGGCCGTGCGGTCCTGGGCGCGGCGAGCGCCCAGGACATACCCGCGCTGCAGGCAGGAGTATTGGCGCTTCTGCTCCTGGCCGTTGGAGCAGGTTCCCTGAGCGCAGCGGCCCGATACCATCTCATGGGAGCGGCGCTGCGCTCGGGGACAGTTCCGGTCCCGGATTCGCCGGGAAGATCACGACGGCGGGATGTCGCCGTTCCGCTCGTCGCGGCTGGAGCGTTGCTGCTCATCGTCGTCGCGGGCTTCCTTCGCGATCCATTCACCTCAAGCCATTCGCGGCTTGCCGGCCCGGGCTTCGAACTGCCTTTCGGGGCCGACGCGAGTGGACGGGACCTCCTTGCCCGGGTGGGGCATGGTGCCGTGTCCACGCTGGGAACGGCTCTGCTCGTGGTGCTGGCTTGCCTCGCGATCGGGATGGTCGTCGGGCTCTTCCCGCTCGCGGCGACCGGTCCCCTTGAAGTAGCCAACGCCGCTCCGCCCATCCTGGCCGGCCTGATCGTTGCCGTGGTGACCGGCCCTTCGGCCGAAGGTGCTGCTATAGCCGTCACCCTGGTCAGTTGGGCACCCCTGGCCGCCCACACAGCGGCCTTGGCACAGGAGGCCAGGGCCCAGCCCCACGTGAAGATCCTTCCGGTCCTGGGCGTGGGAAGGGTCCGCGTCCTCTGGCGCTATATCCTCCCGGCCATCCTTGGCCCGGTGTTCAGGCATTCCATGCTCCGGGTACCGGGGATCGCGCTCGCCTTGGCTGCTTTGGGATTCCTCGGCCTCGGCCCCCATCAGCCGTCGCCCGAGTGGGGCCTCATCCTTGCCGAGGGAATCAACTACGTGGAGCGCGCCCCTTGGGCCGTTGCCGCGCCGGCGTCGGCATTGATCCTCGCTTCGATCCTGGCTGTTTCGCTGTCGAGCGTGACGTGGTCGCGCTCGCAGGGGTCGCGAAGTGAGGGCCGCCCTCAACAACCGACCAGTTTCGCCCCTGATACTGCCGCGCCGGCCCGGAACCACGCGCCCGGAACCGGGAACCCGCGTCAAAAACAGTAGATCGTTGAGGAGGCCAACCCTCCAAGCGGGATCCCGAGCAATTGACTCATTCGAATATATGTTCGAAAATTGAAGTATGTCATCTCGCCTGTCTTCCGCTTCGCCGGCTTCGCTGCGCGATGACTTGCAGGCGCAGATCCACCTCATGCAGGGCAAGCGCGGAAGCCAGCGTTCACTTCCCGTCCTCCCCTCACTCAGCAGGCTTCTCCCGGGGGGACTGCGCCCGGGAGCGGCATACTCCATACAGGGATCCATGTCGCTCGCCATGGCATTGTTGGCCGGACCGTCGCTCGATGGCTCCTGGTGCGGGGTAGCTGGGCTGCCTGACTTCGGGGTCGAGGCGGCAGCAGGTTTCGGCATTGCGCTCGACCGGCTGGTGCTGGTGCCTGACACCGGGACCAGCTGGACGCAGGTGATCGCTGCCATGGCGGACGTGCTTTCGGTGGTGCTTGCGCGTGCTCCGGAAAGAGTCGCACCCGCCGAGGCTGCCCGTTTGGGAGCCAGGCTCAGGGAGCGGAGTTCCGTCCTCCTTGTCTTGGGACCTTGGCCGCAGAGTGAAGCCGTCTTGCAAGTGAACGGACACGAATGGGCGGGGCTTGGACAGGGCCACGGACATCTCGAAAAACAGGAGCTCGAACTCGAAGTCGCCTTGCGGGGCAGTTCCCGCAGGGCCTCCGTGGATCTTGCGGACAGCGGTCCGGTAGATCTCTCCCGCCATCGGATGGGAGCATGATGCTGTTTCAGCTTGAAACCCCGGTGCGCGCGTTGGTGACATGGTTCCCGGATTGGCCCCTTGTCGCCGCCCGCTTGGCAGATGCCCTGCCGCCTGATGTACCCGCGGCGGTCATAGGCAAAGGTGTCATAGCTGCTTGCTCCGCGGAAGCCCGGGCCGAGGGAGTAATCCGGGGCTTGCGGCTCAGGGAAGCGCAGACCCGTTGTCCTGAACTGGTGGTGTGTGCCGTTGATCCGGTGCGGGATGCGAGGGAATTCGAGCCCGTGGTCTCGTCACTCGAGGAACGGACTCCTGGCGTGGAAGTGCTTCGCCCCGGACTATGCGCTATCCGGGCCAAGGGTGCCGCCCGATATTACGGCGGAGAGGAAGCGGCAGCAGGTGCTGTGCTTGAATCTGCGGACAGCCTTGGCGTGGAGGCCCGTGTGGGGATCGCCGATTCCGTGTTTGCCGCAGAGCAAGCAGCCCGGAGCACCAGCGAACTCTCTGCAGTTCTTGTGCTCCAGCCGGGTTCTTCCCGGGATTTCCTGGCTCCATTTCCAGTGGAAGTATTAGGGCAACCGAAGCTGGCTTCCTTGCTCAAACGCCTTGGCATCCTCACTTTGGGGAATTTCGCCGATCTTCCCGTCGCAGATGTCCAGGCCCGTTTCGGGGCTGCCGGAATCACGGCGCACGCCCTGGCAAGCGGCCAGGATCCCCGCAAGGTGATCCCCCGGACTCCCCCGCGGAAACTTGATCAACGGGCGGACTTCGAACCCGGCCTGGACCGGGTTGACCAACTCGCCTTCCAGCTCCGCGCCACGGCAGACGCCTTCGTGGCCGGGGTGCAGACTGAAGGCTTGGTCTGCACAGAGCTGAGGGTGCTGATCACTGACGATGCAGGGAGCCGCTCGGAGCGGACGTGGGGCCACCCCCGCCATTTCACTGCCAGCGACGTCGTGGACAGGGTGCGCTGGCAGCTTCAGTCACAGCCCCCTGCCCAAGCCAATAAAACGGTCACCGGTGGAATGGACGACGGCGGCATGGCTCGCGGCGGACTGTCGTCACCTGTCACGCGTGTCGAGTTCGTCCCCGTCCGGGTGGACTCCATCGCCCATCATGGGCGGGCGCTCTTTGGAGACGGAGCAGAGGAACAGATCCATCATGGACTCAGCCGGATCCAAAGCATGCTGGGGCATGAAGCCGTAGTGGTGCCTGCGATTTCCGGAGGTCGATTGCTGGCCGAGCGGCGCCGTTTGGTTCCTTGGGGAGATGCCTTGCCCGCCGGATCGGCAGCCCTGGCCACCAGGCCGTGGCCCGGAAGGATTCCAGACCCGCAGCCCGCCACGGTGTTCGCCTCCCTTATCCCTGTCCTGCTGCTTGATGCGAACAAGGAAAAAGTCCGTACAGACCACCGTGGCGGATTGATTGCCCCGCCAATGTGGTTCTGTCCCGGCGGAGACCCTGCACGACGACGACTGGTAGCTCAGTGGGCCGGCCCCTGGCCGCTGCGGCAGAGATGGTGGGACGCCGAGCACCGCCTTGAAGCGGACCGGTTCCAGCTTGTGGACGGAAACGGAGAGGCCTGGCTTCTTCTCCTGGACGAGCAGAACTGGTGGGCAGAGGCCCGCTACGACTGACCACCAGACACTGAACTTTAGTCAGGAAGACAAAGATGGCTTGGAACAACCCGTCAATCCCATGGTCGGAGTTCGAACGCACCCTCTCGGACCGGCGAGTGCCGGAGATCGGCAAGGCCACAGGAGACGGCGGTGACAGCCCCGCCTGGTCAAGGAAACGCGGGCCCTACCGTCCTGTCCCCCTCGATCCCGCAAGGGGCGCATCGAGGGCCGATGCCGCCGTCGTGCCTTATGCCGAACTGCACGCGCATTCGCACTACAGCTTCCTCGACGGCGCTTCCTCACCCGAGAAACTGGTTGAGGAGGCGGTCCGGCTGGGTATCCATGCGCTCGCCCTGACCGACCATGACGGCTTCTACGGGATCGTGCGAATGGCCGAGGCCGCCGAAGCCTATGAGTTGAAGACCGTGTTCGGCGCTGAGCTGTCGCTCGGACTCAGCAAGCCCCAGCAAGGGGAAGCCGATCCCGAAGGTGACCATTTGCTCGTCCTCGCCCGCAAGGAAGAGGGCTACCACCGCTTGGCAGGGGCGATGACGTCCGCCCATCTGGCGGCCGACGCGGAGAAGGGCCATCCCATCTACGACCTCGATGAGCTGGCGCATTCACTGAGGGACCACTGCCTGGTGCTGACCGGATGCCGCAAAGGCTCAGTCCGGAGGGCCCTCCTGAGCGACGGCGAGCAAGCCGCTGCCTATGAGGTGGAGGGGTTGATCGAGAGATTCGGGCGGGAAAACGTCGTGGTGGAGCTCTTCGATCACGGGAATCCCCTCGACAGCAGCCACAACGACGCCCTCGTCCGTATTGCCGAGCGGGCGGGCATACCTTTCATCGCCAGCAACGCCACACATTATGCGTCCCCGGAGGGATACCCTCTGGCAACGGCCATGGCGGCTGTCCGGGCACGCCGCAGTCTGGAGGAACTGGACGGCTGGCTGCCCGCAAGCAGCGGCGCCCATCTGCGGAGCGGTTCCGAGATGGCAGCGCGGTTCGCCCGCTACCCCGGCGCGGTCGAACGGACCGTCGAAATCGCTGACGACCTTGCATTCCAGTTACGGGCCGCCCGCCCGAAGCTCCCCAAACTTGATGTTCCTGCAGGGCACAGCCTCATCACCTGGCTCCGGCAACTTGTTGAAGAAGGTGTCAGGGACAAATACCCGGACGCCGACGAACGGGTCCATGGCCGGATCGAGCAGGAACTCGCAGTGATCGAGGCGAAGAACTTCCCCGGCTATTTCCTGATTGTGCACGACATCGTGCAGTTTGCCCGTTCCCGCGGCATCCTCTGCCAAGGCCGGGGTTCCGCGGCGAACTCGGCCGTCTGCTACGCGCTGGGGATCACCGCCGTCGACAGTATCTTCTACAACCTTCCGTTTGAGCGTTTCCTCTCAAGCCTCCGCGAGGAAGAACCGGACATCGACGTCGATTTCGACTCGGACCGGCGGGAAGAAGTCATCCAGTACGTCTACCGCAAATACGGACGATTCAACGCGGCCCAAGTAGCGAATGTCATCAGTTACAGGCCGAAGAACGCCGTCAGGGACATCGCCAAGGCACTCGGCTACAGCCAAGGCCAGCAGGACGCGTGGTCCAAGCGGCTCGATCACTGGGGCGATCTCAGCGAAGGCAAGACCAACAACATCCCGGCCCCGGTCCTGGAACTTGCTGACCAGATACTGGGTTTCCCCCGGCACCTGGGCATCCACTCCGGCGGCATGGTCCTCACCGAACGGCCTGTCGGCGAGGTAGTACCCATCGAACGTGCCCGGATGGAAAACCGCACGGTCCTGCAGTGGGACAAGGACGATTGCGAATGGATGGGCCTGGTCAAGTTCGACCTTCTCGGCCTGGGCATGCTCGCCGCCCTGCAGTACTCCTTTGATTTGATCGACAAGCATTTCGGGGAGCGTTGGACCATCGAGACCATCCCGCGGGAAGAACCGGCCGTCTACGACATGCTCTGCCGGGCCGATTCGATCGGGGTCTTCCAAGTGGAATCACGGGCCCAGATCAGCACGCTGCCGCGGCTGAAACCGAGGGAATTCTACGATCTGGTGGTCGAAATCGCGCTGATCCGCCCGGGTCCCGTCCAAGGCGGTGCCGTCCACCCGTACATCCGACGCCGCGCCGGCACGGAAAAAGTCACGTATCTTCATCCGTTGCTGGAGCCCGTGCTCAAGCGGACCCTGGGCGTGCCCTTGTTCCAGGAGCAGCTGATGCAGATGGCAGTTGCCGTGGGCGGTTGCACTGCCGAGGATGCGGACCTGCTCCGCCGCGCGATGGGCTCCAAACGGGGCCGGGAGAAGATCGAGTCTCTGGAGGCCAAGTTGTACGCGGGGATGGCCGCCAACGGGATCAGCAAGGACGACGCCGACGCCATCTACGGCAAGATCCAGGCCTTTGCGAACTTCGGTTTCGCGGAGTCCCACTCCTTGAGCTTCGCGGTGTTGGTCTATGCAAGCTCGTGGCTGAAGCTGCACTATCCCGGCGCGTTCCTCGCGTCCCTGCTCCGGGCACAACCCATGGGCTTCTACTCCCCGCAAACCCTCGTGGCGGATGCCCGCAGGCACGGGGTCCAGGTGTTGCGCCCTGATGTACTGCATTCCCTGGCCGAGGCGACCCTCGAAGTCCTCGACGAGACGACAAGCGCGGAGGCAGGCCAGGTGGGCGGCATGGATTCCTGCCTGGACTTCCACCAGCCGGAGATCGGCCTCTTCCAGCAGGATCGGCCACGCGAGGACCACCTGCACCGGCGGGATGGCTCGCGCGCGGTGCGGTTGGGGCTCGACGGCGTCACGTCCATCGGCGCCGAAGTGGCGAAGCGGATCGTCACCGAGCGTGAGGAGCATGGCGCCTACAGGGACATGGCGGATCTGTCCCGCCGTGCGAATCTCAGCGCGGACCAGTTGGAGGCACTCGCGTCAGCGGGCGCCTTGGATTCGCTGGGGATGAACCGCCGCGAAGCACTGTGGCAGGCCGGCGATGCCGCGCTCGAGCGGGAAGGACAATTGCCGGGGACCCATGTCGCCGTCCAGCCGCCGCTGCTGCCCGAGCTCTCCCCCCTGGAAAATGTTGCCTACGACATGTGGGCCACAGGAATCAGTACCGATGACCATCCGATGCGCCATGCCCGCGGAGCCCTGGATTCCAGAGGGGTGCTGCGGGTGGACCGGCTCTCGCAGGTCGAGTCCGGCACGCGTGTTGAAGTGGCCGGCGTCGTGACCCACCGCCAACGCCCCCAGACCGCGCAAGGGATCACCTTCGTCAATCTGGAGGACGAGAGCGGCATCCTCAACGTCATCTGCAGCGTTGGCCTCTGGAAGAGGCATCGCCGCATCGCCCGGGAATCATCCGCGCTGATCGTCCGAGGGTTCCTCGAACGATCGCCGGAAGGAGTCACCAATCTCGTGGCGGACAAGTTGGAACCCCTGGTCCTGACAGTGAAGTCCAACTCCCGCGATTTCAGGTAGCCAAAAACCAGGCCCTGGCCTGGTTGGTCACTTCCGGGGCGTCCCGGAACTGTTCGGGCTGCGCGACCCAGCCCACACTGTTCGCGATGACCCGCTGGATCTGCGGCTGGTGGTAGACGGGGTACTCCTGGTCGCCGGGGCTGAAGTAGAAGATCCGCCCTTTGCCGCGGGAGAACGTCACGCCGGAGCGGAACACCTCTCCGCCTTCGAAGGAGCTGATGAAGATCAGGTCATCCGGCTCCGGGATGTCGAAGAGTTCGCCGTACATCTCCTGTTTGGGGATCAGGATGGGGCTCTCGACCCCGGCGGCGATGGGGTGCGATGGCTTGACAGTCCACACGAGCTCGCGTTCGCCGTCGTTGCGCCACTTGAGCGAGCAGGTAGTGCCCAGCAGCCGGGTGAAGATCTTCGCGAAATGCCCTGAGTGCAGCACCACGAGGCCCATTCCGCCGAGGACGTGTCGCTGGACGCGTTCCACTACTTCATCGCTCACTTCGTGGTGCGCGATGTGCCCCCACCAGAGCAGGACGTCGGTGGCCGCAAGGGTTTCCTCGTCCAGCCCGTGTTCGGGATCGGCGAGCGTCGCCGTCGTGATTTCAGCATCCGGGTAGAAGCCCCGCAAGCCCGCCGCGATGGCACCATGGATTCCGTCCGGGTACATTTCCGCCATGGTCTCCGGTTTGTTGCGGGCCTCGTGGACGGCTTCGTTCCAGACGACGATCTTCAGTTTCTTGTCAGTCATCAGAGCACCACTTCGCGTTGTTCGAGGGCGGACTTGTAGCAGGCATCAAGGATGAGGGCGCGGCTCAGGGCGAGCGAACCGTCGTGTTGTCCCCAGACGCTCTCCCCGCCGCGGACGGCGGCGATGAAGTCGTCGACGACGGCCTGGTGGGCAAGGCCTGGAATCGCTTCGGGCTCGTAGTCGGCGTTCTCGCCGTCCTTCTCCGTGAAGATCCTCAGGCTGCCGACCGGTTGCAGCGGAGCCCCGACGGCGCGGAGTTCGGCACCGCCGTCGGTCCCGTAGACGGTGAAGTCGAGCAGGTCGTCCACCTCGCGGTAGCTCGCCCAGCCCGCTTCGAGGATCAGGGTGCCGCCGCCTTCGAGCCGGATGAAAGCAGTGGCGAAGTCCTCTACTTCGAACTTGTGGCTCGCAGGTCCCGCGGTGTAGCGGGCGTTGCCGCCTCGGCCCTGCGGACCCAGCTCCGAGTGGGTCTGCGCCGAGACGGACAGGACCTTGGGCTCGCCCAACAAGTGGAGCGAGTAGTCCAGCACGTGGACTCCAATGTCAGCAAGCGGACCGCCGCCCGCCAGCTCCGGATTGGTGAACCAGCTGCCCAGGGTCGGGATGCCGGCGCGGCGCAGCCAGGAACCCTTTGCGTAGTACGGACGTCCGAGTCCGCCGTCGTCGATGATGCTCTTGAGCTTTTGAATGTCGCCACGGCGGCGGTGGTTGAAGGCAACCTCCAGGACCCGGCCGGCCTTCCGGGCCGCCGCGACCATGGCGCGTCCTTCGTCGCCGTTGCGTGCCAGTGGCTTTTCGCTCAGCACGTGCAGTCCACGCTCCAGGGCCGCTATGGAAATCGGAGCGTGCAGGAAGGTCGGAACGGCGACGCTGATCGCATCCAAACCTTCCAGACCGATCATGTCTTCCCAGCGTGCGAAAGCATGCGGGATGCCGTATTCCTGCTTCATCTGGGCGAGGAGGTCTTCTTCCATCCCGGCGACGGCGACGATATCCACCCCTTCGATCGCGTTGTAAGCCTTAAGGTGCTGTTGGCCAGCCCATCCGATGCCCACAACGCCCACTTTGAGGCGTGCTGACGTTGCTTGTTGCTGAATGCCCACGGTATTCCTGTCTTTTCACGTATTCCGGGTTGGGGCCAATAAATACGCTTTCATGGGCCTCCGAACGGCGTCAATCAGTTAAGCGCTTCGACTTTTCGCCTTTCAGGATCCGGGGGATGCCACATCCTCATCCACCGGATCTCCAATCCCGGATCAGCGCCGGTGGCCAAAGAGCTGCCCGTGGAGCTTGTGGTCCGGGAAAGCTGCGGCTGCGGGTGACTAGGAAAGCAGCATTGCCGCGATCGCCCAGACCACAGACACGACGCCGACTGCCACACCAGGCCAGTTCCACGTGGAAGTGATGCGCCCTTCCGATGAAGGAAAGTCTCCCGCGCGGGCGACCTGCCACGCGTTGGCAATTTCGTCGCGACCGCCTACTACTTGGGGTTGACTCAGTCGCTGGTTGTCTGGGAGCGCATTGAAGGGAAGATTCCTGAGGTTGGAAACATGGTTGAGGCCGGAGGCGACGGCGCTCGGCGTGGTGGGAGCTCCCCAACTCACATATTTCTTGCCTCCCGCCCTAATGACAACGGATTGCCGGATCTCAACGTCCTCTACCGCCGCAAAAGGTATCCGGTGGTCTCGCAGACCATTGACTACCTCAAATCCGGAGCCGTCGACACGCAGGCATGGCCTCCATTGCACGATGTAGGCACTCCAGGCAACCAAGACGACCCAGGGTGCTGCAGCCATGGTTGCCCGCGATTCTCCCGCGACCAGTAGCCAGGCCAGGAGGCAGGCCGCGAGCAACCAGAGGGCCGCGGCTACCGGGAGGGCGCTTGCCGCGCGAAAGGGTCGCGGCGATGGTGCCGCCACGGATCTCGCCGCGGGACGTAGTCCTTGGTCCTGGTTGCCCTTCGGTACCTGCATTGGATCCCCCTCCATGCCACCGCTGTGTTGCCCAACTGGGAGGAGCCTACCGCAAGTTCCATTAGAAGGGTCTCTGCCATCGGGCGAGGATCCCTTTTAACGGAAGGCGCCCCCGCTGCTCGAGCTGCAGCGGGGGCGCGCATTCTTAGGCGTTCGCGATCAGCCCCAGTTCGGCCTTCGAGGCCAGGGAGGGGTGCTTCGGGAAGACCCGGACGGTGTAGCCGAAGGATCCGGAGCGGTTGATCAGGATGGACCCGCTGAACAGGTGTCGCCCGTTGCCGAGGTCCTCCGTTTCGGTCAGCTCGACCAGGGCAACATCCTCCAGTTCGTCTCCGTCCTGGGCCCGCCCATACGCCACTTCAACCGACACGTCCTCGGGTGTGAGTTCGTGGAGGGCGATGTAGGCGTTGACCTGGAGGGTGTCGCCGATCTGGGGTTCTTCGGAGACGCCGATGGAATCGACGTGTTCCACGATCAGCTGCGGCCAGGCGTTGCGGACCTTGGTGGTCCAGGCCGCGAGCTCCTTCGCTTCCTTGAACGACGCGGTTCCCGCTTGCCTGCCGGCAACAGCTGCCGGGCGGTAGAGGGTGTTGACGTAGTCCTGGAGCATCCGGTCGGCCGAGACCGCCGGGCCGAGGTGGGCCAGGGTGTGCTTGATCATGGACACCCAGTGCGTCGGGACGGCTTCCGGGCCCGATTGCGAGGGCCCGGCCGCGCCGGCGTCCGCGGAGACCGTGGAGCCGTAGAAGCGCGGGGCCACCTGGGTCTCCAGGAGCTCGTAGAGCGCGGCGGCTTCGATGTCATCGCGTTCGGTCGGGGACGCGTCGTTGTTCGCGGTCGGGATCGCCCAGCCGTTCTCGCCGTCGTACATCTCATCCCACCAGCCGTCCAGGACCGAAAGGTTCAGCGAGCCGTTGATGGCCGCTTTCATCCCGGAGGTCCCGCAGGCCTCCAGCGGCCGCAGCGGGTTGTTCAGCCAGACGTCGCAGCCCGGGAACAGGGTGCGGGCCATGGCGATGTCGTAGTTGGGCAGGAACACGATCCGGTGCCTGACGGCAGGGTCGTCGGTGAACTTCACCAGGTCCTGGATCATCTTCTTCCCGGCGTCGTCCGCGGGGTGGGACTTGCCGGCGATGACCAGCTGGATGGGGTGCTTCGGGTGCAGCAGCAGCGCCTTGAGGCGTGCCGGGTCCCGGAGCATGAGGGTCAGGCGCTTGTAGGTCGGCACGCGCCGGGCGAAACCGATCGTGAGCACGTCCGGGTCCAGCACGGTGTCCGTCCAGCCCAGCTCCGCGTCGGCCGCCCCGCGCTTCTTCCACGAAGATCGCAGGCGCTTGCGCACGTCGTCAACCAAAGCAGAACGCAACTCGCCTCGCAGGCCCCAAAGTTCGGCATCGCTTACGTCATAGATCTTGTCCCAGCCTGTGGCATCCACGTCAGTGCTGCCGAAGTACTTTGCGGCGAGCCGGCTCATCTTCGGATCTATCCAGGTGGGTACGTGGACGCCGTTGGTGACGGAGGTGATCGGGATTTCGGAGTGGTCGAAGCCTGGCCAGAGCCCGGAGAACATCTCGCGGGAGACCACCCCGTGGAGTTTGGCCACGCCGTTGGCCCGCTGCGCCAGGCGCAGGCCCATGACGGCCATGTTGAAGACCGCGGGGTTGCCGCCCTCGTAGTTTTCCCGGCCCAGATCCAGGACCTTCTCCACCGGGACGTCCGGGGCCAGGCCGGCGTCGAAGAAGTGCCTGATCTGCACGGCCTCGAAGCGGTCGATGCCGGCCGGCACCGGGGTGTGGGTGGTGAACACCGTGGACGCGCGTCCCGCGGCGAGGGCCTCGGGCCAGCTCAGCGGGGCCTCGGCGGACATGAGTTCCTGGATGCGTTCGATGCCCAGGAACCCGGCGTGGCCTTCGTTGGTGTGGAACACTTCCGGGGCGGGGGTGCCGGTGAGGCGCTGGTAGACGCGCAGCGCCTTCACCCCGCCCATGCCCAGCAGGAGTTCCTGCTGCAGGCGGTGGTCCCCGCCGCCGCCGTAGAGGCGGTCCGTGATCCCGCGCGCGGCGTCGTCGTTGGCCGGAACGTTCGAATCGAGCAGCAGCAGCGGCACCCGCCCGACGTCGGCCCGCCAGATGTGCGCCCGCAGCGTCCGGTCACCCGGCAGTGGAAGCGTGACGAGAGCCGGCGAACCGTCTTGCTCACGCAGCATTGTCAGGGGCAGGCCGTCCGGGTCCAGGACAGGGTAGGTCTCCTGCTGCCAGGCGTCGCGGGACAGGGACTGCTTGAAGTAGCCCGCCTGGTAGAGCAGTCCGACGCCGATCAACGGCACGCCAAGGTCCGAAGCGGCCTTCAGGTGGTCCCCGGCCAGGATCCCCAGGCCGCCCGAATACTGCGGGAGCACCTCGGTGATGCCGAACTCGGGCGAGAAGTAAGCGATACACGCCGGAGCATCCGGACCCAGGCCCTGGTACCAGCGAGGCTCACTGAGGTACCGGTCCAGGTCAGCAGCCGCATGCTGGACGCGCTCAATGACTGCGCCATCCGCTGCGAGTTCATGCAGTTCCTCGCGGCTGACCAGGCCCAGGAAGGTCATGGGGTCATGATTGCTTTGCTCCCAGGCCTCGGCGTTCAGCGCTGAGAACAGTTCGCGCGTCGGCAGGTGCCAAGACCAACGCAAGTTCTTCGCCAATCGTGCGAGCGGGGCGATAGCTTCCGGCAGCACCGTTCGTACCGTGAACCGTCGAATCGCTTTCACTTCCGGCCACCTTCGAACGCGGACTGGGCCGGTTTGGTCGACGTTTCCATACGGGTTACCTCCAAGAGGTTGTTGTGATGATTGGGGAGATGTTGGCTAGGGGCGGGACCACCGCAGGGCCGGGTGGGGAGGCCTCTGCAGGCACGACCAGAACGGGCAAGCGCTTACATGCTTTGGACGGGCATCATTGGCCCATCCTTCGCCCGGTCCTGGAACTCAGAAGCAGGCGGCGGTCTCCAGGTTCCGTCCACGCACTATTCCGGGGGCTTGACGATCCGGGAACAAGGGGACGCGGTTACTCGTGGATCCGCGGCGGAAACCGGCGAATTCCCGTTCAGGTTTGCGTGACATCGACCGCATCGTCAATTCGGATGATTGGTACCGAATGATTCCAAGCACGACTTACTTCCTTAGTCTCCGGGAACTCTGATCGGTGACCATCCGCCATGTTGTATCAGGAGGAATCTCATCGCCGTTCGTCGACGCGCCTTGTCGACGCGGGTCGATGGCTTGACAGTAGTTGGCGGCGCGACGGTGTGTCAAATGTCACAATCACGTGCGATAGGAGCGCGTAATGAATGCCTCGAATTGGCGGACTGCACCCGAACGGCGACGCGATTCTACGGCCGGGTGGTCCGTGCCACGGCGGTGCTTCCGCGCAACGTCAGCACCGGTTCAGCGAGCCATTGCACGGCATCCGCGCTGTCACTCCTGAGGCGCCTGGTAAGGAATTCTGCAGCCTCACGACCCATGGCGCCCGGTTCGGCGGACGCCGTCGTAAGGGCGGGCATGAAGCGCTCCGCGGAGCCGGCACTGGTGTTAATGGCGACAATGGAGAGAGACTCGGGGACTCGCCAACCGTGGGCTGTCGCCGCACCCAGAAGGCCGGCAGTAGCCGCTTCGTTGATCATCACAAGCCCGGTTGTTTCCGGAGATTCTTCCAGGATCTGTCCGAACACCTCACGACCGCCGGCAAGTGAGCTCGTGGCCGGGTACAGCCGAGCGCTGATCCGGTGCCTCGACGCGGCAGCTGCCACGGCATCCCAGGATCGCACCATCGGGCCGTATCCGGTGTCCAGGGACTTACGCGAATGCGTCACAAGGCCGATCTCCGTGTGCCCCAGGCTGACGAGGTGCGACACCGCCAGCTCCCCCATCGCTTCGAAATCTGCGTCCACGAATGTCAGGCCATTAGCATCCTTTGGCCGTCCGATCGTGACGAAGGGAACACCCGTTTCCAACAGGACAGGAATCCGTTCGTCGACTGACCTGACTTCCATCAGGAGGATTCCATCTACGAGGCCTTGGGCCACGATCCGCTGCATCTCGCCCAAGTCGTCGGGGTCCATCGGCCACAGAAGGAGGTGGTAACCGTCAGCGCGCGCTTGCTCGGCAGCACCTTGGACGTACTCGAATTCCGTGGTGTTCATGCCTTGCTCCCCGACCGGAAAAATCACGGAAACGATGCCGGTCCGTTTGCCGGCTAAACCCTGGGCGAGCAGGTTCGGCGTATAGCCAAGGTCGGACATGGCCTTCAGGATGCGCTCCCGCGTTTCGGGTGCAATCGGCCGGACCCCGCTGAGGGCATAGGACACCGTGCTCCTGGAAACGCCGGCTACCCGCGCAACATCGGCCATAGTTACCAAGGAGTATCCCCCTGCATTGTCGGTGACTGGTCGGCGGTGGGCTCGCGATTGACCGCAATCCGCCGGACGGTAATGCCTCATAGTAAACCGTAATCGGTTGGCAAAGTGTTGAAGGCATGCTGAGCCCATTGTTCTTTCGGTGTCAGACACGGCGCCTTAGAGCGCGGGACCGGCCGAGCATGTCCCACATCGAACGCCAAGCGACAGCGTGTCCGAGTTCTTGCAACCGGACACGCTGTCGGGACTGCCCCGGATTTCGTTGACTCTGGAGGTTACCGCTCTTGGCCGTTGACCGGCCGCGGTACGGGGGCAGTATTGAGATCGAGTTGGGCGGGTGATTCGGCTCTTCTCTGATGGGGTGCTGTGGCGAGGGGTCGCTAGTGCCGATCGCTTGCGTCGTCCTCCCGGGGAAATGCGATTGCTGAGTCGGCCTCGATAACTACAGCGCATCGCTCGCCGCGTGCGGCGGCGAGGGGCGCTGCAACCGAGGAGAGGCTGCCGAATTGGCCGCGTACCACGTGGTCGTAGGACCGGCCGCGGTACGCCAGGTCCACTACCGTACCCTCCACGGCATTCGCTGAATCGGGAACCGCACCCGACACGAGGGTGGTGGCGGTGGGCCGGACGAAGACCGTGACGTGCTGGCCGGGACTACCCTCATCGGCGAGACGCGCTTTGATTCGCCCGCCTGGGATGTCGACGGCGGCGTAGCAGGTTTGCCCGATCGATTCGATGCGGGCGATGGTACCTGGAATCGTCCCGGCCAGGCCGGTGAACCGAGCCACGAACGGGCTGGCCGGACGGGTGTAGATTTCCTCCGGCGTCCCGGTCTGGACGATCCGACCGCGGTCGAGTACGGCGACCACGTCGGCCAAGGCGAAAGCCTCGCCCTGATCGTGGGTGATGTAGACCGCCGTCGCCCCGGCCTCCCTGATGCGCACCGAGATTTCGAGCCGGAGCCGTTCGCGCAGGTCCGCATCAAGGTTGGAGAGCGGCTCGTCGAAGAGGACCAGTGACGGTGAGCCGACCATCGCACGGGCCAGGGCCACTCGCTGCTGCTGCCCGCCGGACAGTTCGTTGGGGTAGCGTTCGCCGAGGTGGCCGAGGCCCACCCTCTCGAGCATGGCAGCCACTGCCTGCGCAGCGCTCGACCGGGAGTGGCCGCTGCCGCGGCGCCGCAGCGCGTAGCCGACGTTGCCAGCAACCGTAAGGTGTGGCCACAACGCATAGTCTTGGAAAACCATGCCTAGGTTGCGCTTTTCGGGTGGGACGCTGCGGGTCGCGGAGCTTACTTCCCCACCCCGCAGCTCGATGCGACCGCCGTCGACTCGCTCGATGCCGGCGATTGACCGCAGTAGAGTCGTCTTCCCCGAGCCGGACGGCCCGAGGAGCACAGTGAACGAGCCGGGCGGCACGTGCAGACTGATATCGTCGAGCGCGCGGACCGTGCCATACCGTTTGGAAACCCGAGCGCATGAGATCTCCGCTCCGCGTCCCCCACTCGCTCCGCGTCCGGCGTCGGGTTCAGCCAGCCGGGTTGTAAAGGCGGTCATGAGGTCCTCCCGATGTGGAGCCAGCCGCGTGGGGCGGCGAGACGGAATGTGAGTTGAGCCAGGCCGACTACGGCGAGGCAAAAAAGGATGGCGAGCACTTGCATGGCTGTGCCCCCGCTGAAGTCGTACTGTTCCAGGGCGTGTTCGATCCCGACGACGAGCGGGGCGTGGCCGGGCGGGTAGAGCAGCTGGCTGATCGGCAGTTCGAGCATGATGTGGGCGAAGGTCAGCATCCACGCGGACACGGCCGGGCGCGCGATCATTGGCACGGTGATGGTGAACCAGGTTGCGATGGGGCCGCGTCCGTGCGCGCGGGCGGCGTGCGAGAGCGACTCCTGCAGCTGGCTCAGACTACCGAAGAGCAGCCTTGTCGTGGCCGGGAGCGAGGAGGCTATATACGCAAGTCCGAGCAGTGCGACTGTCCCGTAGAGGTGGATACCGAGCCGATTGACCCCGGGCAGGTTGTAGGTGAAGATGTAGCCGGCCGCGAAGACGATGCCCGGCAGGGCGACGGCCGCGAGCAGGACGAAGTCAAGACCCCTGGTCATGACGGTCTTGCGGCTCTTTGAGAGCATCCGGGCCGCGATCACCGCGACAAACGCAGTCACGGTGGCCACCACGAACGCCATCTGCGCCGAGAACGCGAGAGGCTCGTAGGAATCGCTGTTCCTCAGCACACGAATGTAGCTATCGAAGCTGAGATGGTGCTCGCTCATCGAACCGAGGTTCGTGACGAGCGAGGCCGAGAGGGCCCCCAATGCCGGAACGCCCAGCACCGGGACCCATAGCGCCGTGAGGAAGGTGCCGCCGAGGGCCTTGCCTGCGGGGCCTAGCCGCTTCCTGGCCGCCGGCCTGGTGCGGCCGCCGAGGACGCGGTAGCTGCGGCCCCGCAGGGCTGCCGACTGGAGCACGAGCGCGATTACTATGAGCAGCAGCAGGACCCAGCTCACGGCCGAGGCTGCTTGGAACTGGACCGGGAACGCCTGGATGGCGTCGTAGATGCCGTAGGTCGCGACCGTGAACCCCCCGGCTCTTCCGAGGGTCGTGGCGACGCCGAAGTCGGAGATCGCCTCGGCGAAAACGATTGCCAGTGCCGAGGCCATGGCAGGGCTGATCAGCGCAAGGACGATCTTCGCTGCATCCCGTGCCGATCCGCCGTGCACCCGCACGGCGTGCTCGAACTCCTGGCCGAGTCCCCGCAGCGCGGCCGAAATCGCGAGGTAGGCGAAAGGGATGCCTTTGAACGTGAGGACCATCGCGACCCCCACGGGTCCGTAGAGGATCGCCCGCGCGCCGGACGCGTCGATGCCGGCCACCTCGAGCACTCCCCCCGGTTCCAGGAGCCGCTGCCAGCCCATCGCCATGAGGTAGCTCGGGGTGATGAGCACGGCGAACATGGCGGCGGCGGAGAGTCCGCGCAGCGGGACGTCCGTCCGGTGCACGAGCCATGCGACAGTGCCGGCGATCGCGGTGGCAGCGACCGCGACGACGACGCCGAGCACCAGCGAATTCACCATCGCGCTGAGCATCTTGCCTTGTGTGAGAACGCTGAAGGCCGAGAAATCGAGTGCGCCGGCGTCGAGGCCGAACGTTCCCGGGATGACGCCGACGGCGAGGAAGACCGCGATCGGTGCGACGAGGATCGCCATGATCACCACCCAGAACAACGCCGCCGGGGAGAGGAAGAAGCGGGTGTTTCGAAGCAGGTGCGCGGCCCAGTCAGGGGCAGGACGGGGCCGCCCCAGGACGTATTCGCCCGTCATTTGATTGTCGCGGAGAACCAGTTGACGATGTCCGCCTGCTGCGGGCCCCACAGAGTAGGGTCGAGGCGCTGGTAAGCCGTGGGCATCGGCGAGAGAGCGTCGAGTTTGTTCGCCCCGTCGACGACGGGCCAGAACAGTGATGCCCCTTGGGGTGCTGCGCTGATGATGGCCTGCTGGCCTTCCGGGGAGAGCAGGAAGTCTTCGAACTTCTGCGCATCCGTCTTGGCATCGCCGGTGGCTTTGGAGCTGATCCCGATGACGCCGGGCAGCAGCGTGGACTGCGGGAGATAAGTGGCAACCGGCTTGAAGCTGTCTGTGGCAGGGACCTTGAGGATCTCGCCCGAAGCAGCGCTTGACTGGACGAGGCCGCAGTCGATCTGACCGGTCTCCAGGGCGTGCAGGGTGTCTCCATTGGTCGGGAAGACCTTGAGCCCGTTCGCCTTGAGGCGGGTGAGGTAGTCCTTGCCCTGTTGGGCGCCGCCCATTTGCTGCATGATCCCGGCGACGAACGTGTAGGTCGGTCCGGACTGGCTCGGATCGTTCATCCCGATCCTGCCCTTGTACTGCTCGGCGAGCAGCTCGGAGTACTGGCTGGGCGGGTTGGGTACCTTGACGGCATTGCATAGGAGTGCGGCCATCGTGGTGGCGCTGACCGGGGCGTACGTGTGGTCCTGTGGTGTGAGGGTCTTGCCGACGGCGTTGTAGTTCACCTGGGGCCCGTACGGAGCGAGCTGACCGCTCTGCGCCAGCGTTGCGTATGCCATGTCCCCTTCGACCCAGAGCGCTGTCCACTGAGGGTTGGCCTTTTCAGCAGAGACTTTGGTCAGGAGCGGTCCGCCGCTGTCCGCGACAAGCTTGACCGGGATGCCGGTCTTGGCCGTGAAGGCGGCGATGGCCTGCTTGGCAAAGCCCATGGACGAATAGAGCGTGAAACCGCCGCTGGCTGCCGCGGAGACCGAGGCAGATCCGCTGCCGGAATCACCGGCAGCCGCACCGCAGGCCGACATGGTGGTGACGAGTAGGAGAGAGCCGAGAGCGAGGGCAAGGGGGCGACGTGAGTGATGCACAGCGAACTCCTGATGTAATGAAGCTATCTCGAGTGTCATTCTTGAGAGTGACAGTTGTTAGATTCACAGGCGAACGCAAAGTGCAGTCAAGACGCAGGTGGACGGTGCGTGAACACCGGGCGTCCTTCGCTTGAGCAAAGACTTCCCCGGACCGCGAAGAAGCGGTCCCGGGGAGTACCCGGGACCGCTTCTTTCTGCCTTTTGACAGAACGTACTACGTATTGGTTTTTCTTAGTTTTTAGGGTTCCGCTTGATGTCGATGGCGAGGGCGACGACGAAGGCTGCCCCCAGGGCTACTGCCAGGATCGGCGGGAGCAGTTGGGAGTGCTCGAAGCCGTTCAGGACGAATCCGGCGCCGACGGCGAGCACGGACACCACCGCCGCGGCGATCTTCCAGTCATCTCCGATGATGAAGTCGTACCAGAATTGGGCGAACCCCTTGAGGAATTTCATTGCTTAGACCTCCCCTCGAGCATCGACGAGGGCTGCTGAGGCCTTCGGGGAAGCGACCGGGACCCTGAGGACCCGGACCAGCACGACCGAGAGCAGCAGCCAGCCGGCCAGGATGGGCAGCAGGACGAAGTCCGAGCCGATCCACTCAAGGCTGGCCCGGTCCGGGGTGAGGCTTCCCAGGCCCTCGATGGCCCAAAAGGTGCCGAAGGTCGCGAGCAGGAGGCCCACACCGAACTTGAGGGTGTTCTCGGGCACCTTGGTCAGCGGCGCGTGGACGACGACCGCGGCGAGCAGGACCACGACGACGGCGGCAACCGCACCCAGGATCGCGACCGGCATGTTGTGGGCGTTGAGGCCGAAGGTGATAACGATGAAGACCACTTCGACACCTTCGAGGAACACGCCCTTGAAGCTGATGACGAATGAGAACCAGTCGAGCCCGAACCGGGTCTCGTTTCCGGCCGCGGCGGCCGCCTTGGCCTGCTTCTCGTAGATCAGCGCTTCATCATGCAAGGCCTTGCGCCCGGAGGAGCGCAGAATTGCCTTGCGCAGCCACTGCAGCCCGAAGATCAGCAGCAGGATACCTATCACGAGCTGCAGGCTCGAGCGCGGGAGCCAGGTCGCCAGAGCGTAACCCGTAACTGCCGTGAATCCGGTCAGCGCCACAAGCGCCGCCCCAATGCCGACCAGCGTCGACTTCCAGCTCCGGGTCATGCCCATCGCGAGCACAATCGTCAATGCCTCGACCATCTCGACGATGGCGGCCACGAACACGGATATGGCCAAGCCCCAATCGGTACTTGAACCCATGACTACCACCCTTCTGAATACCTTTGGTCAATACGTTCGTTGTCAATAGTAACGACCGTTATATCTGGAGTGCAACATTGTGATCACATGACAGTCGCCGCCGTTATACCTTCGAACACCAGGAACTTCTCACCTTGGATGCAACCACTCACGAGCGGATGATAGCCGACCGTCATGTATTCAAAACATCCCCCGTCACCCGTCCGGCGAGCGGCAGACGATACGATGGCGTTGGCAACAAGAGGAGACCTGATGAACGTCGAAACGAACACGTCCGCCGCGCCGGACCCTGAGATGGAAGCACCGCGGCCGGCGCGGACTGGGAGCCAGGACCCGATCACCTGGCTCATCCTGATCTATCGGGTACCCAGCGAACCCACCCGCCTGCGGGCGGCGGTGTGGCGCCGGCTGCGCAACCTGGGCGCCGTCTACATGCAGAATTCCGCGGCCGCCGCGCCACGCACACCCCAAAACGAACGGGCCATGCGCGCCCTGCGCAACGAGATCGTCGAATCGATGGCAGGCAAGGCATTCCTGGTCAACGCAGCGTCTCTCATCGGCGAGAACGACCTCGTAAACATGTTCAACGAGGCCCGCAACGACGAATACGAGGAGATTCTAGACAAGTGCCGCGATTTCCACGCCGGAGTGGAGAAGGAGGTCAGGGAAGAGCACTTCACCTACGGCGAACTAGAGGAAAACGAGGAGGACCTTGGGAAACTCCGCGGGTGGTTCGAGAAGGTCAAGGCGCGCGACGTCCTCGGTGCGCCCATGGCCGAAAAGGTGGCCGATGAACTCTCCCGGTGCGCAGTGAGACTCGAAGAGTTCGCCTCCCAGGTCTACGAAGCCGACAACGCCTCGCTCTGACGACGGGTCCGTGATGACCAGCGAACCCGGACAAGATCGGCAAACACACCCAAAGCGATCCACGCCGAGAACACCGGAGAAAACGAAAGAGCCACCCCAACGGGGTGGCTCTTTCGACTCTATGGTGGAGCTGAGGGGACTCGAACCCCTGACCCCCTGCATGCCATGCAGGTGCGCTACCAGCTGCGCCACAGCCCCATATCCTCGCTGCTCCGCGAACCGTGAACCGGCCTGAAAATCTCCTCCGGTTTTCGGATTCCTCCGAAGCAACTCAAATATCTTAGAACAGCATTTCCGAAAATTCCAAATCGGGCATATTCAGTTGGTTTGTGCCCTAAAGCCTAGGATTCCTCGACGGCGGGAGTCTTCGCCGAGGCGTCGTCACCGAGTTCCAGATCCACTACCGGGCAGTCTTTCCACAGGCGTTCCAGGGCGTAGAAGACCCTGTCTTCGGAGTGCTGGACGTGCACCACGATGTCGGCGTAGTCCAACAGGACCCAGCGGCCTTCGGACCGTCCTTCGCGGCGGACCGGGCGCAGGTCCTGCTTGAGCAGCTCTTCCTCGATGCCGTCGACGATGGCATTGACCTGGCGTTCGGTCGGGGCCGAGGCGATCAGGAAGACGTCGGTCAGGGCCAGACGTTCGCTGACGTCCAAGGCGATGATGTCCTCGGCCAGCTTGTCCGCTGCCGCGCGGGCGGCGTGGCGGGCCAAGAGGACGGATTGTTCATGTGCAGTCACGGGACTCCTTGTATGCGGCTTCGAGAATAAACGAAGCCTGTTTGGTGGCAAAAGCCGTTATAGTCAGCGGGAAAGTCCGCTGGTGATCATGATGATGCCCGCAATCAGGGCGATGGCTCCGATGCCAACGAGTCCGAGGACCAGTAGCCGGGTACGCTGGGCGCGCCCGAGTCCCGCCGTCGCGGCGTCGAGCGGTTCAAGTCCGTAAGCCGAACTTGCCGAAATAGGCGGATGTTCGGCCGCTTCACCGAAGGCATCGCCGTCCGAGACGGAGTCCGACGCGGGGAGTCGACCTGCCGCTTTCGCAGCGGCCTCTGCGCGTGCCAGCACTCCTGCGCGGCCGCGCAGGCTGCGGGACTTGCCCGACGCCGATTGCCCGGGCTTCAGTTTCGGCGCAGGTGAGGTCACGAGAGGAACAAAGGTGGTGCCGGGCGGCTTCATGACCGGACGCTCGAGTCCCGGAACCTTCACGAATTCCAGGGGCGTCACCATGGCCAGGTTGCTGGCCACGGAAGGTTCAGCGCGGACCGGACCAGAAGGACGGCTGTTCTGCTCGGCAAGCTTCTGCTTGGCCATGGCCCTCTTGTTGAGGATCGCCTCGCGTTCAGCCTGGGCGATTTGTTCGGCCAGGGCCTCTGGATCCGCTGGCTCAACGTCGGCTTGGGAAACCCCGGATTCAGCGGCCGGAATTTTCTGCACCGCCGATTCCATTGCCGCGATGTGCTCAAGCTTGTTGGACTGATTTTGCGCTTGGGCAGCCAATAGCTCACGGGCCATCAAGGCCTGCTCCACGGTCATTTCGGGGGCGCCGGGAGGCGGGCCTGCCGTGACCCGCACACCGCCGCCTGGTGAAACGCCCGGGCCATCAGGGCCGGACTGCTGCCTTCCGGGAGCCTGGACCTGGACACTGGACGTCCTCGGCCCGGATCCGGGTGCCGGGACAACGGGGATCGCCGAGGTGCCCGGGGCAACTTCTTCCTGCAATTGCTGCAGGCGCAACTGGCGGCGCGTGGGCGGACCGCCGCGGGAAAGCTGCTGCTCCTTATCCGCGAGTTCCTTGATGGCGCGGAGTGCGGCGCGGTCGCGTGCACGGGCCTGCGAAGAACGTTCCGAGGCGGGTTGAGCGTCCAGCGGAGCATCGGCCACCCGGCGCACCCGATTGACCGAAGCGCCACCGGACGCGTGGTTGGCGTCGTCGGAGGTAACGGCTTCGGCTACCGCGGGACGTGCGCCGGTTTCTTCCACGCGTGCGTCCCGGGCTCGTCGAAGCTCGCGCCGGCTAGGGATGGGGGGCTGTTCCTGGCTCATTCAAAACTCACTCGGTACGGGCTTGGTGTTCTGATCCGGTCATAGCATGCAGGGGCTCCCCCATGCCGGGTTTGCCCGAGTACAGCTTGTATTTGGCGATGTACTGCACTACCCCATCAGGCACGAGGTACCAGACCGGATTGCCTGCACCCACCCGGGCGCGGCAATCCGTCGAAGAAATCGCCATGGCGGGCACTTCCAACAGACTGACGTCCTCCCTGCCCATGCCGTCAAGGACATGACCGGGCCGGGTGACCCCGACAAAGTGCGCCAAGGTCCAAAGCTCGTCGACATCTTTCCAGGACAGGATCTGCGCGAGGGCGTCAGCGCCCGTGATGAAGAACAAGTCCGCGTCCGGCCGCTGGGTCCGGAGATCCCGCAGGGTATCGATGGTGAACGTGGGACCGGGGCGGTCCACGTCCACGCGGCTCACCGTGAAATTGGGGTTGGAAGCCGTGGCAATGACCGTCATCAAGTACCGGTGCTCGGCTTCACTGACCTGCTTGTGCGATTTCTGCCAGGGCTCGCCGGTGGGCACGAAGACCACCTCGTCCAAGCGAAACTTGGCGGCAACCTCACTGGCAGCAACCAAGTGGCCGTGGTGAATGGGATCGAAGGTTCCACCCATCACGCCCAAGCGCAGCCGGCGCCCCGTTTCCTCGAAGGGTTTTGCGGCGGAAATGTTAGTGACCCAGCCCTGGGTGCTTGGCCGGGTGCTGGCGGTGCGGATCCGAGTGCTCTTCGACGGCCTCGTGACGGTTGCCGAGGTTAGTGTAGGAGACTGCGACAAACATGAGGACGAGCAGGATGCAGAACATTGAGACACCGAAAACCCAAGGTTCAGCCCACAACGGTGCCGGCGCTTCGGCTCCGCTCTCGCCCCCTTGCGTGAAAATTGAAATGGCGATCTGCTGAAACTGCATTTTCTCCCCTAGCGGTTCAAAGGATTTCGACGGCGGATCCTCCCACCGTTCAGGACTTCTGTTCTATGTTACAGCGTCGCTAGCCGCGGATCTGGCCTTCACCCTGGACAATCCACTTCGTGGTGGTCAGCTCAGTGAGGCCCATGGGACCGCGTGCGTGCAGCTTCTGCGTAGAGATTCCTACCTCGGCACCCAGGCCGAGCTCGCCCCCATCAGTGAAACGCGTGGATGCGTTCACGATGACCGCCGCAGAGTCGATGTCCGCGATGAACTTCTCCGCGTTCGCCAGATTGTTCGTCAGGATGGCCTCCGTGTGGCCGGTCGACCATTTGCGGATGTGCGCGACCGCCTCGTCCAGGTTGTCCACCATGGCAACTGCGAGGTCGAGGTCCATGTATTCCGTGGCCCAATCGGCGTCGTCGGCGGGGACTGTGTCCACGGAGCCGGACAGCGCCGCTTGAATCCGGGAATCGACGTGCAAGGTGACACCGGCAGAGCGCAAGGCGGTAGCGACGGCGGGCAGCACCGTGGATTTCGAGTGCACCAGGAGAGTCTCCACAGTGTTGCAAACGCTGGGGCGCTGGGTCTTGGCGTTAAGCAGGATATCGACAGCCATCTCTTCGCTGGCGGACTCGTCGATGAAGATGTGCACATTTCCCTCGCCGGTCTCAATGACGGGGACGGAAGAGTTGTTCACCACAGTCTGAATCAGGTCCCGTCCACCACGCGGAATCAGCACGTCCACCCGGCCACGGGCACGCATCAGGACGTTCGCGCCCTCGCGGCCGAACTGGTCCACGCTCTGCACGGCGTCGGCCGGCAGCCCGACGGATTCCAACGCATCGCGGAGGATGGTCACAAGGGCTGCGTTGGTGTGGGCAGCAGCCGATCCGCCACGCAGGATCACTGCATTGCCGCTCTTCAGGGCGAGTCCGGCGATGTCAACCGTGACATTGGGGCGCGCCTCGTAGATCGCTGCGACGACTCCCATCGGCACATTGACTTGGCGCAAGCGAAGTCCGTTGGGGAGGGTCTGGCCTCGGACGACGTTTCCCACGGGATCCGGCAGGCCCGCCAGGTTTTCAAGGGCCGCCACAAGGCCGTCGATGCGGGCAGGTGTCAGGGTCAGGCGGTCCAGCATGGCAGCGGAGGTTCCGTTGTTGCGGCCGGACTCAACATCCTTCGCGTTGGCGGCGAGGATGGACCCCTGCTTTTCCCGGAGGGCTGCGCCAATAGCGTGCAGCGCGCGGTCCTTCCAGGCGCGGTTCGCCTGGGACATGTGCCGTGCGGCCTGCCGTGAGCGGTCCGCGATCGAATGCACGGCCGCCTCCACTTGCTCAGGGGTGAGCGGCGCGTTTCCCCTCTCCGGAGTTTCCGGCACCTGGGCGGCATTGCCAGCAGCCAGGGCGTCAGTCATCACAGGAGAATCAGGGGTAAGGGCCTCAGTCATTCTCCAAGTTTAGTGGAGCGGGACTGCTGGACCAGTACGAGGTCGTCAACATGAACAACTACGCGGTCATATCCGCGGCCAAGGTCCTTGGCGAGTTCCTTGGTTGAACGGCCAAGCATGCGGGGAAGCTCGTCCGCAGAGTAGTTCACGAGGCCCCTGGCAATCACGGTGCCCTCGGATGAAACCATCTCCACCGGATCGCCCGGCTCGAAGTCTCCCTGCACCGAAGATATTCCGGCGGGCAACAGCGACGTGTGGCGGTCCCGCACGGCCTTGACGGCGCCGTCGTCGAGCACCAAACGGCCCCGGACCGAAGCGAGGTGGGCCAGCCAAAGCAGCCGTACCGGTTTGCGGTTGCCGTTGATGGCGAACCACGTGCCCACGTCCTCGCCTGCCAGGGCGGCGGCGGCATTGGCCGTGGACGTGACGAGGGCGTGGATGCCGGAGCCCGCGGCGATCGACGCAGCCTCTACCTTGGTGGTCATGCCTCCGGTTCCAACGCCGGCTTTACCGGCCTTGCCGATGGTCACGCCGACGAGGTCAGCGGGACCAGTGACAAGCGGAATGCGCTTGGCACCCAATGACGGCGGACCATCGTAGAGGGCGTCGACGTCGGACAACAGGACCAAGGCGTCCGCCCGGACAAGGTGGGCCACCAAAGCGGCCAGACGATCGTTGTCGCCAAAACGGATTTCGTGCGTTGCCACGGTGTCGTTTTCGTTCACGACGGGCACGACGCCGAGGTTCAGCAAACGGTCCAGCGCCCGGTATGCGTTGCTGTGCTGCGTGCGCCGCATCAAGTCGTCCGCCGTCAAGAGGACCTGGCTGACCGTGACCCCGTGAGCGGCAAAAGCCTGCGAATAGCGCGCCATCAAAAGCCCTTGGCCCACGCTGGCCGCAGCCTGCTGCGTGGCGAGGTCCTTGGGACGCTTGGCGAGGCCGAGCGGCGCGAGACCCGCCGCGATGGCACCGGAAGAGACCAGGATGATCTCCGTCCCGGAATTGCGCTTCTCAGCCAGGGCGTGGACAAGTGCCGTCAGCGCTTTCTCCGAGATGCCGCCTTTGATGCTGGTCAGCGAGGACGAACCCACTTTGACGACGATCCGCTTGGCGCCGGCCAATGCCTGGCGTTCGGCGGAGTCGTCGCCTTCGGTGACTTCAGCGATGCGGGCCGTGCTAGTCGTCATTTTCGGCTTCCAGGCCGCTTTCCTTCAGGGGCTTGGGTAGACGACGTCCGCTGACGGACTCGGTCCAGATGCCCGCCTTCCGCTCGGCTTCGAGCTCGGCGCGTGCTGCAGCCTTGGCTTCGCGTCGTTCGAGCTGCTCGTCGCGCTTCTGCGAACGGGTGGGACGGTCGCCGATGTCGGCAACACGGATGTCCGTGCCTCGAGGCGTCGCCAGGAGTTCGGCGCCCGCCATCATGGTGGGTTCCCAGTCGAAGACGACGCCGTCCTCTTCGCCGATCACCACGGTGTCACCCGGAACGGCACCCATCTTGAACAGTTCGTTTTCGATGCCGAGCTTTGCCAGGCGATCGGCCAGGTAGCCAATGGCTTCCTCGTTGGTGAAGTCGGTCTGCTTGACCCAACGGACCGGCTTCTCCCCCAGGACGCGGAAGAGCGGCTCGAGGTTCTTTTCCTCGCGGCGGATCTTGAAGCCGGACTCGTTGACGGCGCGGGGGCGCAGGACGGGCGCCGCGACCTTGGGAGGCGCAGTGGCAACGGCCTTGCGGGCGGCCATGACGATCTCGCCCATGGCGAAGCTCAGTTGGCGCAGGCCTTCATGGCTCGTCGCGGAGACTTCGAAAACGCGGTAGCCGCGCTGTTCCAGTTCCGGGCGGACGAACTCGGCCATATCCCGGCCGTCTGGCAGGTCCACCTTGTTCAGGACAACAAGTTTGGGGCGTTCGTTCAGGGGGACCACTTCGCCGTCAACGCCGGCGTAGCTCATGTCCACTGCGTACTTATCCAGCTCTTGCTCGATGATCGCAAGGTCGGAGAGCGGGTCCCTGTCCGCTTCCAAGGTTCCGCAGTCCAGCACGTGCACGAGCGCGGCGCAACGCTCGACGTGGCGCAGGAAGTTGTGGCCGAGGCCCTTGCCCTCGCTCGCGCCTTCGATCAATCCGGGAACGTCGGCAATGGTGAACCGGACCTCACCGGCCTGGACCACGCCGAGGTTGGGGATCAGGGTGGTGAACGGATAATCGGCGATCTTGGGCCGCGCAGCGGACATCGCCGCGACAAGGCTGGACTTGCCCGCTGAGGGGAAGCCAACCAGTGCGATGTCTGCGATCGACTTCAACTCCAGGACGATGTCACTGGAGTCCCCTTCGATTCCGAGGAGGGCGAAACCAGGGGCACGGCGCTTCTGCGAAGACAACGACGAGTTACCAAGGCCGCCCAGGCCACCTGCAGCGGCAACGAACTCGGTGCCTTCACCTACAAGGTCAGCAAGGACAACGCCGTCCTTGGTCTTGACCACGGTGCCGTCCGGCACGGGAAGCACGAGAGTCTCGCCGTTCTTGCCGCCGCGCCAGTCACCCATCCCGGGGCCACCGTTGGTTGCGTGGCGGTGCGGTGCGTGGTGGTAATCAAGCAAAGTGGTGGTCTGGGCGTCAACGCGCAGGATGACGTCGCCGCCGTTACCGCCGTTGCCGCCGTCGGGTCCGCCCAGGGGCTTGAACTTCTCGCGCTTAACAGAGACACAGCCGTGGCCGCCTGTTCCGCCGGATACGTGAAGTACTACCCGGTCTACGAAGGTCGCCACGTGTTTCTCCTCTAACTGGAAATTACTGCTTGAAATGCGTGTTGCGGGCTGATGCGCCGCCGCCCGCCCTAGTAAATTCTAGTGCGGTTAAAAAGACAGGTGGAGCGGGCCATACGGCCCGCTCCACCCGTTCAGAACGTGTTATTACTCTGCAGCTGCAGCAGCAACGATGTTCACTACGCGACGGCCACGGCGAGTTCCGAACTCAACCGCACCTGCCTGCAGGGCGAACAGGGTGTCGTCGCCACCGCGGCCGACACCGGCGCCCGGGTGGAAGTGGGTGCCGCGCTGGCGGACGATGATCTCGCCTGCGGAAACGACCTGGCCACCGAAGCGCTTTACGCCGAGGTACTGGGCGTTGGAGTCACGACCGTTGCGAGTGGAGCTCGCGCCTTTTTTATGTGCCATTTGAAATGCCTGCCTTTAAATTCTGGGGAATCTGTTGAAAACCTGAACAGCAACCAGTGGTTACTTGATACCGGTGATCTTGATCTTGGTGAGTTCTTGACGGTGACCCTGGCGCTTCTTGTAGCCGGTCTTGTTCTTGAACTTCTGGATGACGATCTTCGGACCACGGAGGTCTTCGAGGATCTCAGCCGTAACCTTGACCTTGGCCAGATCCGCAGCAGCGGAGGTGACCTTGTCACCGTCCACCAGGAGCAGTGCGGGCAGCTCAAGGGTGCTGCCGGCTCCGCCGGGGACGCGGTTCAGGGTTACGTAGTCTCCAACGGAAACCTTTTCTTGGCGGCCGCCTGCGCGGACAATCGCGTACACCACTTGGGCACTCACTTCTCTCGACGTTTATTACTAAATTTGCGTGCGGAACCCCGATCCGAAAACGGGCCTGGTTCACGCTGTGCCTCAACGCCGTGGACTCCGGTACGGAATCCATGAGTCATCCCTCGAATAGTTCCAAATGAAAGGTAAGTTCCAAATGAACGGTTTCTAGGGGCATAACCCAAGTGTTGGCGTAAGCACCGAAGATCTAGATTACGCTAGTTTCGCCTTCGGCTGCAAATGAGGCCAGGTCCGGAGGCTGCCACGTGATGGCTGCCACAGACTGGCTATGTCGCCATCCGGTACCGTGCCCGTCCACCTTACCCTGCCGGCCGGGAAAAGCTCGGATCCTCGCGACGACACGCTGCAGCGCCCGCGAAATGCGCCTTGCTCCGCTGCCTCGCTCCGCTGTCTCCGTCCCGGAAAACGGGCTCAGGCATGCAATCTTGGAGCATCGAAGAACGCCGTTTCATAACGGCAGGATTGGGCAAACGCCTCCATCATCGCGGTGCGCTCCGCTGGCGACGCGGCCTGTGCGGCGGCATCCGTGATGTCGATCGCCTTGCGGGTGGCCTCTGCGAACGCTTCGTCCGCGTAGGTGCGCAGCCAGTCTGCGTAAGGGTGCTCGTCCGACGCTCCGGCCCGAATGTAGCCAAGGTGGAGCTGGTGTCCCACCTCGGCGTACAACCAGTAGCAGGGAAGCACGGCAGCCAGCAGCACGGCGTAGCTTCCCGACGCCGACGCCGCCAGCAAGTGGTCCACGTAGGCCTTGGTGACCGGTCCTAGCTCTCCGCTTACCTGGCGTCCATTGAGCCAATTCCGGTGCAGCTCGGACTCGACCTCAAGGCACATCTGCGAGCCGCGGGCCCAGAACAGCTGTTCGGTTTCACTCGGGGCGAGGGCGCTTGCCCGTGCCAGGACCCTCGAATAGCCGTTGAGATAGATGGCATCCTGCGACAGGTAATAGCTGAACTGCGCTTCGCTGAGGCCACCGGTTTGCAAGTGCTGGATGAAGTCCAAGCCATAAATGGCCGCAAGTTCCGTTTGGGCGGCGTCCCACATCCGGACGGCGAAATCCCCCGGTTGAAGGTCCTGCTGGAGCGCATGGAAATGATGGATCGGCCCGTTGCCCTTCCCGACTTCCAGCACCTCGGACTGGGTCAGCGCTTCCTGAAGCCAGGGCTTGACTACGCGCAGGGCGGACTCCCAATCGCCGAGCCGCGCCTTGGCCGTCGCCATCGCCGAGGAGAGGGAACATCCCGTGCCATGGCTGTTGCGGGTCTCCACGCGTTGGCCGGCGAATTCCACCACGTCCTGGCTCAGTACTCCCCCGGTGTTGACCAAGGCATCGGGGCAGCCCGCTCCCTGCAGATGGCCACCCTTCACCAGGACGGTGTTTCCACAGGCAGCGGCCAAGCGTTTGCCTTGCTCCAACGCCGTGGCCCAGTCAGTGGCTTCAGGTTCGCCGAGCAGCATGGCCAATTCAGGAAGGTTGGGGGTCACCAAATCGGCGAGGGGCAGAAGTTCCCGCAGCGCGGTTTCAGCGGACTCCGCGAGGAGCCGGTCGCCACTGGTCGCGATCATCACCGGATCCAGCACGACGACGGCGGGGCGCGCCTCGCCGAGCCAGCGACGGACTTCGTGGATGACGGCCGCGTCCCCGAGCATGCCGATTTTGACGGCATCGACGGTGATGTCGTCGCTAATGGCATCCAATTGCTGGCGCAGGAATTCCACAGGAGGCACATGGACGGCAGTGACGCCCTGCGTGTTTTGTACCGTGAGCGCCGTAATCACGGCCATGCCATAGCCTCCGTTGGCCGCAATGCTCTTGAGGTCCGCCTGGATCCCGGCGCCACCCGAAGGATCCGAGCCGGCAATGCTGAGGACCCTCGGGATGGCCCGCTGGATAGCCTTGAGCGGGTAGACGGCTGATTGCGCTGAAACAGTCATGCAAGACATCCCTTCGCCGGTGCTAACCGGACAGGTTCAACGGGTCTGGTCTCAGCCGGCTTGGTGCGCGGCACCCCGTGTCAGTCCCCTAGCTTAACCCGGATCACAGCTCACCCGCTGAAATCGCCCTTTGCAACCGCGCGGAGCGGTCGTCCGGTGAATTGGCAGGCAACGCCGAAGCCCCGGCGGTTTCCACAGGAGCGGAAACGGCCGGGGCTTCGGGCAGGATACTGCGTTTAGAGTTCGGACTTGGGCACGCCGACACCGAGGATGATCGGTTCCGCTGCCGCCGTCGACTTGGCTGGAGCAGCGTCCGTCGCCTTGGCCTCGTGCGCGGCCCCACCGGAGGCGGCCGCGGCAACCTCGTGGTGCTCCACGTTGGTGGCGTTGGCGGCACCCTGGGCCCGGCTGGCGCTGCGGTTGCGACGGCCTCGGCGTCCACGCGAACCCGCTTCCGGGGATTCTCCGCTTGCAACGGCCGCGGGGGTCCCGGCGGGCACTTCCTCGGCCTCAGGTGCCGTCGTCGCAGTGTCGGGCGCTTCTCCGAGGCCCGCGAATGCCTGTGCCAACAGGTCCAGGCTCATGGCAGGGGCACCACTCGCTGGCTCCTCTTCGTGGTGGACGAAGGGCAACGCAACTTCCTCGCCGCCGAATCGCAGGACAGGCTTCGAACGTTCCTCGCTACTCGACGCAGCGGCAGGAGCCTGGGCCGGGGCCGCGGGGGCCTGGACCGGGGTTGCTTCCGCTACGTGCCCGTCGGCGAGCAATTCCGCCGCGTGGTGGAGCTCGTCGTCGTGCAGGTGGGCTGCGTGGGCTGCCGCCGCGATGGTGGCAAGGGCTGCGCGGGTGGCTGCCTGGCGGTTCGGATCGGTGGATTCCACGGTGTGGACCGGCACAGGTGGGGTGCTCGGGAGTTCGGTAGTCCCCGGACCCGTGCCCCTGCCGCGGCGACGCTTGCGCTGTTCAGGCCGGACGGTCGGCTGTGACTCCGTGCGTGGGTGGTGGTGTTCGGCGGCCACCACGTTGGCCCGACGGTGTTCCACAGGCTCGTCGTGCGTGACGATTCCGCGACCGGCGCAGGTTTCGCACTGCTCGCCGAAGACCTCCAGCAGGCCGGTGCCCATGCGCTTGCGCGTCATCTGGACCAATCCAAGGGACGTCACCTCGGCGACCTGGTGCTTGGTGCGGTCCCGGCCGAGGCATTCGACCAAGCGGCGCAACACGAGATCGCGGTTGGATTCCAGGACCATGTCGATGAAGTCGATGACGATGATTCCGCCGATGTCGCGCAAGCGCAGCTGGCGGACCACTTCCTCGGCAGCCTCAAGGTTGTTCTTGGTGACGGTTTCCTCGAGGTTGCCACCGCTGCCGGTGAACTTCCCGGTGTTGACGTCAACAACCGTCATGGCCTCGGTGCGGTCGATCACGAGCGAACCGCCGGAGGGCAGGAAGACCTTGCGCTCCAGTGCCTTGTGGATCTGTTCGTCCACGCGCCATGCCGAGAAGATGTCCTGATCCGAGGTCCACTTTTCGAGGCGTCCCACCAGGTCCGGCGCCACGTAGGTGACGTAGGCTTCGATGGTGTCCCAGGCTTCGTCGCCGGAGACGATGAGCTTGGAGAAGTCCTCGTTGAAGACGTCTCGGACCACCTTGATGGTCAGGTCCGGTTCGCCGTACAGCAGTTCCGGTGCCAGGATCTTGGTGGACGTGGACTGGCTTTCGATGCCTTCCCACTGGGCCCGCAGGCGGTTGATGTCGTGCGTCAGCTCTTCCTCGGAAGCTCCCTCGGCGGCGGTGCGGACAATGACGCCCGCGTTCTCCGGGAGGCGGTCCTTGAGGATCTTCTTCAGGCGGTTGCGCTCGACGTCGGGCAGCTTGCGGGAGATGCCGGTCATTGACCCGCCCGGTACGTACACAAGGTAGCGGCCTGGGAGCGAAATCTGGCTCGTCAGGCGTGCGCCCTTGTGACCCACGGGGTCCTTGGTGACCTGGACCAACACGGAATCGCCTGATTTCAGGGCGTTTTCGATGCGGCGCGGTTTCCCTTCCAAGGTGACTGCATCCCAGTTGACTTCACCGGCGTACAGCACGGCGTTGCGGCCGCGTCCAATGTCGACGAACGCGGCTTCCATCGACGGCAGCACATTCTGGACCTTGCCCAGGTAGACGTTGCCGATCAGGGAATCCTGCTGTGTCTTGGACACGAAGTGCTCTGCGAGCACGCCGTCTTCCAGGACACCGATCTGGATCCTGTCGTCGCGCTGCCGAACGATCATCTGGCGGTCGACGGACTCACGGCGGGCCAGGAATTCGGCCTCGGTGATGACCTGTCGGCGGCGGCCGGTCTCGCGGGACTCGCGGCGGCGCTGCTTCTTGGCTTCAAGGCGAGTGGAGCCCTTGACGCTCGTGACGCGGTCGGAGCTGCTGGTGGACTCAACGTGTGCGCGGGGGGCGCGGACACGGGTGACAGTGTTGGGGGGATCGTCGTCTCCGCCACCAGTCAACTCCAGGTCCTGATCGCCACGACGACGGCGCCGACGACGGCGGGAGGTTACGCCTTCTTCGAGGACTTCCTCGGCACCGGCTTCTGTCTCGTCCTCGGATTCCGCGGCCGTTTCGTCTCCGGCGGCTTCATCGCGCTCGTTGCCCCTGCGTCCACGACGCCCACGGCTGCGACGGCGACGGCGGCTGCCGGCTTCGTCCAGTTCGTTGTCCTCGGAAACTTCTTCGGCGTCGGCCTGCCGTTCCTCTTCGACGACGGCCGGCCTGGCAACGGCGCTCAAGTCCGGCGCCTGGAAGATCATGGACGTGACGGAGCCAGGTTCCATGAACAGCGAAGCGATCGGGCTTGCGGCTTCGGCCTCGACGGCCGGTTCCTCAGTGGTTTCCTCCGGCGCAATCTCCGCGACCACAGCGTTTTCCTCGGGCTGCGCAACCTCGGCAGCCGGTGTTTCAACCGGGGCTTCTTCAGCGACGGGTTCGGGGCTCTTTGCCCTCGTCGTACGACGGCGGCGGACCGGCTTCTCGGGGGCAGCTTCGGCTTCTGCCGCTATTTCAGGCTCGACGACGGCGGCAGCCTGCGGGGCCTCGCCACCGTCCGTGGAAGCTTCTTCGGCGAAACCTGGCAGCGGCTCGGAAGTTTCGACCTTCTTTCGAGCCCTTGTGCGCCGGACGGGAGCCTTGGGCGCTTCGGTGTCCGTCGCTTCGGTGTCCGTCGCTGCGGTGAGCGGTTCACCGGCGGCTGCTCCGGCGTCGGGGGCTTCATCGGCGGTGACCGTCTTCGGTGCAGCCTTGCGGCGGGTGCGGGTGACCTTTTTGGGTGCTTCAGTGGTCTCGGTGGACGCCGCATCTTCGGCGGCGGCTACAACTTGCTCGTTATCCATATGTGGCAACACTCCTGCCCTTGCGCAACCGCCACATCCGGTGCCCAGAGAGGCAATATTGTCAAAACCCGCAGGCGTTGACAGAAGTCAGTAGTAGTCTTTCCGGTTCGCACCAGCATGGGGGTGCGGCATCCACGGAAAGCCGGCTTCGCTCCAAACCCGTTGTTCTAATGCCACAACCAGGTGCCGTCCATTGTCACTGCGGCGCTACCGGGGATCATTGGATCCTGGGCATGCCCTGCATATGACTGGCGGTCTTGGGAACAAGATACCGGACCGGATTCCGCATGTGGATCGGCTTCCGGCCATGTTCATTCTCTCACACGCCCGCACTCCCGGCAGGAAGCACGCCCTGAAAGCTTCCGTGCCGCCGAGTTCGCTGGACGCCTCATCCAGCCTCCACGGCTAGAATCCTCCCAAGAGCAGTCCCCGGTCCTGCGCCGGGCCACCCAGAAAAGGACAGCCAACCATGCCGAGCCCCGCCAGCCCGAACCTGGCCAATAACGATGCCCGCTCCCTCGGGCAGGACAAAACCGGGAGGAGCCCCGACGAGACCATGCCACGCATGGTCCGCGACCGCCCCTTCGCGTGGCTCCTGCTCGCCACCGGCGCCATTGCGTGGCTGGCATCAGGGGCGCTCGTGCTGGAAAAGCTGCAGGTACTCCAGGACCCCAACCACATCACGGCCTGCGACCTCAATCCGTGGGTCTCCTGCGGCAGCGTCATGAAGACACCGCAGAGTTCGGTTTTCGGTTTCCCCAACATGTTCATCGGCATTGTCGCCTTCGCTGTGATCATCACCACCGCCATGGCTATCTTTGCCGGGGCCAAGTTCGCCCGCTGGTACTGGATCGGACTGCAGACGGGCGTCACACTGGGGTTCATCTTCATCGTCTGGCTATGGTCCCAGGCACTGTATGTCATTCACATCCTGTGCCCGTTCTGCATGGTGGTGTGGGCATGCATGATCCCCCTCTTCGTGTTCGTGACCATCCGGAACGTGGCGCACGGGGTCATTCCAGCCCCCGCAGGCCTGGCCAGGATCCTCAGCGAATCCGGTTGGATCATTTCCGCGCTGCTCTACGTCGGCGTGATCGCGAGCATTTTCTTTGCCTTCATCAACGTCTTCATCGGCACGTCGGGTTACTGAGCACTTATCCCTTAACTAACGCGGGGTCACTTACGGCCCATTCCGGACCTCCGGATGGACCGTAAGTGACCCCGCGTTGCTCGTTTCTTGGCGGGAAGCTACGCGCCGAACCAGATCTTGATCTCACGCTCCGCGGAATCAACCGAATCGGAACCGTGGACCAGGTTCTGCTGCACTGCCAGGCCCCAGTCACGGCCGAAGTCGCCGCGGATGGTGCCGGGAGCCGCCGTCGTCGGGTCCGTGGTTCCCGCAAGGGAACGGAAGCCTTCGATCACGCGGTGGCCTTCGAAGATCGCAGCGACAACCGGGCCGCTGAGCATGAACTCGACCAGCGGCTCGTAGAACGGCTTGCCCAGGTGCTCTTCGTAGTGCTGCTCCAGCAGATCGCGGGTGGCGTTGACCTTCTTCAATTCGACCAAGGAGTATCCCTTGGACTCGATGCGGGCGAGGATGCTGCCGCTCAAGTTGCGGGTGACGCCGTCGGGCTTGATCAGTACAAGGGTGCGCTCAATGCTCACGGTTGCTCCAATGTTGAGTGTGTGGGTTTCCCAGCCAGTTTACGGGGTTTCGCTCAGGCGGACTGCCCGGCAGAGTCTTCCCCGTGCGAAGCGTTCCATTCGGCTTGCTCACGATCGCGCTGGGCGTTCTCGCGGTCGATCCGCATGCCGGCACGGATGCCGTACCACCAGCAGGCCGCGAAGAGGACTCCCACCACGAACATCGTGGGCTCGACGAATCCCGAGGAAATCAAGACCAGCTGCAGTACCCAGCCGACGCCGATGCCCCACGGCCTGCTGAGCACGGCGCAGGCCAGGATCAGCACGAGGCTCAGGGTGATGCCGAAGGTCAGGATCAGCGCCGGCTGTACCTCTCCACGCTTCAGTCCGAAGACAGCCAAGGTGGCGAAGAACGCGACGAAGGCCTCCAGAAGCAGCACGGTCGAAGCGAACATCACCTTGGTGGAGCGGCGCTTCTTGGGCATCCCGGGCCGCCATTCGCGCTGGGCTTTGGTCAGTTTGGCCACCCCTAGGAACCAACCTTCCCGAGGAGCATGCGGGCTTCGGCCACCACGGTGATGGAACCCGTGACGAGTACCCCGCCGGCCAGGTCATCGTTGGCTTCGGCACGTTCCACGGCCCACTCGATCGCGTCGTCCAGCTTCTCGGCGATGTGGACGTTGTCCGCACCGAAGCCAAGGTCGACGGCGAGATCGGCCAGTTGCGCGGCCGGGATGGCCCGCGGCGAGCTGGATTGCGTGAAACAGAATTCCTCGGCCAGTCCGCCCAGGGATTCCTTGAGCTGCCGCAGGATTTCTTCCGCGTCCTTTTCCTTCAGGACCCCAAGGACCACCACCAGCTTGCTGAAGCTGAAGGCCTCTTCGATGGCCTCGGCTGAGACGCGGATGCCATCGGGGTTGTGGGCGGCATCCACGATGATCGTGGGAGCCGTGCGCACCACTTCGAGGCGGCCGGGCGAGGTGACGTTGCCGAAAGCCTCGCGCAGGAGATCGCCGTCGAGCTCTTTTTCGCCGCCCCCGAAGAACGCCTCCAGGGCCGCGACGGCGACTGCCGCGTTCTCAGCCTGGTGGGCGCCGTGCAAGGGCAGCAGCAGGTCCTCGTAGCGGCCAGCGAGCCCCTGGATGGTCAGCACTTGGCCCCCGACGGCCACGCTACGGGACTCGACGCCGAATTCGACACCTTCGAAACGGAACGGCACACCCACCTCGCGAGCCTTCTCAAGGAGCACCTGGGCGGCGTCCACGGGCTGGGCCGCGCTGATCAGGAAGCTGCCAGGCTTGATGATTCCGGCCTTCTCACGGGCGATGTCCTCGGTGGTGTCGCCCAGGAGATCCGTGTGGTCCAGCGAAATCGGCGTCACCACGGAAACCTGCCCGTCGCCCACATTCGTGGCGTCGGTAATACCGCCCAACCCCACTTCAATCACGGCGACATTGACCGGTTGGTCAGCGAAGATCGCGAAGCCAAGAATGGTCAGGCACTCGAAGTACGTGAGCCTGGGCTGGCCATCGGCCTCAAGTTCCTTGTCCACGATCTCGAGGTACGGGCGGATCTCGTCCCAGATCCGGACAAAAGTCTCATCCGAAACCGGCTCGCCGTCGATGCTGATGCGCTCGGTGACCTTGGACAGGTGCGGACTCGTGTAACGGCCCGTGCTCAAGCCGTGGGCGCGAAGACCCGCCTCGATCATGCGGGCCGTGGATGTCTTTCCATTGGTGCCCGTGATGTGGATGATCGGGAATGCCTTGTTGGGCTCCCCCAGCACATCCATGGCCCGGTACAGGGGCGCCAGCCGCGGCTCCATTTTGTTTTCCGGGGCGCGGCCCAGGAGTTCGGCGTAGACGCTTTCTACGGAGAATTCGTCGCTCATGTACTAGGCCTCGATCTTGGTAACGGTGATCTGCGGCTCGGCCGCGTCGCCGGAGACGACGGGGTCGAGCTTGAGGGACAGGGTTTCAGTCTTGACCAGCTCTTCATTGGCGCGCAAAGCGTCAACAACGTCGTGGACAGCCAGAACCGTGGTGTGGATGCGGTCGCTGACGTTGAGTCCTGCGTCCTTGCGGGCCTGCTGGATGGCGCGAACCATGTCGCGTGCCAGGCCTTCGGCAGCCAGTTCCGGAGTGACTTCGGTGTTCAGGACCACGAAGCCACCGCCCGGAAGGACGGCGACAGCCGCGGAGGCTCCGCCTGCAGATTCCGCGACGACGGTCTCAAGCGTGTACTCCTGCGGTTCCAATGGCAAACCGCCGGAGACTACGACGCTCCTAGCACTGATCGTCCGAACCGACCAGTCGCCGGACTTGGAACCCTTGATGGCCTGCTGGACGTTCTTGCCCAGTCGCGGACCTGCCGCGCGGGCGTTGACCACGAGTTTCTGCTCGATGCCGAATTCCTCCGGCGACGCCGTGGCGGCGTCGAGGAGCCGGACGGAACGCAGGTTCAGTTCATCCGCGACGACGGCGGCGAAGCCTTCCAGCGCGTCCGCGCCGGGTGCCACTACCGTCAGCTCCTGGAGCGGCAGGCGGACGCGAAGGTTGGCGGCCTTGCGCAGGCTGGAGCCGGTGGAGCAGATCTGCTGGACCCGGTCCATGGCCTCGACGAGTTCCGGATTTGCCGGGAACAGCGACGCCTCGGGCCAGTCAGCCAGGTGCACGGAGCGCCCGCCGGTCAGTCCGCGCCAGATCTCCTCGGAAACGAGGGGCAACAGCGACGCCGAGACACGGCAGACGGCTTCGAGGGCCGTGTGGAGCGCATCGAAGGCGTCGGTGTTCTCGTCAAAGAACCGCTGCCGGCTGCGGCGGACGTACCAGTTGGTGAGCATGTCCAGGTAGCTGCGCAGTTCATCGCAGGCTCCGGAAATGTCGTACTCGTCCAAGCTGGAGGTGATGTTGCGGACGAGGTCCCCGGTGTTCGCCATCAAGTACTGGTCCATTGTGTCCGTGTAGCCGTCGTAGCGCAGCTTGGCGTCATAGCCGGCGCCACCATTGGAGGCGTTCGTATACAGCGTGAAGAAGCTGTAGACGTTCCACAGCGGCAGGATGACTTGGCGGACGCCGTCGCGGATTCCCTGTTCGGTGACCACGAGGTTGCCGCCGCGCAGGATGGGACTGGACATCAGGAACCAGCGCATGGCGTCGGAGCCGTCGCGGTCCAGGACCTCGGAGACGTCCGGGTAGTTGCGCAGGCTCTTGGACATCTTCTGCCCGTCGGAACCCAGCACGATGCCATGGCTGATCACGTTGCGGAAGGCGGGCCGGTCGAAAAGGGCCGTGGACAGGATGTGCAGCATGTAGAACCAGCCACGGGTCTGCCCGATGTACTCGACGATGAAGTCCGCCGGGTTGTGGGTGTCGAACCATTCCTCGTTCTGGAACGGATAGTGCACCTGGCCGTAGGGCATGGAGCCCGAATCGAACCAGACGTCCAGGACGTCCTCGACCCGGCGCATGGTGGACTGGCCCTCTTCGGGAGAGCGGGGGTCGTCCGGGTTGGGCCGGGTGAGTTCGTCGATGAACGGACGGTGCAGGTCAACCTGGCCCTCGTTGTTCACCGGCAGGCGGCCGAAATCGGCCTGCATCTCGGCAAGGGAGCCGTAAACATCCGTGCGCGGGTACTCGGGGTCATCGGACTGCCACACCGGGATGGGCGAGCCCCAGTAGCGGTTGCGGCTGATGGACCAGTCACGGGCGTTGGCCAGCCACTTACCGAACTGTCCGTCCTTGACGTTGCCGGGGATCCAGTTGATCTCCTGGTTCAGTTCGGACATCCGGTCCTTGAACTTGGTGACCTCCACATACCAGGAGGACACGGCGCGGTAGATCAAGGGGTTGCGGCAGCGCCAGCAGTGCGGGTAGCTGTGCTCGTAGCTGGCCTGGCGAACCAAGCGACCGCCGGAACGCAGTGCCTGCGTGATCGGCTTGTTGGCATCGAACACCTGCAAGCCGGAGATTTCGGCGAGGGGTCCGTGTGCGAACAGGTGGAGGAACTTGGCGCCTTCGTCGACGGAAAGGACCACGGGGATACCGGCGTCCTCACAGACTTTCTGGTCGTCTTCACCGTAGGCCGGGGCCTGGTGGACGATGCCGGTGCCGTCAGTGGTGGTGACATAGTCCGCCACGAGGAAACGCCAGCCGTTCTGGGTGCCGTATTTCTCGGTGTCGGAGAAGTAGTCCCACAGGGGCTCGTACTCCAGGCCGGCCAACTCGGTGCCGGTGTAACTGGCCTCGACGGCGGCAAGTGCGGCGGCGCCGTCGTCGTACCCCAGGTCCTTGGCGTAGGTGCCGAGCAAATCGGCGGCCAGCAGGAAGCTGCCCGTCACCGGGGCCTCCGGGGAGGCGGCCTTGATGCCGTTGGGACCGGCCGGAACCACCGCGTAGGAGATGTCGGGCCCGACGGCGAGCGCCAGGTTGGTGGGCAGTGTCCAGGGGGTCGTGGTCCACGCGAGCGCCTGCACACCCTCAAGGGACTTGGAGAGTTCCGACTCCCCCGCCTTGATGGGAAAGGTCACGGTGACGGTCTGGTCCTGGCGGTTCTTGTAGACATCGTCATCCATGCGCAGCTCATGGTTGGACAGCGGCGTCTCGTCCTTCCAGCAGTACGGCAGGACTCGGTACCCGTTGTAGGTGAGGCCCTTCTCGTGGAGCTGCTTGAAGGCCCACAGGACAGACTCCATGTACTCGACGTTGAGGGTCTTGTAGTCGTTGTCGAAGTCCACCCAGCGTGCCTGGCGCGTGACGTAGCTCTTCCATTCGTCCGCGTACTTCATCACCGAGGCACGGCAGGCGTCGTTGAACTTGTCGATGCCCATCGCTTCGATCTGGGTCTTGTCCGTCATGCCCAGTTGCTTCATGGCTTCGAGTTCAGCGGGCAGGCCGTGGGTGTCCCAGCCGAAGCGCCGTTCGACGCGCTTGCCGCGCTGGGTCTGGTAGCGGCCTACGAGGTCCTTGGCATAGCCGGTCAGGAGGTGGCCGTAGTGGGGCAGCCCGTTGGCGAAGGGAGGACCGTCGTAGAAGACGAACTCGTTGCTGCCAGGGTGGCCGCCGGGCAGATCGGCGCTGCGGTTGTCGATGCTGGCTTGGAAGGTGCCGTCTTCATCCCAGTACTTGAGGATGCGCTCTTCGATCTCCGGGAACTTCACGGAGGCGGACACCCCTCGTGAGGTGCCGGACGGAGCTGTGCCTGAAAGTGCCGCGGAGGCCTTGGGGTAATACGTCATCTCTTCATCCTGGGTTGAGCCGGTGAACACAAAGTTTCATTCAGGATGCGAGGACGGCGCCAGCTGCGTTGTCTCCAACGGCGCCGGTACCGCGGTACCACCTCACTTACCGTCGCTGGCGCGGCTCCCCGTGAAGAGGAGCTGTTCCGGCGTCGGCCGCTCATTGCTGCTGTGACGGGCTTACCCGTCCGGTTCTACTGACTCCCGTGGCGGCGGGGGCGTTCTTCCGGAAGCTCACCGGTGATGTCCGGGTCGAAGCTTGTGCCACAAGTCTAGCGGCAGCGGCGCCGCGAGCTCCACTTGAAGGCATGGGGCGCGCGACACCGCGACCTTAGCCCTTGCGGATCAACTTGTGGGTAGCAGCCTGCGCCACCGGGCGGACGATGATCTCGTCCAGGTTGATGTGGTGCGGCACTGAGACCGCGTACTTGACGACGTCGGCGACGTCCTCCGGCGTGAGCGGCTTCTCGACGCCGGCGTACACCTTGGCCGCAGCGGTGGCATCGCCGAGGCGGTTGAGCGCGAATTCCTCCGTGCGGACGAGACCGGGCGCCACTTCGATGACGCGGACGTTGTTCTCGGCCTCCTCGAGGCGGAGGGCACCGGTCATGGCGTGCTGGGCGAACTTGGCCGCGTTGTACCCGCCGCCGCCCTCGTAGGCCGTGAATCCCGCGGTCGAGGTGAGGTTCAAAACTGTTCCCTCGCCGTTGGCCCGCAGCATCGGGAGGAAGGCCCGGGTCAGCTTCAGGGTGCCGAGCACGTTGACTTGGTACATCCAGTCCCAGTCTTCGGTCTGCGCATTGGCCAGGGTGTCCGCACCCCGAGCGCCGCCGGCAATATTGATGAGCGTGTCCGCTCCCCCTGCCTCGGTGACGGCGGAGAGCAGGGCCGCGACGTCGTCGTCGTCGGTGATATCCGCGGCGAACGGCACTGCGCCGCTCTCGGCGCCGAGTGCCTCGAGCCGCTCCGCACGGCGGGCGACGGCGAATACCTTCCATCCATCGGCGGCGAGGGCCCGCACTGTGGCTTCGCCGATTCCCGTGCTGGCGCCGGTCACTACTGCGGTCTTCTTCTGTGCTTCCTCAGTCATGTCACCACCCTATCGCCGTGTCCCCCTCCCAGTTGTCCCACTCGCTGTTTCCCCTGTGCTGGACGTCAACACCTCCGGCACCAGCTATCCCTGCCCTCACCAAGACTGGGACAGATGACGCTGACTTCATCGCCGAGAGTGCCCCGGACACAATGGGAAGCACAGAATTCGGATCTCGGAGAACCCAACGCGCCGGAATACGCACCACTGGGATGCCTTGCATGATTAGGGAATTCCAACGGCTCCGGTCGTTCTCGAATTCCTGTGGCCCCGAATGGAACTTCCGGCCATCAATTTCATACACGAGCCCCCCATTGACGACACCATCCACTCTTCCCACTCCGGCAATCTGTACCTGCGTGTTCACATGGAATCCTGCGTCCTCCAGGGCCAGGCGCGCCAAAGTCTCCGGCATGGACTGTGAATCGGCGCGGATCCTGCCGATCAGAAGGCGGATCCGCCAGTCGTGGGACCCAGCGAAGTGGGACAAGAGGTCCCGCACCATAACCCGTCCGCCTGCAACGGCCCCTTCTGCCACCACCAGTGCCTGCCATGCCGGGACGCACCTGAAGGCCTGGCACACGGCGTCGAAATCTGAGACCACAAGCTGCCTGGCTGAACGTTTGCCGCGGTGGACCACGCAGCCGGGAACCTCCTTGCCGCTGTCTCTGACAACGTGAGGCTTTGCGGCCGACTTCCAGACCCATAAACCCCGTGCCGAGGCCGCAGACACGCATGCCAAGGACACGTTTTGGCCGGCTGCTTTGACAATGTCGGGCCTGGCCGACGGAAGGGCATAGGTACCCCGTGCAGTCTTCACCAGGAGCCCGTGGTCGACGAGGTCCCGGATCTGGAACCGGTCAAGGCCCATCCGCCGTAAATGGCTGAACCGGCATACACCCCAATTACGCTGCATCATTCGCTCAATCTCGTCCATGGCTCAACCGTGATTCACGCCGACCAAGCAATTCCAGCCTTCAACCGCCGTATGTGGACATTCCCCGGGCCGCCTTGTCCCCAGTTGTCCCATCGCCTGTGGCGCCTGTGGGCCCTGTCAACACCATGTACGTCATGCGCCGCCTGGGACGCAGGCAGTGGGACAACTGGGTAAGAGAGGGGGCGGCGGGGCGGGGTGGTGCAAGACCATGAAACAATTGGCCCATGGCTGAATCAACGCAGGGTACAGACACGCCCGCCACCGCCCCCATCAACGTTCCCGACAAGCCGGCCCTTGAAGGCCTCGAGGCTGCCCTGACGCGGCGCTGGCTGGACGAAGGAACCTACAAGTTCAACCCGGACACCACCCGGGAGCAGGTCTACTCGATCGACACTCCCCCGCCCACCGCATCCGGTTCGCTCCACGTGGGCCACATGTTCTCGTTCACGCAGACGGATGTCCAGGCCCGCTACATGCGCATGACCGGCAAGAACGTCTTCTACCCGATGGGCTGGGACGACAACGGGCTGCCCACCGAGCGGCGCGTCCAGAACTATTACGGCGTCCGCTGCGATCCCGCCATTCCCTACAACGCCGACTACCGCCCCCCCGCACAGCCGGCGAAGAACCAGCGCGACTTCGACGTCGTCTCGCGCCAGAACTTCATCGAACTCTGCGAGGAACTCGCCGTCGAGGACGAGAAGGTCTTCGAGAACCTGTTCCAGACCCTCGGCCTGTCCGTTGACTGGGACCTGACGTACCGCACCATCGACGACACGTCCCGGGCAGTCTCCCAGCGCGCCTTCCTCGCCAACCTGAACGCCGGGGACGCCTACATGGCCGAGGCTCCAACGTTGTGGGACGTGACGTTCCGCACCGCCGTCGCCCAAGCCGAGCTGGAGGACCGCGAGGTTGCCGGCGCGTACTACCGCTACCCGTTCTTCACCGCTGACGGCGAGAAGATCTACATAGAGACCACCCGTCCGGAACTGCTCGCCGCGTGCGCCGCGTTGGTGGCAAACCCCGACGACGAGCGCTACCAGCCGCTGTTCGGCAAGACCGTCACGTCCCCCCTGTTCGACGTCGAGCTCGAGGTCAAAGCCCACCCGCTCGCCAAGGCGGACAAGGGCTCGGGCATCGCCATGGTCTGTACCTTCGGCGACCTGACCGACGTCACCTGGTGGCGCGAGCTGCAGTTGCCCACGCGCGCCATCATGGGCCGCGACGGCCGCATCATCGCCGAGACTCCCGAGTGGATCACCACCGACGCCGGCAAGGAAGCCTACGCGGCAATCGCGGGCAAGACGGCCTTCTCGGCCAAGGAGGCAGTGGTTGAGCTTCTCATCGCCGCCGATCTGCTGGATGGCGAGCCCAAGAAGATCACGCACCCCGTGAACTTCTTCGAGAAGGGCGACAAGCCCCTTGAAGTTGTCACGTCGCGCCAGTGGTACATCCGCAATGGCGGGCGGGACGAGGACCGGCGCGAACGGTTGATCGCGCGTGGACACGAGATCGAGTTCCACCCGTCCTTCATGCGCTCGCGCTACGAGAACTGGATCTCCGGGCTGAACGGCGACTGGCTCGTTTCACGCCAGCGCTTCTTCGGCGTGCCGATCCCCGTCTGGTACCCGTTGGATGCACAGGGCAACCCGGACTACGAAAACCCCATCCTGCCGTCCGACGAGTCCCTGCCCGTGGACCCTGCGGCAGACGCGGCCCCCGGCTTCGACGAGGCCCAGCGCGAGCAGCCCAACGGCTTTATCGGTGACGCGGATGTCCTGGACACCTGGGCCACGTCGTCGCTGACTCCGCAGATCGTGGGCGGCTGGAGCCGTGACGAGGAACTGTTCGGCAAGGTCTACCCCTTCGACCTCCGCCCGCAGGGACACGACATCATCCGCACCTGGCTCTTCTCCTCGGCTGTCCGGGCCGATGCCCTGCAGAACAGCGCGCCGTGGAAGCACGCCGCCATCTCGGGCTGGATCCTGGACCCGGACCGCAAGAAGATGTCCAAGTCCAAGGGCAATGTGGTTGTTCCCACCGACGTCCTGAACGAGTTCGGCTCCGACGCCGTCCGTTACTGGGCCGCCTCGGCCAAGCTCGGCGCGGACACTGCGTACGAGATCGCCCAGATGAAGATCGGCCGCCGCCTGGCCATCAAGCTGCTCAACGCCTCCAAGTTCGTGTTGAACCTGGGCGCTACGGAGAACTCGGTTGTCGGCGCGGACCTGTCTGTCCTGAGCAACCCCCTGGACCGGGCACTGCTTGCACAGCTGGCCGACGTCGTGGCGCAATCCACCAAGGCATTCGACAACTACGACTACGCCCGCGCGCTGCAGATCACGGAATCGTTCTTCTGGCAGTTCACAGACGACTACGTGGAACTCATCAAGGACCGCGCCTACGGTGCGGCCGGCGAGACCGAACAGGCATCCGTGCTTGCAGCCCTTGCCACCACGCTGGACTCCTTGTTGCGGCTGTTCGCGCCGTTCCTGCCCTTCGCCACCGAAGAGGTCTGGAGCTGGTGGCGCACGGGTTCGGTCCACCGCGCGGCGTGGCCGGCAGCCGTGGAAATCGTCGACGGCGACACCACCATGCTGGGCACCGTCGGCATCGCGCTGAGCGGCATCCGCAAGGCCAAGTCCGAGGCGAAGGTCAAACAGCGCACCGAGGTCCTCTCGGCCACCATCACCGCTACCGAGTCGTTCGTTGCACAGCTGGAAGCCGGTCTGGGAGACCTCAAGGCCGCAGCCAACGCACAGGAGATCTCACTGGTAGCCGGCGACGGCGAACTGACGGTGAGCGACGTGGTCCTGGCACCTGCCGAGGAGCCCGCCCAGGCGTAGTTTGGACGAGCCCGGGAGTTTCCGGGCAAAAGGGGAAGCCCCATCAGCGTTAGCCGTTGGTGGGGCTTCGACTCTTCGGCTGCCTGGTGACGTCTTGACAGTCTGGCGGAATCCTCGGACTTTCAGGTCTTCCTACCTCGTCACTGGTAGCTTGCATCCAACTTTGCCGAAGGCTGCGTCAGATACATATCACTGAATCTCTGGTTTCCGTGTCCCTCCTCTTTCGAAGTGGGTAACTTCTATTCTTGACCTGCTCCCGGGCCAGCACAACCCCTCTTCCGGAACTACTGGCATGTAATTCGGGACCCTCGTCGCGGGGTTCTGGGCTCGGACGCTTTGTGGCACAGTGTTGCTATGCCAGAACTTCCCGAAGTGGCCGGGCTGACTGCCTTTCTGGGCAGGAATCTTCTCGGTGCCGAACTGACGAAGATCCAGATCACTTCTTTTGCCGTGCTCAAGACAGCCGACCCGCCATACTCGGCCCTGGAAGGGCGCACATTCGCCGGAGTGGAACGCTTCGGAAAATTCGTCAGCCTCGACGCCGAGGGGATCCACTTCATCTTCCACCTCGCCAAGGCCGGGTGGCTCCGCTATACGGAGCAGCCATCGCAGGCCCAGCTGCGCATGGGCGGCAGCAGTATTGCCGCGAGGCTCGGCTTCACCAAGAGCGACGGCTCGACCCACGTCGGAGTGGACCTGACGGAGGCCGGAACGAAGAAGAGCCTGGCCGTGTACGTGGTGCGCGACCCCATGGACGTTCCCGGGATCGCGACACTCGGTCCGGACCCGCTGAGCCCTGCGTTCACCGAGGAAACCCTGGCCGGAATCCTTTCCACAAGCACGCATCAGATCAAGGGACTCCTTCGGAGTCAAAGTGTCATCGCGGGCATCGGCAACGCCTACAGTGACGAGATCCTTCACGCCGCCAGGATTTCACCGTTCGCGATCGCCAAGTCGCTGGACAATGACACCACCCGTGTCCTTTATGAGTCCATCGAAAGTGTCCTGGGTGCGGCTGTGGCCGCCGCCGTCGGGAAAGCCTCAAGCGAGCTCAAGGACACGAAGCGGAACACCATGCGGGTCCACGGCAGGACGGGCCAGCCTTGCCCCGTGTGCGGGACCACCATCCGCGAGGTGTCCTTTGCCGACACTTCGTTGCAGTATTGCCCTGGCTGCCAGACAAACGGAAAGATCCTCGCGGACCGTAGAACGTCGCGGTTCCTGAAATAGCCGGGCCTGCGGTCCAGACGACCGCCACCGCTCAGGCTAGTTGAATTCCGGGCTTTCCGTGCGGCTGCGCTTGAGCTCGAAGAAATGCGGGTAGCCGGCCAACGTGACGGTGGCGTCCCAGATCCGGCCGGCTTCCTCGCCGCGGGGAATGCGGGTCAGGACAGGGCCGAAGAAGGCCGTGCCGTTGACGGCGACCACGGGGGTGCCGACATCCTGGCCCACCAGGGAGATCCCCGATTCGTGGCTGGCACGCAACTGGACGTCGTATTCCTCGGAATCGGCGAAGCGGGCCAACTCGGCCGGTAGGCCGGTTTCAGCCAGTGCCTTGGAGATGACCTCGGCGAAATCCTTGATGCCTTCGTGATGGATGAGGGAACCCATCGCGTCGTACAGCGGCTTGATGTACTCGCCTCCGTGCAGCTCGCGGGCGGCAATGATGACGCGGACCGGTCCCCAGCCCAGCTTCATCTTCTCGGTGTATTCGGCAGGCAGCTCTCGGCCTTCGTTGAGGACAGAGAGACTCATGACGTTCCAGTTGGTCTCGATCCCCCGAACGTCTTCCACTTCGCCGATCCAGCGGGATGTCACCCAGGCAAATGGGCACATGGGATCGAACCAGAAATCAACCTTGTTGGCGGTCTGCTCGGACACAGGGAACTCCTTCGATAGGCGTAAGGGGCGCGGCTCGCCGGACGAAAACGGTGTCCGGCACCAATGATGCCAACCTCAGGCTAGGCGGACTTATTCCGACGCTTCGCAATGACCTCGTGCGCGATCATGGTGGGCTGGCCCTTCTTGTTCACGGCGTCGGCAGTGATGACGACGCTGGCGATGTCGTCCCTGCTGGGCAGGTCAAACATGACGGGCAGCAGCACTTCCTCCATGATGGCACGCAGGCCGCGGGCTCCCGTGCCACGCTCAAGGGCTTGATCGGCAATCGAGTCAAGGGCGTCGTCGTCGAACAAAAGCTCGACGCCGTCCAGCTGGAACATCTTCTGGTACTGCTTGATCAGGGCGTTCTTGGGCTTGGAAAGGATCTGGATGAGCGCGGAGCGGTCAAGGTTGGACACGGTGGTGATCACAGGCAGGCGTCCGATGAATTCGGGAATGAGCCCGAACTTGAGCAGATCCTCCGGCATCACCTCGCCGTAGCTGTCCGCGTTGTCCTTGACCTCGTTGAGCGGGGCCCCGAAGCCAATGCCCTTCCGGCCCGACCGCGATCCAATGATGTCCTCGAGGCCGGCGAAAGCACCGGCGACAATGAACAGCACGTTGGTGGTGTCGATCTGGATGAATTCCTGGTGCGGGTGTTTGCGTCCGCCTTGCGGCGGAACCGAGGCCACGGTGCCTTCGAGGATCTTCAGGAGCGCCTGCTGCACGCCTTCGCCGGACACGTCTCGCGTGATCGACGGGTTCTCGCTCTTGCGCGAGATCTTGTCGATCTCGTCGATGTAGATGATGCCCTGTTCGGCCTTCTTGACGTCGTAGTCGGCGGCCTGGATGAGCTTCAGCAGGATGTTTTCGACGTCCTCGCCGACGTATCCGGCCTCAGTCAGGGCCGTGGCGTCGGCGACGGCGAAGGGTACGTTCAGGCGGCGGGCGAGGGTTTGTGCCAGGTAGGTCTTGCCGCAGCCGGTGGGGCCGATCAGCAGGATGTTGGACTTGGCTATCTCCACGTCTTCGTGGTGTCCACCTTCGCCAAGGCCTGTCTTGGGTGCGTGGCCCGCCTGGATGCGCTTGTAGTGGTTGTAGACCGCGACGGCGAGGGAGCGTTTCGCGGGTTCCTGGCCAATGACGTATTCCTGGAGGAAGTCGAAGATCTCCCGCGGCTTGGGCAACTCGAAGCTACCAAGATCCGATACTTCGGCGAGTTCCTCTTCAATGATCTCGTTGCAGAGTTCGATGCACTCGTCGCAGATGTACACGCCGGGCCCGGCAATCAGCTTCCGAACCTGCTTTTGGCTCTTTCCGCAGAAAGAACACTTCAGCAGATCCGTGCTCTCGCCAATCCGAGCCATGTGGGAATCCCTTCGTTTCATGCGGGTGGTGCAGCCCCGTACCTATCCGCAATTTCGCAAGATCGCAGCGGGGGCGCCACCATGACAACTTCCACTGTAGGACACAATGGGCTGCTTGGGTTGAAACAGAACGCCGATGCGGTCCATATTTCCTGAACCGCACCGGCGTCGAGTTTTGGCCAGTTACCTGGCGATCGCCTGGGGCTTGATCTTGCGGGAATCGAGCACCTGGTCGATCAATCCGTAGTTCATCGCCTCGGCAGCGGTGAGAATCTTGTCGCGCTCGATATCGTTGTTGACCTGTTCCGGCGTCCGGCCCGAGTGCTTGGCCAGCGTGTCCTCAAGCCATGAGCGCATGCGCATGACTTCTGCGGCCTGGATCTCGAGGTCGGAAGCCTGGCCCCCTTGGCCGCCGGACAGCGACGGCTGGTGGATCAGGACCCGGGCGTTGGGCAGGGCGAGGCGCTTGCCCGCGGTACCTGCCGCGAGCAGCACGGCTGCGGCACTGGCCGCCTGGCCCAGGCAAACGGTCTGGATCTCCGGACGAATGTACGTCATCGTGTCGTAGATCGCCGTCATGGCCGTGAACGAGCCACCCGGGGAGTTGATGTACAACGTGATGTCGCGGTCCGGGTCCGTGGACTCGAGCACCAGCAGCTGGGCCATGATGTCATCGGCAGAAGCGTCATCAACCTGCACACCGAGGAAGATGATGCGGTCCTCGAAGAGTTTCGTGTACGGGTCCTGGCGCTTGAAGCCGTAGGGCGTGCGCTCCTCGAATTGCGGGAGGACATAGCGGCTGGACGGGAGATTACCGGCAGACCATCCAAAGTTGTAGTTCATTTTATTGCTCCTGATCTGAATGTTTCTTGCTGCCGGTTACTTCTCGGAATTCGACGAGTTGGCTGTTCCGCCACCGCCGGCCACAGAGCCTGCGTGGGCGGAGATCTTGTCGAAGAAGCCGTACTCGAGCGCTTCGGTAGCCGTGAACCACTTGTCGCGGTCGTTGTCCTTGAGGATGGTCTCCACGGTCTGTCCGGTCTGGTCGGCCGTCAGCTCGGCCATGACCTTCTTCATGTGAAGGATGAGCTCCGCCTGGATCTTGATATCCGACGCCGTGCCGCCGATGCCGCCGGAAGGCTGGTGCATCAGGATGCGGGCGTTGGGCGTGGCGTAGCGCTTGCCCTTGGTGCCCGAGGAAAGGAGGAACTGGCCCATGGAGGCCGCGAGCCCGGTGGCAACCGTCACGACGTCGTTCGGAATGAACTGCATCGTGTCGTAGATGGCCATGCCGGCGGTCACGGAGCCGCCGGGAGAGTTGATGTACAAGTAGATGTCCTTCTCCGGGTCTTCAGCGGAGAGGAGGAGGAGCTGGGAGCAGATCGCGTTGGCGTTCTCGTCACGGACTTCGGATCCGAGCCAGATGATGCGCTCTTTCAGCAGGCGGTTGTAGATGTAGTTGTCCTGGGCCGCTGGATCGACGGTTGCCATCCTGGGCGCCTCTGCGTGCTGTGACATAAGTACTTACCTCTCGCTGGTGACAGGGCCATTGCTGAACTTGCCATCCCTGATCTTCACTACTTGGACACTAACCGTTTTCCACGGCGATTTGTTCTCCCAAATCGCGCTGTTCGCTGACGGCGCACGATTGCGGAAGGGCACACATTCCACGCTCCAGGGGCTTAAACCAAGCCGCCCCCGGATCAAGGATCCGGGGGCGGCTTGAGTTGAAACTAGAACTTCACTGCAGCAGGGTCGTCGCTCGGAACGACAGCCGCTTCTTCGGCTTCTTCGACGGAGGCCTCTTCGCCGGCGGGGCGCACGAAGTCGCTGAGGTCCACCTTGTTGCCTTCGGAGTCGACAACCTCGGCCTGGCCAAGGACGACTGCGAGAGCCTTACGGCGGCGTACCTCGGAAACCATCATGGGAACCTGGCCGCTCTGATCGATGATCTGGGCGAACTGGTTCGGGTCCATGCCGTACTGGCTTGCCGTGCTGACGATGTAGTCGATCAGCTCGTTCTGGCTGACGCTCACCTCTTCCTTGTCGGCGATGGCGTCAAGGATGATCTCGTTCTGGAAGGCGCGCGCAGTGTTGGCCTTGACCTCGGCGCGGTGTTCCTCGGTGTCGTGCTCGCCTTCACCGTGGGCGTTCTCTTGGTTGAAGTGCGCTTCGAGCTGCTCTTCGACCACGGAGTCCGGAACCGGGACCTCGATGAGCTCAACGAGCTTGTCCAGGACCTTGTCGCGGGCTTCGACGCCCTGGCCGACGACCTTGGACTCCGCGGCCTGCTTGGCGAGGTCTTCACGCAGTTCGGCGAGGGTGTCGAACTCGGACGCCAACTGGGCGAAGTCGTCGTTGGCCTCAGGAAGCTCGCGCTCCTTGACGGTCTTGACAGCAACCTTCACCTGGGCTGCCTCGCCGGCGTGCTCGCCGCCAACCAGCGTGGTGTCGAAAATTGCTTCTTCTTCGGCAGAAAGGCCGGTGACGGCCTCGTCGAGGCCCTCAAGCATGGTGCCTGCGCCAACCTGGTAGGACAGGCCGGTGGCGGAGTCGATCTCGGCGCCGTCGATCGTGGCGGTGATGTCGATGGTCAGGAAGTCACCATCGGCGGCCGGGCGGTCAACGGACTTCAGCGTGCCGAAGCGGCCGCGGAGCTCGTCCAGGGCCTTGTCGACGTCGGCGTCGGAGGAATCGGCTGCAGCAACCTCTACCTTGATGCCGGCGTAGTCAGGGAGCTCAACCTCGGGGCGGACGTCGATCTCAACCTGGAACTTCAGTTCGCCGTCGGTCGAGGACGGGTCCGGAACTTCGGTGATCTCAACCTCGGGACGGCTCAGCGGGCGGAGGCCGGCTTCCTGGACGGCAGCCTGGTACCAGCCGTTGAGGCCATCGTTGATGGCGGTCTCCAGGACGTAGCCGCGGCCAACGCGCTGGTCAACCAGCTTGGAGGGAACCTTGCCCTTGCGGAACCCGGGAACCTGGATCTGCGAAGCAACGGTCTTGTAAGCGGCATCGATGCTCGGCTTCAGTTCCTCAAAGGGAACCTCAACGTTGAGCTTGACCCGCGTGGCGGTGAGGTTCTCGACAGCGCTCTTCACAGTCTAAGTACTCCTGGTTTTGTGGGATGGGGTTCTGCCGCGTTCCGGATCGGAACAGGCACACAGAGTCGGGGTGACAGGATTTGAACCTGCGACTTCCTGCTCCCAAAGCAGGCGCTCTAGCCAAGCTGAGCTACACCCCGTGAATGCACAGGACAGTCTACGGGCATCTCGGCGGAGAATGCACATTTGACACTTGGCCCCTGAATTAGGTTTAGTTATATCCGGCTTCAACAGCCGCCGGAAAGATGCGCGGAACACTCCGAGAGATTCAACAGGGTGCATGCAGTCTTGCCCGGGGACGTAGCTTAATGGTAAAGCCTCAGTCTTCCAAACTGATTACGCGGGTTCGATTCCCGTCGTCCCCTCCACAGAACGAAGGGCCCCTCATCGAGGGGCCCTTCGTGTTTCCGCCTGTTTCACCTGCTAGCTCCGGACTTTAGTTCTGGCAGCCGGGGCACCAATAGAGCTTGCGCGCACCGATCTCGGCCATGCCCACGAGTTCGCCGCATCGTCGGCACGGCTGTCCCTGCCGCTTGTAGACAAAGTGCGCCTCGCCGTCGAGCGCTCCGGCGTTCCCACCGCTCCACCAAGCCGGCGAGGTCGTAATAATCCGCCCGTCACGGACGCCGTCGGACATGGTCGCCACGGTGTCATCCCACAGGCACCCGGCGGTTTCGACCTTCAGCGAGCTGCCCGGAGTCCACGGATCAACACGCTGGCGGAACAGCACCTCCGCGCGATAGATGTTGCCGATCCCGGCCACGACCGACTGGTCCATGAGGAGGAGCCCGACGGCGGTCCTGCGTCGCAGCAAGCGGCGGATGAACTCCTCGCGGTCGCCAGGGCGGTTGTGGAGGGGATCGGGACCCAGGCGCGCCAGGACGGCCGCGGCCTCCGCCTCGGTGATCGCCGCGCAGGTGGTGGCGCCCCTCAGGTCCGCCCAGCCGTTCCCTGAAACGAGGCGCACGCGTACGGCACCCACGGGCTCGGGCGGACCCGCGTAGCTGCTTCCGGGGCTCCCTGCGCCGCCGTCTTGTGAGAAGGTCTCGCGTTCGCCGATCCGCCGCGGCGCCCCGATACTCGAGGCCCCGCGGAAGGACTCATCGCCGCCGAAACTCCACGCACCGTAGAGACCCAGATGGACGTGCAGGAGCACCCCATGGTCAAAACGGAGGAAAAGCTGTTTGCCGTGCGCGGTCGCTTCGAGCAGTTCGTGGCGGTCCAAAAGCGCGGCGCCCGCTGCGAACCGGCCTTGGGGACTGGAGACCTCCAGCACCCGGCCGGCGAAAACATCCTGGAACTGGCGTGCCAGGCGATGGATGGAATGCCCTTCAGGCACTACGCAACGATTTCGCCGGTGTTCTCATAGGTGGCGATTTTTCCGATGCGGCGCACGTGGCGTTCGTCGTTGCTGAACGGTTCTTCCAGGAAGGCCTCGATCAGTTCGGTGGCTTCCTCGACGGTGTGCTGGCGGCCTCCAACGGCAACCACGTTGGCGTCGTTGTGCTCGCGGGCCAGTTTCGCCGTGGAGAGGTTCCAGGCAAGTGCGGCCCGGACCCCCTTGACCTTGTTCGCGGCAATCTGTTCACCGTTGCCGGATCCGCCCAGGACGATGCCCAGTGCGTGAACGCCCGCCTCTTGGTCGGCGACTACGGCAGCGGCCGCGTTGATGCAGAACGAAGGGTAGTCATCAAGGGCGTCGTACACCTTGGGGCCGTGGTCAACGACGTCGTAGCCCTTAGCGGTCAGGTGGCTTACGAGGTGGGCGCTGAGCTCCATGCCGGCGTGGTCCGTGGCGATGTGGACGCGGGGTGTGGTCACAGGAAGTCCATTCAGTCTGGCGCGCGAACGCGGCAAAGCCGGGCGCGGCGGTGAGGGATGCGGTTCCTAGGTTACTAGGATCGGGCCCCGGCTCACCTCTTAAGACGAAGCGGGGCCCCTCGGTCTCAGGGGGCCGGAGGCTGCTCGCCGCGCTGGGCACGCGCCGCGACGCGGTTCAGGATTCCTGCGAGCCGGTCCGCCGTGGCGGATGTCCCTGCACTGAACGCCACCCTGCGGCCGCTGACCTGGCGGACGACGACGGCGGGACCGCTGCTGACGAGCATGGCCGTGGCTCCTCCGTGGTGCCGGAGTCCCCACCCGCCGAAGTCGGCGGCCCTGACCTCCTGCGCGGCAGCGCCTGCGATATCCACGGCAGGCACAGTGAGGACCCGCAGAACGCCCGCGACAAAGACCTGCACGCCTCCCCTGTCCGCCCTGACCCGGACGAAGAGGAAACAGGCTCCAATGACGGCGACCACTGCGAGCAATGCGCCCAACCACGGGAGCGCAATCGCGATCAACATGGCGGGGAACAAGGTGGCCACGCAGATCATCACGAACACCGAACTCCGGGCGTGGACCCACAGCAACATGGAATCCTCCGCCAGGCCGGGGTCCTCCGTCCGGATCCTTTCGGCCTCGAGCGCGGCGTCGTCTTCCGGCGTCCAATGGGGGTCGGGCTTGAAAGCCATCATCATGACCACGCCCAGGGGCAGCGCCGCGCCCGCGCCCAGCGCGAGGACCGTGGCGTCAACGTGGGAGCTGCGGGCGTCGGAGAGGCCCGTCTGCCCCACGAGGCCGGCGGCCAGCACGGAGGTGATGAAGAGGGTCACCATCAGGCCCATGCCCATCATGACCCGGCGCATGATCACGGGCCGGGCCAGGGGAACCGCCTGGATGAACACCAGCCAGCCCGCGAGGACCAGGAACCCTCCGCCGCCTAAAACGTAGGCGAGGAACGGCGCGAAGCTGATTCCGCCGTCGGCGTTCCACGCGATGGCGACAGGATCGGGAAGGTTGTTGTGCAACATGAGGGCGCACACGGCAAATGCGGCGGCCAGCAACAGTGGAAATGCCACCGCAAAGCGGAGTGCCCGGAGGTCCAACGAGTCGCGCATCTTTCCCATATTCCAACGCTACCCCGCGCCGGCGACACTGTGATCGAGCTGCCTTGCCAAGGCGGGATCAAGTGAAAGAATGACTTCACAGCGCCGGCGCTGGCTGAAACCAACCGGCTTCTCGACACCATTCTTGGAGGCAAACCTTGCCAGGCCTGAACCTGACGCGCGCCGAAGCCGGACAGCGCGCGGAATTGCTCACCGTGACCTCGTATGACGTCACCCTCGACTTGACGAAGGGCGCCACGGTCTTCGGCTCCACCACGGTGGTGAAGTTCTCCGCCGTCGAGGGCTCCTCGAGCTTTATCGATGCGATCACGGAGACCGTGCACAGCGTGACACTGAACGGCACCGAACTCGATCCGGCAGCAGTGTCCGACGGCGTGCGCATCCAGTTGCCAGGGCTCGCCGCGGAGAACGAACTCAGGGTAGTTGCCGATGCCCCCTACATGAACACCGGTGAGGGCCTGCACCGTTTCGTGGACCCGGTGGACAACGAGGTCTACCTGTACACCCAGTTCGAGGTGCCCGACTCCCGCCGCATGTTCGCTGTCTTCGAGCAGCCGGACCTGAAGGCCGCATTCACGTTCACGGTCACTGCGCCCTCGCACTGGGACTTGATCTCCAACTCACCCACCCCGGTACCCGTGGAAACCACTCCCGGGGACGACGGCGGTGCGCGCTCCGTCTGGCATTTCGCCCCCACTCCCCGCATCTCTTCCTACGTCACTGCCTTGATCGCGGGACCGTACCAATCGGTCCGCAGCAAGGTCACCAGCTCCGATGGCCGCGTCATCCCGCTCGGGGTGTTCGCCCGCAAGTCCCTCATGCAGTATTTGGATGCCGACAACATCTTCGAACTGACCCGCCAGGGTTTTGAGTTCTTCGAGTCCCAGTTCGGCTTCCCGTATCCCTTCGAGAAGTACGATCAGCTGTTCGTTCCCGAGTTCAATGCCGGCGCCATGGAAAATGCCGGCGCGGTGACCATCCTCGAAGGCTACGTCTTCCGCGGCAAGGTCACCGGCGCCCAGATCGAGCGCCGCGCCATTACCGTGCTGCACGAGCTGGCCCACATGTGGTTCGGGGACCTCGTCACGATGCGCTGGTGGAACGACCTGTGGCTCAACGAATCCTTCGCCGAGTACATGTCGCACCTGGCCGCCGTCGAAAACACCGAATTCGACCGGGCCTGGACCACCTTTGCCTCGGTGGAGAAGTCCTGGGCGTACCGGCAGGACCAGTTGCCCACGACGCACCCGATTTTCGCCGAGATCAACGATCTCCAGGACGTCGAGGTCAACTTCGATGGCATCACCTATGCCAAGGGAGCTTCCGTGCTCCGGCAGTTGGTTGCGTGGGTGGGGCCGGAACATTTCATGGCCGGCGTCCGCGAATACTTCCAAAAACACGCTTGGCAGAACACCGAACTGGTGGACCTCATGAAGGAACTCGAAGCTGCCAGCGGCCGCGACTTGGACCAGTGGGGCAAGCTCTGGCTCGAGACTGCCGGCGTCAACACCCTCTCCCCCGAGCTCGGGGTCAACGCGGACGGCACCATCACGTCCTTTGCGATCGTGCAGACGGCTATCGACGAGCAGCCCACGCTGCGGCCGCACCGCCTCGCCGTCGGGTTCTATGACCTCTCAGCCGAAGGCAAACTTGAGCGGACCCACCGGGAGGAGCTCGACGTCGACGGCGCCCGGACCGATGTTCCCGCCCTTGCCGGGATGAAGCGTCCGGACCTGGTCCTGCTCAACGACGACGACCTCGCCTACGCGAAAGTGCGCCTCGACCCCGCATCCTTGGCCACTGCGAAGGCCCACCTGAAGGACTTCGCCGGCAGCCTGCCCCGCACCCTCGTGTGGGGCTCGGCCTGGGATGCGGCCCGCGACGGCGAAACCCCGGCCCGTGGCTACGTCGAGCTGATCCTGGCGAACATTGCGTCCGAGACCGATTCCTCCGTGATCCTGACCCAGCTCCGCCAGCTGGCCACCACACTGACGTACTATGTCGCAGCGGAGCACAAGGATGCGGCCACGGTGGCCGCCGCTGACACACTGTGGGAACTCTCGAGTACCGCGGCGGCCGGATCGGACGCCCAGCTCCAATTCGTGAAGTCCTTCGCGCTGCTAGCCGCCAGCAGCTCCCAACTGGACACGGTGCAGGCGGTCCTGGACGGCAGCACCGTCCTGGATGGCCTGACGGTTGACCAGGATTTGCGCTGGGAACTCCTCACCGCGCTGGTGGTGGGCGGGCGCGAGGGCCAGGACCGGATCGACGCCGAACTTGGGCGCGACCACACGGCCAATGGCCAGAACGCCGCCGCTTTGGCGACGGCAGCCCTTCCCACTCCCGAGGCCAAGGCCGCCGCCTGGAAGAAGATCGTGGTCACGGGCGAGCTCTCCAACGCCATTCAAAGCTCCGCCGTCACGGGCTTCACACGGGTGCCGGACCCCTCCCTTTTGGAGCCGTACGCCGAAGAGTACTTTGAGGCGGTACCTGGGATTGTCGCCAACCGCACCTTCGCGCTGGCCCAGCAAATCGTCGTCGGGCTCTATCCCGCGCAACTGACCACGCAGGCCACGGTTGACCGCACGGACAAGTTCCTCGCCGAACTGCCGGCGGACAGCAGCGCCCTTCGCCGCATGATGCTCGAAAACCGCGACGGCGTTGCCCGCGCCCTCAAGGCCCGCGCGGCGGACGTCTAAGAACGTCGGGAAATCACTGGCAGGCCCCGGTTCCGCTTCAATGGAATCGGGGCCTTTCGGTGTGCCGCCCGGGTAAGCACCGCCGCTAGACTTTCCGCATGAGCCTGGACGAGCACCACTACTCCCTGACCGTGCGCTGGACCGGAAATCTGGGCACCGGGACGTCCACCTACCGCGGTTATACGAGGGACCACGACGTCGTGATCCCCGGCTTGCCCGTCCTGAAGGGCTCTTCGGATCCCACCTTCCATGGAGACCGTAGCCGGTACAACCCCGAGCAACTTCTCCTCACTGCTCTTTCCCAATGCCACATGCTGTCTTTCCTGCATGTCGCGGTCAAACACGGGGTGGTTGTCACCGATTACGTGGACCACGCCGAGGGCATGATGAGGCTCAATCGCGACGGCAGCGGCCAGTTCGAGAACGTCACTTTGAAGCCGCAGGTCACGGTTGCCGATCCTGCGCATGTTTCCCTCGTCGACGAACTGCACCATGAGGCCAACCAGGTGTGCTTTATCGCCCGAAGCGTCAATTTTCCCGTTCTGCATGAGCCGAGCACGACGGTGGCCGCCAGTTAGTCAGGTGTCGAAAAGGCCGTCACGCCAGGAATCACGATGCGTATGCGGCCGCACTACGGCGATAGGGTTGACCGTGGACAAAGTGTTCAGCGCCCGGCAATCAAGGGCCCGGCGAACAATTGGATCCCGTGAGGAGCATTCCCGCATATGAACGTCGCCTCGTCGACCGACAACATCGTGGCCGATGCAGCCAAGATCGATTACGCGTCCATCTTCGTGACGCTGGGCATTGGGCTGGTGGTCTGGGTTGTGGCCCGGTTCATCATTTTGCGCATTACCCGCAGAGTGGCAGAGGGCACCAGCTTCTTCAAGAAACCGCATTTCAGGTGGGTCCAGCCGGCCTTCCGGGCACTCGACCACGAACGGCGCGCCCAACGCGCCCACACCATCGGCTCGCTGCTGACAAGCGTGCTCAGCGTGGTGGTGGTGGTCATCGTCATCATCTACGTCCTCAAATACCTGAATGTGGATATTGCACCGCTGCTCACCAGCGTCGGTATTTTGGGTGTGGCCATTGGCTTCGGCGCCCAACAGCTCATCCGCGATTTCCTGTCCGGCATCTTCATCACCATCGAGGACCAGTTCGGGATCGGCGATGTGATTGTGACCACCGAAGTGATTGGCACCGTTGAATCGGTAGGCCTTCGGATCACCCGGCTCCGGGCGGAGGACGGCGCCATTTGGTATCTGCGCAACGGAGAAATCCTGAGGGTGGGCAACCGCTCGCAAGGCGACTACGTACCGGAAGAACCATCCGCACCGGACGTTCCGCCAGCACCCCCGGGCACTGCGCCCGCCGAAACCGCCTCATCCGGAGCGCCTCAATCTCCAAAGGAATCCCTCAAGATTCAAGAGCAGAAAGCAGGCGAGTGACATGGCCAGCCAACCGGAATCAGCAACGCCGCAGCCGGCCGAACGGCGGCAGTTGATGCAAAACGATCCGTTCAGCCAGCCCGCCTACACCGACAGCTTCTATGAGGCCATCGGTGGCCACGAGACTTTCGTGAAACTCATCGATGTCTTCTACGACGGCGTCGCCGAGGATCCATTGCTCCGGCCCATGTACCCGGAACAAGACCTTGCCCCTGCCAAGCGGAGGTTCCTCATGTTCCTTGAGCAGTATTGGGGCGGCCCGGGCACCTACAGCGAAGAACGTGGCCATCCCCGCTTGAGGATGCGGCACATGCCGTTCCAAGTGACGCCCGAAGCCAAGGACCGCTGGCTCTTCCACATGCGCGCCGCAGTCGATTCGCTCGGCTTGTCGCCGCTCCACGAAGGTACGCTGTGGGACTACATGGAGCGGGCTGCGCTCACCATGGTCAACAGCCCGTCGGTCCAGCAGCCCTGAGCTTGTGGGACGGCGCAGTGTGCCGGCCCGGGGAGTGCCCCGGCCCGGGCCTGGGTTCAGCGGGCTTGGAAGTCCAGTCCTGATCCGGATCGTGCGAGGATGTGGCCCCGGCTGCCGCTGAGCCGGAACCAACGGCCGTTGCGGAAGAGCCGGTGTTCGCCGTCGCCAAGGAAACCGAGCGCCAGGGCCGCGAACGCCGCGCCGGCGGGCACGCCGTCGAGTCCGGGAATCTCCCGGCCCCACACCGCGGCCCTGGCGTTGTTGACGATCAATGCGCCGGGCTGATCGGGAACAATCCCGGCCACCTCGGCAATTCCGGCATTCGCGACTGACCTGAGTTCGGCGTCGGGCACTGAACCCAGCGGCTCCCAGCCGCTGCGGGGCGCCCCGACTCCGGCCCAGGATTCGGAAACGGTCGACGGCGGGATCGGAAGCTCGACGTCGTCGGCACCGGAACGCGCCAGGCGATCCAGGACCGAGGACAGGGTCACGGTGACGTCCGCACGGGCGTCATCGGCGAGGGCGATGGTCCGGAGCCCGAGAATGGTCGGCGTCGACTCGCCCAGGAGGCGCGGCCTCAGGACGCACACGTATGCGGCCAGGACGCGTCCGGACGCCTGCAGCCGGATGGCGCCGTCGTCGATGCTCTTGGCACGAGTGACGTAGGTGCGGAGATCGGCCAGATCACGGGGATCGACGAAATGGAAGGACTGGGTCAGTACATCGGACACATCATTGACTCTACCGGCATGTCCGCGGTTGAGAGGGGTCAGGGGGGCGTCTAGAGTCGAACCATGACTGACGCGCACGCCGGCCTGGAACAGCAGGTTGCCTTGGAGGACCCCACATCCACCCTCATCGAGTTGTTGTCCTTGGCCGACTTCGACGGCGCGAGGACAGCCGAGGACATCTTCCTTGGGCCCTCCCAGAAACAGCCGCGCCACCGGGTGTTCGGCGGGCAGGTGCTCGCCCAGTCGCTCGTCGCCGGTATGCGAACGGTGGAAGACGACCGAACCGTCCATTCCATGCATGGCTATTTCCTTCGTCCCGGGGACGCCAACCAGCCCATCACTTTCAGTGTTGAACGGCTTCGCGACGGACGCTCGTTCTCCGCTCGCCGGGTGCACGCCTACCAGGAAGGTCAACCGATCCTGTCGATGATCGCTTCCTTCCAGACGGAAGCGGAGGGCGTGGAACACCAGTCCTCCATGCCGGCCGGGATCCCGGATCCCGAAACCCTGCCGAGCACCGCTGAACTCCTGCAGAAGTACGACCATCCGCTCGCCCGCCACATGTCGTTCGAGCGGCCCTTCGATGTCCGCCACGTCGATCCCGCAATCTATGTGGAAGCTCCCAGGAACCGGGTCGCCAGCAATGCCGTCTGGATGAAGACCTTTGGCCCGATGCCGGACGATCCCAACCTCCACCTGGCCGCCCTGGCCTATGCAAGCGACTACACCATCCTGGAATCGGTGCTCCGCAAGAACGGATTGAGCTGGATGACGCCGGGCATGAGCGTCGCGAGCCTTGACCACGCCATGTGGTGGCATCGCCCCGTCCGCGTGGATGAGTGGCTGCTCTACGTGCAGGAGTCCCCCAGCGCCCAAGGCGCCCGCGGACTCGCCACCGGCAAGATCTTCAGCCGCGATGGCCAGCATGTCGCCACAGTGGCGCAAGAGGGGATGCTCCGGATCCCGTCTTAGCGGCCCGCGGCGCTGCCACATTCATCTAAACAGGAAGGCCGGCGCCCCGGAGAAATATCCAGGGCGCCGGCCTTCTTTGCTGCCGTCCGCTTTAGTCGCGGGTCAGCTTGCGGTGCGTGACACGGTGCGGCTTGGCCGCGTCCGCGCCAAGGCGCTCCACCTTGTTTTCCTCGTAGGACTCGAAGTTACCCTCGAACCAGTACCATTTCGACGGGTTCTCCTCGTCGCCTTCGTAGGCCAGGATGTGGGTGGCAACCCGGTCGAGGAACCACCGGTCGTGCGAGACCACCACGGCACAGCCGGGGAACTCGAGCAAGGCGTTCTCAAGACTGCTGAGGGTTTCGACGTCGAGGTCGTTGGTGGGCTCGTCAAGAAGGAGCAGGTTTCCGCCCTGCTTGAGGGTCAGTGCCAGGTTCAGGCGGTTACGCTCACCACCGGAGAGCACCCCGGCCTTCTTCTGCTGGTCCGGTCCCTTGAAGCCGAAGGCCGCGACGTAGGCGCGGGACGGCATTTCAACATGGCCGACCTGGATGAAGTCCAGGCCGTCTGAGACAACCTCCCACAGCGTCTTGTTGGGGTCGATGCCGCCACGGCTCTGGTCGGCGTAGGAGATCTTGACCGAGTCGCCGATCTTGAGGTCGCCGCCGTCGAGCGGTTCCAGCCCGACGATGGTCTTGAACAGCGTGGTCTTGCCCACGCCGTTCGGACCGATGACGCCGACGATGCCGTTCCGGGGCAGCGTGAACGAAAGCCCGTCGATCAGGGTCCGGTCCTCGAAGCCCTTCTGCAGGTTCTTGGCTTCCAGGACCAGGCCACCCAGACGCGGTCCCGGCGGAATCTGGATTTCCTCGAAGTCGAGCTTCCTGGTGCGGTCAGCCTCGGCTGCCATTTCCTCGTACCGGGCCAGACGGGCCTTCGACTTGGTCTGGCGGCCCTTGGCGTTGGAGCGGACCCATTCAAGCTCCTCGGTGAGGCGCTTGGCCTGCTTGGCGTCCTTCTTGCCTTGGATTTCGAGGCGGGCGCGCTTCTTCTCCAAGTACGTGGAGTAGTTGCCTTCATAGGGGTAAAGGCGGCCACGGTCCACTTCACAGATCCACTCGGCGACGTGGTCCAGGAAGTAGCGGTCGTGAGTGATGGCGAGGACGGCACCGGGGTAGGAAGAGAGGTGCTGCTCCAGCCACAGGACACTTTCTGCGTCCAAGTGGTTGGTGGGCTCGTCAAGGAGCAGGAGGTCGGGCTTCTGCAGGAGGAGCTTGCAGAGCGCCACGCGGCGGCGCTCACCGCCGGACAGGACAGTCACATCGGAGTCGCCCGGCGGGCAGCGGAGCGCGTCCATGGCCTGCTCGAGCTGGGAATCGATGTCCCACGCATCTGCAGCGTCGATGGCTTCCTGAAGGTGGCCCATTTCCTCCAGCAGGGTGTCGTAGTCGGCGTCCGGGTTGGCCATCTCCTCAGAAATCGCGTTAAAGCGCTGGATCTTCGAGTAGATCTCGCCCACGCCTTCCTGGACGTTGCCCAGGACGGTCTTTTCCTCGTTCAGGGGCGGCTCCTGCAGGAGGATGCCCACGGAGTAGCCGGGGCTGAGGCGGGCTTCGCCGTTCGACGGGGTGTCGATACCAGCCATGATCTTCAGGATCGTGGACTTGCCGGCTCCGTTCGGGCCGACGACGCCGATCTTCGCGCCAGGGAAGAACGACATGCTGACATCGTCCAGGATTAGTTTTTCGCCAACGGCCTTGCGAGCCTTGGTCATCGTATAAATGAATTCCGCCATGCCGTTAAATCTAATGGGTGGCACGGCATAACTCACATTCGGCCTGGCTAGCGGGAATCCCCGACGAAGCATTTGCCGCTGGCCAACACGGGCAGGACCGACACCGAAACCTGGCCGTCCCTGATCTCGCCCATGACGCAGTCCTTGTCGAGCCTGGCGGCGGCCTCGATAGCGTCGACATCCAGTCCCGTCGGTGTCTTGCTCGTGGATACCTCCACAGCAGACGCGGGGATGCCGGCCGAAACGAGTTGCGATCGCAATGCGTCCTGTGCCGGTTTGGGGGTGGCGGCGGCAATGGTTTTGAGTACGGACTCCATAGTCTGCTTCAGGGCAGCGGTTCCCGGTCCGAGCGGAGCCGATGCCGACGGGCTTCCAGCACCGGGTGTGGCAGTGGGAGTAGCACTGGCCATACTCGATGGGGCAGGCGACGAAACACGCGTGTTTCCTGACACCACGGGAGCAGGCGCCGTGCAGCCGGCCACCAGCCCGGCCACGAGTAACGGCACCGCAAGCAGCAAACCCGGGCTCCCGGCCGCGTGGCGGCGTCCTAATGGCTTTTGCGGCATTCCCCTGCTCATCACCCGGCTATTCTGCCACGCGGCGTACTACCGGCCGCGCCGCATGGCATCCGCGGAGGTCCGCGGCATCCACTGTTTCAGGCCCCGGCATCATTTCAGGCCGCGCGGGCATTCAGGCCTGCGCGTCGACAAGTTCTCCCGTGTGAGCATCAACGAGAACCGGCTCGTCACCTTCTCCGGCCGAAAAGATAACTTCCCGCTCGGTTGCGGCGCTGCCGTCCTCGTCGTCGTGCGGGCCGTCTTCACCCTCTTCTTCGGCCGCGGGCCACGGGTTCTCCGGTTCCGCTTCAGCGGCCGCGGGCGTGCTTTGCGGGCCGGTGCCACCGGTGGTCCGGATGAAGTTCGCCGAGCCCCACATGAGGTCGTGCCCCACCGTTTCGGCGACGATTTCGGCAACGTGGTAGATCTTGCCGTCGTGTTCCCATTGCCTCAGCTTGAGTTTTCCGACCACGATGACCCGCTGGCCCTTCTTGACGCTGCATCCGATGTTTCCCGCGAGATGCCTGAATGCCTGGACGCTGAACCAATTGGTGTTGCCATCCACCCAGACATCGTTCGCGCGGTCGAACCTGCGCGCCGTGGAGCCCAGTCGGAACGAGGCCGTCCCCGTCCCGCCCGGTGTCGTCGAACTCCTGGGTTCCGTGGCAACGAATCCCCGGACGGTGATGATGTCATTCATGGTTTTGTCCTAACGTGAGTTGAGCTGCCTGCCTGGCTCTTTCAGCTTCACGTGCCGCGGACTTCCGCGGCAGAACCCAGTTCACGTATGTGGATAGCCCCACGCCATGGCCGCCTGTGGGGGAAGAGTCGAGGTCAAAACCGAGCCGGCTTCACAGGCAGCCGCCGCAATGTAAACTCTTGATGGCGCCTCAGCCACGTGCTGTGCGTGCGTCGCCTGCCTCGGTAGCTCAGAGGATAGAGCAGGAGCCTTCTAATCTCTTGGTCGGGGGTTCGATTCCCTCCCGGGGCACGCAAAGAGCGGCTCTGAACTGCGCAAACGTAGTTCAGGGCCGCTCTTGCTTTCCTCAGGCCGCGAAGACAACGGCCACGCGGACGCCAGCCTGCGCCGTCCGCCCTCGCAGCGTTCTACGCTGTTCCTATGGTCCTGAACCTCACCCGCTCCGCAGCCATCACGACGGGCCCTGCAAGCTGGCCCGATGTTGAAGGGCTATTCGGCGTCCGCGGCGAGCCTTCGCGCTGTTGGTGCCGGTGGTTCGCCCTCACAGGGCAGGATTGGAAGACCACTCCACCCAAGGCTCGGAAGGAACAGCTCAAAGCCAAATTCGACGACGGCCCCGAACCTGGCGTCCTGGCGTTCCGGGGCGGCGAAGCGGTGGGCTGGTGTGCGGTGGAACCGCGCCAGTGCTATCCGCGCATCGAGCGATCCCGGATCCTCAAAGCCGCAGGAGCAGGTACCCCGGAAGGCCCGGGAGTCTGGTCGGTGAGTTGTTTCGTGGTTTCTCCCGGCCACCGCCGGAGCGGGGTGGCCGCCGCATTGCTGGACGCCGCCGTCGGGCATGCGTTCGCGCACGGCGCCGAAATCGTGGAAGGCTACCCCGTGGATCCCTCGCTGCGGCCCAAGGCCGGTCCGGCCGATCTCTACCAGGGAACCGTGAAGTTGTTCGAGGCGGCTGGCTTCTTTACGGTTTCCACAGCGGTATCCGGAAGGGCGGTCATGCGCCTGCGGCGCTGATTCTCCAAGCCCCGTATGCCGAAAAACCAGCTAAGGCAGTGTCAACACAACCGGGCCCTCTGCAGTGATCGCCACGGTGTGTTCGCTGTGCGCCGCACGGCGGCCGTTGGCGGAGCGCAGGGTCCACTGGTCGTCGTCGTGGTAGTAGTCGTCACTGCCGCCCAGGATCAACATCGGCTCGATAGCGATCACCAAGCCCTCCACGAGCTTCACGCCGCGGCCCGGCCGTCCGATGTTCGGCACACTCGGCTCGGCGTGCATGGTCCGACCGATGCCGTGCCCACCGTGATCGGCAAGGATCCCGTAACCGCTGCGCTTGGCTTCTCCGCCGATGGCGTACGCAAGGTCGCCCATCTTGTTTCCAATCCTTGCGGCGTCGATTCCGCGGGCGAGGGCGGCGTCCGTGGCATCGATCAACTCCTGGTCCACCGGATCCGCGGTGCCCACAATGAAGCTGACTGCCGCGTCCCCGCACCAACCCTCCACGAATGCTCCGCAATCGACGCTCAACAGATCGCCGTCCTGCAACACATATCCGTCCGGGATGCCGTGCACCACGGCGTCGTTGACGCTCGTGCAGATGACCCCTGAAAAGGGCGTGGACGCCCACCGCGGGCGGTAATTCAGGAACGCCGGCTTGGCTCCGGCGGCCTCCATGAAAGCGGCCGCAACCTCGTCGAGTTCCTTGAGCGACACTCCAACCCCGGCGTGCGAACGAACCGCCGAAAGCGTGTTGGCAACCACCCTTCCGGCTTCGCGCATGAGCGCAATCTCTTCTGGCGTCTTCACCATGGACATCACAGGCCTCCAAGCATCAAGAACAGGGGGCCGGACCGGCCGCCGGACGAACACTTCAACCCACTCTAGGGGCGTCTTCATCGCAGTCAACCGGGAGCCGTGTCCGAACCCGCCCACGAGTGTCCTAAAGTCACGGTATGGAACACCGAAGACTCGCCATCATTCGTGAACGCCTGCAGGCAGAGGCAGACCCGGACCGTGCGAAATCGGCACAGGCGTACATGAAATCATCCATGCCTTCGCTCGGCGTCAAGGTCCCCGCAGTCCGCCGCATCGTCCTCGCGACCGCGAAAGAACTCCCTTTCGAGTCCCCCGCCGAACTTCGTGACGATGTCCGGTTGCTGTGGCGGGAAGCTACATGGCGGGAAGAACGCTATGCGGCCATCGATCTGACCTCGCTCAAGTCCGTGGCCAAGGATCTGGAGATGTTGCCCCTATATGAAGAAATCATCCGGACCGGCGCATGGTGGGACTTCGTTGACGGTGTTTCCGACCGTATTGGCGCCCTTCTGCAACACTACCGGAGCACACTGACTCCCCTCTTGAGGACATGGGCAAGCGACCCGGACTTCTGGGTCCGCCGCGCAGCCATCACCTCCCAGCTCAAGGCAAAGACGTCCACGGACCAAGGACTTCTTGCCACGGCGCTTGACGCCAACCTGGCGGACAAGGAGTTCTTCATCAGGAAAGCGATCGGCTGGACCCTGCGGGAGTACGCCAAGACCGATCCCCAATGGGTGCGGAATTACGTGGAAACCCGACGGCCCATGCTAAGCCCGTTATCCCTGCGTGAAGCGATGAAACACCTCGAGTGAATCAGGTTCAGGACTTCGGTTTGAGCTTGAGCTTCAAAATCCCGCGACGCGGGCGGAACAGCACATGGGTCTTCTTGTCAAAGAACACCAGGTAGGCAATGAAGGAGACCGCGATGGCGATGGCCACTCCGCGCACCACTTCGATGGGGATCCACTGGAAGACGCTCAATTGGTCGGTCAGGGCGATAAGGGTGAAGAACGCCGTCAAATAGAAGACCGTGCGGAGCTGGGCGCCGTCCGCGATCCCCGTCACGGTGAAGAACACGAGCAGCCACACCATGTACCACGGCTGGATCACCGGCGCCAAGACGACGACGGCGGCGAAAGCCCAGGCCATCCGGCGAAGCACTGTCTTGTTGAACTCGGGTTCGTCGTCGATCTGCGCAGGCATACCGATTCCGCGGCCGGGCGTCCGTACGGCGAGCCAGACGATAGCAAGCGCCGAGACCGCCGTTCCGGCGGTCTGAATGACATCCGTCACGGGAACGCCGGGACCCCCGAAAAGTCCGACGACGAATCCCGCCGTATGTGCCAGCAACCCCACCGGCGCGTACCAGATCCAGACGGCGCCGGGAGTCTGGAGGGCGCCAAGCCAGCCAAATCCCAGGCCGTTCACCAGTCCTGCGGCGGCCAGCAGGCCTAAGGACAAGCCCAACGTCGCCGTCCAGCAGAGCATTCTGCGGCCCCAGCCGGCACGGGCACCTGCCCACAGCAGCCCGGCAAAAGGCAACGCAATCAAAGTAATCGGCTTGATCGCGATCGAAGCAGTGATCAGCACGATTCCAAGCACGGGTCGTTTGACCGATGCGAAGTACAATCCGGCAACAACCAGTCCCAACATCAAGGAGTCGTTGTGTGCGCTGGCGATGAAGTTGATCAGGAGAACCGGGTTGAGGACCCCAAGCCATAGCGCCCGATCCGGGTTCACTCCGTGGAGCGCAGCCAAACGTGGAACGTACACGGCGAGCAGGACCACCCCGGCGAGGGCAGCCAGGCGGAAGGGAATCAGGGCAAGCTCAGGGACGCCGGCGCTCACCCAGACGGCACCCTGTTCGATCCAGAGCCATAGCGGGCCGTAAGGCGTAGGCGCTTCCGTCCACAATTTGTCGGGTCCGAGTGAAAAGTAGTTGCTCAGGGCCGAGATGCCGTTGGTGTACGGGTTCAGTCCCTGCTCCATGAGCCGGCCCTGGCCGATGTAGGCATATGCGTCCCTGCTGAACAACGGCAAACTGAACATCATCGGGACGGCCCACATCCACAATGCGCGCCGGAGCACAGGACGCGAGGACGGGTTCCATCCGCCGATCCGCTGGGCAATGCGCAGCCAAGAACGCAGGAGCAGGAGTGCGCCGAGGCAGAGCATCACGGTGCAGACGATCACGCCAACCGGAGATGTCCTGGCCATGATGAAAAGGGGCGTACGGATAAGGGAGCCGCTGGTTGTCGCCATCCAGCCGACGCCGACCGAGCCTGCCACCATGAGCAACGACCCGACGAACCCTTGGAGGATCGCCGTCCTCGCCGCTTTGGCTATCTCGGTGCCGTGCACTGGGGCATTGGAATCGCCAAGCGCCTCTGGATGAGCCAACGAACTCCCCACCTCACGCTCACGAAACTTCGACGTCACCATCAAACAAAATCCTGTCCGGTTCCCTGCCGCATCCGGGTCAAAGTGGTACCGCCGGCTGCCATGGATTAGTGCAACTGTAGCATCGCCACCCTTGGCTTCCCGGGGCCGACAGGACCGTGGGTCTGCCCCCGAAAGTGGCCTGAGATAGGATGGATGAGGCTCTTACGGCACCCTGTGACGATAACTACCTGACAAGGATCCTCCCATTTCCACGGACTCATTCTTCAGCGCGCTCACACGGTTCCGCCATCGTGTTCTTCCCGTTTCGGTGGAGGCAAGGCTCAATTCTCCCAAGGGCCTCCTTGCAGGCTTCTGCGTCGTGCACTTGGTCTTCCTCGTGTTCGCGCTGATCCTTTCCTTGCGCGGTGAGGCCTTTAGCGACACTTTCATCTATCGGGACTGGACCTCGGCAGGGTTCCGGGATGAGAACCTGAGCAGCGGCCCCAGTCCTTGGGTCTACCCCGTTCTCGCCTTGGTTCCAATGGCCATCGCGGGCTTGGCCGGACCCGGTCCGTTCTTCTTTCTCTGGGTACTCATGATCACCGTGCTCAACGGCGTCGCTCTCGCCAAGCTCACGGGGCGGGGCCGTCGTCGCGAGGCTGTCCCGGCGGGATGGTGGTGGCTGGTCTTCGTCTTCATCATGGGTTGGCTGGGATTCGCCCGGGTGGACGGGTTGACTGCCCCCATCGTGTTGATCGCCTTGGCGTACGGGGTGTCTCACCCTTTTATTGCCTCGACCCTCCTGAGCGTTGCCACCTGGATGAAGGTCTGGCCGGCCGCCGTCATGTTGTCGTTGTTCACTGTGGTCAAGCAGAGAACCAAAGTGGTGGCTGCCGGAATCCTGACCAGCGTTCTGGTCATCGCACTCACGGCGGCCGTCGGTCAACTGCCGAAAATCCTTAACTTCCTGACCCAGCAAGGCGATCGTGGCATGCAGTTGGAAGCCACCTTCACCACTCCTTGGTTGTGGCTCTCGGTCCTCCATGTTGGCGGTTCGAGGATGTACATGAACACGGACATCAACTCAATGCAGGTGGATGGGCCCGGCACGGCCTTCATGTCATTCCTTATGCAACCCCTTCTCGCCCTGGCCGCGATCCTGGTGGCTGCCTTGACTTTCTGGGCACTCCACAACGGCAAGCGGACCGGCGGGGCTGACCGCACCGAGCTGTTGTTGGCTGGCTCCCTGACCATGGCCACGGCTTTCGTCGTGTTCAACAAGGTCGGGTCGCCCCAGTTCATGGTGTGGTTGGCGCCTGCCGTCGCTGTCGGGCTTGCCCACAGCTGGAAGGAATGGCGGGTGCCCGCGGCGATGCTCATCGCCATTGGGGTGGCCACATACTTCATCTACCCCCTCTTCTATGACGCACTGAGCCACAACAACCCCTGGATGGCACTGGTGTTGACGGTGCGCAATGTCCTGCTGGTGGTCCTGTTCTGCTGGTCCGTACGCCGCCTGTACCTCTTGGGCAAGAAGATCCCGGCCAACGAACCGGCCGCCGCTGCCAAGGAGTCCTGAGATTTCCGTTCGATTCTTTGACGGGCTCGCCCGCGTGCGCGACGCCGCCCTGCCGCCTGCCGCTGTTGCCTGGTTCGGCCGTCCGTCCAGCGTTTGGTGGGGTTTCGCCGCCATCCATGTGTACTTCCTCGGCTGGATGGCAAGTTTCTTCCTGTCCGGAAACACGTTCAGCGACACTGAGCAGTACCGCCAGTGGGCGATGGCCGGCTACAACCCGGCGGATCTCCATGGAGCCATCAGCCCGTGGGTATACCCGGTGCTCGCCCAGATTCCGATCTTCCTGGCCAACATCGCGGGCCCGGGTCCTTACCTGCTGGTGTGGACGTTGATCATCACTGCGCTCAATGCCGCCGGCTTGTTCATCTTGACCCGCGGCCCGCGCAAGACAACGGGGGTTGCCCCTGCCTGGTGGTGGCTGTTCTTCACGGCTTTCATGGGCTACCTCAGCTTTGCCCGGGTGGAGGGCATCACGGCACCCATCGTGTTGGTTGCGTTGTTGTATTCCGCCACACGGCCCGTGGCGGCGGGCATCCTCCTCAGCATCGCCACGTGGATCAAAGTCTGGCCGGCCGCCGTTTTGGTACCGATCATCATCGCGAGCCCCCGCAGGCTGCGGATCATCGCGTGCGGCGCCATCGTAACTGCCGCCGTCGCACTGGGCACCTATCTTTCGGGCGGCCTCCCGCATATCCTCGACTTCCTGACGAACCAGGGTGAGCGCGGCATGCAACTCGAAGCTACGTTCTCAACCCCTTGGGTCTGGTTGAGCGTGCTCAACGTCGGCGGTTCCAAAATCGCCGACAACATCGCCATCAATTCCACCGAGGTGTACGGACCGGGTGCCAATGTGGCGGCGTTCATGATGCAGCCGCTCTTGGTGCTTGCCGCCGTCGCCGGCTCTGCCCTTTTGCTTTGGGCGCTTCGGCGGGGTGCAGAAGCGGAAGAGTTGTTTCTCGAGGGCGCCCTCATGATGACCACCGCGTTCATCGTGTTCAATAAGGTGGGTTCGCCGCAGTTCATCATTTGGCTTGCGCCGGTGGTTATCGCCGGGCTGACCCACGATTGGAACCGTTGGCGGGTTCCTGCCGCCCTCCTGATGGGGATCGCCATGACGACTTTTGTGATCTACCCGTTGTTCTACACGCCGCTGATCCATGCCAACCCCGTGATGGCAACAGTGCTGACCACGCGGAACGTGCTTCTAGTTCTAATGCTCTGGTGGTCCGTGCAGCGGACCTTGGAACTGGGCCGCAAGTCCGGCGCAAGAACCGCTATCCGGAGCGCCTGAGCCGCTGCTCAAGCCTGCGGAGCAGTTGCGCAGGGCTGGAGCGGATCAGCAGTCTGCGCGTGTGAACGTCCAACACCATCAGGTAGACGGTGAATCCGACGGCCACCAGGAAGGCCAAAGAGGACACTTTGACGTTCAGTTCCACGAAGGACAGGACCGAAATCTGGTCCTGCGCGCCGAACGCGACGAAGAACGTCACGGCGACGTAGAGGGACTTGATCTGCCAGTCGTCCCTGATGCCCGTGACCGCGAGCAGCGGGATGAACCACAGGATGTACCACGGCTGGATAATCGGAGAAAGCATGACGACGGCGGCAAACGCCAGGGCCGCGCGCCGCACCAGCCGCGAATAATCGCCGCGGAACATCAGTACCACCACCAGCCCGATTCCGGCCCACTTCATAAGGGTGCGTAGTCCCGTGGCGACGGTGGAACCGGGCAGGCCCAGGAGGTTGGCGATGACCTCGACCTGCTGGCCCAGGAAGCCCGAAGGCGAATATCCGGTGTAGCCGGGCGTCGGATCAAGGATGGCCCAAACCCATCCAAAGCCAAGGTTGTAAGGAATTCCGCTCACCGCCAGGACGGCAAAGCTGATACCCGCCGTCGCGCCCCAGAACAGGAACTTGCGGGCCCAGCTCGCTGCCGGACCGGCCCACATGAGGCCTATGAACGGCAAGAGAAGTACTGTGATCGGCTTGATGCCGATGGAAGCCGTGACCAGCAGAAGGCCGGTGATGTGCCGCCCGGTGGCTGCAAAGTACATTCCGGCCACTGCCAGGCCCACCATGAGGGCATCGTTGTGGGCGCTGGCGACGAAGCTGATGAGAAAGAGGGGGTTGGCGACGGCGATCCACAGCGCGCGGCCGGGATTGATCCCGTGCAGTTCGGCGAGCCTGGGAACATACACCACGCAGAGCAGCACCCCCGCTGTGGCAAGGACCCGGAAGAGCAACACGGAAAAATCGGGCTGGGCGTCGGTGATGCCCACAACCCACCTGGCAAGCCACAGGAAATAGGGCCCGTAGGGCGTCTTGGCTTCAGCCCAGGCAGGATCGGCGCCCAGGGAAAACCAGTTGCTGAGCGAGGAAATGCCTGCGGTGTAGGGGTTCTGGCCCTCCAGCACCAGCCTGCCCTGGCCGGTGTAGGCATACACATCGCGCGAATAGATGGGAACGGCAAACATCAGGGGCGCGGCCCACGCCGCAACAGCGACAACCACGGATCTGAGCGATCCGGGCCCCCAGTCCTTGAGCCTTTGCCCGAGCCTCAACCATGACCTGACCAAGAGCATGGCCCCCGCCGTCAGCAAGATGGTGGAGGTCGTCACGCCCCAGCCCTCCGTGCGCAGGGCGATGACAAGAGGGTGCCTGAACATGGGCGATCCGTTGGCGATCCAGCCGGCACCGATCGACCCGACGAAGATCATCAGGGATCCAAAAAACCCTTGCCAGATTGCCACATAGGCCTTGATCTGGACGGGGGTGCCGGCGCCGATGTGGGCGGCATCCGGGGAATAGAGACTCGCGGCGGCCTTCTCCGACGGCGCCGCGGGTTCCTTTGCCTCATCCCGGCTATTTGAGGTGCCCACGCCCGTTCCGCCTGCCGTCATGATATTCCAGTCCCTACGTACATTGGTCCAGCTCATCGATGCAGGCAACAACCGCTCGACAACGGCCCAGTTTACCAGCCACGGTAAGCCCTGGAGCGGAATGAAGCGCCCCGCCACCCTTCCCACGCGACCGAACGGTAGGCTGGACGGGTGCCTATTACTAATGAACGCATCGTCTGGATCGACTGTGAGATGACCGGGCTCGACCTGGTAAACGACGCCCTGATCGAGGTCGCGGCCTTGGTCACCGATTCGGAGCTAAACATCCTGGGCGATGGCGTCGACGTCGTTATCAAACCCGAAGACGCCGCGCTTGAACAGATGAACGACTTCGTCCGCGACATGCATACGCGCTCGAAACTCCTGGACGAGCTCCCGCACGGCAAAACCATGGACGAAGCCGAAGCGATCGTTTTGGAGTACATCGAGAAGTGGGTACCCGATCCGAAAAAGGCACCGCTGGGCGGCAACTCGGTCGGAACCGACCGGATGTTCCTCGCACGGGACATGCCCAACATCGTTGAACACCTCCACTACCGGGTCATCGACGTGAGCACCATCAAGGAGCTCTCGCGCCGATGGTTCCCCCGCGCGTATTTCCAGTCGCCCGCCAAACATGGCGGCCACCGCGCCCTCGGAGACATCAAGGACTCCATCGACGAACTGCGCTACTACCGCGAGGCCGTGTTCGTTCCGGCTCCCGGTCCTGATACAGCCACGGCGCAGAAGATTTCCAAGCAGATCGCAGCCGGCGCGGAGACTCCGGAGAGCACGTGATCTGGGGCACGTTTTCGGGAAATTTCAGCCAAACGGTCAAAAGTGGCAAAACCACTCCCCTGGACGGGGTATAGTTTTTGTCGTTGCCTTCGCAGCTAACGGGTCATTCCGAAAGCATAAAAGGCGCATGGTGGGCGTAGCTCAGTTGGCAGAGCGCCTGGTTGTGGTCCAGGAGGTCGCGGGTTCAACCCCCGTCGCTCACCCTCACGGGATCGGTAGTTGTTTATCGATCGCAGCCAAAGGCCGTACTGGTTATCCAGTGCGGCCTTTGCTTTGTCCCGGCCGATTTCGGCCATCCCGCTCCAGGCCCGAGAACCAGAGGAACACCTGACATGACCGTCCTGCCAGTCACCATCTGGGGCGAGCCCGTGCTTCACCGCCGGGCGAGCGAGGTGGAAAAGTTCGACGACGAGCTGCGCACCTTGATTGCCGACATGTTCGCGACCAACGAAGCCGCCAACGGCGTCGGGCTGGCCGCACCCCAGGTGGGGGTCGGCAAACGGATCTTCATCTTCAAATACGCGAACGACGACGACGCACCGGACGAAGGCGTCCTGGTGAACCCGGTTCTCACCCTCTCCAAGATCCCCGGCGCCCTTCCCGATCCCGAGGAAGACGTCGAGGGCTGCCTGTCCTTCCCGGGAGAGCACTACCCGCTGCAGAGGGCGGAATGGGCACGCGTCCAAGGCTTTGACGGCTACGGCAACCCGGTGGATTTCGTAGCGACAGGCTGGTTCGCGAGGGTCATGCAGCATGAATTCGACCACCTTGACGGCAAGCTCTATGTGGACCGGCTGGCTGACCGCTACGCGAAGAAGGCCATGAAGCAGGCCAAGAAGAACGGCTGGGGAGTTCCCGGGCTGAGTTGGATGCCGGGTGTCGACCCGGACCCCTTCGGACACTGAGCGATGACCGGCACCGCGCAGGACGAATTGTTCAAGCTTCTCGACATCTATGGAGAAGACGCTTTTGCGTGTGCCTCGCTGCTGGCGTCAGCTCCGGGAGAAGGAACGCAACAAGCCCTTGCCATTCTGCACGCCCGCCTGGGCGCCTTTCCAAGCAAGTCCGCCGCGGCGGATGGTTGCACGGAAACGGACTGGATCGAAGCGCTCCTGCGCTTCGCACCGGTAGTCCACCGCCATCATCTTTCCCTCGGCGTCCCGCCGGAAGCCTCCGCCGCGATCCTGGCCGATGTGGGACTGAACCTTCGTATCAACCGAAGGGTTCACGGGCGATTCGGCTTGGACACGTGGGCGTGGCTGACCCTCCACATGGCCGGAAACATCTTCCGGATCGGGCGCTTGCAGTTCCACCTTGTCCGTGGCGAGGCCGGAGGCCCCGCCGCTAGCAACTCCTGGATGCTGGGTATACACATCCCGGAGGATGGCGGCCTCTCCCCCGCCCTCGTGGACACGAGCCTCAGCCAGGCCAGGGAGTTCTTTGACCGATATTTCCCGGACAAGGCGGTCTCCGTGGCGATCTGCGAGTCCTGGATGCTGGATCCCTACCTGGCCCGGAAGCTGCCGCACAGCAACATCGCCGCTTTTGCCCGCCGGTTCACCCTGGACCGGTGCTCAGACGCTCCGGGCGACGCCGTCTACTTCACCTTCCGGCAGCGCGGCATGGACAACCTTGATCGGCTCCCCCGGGAGACGTCGCTTCAGCGGGTGGTACTGGAGAGGATCGACGACGGCGGCGCTTGGCAGCTCGGGCACGGTCACCTGGTGCTTCCCCCAGCTCAGGCCAACCGCGCCTGACGCGGCCGCCCCGCGACCTCAGGCGGCTACATCGCCCTGATGGTCCGCTGACCGGGGCACGAGTCCAGGACGCGCCTTATGGCGTCTTTCTCCGCCTGGGTGACCCAGAGCCGGTACGCGGCTTTGACGGAAACCTGACGGGCTACGTAATGGCAGCGGAAGCCCTTGTTGGCAGGGAGCCAGCTCGCGGCGTCGCTCGCGCCTTTCTTCACGTTGGCGGGACCGTCAACGGCAATGAGGTTGAGGGGGTCGTTGGCGAGGCTTTGGCGCTGTTTGGCGGTGAGCTGCTGGGCGCCCTTCTGCCAGGCATCCCCGAGAGCAACCACATGGTCGATCTGCACGGCCGCGCTGCTTTCGGAGCCCCTGCGGAAATGGATGTCCTGCCCGATGTATGGCTCACGCAGTTCCCCGGAAGCGATCCTGCATTTCGAGCCTGCCGTGAACTCCGTTGCCGTAAGATCGCGCCTCAGGATGTCGTTCCTCGTATCGCAGCCGTTCCGGTCGACGTCGAGCCGCGCCTGGCCGAATTCGTTGCGGTCGTAGGCGTCCTTGGCTGAGCGCCCCTTCACGGGAAGCGCTTCCAAGGCATCGGCGGCCGAACCGGCCGGTACCGGCTGAACGGCTTCCACCGGCTTCATCCAGTTCGGATCGAAGACGGGAGCTTCCGTCGGTCCATTGATCGGGTCCTGGCCGACTGCGAACTGGCCGTTGGTGAAGAACCACCCGATGCCGGCGAGTCCACCCGCGATGAGGAGCATCACCAGCACCCAGGCCTGACGGAACTGGCGGCGGGCGCGCCGATAAGCGGCCCAGGTGGTACTCAAGGGATTGCGTCCTTTCGGGGAGGAATACGTCCCTTGAGACTAGATGAGGCGCAGATAGCCGACGCTGATATCCACAGTGTGGAGGACAAGTCGCGGTTTACTGCTCCTTGGTGACGCGTTTCAGGTCTTCGGCCGCCAGCTCGAGAAGGGATCCCAATTGGATCACCCTGTCCTCGGAGATATCCCCCGCCGCGTGTGCGGCTTTGGCTTCGTCGAGCAGCCGCTGGGCTTCCTTGAGGTTGGCGCGCGCCACGTCCAGGGCGTGTTCCAAGGTTGTTTCGTGGTCCAGAATCTTTTCGCTTTCCATGCGTCCATTCTGGTCAGGTTTCCCGGCCGATACCAGCGCATCAGCCGGGAAACCCGTGTGTCTTCCTGGCCCTGACCAGAGGCTGCTAGACGGCGGCGGGCTCCAACGTTGCCTTGGGCTCAACGTCGACAGCGATGCTGCGTGCCGGGAACGATGGCGGGTTCACGCCGGCCATTTCTTCCATGACGCGCACTACCTGGCAGGAGTAGCCGAATTCGTTGTCGTACCAGACGTAGACCACGAGGTGCTTGTCGGTGGCGATGGTGGCCAGACCGTCCACGATGCCGGCACGGCGGGAGCCGACGAAGTCCGTGGAGACGACCTCGGGTGAGTCGATGAAGTCGATCTGCTTCCGCAGCTCCGAGTGCAGGGACATTTCGCGAAGGTAGTTGTTGACTTCCTCCTTCGTGGTTCCCTTTTCAAGGTTCAGGTTGAGGATTGCCATCGACACGTCCGGGGTGGGAACGCGGATCGCATTGCCGGTCAGCTTGCCCTGCAGTTCCGGAAGGGCCTTCGCCACGGCCTTGGCCGCGCCTGTCTCGGTGATGACCATGTTCAGGGCGGCCGAGCGTCCGCGGCGGTCACCCTTGTGGAAGTTGTCGATCAGGTTCTGGTCGTTCGTGAACGAGTGCACCGTTTCCACGTGGCCGTGGATGACACCGAACTTGTCGTTGAGTGCCTTGAGCACGGGAGTGATGGCGTTCGTCGTGCACGAGGCCGCGGTGACGATCGTGTCCGTGTCCTCGATGGAGGAGTGGTTGATGCCGTGGACGATGTTCTTCAGCTCGCCCTTGCCCGGAGCCGTGAGCAGCACGCGCGCGACGCCCTTGCTCTGCAGGTGCTGGGACAGGCCCTCGGCGTCACGCCAACGGCCCGTGTTGTCGACCACGAGGGCGTCCTTGATGCCGTAGGCCGTGTAGTCGACGGTGGAGGGGTTGTCCGAGTAGATGACCTGGACCTGTACACCGTTGGCCGTGATCGTGTTGGCGGCTTCGTCCACGCGGATGGTGCCTTCGAAGGAACCGTGCACCGAGTCACGCCGCAGCAGGCTGGCGCGCTTCACAAGGTCGTTCTCGGCACCCTTGCGGACCACGATCGCGCGCAGGCGCAGGCCGTGGCCCCCGCCGGCCTTTTCGATCAGGAGGCGCGCCAGCAGGCGGCCGATGCGGCCGAAACCGTAAAGCACGACGTCGGTGCTGGTCCGGTCGTCCGCGCCGCGGCGCCCGACAACCTCGGCAAGCTCGGCGCGCAGGAAGTCTTCCAGGGGCGTTCCGGGGGCTTCGGCCTTGTACTTCTCGTTGAGGCGGGCGATGTCGATCGCAGCGGCCCCGAGTTCAAGCTCGGCCAGTGTGTTAAGTAGCGGCGCGGTTTCTTCGAGCAGGAGTTCGTCCTTGCTCATCCGGCGCGCAAAACGGTGGGCTTTCAGGATGTTCATCGACGACTTGTTGATGAGGCTGCGCCCGTGGATGCTGGTCACCACGTTGTTCTCACGGTACAGCCGGCCGATCACCGGAATCATGGCCTCGGCCAGCGCTTCGCGGCCCATCCACGTATCAAGACAAGAATCTGATGACTGGCTCACAGAACTACCTTCCTAGGGTCAGCTACATACGTCCTCGTACGTAGATGGTGGCCGCCCGGAGTAATCCTGCGGCGCTGGCATCGGCGGGACTTCGGTCTGCCCGGACACCTCGAACGTTGCAAAGAAAAACCGCCGGCTGCGAACGCAGAACCGGCGGTGGAACTTCTACGTTCACTGTCCATTCTAAGGTCTGGTACCGGGCGCCTTGGCCCGCGGAATGCGTGAAATCACTCACACAAGGCTGTGGGATGGGTTGACCGATACGCCGGGTTCTGTCCTCCCCCGCCGTTGCCGGCGAAGGAGTGGCGACCATCCATCTACGAACGCCGTTGCCGACGCCCTCCAGCGGCCTACCCGGACACTCGGGCGAGCAGCCCTCGATCGTGCCCTGTCTGGCCTTGCTCCGGGTGGGGTTTACCTAGCCTCCCTGGTCACCCAAGGAGCTGGTGGTCTCTTACACCACCGTTTCACCCTTACCTGCTGCCTGCCTGTGCTGGCACAAGCAGACGCGGGCGGTCTGTTCTCTGTGGCACTGGCCTGCGGGTTACCCCGAGTGGGCGTTACCCACCACCCTGCCCTGTGGAGCCCGGACGTTCCTCGAGCCACTCGCGTGGCGCGCGGTCGCCTAGTCAACCCATCCGCCCTACAGTCTACCGGCGTCGGGCGGCGCACCCGTCCCGGTAGTATCGACTGGTGCTGATTCTGCTGCCCCCTTCCGAAGGCAAGACCCCCGCTGCCAAGGGCTCCGCCGTCGAATGGGAGTCCCTGAGCTTTCCGGAACTCAACAGCTACCGGGCCAAAGTGCTCGACGCGCTCGGCCTGGTCAGCGCGCACGAGGACGCCCTCGCCCTCCTGGGGGTGGGCGCATCCTTGAAGGACGACGTCGAACGGAATACCCGTCTCCACGCCGAACCCGCAGCCCCGGCCCACCAGGTGTATTCCGGTGTCCTCTACGACGCGCTTGGCTACAAGACCCTCACACCGGCGCAGCGCCGCAAGGCGGTGGAGTCGGTCCTCGTGGTGTCCGCCCTGTGGGGCGCCATCGGCTTCGGCGACCGCGTGCCTGCCTACCGATTGTCCATGGGAACGGCACTGCCCGACGTCGGGCGCCTCGCGTCGTTCTGGAAGCCGCAGCTCACGCAGGCCCTCGCCGCCCGGGTGGAAGGCGAGCTGCTGGTGGACTGCCGCTCCAGCACCTACGCCGCGGCTTGGGCTCCGCCCGCGGCGCAGACTGTCTCCGTCAACGTCTTTTCCGAGTCCAACGGCAAACGCACCGTCGTTAGCCACTTCGCCAAGCACACCCGCGGCGAACTGGCCCGGCACTTGCTGAGCCGCCGAGGCAAGGCACCGGGAACGCCCGAGCAGCTGCTCAAGGCCGCTTCGGAAAGGTGGACGGCGGAGTTGACGGAAGGCACTGCGCGCAAGCCGCACACCCTCAGCATCATCCTCCCCAACTAGCTCGCAGTTGTTGTCGTTTTCAGCCGCGAAAACGACATTAACTGCGAGCTAGATGGGTGGGAAACAGGCGGTTAGTTCCACTCGGCGGAGCGCACCAGGATGCAGCCGGAATCGGGGCAGAACACGATCTCGTCTTCGGCAGCGGCCTTGACCTCGGCGAGGTCGCCGGGGCTGAGCGTCATTCCCGAGCCTTCGGACTTCCCGTGGAAAAGCCTGGCTGCCCCCACCCCGCGCTTGGCAAGGGTCTTTTCGTAGATGGCCAGCATCCCGGCGTCGAGCCCTTCGGCGAAGCCGGTCCGCTGGGCGCGTACTTGCGTCTCTTCGGCAACAATCTCGGCGATCGCGGCGTCCAGCTCGGCACGGATCCCGGAGAAGGAACCCTGGATGTCATCGACGATCTGCTGTTGCGCCGCTTGACGCTCCCTGAGTCCGTCCAGGCGTTCCAGGATTTCCAGCTCGACATCTTCGAGGTCCGAACGTCGCTTATTAAGGGAGGCGATATCGCTCTGCAGCGCAACGAGATCCTTGGAAAGTCCGGTACCGCTGTTCAACCTGGCTTCGTCCCGCTCAATGCGGCTAGCCACTTGCTCGACGTCGGCCTCTGACCTGCGCAGCTCAGTTTCGGCGTCGTGGACAGCAAGTTTCGCGGTTCCGAGCGCACCGTTGGCCACGCTGAGGGCGTCCTGGAGATCGGTGATGCGGGGGTCTGTCTCCAAAGTGCGGCGGCGGTTCGCCAAGGATTTGAGCTTCGCATCCAACCCCTGCAGTTCGAGCAATTTCAACTGTTCCGCCGGTGCTGCCTTGGCCACGCTTACCTCCGCTTGATCGTGCCGGGGTGATATTCAGACCCAGCCAGGCCTTGGGCCTGTTTGTCTCGACTCTATCGCCTGGGGCGCTCCCCTGCCTCGCTTAGCCCGGAGTCAGAATGAAGTCCCAGGGATCGCTGTTGGTGGAAGCCACCCGGATCTCGACGTCGTGACCCTGGTCAGCGAGTACGTTGCCGAGCGCTTCGGCCGCCGCGGGCAGCCACAGCCACTCGCTAGCGAAATGCGACACGTCAACGAGGTACGGCCTGCCGTCAACGGCAGCTTCGCGGGCCTCGGATGCAGGGTGGTGCCGCATATCCGCGGTGACGTAGATGTCTGCCTGGCTGGCGCGGACGGCGTCGAAGAGACTGTCTCCGGCTCCCCCGCAGACGGCCACACGGCGCACGAGCCCATCCTTGTCCCCGGCGACGCGCACGCCGCCGGCCACTGAGGGCAGGATCTCGAACACCCGGGCGGCGAAATCTCCCAGGGTCATGAGTTCGGGCAGGTCGCCGACCCGGCCGATGCCCTCTTCCGGCAGGCCGTGGGCCGCAGGAGCCAGGGGCACAACGTTGTCCAGCCCGAACGCGTCGGCCAGGACATCGGAAACGCCCCCGACGGCGGAGTCCCCGTTCGTGTGGACGGTCAGCAGCCCGGTACCTGACTCAATGAGCCGATGGACAGCAAGGCCCTTGGCGGTGGTGGCGGCAACGGAGGTGACGCCCTTGAGCAGCAAAGGATGGTGCGTTACGAGGAGCTCAGCACCCCATTCGATGGCTTCTTCAATGGCGGCGAGGGTCGGATCCACAGCGAACAGGACCTTGGTGACGGTGGCGGTGGGCCGCCCGACCACGAGCCCTACCTCGTCCCATTCCTCGGCGAGCGATTCCGGCCAGAGCTCCTCCACTGCCAATAGGACCTGACCCAGCGTAGGGGTGCTGGCTCTTGGAGTTCCGGCTGCACCATTCTCCGGTTCTTCGCCGGATCCTGTATCTGCCACCGCGGTGTTCACAGCTTCCATGCATTACATTCTTGCGCATCCGGCGGCCAAGTCGCGCCTGCGGGAACCGGGCTGTTCGAGATTGTTGCCACTGGCCGGGTCTGCGCCGTCACAGTCCCGTAAGGTTGTGCGGGAATCATCCGGGACTCCCAGCCATTGAAGAGATCATGAAAACTTTTGTACTTGGTGGAGGCTGCTTCTGGTGCCTCGACGCCGTCTATCAGAAGACCAAGGGCGTCAGTTCCGTAGTTTCCGGCTACACGGGCGGGCACATCCGCAACCCTGACTATTACGATGTCTGCTCCGGAATGACGGGCCACGCGGAGGTCGTCGCCGTGACTTTCGACGAGGACATCATTCCGGCGGACATCATCCTTGACATGTTCTTTGCACTGCATGATCCCACCACGCTCAACCGCCAGGGCTACGACGTCGGAACCCAGTACCGTTCCTCGATGTTCTACACCACCACGGAAGAAAAGATCCTCTTCGAGGAAGCCATCCTGCGGAACCAGGAACTGTGGTCCAAGCCGATTGTGACCGAGGTCAGCAGGTTGCCGGAATTCTACGAAGCGGAGTCCATCCACCAGGACTACTACGGCAAGTTCCCGGAGCAAGGCTATTGCCAGGTGATCATCAACCCGAAGCTCGCCAAGGCCCGGAAATATTACTCTTCGTGGCTCCGCGCGTAGCAGCGTGTAGCACCGCTCGTTAGGCTGACCTCAGCAGTAGCTATTTCAGCGAATTCAGAGAATAGGCATGATTACATGGCACGGATCTACGACGACGTCACCCAGCTGATCGGCGGAACCCCCCTGGTCCGCTTGAACAGGCTCACCGAAGGCTTGGACGCCACGGTCGCCGTGAAGCTGGAGTTCTACAACCCCGCCAATAGCGTCAAGGACCGTATCGGCGTCGCGATCGTCGACGCCGCCGAGAAGTCCGGTGCGCTGAAGCCGGGCGGCACCATCGTCGAGGGAACCTCCGGCAACACCGGAATCGCTCTGGCCCTCGTTGGCGCTGCGCGTGGTTACAAGGTCATCCTGACCATGCCGGAAACCATGTCCACCGAGCGCCGCGTCATGCTGCGCGCCTACGGTGCAGAGATTGTCCTCACCCCCGGATCGGAAGGCATGCGCGGTGCCGTCGAGAAGGCCCAGGAAATCGTGGCCAACACCGAGAACTCCGTCTGGGCCCAGCAGTTCGCCAACGAGGCAAACCCGGAGATCCACCGCACCACCACGGCCGAGGAAATCTGGGCAGACACCGACGGTGGCGTGGACATCTTCGTCGGCGGCGTCGGCACCGGAGGCACCATCACCGGCGTCGGACAGGTCCTGAAGGAGCGCAAGCCCGAAATCCAGATCGTGGCCGTCGAGCCCAAGGACTCCCCCATCCTGAACGGCGGCGCCCCCGGCCCGCACAAGATCCAGGGCCTTGGCGCGAACTTCATTCCGGAAATCCTGGACACCAACGTCTACGACGAGGTTCTCGACGCAACCCTCGAGGACTCCGTCGCCACCGCACGCGCCCTCGGCACCAAGGAAGGCATCCTGGGCGGCATCTCGGCCGGCGCGGCCGTCTGGGGTGCGCTGGAGCTCGCGAAGCGTCCTGAGAACAAGGACAAGCTCATCGTGGCGATCGTTCCCGACTTCGGCGAACGTTACATCTCCACGGTGCTTTTTGACGACATTCGCGGCTGATTGCGGACCCCGCGCAACCGCTTTCTTTCATTTCCTGTAGAAAGGTCTTTGTGAGCTTCTTCGCAAGACTTATGGAGGACCTCGAGGCCGCCCGGTCACATGACCCGGCGGCCCGAGGCTCCTTTGAGAACTTTTTTGCCTACTCCGGCCTGCATGCCATCTGGGCGCACCGCCTGACGCACAAATTGTGGCAAAACCCCGAGCTGCGGTTCCCGGCACGGCTCATTTCGCAGCTTGCCCGCTTCCTGACCGGCATCGAGATCCACCCCGGCGCGACCATCGGCCGCAGGTTCTTCATTGACCACGGCATGGGCGTGGTGATCGGTGAGACCGCCGAGATCGGCGAAGACGTCATGATCTACCACGGCGTGACGCTGGGCGGCCGTTCCTTGGCCAAGGTCAAGCGCCACCCCACCATCGGAGATCGCGTCACCATCGGAGCAGGGGCCAAGGTCCTAGGTCCCATCACCATTGGCGCCGACAGCGCGATAGGCGCCAACGCCGTCGTGGTCAAGGACGCACCGCCTGAGTCGATCATCACCGGTGTTCCCGCAACGTGGCGGCACCGTGATGCCAAGAGCGAAACGAAACCTGCCGTCGATCCCGCCGAGTACTACATCGAGTACCGGATCTAGCCGGAAAACCGTTTGTAGGCGTTCCAGAAAACTGTGTCGAAGGCCCGGTCGGGAAGCACCCTCCGCAAAGCCAGAATGGTCCAGGCTCCCCTGCCCACCGGGTAGCGGGTCCTGGGCCGTCGCGAAGTCGCCGCATGGACGATAGCACCCGCCACGGTGCGCGGGTGCGTCGACAGCGCGGTTCCCGACGTCGACGCCAAAGCGGCGGCGACGACGCCCGCCTGGTCCCGGTAGGGTCCCTGTCCGGACACCGCCAGCAGGCTCTCCCCTGCGATCGTGCCCCATTCCGTGTCGGTTCCGGCGGGCTCGATGATTGCGACGTCGATGCCATGCGGCTTCAGCTCGAGGCGTAGCGAGTCACTGAGGCCCTCGACGGCGAATTTTGTTGCGTGGTACCAAGCGCCCAAGGGTTCATACATTTTGCCGCCGATCGAGGACACGTTGATGATCCTGCCGGAAGCCGCGGCACGCATCACGGGAATCACCAGCTGGGACATCCGGGCGAGACCGAAGACGTTTACCTCGAACTGGCGCCGGCCCTCCTCCAGCGGAACCTCTTCCAAAGAACCGTAGGACCCGTATCCGGCATTGTTGACCAGTATGTCGATGCGTCCTTGCTCGGCCAGGACAAGCTCCACCGCAGCCTTCATCGAGTCATCCTCGGTGACGTCCAGGGACAACACCTTGATTCCGTGGGCTTTGAGCGGCTCCATCTTCTCGACCCGCCGTGCCCCCGCGTACACGACCATTCCTGCCTTGCTGAGCTTGATGGCGGCTTCGAAACCGATTCCGGTTGACGCACCTGTGACAAATGCGACGCGTTGCGGCATGGACTACTCCTCGTGTTACGGGTGGTGTTTTCCTTCAGGACGTACCTACGGCAAAGGCCGGCGCCTCCACAGTAACGCGGAAGCACCGGCCTTTGACTTGAACCGAAAGGGCCTGCCCCAAGAAACGGGGCAGCATGGTCCTTAGTGGGTGTCGACTGCCGAGATCTCGGACTTGTCTTCGCCCCACAGGGTGTGGAAAGTGCCCTCGGCGTCGACGCGGCCGTAGGTGTGCGCACCGAAGAGGTCGCGCTGGCCCTGGATGACTGCTGCGGCGAGGCGCTTGCGGCGAAGTCCGTCGTAGTAGGCCAACGACGAGGAGAACACGGGAACCGGGATGCCCAGCTGGACAGCCGTTGCCACCACGCGGCGCCATGCCGGCAGCGCACCGGCGATTGCCTTGGTGAAGGCCGGGGCGAACAGCAGGTTGGCCGGCTTCTCCTCGGCTGCGTAGGCGTTGGTGATTTCCTTGAGCAGCTCGGCGCGGATGATGCAGCCGCCGCGCCACAGCGAAGCGATTTCATTGAGCTTGAGGTCCCAGCCGTATTCCTTCGCGGCGGAGGTCAGCATGTCCAGGCCCTGGGCGTAGGAAACCAGCTTGGAGGCGTAGAGAGCCTGGCGGACGTCCTCGACGAAGTTCTCGGGGATCTCGACGGCGATTTCCTCGCCGGCGAGCAACTCCTGGCCCAGCCTACGCTGTTCTGCCTGGGAAGACAGGGCGCGCGCGAAGACGGACTCTGCGATACCTGAAACCGGAGAGCCGAGCTCGAGGGCGGAGATGACCGTCCAGCGGCCGGTGCCCTTCTGGCCGGCAGCGTCCACGACGATGTCGACGAACGGCTTGCCCGTCTTGGCGTCAACGTGGCCCAGGACCTCTGCGGAGATTTCGATCAGGAAGGAAGCGAGCTCGCCCTTGTTCCATTCGGCGAAGATCTTGGACTGCTCGGCCGGCTCGATGCCGGCGCCGGAGCGCAGGAGATCGAAGGCTTCGCCGATGACCTGCATGTCGGCGTACTCGATGCCGTTGTGGACCATCTTGACGAAGTGTCCGGCGCCGTCGGTGCCGATCCAGGCGCAGCACGGTTTGCCGTCAACCTTGGCGGCGATCTTTTCGAGCAGCGGGCCCAAGGCGTCGTAGGACTCCTTGGAACCACCGGGCATGATGGAAGGTCCGTTGAGGGCGCCCTCTTCGCCGCCGGAAACACCGACGCCCACGAAGTGCAGGTCCTTCTCGGCCAGCGCGGATTCGCGACGACGGGTGTCCTCGTAGTGCGAGTTACCGGCGTCGATCACGATGTCGCCGGGCTCCAGCAAGGGAACGAGCTGGTCGATGACGGCGTCAACCGGCTTGCCGGCCTTCACCATGATCAAGACGCGGCGGGGTTTCTCAAGGGAGTCCACGAGCTCCTGGAGGGTTTCCGTGCGGATAAAGTCGCCGTCCGTGCCGTGCTTGGCGAGCAGGGCGTCGGTCTTCTCGACGGAACGGTTGTGGAGGGCAACAGTGAAGCCATTGCGGGCCAGGTTGCGGGCCAGATTGGCGCCCATCACCGCGAGGCCGGTGACACCGATGTGTGCTGACATCAAAACTCCAATTCATTCTTGTGCATCGAGTCCTGCTAGGAGCGAGGAAACGCTTTCTAGAGCAGTAGCTGGAATAAACCATACGTATTCTGACCACGTCTGGGAAAGTTGCGCCCACGTTTTGGAAACGTCCGCGTCACAAAAGAGTCTATGTTGCGAGCTCGTACTGTGGGGAGTTCGCCGGCGTCCGGGCTTCCGGTGGCGGAGCGGTCAACGCCACTATGCTTACGACTATGTCAACCAGTCTCCACTACCGCGCTGTCGAGCACCTGGGTACCCGGATCGTCGGCGGTAAGCTCCCCACCGGTCACGTCATGTTGGCTGAGCACCTTGAGGAGGAACTCAAGGTGTCGCGGTCGGTGGTACGTGAGGCCGTCAGGGTACTGCAGTCTCTGGGACTGGTGGAAACCATCAAGCGAGTTGGCATCCGGGTCCTTCCCGCGCACCGCTGGAATCCCTTCGATCCGCTCGTCATCCGCTGGCGGCTGGCCGGAGAAGGCCGCGGCGCACAGCTGCGCTCCCTCGCCGAACTCCGCTCCGCCGTCGAGCCCGTAGCGGCAGAACTGGCCGCGGAAAACGCCCCGGAGTCCTTGCGCAGCGAACTGGTGGAGATCTCCCTGGCCATGCGGGAAGCAGGCCGTGCGGGCGACATGCCCACCTTCCTGGACCTCGACATCCGCTTTCACGCCCTGGTGCTCTCCGGTTCCGGCAATGAAATGTTCGCGAACCTGATCGGGCAGGTCACGGAGACACTGACCGGCCGGACAGTCCACGGCCTCATGCCGGAACATCCGAAGGAAGCGGCCCTGCAATGGCATCTGGATGTAGCCCAAGGCATCCTGGACGGGGACGGCGACAAAGCCCGCGAGGCCTCCTCCAACATCATGCGGGAGACCATCGCGGACCTGTCACCGGGCTGGGAAGGCCAGCCACGGGTATTTGTTCCAGTCGAGCGGCGCTGACGGCTGAGCGCGGGCGCCGCCCGACTGATGGGCTGATCGCCAGATCGGACGAAGGCTAGGCCACAGGCTGGAAGTTCAGCAAGACCTTCCCGGATTCGGCGGAGTTCCTGGCCACCTCGAAGGCCTCGAGGCCGCGGTCCAGCGTGAATTCGTGCGTCACTACCGGGTCCACGTAGAGCGAACCGTCCGCGAGCGCCGCAATGACGTCGTCGATCTCGTCGTTGAAACGGAAGGAACCGAGCAGTTCGAGCTCGCGGGTAATGGCAAGCGAAATGAAGACCGGCTGCGGTCCCGAGGGCAGCAGCCCGACCATGACCACCTTCCCGCCGCGCACTGCGCCCTTGATGGCCGATGCCAGTCCGAAGTGGCTGCCGGAGGACTCGATGACGACGTCGGCTTCCACTGCGGCGATTGCCTCGGCGTCATCGCCTTTGAGAACTTCGTCGGCGCCTACTGCACGGGCTATCTCAAGAGGCTTGTCATGCATGTCGACGGCCACGATCCGGCTCGCCCCCGCGCGCTTGAGGACAGCTACTGCCAGCGCGCCGATCGGACCGCTCCCGATCACCAACGCCGTCTTTCCGGCCACGTCACCTGCGCGGGAGACGGCGTGCCAGGCAACGCTGGCCGGCTCCACGAGCGCCGCAGTGCGCAAGTCCAGCGTGGCCGGAAGGGCCCGGAGCATGCGGGACGGCAGGGTCGCGTAGCGGCTGAAGGCGCCGTCAGTGTGCGGGTACCTCGCCGCACTGCCGAGGTAGGTGCAGCCCGGGGAGAGGTTGGGCCGGTCTTCCGGATACCTGGCCGCACCCGGGGCGGGGGTGGCGGGGTGGACGGCGACGGCGGTTCCGGCTGCCGGGCCGCTGCCATCGGCGGCCTGCTGGACAACCGTGCCGACGATTTCATGACCGAGCACCATGGGAGCCTTGAGGATCGATTCCCCCGCCGCGCCATGGAGCCAGTAGTGCAGGTCCGAGCCGCAGATGCCGCCGTAGGCGATCTCCACGACGGCCTGGTCAGGGGTGGGAACAACGAGGGCTATGTCCTCGATGCGAAGGTCGCCGGCGGCGTGCGCCACGACGGCGGGTGAAGACTGGGGAAGCTGGAAACCGCTCATTAGACGACCACCGTCATTCCGCCGTCGACGAAGATCGTCTGGCCGTTGACGAAGTTCGAAGCCTCGGAGGCAAGCCAGACCGCCGGACCGGCGAGATCCGCCACGGTGCCCCATCGGTGCGCCGGCGTCCGGCCCAGGATCCAGGAGTTGAAGTCGGGATCGTCCACGAGGTTCTGCGTCATCTCAGTGTGGATGTAACCCGGAGCGATGCCGTTGATCTGAAGACCGGAGGCCGCCCATTCGGCGGTCATGGCGCGGGTCAGGTTGCGCAGGCCGCCCTTGGCGGCGACATAGGGGGCGATCGTGGGGCGTGCCAGGTCAGTCTGCACAGAGCAGATGTTGATGATTTTGCCGCGGCCCCGCGGGATCATGTGGCGGGCGGCTTCACGTCCCACGAGGAAGGCGCTCGTCAGGTCGGTGGTGATGACCCGCTCCCAGTCCTTCACATCGAGGTCCAACATCGGGACTCGGTGCTGGATTCCCGCGTTGTTGACGAGGATATCGAGGGGGCCGACGTTCTCCTCGACCCAGGCAACGCCGCGGGCCGCCCCAGCATCGCTGGTGACGTCGAACGCACAGCTGTGGATGCGGCCGGGCCCGAAGTCCGCCGCCATAGCGGCTTCCGCGCCCTTGAGCCGCTCCGTGTTGATGCCGTTGAGGACAACGGTGGCACCGGCGTCGGCCAGTCCGCGGGCCAGCGCGTTTCCGATGCCGCGGCTGGATCCGGTCACGAGCGCAACGCGCCCGGTGAGATCGAAGAGTCCACTCATGGTTGTTTCCTTACTTAGTTCAGAGGGCTTAGGGAAGAGTCGCTGAGGTTGGCGATGGCCTGGCGGACGACGGCGAGGTCCTGGTCGCCAAGGCCCTGATCAATCAGTTCGCGGTAGAGTTCGACGCCGGCAGTCGCCATCGGGACGGCGGCACCGGCCGCTTCGGCGCTTTCGAGCACGAACTTGAGGTCCTTGTGCATGAACTTCGCGGGACCTGTGGGCGCGTAGTCCTTGGCTGCCAGGCGTGGGCCGACAATCTCGAGGACCCGGCTTCCGGCGAGTCCGCCGGCCAGGACGTCGAAGAGGGCAGATGCATCCATGCCCGAGCGTTCGGCGAGTTCGGCGGCTTCCGCGAGCGCCGCCGTCGTGGTCCCGACGATCAGCTGGTTGCAGGCCTTCGCCAGCGAACCGGCACCCAGGTTGCCCATGCGGCGGACGGTGGTGCCCATGGATTGGAGCACGTGAAGCGAGCGCTCGAAGTCTTCTTCGCCGGCTCCCACCATGATGGCCAATGTGCCGTCCTGCGCACCTTTGGTGCCCCCGCTGACCGGGGCGTCGATGACGACGGCGTTCCCGCCACTTGCGCTATGGACCGTCCGGCCGAATTCCTGCACCGCGGTCGGGGACACGCTGCTCATGATGACGACCAGGGTTCCCTCAAGCGGCGCGTCCGAGCGCCAGGAGTCGAGGAGCGGCGCTGCGGCATCCTGGATGTAGGAGAGATCCGGAAGCATGAAAATGATGACGGGTTGGTCCCGGAGTCCGGCAACCGACTCCGAACGTTTTCCGCCGAGCTTCTCCAACTCGGCGAGCGCTTCGACGGAACGGTTCCATGCAGTCACCTCCCAGCCGTTGCCGAGCAGATTGGCAGCCATGGGAAAGCCCATGAGCCCGAGTCCCACGAAACCTGCGGTCCTGGCGGTCATCTTTCGCATACACCTCACTTCTTTGTGGTTCATCTTTCAAAAACTGTTCAATATCCTAGCCTCAATTCAGTATGATGAACACCATGACGACTGATGAACTCACCATCGCGATCGCAGTCCCGCTCGAAGTCGAGCATGTGGAGCGTATCCGCGCCGTAGATCCGAGCATTACGGTGCTCTACGAACCCGAGCTGCTTCCTCCGGAACGTTTCCCGGCCGACCACTCCGGCGATCCCGACTTCAAGCGGACTCCCGAACAAGAGGAACGCTACTGGTCGATGTTGAACAAGGCCCAGATCCTCTACGGTTTTCCCAACGAGAATCCGGCCGGCCTGGCCCGCATTGCCCAGAGCAACCCGCACCTGCAGTGGATCCACGCCATGGCCGCAGGTGCCGGTGGCGCCGTGAAGGCCTCCGGCCTCGACAGCGAGACGTTGCAGAAGTTCAAGGTCACCACCTCCGCGGGCGTGCACGCCCTTCCGCTGGCCGAGTTCGCGGCCCTGGGGATCCTCAACGGCTTCAAGCGCAGCGCGGAACTTGCACAGGACCAGGCCGCCAAGGTCTGGCCTGAGCTGCGGACCCCTACCAAGCTTGTGAACGGCTCCAAGCTAGTCGTCACGGGTCTCGGCGAAATTGGCCTTGAGACGGCCCGCATCGCCCGCGCACTCGGGATGAAGGTGAGCGGAACCAAGCGGAACGTCGAAGCGATCGAAGGGATCGACCAGGTCGCGGACAACGATGGCCTGGCCGGACTCCTGGCGACGGCCGACGCCGTCGTCAACACCCTCCCCGGCACGCCGTACACGGAGAGACTCTTCAGCCGTGAAGTCTTCTCGGCAATGAAGCCCGGCACGGTTTTTGTCAACGTTGGCCGCGGAACCGTGGTTGATGAAGAGGCCCTTCTGGAAGCCCTGGACAACGGCCAGGTGTCCTACGCCTGCCTGGACGTCTTCGCCGTCGAGCCGCTCCCCCAGGACAGCCCACTGTGGAACCATCCCAAGGTCATGGTCTCTCCGCACACCTCGGCACTCAGCGCGGCCGAGAACCGCCTCATTGCCGAGCGCTTCGCCAGCAACCTGCGCACCTTCCTCGACGGCGGGGAACTCCCCCACCTCGTGGACACGGTGCACTTCTACTAAACCGCCGACAACCCAGCGCCATCCAAGCGGCCCCTCCGGTTTCCGGAGGGGCCGCTTTGCTGTGTGTGGCGGGTGTGTTGCGCCAGTGCGGGCTTACGAAAAAGCGGCGGCCCCTCCGAATTTCGGAAGGGGCCGCCGCTGCTTGCGTACGTCGTGGTACGGGGAGACTACTTCGCGTCCTCCAGGGAAAGGAGGTCGCGGCCGGCTGTTTCCGGAGTGAAGAAGGTGGTGACGTATGAAATCAGCGCGAGGACCAGCGAGTAGACCGCCAGGACCACCCAGGAGTTGCCCGTCGCGGCAAGGAGTGCGACGCCGACCAGGGGCACGAGTCCGCCGGCCAGGACAGCAGAGAGTTCGCGGCTCAAGGCCACACCGGTGAACCGGTACTGCGAGCCGAAGAGCTCGGGCAGCAGCGGGCACTGCGGGCCAAGCATGGACTGCACGCCAAGGGCGATGCCGACAACCATGACGGCCCACACAAGGGTCACGTTGCCGAGGGTCACCAGGTAGAAGGCGGGAATCGCGAAGATTGCCTGGAACAGGGCCCCATAGCGGTAAACCTTCACTCGACCAATACGGTCAGACAAGGCACCGAAGGTGACCACCATGACGGCGGCAAATCCGGCGGCGATCAGCAGGCCGACCGGTCCGATGAACTTGTCGCCCGGGAAGACGCCTTCCTTGACGGACATAAAGGAGATGAGCAATGCCGAGTAGATCGAAGAGTTGCCGTTTTCGCCCATGCGGAGACCGATGCCCACCAGCACATTCTTTTTGGAGTGCTTCCAAAGCTCGCCAACAGGGTTCTTCACCACGTTCTTGTGCTTCTCAAGCTCCTGGAACACCGGAGTTTCCTTCAGCTTGAGACGGATGAAGACTGCGACGACGATCAGAACGATGCTGGCGAGGAAAGGCACACGCCACAGCCAGCCTTCGAGCACGCTTTTGTTGGCCATGCCAATGAGCGCAAAGGTGCCGGCGCCGAGGAGGGTTCCAAGCTGGATGCCTACGAACGGCAGCGAAGCGAAGTAGCCGCGGCGCTTGGGCGGAGCGACTTCGGAGATCAGCGTGGTTGCGCCCGCTTGTTCGGCTCCAGCGCCCAGGCCCTGGACAATGCGGAGCGTCACCAGCAGGACAGCCCCGAGCATGCCCGCCTGGTCGAAAGTAGGCAGCAAGCCGATCGCGAAGCTGGCAAGGCCCATCATGCCGATGGTCATGAGAAGAACCATCTTGCGGCCGAAGCGGTCTCCGATGAATCCGAAGAAGATCCCACCGAAGGGCCGCGCCGCGAATCCAACGCCATAGGTGGCGAACGACGCGATCAATGCGCCGCTTTCACCCAAAGGCTTGAAGAACAGCGGTCCGAAGATCAGGGCCGAAGCCAGGCCATAAATGTAGAAGTCGTAGTACTCCAGGGCGGATCCTACGGAACTGGCAAGCGTTGCCCTTCGCAGCTGTTCCGGCTCAACGACCGCGCCGTCCATCTCAGCAAGCTTTGTCTTAGTACGAGTTGTCACAAGCACTCCCTCAAGAACACTCCAGACCCCCGTTGGCCTGGCGAGATAGTGTCAGCCGCCATGGCGTGAATCACTATAGTGAACAGAGTACAGCACGTTGTACGAGTTTCAAGTGGTGTAATCAGATTTAATTATGACCCTGCCGGGCGGCGAGATCAGCTACCCCATCGGGTTGCCCAGCGAGTGGGCGAGCTCCTTGAGTTCCTTCACCATGAGGGCAGCCTGTTCCTCGGAAAAAGTGGCCTTCAGGGCTGTCACCGACAGACCGAGACTGGGGCCGTGTGCCCCGTGGGTCGGCACAGGCACGGCAAGGCAGACTACGCCAAGCGTGGATTCCTCGTCCTCCAAGGCATAGCCCTGCCTGCGGATCGCGGCCACCTGGGCCTTGAGCTCAGCGGCACTCCGGAGGGACTTCGGGGTCATGACAGGGAGCTCCACGTCGTCCGGGAACATTGCCTCGATGTCATGGTCGTGAAGCTGGGCCAGGAGAACCTTCCCGACGGCGCTCAGGGAAAGCGGCATTTTGTCGCCGATGTTCGACGTAAGCCGGACAGCCGGGTGCCCTTCGTAGCGCGCCAGGTAAATGATGTGATCGCCGTCGATCATCGCAATCCGCACTGTTTCGCCGGAGAGCGTTGGTGCCTGCTCGCAGAACTTGTAGAACTCCTGGACTTCATCGAGGCGGCTGAGATAGGCGGCGCCAAGTTCAACCAGCTTCCTGCCAAGTGAGAAGTCGGCACCTTCGCGCGTAATGAGCCGGGCTTCCTCAAGAGCCATCAACAGGTTTGACGTGGAAGACTTCGGAATCCCGAGCTCCCTCGCAAGATCGCTGAGCGTCAGGCGACCCGAAGGTGCCTCGGCCAAGGCATCCAGGACCGCGGCCGCGCGGGTCACCGCAGGCGCCGGCGAGGAGCTCCCCAGTCCTTCGGCGGAACGGGGGGTGCGGGAATCGGCCATGATTCTCCTTCGCAATCGTGCGTCTGGCGCAGAGTGGGCGCGTGCCGGGCAGAAACGCTACCCTGGGGCAGCGGAACTCCGATCCAAGGCAATCACGCTTGTTCAATCCACTGAACAACCACCATCATAGTGGCTTGGTTCTGGGATGCGACGCGCCGGACGGAGAACTGCTTCCTTTCCATATCCAAATATTCTCTGTATATTCATCTATGAGCTCTCCACCGCGGCATCCCCCAATAGTCGCGGTGGAGAGCTTTTCCAATTTCCGCGAGCGGATCAGGCTCGACGCTAGCCCTGCTGCTGCCAAGGAGTGAGCCGAGGCAGCCAGGGCGGGACGTTGGCACGGTAGTCCTCATACTCGGCGCCGAACTTGCGTGCCAGCGTAGGCTCCTCATGCAACCTGACGAAGGCCACCACGGGAACTGCGCCCAAAGCCGCCAGGCCGAACAGCTTCGGCTGTCCCAGCAGGAGGCCCTGTCCGGTGATCGCGGCGCCAATGCCCACGTAGATGGGGTTCCTGACGAACCTGTAGAAACCGCTGACCACGAGGTTCTGAGGTGGCGCAAAGGGTGCCGGCGTTCCCAGTCCCTCAAGAGCGAACCGTGCAAACGAGTTGGTGATCACCGCCGCCCCGACGCCGATCAGGAGAACACCTGCGCTCTGGGCCGCCAGTCCGCCTGGCACGGGCTGTTTCACTTTCCAGCGGGTCACCACCCACGGCAACAGACCGGCGACGGTCGCCGGGGCGGCTGCGAACAGCGCCGTTCCGATTTTCGCCAGCCTCTTGTCACGTGCCGCATCTCCGGATGCCGTCATGCTGCCATTCTGAACCGCAGAACGATTGGCGGCAACCAGTCCGAACACATCCTGGAGCGACGTTTGCGGCCCTCAAACCCGGTTGAGCGCCTCGAATCCACCTGACGGTCAATCCGATCGCTGTTTTCAATTCCGTTCTTCGAACGTCCCACGCAGGAACTATTGGAACTCCTGATTCAGCGGATTCCGCGTCGGCGGGCAAGCGAACTGACCGCCGCAGAATTGTGCACCGCGAAGGACACCGTTCCCGGTAGGAATCTGTCCTCTGACCACAGCAGGGGCACGCCCGCAGGATCGGTGGCCCGGCGGATCTCCCGAAGCAGGCCCGTACCTTCGACGCAGCCCAGGGCCTCGACGTCGGTCTGATCGGCGGCCACGACGTCGATGGTGTGCTCACTGTCTGCGAACACGACGCCGGAGGCGTCGAAGACCTCGGTATGAGAGAGGGAGTCCGCGGCTAGCCGCTCGATCACCGCGCCGACCCTGGACGGATAGACAGTGCGCTCCAGCATCACGGGGACCCGGCCGAGGAGCCTCAGCCGGAGGACCTCGGTGACCTCATCCCCGGCGTCGAGCTGGAGGACCTCCCTTTCGGCGACGGTTGCTGGGCGGACGCGGCTGTGCATGGTGCGGGCGCCGGGCTCCTCCCCCTGCGCCCGGGCCCAGGCCGTGAAACTCAGGAGCTCCTGGAAGCTCTGGGTCCGCGCCGTTCCCAGGACCACGCGCCGGGTCCCGCGCCGGGAGGTCACTAGGCCGTTGGCCCGCAGCAGGGCAAGAGCGTTGCGCACGGTACCCCGGGACACCCCGTACTGCTGAGCCAGGCTCTCCTCGCTGGGGAGCCGTCCGTTGGTCCCAAACTCGCCCGCCTCGATCTCGCGGCGCATATTGGCTGCCAACTTCCTGTACTGAGCGTCCTCGGTCTTCATCCGCCCGCCACCCCATTCCGATGCCTCGTCACCCATCCCTCCACAGTACGGCGTGACCTCAAAATCACCGGCAGGACAGAGGTTCAATTCTCAAAATGCTCCGGCAGTTCGCTCACCCACTCCCCCTTGTTCACCCGATGTACACCTGCCGCCCTAACAGTGGTTCAGGCAAGTTGTATAGCCAACTTCTTAGGAGACTTCATGAACACCACCCTTCGCCGTGCTGGCGCCGCCGCCGGTGCCGCCGCCTTACTGCTGGCAGGACTGGCCGCCTGCTCATCCGGGACCACCAGCACCTCCATGTCCAGGGACGGCGCCACCGACTGGAAGATCGCCCCCTCCGCCGAGGCCGGAGGCGGCATGGAGGCCCTGATCGCCGCCGCCAAGAAGGAAGGCAAGCTCAACGCAATCGCTCTCCCGAACGACTGGGCCAACTACGGCGAGGTCATCTCCGCCTTCGAGAAGAAGTACGGCATCAAGGTGGAGGTGGAGAACCCGGACGCCTCCAGCGCAGACGAACTCAACGCCGTGTCCTCCCGGAAGGGCCAGGACCGCTCTCCGGACGTCATCGACGTCGGGCATGACTTCGATGTCCAGGCCGCTAAGCAGGGCCTGCTCACCCCGTACCGGGTGGCTTCCTTCGGCAAGATCCAGGACTCCCAGAAAGATGCCGCAGGTCTCTGGTACAACGACATGGGGGGCTACGTCTCCATCGGCTGCGACGCAAGCCGGGTGGCCAAGTGCCCCACTAAGTTTTCCGAACTGACCGACCCGCAGTACAAGGGTAAGGTGGCCCTGACCGGCAATCCCGCCAAGTCGTCCTCGGCCTACAGCGCCGTGTTCGCGGCCGCACTCGCCAATGGCGGGTCCTTCGACGACGTCCAGCCCGGCCTCGACTTCTTCACCAAGCTGAAGCAGACCGGCAACTTCAACCCTGTCGAGGCCACTCCCGCCACCATGGAGAAGGGCGAGACGCCCATCGCCGTCGTTTGGGACTACCGGAACGCCGCCTACGCCGATGAGCTGAAGGCAAAGGGCATCGAGTGGAAGGTCGCCATCCCGGAGGACGGCGTGTTCTCCCTCTACTACTCCCAGGCCATCGTGAAATGGGCTCCGCACCCGGCCGCCGCCCGCCTCTGGCAGGAATTCCTCTACAGCACCGAGGGCCAGAACCTCTGGCTTAAGGGCTACGCCCGCCCGGTCCTCCTGCCAGCCATGATCGCCGACGGCACCGTGGACAAGACCGCCCTGACGCGGCTGCCCAAGATCCCCCAGGACAAGGCCAGCTACCCCTCGGAGGAGCAGGGCAAGAAGGCCAAGTCCATCGTGTCCGATGGCTGGACGAAGGCCGTCTCCTAATGACCTCCGCCGCACCCGACGTCGTCGCGCAGCGCGCCGTCGTCGTCGCCGATGCGGGTGCCCAGACCCTGCGCAGGGAGCCCCAAGCTCCCGGTCGCCGGGCTGCCCGCCCCTACGCCGGCTGGCTCGGGGTCATCCCGCTGCTTGCCTTCGCCGCGGTGGTGCTTGGTCTCCCCGTGGCCGCCATGGCCGCCGGGTCAATCACCACGACCGACGACGCCGGTGCCACTGAATTCACTGGGGCCAACTTTGCAGCGACGTTCGACGGCCCCTATCTGGAAAGCCTCATGGGCAGCGTCCGCCTCTCCGCTCTCACCGCCTTCGTCGCCACGGTGGCCAGCCTTCCGCTCGCCCATGCGATCGTCCGCTCGCGTTTCCGCGGCCTGAGGGAAGCCGTACTGTCCGCCTCCGGCGTGATCGCCAACTTCGGCGGCGTACCCCTCGCCTTCGCCTTTGTCTCCACCCTTGGCAACGCCGGTGTCCTCACCGGGTTCTTCGGGCTCGCGGACAAGGGCTGGAGCCTTTACACCTTCTGGGGCATGGCCATCGTCTACTTGTACTTCCTGGTGCCCCTCATGGTGCTCACGCTGACCCCTGCATTGGACGGTCTCAAGCCTCAGTGGCGGGAAGCGGCGCAGAACAACCGAGCCACCGGCTTCCAGTACTGGCGACATGTGGGCTTCCCAATTCTGTTCCCCACCCTGCTCAGCGGCTTCGTCCTCCTGTTCGGCAGCGCTTTCAGCGCCTACGCCACAGCGGCCGCCATGGTGGGCAGTTCCATCCCGCTGGTGACCGTGAAGATCGCCTCCGCACTGACGGGCGATGTCCTGGTGGGGCAGGCCGGCATTGCCCTCGCTCTAGGAATGGACATGATCGTCGTGGCTGCCTTGGTGATGGGCATCCAGCTCCTGCTGCAGCGAAGGACCTCCCGATGGCTCTCCTGACCGCCGCCCGCGGGCCCCGGGTCCGCCGCATCGCCCCCGAACCGCGGCTGGGGCGCACTATCGCCCTCGCCGCGGCGGGCGTCTACTTCCTGGTCCCCCTGCTCTGTGCCCTGGCCTTCACCGTTGGCCTCGGCGACCCCCGGCAGAAGCCGGGCCTGGACGCCTACACCGCCATCTTCACCGCGGACGGCCTAGCCCGGAGCCTAGGCCTGACCCTGCTTCTGGCCGGCGCCACTATCATTCTGGTCTTCGGCCTCCTGCTTCCCGCTCTCCTGGCCGTGCGCCTGGCCGCGCCTCGCGCGAAAGCCCTGGTCGCCGTCGTCTGCATGCTCCCACTGGTGGTGCCCGCGGTGGCCCTGGGCGCCGGAATCACCACCGTGCTGCGCTGGGCCACCGACTGGCTCTACGACACCCCGGGCTTCCCGCTGCTCGCTGCCCTGCAGCAACCCGCTTTCCCGATCATCCTGGTACTCCCCTACACCCTCATGGCCCTCCCTCTGGCCTACACCACCCTGGAGGCAGGCCTGAACGCCATCCAGGTGAAGGTCCTGGTGGAAGCGGCACGGTCCTGCAGGGCGTCATGGTTCCGGACCCTGTTCCTGGTGATTCTGCCCAACCTCCGGGAGGCGCTGCTGAACACAGCCTTCCTGACCATCGCCATGGTGCTCGGCGAGTACGCCGTGTCCGCACTGCTCGGCTTCCAGCCCTTCGCCGTCTGGACCGTCGCCATCAGCGGATCCCACGCCCAGCTTTCCGTCGCCGTCTCCATGGTCGGCCTGATCGGAACCTGGCTCATCCTTCTCGCGGTCGCGAAACTCGGCCGTTCCAACGCCTCCAAGGAGACCCCATGACCGTGTCCGCCCTTGATCCGCGCCCAGCCGCCACTGGAACCGCCGGCGCCACCCTGGAATTCCGCGGACTGCGCCGCTCCTTCGGCGCCACCACGGCCCTGGACGGGCTGGACCTGACACTGAACCCCGGTGAGATGCTGGCCCTGCTGGGCCCCTCCGGCTGTGGCAAGACCACCGCTCTGCGCATGGTGGCCGGCTTCGAGACCCCGGATTCCGGGGAAGTCCTGGTGGACGGCGTAGACGTGACCGGCACACCGTCGCACCGCCGCGACATCGGCATGGTGTTCCAGTCCTACAGCCTCTTCCCGCATCTCAGCGCCGCTGACAACGTGGCGTTCGGGATGCGCATGCAGGGAAGCCCGAGGGCCAAGCGCCGCGCGCGCGCCCAGGAACTCCTGCAACTGGTGGGCCTGCCCAGCCAGGGCGGCCGTTACCCCGGCCAGCTCTCCGGAGGCCAGCAGCAGCGCGTGGCCCTCGCTCGGGCACTGGCCCTGGAACCGCGGGTACTCCTCTTGGACGAGCCACTGTCCGCCCTGGACGCCAAGGTCCGCCAGTCCCTGCGTGAGGAGATTCGCCGCCTCCAGCTGGAACTGGGCATCACCGCCCTCTTCGTCACCCACGACCAGGAGGAAGCCCTATCCATAGCGGACCGCGTTGCGGTCATGCGGGCCGGGCGCCTGGAACAGTGCGCCACACCGGCGGAGCTGTACAACTCCCCCGCTACCCCCTTCGTCGCAGGATTCGTGGGCACGATGAACCGGCTCCCGGGCCGGCTCAGCGGTGACGGCGCCCTAGTGGACGTCCTCGGCCTCAGGCGCCCCATCCAGGGGAGCCTGCCCGGCCGGGACGGTACAGCCGACGTCGAAGTCCTGATCCGTCCCGAAGCCCTCACCGTCAGCGCGGACCCGGACGGCCCGGCGCAGCTGGTGGCGGCATCATTCCTCGGCGCGACAACGCGGCTCACCATCCGACTGCACGGCGGCCGCGACGTGGTCGCGGACGTCCCCACAACCCACGCATCCACCCTCCCCACCGGGGCGCGCATCCGGCTCGGCCTGCCAGAACGCCCCGTCCTGATCGACCAGGCCCGGAACGAGGAAACCACCGCATGATGCCCGCAGCCGTACTCTTCGACATGGACGGGACCCTCGTGGACACCGAACGCCTCTGGTGGGACACTGTGGCGGAGGTGGCGTCCGGACTAGGCCGCACGCTGGGACTCGAAGACGGGCCCGACGTCCTGGGCCGCCCGTCCGGGCACACAGCCACCCACCTCCTGGCCACCATGCCCTCCGCGGGCGCCCCGAGCGCGGAGGAGCTCTCTGTCCGGCTCGATGAGGCCTTCACCGAGCTGGTGGCACAGGAGATGGTAGCCCGTCCCGGGGCCATGGACCTCCTCCGGCTCCTAGCCGAGGAGCGGATCCCCGCGGCCATCGTCTCCGCCTCGCCGCGCCGCGTCGTGGAACTGGTCCGGGATCGGTTGGGCCGTGAACTGTTCACGCTGGTGGTGGCCGTCGAGGATACTTCCGCGTCCAAGCCGGCCCCTGACCCCTATCTGGAAGCGGCCCGGCGGCTGGGAGCCGAGCCCGCCGACTGTGTGGTGGTAGAGGACTCCCCCGTCGGCGTCGCCGCGGCGGAAGCGGCGGGGTGCCCCGTCGTCGTCGTGCCCTCCACCGTCCCGATAGACGCGGCTCCAGGCCGCACGCTCCTCGGCTCACTCGCAGACGTCACGCTCGCCGTCCTGGCGGAAGCCCGGGAGGGAGCCCGATGAGCCCCGCCGCCCGGCCCCGCATCATCCTGCTGGGCATCGACGGGCTCCGCTGGGACCTGGCCTCGGAATCGCCCTCCGCCTCCACCCTGAGGTCCCTGGCCGCTGAAGGCGACCACCGGGACATGACCATGGACGTCCCCACGCTGTCCGGCCCGGGCTGGTCCTCCCTCCTGACCGGGACTGATCACGCACAGCACGGCGTCCGGGACAACACCTTCGTGGGGCACCGCCTCTTCGGCCACCCCGACTTGCTGTCCCGGGCCTTCTACCAGGACACCTCCACCCGGACGTTCGCCGCGGCGGGCTGGCCACCGCTGGTCTCCCCGGAAGGGCTGGGTCCCGTCATCCATCAACGGCTGGAGCAGCAGAAGGCCGGGCTGCACACGGTGGTCTCACGCGACGGCGAGACGCACGGCTTCATCCGGATCGATGCCGAGATCGCCGACTTCACCCTCGCCGCACTGAACTCCCGCAAAGTGCCGGACGTCGCCTTCGTGTACTTCTGCGATGTGGACGACGCCGGGCACGTCTATGGCGCTCTCAGCCCGCAGTACCAGGAGGCGCTGGCCCGGGTGGACGGTCACGTGGCCCGCATTTGGAACGCAGTCGGGAACCGCGCGGCCGATCATGGCGAAGAATGGCTGCTCGTGGTGGTCGCGGATCACGGACACGTGGACGCCGGCGGACACGGCGGGGACTCCCCGGAGGAACGGGCATCGTTCATCCTCCGCTGGGCGAGCGGCGGGGACCTCAGCCCCTGGCCCGCAGTCGTGGCACCGCATCAACTGGCCGGCCTGCTGCTCGCCGAGAGGGCTGCGGACCGCTGATCGACCGTAACGAAGAGAGCCCTGGCCTTCAGACCGGATCGCAATCACGCGGCTGCGCCCGGGCGGTTGGGCTCAAGCCGCGTCGAGGGCTTCCTCATAGGTCGCGGCCGCCTCGGTGACATGGCTGAAGGTGCCGTCCGGAGCTTCGATGGTAAAGGGAAACTTCCTCCCGGACACTCTATTGCGGACGGGACGGAGATCCCGCGGGCTGGGAGGTCGCCCGTTGTAATCGACGCCCCGAATACGCCGCCCTTTTCGTCCCGGCGGGTCGACCCGGTGGGTTCGTTGCAAAGGTTGCGGTGCGTTTGCGGTACGGATGGACCGCCTGATCAAAAGAAAAGAGTCCCTGAGCTGCGTTTCCGCAGCTCAGGGACTCTTTTTGCTTGTGGGTCCTACCGGGATCGAACCGATGACATCCACGGTGTAAACGTGGCGCTCTACCAGCTGAGCTAAAGACCCAAACACTGATTTCGGCGCCCTCAGCGCTTCAACCAACGAACATGTACTCTACCGGATCATTCGCCTGGAACACCAATCGACTGACCTGGAGGCGGCAAATCGGGAAGCTCGGCGGCAAGCCAGGCCAGCGCGCCGCTGACTCCGGCTTCCACTTTGAGGTTCGCGAACCCGTCGCCGCGGGTCAGCCCGCGGTTGATGATCACTACCGGTTTGCCGAGTTTGGCTGCGTGCCGCACGAACCTCAGCCCGCTCATTACCGTCAGCGAAGAACCTGCCACTAGCAACGCGCCGGCTTCGTCCACCATGGAATAGGCGCGCTGCACCCGGTCCCTGGGCACGTTTTCTCCGAAGTACACGAAGTCGGGCTTGAGCGTTCCCCCGCACACGGGACAAACAGCGACGACGAACGATCGGATGAGCTCGGGATCCTCCACCGAGGCGTCGGCGTCAGGCGCCATTTCCACGACGCCGGAAGCCTGCGCGGCTTCGAGGAAGCCGGGATTGATTTCCTCAAGAATCGACGCCACGAGCCGCCGGGTGAAGACGTGTCCCTGGTCAAGGCAGATCACGCGATCGTAGCGGCCGTGCAGGTCCACCACATTGATGCTGCCCGCGTCCTCGTGCAGACGGTCGACGTTCTGCGTAATGAGCCCCGTGATCAGCCCGCGCCGCTCGAGGAGTGCGACGGCGGCGTGCCCGGTGTTGGGGTCCGCATGCCGGAGGTGCGACCATCCAAGGTGGTTCCTCGCCCAGTACCGGCGCCGGTTCGCGGGGCTGCCGATGAACTCCTGGAAGGTCATCGGATTCCGCGGCGCAGCCCCCGGGCCCCGGTAGTCAGGGATCCCGGAATCAGTGCTGAGGCCGGCTCCCGTCAAGACAGCAAACCTCTTGCCGCCGAGAATCCCTGCGGCCTGGCGGAGAAGGTCAAGCTCGTCTGGATCCAACTCAGCCGTGGGGGCCGGCGGAAGTATGGCGAAACCAGTCATTCCGACGCCGGGCCGCTGGGCGCTCATCGCCGTTAGGCCTGGCCAAGTGCGGACAGTGCCTCGCGGTATTCCGCCAGGTCGCGTGCCTGGCCGCGCGGATTGACGACGACATAGCGGATGATGCCCGTGGCATCGATGATGAAAGTGCCCCTCAAGGACATGCCGGTAGCCGGATCAAACACGCCATACTTCTCGGCAACTTCCCCGTGCGGCCAGAAGTCGGCCAAGAGATCGAACTCGTAGCCTTCCTTTTCCGCATAAGCCCGCAAAGCGAACTTGCTGTCCACCGACACCCCGAGGACTGTGGCATTGGCATGTTCGAAAATACCCAGGTTGTCGCGGATCTCGCACAGCTCCCCGGTGCAGATTCCAGAGAAGGCGAACGGATAGAAGACCACCACCACGTTGCGGCCGCGAAGATCGGACAGGCGAACCGGCTCCCCGAACTGGTTCACAAGCTCAAAATCCGGGGCTTCCTGGCCCACAACGGGAACTCCCGGACGCAGTCCGGGAGGGGTCAACCTCGTGTGTGTCACTTGTTCTTCTTGCGCGCTACAAGCCGCGTGGCGCTCCAGTCCTTGGAGACGCCTGCGGAAGTAGTGCAATGCAGGCCAGCGGTGGGAGCGGCGTCCTGGATATCCGACGGCGAGACGTAGTTGTCGCGACCCGACTTGGGGGTCAGCACCCAGACCACGCCGCCTTCACCCAAGGTGGTGAGTGAATCAACTAGTGCGTCGACCAGGTCTCCATCACCATCGCGCCACCAGAAAATGACCGCATCCACTACCTCGTGATCGTCTTCGTCAAGCAGCTCGGAACCCGTGAGTTCCTCAATGTCATCACGCAAATCGAAATCGACATCATCGTCGTAACCGAGTTCCTGAATTAGATCCCCATCTTTGAAACCCAATCTTTCCGCCACATTTACCGATGTGGCGGCGTCGGCCTCGCTCACGTTTCCTCCTCTTGAAGTGATTTCGATTACTACAAGCCAACACCCTTTGGGCGTGTGCTTCAAGCCATTGTCCCGCGTTCCACCATAATCCGCGCCCCAGCCACGGCTAAAGCATGGCTACATTCGGGGCCATCGCCAAGACTGCAGCTACAACTGCCTACGATGTAACAGCTTGAGTGTGACATACAACGCCTTCACGACCGCGCGGCTACGCATCCCGGCTCGTACAAAGCTACAGTGGCCAGTGAAGACTTTGGCTGCAGGGCAACCGCCCGCCGCGAATAGCGCAGCTTGAGCTCAAGAGAACCTGCCCGGCGCACATGACCGGGCTGTTGTAACCGATATGTCGCACACGCCGCGTTCACGACGGGCAGTTACCCTGCCGGACCTGAGGCGACGATGAATGCGCCAAAAGAGAGGTTGGACGTGGCTGCAGGAGAAGAGACCTCACACATCCTTAGCGGGTTGACTTCCCAGCTGCCTGATCGTGATCCGGAAGAGACTGCCGAGTGGGTTGAGTCTTTGGATGCGTTGATCAGGGAGCAGGGCACGGAGCGGGCGCAGTTCATCATGCGCAGCCTGCTTCAGCGGGCGGGGTCCCAGTCGGTGGGGGTGCCGATGGTGACGACCACCGATTACGTGAACACGATCCCGGCGGACCAGGAAGCGCCGTTCCCGGGCAACGAGGAATTCGAGCGCCGGTACCGGGCGTACATGCGCTGGAACGCGGCCGTGATGGTGCACCGGGCCCAGCGCTCCGACATCGGGGTGGGCGGGCACATCTCCACCTATGCCGGGGCCGCGACCTTGTACGAGGTCGGCTTCAACCATTTCTTCCGCGGCAAGGACCACGCCTCGGGCGGGGACCAGGTCTTCTTCCAGGGACACGCGTCCCCGGGCATGTACGCCAGGGCGTTCATGGAGGGCCGGCTCTCGGAGGAGGACCTGGACGGGTTCCGGCAGGAAAAGTCCAAGCAGGGCCACGCCCTGTCCTCCTACCCGCACCCGCGCCTGATGCCCTCGTTCTGGGAATTCCCCACCGTGTCCATGGGCATCGGCCCGATGAACGCGATCTACCAGGCCCAGTCCAACCGCTACCTGCACGACCGCGGCCTCAAAGACACCTCCGGGCAGCAGGTCTGGGCGTTCCTGGGCGACGGGGAAATGGACGAGCCCGAGTCCCGCGGCCTGCTCCAGCTCGCCGCGAACGAGAACCTGGACAACCTGAACTTCGTGATCAACTGCAACCTCCAGCGACTGGACGGGCCGGTCCGGGGCAACGGGAAGATCATGCAGGAACTGGAAGCGTTCTTCCGCGGCGCGGGCTGGAACGTCATCAAGGTCGTCTGGGGCCGGGAATGGGATGAGCTGCTGGCCCGCGACACCGACGGGTCCCTGGTGAAGATCATGAACGAAACCGTCGACGGGGACTACCAGACCTACAAGGCCGAATCCGGCGGGTTCGTCCGGGAACACTTCTTCGGGAAAACCCCGGCCACCAAGGACATGGTCGCGGACCTGGACGACGAGCAGATCTGGAACCTCAAACGCGGCGGCCACGACTACCGCAAGGTCTACGCCGCGTACAAGGCCGCGACCGAGTTCAAGGGCAAACCCACCGTGATCCTGGCCAAGACCGTCAAGGGCTACGGACTCGGACCCCACTTCGAGGGCCGCAACGCGACCCACCAAATGAAGAAACTCACCATGGAAGACCTCAAGGCCTTCCGCGACCACCTGCGCATCCCCATCACCGACGAGCAGCTCGACACCGACCTGTACCGGCCCCCGTACTACCACCCCGGCATGGACGCCCCGGAAATCCAGTACATGATGGACCGCCGCGCAGCCCTGGGCGGCTCCGTGCCCGAACGCCGCTCCACCCACACCCCCGTGGTGTTGCCGGACGCGAAGTCCTACGAGGTCGCCAAGCGCGGCTCCGGCAAGCAGCAGGCCGCCACCACCATGGCCTTCGTGAGGCTCCTGAAGGACCTCATGCGGGACAAGAACTTCGGCAAACGCTTCGTCCCCGTCGTCCCGGACGAGTCGCGGACCTTCGGCATGGACGCGTTCTTCCCGACCGCGAAGATCTACAACCCCAAGGGCCAGAACTACCTCTCCGTGGACCGGGACCTCGTCCTGGCCTACAAGGAATCCCCCATGGGCCAGCTCATCCACCCCGGCATCAACGAAGCCGGCGCCGTCGCGGCCTTCACCGCCGCCGGCACCGCCTACGCCACCCACGGCGAACCCCTCGTGCCGATCTACGTCTTCTACTCCATGTTCGGCTTCCAACGCACCGGCGACGCCTTCTGGGCCGCCGCGGACCAAATGACCCGCGGCTTCATCATCGGCGCCACCGCAGGACGGACCACCCTCACCGGCGAAGGACTCCAACACGCCGACGGCCACTCCCCCATCCTGGCCTCCACCAACCCCGCAGTCCTCACCTACGACCCCGCCTACGGCTACGAAATCGGCCACATCATCCGCGACGGACTCGAACGCATGTACGGCGAGAACTCCGCCGACCGGAACCTGATGTACTACCTCACCGTGTACAACGAGCCCATCAGCCAGCCCGCGGAACCGGAAAACCTCGACACCGAAGGCCTCCTGAAGGGCATCTACCTGCTCGCCCCGGCGAAAACCGACGGACCCCGCGCGCAGATCCTGGCCTCCGGCGTCTCGGTCCCCTGGGCCCTGGAAGCCCAGAAAGTCCTCGCCCAGGACTGGGGAGTCTCCGCCGACGTCTGGTCCGTGACCTCCTGGAACGAACTCCGACGCGACGGACTCGCCGCCGAAGAACACGCCTTCCTGAACCCCGGCGAAGAACCCCGCACCCCGTTCGTCGCCCAGCAACTCGCCGGCGCCACCGGACCGGTCATCGCCGTCACCGACTACATGAAGGCCGTCCCGGACCAGATCCGCCAATTCATCCCCAACGAATTCGCCTCCCTCGGCGCCGACGGATTCGGATTCTCCGACACCCGCCAAGCCGCACGCCGCTTCTTCAAAAACGACACCCACTCCATCGTCGTGAAGACCCTACAACTCCTCGCCCGCCGAGGAGAAGTCGACGCACAGGCGGCGGCCCAGGCAATCGAGAAGTACAGCCTCCTCGATGTCAACGCCGGCACCACCGGCGGGGCCGGCGGCGAAAGCTAAGCCTCCGGCGAAGCAAAACGAAGCCAAGCAACATCTCGACGGCGGTCCGCACCGAAAGGCGCGGGCCGCCGTCGGGCTTTAAGATCCGGGCTTCAACGATCAACGCACAGCACCAATTGGCGCAGCAAGCGCGTGACGCCCACCAACCGCAGTTGTAGCCTTCGCACAAATGGAGCTTGTGGATAATGCGCCGTATGCTCAAGGCATGGCAGAGCCGATTCAAACCCCCGCGAAACGCAAAGCGGCCGCGCGGACAGTAACACCGGAAAAGGCGGAGACCCTCAAGCGCCTCCGCGCCAATGTGGGGCAACTGTCCACCACCACCATGCGGAAGCTCGAGAAGTCCCTGCCTTGGTACAGCCGGCTGAGCTCCGACGAACGCTCAGCCTTGGGCCTGGTAGCCCAAAACGGAATCGCCGCTTTCGTGACGTGGTACGAACGGCCGAGCTCGCCGTCATGGATCCTGACGGACGTCTTCGGGAACGCCCCCACCGAGCTGACCCGCTCCATCAGCCTGCAAAAGGCCCTCCAGCTGATCCGGATCGTCGTCGAGGTGGTGGAGGACCAGGTCCCTGTGATCGCACCCGAAGCCGACCAACCCTCCTTGCGCGAAGCAGTCCTGCGTTATTCGCGCGAAGTGGCATTCGCCGCGGCGGACGTCTATGCCCGCGCTGCAGAGTCCCGCGGTTCCTGGGACACGAGGCTCGAAGCCCTGATTGTGGACGCCATCCTCCGTGGCGAGAATACCGATGCCCTTCGTTCCCGCATCGCGGCCCTCGGCTGGAAGGCCCAGGAGCGGTTCACGGTGATGGTGGGAAACTCGCCGTCGGAGCCAAGCGCAAGCTATGTGAGCGAGTTGCGCCGGACCGCCGGGCGCTATGCGGAGGACGCCCTGGTTGGAATCCAAGGCGACCGCCTCATCCTGATTCTGGGTGGCGTTCAAGACCGCGACACCGCGTATCTGAAACTCAGCGAACTTTTCGCCCCGGGCGCGGTGGTCTACGGACCCGAGGCCAGTTCCCTGTTGGAGGCAAGCAGCTCTGCCCAGGCAGCCTTTGCAGGGCTCACCGCCGCCAAGGCGTGGCCTTCGGCTCCGCGACCGGTAGCCGCGGACGACCTCCTCCCGGAGCGGGTGGTCTCAGGTGACGACGCCGCCCGCCGCTCCCTCATCAAGAACATTTACCGGCCGCTGCTGGCCGCTTCCAACGGCCTTGTCGAAACCCTCGGCACCTATCTGGAACTCGGCCATTCCCTCGAAGCGACTGCCCGCGAACTGTTCGTCCACGCGAACACCGTGCGGTATCGTCTCAAGCGCGTCTGCGACGTCACAGGGTGGGACCCGCTCCTCCCTCGCGAGGCGTTCGTGCTTCAAACTGCGTTGGTTGTGGGCAGGCTTTCGGCCCAGCCAAAGGCGACGTCGGAGCGTCACGGTACCCGATCCGCGGGTTGAACCGTTGTAGACTTCCTACAAACTGACCCAGTGAGCTTGGTGTACGCAAACACCAGTAGTTCACGCGGCAATTTGGAAAGCTGGTTACGTGCTTGCAATCGTCTGCCCTGGACAGGGCTCCCAGACCCCTGGATTTTTGGCCCCTTGGCTGGAGCTCCCTTCCGTAGAAGGCCATTTGGCCTCCCTGAGCGAAATCGCAGGCATCGACCTCAAGGCCCACGGCACCACCTCCGATGAAGAAACCATCAAGGACACCGCCGTCGCGCAGCCCTTGATTGTCGCCGCAGGGCTCGTGGCAGCGAAATCGCTGTTCGACGTCGAACTCAGTACCCTCCCGATCGTCCTTGCCGGCCACTCGGTCGGGGAGATCACGGCCTCGGCGCTTGCGGGTGTCCTGAGCGAGGCCGAAGCCATGACGTTTGTGCGCGAGCGTGCCAACAGCATGGCCGCTGCCGCTGCGGTCACCCCTACCGGCATGAGTGCCGTCGTCGGCGGCGATCCTGCCGAGGTGCTGTCCGCAATTGAGGCGGCCGGCGCCACTCCCGCGAACGTCAATGGAGCCGGCCAGACCGTTGCCGCAGGCACGTTCGAACAGCTCCAGGCACTGGCGAACAACCCTCCGGCCAAAGCCAGGGTCATCCCGCTGAAGGTCGCCGGTGCGTTCCACACATCCCACATGGCTCCGGCAGCTAGCGCGCTTGAAGCACTTCGGCCGTCCCTCAAGCCGCAGGCTCCCACGGTTCCCCTGCTCTCGAACTTCGACGGCCAGGAGGTCACGGACGGCGGCGCCGCCGTCGAAAGCCTGATCGCCCAGGTCTCGCGACCGGTGCGTTGGGACCTGTGCATGGAGAACCTGGTCCAGCGTGGAGTCACCGGACTCATCGAGCTGGCACCGGCCGGCACCCTGGCCGGCCTCGCCAAGCGCGGCATGCCAGGCGTGAAGACCGTTGCCGTCAAGACCCCGGATGATTTGTCCGCCGCACTTGCACTCTTCGCGGAATTGGAGGGAGACGCATGAGCGCCCCAGTACTCAAGCAAGCACCGACGAGGGAATATTCACGCATTGTCGGCATCGGGGCTTACCGCCCGGACATCATCGTCACCAACGACGACGTGTGCCAGTGGATTGACTCCTCGGACGAATGGATCCGCCAGCGCACCGGGATCGTGACCCGCCACCGCGCCGCAGCCAATGTCAGCGTCATCGACATGGCCGAGGGGGCTGCCCGCGAGGCACTCAAGCAGGCCGGCATCGAGGCTTCCCAGCTGGGTGCCGTCATCATCTCCACCGTCACGCACCCGTATGCCACGCCGTCCGCGGCTGCCGCCCTTGCCGACCGTTTGGGAGCCACCCCGGCACCGGCCTTCGACATTTCCGCGGCGTGTGCAGGCTACTGCTACGGCATTGCCCAGGGCGATGCCTTGGTCCGATCGGGCGCGGCCGAATACGTCCTGGTGGTCGGCGCTGAAAAGCTCTCAGACGTTATCGACAACCATGAACGAACCATTTCCTTCCTTCTTGGCGATGGTGCCGGCGCAGTGATTATCGGCCCGTCCGATACACCCGGCATTGCCCCGTCCGTCTGGGGATCCGATGGCAGCAAGTGGAATGCGATCGGCATGACGCATTCCCTTGACGAAGTCCGCAACCTTGGTGAGACTGCCCGCCATTCGGATGAATCCGACGATCAGGCCATTATTTCCGCAGCGCAGGATGTTTGGCCGACGCTGCGGCAGGACGGCCAGACGGTTTTCCGTTGGGCCGTTTGGGAAATGGCGAAGGTTGCCCAGCAAGCCCTCGACGCCGCAGGAATTGAAGCCTCGGATCTGGCAGCGTTTGTCCCCCACCAGGCGAACATGCGGATCATCGATGAAATGGTCAAGAAGCTCAAACTTCCCGAAACCGTGGTGGTTGCCCGGGACATCGCTGATGCGGGAAACACTTCTGCCGCCTCCATTCCGCTGGCCACGCACCGACTCCTCCAGGAAAACCCTGCCCTCAGCGGTGGCCTTGCCTTGCAGATCGGCTTCGGTGCCGGTCTTGTGTTTGGTGCCCAGGTAATCGTTCTTCCGTAGTTTCGGACCACGCCTACCGTCCAATTGAATAGTGCTTTGAAACCCAAGCCGTAACCGCGGTTTGCCCCCATTTCCGGCAATAGCCGGCACAACAAGAAAAGGAGCCAACAATGGCTAGCAACGAAGAAATCCTGGCCGGCCTGGCTGAAATCGTGAACGAAGAGACCGGCCTCGCCACCGAAGCCGTGGAGCTGGACAAGTCCTTCACCGAGGACCTGGACATCGACTCCATCTCCATGATGACGATCGTCGTCAACGCAGAAGAGAAGTTCGGCGTCCGCATCCCGGACGAAGAGGTCAAGAACCTCAAGACCGTCGGCGACGCCGTCAACTTCATCTCGAACGCACAGGCCTAGCCTGGCCTCAACTGTGCCGGACTTCGGGTGCGCCCTGTTGCATCCGAAGCCCGGCACAGCTGCTATATCTCCCAAAGTTTTTTCCCGCCTCCCCAGTGAGAACAGCACATGGGTTGGCTGATCCGACAGAGAGTGATCGCATGGCACGCAAAGTAGTCATAACCGGTCTGGGCGCTACAACGCCCATCGGCGGCGACGTCCCCACGATGTGGAAGAACGCGCTCAAAGGGGTCTCCGGTGCCCACACACTCGAGGACGAGTGGGTTGCCAAGTATGACCTTCCGGTCCACTTTGCCGCCCGGTGCTCGACGCCGGCCCTCGAGGTTCTGAGCCGCGTTGAAGCCAAGCGCATGGACCCGTCCACGCAATTCGGTGTCATCGCCGCCCGCGAAGCCTGGGCGGATTCCGGCATCACCGAAATCGACCACGACCGCCTTGCCGTGGCTTTCGCCACGGGCATCGGCGGCGTCTGGACGCTCCTGGACGCTTGGGACACGCTGAGGGAAAAAGGCCCCCGCCGGGTCCTGCCCATGACGGTCCCCATGCTCATGCCGAACGGCGTCGCCGCTGCGGTCAGCCTTGACCTCGGCGCCCGCGCCGGTGCGCACACCCCCGTTTCTGCCTGTGCTTCCGGCACCGAAGCGATGCACCTCGGCCTGGATCTCATCCGCTCGGGCAAGGCCGACGTCGTCGTGTGCGGTGGTGCCGAAGCCGCCATCCACCCGATGCCCCTCGCCGCGTTTTCCTCGATGCAGGCCCTCTCCCGCCGCAATGACGATCCCGAGCACGCTTCGCGGCCGTATGACCGCGACCGCGACGGCTTCGTCATGGGTGAAGGCGCCGGCGCCCTGGTCCTGGAAGCCGAAGAGCACGCGATCGCCCGCGGTGCGCGCATCTACGCTGAGCTCGCCGGTACTTCGGTGACAGCCGACGCCTACCACATCACGGCACCGGACCCGGAAGGCCTGGGCGCTACCCGCGCTTTGAAGGCTGCCATGTTCGATGGCCGCATCCAGGCCGAGGACGTCGTGCACGTCAACGCCCACGCCACCTCGACGCCAGTCGGTGACAAGCCCGAGTACACGGCGCTCCGTGCCGCACTGGGCGCCCACGTCGACAATGTGGCAGTCTCTGCCACCAAGTCGCAGATGGGCCACCTGTTGGGCGCTTCAGGGGCCGTAGAAGCAGTGCTCACTGTTCTTGCCGTCTACGAACGCCAGGCTCCGTTGACCATCAACCTTGAGAACCAGGATCCGGAGATCCCGCTCGACGTCGTCACTTCGGCACGCGCTCTGCCCGCCGGTGACATCGTCGCTTTGAGCAACTCCTTCGGTTTCGGCGGCCACAACGCCGTCATCGCCATCCGCAACGTCTGACAGTCGCTGCAACTTCGAGGCACAAGAGGAGGGCCCCACCGTGGTGGGGCCCTCCTCTTTGCTATGGAAAACTGTCTCGGTACTTTGTTCCCTCACCGATCTGGTGTTGCCTAACCGACTTGGTGGAGCCTAACCGACTTGGTGGAGCCAGCGCACAGGGGCTCCTTCAGCGGCGTGGCGGAACGGCTCGAGCTCTTCGTCCCAGGCTTCACCGAGTGCCAAGGAAAGTTCGTGGTAGACGGCGGCAGGATCTCCCGCCCCCGACTCGTAGGCGTAGCGGATCCGATCCTCAGTCACCATGATATTGCCGTGGACATCGGTCACGGCATGGAAAATGCCCAGCTCCGGCGTGTGCGACCAACGCGCGCCGTCCACACCCTGGCTCGGCTCCTCGGTGACTTCGTAGCGAAGGTGTGCCCACCCGCGCAACGCCGAAGCCAACTGGGCACCCGTACCAGGGACTCCTGCCCAAGAGAGTTCGGCGCGGAACATTCCGGGCGCGGCAGGCTGAGGGGTCCACTCAAGATCGGTCCGCTTGTCAACGACCGATCCGATGGCCCACTCAACGTGAGGGCACAACGCGGTAGGGGCCGAATGCACAAACAAGACACCGCGGGTTATTGCAACAGACATTCCATCCTCCATAGCTGTAGGTACGTCTTCCCCAACGACCTCTGCTTGGATGAAATTTTTGCTGCGCGGGTGCTGCGCTGTTCCGGTTTCCCTACCTATCTATGATTTTTTCCACACCGGAAGAACATTCAAGTTTTGGTTGAAAGTTTCCCCACAGTGCTTTCATTTTGCCGTACGGACAAGAATTACGCCAGTGCGATTCCTGGACAGACGGATTTCCTTCGTTGGGACTCATCGAAGTGTCGCACGGTTTCCGGGTCTTCATGCGCGGGGATGGGCTTGCTGATAGCTCTTGCGAAGCCGGTCCACCGACACGTGGGTGTAAATCTGGGTTGTTGCGAGGCTGCTGTGTCCCAGAATTTCCTGCACGGCACGCAGGTCCGCCCCGCCGTCGAGCAAATGGGTGGCGGCAGTGTGGCGCAGGGCGTGGGGTCCGGTTGCCGCGGTATCCCCCAGGGCCGTTAGGAGGTCGTTGACGACGCTGCGGGCCTGGCGCTGATCGATCCGGTTGCCCCTGGAACTGAGAAAGAGCGCCGGTCCGCTACGCTCGGTTGCGAGCCGCGGGCGGCCGCGGCGGAGCCAGTCGTCGACGGCGAGCGCAGCAGGGGCCCCGTAGGGCACCGTCCGTTCCTTGTTGCCCTTGCCGAGAACGCGAAGAGTTCGGCGCTCCGTATCGAGATCATCGATGTCCAGGCCGGCGAGCTCGCCTACGCGGACCCCCGTGGCGTAGAGCAATTCGACGACGGCGCGGTTTCTCAACGGCATTGGAGAGCCATCCGCAGCCGCCTCCGACAGGTTTTCGAAGATCCTGAAGACCTGCTGCTGGTGAAGGACACCGGGGAGCGTGTGGTCCCGTTTGGGAGCTTGGAGGCGAATCGCCGGGTCCGAGGCGATGAGTTCTTCGCGCAGGGCCCAGGAGGTGAATGCGCGGGCTGTCGCGGCGTGCCGGGCGAGTGTTGACCTGGATCTGCCGGATTCGCTTTGTGCCCCCAGCCAGCGCCGGAGGGTGCCCAGTTCCAGGGCTGCGAGCTCCCCCACGCCCTCCGCGGCAGCAAAGCGCAGCAGGCTCTCGACGTCTGCGATGTACGCCCTCACTGTGTGGGCGGACCTGGCACGTTCGCCCTCGAGGTAACGCCGGAAGTCCCGAACGGGGCCGGCGAGTGCTTCGGGGAGCGGATTCTCTTGCACCCTTCCACTGTGCCAGCCGCGGGGCCCGGTTGTTGGCATCGCCACGTTCGACCATCTTCACCTATGAGCGACGGACCTGTAAATCTTGTAGTACTGCCACAGGAGCAACCCCTGCCAGACCACGAAAAGAACCCAAGGCCATACCGGGCCAGTGCCGCCTTGGATGAACCAGGCTGCTCCCACGATCAGAAAGAGACCGATTTGCTGTCCAATCACGAACCTCGCGGGCTGCGCCCCTGACTTCATCATGTCCACATCATCCCCACCGAAGCTACGCCAACCTCCAGCTAACCGATAGTCGACTATCCATAGCTTAGCCCTGCTTTCCCGACCTCTTCCACGCCCCGCTCATTGATACCGCCAAGCCCAACAGGCCTAGGCGTCCAAGACCGGCCCTGACCGACTCCGGGCTGAGTCCTGACACGACCGCGAGCTTCTCTACCGAGCTCGTCGAGCGGACGGGCAGGGCATCCAGCAGTATCAGGTCCTCCAGGGTGAGCCCGTCGTGGTCCGAGGCCGTCGCTTCCTTGTCCGCGGCGAGCGCTTCACCGCTCAACCCCGCCAGTTCAGCGATCTCCCCGACATCCGTGACGCAGACAGCTCCGCCATCCCGGAGGAGTCGATGGCAGCCCGCAGAGTTCGCGCTGTGGATGGACCCCGGGATCGCGGCGACCGACCTGCCAATGGACTCAGCATGATGGGCTGTATTCAAGGCGCCCGAACGCCATCGCGCTTCTACTACCACTGTCACGGCGGCCAAGGCGGCGATAATCCTGTTCCGCTGGAGGAACCGGTAACGGGTGGGCGCCGAGCCCGGAGGAACCTCCGCGATGACCGCCCCTTGGTTCGCCACGGCACGCAGTAGATCCCCATTGCCGGACGGATAGTATCGATCCACGCCCCCGGCCATCACCGCGATGGTCGGCATGTCGTTTGTCCCCCCGGCCAAAGCCCCGCGGTGCGCATGCGCGTCGATCCCATAGGCTCCTCCAGACACGACGGTGCAGCCGCGCTGGCCGAGCCCATAAGCGAAATCACCCGTCACGGAGGCCCCGTAGCTTGTGCTGTCCCGTGAGCCGACAATGGCGACGACCCGACGAACGGGTGGGAACTCCACTTCGTGTCCCCGCCACCACAAGCACAACGGCTCATGAAGGCCCAGATCCGCCAACTGCGAGGGCCACAGCGGGTCGCCGGGAATGATCATGCGGCCCCCAAGGCGTTGCATCGTGGCGAGGTCCCGCTCCGGGGCAAGGTCCGGGATCCGTGGCGCCCACCGTCGCAGGGCAGCGGCCAATCCCGCCGCGGCAGAAGAAACCCCGCTCTCACCCAACAAGGAAGCCACTTCCTGCTCAAGCCCGGGCCCGGGCTTGAGCTCGCCGCTCGCTATCTTGAGACCGTCAACGGCCCCCGCCGCCTGCACCAGCGCGATCCCTGCCGCATCTTGTGGTTCCATCAGCCGTGAAAGGGCTGCGCGGGCAAGTCGCTCCCGGCTTCGGTCCGGAGCGTCAGCGCTTAGCTGCTGGCCGTGTTCAGTCATGGCATGTCCTTTCATGCGGCCGCAACCGCCTGCCGCAAGCCGAGGGCCTGCCCGATGTCGTCGCTGTGGGGTTGGTCCCGGTGGCCGAGATCCGCAAGTGTCCATGCGAGGCGCAGGACGCGGTCGTAGCCTCTCGCCGTGAGGATTCCACGTTCGAGGGAAGTATCCAGAATCTTGGTGGTCGCGGAAGGAAGGCGTAGTTCCCCGCGCAGTACACGCCCGGGAACCTGGGAGTTGGTTTCCATCCCGAAACTCCCCAGGCGCTCGCGTTGCCTCGAACGGGCGGCATGGACCCTCCCGGCCACCGTAGCCGTGTCCTCCTCCGCGCCGGATTGCCCAAAGTCCGCGAGGGATACACGTTCCACCTGGAGCTGGATGTCCACCCTGTCCAGCAGCGGTCCGGACATGCGCCCGAAGTAGCGGCGCCGCATCACCGGGGTACAAGTGCAATCGACTCCCTTGCCGGTGGCCTTCCCGCAAGGGCAAGGATTCGCAGCCAGGACCAGCTGGAAACGGGCCGGATACGCGGCGGTACCGGCGGAACGATGGATGACCAGCTCTCCGCTTTCCAGAGGCTGCCGCAGGGCGTCCAGGACCCGGCGTTCGTACTCCGGCGCCTCGTCCAGGAACAACACGCCGCGGTGCGCCCGTGATGCCGCCCCGGGCCGCGGCAGGCCGGAACCACCGCCGATGATTGCGGCGGCGGTCGCGCTGTGATGGGGATTCTCAAAGGGCGGTCGGCGCAACAGCTGTACCGAGTCAACATGGACGGCAGAAAGCGAATGGATGGCCGTGACTTCCATGGCTTCCCGGTCCCCTAAATCCGGCAAGAGCCCCGGGAGCCGCTCGGCAAGCATCGTCTTGCCCGCACCGGGAAGACCGCAAAGCAGCACATGATGTGCCCCGGCCGCGGCAACCTCCAAGGCACGGCGGGCATCGCCCTGCCCCGAGACATCACGAAGATCCGGAACAACGGCGGCTCCGACGTCCTGATCCCCCGCAACGTCACCGTCGGCGGGGTCATAATCCAGGGCCAGGTCCTGCGGATCGGCCCCGAAATCGAATGCAAGTCGAGCCAAGGTCTTATAGCCACGAACCAGTGCCCCTGGAACCAACTCTGCCTCGGCGACGTTTGCCTGGGCCACCACAATCTCGGGGTGGCCGGCCTGAACAGCCGCCATGACCGCCGGCAAAATGCCGCGGACCGGCCTCAACCTGCCATCCAGTCCCAACTCGGAGATGAAGACCGTGCCTTCGGTGGAACGGATATCACCAGCAGCGCGCAACACTGCCATGGTGATCGCGAGGTCGAACCCCGAGCCACGCTTCGGCAGCGAGGCCGGAATCAGGTTTGCCGTGATCTTTCGACGACTCAGCGGAATGCCGGAATTCTGTGCCGCGGAGCGAATGCGTTCCTTGGCTTCGTTCAGGGCGGCATCGGGCAGACCCAGGATCACGAAACTGGGGAGGGTTTGGCCGATATCTGCTTCGACCTCCACGATGTAGCCGTTCAGGCCCAGCAGCGCAACAGAGTAGCTTCGGCCCACGCCCATCTAGCCCACACCCCTGAGGTGTTCGAGCTGGGGCTCGCCCACGCCGTCGTCGATGATTCCCACGACATCCACCCGGCGGCGCGAGGAGCGCAGCTCGTGATCACGGCACCAGGACACAGCCAGGCGATGGAGCCGGGCGAGTTTGGCGGCGTCAACCGCTTCGAAAGGATGCCCGTAGGCGAGGTTCTTCCGGGTCTTGACCTCGGCAATCACCAAGGTGTCGCCGTCGAGCGCCACGATGTCGATCTCGCCCTCGGAGCACCTCCAATTGCGGTCCACGATCCGCATTCCCTGGGTTTCCAGGAAAGCTACGGCCAGCGTTTCACCGTGCCGGCCCAGCAAGTCTTTGGCTTTCATGCCCACCTCCGTTACCAGCGTGGAGGCACGGAGAGGCCAAAGACAGGGAGCAGTTCGGCTATGTGGGAAACTCCGTCATTCAGACGGTGTGGAGGAGCAGTCGGCGGGCTTCCCCAGTTGCAGGGCTTTTTTAGTTGCCCAGGTTGCCCAGATCGCCTAGGTCGCCGTCCTTCGGCAGGGAAAGTTCCTCGCTGCGAGGCAGTTCTTCGACGTTGACGTCCTTGAACGTAATAACCCGGACGTTCTTCACGAAACGCGCCGAACGGTAGACGTCCCAAACCCAGGCATCCTGGAGCGTGAGGTCGAAATAGACTTCGCCGTCGGCACTGCGTGCCTGCAGGTCAACGTGGTTTGCCAGATAGAACCGCCGTTCGGTCTCGACAACGTAGCTGAACAAACCAACGACATCGCGGTATTCGCGGTAGAGCTGCAGCTCCATGTCGGTTTCGTAGTTCTCAAGATCCTCGGCACTCATAGATCCATCTTGCACCATAGAGGCCGCACACGCCGCCACGGTTGGGCGCACGGCAGCCAGGACGAGGAAAAGCGGAGGCTAGACCAGGTTCCAGCTGGTCCGGTGGTAGGGCGTGGGACCCAACGATCTGATGGCATCGCGGTGGAAAGACGTGGCGTAACCCTTGTTCTCGTTCCAGCCGAAAGCTGGATATTCCTCGTGCAGCTCAATCATGATGCGGTCCCTGGCCACCTTGGCCAGTACGCTGGCGGCCGCCACGCTGAGGCAGCTCATGTCCGCCTTCACCCGGGTGTGCACAGGCGCCTCACAAGCAGGACCGGATGGCTCGGCGTCGAACAAGGAACCCTGGGTCTGGGGCGAGAGCCAGTTGTGGCTCCCGTCCAGCAGGACAAGGTCCGGATGCACGCCCGAGGCGAGAATCTCGAACCAGGCGCGTGTTCCGGCAAGGCGCAGGGCGCCCACAATGCCCAGCGCATCGATCTCCACCGAACTTGCGTGGCCAACTGCGGAGCCAACCGCCCATTCGCGTACCAGCGGTTCCAACCGCTCGCGGTCCTCCGGCTTGAGAAGCTTGCTGTCGCGGACATCGGCGAGCAGGCCATGGTCACGGAGATCGACGACGGCGATTCCCACCGATACCGGTCCGGCGAGGGCTCCGCGGCCTACTTCGTCGACACCGGCCAGAAGCGCGACCCCCGGAGACAGGAAACCCCGTTCGACCTCCAGGGTCGGAAAATCAGGAGCATGCTTGGTCCGCGCGGCGGGTTTTCGCTGCGTTCGAACCGGAGTTACCGCTCGTGTCCCCGCCGGAACCATCATTTGCCCGCTGGGGCCGTAGGTGAAGCCGTGTTCTGGGGCGACGGCGAAGGAACGTTGCGGAAGACCTCGGAGTGGTTGTCAAGGATCTGCCAACGGTTGATGGGCCAGGCAATAACCGTCGCTTTGCCCTCGACGTCGGAGATGTCGATGAAACCGCCATTGACTGATTGGTGTTCACGGGAGTCGGCGGAGTTGTTACGGTTGTCGCCCATAACCCAAATTTTGCCCGCAGGGACCACCACATCGAAAGACTTGGCCATGGGAACCTGGGCAGGATTGATGTAGCTCTCGCTGAGGACCGTGCCATTGACGCTGACCCGCGCTGAACTGTCGCAGCAGGAGACCTTGTCCCCCGGCAGGCCGATGACGCGCTTGACGAGGTGCTGGTTGGTCTCGTCCGGAAGCAGTCCGACGAAGACGAGACCGTCCTGGAACCATTTGAAGGGCCCGGGCGTCGCCTTCTGCGTGGGCGGAAGCCATCCTTGAGCGTCCTTGAAGACCACGATGTCGCCGCGCTCCAGTGCGAACGGTTGCGGGACCAGCAGATTAACGAAGATCCGGTCGTCAACGTCAAGGGTATTGACCATTGACTCCGAGGGAATGAAGAAGGCGCGGAACAGGAAGGTCTTGATAAGGAAGGACAAGACGATGGCGATGACCACCACGGTGCCGATCTCCCTGAGCCAGCCGAGGAACGGACTGCCGTGGGTTTTGCCGGCAGTTTCGGACCGATCACTTTGGCCCGATTCCAGCCGCGAATCCCGCCGTGCAGCGCGGCGCGGAGACTCTTGCTCCTCAGGCTGAACAGCCGCCGGGCCGGTCGAGCTCCCCGGTGCCGGAACGGCGTCGTCCGCTGTGAGATCCATGGCGGGAGCGGACGGTCCGTCCAAGGGCCGGGCGTCGCCGTCGTGCCGTTCCGGCTTCCCGGGAGTTGTCTCGGGCATCTATTGTCCGTTCTTCGAGGTTGTACCGGCCTGCGCAGGGCGAGGCAGTTCTGCAAATCTATCAAGCGGCCAGATAATCCGGACCGGACGCCCGATGACACGCTCCAGCGGCACCATTCCTCCGCCTGGTGCACCCAGAAGACTGCGGGAATCGGCCGATCGTGAACGGTGGTCCCCCATGAGCCACAATCGGTCACTCGGAACGATGGCGTCGAACCTCTGTTCGCTCGGCGTATCGCCGGGATACAGATAGGGTTCCTCAAGCGGCTGACCGTTGACTGTGAGCTTGCCATCCGCGCCACAACAAGCGACGTGGTCTCCGGGAAGCCCGATGACGCGCTTGACGTATGTCGTGTCGCTTCCCGTCAGGCCCAGCCAGTGGCCGGTGGCGGCCACGGCGTCGGCAAGCGGCCCTTTGCCGCTGTTCAGCGGGGCAAAGGTTCCCCTGCCGTCGAAGACCACGATGTCTCCACGGCGAATAGGGCCAGCGGCGAAATCAGTGCGGGACACAAGGATGCGGTCTCCGGTGCCCAGGATCGGCTCCATGGACTCGGAGGGGATGAAGTAGACGTCGAGCCACAGCGACCGGACAAGCCCGCTGATGGCCACGGCCAGGACAAGTGCGAGCAAAACAAAACGCCAGCCCTGTTTCCGGGGCTGGCGTTTTGCGTGGTCCATGATTCGTTTCCTGTTGCGTTGCGGATTTCTCCGGCGCAGGCCGGACACGAATCCAGGACGCGCTGTTCGTCGAAAGACCTACTTGCCGGTGGCGAAGTCGCGCTTTTCCTTGATCTTCGCAGCCTTGCCGCGCAGTGCGCGCATGTAGTAGAGCTTGGCGCGACGGACGTCACCCTTGGTGACGACCTCGATCTTGTCGATGATCGGCGAGTGCACCGGGAAGGTACGCTCTACACCGACACCGAAGGAGACCTTGCGGACCGTGAAGGTTTCGCGAACGCCGTCACCCTGGCGGCCCAGGACGAAGCCCTGGAAGACCTGGACGCGGGAGTTCTTGCCTTCGATGATGTTCACGTGAACCTTGATGGTGTCACCCGCGCGGAACTCGGGAACATCGTTGCGCAGCGAAGCTGCATCTACGTTATCGAGGATATGCATTAATCCACTCCTGGTGAACGCCACAGGTCATCCACTTTGGGTCACGGCGGGCAAGCCCGGGGCACAAGGCCGTCCGGAAATTACCGCCGAAGATTTTCAAGTCCGGTGCCGCCACTGATTGGCGGTTCCGGGTTGTCAGGCTGTTGGTGACGCTCCCCCTGTGGCAGGCGCGAACCCAGTAGACACAAGGGTTAATTCTGCCACACCCCGGGAGTTCCGGCCAATCCCGCGAATGCGGGCCGGTTGTTGCGCTCGGGCGGTGGACAAACCGCCCGACGGCGGCGGGCTCAGTCCGGGAGGTCTGCGTCCGGGCGGCGACGCAACCGACCGTCGACGATGTCATACCCGAGGTCGCCGAAAGCCGTCCGGTCCGCACGTGTCAGGCGGCCGGCGTCGAACTCTTCGAGCAAGTCCGGGCGGCGTTCCGCGGTGCGCCGGAACTGTTCGTGGCGCCGCCACTGGGCGATCCGGCCGTGGTTGCCGCTCAGAAGGACCGCGGGCACGTCACGATCGCGCCATGACGAGGGTTTCGTGTAGACGGGGTACTCCAGCAAGCCGTCCGAATGGGATTCCTCCACCAACGATTCGGGATTGCCGACGACGCCGGGAAGCAACCGCCCAATGGCTTCGACCATGGCCAGGACAGCAACCTCGCCGCCGTTCAAGACATAGTCGCCCAAACTGACCGGGCGGACGGTGAAGTGTCCTGCCGCCCATTCCATGACGCGTTCGTCAATGCCTTCATAGCGGCCGCAGGCGAAAACGAGCCGATCTTCCTCGGCGAGCTCATAGGCAAGGGCCTGGTTGAAGCGCTCCCCCGCGGGCGACGGGACGATCAGGACCGGCTTCGCCGTCGGTCCGTCCGATGAGCCTTCAGTCACGGCACTTGATTCGGAGGCAATTGATTCCAGGGCCTGGGCCCAGGGCTCGGGTTTCATGACCATGCCCGCACCGCCACCGTACGGAGTGTCGTCCACGGTGCGGTGCTTGTCCGTCGTGAAGGTCCTCAAGTCATGGACCTTGAGCTCCAGGAGGCCATCCTGACGGGCCTTGCCTATGAGGGAAAGTTCGAGGGGCGCCAGGTACTCGGGAAAGATGCTGACGACATCGATACGCATTTAGGCGTCATCCTTGGTTTCAGCGTCGTCCTCTTCCGTATCGGAGGTGGAAGCGTCGGTGTTCAGTTCGAAGAGGCCCGGCGGAGGGGTGAGCAGAACGTAGCCGCCCTCGACATTGACTTCGGGCACGATCTCCTCGACGAAAGGCACGAGGATTTCCTTGCCGTCCGCGTCTTCAATGACCAGCAGATCCTGGACGGGCATGGTGTTCAGTGCAGTCACCTTACCTACGACCTGCGAGCCAACACGGACCTCAAGGCCCACGAGCTCGTGCTCGTACCAGCCTTCGTCGTCGTCCTCTTCCAACTCTTCGGTCTCGATGAACAGCTTCGCGCCGCGGATTTCCTCCGCCTGGTTGCGCGTGGAGATCTCTTCGAAACCGAGCAACAGGATGTCCTTGTTCCACCGGGCGCTGGTGATGGTCAAGGGACCGGCCTTTGCGGGCTCCACCACAAATTCGGTCCCCGGGACGAAACGATCACCGGGGGCATCGGTGAGCACCTGGACGGTGACTTCGCCGCGGATTCCGTGGGGCTTGCCGATTCGGGCAACCTGGAGCTGCATGGGGTTCCTCTGATTTCTTCGCTGGACCGGTTTGGGGACCAAGGCTGGGGGTTTGCTCGTAAAACAATCCGGCCCCTCCACCATAATCTGGTGAAGGGGCCGGATTTTAAGACAAGTATTGCTGAGCGCGTTACCGGCGACGGTCGGTGTCGACGACGTCGACCCGGACCTGCTCGCCGCCCGCCAATGCCGCAATCACAGTGCGCAAAGCGCGTGCGGTGCGACCCTGGCGGCCGATCACCCGTCCGAGGTCGTCCTGGTGAACACGCACCTCGAGGGATTCCCCGCGGCGGTTGTTCTTGGCACTGACCTTGACGTCCTCAGGGCTGTCAACGATCCCACGGACCAAGTGCTCGAGCGCTTCTGCCAGCAATTTACTCAGCCTCGGTGGTCTCTGCTTCAGCGTCAGCGGGAGCTTCAGTTGCTTCCGACTGCTTGGCCTTCTTGGTGATGGCTTCCGGGATGATGACGGAACCCTTCTCCGGTGCAACGAAAGCAGGCTTGGCGACCTTGGTCTTCAGCGTGCCTTCCTGGCCCGGGAGACCCTTGAACTTCTGCCAGTCACCGGTGATCTTGAGGATCGCGGCAACCTGCTCGGTCGGCTGGGCGCCGACGGACAGCCAGTACTGTGCACGCTCGGAGACAACCTCGATGTACGAGGGCTCTTCGGTGGGGTGGTACTTGCCGATTTCTTCAATCGCACGGCCATCGCGCTTGGCGCGGGAGTCCATGACGACGATGCGGTAGTACGGTGCGCGCATCTTACCGAAGCGCTTAAGGCGAATCTTTACGGCCACTTTTGTGGTCACTCCTGTTTCTGAAACGGGGTTGAGCCCGTCGTTCTGCACCCGTGGGGCGGGCCATACTTGAGGGTTCCAAGGACAAGATGCACACACGGAGAGAGGGGCCGCGCGGATCGAGTACCTGTCCATTGTGCCAGAAGGCGGACAGTATTTCGAACGCATGGTCCGTGCGGCGGGTTTACTGCAGGGTTACTCCCCTGCGGACCAGACGTAGAGACCGGCCCTCTCGGCCTTTTCGACGTCGCTCGCGAGGGCCGCCAACTGCTGGACGTACAGGCGGGACTGCTGGGCATCAAAGGGCATGTCCTCTTGGGCCGCCCAGCTTTCGGCGACGTCGTCGAGGACGTTTCCTTCCCCTTCGGTCTCGTAGCTGAGGAGCTCGGACAGGGCGCGCACCATCGCATCGGGGACGCCCAGCAAGGCATCGCTCGTCACGTCAACCAAAGAAAGCTCATAGTCGGCCCCGCCTGCATGCACGGCGGTCCCGGCCAGGTCGCCGAGCTGTTCTACTTCGAAATCGCTGATTCCCGGGATCCGTACTGCGGCGCCGGATACGTCACTGCCCTTCTCCAGGGCAGCGGCCCTCTTGAGTGCTTCATCGTGGGTGGCAATAAAGATTTCAGCAAAGCCCATGGAAAGTACTCTCATTCGTTCGTGCCAACGGAGCTGCGGCGCGGCGGCCGAAATGCGCCACGCTGCAAACTCAAGCCTAGCGGACGGCGACCCGCAGCCGGTTTCGCCACGGGTCCTCGAAGCGCAACTCCCGGCCCGTGTGGTGGGACGCAATACCGGCAACCTTGAGGCGGTCGGCGAGCGCGCCGACGTCGTCGCCTGACGGCACTTCGATGACCACCTCGCCGAGACCGAGCGTGTCCTTGCGCGGACCTGCACCGCGGCTGTTCCAGACATTCATGGCCATGTGGTGGTGGTAGCCGCCCGCGGAGACGAACAGGGCCTGCCCGTGCCAGCCTGCGGTCTGCTCGAAACCCAGGGTGTCGACGTAGAAATCATGGGCGGTCCGGACGTCGCCCACCTGGAGGTGGACATGCCCGACGCCGGCGCCCGCCTCATGCTGGCCCGTCACCGCTGCTTCGCTCAGGTATTGCTGGAGGTAGCGCTGCGGCGGGAGCGGCAGGCTGTCCATGACGACCGAGCTGCCATTCCACTCCCAGCCCTCGCGGGGCTTGTCGTAGTAGAGCTCAATGCCGTTGCCCTCGGGGTCGGTGAAGTAGAAGGCCTCGCTGACCAGGTGGTCCGCACTTCCGACGAAAGCGTGGGGCTCGTATTGCGCGGCCGAGGCAACAGTTGCGGCGAGCGAGGATTGGTCTTCGAAGAGCAAAGCCGTGTGGAACAGTCCGGCCTCCCCGCGACCCGGAATCTGGAGCCCGGAGGCCGGAGCGAGGTGCACCAACGGCTTGCCGAGCCTGCCGAAGTAGAGCCCGCCATCCTGTTCGGCGACCACGTCCAGCCCCAGAGCCCGCTGGTAATAGTCGCCCATGAGCTTCATGTCCCCCACTTTGAGCATGACAGTGCCCATGGTGAGTTCGGCAGGAAGGAGATCCTGGCTGGATGCGATGGTCATGTGAAACTCCCGGCTTTTCGTGGCGCCGCCCTTCGGCTACCTCTATCTATCTAAATTACTTGAAGCTTCAATTTATTCCTAATGCCCAACGTTCCCTGAAATATGTCCCCTCAGCACGGTGCATCCCGGATTCAGCACCACCTCAAGGGACGCGCGGGGATCGTGTGCGTAGAGCACGACGTCGGCACTGGCACCTTCGCTGATGCCGTCGGCACCCAGCCACTCGCGTGCGGACCAGCAGGCGGCATCGAGGGCGGCGGCCGCCGGAAGGCCCGCGCGGTGCAATTCCAGGATTTCCTCGCCGATCCGGCCGTGCTTGATGACGCTGCCGGCGTCGGTCCCGGCGTACACCGGCACTCCGGCGTCGAATGCCTCGGCGACGCGTGCATGCCTGCGCTCCCACAGCCTGGTCATGTGGGCGGAATATCGCGGGAACTTCGCTTCCGCCTGCCTCGCGATGTCCGGAAAGGTCGCAATGTTGATGAGGGTGGGGACAATCGGCACACCCTGGTCCAACAGCCGGGGAATATGGTGCGGCAGGAGGCCTGTGGCGTGCTCGATGCAGTCGATGCCGGCGTCGAGCATGTCGTCGATAGTCCCTTCGGCGAAGCAATGGGCGGTCACCCTGGCTCCCTCGGCATGTGCTGCCGCGACCGCGTCCTTGACGATGGCGGCCGGAAAGGACGGGCCGAGATCCCCGGCGGAACGGTCGATCCAGTCCCCGACGATCTTGACCCAGCCGTCTCCGGACCGCGCCTGTTTGCGCACCGCCTCGACCAGATCCTCCGGCTCGACTTCTTCGGCCAGTCCGGGGATGTACCGGCGTTGCCTGGCAATGTGCCTGCCTGCGCGGATGATCCTGGGCATGTCCGTCCGGCGCTGCAGCCAGCGAGTGTCGCTTGCGGATCCGGCGTCGCGGATCAAGAGCGTTCCGGCGTTCCGGTCCGCCGTCGCCTGCAGGCGCGCAGTCTCGTCGTCGACGGCCCCGCCCTTGCCCAAGCCAACATGGCAGTGCGCGTCGACAAGGCCGGGCAGCACCCATCCGGCCAGGACGACGTCCGGTGCGGCAGCAGGCCGCAGAAAGGTCAGCCGTCCGTCGACCGACCAGAGGCCGCGCCGTTCCTCCTCCGGCCCGGTAAGGACGGCGCCGCTGAACTCGATGATTTCCGCCATGATTCCACCTTAAGCTCCGCCACCGTTCCCGGCTCGGTCGCATCTGTCCTCCGTCACAGCTGTCCTCCGTCACATCTCTCCCAGGCACCAATAGCTGTGGTAGCTTCATCTACGACCACACGGGGGCCCTTGCAAGGGCTGAGATCGGGCTGACGCAGCCTGCGACCGTTGAACCTGTCCGGGTAATGCCGGCGAAGGAAGTGAGTAATCCTTTGAGCACCAAAGAAACACAGCTGAGCCCTACCCAAAACGGATCGGCTCAAGAAGTGACCCAGTCCCTCAAGTCGCATTCCCTCGTGTTCCTGGAAGACACTGAGACGGGAATCCGGGTTCCGGTCACGGAAATCACCCTGGAACCATCCCCCAACGGCGAGGCCAACGCGCCTTTCCAGGTGTACCGCACCGCGGGACCGGGAAGTGATCCTGTGGTTGGCCTCGAGCCGTTCCGCAGCGAGTGGATCGAAGCCCGCGGCGACACCGAGGCCTACAGCGGCCGCGAACGGAACCTGCTCGACGACGGCAAGTCGGCCGTGCGCCGCGGCGCCGCCTCCGCCGAGTGGAAGGGCGCACAGCCGGTGCCCCGCCGCGCCGTCGACGGCAAGACCGTGACACAGATGCACTATGCCAAGCAGGGCATCGTGACGCCCGAAATGCAGTTCGTTGCACTTCGCGAAAACTGCGACGTGGAACTCGTCCGCAGCGAGGTCGCCGCCGGCCGGGCCATCATCCCCAACAACATCAACCACCCCGAATCCGAACCGATGATCATCGGCAAGGCGTTCCTCGTGAAGATCAACGCCAACATCGGCAACTCGGCTGTCACCAGTTCCATCGCCGAAGAAGTGGACAAGCTGCAGTGGGCAACGCAATGGGGCGCAGACACTGTGATGGACCTGTCCACGGGCGACGACATCCACACCACCCGCGAATGGATCATCCGCAACTCCCCCGTGCCGATCGGCACCGTGCCCATTTACCAGGCCCTCGAGAAGGTCAACGGTGAAGCCAACAAGCTCAACTGGGAGATCTTCCGCGACACCGTCATTGAACAGTGCGAGCAGGGCGTGGACTACATGACCATCCACGCCGGCGTGTTGCTGCGGTACGTGCCACTCACCGCGAACCGCGTGACGGGCATCGTTTCCCGTGGCGGCTCCATCATGGCCGGTTGGTGCCTGGCGCACCACGAAGAAAACTTCCTATACACCCACTTCGACGAACTCTGCGAAATCTTCGCCAAGTACGACGTCGCGTTCTCGCTCGGCGACGGTTTGCGCCCGGGAGCGACGGCGGACGCCAACGACGCCGCGCAGTTCGCCGAGCTCGACACGCTCGCGGAGCTCACGAAGCGGGCGTGGAAGTACGACGTGCAGGTCATGGTGGAAGGCCCCGGGCACATCCCGTTCCACCTCGTCCGCGAGAACGTCGAGCGGCAGCAGGAGCTGTGCGACGGCGCCCCGTTCTACACGCTCGGCCCGCTCGTGACCGACGTCGCTCCGGGCTACGACCACATCACCTCGGCCATTGGCGCCACGGAGATCGCACGCTATGGAACCGCGATGCTCTGCTACGTCACCCCGAAGGAACACCTGGGCCTGCCCAACAAGGACGATGTCAAGACAGGCGTGATCACCTACAAAATCGCCGCCCACGCAGCTGACCTTGCGAAGGGACACCCCGGCGCCCACGAACGGGACGATGCCCTGTCCAAGGCCCGCTTCGAGTTCCGCTGGCGTGACCAGTTTGCGCTGTCATTGGATCCGGTCACGGCCGAATCGTTCCACGACGAGACTCTCCCGGCGGAACCGGCCAAGACGGCGCATTTCTGCTCCATGTGCGGACCGAAATTCTGCTCCATGCGCATCAGCCAGGACATCCGCGACGAATACGGCTCGGCGGATTCCCAAGCGGCCATCGCGGAGATGTACAGCGGGATGCGCGAAAAGAGCGAGGAATTCCTGGCATCCGGCGGCAAGGTCTACTTGCCCGAGCTCGAGGTTCCCGCAGGAAAACGTTGAGCGATGTCGGGAAGCCTGAACTGATCAGGAAGCTTGCACTGATCCGGTGCGGCTGACGTCCGCGATGAAGGACCGGATCATCCGGTCTCCTTCAGCTGAATCATGAGGCCGGTGTCCTCCAGCCGCAACGCGGTGGAGGGCGCCGGTTTCCTGCAAGTAGCCGGCGATCTCTTCGTAAAGGGGTTCCCAACCACCGGTCAGGACAAGCGTGGGGACTCCGGGCACGATGTGCAGGGGCGCTTCCCACGGCGGAGCCTGGAGCCGCAGGCGCCGGGCGGTACGCCGGGCCTCCGGGGTACTGAGAACGGCCGCCTCAGAGGAAAACGCCCTGCGGACGAATTCGCGTTGGTAATCGTCATCGCTGAGTTCGTGCCGGACCCGGAACAACGGCTCCATGAGTGCCCGGTAAGCCGCAGTGGCGGGCAGCTCAGCCGTCAAGGAAAGACAGGCCGGTTCCACCAGCACGAGGGACCGGACCAGGTCCGGCCGCTCCACCGCGGCCAACATTGCTGAAATCGCCCCTTGGGAGTGCGCTACGACATGGCCTCCACGTGCGGGGCTGGAACCTGACACGACCTCCCGCCCTCCGAGGCACTCCAGGATAATGTCCACGTCGGCCGCAACATCGGATTCCAAAGGCTCGGCCTGCGCGTCAAACCCGTGGCGTTTCAGGAACAGTGCATCGTAGGCCAGCGCCATGCCGTGCTGCTTCGGCCAAGCGGCAGCGCCGAATGTGCCTGCTCCATGGACGAACACAACGCGCTGCTTTTGCATTCCCCCAGCCTATGGCACGGGGCTGACAACCCAACTAACTAGCAATAGATGCCGTTCTGAGCCCTCAAAACGACATGTATTGCCAGTCAGTTGGGAGGAATGGCTACTTGCCGCCGAGGAACTTGTCGAAGCCCTTGGGCAGGTTCAGCTGGGACGGGTCGAAGTCGCCGGAAGGCTGGCCGAATGACGCGCCGGTGCGAACGGCTTTCGCCCGCTTGTTCTCCGCGTCGCGCAATTCCTGGGCCGCCTTGGCGGGGTTTCCGGAACGGGCCTTCTTCTTGGGTGCGTTCTTGCTCGCCTTGCGGGAACCGCCGCCACCGAGGCCGGGAATGCCCGGCATTCCGGGCATGCCGCCGCCCTGGGCCAGCTTCTTCATCATCTTCTGAGCCTGCGCGAAACGCTCGAGGAGGCCGTTGACCTCGGAGACGTGGACACCGGAACCACGGGCGATGCGCGCGCGGCGGGAACCGTTGATGATCTTCGGAGCCAAACGCTCGTGCGGGGTCATGGAGCGGACAATCGCCTCCACGCGGTCGATTTCGCGCTCGTCGAACTGCTCCAGTTGCTGGCGGATGTTCTGCGCACCCGGCATCATCATGAGCATCTTCTTCATGGAGCCCATGTTGCGGATCTGCTGCATCTGGGCGAGGAAGTCGTCCAGGGTGAAGTCTTCCTGGTCGGCGAACTTCTTCGCCATCCGGGCCGCTTCATCCTTGTCCCAGTTCTTCTCCGCCTGCTCGATCAGGGTGAGAACGTCACCCATATCGAGGATGCGGGAAGCCATGCGGTCCGGGTGGAACAGTTCGAAATCGTCGAGGCCTTCGCCGGTGGACGCGAACATGACCGGTTTTCCGGTGACCGACGCTACCGAGAGGGCGGCACCACCGCGCGCGTCGCCGTCGAGCTTTGACAGCACGACGCCCGTGAAGTTGACGCCTTCATCGAAGGCAACCGCCGTGTTGACGGCGTCCTGGCCGATCATGGAGTCGATCACGAACAGCACTTCGTTCGGGATGATCGCCTGGCGGATGCGGCGCGCCTGGTCCATCATTTCGGCGTCGACGCCGAGGCGGCCCGCGGTGTCCACGATCACGACGTCGTGCAGCTTCTGCCGGGCTTCGTCGACGCCGGCGCGTGCGACGGCGACCGGGTCGCCGGTGGGAACATCCAGATCCGAGGTGGTGCCCGGGTGCGGAGCGAAGACGGGAACACCGGCGCGTTCGCCGACAATCTGGAGCTGCGTCACGGCGTTGGGACGCTGGAGGTCGGCGGCAACCAGCACGGGGCTGTGGCCTTGGGCCTTGAGCCACTTGGCAAGCTTGCCCGCAAGGGTGGTCTTACCCGCACCCTGCAAGCCGGCGAGCATGATGATGGTGGGGCCGGTCTTCGCCAAGCGGATGCGACGGGTCTCGCCGCCCAGGATCTCCTGGAGCTCCTCGTTGACGATCTTGACGATCTGCTGGCTCGGGTTCAGGGCCGCGGAAACCTCGGCGCCCAGGGCGCGTTCACGGATGCGGGCTGTGAACTCGCGGACCACGGGCACGGCAACGTCGGCGTCCAAAAGGGCACGCCGGATCTCCCGGACGGTGGCGTCGACGTCGGCCTCAGTGAGGCGGCCTTTGCCACGGAGATTCTTGAAGGTTGCTGTCAACCGGTCAGAGAGTGAATTGAACACGCGCCGTGCACTTCTTTCAATGGTCTACGAATGGCGGCCGTTCCGACGCACCAATATCTTGACGATTCCTGCCCCAAACAAATCTGACTCAACTGAGGGACTCGACTATCTAGGGTACCAAGACGCGCCTGCAAGATGGCATGCTGGCACAGTGACCAGCAAAACAACAGTAAATACGTTGCTCATCCTAGGCGCCTCCGGAGATCTGACGGGCCGATTGCTGTTGCCGGGCCTTGCCAGGCTCGTGGCCGGCGGCTTCGCAGATGGGCTGAAGCTTGTCGGAGCCGGATCCGATGCGTGGACGCCCCAGCAATGGAGCAAACGCGTCAGTGGTGCGTTCGAGGAGGCCGCCCATGGCGCAGGCGCCGAGGGCAGGAAAGCAATCGCTGCCCTGGAGAAAAGCACTGAGTACCATCAACTGGATGTCACGGCGGACGGCCAGCTCGCGACGCTCCTGGCCGGGCTTGAAGCACCAATCGCCGTCTATTTCGCTTTGCCCCCGCACATCAGCCAGAAGGCCTGCGAGGTCCTCACCGCGCAGGAGCTTCCTCCCGAAACAAGCTTGGTGCTGGAGAAACCCTTCGGATCCAGCTCCGAATCCGCCCGGGACCTCAACAAGACGCTCGCCGCTTTGGTCCCGGAGGACCACATCCACCGCGTGGACCACTTCCTGGGCAAGGCCACCGTTTTCAACATCCTGGGCCTGCGCTTCGCCAACAGGTTCCTGGAGCCTGTGTGGAACCGGGACCACATCGAGAAGGTGGAGATCATCTTCGACGAAGACCTCGCCCTCGAAGGGCGTGCGCGCTACTACGACGGAGCCGGCGCCCTCAAGGACATGATCCAGAGCCATTTGCTCCACATCATGGCTTTGCTGGCCATCGATGCCCCTTCAAGCATCGGCGAGCGCGATCTCCGCGACTCGATTTCAGCGGTGCTGCGTGCGAGCAGCATCACTGCGCCCTACAAGAAGTCCACCCGTCGGGCGCGCTACACAGCCGGCCGGATCGGCGACCGGGACGTGCCGGACTATGTCGCGGAGGAGGGCGTGGACCCTGCCCGGGAAACCGAGACGCTCGCCGAAGTCGAAGTGGGAATCGATAACTGGCGCTGGAAAGGCGTCCCCTTCATCCTGCGCTCTGGAAAGGCGTTGGGTGCCGCGCGGAAAGAGGCGATCGTCACCTTCCGGCCCGTTCCACATCTGCCGACCGGATTCGAGGGCGTGGACTCCCCTAACCAGCTGCGCATCGGCTTCGGTCCGGACACCCTGCAGCTCGATGTCGAAGTCAATGGTCCCGGAAACATCTTCACGCTGGATCGTGTGACCCTCAACGCGGAATTGAATGCGTCCGATCTGTTGCCCTACGGAGAAGTGCTCGAGGGCGTCATTACCGGCGATCCCCTGCTCTCAGTCCGCGGCGACACCGCCGTTGACTGCTGGCGGATCATCGAGCCCGTGATCAAGGCCTGGGCCAAGGATTCCGTGCCGCTCGAAGAGTACGACGCCGGCGGGCCCGGTCCCGTGGACTGGCCCACCGCCGTCGAGGGCTAAGCAAGCGGCCGCGCTCCTTCGGAAGCGCACATGCCAGAAGGGCCGGGTACCTTTCCAGGTACCCGGCCCCTCTTTGCTTTGGTGCCTTAGATGGCTGCTGCGCCTCGCTCGCCCGTGCGGACACGGACAGCTTCGTAGACGTCTACGGTCCAGACTTTGCCGTCACCGGCACGGCCGGTGTTGGAGGAGGCAATCAGGACGTCGAGGATGTCGTCTGCCTGCTCGTCCGTGGCAAGGACCTCCACGCGGATCTTGGGAAGCAGGTCCACGTTGTACTCAGCCCCGCGGTACACCTCGGTGTAGCCGCGCTGCCGGCCGTAGCCACTGGCGGCGCTAACCGTCAGTCCCTGTACCCCGTATGCTTCGAGCCCCTCGCGGATGGCGTCGAGCTTCTCCGGTCGGACGATCGCCGTAATGAGTTTCATGCCTGGACACTCTCCTTGCCTGATACGGATGCTTCGTCAGCTGCTTCGGACGATACCTTGCCCGTGATGAGGTCGTGAAGGGGCTGGAAGCTTCCGCCGTGGCCTCCGACGCCGAACTCGTATGCCGTTTCGGCGTGCAGGCTGAGGTCCGCACCGGCGATCTCCTGGCGTTCGGAGATGCGGAAGCCCATGAGCTTGTGGATCGGGTAGGCGATGATGAAGGTCATGACGCCTGTGAAGACGATCGAGCAGAGTGCCGCAAGCGACTGTGCGACCAGCTGGGTCGTACCTCCCCCATAGAACAGGCCGGCTGCACCCTGGGTCGGGGTGGCGAGGAAGCCGATGGCCACCGTGCCGATGATGCCGGACACGAGGTGGACGCCGACGACATCCAGGGAGTCGTCGTAGCCGAGCTTGAACTTCAGGCCGACGGCGAGGGCCGAGGCAACGCCGGCCGCAACACCGAGGGCGATGGCGCCGAGCGGGGAAACGTTGGCACAAGCCGGGGTGATGGCGACCAGACCGGCGACGACACCTGAAGCAGCGCCGAGCGAGGTGGGGTGGCCGTCACGGATGCGCTCCACGATAAGCCAGCCGAGCATGGCGGCTGCCGGAGCGGTCAGGGTGTTGATCCAGATGAGGCCCGCCTGCTCCACGGTTGCTGCTGCACCGGCGTTGAAGCCGAACCAGCCGAACCAGAGGATGGCAGCACCGAGCATGACCAGGGGCACGTTGTGCGGGCGGTGGTTCGGGTCCTTGCCGAAGCCCTTGCGATTGCCGATGATCAGGACGAGGATCAGGCCGGCCACACCGGCGTTGATGTGCACCACGGTGCCACCGGCAAAGTCGATGACCGGGGCGAAAGTCTGGCCGAACCAGCCGTCCTTGGAGAAGAGCCCGCCGCCCCACACCATGTAAGCCATGGGTGCGTAGACCAGGGTGGCCCAGATCGGGGTGAAGAGCGTCCAAGCCGAGAACTTGGCACGGTCCGCGATGGCACCGGAGATCAGGGCCACGGTGATGATCGCGAAGGTGGCCGCATAGCCCACCTTGAGGAGGTCAGCGGGATCCGTGAAGTTGTGCAGACCGAAGTGGCTGAACGGGTTTGCGAAGAGCTGGAAGAAGTTGTCCGTGTTGCTCGTGGACATCGAGGCGCCCCATAGAACCCATACAAGGGTCACTGTGCCGATGGCGATGAAGCTCATCATCATCATGTTCAAGGCGGCCTTGGCACGGGTCATGCCGCCATAGAAGAATGCCAGGCCCGGGGTCATGAACAGCACGAAGGCTGATGCGACCAGGAGCCAAACGAGACCGGCGGTGAAGTCCATGTCTGCGTCCTCTCTGCTTTTAGATGCGGGCTGAGCCGCCTGTCCCAACGCATTTGCGTTCTATGTAAGAGTTTTGCGGGGCAGTGTTTCACCTGCGAAGGTTTTAGATTGCGGGGCTGTTACAAGAACTTCTCGAACGTAAATGGTGCATATCACCGTTGTTACGGATATGTTTCGTCAGTTCCACTTTCCCCGCGTTCCCACTACCCAGAGGACCCCGACACCATGACCGCAAGCCCCGAATCCCCCGCCAATCAAGGAGCGAGGGCCGCGAAGGCTGCAATGCCGCGGGACATCAAGGTGATGTTGGCGGCGGCGTTCCTGATTGCGCTGGGTTTTGGCCTCGTGGCGCCAGTGCTCCCCCAGTTCGCCACGACTTTCGACGTCGGGGCGACGGCAGCCGCGGTGATCGTGAGTATTTTCGCCTTCATGCGCTTGGTGTTCGCTCCGGCCGGGGGTGCCCTGATGGGCCGCTTCGGCGAACGTCCGGTGTACATTGCAGGGCTGCTGATTGTGGCGGCGTCGACGGCGGCCTGCGCCTTCGCCCAGAACTATTGGCAACTGCTGGTCTTCCGGGGCCTTGGCGGAGCCGGGTCCGTGATGTTCACCGTTGCCGCGATGGGCCTGTTGATCATGCTCGCCCCTCCGGAAAGCCGTGGACGGGTCTCCGGCGCGTACGCCTCCGCCTTCCTGATCGGCAGCGTCCTGGGGCCCGTGGTTGGCGGGTTGCTGGCCGGCTTCGGCCTGCGCGTCCCGTTCCTCGCCTACGCGGCGGCCCTGGTCCTTGCGGCCCTGGTTGTACGCACGCAGCTGACGGGCAGTTCAGGTGCAGCGAAGCAAGGCGGCGCGGCGGGACCGGCGATGCGCATGAAGGAGGCCTTGGGCGATTCTGCCTACCGGGCCGCCCTGTTCTCCAGTTTCAGCAACGGCTGGGCGACCTTCGGCGTACGCATGGCTACGGTGCCATTGTTCGCCGTGGTTGTGCTGGCCGGAGGATCGGCCTCGGCGGGGTGGGCCCTGGCGGTGTTTGCAGGGGGAAACGCGCTGGCGCTGACCTTCTCCGGCCGGATGGCTGACAGTTTCGGCCGCAAGCCCATGATGCTGCTGGGCTTGGTCGTCACCGGCCTGGCCACGGCCACCATCGGCTTGTCCGGCAATCTTCCCGCGTTTTTCGCGGCGTCTGCCGCGGCCGGCTTCGGCTCCGGCTTGCTGAACCCGGCCCAGCAGGCCGCCGTCGGGGACATCATCGGTCGTGGCCGCTCCGGCGGCAAAGTGCTGGCGGCCTTTCAGATGGCCTCCGACGCCGGAGCCATCGTGGGTCCGGTCCTGGTCGGCCTCCTGGCCGATGGGCTTGGCTATGGTTGGGCCTTCGGCGCAACGGGCGGCATCCTCCTGCTCGCCGCCGTCGGCTGGTCCGCGGCACGCGAGCCGATGCAGCGCGGCCCGGAAAGCGTCGCCTCACCCAACTGACTCGCAGTTGTTGTCGTTATGAGCCTTCAAAACGACAACAACTGCGAGCTAGTTGGGCAGTAAGCGGTTAGTTCAGCAGGGCGTCGACGAAGGCTTCGGCCTCGAATGGCGCGAGGTCGTCGGGTCCTTCGCCGAGGCCGACGAGCTTGACCGGCACGCCAAGGGCCTTTTGGATGGCGACGACGATCCCGCCCTTGGCGGTGCCGTCCAGCTTCGTGAGCACGATTCCCGTGATGTTGACTACTTCGGAGAAGACCTTGGCCTGGTTCAGGCCGTTCTGGCCGGTGGTCGCGTCCAGTACCAGAAGGACTTCGTCCACTTCGGCCAGCTTCTCGATGACGCGCTTGACCTTGCTGAGCTCGTCCATGAGGCCCACCTTGTTTTGCAGGCGACCCGCAGTGTCGATCATGACGACATCCACTTCCTGCTCAATGCCGGCCTTGACTGCTTCATAGGCGACAGAGGCGGGGTCCGCGCCGACGACGTGCGACCTGACGGTCGCGACGCCGACACGCTGGCCCCACGTGGCGAGCTGCTCAGCCGCCGCCGCACGGAAAGTGTCGGCCGCGCCCAGCAGGACGTCCTTGTCTTCGGCGACGAGAACCCGCGCGAGCTTGCCGACGGTGGTGGTCTTACCGACCCCGTTGACGCCGACGACGATCATGATGGCCGGGTGGGCTCCCTTGCGTTCCACATTCAGGCTGCGGTCCATGGTCGGGTCCACGAGCTTGATGAGTTCCTCGCGCAGGAGTGCCTTGACGTCCTCCGGGCTGCGGGTGCCTTGCACTTTTACCCGTGCACGCAGGGCATCGACCAGCTGCATGGTGGGCTCGGTGCCGAGGTCGGCAAGGAGCAGTGTTTCTTCTACTTCGTCCCAGACGTTTTCGTCGATCTTGTCGCTCGAAAGCAGGGCCAGGAGCCCCTTTCCGAGAATGCTGTTGGATTTGACCAGTCGCGCCCGAAGCCGGTTGAGGCGGCCCTCGACAGGCGCGGGGGTCTCCACCTGGATGAGTTCCAGTCCCGCGGCGTCATCCGGAACGTCGGTCTCCGGCACGGCAAGGTCGGCGGGCTCGACGACGGGTCCGGGCGCCGTGCTGTCCGGCGCGGTCCCCGGGGCGTCGTCGACGATCGTTCCGCCGCCTGCCGGCGTCTTGTCAACAGGATCGTTGGCGTCGCGCGTTCCAGCGTAAGTCGAGGCAGACTTCCGCGCCTTGAGCAGGACAGGAATCAGCCCTCCGACCACCACGATGGCAGCGACAATGGACAAAATAATGGGGAGGAGATCGTTCACTCCCCTAGCTTCTCACAAAGCTAGACCTCGGCACCGAGCCTCTGGCTGATGACGGTGGACACGCCGTCGCCCCGCATAGTCACTCCGTAGAGGGCATCCGCGACCTCCATGGTCCGCTTCTGGTGCGTAATGACAATCAGCTGGCTGGACTCGCGCAGCTCTTCGAAAATCGTGATGAGCCTGCCCAGGTTCGTATCGTCGAGAGCGGCTTCCACTTCATCCATGACGTAGAACGGCGAAGGCCGCGCCTTGAAAATCGCCACGAGCAACGCGACAGCCGTCAGCGATCGTTCGCCACCGGAAAGCAAGGACAACCGCTTGATCTTCTTGCCGGCCGGCCTTGCCTCCACCTCGATGCCGGTGGTCAGCATGTCATCGGGATCCGTCAGCACCAATTTGCCTTCCCCGCCGGGGAAGAGCCGCGCAAAGACATGGTCAAACTGCTTGGATGTATCGGCGAAGGCTTCAGCAAAGACCTGCTGGACGCGGTTGTCCACTTCCTTGATGATGTCCAAAAGGTCTTTGCGGCTGGATTTGAGGTCTTCCAATTGCGTGCTCAGGAATTGGTGGCGTTCCTCGAGTGCGGCAAATTCCTCCAGCGCCAAGGGGTTCACTTTGCCAAGGGCGGAGAGGTCCCGTTCAGCCTTGCGGAGCCGCTTCTCCTGCTCGGCGCGGACAAAGGGAACACCCTCGACGATGGCGTTCCCGTCTTCGTCCACGGGTGCGCGGAGTTCGGCCCACTTGTCCACGGTAGCGGCGGGCACGGGAACGGGCTGCTCCGGACCGAAGTCGGCCACGAGTTGTTCCGCCGACAGGCCCAGCTCCTCGATGGACCGCGTTTCCAACGCTTCAATCCTGAGCCGTTGCTGGGCTCGTGCGAGTTCGTCGCGGTGCACAGAATCAGTCAGTCCCGCCAGCTCCTGGGCCAACTTCTCGTTGCTGCTCCGGACGTCAGCAAGCTCCTTCTCGCGCTGCTCCCGCACTGCCTCGGCGAGATCGCGGGCGCGGGCGGCGAGGTCCACTGAAACGTCAACGAAACGTACGGTCTGTTCGACGGCGGAAGCAACGGCCGAGGCCCGCTCGGCTTGGGCTTTGCGTCGCAAAGCCCGGCGCGCGGCTTCCTCACGTGCCCGCCGTTCGCTCGCGGCGGCCCGCTCCAGGGAAGCGGCCCGGTTGCTGGTCGCGGCGAGCTGTTCCTCGGCGCTCCGCAAGCCCAGCCTGACCTCCATCTCACGGGAGCGGGCTTCGCTGGCAGCCCTGGCCAAGGCGTCGCGTTGCTCTGTGGAAGGCTCCTCCTCCTGGGGGGCTTCCTCTGCCGCGGCCAGCCGTTCCGCCGCAAGCTCAAGGGATTCCTCGGCCACGGCGATGTTCAGTTCGGCCTTGGCCAGGGACTCCGCCATTCGATCGCGTTCCGCGACGGCGCTGCGCAACTGGGAATTCAGGTGACCAAGCCGTTCCGCGACGGCGGCCAAGCGGGCATCCGAGTCGTGGAGTTTGTCCAGGGCCGCGTTCGCCCGCTCCCGGGCATCGGCCCGGCGGGCTTCGGCTCCAGCCAGGGCGAACTTTCCCCGCTCGAGACGGGTGGTGAGCTCCAGGAGCCGGGTGTCGGCGTCGTCCACTGCGGCTTGGACCTCAAGAAGCGACGGCGCCGTCGCCGATCCGCCGTCCACCGTCAGGGCCCTGAAGACATCGCCTTCGCGGGTCACCGCGGTAAGCTCCGGGTTGCCGGCAATAAGGCTTGCCGCCGCGTACAAGTCGTCGACGACGGCGGTGGACGCCAGAAGGGTCCTTGCGCCACTCGCTTCGGGGGCGTCAGTCGCCACCAACGCGGCGGCCCAGCGCGCACCGTCAGGCAGCATCGGCAATTCCCGCAGGCCAGGCTCGGGATCCGCTGAGGGTCCAGCGCCTGCCACCAAAAGCGAGGCGCGTCCGGCGTCGGCGTCCTTCAACAGTTGCATCGCGGCGACGGCCCCCGCACTGTCTGCCACCACGACGGCGTTCGAAGCAGTGCCGAGTGCTGCGGCAACGGCCGTCTCGTACCCGGGCTCCACCGTCAGGAGGGAAGCAAGCGAACCCAGGACTCCAGGGTGGTCCGAGGACAGAAGCCGCGAAGAACCGTCCTTGCGGTTGAGTCCAAGCTGCAAAGCATCGCGGCGGGCGGTGAGCGCATCGCGTTCGCGGACTTCATCGCGTTCGGCAGTTTTCAACGCTTCGATTTCGGCGTTGATCTCGTCAAGAAGGGCGCTGGCGTCCTCATATTCGGCGTCGAGGCTTTCTTCTCCCTCTTCGACGCCGGCCACCTGCGACTCGAGGGCCGCAAACTCACTTTGTGCGTGCCGACGGCGTTCCTCACCGGCTGCCAGCGAGTCCCTGAGCCTGCCCCGCTCAGCCTCGGCCGCCTCGGCCCTGGAGCGTGCGGCAGCCAATTGGCCTACGAGTTTCGCGAGGCCCTCACGGCGATCGGCTGCCGCACGCAATACGGCCGTCAGGCGTTTGTCCTCGGCCGCGGCCAGGTTCTCGGCTTCCTGTCTGGCCGCCGTGGCTTCGAGCAGGCCTGCCTGCTTCGCCAAGATGTCATGCTCCAGCTCCGCCTGTTCCTGCCGGACCCGGGCGGCCTGGCGGTCCAGGTGGTCCGGGTCGCGGCCAGAATCCGGGGCGGCATCGGAGGCACCGAGGAGGCGGCGGCGCTCGGTCGCAAGCGATCCCAGGGCGCGGAGCCGGTCCCGGGTTGCCGACAACCGGTACCAGTTGTCCCTGGCGGCATTGAGTCTGGGAGTGGCCTCAGCCGCGAGTTGCTCCAGTCGGATCTGGCGCTGACGGCCTGCGCCGAGCTCCGCTTCGACCACCTCGCGGCGCTCCTTCAACGCGGCTTCGTCGGCGACGTCCTTCTCCAACGTCCGGGTGAGCTGGACGAGATCATCGGCCAAGAGCCTGGACTTGGCGTCGCGGACGTCGAACTGCACGGTTTGGGCGCGGCGGGCGACTTCGGCCTGTTTGCCGAGCGGCGTGAGTTGACGGCGGATTTCCGCCGTGAGGTCACCAAGGCGTTGCAGGTTCGCCTGCATGGCTTCCAGCTTGCGGACGGTCTTTTCCTTGCGACGCCGGTGTTTGAGGATGCCTGCGGCTTCTTCAATGAATCCCCTGCGGTCCTCGGGGGTGGCGTGCAGGACACGGTCCAACTGCCCCTGCCCCACGATCACGTGCATCTCCCGGCCAAGACCTGAATCCGAGAGCAGCTCCTGGATGTCCAGGAGGCGGCATGGCGAGCCGTTGATGGCGTACTCGGATCCTCCGGTCCGGAACAGTGTGCGGGAAATGGTGACTTCGCTGTATTCGATCGGCAGGGCGCCGTCGGCATTGTCGATCGTCAGCGCAACGTGCGCGCGGCCCAGGGGCGGCCGACCCGACGTGCCGGCGAAAATGACGTCCTCCATTTTGCCGCCGCGCAGGGTCTTCGCACCTTGTTCGCCCATGACCCAGGCCAGCGCGTCAACCACATTGGACTTGCCCGAACCGTTGGGGCCGACAACGGCCGTGACGCCCGGCTCGAAGTCGAACGTCGTGGCCGACGCGAACGACTTGAATCCCCGGACAGTCAAACTTTTCAGATGCAAGGTGTTTCGGATCACTTTCAATGGCGGCAGTGGCTGAATTCCCGCTCTCAATCTACTGCCCGACGGCGGAATTCCCCGGATTTGCGGGGCAAACCGGCGGATCCGTCCTACCAGCGGCCGTTGCGCGGCTTCGGCTGGCAAACGGGGCACGTGTACGAGGAGCGGTTCATGAATTGCTCCCGTTTAATCACACCGGGAAGTCCAACGGCGGAACAACGCCTGCACGGCTCCCCCTCCCGGCCGTAGGCATCCAGGGACCGGGCGAAGTATCCCGAAGCTCCGTTGACATTGACGTAGAGCGAATCAAAGCTCGTCCCACCGGCGGCGAGCGCGTCGCTCATGACTTCCTTCGAGGCGTCGACGAGCCTCACGGCATCGGCCCGCTTGAGGGTGTCTGTGGGTTTGGCATAGTGGAGCCTGGCCCGCCAGAGGGCTTCATCGGCGTAGATGTTGCCTATCCCCGAGATGACACCCTGATCCAGCAGTGCGCGCTTGAGCCCGGTCTTGCGGGCTTTGACCTTGCGGTAGAACTCGTCAAAGGAAAAGCGCGGATCCAGCGGATCGCGCGCGATGTGCGAGGCTTCTTCGGCAATTTCAGGAAGTGGCGTCTCACCCTGGCCGCCGGGACCGCCGTCGGAGGTCGGTACAAGGGACGTGACAAACAGTCCGCCGAAGATCCGCTGGTCCACAAACCGCAACTCCTCGGGCATGCCGTCGGAGCGGCTGAGACGGAGACGGACTTTGAGGTGCTTCTCATCGGGGACCTCAGGGTCCTGCATGAGGAGCTGCCCGCTCATACCGAGGTGCGCCATCAGCGCGACGCCGGGCATCGTTTCGACGGTACCGCCCGTCCTATGGGGTTCCTCGGTCCTCAACGGCATCCACAGGAACTTACCGCGGCGGACGACATCCAAAACCGTGGAGTTCTCAAGGTTGCCGATGAAGTCTTCCGTGCCCAACGCGTGGCGGCGGATGGAACGGGGGTCGAGGACCTCCACGGCCCTGATGGTCCGGCCGCGCACCCAACGTGCCAGGCCGCGGCGGACCACTTCGACTTCGGGCAGTTCCGGCATGTGGAATCAGGCGCTGTGCGCAGGATCAGCCGGAGAGTCGGCTTTGCTGTTGAGCGTGACCTTGCTGTTGAGGGTGCGCCACGCATCCGCGGCGGCTTCCTGCTCGGCTTCCTTTTTGGAGTGGCCCGTGCCTTTGCCGTAGGCGGTGCCACCGATCTGGAGCACTGCCTCAAAGCTGCGCGCGTGGTCCGGGCCGGAGCCTTCGACTGCATAGTAGATGGACCCGAGCTGGCGGCTCGCGGCAAGCTCCTGCATGCTGGTCTTCCAATCGGTGCCTGCACCCAGGGCTGCGGCGTCCTTGAGCAAGGGTCCAACGAGCCGCATGACGAGCTGCCGGGCGGTCTCAATGTCGTTGGAAAGATACGTGGCGCCGATAAGCGCTTCCATGGTGTCCGCAAGAATTGAGGACTTGTTCTTACCGTCGGTGAGCCTTTCGCCCTGCCCGAGGTAGATGAATTCGCCGATGCCGAGGTCCCGGCCGATACCCGCCAACGCGCGGGTGCTGACGACGGCGGAGCGTCGCTTCGCGAGTTCGCCTTCCGGCAGCGCCGGGTTGTCGCGGTACAGCGAATCGGTCACGGAGAAGCCCAGGATGGAGTCGCCCAGGAACTCGAGGCGCTCGTTGGTGGGAATCCCGCCATTTTCATACGCGTATGAACGATGTGTCAGAGCAAGACGAAGCGTCTCGGCGTCAATGGAGACACCGAGACGCTTCAGAAGCTCTTCAGTTGAAGACATCCTTGTCAGCCTAGTGGCGGATTTAGACGTCAGCGACCTTGCGGCCCTTGTATTCAAGGAACAGCGCAGTCCCGGCAGAGTCGGTGACGACCTTTGCCTGGTGCGGCAGGCTGTAAACAACCTGGCCGTTTTCGATGGTCTTGACCAAGTTGGGGGCAGTTGCCTTCCACTGGGCACGGCGGGCGCGTGTATTTGCGCGAGACATTTTCCGCTTGGGAACAGCCACGGCTATCTCATTTCTCTTTTAGTCAGCACTTACTAATCAGTTTGCCGGTCGGTCTTAGCCAGTTCAGCTAGGGCAGCCCAGCGAGGATCCAGGTCCTCGTGGTGGTGCCCCGGCTCGTCTTCCAGACGCACTCCGCATATTGAGCAGAGGCCCTGGCAGTCTTCCCGGCACACCGGCTGGAACGGCAGCATGGTTACAACCGCGTCCCGCAACACCGGTTCAAGATCGATTAGATCGTGCTCGACTCGACGTTGCTCTTCATCGTCTTCTTCGTCCGAGAGCTCCACGCCCTCATAGAAGAAAAGTTCTTGCACATTGACCTCAAGGTCATACGCAAGGGGATCCAGGCATCGTCCGCATTCGCCCTTGACTTCAGCGAACACGGTTCCAGATACCAGAATTCCTTCGTGTACGGCCTCAAGCCTCAGGTCGAGCTCGATATCCGAGCCTTCCTGAACGCCAATGAGTGCCACGCCAAGGTCACTTGGCGCGGGTACATGTTCCGTGAGCGTCCGCATGCTTCCTGGACTACGTCCGAGGTCCTTGACGTCCAGCGTCAAAGGCGAACTTGCATCTCGCTTAATGAGAACTCCTGTAGAACATATGACCGACGTACCATCTTAGCCTGAACGCGTGAGCGGACTCAAACCGGGTCAATTACAACGCGTTCTGCCCGAGGTACCGATCCAGCTTACCCGCTGCGGGGCTACTCCGCTGCCGACCCGCCAGCGAGGAGCCTCTTGAGTACCGATTTAGGCACGAAATCGGAGACATCTCCGCCCAGAAGGGAGATTTCCTTGATGAGAGTGGAAGACAAATGGAGGTAGTGGGCCTCCGCCGGAAGAAAGACAGTCTCGACGCCGGACAATTGGCGGTTCATGGTGGCCATGGGAAGTTCGTAGTCGAAATCCGAGGACGAGCGCAGGCCCTTGACGATCGCCGAAATTCCCCGGTGCCTGCAGTACTCCGCCAGCAATCCCTCACCCATGGGCTCCACGATGATGCCCCGCAAGGAAGCGAGGGTCTCCCTAGCCATGTCCATGCGTTCTTCCAAGCTGAAGCGGTACTTCTTCGCATAGTTGGTGGACACGGCGACGACGACTTCATCGAACAGGCCGGCGGCCCTCGCAATGACTTCCAGATGTCCGTTGTGGATGGGGTCGAAGGAGCCAGGGCACACTGCGCGTCTCATGGTTCGAACCTACCGCATCCGGGGCCGCAGGCACTATGGCGATACCATGGCTGAAACGGCGGGCCGGAGGAGCCGGAAGCCAGCACCCAGGAAGGCATCCCCACAGTGACGAGCCCGGCCTCTCTCAGCCAGAACACGTCCGCCGCCCCTTGGCAACGTGCCGCAAGCGGCGCCAACCTGCTTTCGGCCGACGGCAGCCTCGGAGTGACCATCTTCGAAGAGATGACCACCCTGGCAATGTCCACCGGAGCCATCAACCTGGGCCAAGGATTCCCGGACGAGGACGGGCCGGCGGAAATCAAGGCAGCAGCGCAAGCAGCCATCACGGCGGGAGCCAACCAATACGCGCCAGGCAAAGGGATCCCCGAACTTCGCGAGGCCATCGCCGCACACCAGGAACGCTTCTACGGACTGACCCCGGACCCGCAGACCGAGGTCATTGTGACCACGGGGGCTACTGAAGCCATCGCCGCCGCATTGCTCGCATTCATCGAACCGGGCGACGAAGTCCTGACCTTCGAGCCCTTCTATGACTCCTATGGCGCCATCATCGGACTCGCCGGCGCCAAGCATGTGACCGCTCCCTTGCTGGCGCCGGACTTCCTTCCGGACCTGGACGCTCTGGAATCGGCATTCAGTGAACGCACCAAGGTTGTCCTCCTCAACAACCCGCACAACCCCACGGGCGCGGTCTTCCCGCGCGAGGTGCTGGAACGCGTCGTCGAGCTCGCCCGGAAATACGACGCCGTGATCCTCAGCGACGAAGTCTACGAGCACCTCACCTTCGGTGTGCAGCACCTTCCGGTCGCCGGCATCCCGGGAGCGGCCGAGCGAAGTGTCACGATTTCCTCGGCCGGCAAGACGTTTTCGTTCACCGGCTGGAAGATCGGCTGGCTCAGTGGACCGGCCCACCTTGTGGCGGCGATCCGCACCGTCAAACAATTCCTCAGCTACAGTTCCGGGACCCCGTTCCAAAGCGCGATCTCGGTAGGCCTTGCCCTGCCTGATGAGTTCTACACCGGCATCGCGTCCACTCTCCAGCACAAGCGGGACATCCTGGCCGAGGGACTGCGGGCCGCGGGCTTCGGCGTCTACACACCGCAGGGAACCTACTTCATCAACGTTGACACCGAGCCTCTCGGCATCAACGACTCGGTGGACTTGGCACGAAGGCTGCCGGGGCTCGTAGGAGTGGCCGCCATCCCCGTTCCCGTGTTTTGCCACCCGGAAGGCGCGGAAAGGACGCGCAGCCTTCTCCGATTCGCGTTCTGCAAGAAGACGGAAATACTGGAAGAAGCGGCCGCCCGGCTGGCCACCCTGCGGGACAAGCTCTGACTGTGTCAACTGCGCAAAGCCACGAGGGACGGCGTTTCCTGCGGGCCACCGGCCAACATGCCGCGATCGAAGCCGACACATTGATCGACGGCGCGTACATCCTGCGCATCGGCGACGCAGAGCAATCCCATGTCAATCTCGCGGAACCCTCGGAAATCTTCTACGAGTACCTGCGCAGGATCGGCCATGTGGTGGATCTGGTGGCGCCAGGCGGGCAAGCGATCACTGCCCTTCATCTCGGCGCCGGGGCCTTGACCCTGGCCCGCTACATCGAGGCGACGAGGCCCGGTTCGGAACAGCACGCCGTCGAGCTCGAACGTGAATTGCTCGACTTCGTGCTGCAGAAGTTGCCCATGCCGGACGGCACCCGCCTGGAGACGCATATTGGCGACGCACGCGAAACCCTCGCCGAACTGCCCGCGGAACTCGAGTTCGACGTCGTGATCCTGGACATCTTCTCCGGTCCCGAGGCACCGGCACATATTGCGTGCCAGGAGTTCTACGAAGAGGCCGCGGGGCGGCTCCGGCCCGATGGGGTGCTCATCGTCAATGTCGGCGACGAAGCGGCCCTGACCTTGGTGAGCAGCCAGGCCGCCGCGATGCGACGGGCGATGCCCGACGTTGCGGCCTTCGCCGAGGCCGGCATGTTCGCCGGCCGGTACCCCGGCAACATCATCCTGGTGGGGACGCGCCGGCCGTGGCCGCCCGATTGGACGGCGGAACTCCTCGCCCGTGGGCCGCACCCGGCGGCGGTGCTGAGCGGAGTGGAGCTGGACCGGCTTTCCGGCTAGCGCCGCCTTTCGGGCCAGGGACCCGTTAGACGGGTTCGGCGAACCAGAGCTTGGTTTCGCCGTACTTCTTGTCGGCAAACCGCTCGAGGGTGTCCGGCCAGTCCGGTTCCGGGGACCGTGAGGAACGCTCGACGACCACCACGGCACCTTCATCGAGGTGGAAGGCGAGCTTGGCGAGGACAGCCTTCAGGGAAGGCTCATCCAAGGGATAGGGCGGATCCAGGAACACGAGGTCCCAGAGAACGTCATCCGCCGCGCGTTCCAGGAAGGACTCCACTTTGGAACGAGTGACGGAGACAATCCTCCGTCCCAGCACCTGGTTGGCCATGTCGGCATTTCGCTGGCAGACCTCGGAGGCGCGTGCATCAGACTCCACGAGTTCGGCCGAGCGCGCGCCCCGGCTGGCACTTTCGATGCCGAGGGACCCCGAACCCGCATAAAGATCCAGCACCCGGGCATCGTCGATCGCATCTAGAGCCTCGAGCCGCGAGAACAACGCCTCCTTGACACGGTCCGTCGTCGGCCTGGTGGCGTTTCCAGGGACGCTGACCAGCGGATTGCCGCCGACCACGCCGGCAATGATCCGGCTCACCGGCCACTTCCCGGGACGGAGCACACAGGCGTGCCTTCAAGCGTGGATTCCTTAGCCGCGTTCAAGGAACGCCTCCTTTTCGGGGTTAAGATATTCGTCGATCGCGGCTGCCAGGGCCTGTTGGCCGTCCAGCCCGGGATCGTCCGCGACGAGCCGCTGTGCATCGGTGCGGGCGCGGGCGATCACGTCCTCATGCTCCAGGACACGCAACAGCTTCAGGGTGGAGCGCCCACCGGACTGCGAGGCGCCCAGGATATCGCCTTCGCGGCGCAGCTTGAGGTCTTCCTGGGAAAGTTCGAAACCGTCGGTAGTCGAAGCAACGGCGTCAAGGCGCCTGCGGCTTGGATGGCCAGGCTCGAGCGTCGTGACCAGCAGGCACGTGCCGGGAAGGCCGCCGCGGCCCACCCTCCCGCGCAGCTGGTGGAGTTGCGAAATGCCGAAACGGTCAGCATCAAGGATCACCATCAGCGTGGCGTTATGGACATCCACCCCCACCTCGATCACTGTCGTGGACACCAGCAGCTGGGTCTGGTTGGCAGTGAACGAGGCCATGGTTTCGGACTTGAGTACCGGATCCTGCCGGCCGTGGAGTGGCTCCACCCGCACGCCGCGCAGGGCCGGCTCCTGGCTGAGCGTTTCGACGACGGCGTTCACCGAAGCGAGCTCGCGCGCGGGGCCCTCCTCCGAAAGTTCGGCGTCGCTTGGTTCCGCTTCGCCCGGGCTGAAGTCGCCGTCGTCGTCGTCTCCGATCTTGGGACACACGACGTACACCTGATGGCCGGCGTCGATCTCTTCCCGCGAGCGTTTCCAGATCCTGGCCGCCCACCCCGGGTTTTCCGCGAGCCCGACAACGTGGGTGGAGATGGGCGCGCGGCCTGCAGGGAGTTCGTCCAGCACGGACGTTTCCAGGTCGCCGAAGACTGTCATGGCCACAGTGCGTGGAATCGGAGTAGCGGTCATCACCAGCAGGTGGGGCGGGCGGTTGGCCTTGGCACGCAGGGCGTCACGCTGCTCCACCCCAAAGCGGTGCTGCTCGTCCACCACGATCAGCCCTAGGTCCTGGAACGAGGTTTTGTCACTCAGCAGCGCATGGGTGCCGATCACAATGCCGGCATTGCCCGAGGCCGCGTCCAGCATGGCTTGCTTGCGGGCAGCCGTCGGCATGGAGCCTGTGAGCAAGGCGACCTGGACCGACCCGGGGCCGTTCCCGGGGTCGGTGTCCAACAACCCGGCCCCGCCCAGCATTCCGGCGCCTCCGAACAAACCGTCCCGGGCCAGCGGGCCCAGGGTCCTCCGGATGGAGTCGAAGTGCTGTGCCGCGAGGACCTCCGTGGGGGCGAGAAGTGCGGCCTGCCCGCCGGCATCCACCACTTGCAGCATGGCCCTCAAGGCCACAATCGTTTTTCCGGAACCAACTTCGCCCTGCAGCAAGCGGTTCATCGGCGAGTCCTGTGCCAGCTCGTGGGAAAGCGTCTTTCCGACGGCGGCCTGGCCGGCAGTCAGCGTGAACGGCAGCTGCCGGTCGAAGGCAGCAAGGAGCCCTTCGGGCACGGGCCGACGGGCGGTGGCCTCTTCTGCAGCCAACTGGGCCCGGCGCCGCGCCAGGGCAGTCTGCAGAACCAGTGCTTCCTGGTAGCGGAACCGGTCACGGGCGCGCTGCCAATCCGCCGCCGTTTCCGGCGAATGGATCAGCCGGTACGCTTCCCCTACCCCCAGGAATTTCTCCCGGGACGCAATGTCGACAGGCAGCGGATCCTCGATGCTGTCCACATCGATGGTGTCCAGGAGCGTGGTGATGACCTTGTGGATGGACCAACTGGTGAGCTTGGCTGTGGCCGGGTAAACGGGAATGGGCATGGCCGCCAGCTTTTCCGGATCGACGGAACCGGCAAGCTCCGGGTCCTCGTCGAGCAGCATGAAGTCCGGGTTGGTCATGCCCAAGGAGCCACCGTAGCGGCTGACCTTGCCGGAAAACATCACGCGGCGCCCTGGCTGAAGCTCAGCGCGGGCACGGAAGCCGTTGAAGAAACTGATTTTAAGGGTTCCAGGAATCTGCTCGCCGCTGGCCTCGTCCGTGACCACGACGTCCGTCAACGATCCCCGCCTTGCGCGCATTTGCCGGGTGGAATTGGACAGGACCCTGGCAATGAGGGTGGCCTCTTCATCCAACGGCAGTTTGCTGATGGGCGTGAGCTCCCCACGGCTCAGGTAGCGCCGGGGAAAGTAGTTGAGCAGCTCCCCGACAGTGTCCAGGCCAAGGTGCTTCTCGATGACGGACGAGGAGCGTTTGCCGATCCTCCGCTCGAGGGGAAGGTGAAGCTCAGTATTCATGCCCGTGCTGGCCTGCCGGGAGGCCTGGATCGCGCGGCATCGAGAGCTGGCTGATGGAGATGTCGGTGGGCTCGCCGAGTGAGCGGATGACGGCCACGGCGGGTTCAGCGTCCGGAACGTGGACATGGACGCGCCACCGGTAGCTGGCTTCCGCCGCGTCCTCGTCGTCATCGTCGTCGTCCCGTGAATCATTCGGTCCAGACGGGCTGCCCACCGGGTTCGCGCTGCCCACCTGGCTCATGATGACGGAGTCGCCGAGTTCGTCCAATCGCTGACGGAGCGTGGCGGCGGCGAGCGGTGACAGGCTGATGGTGCACATGACCTCGACGCCGTCGTCGTCAGGCATTCCCGCATGGATGTGCGGATCCTGCAGGTCATAGCCGTGCAGGCCGTCCAGGAGTTCATCTTGGAGTTCTTCGCCGAGCACAGCCGAACGGAGGCAATCCAGGATCAACAACATGCCCACACCACCCGCATCCACTACATGGGCCGCATGCAGCGGGGCCAGTTGGTCCTCGGTTCGCACTACTGCATCCAGCGCTGCATTGACTGCGGCATCGAGGGCCAGGCCCAACGCCTGGTTGCTGTCGTCGCCGTTGTGGGCACTATCGCATTCGCCCGCTGCCCTGGCGGCAGCTTCGAGAACGGAGAGCATGGTGCCCGGTACAGGCTCGCTCAAGGCAGACCAAGCACGGATCTGGGCCCGGTTCAGTGCGGCGGCAAGCAAGGGCGCGCTGAGGCGCGTGTGCCCGGCCAGCGGCTCAGCCATTGCGCACAAGAAGACAGCGAAGAGTGTTCCTGAGTTACCCCGGGCCTGCTCCATGGCCGCGCGTCCTGCCGTTGCCAGAACGGCCCCGACGTCGTTCACCGGTTCGTCCGCGGTGGACCGATCGGCGAACGCCGCAGCAGCAGCGCGGACTGTGAGGTAGAGGTTGGTGCCCGTGTCGCCATCTGCCACCGGGAAGATGTTGATGGCGTTGAGACGGTCGCTGTGGTTCCCGAGCGTCGTCTCCGCTTTGCCCAGCCACCGCTTCATGGCGTGCGTATTGGCGGCAATCTTAGTCTGCAAAGTGATCCCATCCCACGGTGTCAGCGGGGATTCCCGCTATCCGGACGCCGCTGTGCTGTCCTTCGGCAACGGCCTGGATCGAGCCTATCGCAGTGAAGCCGGAAGGTAGCTGAACATTTGCTGGAAATGTCGCCAACAGGCCGTGGTCCTCTCCGCCCCCCAGGATCCAGTCCATGGGATCCTGGCCAAGAGGAGCCGAGGCAGCTTCCAAGGGAGTGGCGAGGGCCTTGAGTGCGATGGGGTCGAGGTCGAGTGCCACGCCACTGGCTTCGGCGAGACGGGCGCCGTCGCGCAAAAGCCCGTCCGAGACATCCATCATGGCCGTGGCTCCTGCCTTGGCACCCAGCGGTCCTGCGGCAAGAGGCGGCAGCGGCCGGCACTGGCTATCCATGAGTCCGCGCTGGGCAGCGTTCAGCTCGCCTACGGGTATGGTGCTTTCGAGCAGGGCCAGCCCGGCTGCAGCGCGTCCAACAGTTCCGGCAAGGGCCACAGTGTCTCCCGGACGTGCCCCGGAGCGCAGGACAGCAGGGAACCCGTGCATTGTTCCGACGACGGCGACCGTCACCGCGATTTCGCGGCCACGGCCCAGGTCTCCCCCGGCAACCGAACAATCGGCAGCCCCCAAGCCGACCATGCCCGCCGTCAGGCCATCCGCGAAGTCCTCGACCCACCGCACCGGAGTGCCGGGCGGCATGGTCAAGCTGACGACGAGGGACACTGCGGTACCACCCATCGCGTTGATGTCGCTGAGATTCTGCGCTGCCGATTTCCAGCCGACGTCATACCCCGTGGTCAGGTATCCGTTGTTCCATTCCAGGCGGAAGTCCTGGTCCTGGGTCTGGGTGTCGATGGAAATGAGGGTCCGGCCATCCGGCGCGGCGACGACGGCGGCGTCGTCCCCCGGCCCGAGCAGCACGCTGCTGCTGTGGTTCAGGCGCGGAAAGATGCGCGCGAGGAGCTCGCCTTCGGACAGCTCGCCGACAGTCTGTTGTTCTATGGACACAGCTCTACGCTATCGCGAACCGCCGACAACCAAGGGCTGTCCTTTGGCGCCCGTTGCTCCGATCCTCGGTTTGCCGCAGCCGCGATAGGCTTGATCAATGCAACAAACGAAAGCCGCTGCGCACGTCCGCGCCCTGTGTTCCCTGGCAGCCGCGGCGGTTTCGGTCCTCACGCTTGCAGCCTGCTCTCCCGTCGCCGACGTGAAGCCTGCGGCAGATGCCGCGAATGCGGCTTGTGCGCCCATGATGGTGTCGCTCCCGGACACCATCGGCGACGCCGCCCTGCGGAAGACCAACAGCCAGGGCACGGCGGCATGGGGCGACCCGTCTGTGTTGATTCTGCGTTGCGGCGTCAATGTGCCCGGCCCCACGACGGACCGTTGCGTCACCGTCAACGACGTCGACTGGGTCATCAAGGAAGGCGACCCGGTATGGACCCTGACTACCTACGGGCGCGAGCCCGCAACTGAAATCCTCATGGACCCGAACAAAATCAGCTCCGCCACGGTCCTTGCCGATTTGGCACCCGCCGCGGCGAAAATCAAGGCCGTTCGCAAGTGCGTAGGTCAGCCGGAGCTGCTGCAGAACCTGCCCACGACTACTCCCGGCAAGTAGCCGGCGCCCTGCCGGCTACTAGCGCAGGCCGGTCTTCCGGTTGAGAGCCAGGTAGATGAGTTCGTCGATCAACTCGGCGTAGCCCAGGCCGGAAGCCGCCCACATTTGCGGATACATGCTCTTCGGGGTGAAGCCGGGCATCGTGTTGATCTCGTTGATGATGAGTTCGCCGTCCGGAGTGTAGAAGAAGTCCACGCGGCTCAGGCCTTCTGCGCCCACAGCATCGAACGCAGCCGCCGCAAGCTCGCGGACGCGCGCAATGGCCTCGTCCGGAATATCGGCCGGGCAGCTAAGGGCCGCGGCCCCGTCCTCCACATACTTGGCGTTGAAGTCGTAGAATTCGTGTTCGCCGGGAGCGACGGCGATTTCCCCCGGCATGGAGGTTCGAGGAGCCGCCGTGCCACGTCCTTCAAGGACGGCGCACTCGATCTCACGGCCGACAATGCCGGCCTCGATCACCAGCTTGAGGTCGTGCCGCCGTGCTTCTTCAATGGCTGCGTCCAGTTCATCCATAGAATCCACTTTGGAAATTCCCATCGAGGAACCCGCGCGTGCGGGCTTCACGAAAACCGGGAACCCGAGGCGGTCCACGCGCTTGCGCACCGCTTCGGCGTCGTTGATCCATTCACGGTCAGTGACGGCGACATACGGCCCCACCGTCAGTCCGGCGGCTTCGAAAACGACCTTCATGAAATGCTTGTCCATGCCGACGGCGGATGCGAGGACCCCGGCTCCCACGTAACGGGTGTCGGACAGCTCCAAGAGGCCCTGGATGGTGCCATCCTCGCCCCAAGGGCCGTGCAGGAGCGGAAACACGACATCCACAGAGCCCAGTTCCTCAGGCACCGCATTCGGTGCCGTGACGATCAATTGGTGGGCTCCACCTACCTCGGCGAGGGTTACGGTCCTCCCCGAGGGCAGCACCTCAGGCAGGGCCGACGCGCTCAACGACCACTGGCTGATGTCAGCGGATGGGATGACCCACTGCCCCGACTTGGCTATCCCGATGGGGACGACGTCGTACTTGCTCCTGTCGATAGCGCCCATGACACCGGCCGCCGTCACACAACTGACGGCGTGCTCGCTGGATCGGCCGCCAAAGAGTACGGCGACGCGGGCCCGCCTGTGTTCGGCTGGCTTCGCGGACCCGGCAGCTCCAGCAGGAGCGGCAGTTCCGGCAGACATGGATTCTTCGGTCACAGTCAGTAATCGCCTTCGGACTTCAGGGAGCGGGCCAGGAGTCTGGGCCCAAGTTCATCAACGGACAGTTTGCCTTCGAGGACGGCTACCACGGCCGCGGTGATCGGCATGTCGACACCGAGTTTTCCGGCTAGTTCGTAGACAGCGTACCCGGATTTAATGCCTTCCGCCGTCTGCGTCATACGTTCGGTAACCTGGTCCAGGGTCAAACCTTCGCCGAGCAACCGTCCCGCCGTGTGGTTCCGGGACAGTGGCGAAGAGCAGGTAGCCACGAGGTCCCCCAGGCCGGCTAGGCCTGCCATAGTGCGGGCCTCGCCGCCCAAGGCAAGGGCCAGCCGGGAGGTCTCCGCAAGACCCCGCGTGATCACCGAGGCCTTGGTGTTGTCACCCATTTGCTTGCCTTCGCAGATACCGACGGCCAAGGCGATCACGTTCTTCACGATCCCCCCGATTTCGACGCCGACCACGTCATTGCTCGTGTAGGGGCGGAAATATGGTGCGGTGCAATAGAGCGCGAACGATGCAGCCGTAGCTTCGTCGCTGCAGGCCACCACGGAAGCCGTCGGTTCCTGGCGAGCGATCTCCATTGCCAGGTTGGGCCCCGAAACAACGGCTACCCTTTCCTGCGGAATGTCGAGTTCCTCGGAAATGACCTGGCTCATGCGGGAATCCGTACCGAGTTCAAGGCCCTTCATGAGGGAAACGACCACGGCGCCAGGGGCAACGAGCGGTTTCCACTTGCGCAGTTGAAGCCGCAGCGACTGCGCCGGCACGGCCAAAATCACGATTCCGGCACCCGCGAGTACCTCTGCCACATCTGTTGAAGCCGTAATGGAATCGGGCAGCGCAATGTCCTTCAAGTACTGGACGTTGCGGTGCTCCGCATTGATTTGCGCTACCACTTCGTCCCGGCGGCCCCAAATGCGGATACTGCGCTCCGCGCCGGTGGCAATTGCGGCATCCGCCAGGACCTTTGCGAACGTTGTACCCCAGGATCCCGCGCCAAGCACGGCGACAACACCTTTGTCGCCTATGAGTTCTTCCCCTGAGGTCACTTCTGTCCGTCCGTGCCGTCGGCGCCCGAGGTTCCTTCAGTCGCTTGGAAGCGGCCGTGCTTCGACTGGTTGTGGGCAGCAGGGTCCCAGCGTCCCTTGGGCGGTTCTTCCCCGCGCAGGGTTGCAAGGAGCTCCGTGATGGCGTCCATGATGACGTCGGTAGCCTCCACCAGGGTGGCCCGGTCGAGAGGCCGGCCTTGGAAAGCACTGAGATCCACGGGATCGCCGACCAAGATGCGGGAAGTCTTCCGCGGGAAGACATGCAGGCGCTTGGCGTACCGGGGGAACACCTCTTGGGCACCCCAATGGGCAATGGGAACCACGGGAGCACCGGTCTGGAGTGCGAGGCGCGCCGCTCCGGTGTGACCCTTCATCGGCCACAAATCCGGATCGCGCGTCAAGGTGCCCTCCGGATAGATGATGATCGCGCCGCCGGCATCCACCATTTCCTGGGCGGCTTGCAACGAGCGGTTCGCCCCCGTCGTCGAACGCTCTACAGGAATCTGGTTCGCGGCGCGCAACAGGCTACCGAGGACGGGGGCCTTGAAGAGGCCCGCTTTCGCGAGGAAATGCGGTGGACGCTTCATGTTGTAGAGCATGTGCCCCACGACAATAGGGTCGATCTCGGTGCAGTGGTTCGGTGCAGCGATGAAGCCACCCGCGGGGAGCTTTTCGGTCCCTTCCCACTTCTTTGCCATGAGGATGTTCATGATCGGTCGCGCAATTCCCGCAAGAACAGCGAACATGGCACGGCTCTGGGCCGATTCCTTCAAGGTGTCCCCCGTTACTTGGATTCGGTGAGGTCGAAATCGGCGCCCAGCCCGGCGAGCTTTTCAGTGAAGCGCTCGTAGCCGCGGTTGATGATGTCGATCCCGGTCACCCTGGATGTGCCGGTCGCGGCGAGCGCCGCAATAAGGTGGCTGAATCCACCACGGAGATCGGGGATGTCGATGTCGGTGCCCCTCAGCGGAGTGGGTCCTGAGACGACGGCGGAATGCAGGAAATTGCGCTGGCCGAAGCGGCATGGCACACTCCCGAGGCATTCGCGGTGGACCTGGATGGTTGCGCCCATGCGGGTCAGTGCATCAGTGAAGCCGAACCGGTTTTCGTACACGGTTTCGTGGACAATTGAGACGCCTTCTGCCTGGGTCAGGGCGACCACGAGTGGCTGTTGCCAATCGGTCATGAAGCCCGGGTGCACATCGGTTTCAAGGACGAGCGGGCTCAGCTTTCCGCCGGGGTGGTAGAAACGGATGCCGTCCTCGCGGATATCCATGCCGCCGCCCACCTTGCGGTAGGTGTTGAGGAAGGTCATCATGTCTCTCTGGGAAGCACCCTCAACGAAGATGTCTCCGCGGGTCACCAGGGCAGCGGAAGCCCAGGACGCCGATTCATTGCGGTCTGCCAGTGCGCGGTGGTCGTAGCCACCCAGGTCCCGAACACCCTCGATCCTGATGGTGCGATCGGTCTGGACGCTGATGATGGCACCCATCTTCTGCAGCACGGCGATGAGGTCGATGATTTCCGGTTCGGTAGCGGCACCGCTCAGTTCGGTGATGCCCTCGGCGCGTGTGGCACTCAGCAGGACTTGTTCCGTCGCTCCCACCGACGGGTACGGGAGCGAGATCTTGGCGCCGTGGAGTCCCTTGGGAGCGGAAATGTGGATACCGCCCGGGCGCTTTTCGACGACGGCGCCAAACTGTCGGAGCACGTTCAAGTGGTAATCGATGGGCCGGTCGCCGATTTTGCAGCCGCCGAGATCGGGAATGAATGCTTCGCCGATGGCATGGATCAAAGGACCGCACAGCAGGATCGGGATACGTGAGTCCCCGGCGTGGGCGTCGATCGCGGTGCTGGACGCGGTCTTGGCATTCTTGGGATCCAGGGTGAGATCGCCGGTGACGGGATCCTTCTGAACAGTCACGCCATGGAGCTGCAACAGGCTGGTGACAACCTCTACGTCCTTGATTTCCGGGACGTTCCGCAACACCGAGGGTTCGTTGCCGAGGAGGGAGGCCACCATGGCCTTGGGAACAAGGTTCTTGGCACCTCTGACGGTGACACGGCCGGTCAAAGGGACGCCACCGCGGATTGTCAGAACACTACTCATCTATACCGGTTTCCTCACGAGTTGATGCCCCCACACTTACGAAGGCTCCAGCTAAGCATAAAAGCTGACGTTACCGATTCGAAATGGAGGGGCCGGCCTTTCAGCGACGCGGGGTCACTTACGGCCCATGTTGCCGCACGGCATGGGCCGTAAGTGACCCCGCGTTCGTGCCCGGCGAACCGAAAAGGACCGGCGCACCCGTTCTTTCGGGTGCGCCGGTCCTTTCAAGGTGCGGCAGCCAGTTGATGCGAGCTACTGGATTCGTGCCGGCAGGGTTTTCGGCTTGAAGGAAGGCCTCGTGGCCTCGTAGGCCGTGATGTCTTCCTCGTGCTGGAGCGTCAGTCCGATGTCATCCAGGCCTTCCAGGAGGCGCCAACGGGTGTAGTCATCGATCTCGAACGGTGCCACGACGTTTCCGCACTCGACGGTCTTGGACACGAGGTCCACCTTGACTTCGGTGCCGGGCGCGTTTTCGAGCACCTTCCAGATGAGCTCGATGTCGTCCTGGGCAAGCTCGGCCGCCAGGAGGCCTTGCTTTCCCGAGTTGCCGCGGAAAATATCCGCGAACCGGGAGGAGAGTACGGCTTTGAACCCGTAATCCTTCAGTGCCCAGACTGCGTGCTCCCGGGACGAACCGGTACCGAAATCGGGTCCAGCCACAAGTACGGAGCCGGCGTTGAACGGTTCCTGGTTCAGGATGAAGGACGGGTCCTTGCGCCACGCTGAGAACAGCGCGTCTTCGAAACCGGTACGGGTAATCCGCTTCAGGTAAACCGCTGGGATGATCTGGTCCGTGTCCACATTGCTCTGGCGCAGCGGGACACCGATGCCGGTGTGGGTGGTGAACTTTTCCATGGGGCCCTCCTAGGCGGCGTCGGTGGTGGTGGATGCGGAAACAGAGGCGGGCTCCAGGTCCGAAGGCGAGCTCAGCGTTCCGCGTACTGCCGTGGCTGCAGCGACGACCGGCGAAACCAAGTGGGTGCGGCCGCCCTTGCCTTGTCGCCCCTCGAAGTTACGGTTCGAGGTGGATGCGCAGCGCTCCCCCGGTTCCAGCTGGTCCGGATTCATGCCCAGGCACATGGAGCAGCCGGCAAAGCGCCATTCAGCGCCGAATTCCTTGAACACCTTGTCCAGGCCCTCTGCTTCGGCTTCCAGGCGAACGCGTGCCGAGCCGGGGACCACGAGCATCCGGACCTGCGGGTCCTTTTCCCGCCCGCGGATGACATCGGCGGCGGCGCGGAGGTCCTCGATGCGGGAGTTGGTGCAGGATCCGAGGAAGACCGTGTCCACCCGGATGTCCTTCATGGGTGTCCCGGCTTCGAGGCCCATGTACTGCAGCGCGCGCTCGGCCGCCAGCTTGGCGTTCTCGTCACCGAAGTCGCCGGGGAACGGTACCGCTTCGTTGAGTGAAATGCCCTGGCCCGGGTTGGTTCCCCAGGTCACGAACGGTTCCAAGGTATCGGCGTCGAGGTCCACCTCGACATCGAAAGTGGCGTCGTCGTCGGTGTGCAGCGTGTTCCAGTATTCGACGGCGGCATCCCACTCCTCGCCCTGCGGGGCGTGCGGGCGGCCGTACATGTAGTCGTAGGTCGTCTGGTCCGGAGCCACCAAGCCAGCGCGGGCTCCGGCTTCGATGGACATGTTGCAGATGGTCATGCGGGCATCCATGGAGAGCGCCCGGATGGCCGAGCCACGGTACTCCAGCACGTAGCCCTGGCCGCCGCCTGTGCCGATCTTGGCGATGACTGCGAGGATGATGTCCTTCGCCGAGACGCCAGGGCGCAGGGTGCCTTCAACGTTGATGGCCATGGTCTTGAATGGCTTGAGGGACAGCGTCTGGGTGGCCATGACATGTTCCACCTCGGAGGTGCCGATGCCCATGGCGAGCGCTCCGAAGGCGCCGTGGGTCGAGGTGTGCGAATCGCCGCAAACTACTGTCATGCCGGGCTGGGTGAGGCCCAGCTGCGGGCCGACGACGTGCACAATGCCTTGTTCGGCGTCGCCGAGCGAGTGCAGGCGGACTCCGAACTCCTTGCAGTTGTTGCGCAGGGTCTGGATCTGGGTGCGGCTGGTCAGGTCGGCGATCGGCTTGTCGATGTCCAGCGTCGGTGTGTTGTGGTCTTCAGTGGCGATGGTGAGGTCGGGGCGGCGCAGGGGGCGTCCGGCCAGGCGCAAGCCCTCGAAGGCCTGCGGTGAGGTCACCTCATGCACGAGGTGCAGGTCGATGAACAGAAGATCGGGCTGGGCGTTGGCTCCTTCGCCTTCGCCCTTGCGCACCACGTGCGCATCCCAAACTTTCTCGGCCAGTGTCTTTCCCACGGCCTGCTCCCTTCACTGCGGTTGGCTTGACTACTTCCACTGAACATCAGCGATCCGAACTGCGCCAGCGAAACAACTTGCATCTCAGATATTGAGACGGCAATATCATTACATGGACAATTCTAGTGGAGTCGGCGTCATCGATAAAGCGGCCCAGGTGCTCGACGCTCTTGAGGCGGGGCCAACCACCTTGGCCCAACTTGTGGCAGCAACAGGGCTGGCCCGCCCCACCGTGCACCGGCTGGCGCTCGCCCTCGTCCACCACCGCCTCGTGAGCCGCGACATCCAGGGCCGTTTTGTCCTCGGCAGCCGCCTTGTTGAGCTTGCTTCGGCGGCTGGCGAAGACCGGCTCATCGCTTCTGCGGGCCCGGTCTTGATCCAATTGCGCGACGCCACGGGAGAGAGCGCCCAAATCTTCCGACGTCAGGGCGACTGGCGCGTCTGCGTTGCCTCGGCCGAACGCCCCATCGGGCTGCGCGACACCATTCCCGTGGGCACCCAACTCTCCATGAAGGCCGGCTCCGCCGCCCAGATCCTGCTGGCGTGGGAAGACCACGACCGCCTCCTGGACGGACTTCAGAACGCCCGGTTCACTCCGACCGTCCTGGCAGGAGTACGACGCCGGGGCTGGGCCCAGAGCCTCGGCGAACGCGAACCTGGAGTCGCCTCGGTCTCCGCACCCGTGCGCGGCCCTTCCGGCCGCGTCATTGCCGCAGTGTCCATCTCCGGCCCCATCGAGCGCCTGACCCGCCAGCCGGGACGTCTGCATGCCGAAGTCGTCTGCAACGCCGCCCGGGTATTGACTGAAGCCCTGCGCAAGAACAACGACTAAGCGCTTCCCGTTTCCAGCCGATTCCCACCGGCGCCCCTGCTTGATGGGCGAAGGTAGGGTAGGCGCATGAACAGCTTTGCCGTGTTCCTGCGTGGAATCAACGTGGGCGGGATCAACATCAAGATGGCCGACCTCAAAGCAGCCCTCAAGGCGTACCCTTTCGCCGACGTCAAGACCCTGCTGGCCAGTGGCAACGTCGTGCTCCAGAGCGAGCTCGACGCCTCGGCAGTCAAGGATGAGTTTGAAAAGTGCTTGAGGGAAGCATTCGGTTATGACGCCTGGGTGGTGGTCCTGACTGCCGAACGGGTTGCCGAATTGGTGGAAGCCTGCCCCTATCCGGCCGACGACAAAACGACGCACAGCTACATCACCCTCGCCTCGGACGCGGCAATGTTGGACGAACTATTCGACGCCGGCACAGCCCTCGGCTCCGCCGGGGAGGGCGGCGTCGATCAAGTCCGGCTGGGTCCCGAGGCCTCGGCCTGGCTTGCCCCGGCGGGAGGGACCCTGGACAGCCCGTTCAGCAAGCTCTCCGCAAAGGCCCGCTACAAAGCGAGCACCACCACCCGGAACCTGCGCACGCTCATCAAGGTCAGGGACGCCGTAAAGGCCCTCCAGAAGTAAGAATGAGCTGCCACCAGTACCGTTCTCCCCTCTTTTGAGATGGGAAAGCGTTTGCGACACGGCGAGTCGCGTCATTCCCGGGCTTTCGCGCCGCAAACAAGGGGAGGAAGGTACGGCGCACGAGGGTTCTGAGGGTCCTCCTTGAGGCAAAGAAAAATCCCCCGGAACCTGTTGGTTCCGGGGGATTCGATTTGTGACCCCAGCGGGATTCGAACCCGCGTTACCGCCGTGAGAGGGCAGCGTACTAGGCCGCTATACGATGGGGCCCTGCACTCCAATTACTGCATTTTGAATGCCGCTTCCGGCATTCAAGCTGAATGAGTATTTCATACATCCAACTTTGTTTCAAATCGGCGAACCGTTTCGAAATCCCGAATTACCGCACTAATGTGTGGATTATCAGGAGCTGGGATACCAGGACTCGAACCTAGAATGACGGTACCAGAAACCGTAGTGTTGCCAATTACACCATATCCCATTGGCACTTTTAGGCCGGATTCGAAGGCGTAAACCTTCGCTCCGTGCCCCTCAGCACGAGTAATTACTTTACCCGAGACTTTCGATGCGCACAAATCGAGAACACGCGCCCGCGTCCACGTCGGTGCACACCTCAGCGATCCGCCCACCTGGATCCCGGCGTGAAAAACCCTTGCAATCCACGGGATCTTAGGTTTACTCTCGGTAAGTTACCAATCGGTAACCAACGTCACACACTTGTTTCGTGGCACAGCTGCAGGCCGAATCGCCTGTTAGCTGCGTCACATGGGGGGATCCTCGGCAGCAGCGCCGCTGTCGGGAAGTCATCGAGAGGAACTGCCCATGACACCGAACCCTGCAATTGCCACCAGAACACGAAGCCGTGCCCAGATAATTGCTATTGCCGTGCTCGCACTCCTGCTCATCGCGCTCCTTGGCTTCTATACCTTGGTCATGGGGAAGATCGCGACGGGGTCGGCGCAGCTCAATGACGGCGCTGGCCAGGCGTCTGCCGGTGCCGGCCAACTGAAGGACGGCGCGGCAAGGCTCGCAGGCGGCGCCGCGGAAGCCGGGACAGGTGCGGCCAAGCTGGCGGATGGCGCGTCGAAAGTCCAGAACGGAATCCAGGCCAAGCTGGCTCCTGGAGCCCAGCAGCTGAAGGATGGAGCCGACAAACTCGCCACGGGGGCCGTGAAGATCCAGAATGACGTCAACGCCAAGCTTGCACCGGGAGTCTACAAGGTGGACGACGGCGCGCAGCAGCTCGCAGCCGGTGCCGTACAGCTTTCCGCGGCGCTGACCCCGACGCCGGGCGGCAACGCTGAAAACAATCTCGGCGACGGCGCCACTCAACTAAACACCGGTGCGAACCAGCTCAACAACGGAGCCGCCCAGCTCAACGCCGGTGCTGCCCAACTCGACGCGGGCGCTTCGAGGCTCGCGGCGGGCACCGATCAGCTCAAAGGTTACCCGGGGGCGGGAGACGATCCCACCAAGGGAACAGGCTCGGCCGCGTTGGCCCAAGGACTCCAGCAGCTCGCCGACGCCGCCAACGGCATCCAGGGTGTGGTGCCCCTGGCAACGCTGAAGGCGCAAATCAATGCGCTCAACGACGGTGCGCATCGCCTTGACGCCGGAGCCTCGCAATTGCAGGCCGGAGCGGGCCAGCTTTCGGCTGGGGCGGCGCAACTGCACGACGGCACCGGGCGGCTCGCAGACGGCACCGGGAAGCTCGCGGCAGGGACCGGCAAGCTGACGGCCGGTTTCGCCACGCTCGCCCAGAAGCTCAACAGCCAGGATCCAGCGTCCCCGGGCGTGGTTCTGGGAACCCAAATGCTCGCCGATGGAACCGCAAAGATCCGCGTGGGCATGGATGGCGTACCTGGCGACCCTGAGCACCCGGGTCTCCTCAAGGCCACGGCCAGCATGACGGACGGAACTTCCCGCTTGGCTGCAGGCACGGACTCGTTGATGACGGGCATCAAGGGCAGCCCTGCCGATCCCTCCTCCCCCGGTCTCCTGGACGGTTCCACCGCGTTGGCGGCGGGCGCCTCCAAGTTGTCCGATGGAAATGCCAAACTGGCCGCGGGCTCAGCCCAGTTGTCCACCGGTGCCGAAAAACTCGCGGACGGAAATGCGCGAATCGCGGCGGGCACAGCGGAACTGCATCAGGGAGCGGCGGCGGTGTCGCCGTCGAGCATGGCCGAAAAGTCCGATACCGGCACGGCGCTCGGACTTGTGGGCGTCCTGGGGGCGGGTTCCGTCGGAACGTTCGTTTTCCTGCGGAAGTTCCGGCTGGGCGCGTAGCTGCAGAAGCCTTAGGCGAGCAGTCGCGTCAAGGCGTCTATTTCCCGGCCGGAAAAGTCGGAGGCGAGCTCACCTGTGCGGTTCAACCAGATGCCCAGCAATCCGGCGGCAGTGGCGCCTTCGGCGTCGAGAAGGCGGTTGTCGCCCACAAAAAGGGTCTCGGCCGGGTTGGTGCCCAAGCGACGGACCCCTTCCAGGTAAATGGCGGGGTCGGGCTTGGGCACGCCTACGGTGTCGGTTCCGACAAGGACCGACACCCGGGCGAGTCCCGCACTGTCGAGCTTGACCCGCTGGTAGTCGTGGACGTTGTTGCTCACGGCGCCATAGGGGATGCCCACGGCGTCGAGTGCGTCGAGGACGGGCAGGACATCGCTGAAGGCCCTGACATAACTGGGCTGCAGGCGGGAGTAGTCATTGAGCCACGTATGGGAGTCCTCGCCGCCGAGTTCCACGCCGAAATGCCCCAGGGCCGCACGGCCGCGCAGGAGGCGCTGCTCGTTGAACGTCAACTCGCCGGCGAGGTACCGGTCATAGAAGTGCGTGGTTTCGTGCGTGAAGATCCGTCCGAACTTCTCCCACCCGGCCTGGTCCAGGCCGGGCAGGAGGTGTTCGCTCACGTCACGGAGGGCCGTGGTCATGGCGTACTCGAGATCCACCAAGGTGTCGTCGATGTCGAACAGGACACCCCGGACCGTGCCGAATGACTCATGAAGTGCGCTGATCACGGAGTGCCTGATCTAGCCGCGGAACGCGCGCAAGCGGGTGAGCGAGGAATCCTTGCCCAGGATGACCATCGATTCGAACAGCGGCGGCGAGATGCGGCGGCCGGAGATTGCCGAGCGCACCGGGCCGAACGCGAGGCGCGGCTTGATGCCCAGGTCCTCCACCAAGGCCTGCTTGAGCGCTGCCTGGATGCTCTCTGCGGTCCAGTCGGCGAGGGGTTCGAGCGCAGCCAACGCGGCGTCCAGCACCTCACCCAGGTTCTCGGGGAGTCCCTTGCGGGCGTCGTCGGCGACGTCGATCGCGTCGTCGTTCTTGAAAAGGAAGGCGAGCATCTCGGGAGCCTCGCCCAGCAGGGTGATCCGTTCCTGGATCAGCGGCGCGGACTCGGCAAGTATCTCTTCCTGGCGCGGAGTCAGGATCTCCCCCACGAAGCCTGCGGCGCGCAGGTACGGCACGAGCCGCTGACGGAAATCCTCCGGAGTGAGCATGCGCACGTGCGTTCCGTTAATGGCTTCGGCCTTCTTGATATCGAAGCGCGCCGGGTTGCCCAGGACGTCGTGGATGTCGAAGTTGGCCACGAGCTGCTCGACGGTGAAGATGTCCTCGTCGGCGCTCAGGGACCAGCCCAGGAGGGACAAGTAGTTGAGCAATCCTTCGCGGATGAAGCCGCGTTCACGGTGCAGGAAGAGGCTGGATTCCGGATCACGCTTGGATAGCTTCTTGTTGCCCTGGCCCATGACGTAGGGAAGGTGGCCGAACTCGGGCATGTACTCGGCCACACCGATGGCGTAGAGCGCCCGGTAGAGGGCGATCTGCCGCGGAGTGGAGCTGAGCAGGTCTTCGCCGCGCAGGACGTGCGTGATCCCCATGAGTGCGTCGTCAACGGGGTTCACGAGCGTGTACAGCGGGGCGCCGTTGGCGCGCACCACGGCGAAGTCGGGCACGGATCCGGCCTTGAACGTGATCTCCCCGCGCACAAGGTCGTTGAAGGTCAGGTCTTCGTCCGGCATGCGCAGGCGCAACACGGCATTACGGCCCTCGGCCTTGTACTGGGCGAGCTGTTCCTCGGTGACGTGGCGGTCAAAGCCGTCGTACCCGAGCTTCGGATCCCGGCCCGCGGCCCGGTGCCGTGCTTCGATCTCCTCGGGAGTGGAGTACGACTCATAGATATGACCGCCGGCTTTGAGTTTGGCGATGACGTCCTGGTACATGTCGCTGCGCTGCGACTGGCGGTACGGTTCGTGCGGCCCGCCAACCTCGACGCCCTCGTCCCAATCGATGCCGAGCCACTTCAACGCGTCAAGCAGTTGGTGATAGCTTTCCTCGCTGTCGCGGGCCGAGTCCGTGTCCTCGATCCGGAAAATCAGTTTGCCACCGGTGTGCCGTGCGTAGGCCCAGTTGAAGAGGGCCGTACGGATCAACCCAACGTGCGGAGTTCCCGTGGGTGAGGGGCAGAACCGGACGCGGACCGGGGTTTCAGCGTTCACGGCAGGAATGGCGGCAGAGTTCGACGCAGCAACAGTAGTCATAATGGTTCCAACTTTACCCCGTGGAACCAGCCCGTCTTCCCGCTTTAACGCCCGACGGCGGCCGCCCGCCCAAGAGGCGGGTGCCGCCGTCGAACACGCCTCGTTGGTTGCCTACCGGCGGACTACCGGGTTGGACAAGCGGCCGATGCCTTCGATCTCGATCTCATAGCGGTCGCCCTCCTGGACCAGGCCGACGCCGGCCGGAGTCCCGGTCATGATGACATCGCCCGGAAGCAGGGTGAAAGCCTGCGAAACGATGGACACCAGCTCCCGAACGCTGCGAATCATCTGGTTCGTGCTGCCGTCCTGGCGGAGCTCACCATTGAGCCACCCCTTGATGGCCAGGTCCTCGGGGTCGAGTTCCGTCTCGATCCACGGGCCGAGCGGCGCGGACGTGTCGAAGCCCTTGGCACGCGCCCACTGCAGGTCCGTCTTCTGGACGTCGCGGGCCGTGAGGTCGTTTCCGCAGGTGTAACCGAAAATGACATCCTCCACGCGATCTTCGGGCACATCCTTGCAGATGCGGCCAATGACAACGCAGAGTTCCGCCTCAAAGGAGACTTCCTCCGAGAACTCAGGCAACACGATCGGATCGTTGGGGCCAACGACGGCGGTGTTCGGCTTCAGGAACAACAAGGGGTGCTGCGGAACTTCGTTACCGAGTTCCCGGGCGTGCTCTGCGAAGTTCCGTCCGACGCCGATCACCTTGCTGCGCGGAATGATCGGTGCCAGCAGGCGCACGTCTTCCAGCTTGTGGCGGACCGAGGTCCGCTCGACGCCGTTGAAGAAGGGGTCGCCGTGGATAACAGTGATGACTTCACTGCCGGGCTCACCTTCGACGACGCCGTAGACGGGATCAGAATCAACAACAAACCGGGCGATACGCATGGTTTCTAGCGTACCTTCCGTACGCGGTCGGTGAGCGCGGCCGGTACGCGCGCCGGCTGCGGACAGTGTCCGCTAGCCTCGCAGATAGTCCAATTGCGCCGCCACCGACGTTTCAGCGGCCCACCGCACGGAAGGATCGACGTCGGGATACACCGCGTCGGTGACGGCCGGGACCCCGGCTTGGGCCCCGAGCCGCGCGAGTGCTTCGCGGATCTGGTCCAGTCGCATCTCCCTATGGGCCCGGTACTCGCGGCATACGACGTCGACGGCCGGCAGCACGGGACCGTGAGCCGGCAACAGTGTTGCGGGGCCGAGGCTTTCGAGTGTGTCGAGGCTGGCGAGGTAATCCGCCAGCCTTCCATCGGGATAGTCCAGGACCGTGGTTCCGCGTCCCAGGATGGTGTCGCCCGTCAGCACGGAGCCATCGGGTCCGTCGCCGGGAAGGTGGAAGCAGACTGAATCCGAAGTATGGCCCGGCGTGGCAAGCACGCGGATCTCAACACCCGCAGCCTCGATGACCTCGCCACCCCGCAACGGTTCGCCTCCGTGGCAGTGCGCCGGATCCGCCGCGCGGACGGGTGCGCCGGTGGTTTCGTGGAAGCGCGCAGAGGCCTCGGTATGGTCCTTGTGGCGATGGGTGATGAGAACGAGTTCCACGGATCCTGCGGCCGCCAAGGCCGAGAGGTGCGGTTCGTCGAGGGGCCCGGGATCGACGACGACGACTCCGGCAGCGTCCGGCGCGGCAATGACGTACGAGTTGGTGCCGTCGAGGCTCATCGGACCCGGATTGGGCGCGAGCAGCGAACGGGTGAGGGGGCTGCTGTTCTGGAAAGTGGCGTCATTGACCGGATTCACTTCTCCATCTTGGCACACGCCAATGGGCCGGACCCGGCAACGGGAAACCCGGTTCCAAGAGGCAGGAACGGCACACGACGTAGCATGGTTCCAAGGAACTGGGACGGATACATGTGGACAGTTGCGGAGGAGGAGTCGGATGCGGAGTCAAACCCGACGGAGAGAATTTCTCTGGACGACGACGGCGATCGCCGCCGTCTGCCTCTCCGTCCTCGCAGTCCTCAGCGCTTGTTCCTCCGACACCGGACCCCGATCCGCCGTGGGCCAGCCCACCGTGGTGATCATCGGAGACTCCCTCAGCACAGGTCACGGCACCTCCCCTGACGATGCCTGGCCTCATCTGGTGGAGAACGATCCCGGCTTTCAACAGTTCCAAGCGACCATCGTCAATGCCGCGCATGATGGCAGCGGCTATGTCAGCGTCGGCGAGGACGGATCGACCTTCGGTTCCCAGGTGGACACAGCGGTGACCGACGGGACCCGATTGGTGTTGTTCTTTGGTTCGGAAAATGACATGGGCACCTCCCCCGGTGAAACCGAGGCTGCGGCCGCACGGGCGTTCGCCTCAGTCAAGGCCCGAGCTCCGCAAGCCGACATCCTGGTGGTCGGACCGCCGTCGTATACGCGCACGCCCGAGGCGGAAAGGCTCGACATCCGCGACCAGGACAAAGCCGCTGCCCTGAAAGCCGGGGCCGAATTCGTCGATCCGATCGCCCTCGGCTGGATCATGGACGATGCCTCGGACCTCATTGGTCCCGACGGCGATCACCCGTCCGCGGCCGGCCAGCAATATCTGCAGGCCAAAATGGAAGCGCTCATCGGACCGAGGATCCAGCAAACCAGCCCCGGGAGCGCCCCGTTCGCTGGTTAAACGGCGACGGCGACCCGCCCACCAAAGTGGGAGGCCGCCGTCGGGCGTTCTGCCGGACCTTAGGCCAGGCGGGTGAGCCAGCCGTGCTTGTCCTCGACCGTTCCGGTCTGGATGCCGAGCAACTGCTGGCGGATGGCCATGGTGGTTTCGCCCGCCTTGGCATCCTCGGAGCCGATGAACTCGGTCTTGTCCTTGAGCACGCCGATGGGCGTGATGACGGCCGCGGTTCCGCAAGCGAAGACCTCGGCGATTTCGCCGGAGGCCACACCGTCGCGCCATTCAGCGAGGGTGATCTTGCGCTCGGAAACCTCGCGGCCCATGTCCTTCGCCACCTGGATGACGGAAGAACGGGTCACACCTTCGAGGATGGTTCCGGTGAGTGCCGGGGTGACGAGTGAGCCGTCCTTCATGACGAAGAAGACGTTCATGCCCCCGAGTTCCTCGACGGCGTCGTCGTTGAAGTGGTCCAGGAAGAGGACCTGCTTGCAGCCGTTCTCTTCGGCTTCCATCTGGGCAATCAGGGATGCCGCGTAGTTTCCGCCACATTTGGCTGCACCGGTTCCGCCACGGCCGGCACGCGCGTATTCGCGGGAGATCCAGATGGATACCGGCTTGAGCTCGCCGCCGAAGTAATTGCCGGCCGGAGAAGCGATGACCCGGAAGGAGACCTCGCGGGCAGCGCGGACACCCAGGAACGCCTCAGTCGCGATCATGAACGGGCGCAAGTACAAGGCTTCGCCGTCGCCGGACGGAACCCATTCCTTGTCCGCCTGAACGAGTTCGCGGATGGCGCCAAGGAAGTATTCCTCGGGCAGTTCCGGGAGGGCCAAGCGACGGGCCGACTTGTTCAATCGGGCGGCATTGGCCTCGGGACGGAACGTCCAAACGGAACCGTCAGCATGGCGGTAAGCCTTGAGCCCTTCAAAGATCTCCTGGCCGTAGTGCAGCACTGCCGCCGAAGGATCAAGGGAAATCGGCCCGTAGGCCTCGACGCGGGCACTGTGCCAGCCGCCCTTGCCCTCGGTGTCAACGCTGTAGTCGACAATGACGGTGTTGTCGGTGAAGTAGTCGCCAAATCCCGGGTTTGCCAGGATAGCTGCACGCTCCTCAGCAGACTTCGGGGTCTCCGAGAGCTGCTGGCTGAATTCGACGCCGTGGGCAGTCTGAGTCATGTTTCCTCCAGTCGGCTACCAGGCAGAGCTGAACCATCTCTTGGAGGATATGGTTCAGCGACGGACCACGGCAGCAGGTAAATAATTCAAGTAAAGCTTACGCCCGGGTACAGACCCTAAAGTGCCAGTACAGGCCCTAAAGAGCGGCCGCGATGGCGTCGCCGATGGCCGCGGTACTGCGGCTCCCGCCATTGCGGCTTTCGATGTCAGCGACGACGGCGGCCTCGATCCTGCGGGCGGCGGTCGTGTAGCCGAGGTGGTCCAGCAACAAGGCCGCGGACAGGATGGCGGCGGTCGGATCCGCTTTTTGCTGTCCGGCGATGTCCGGGGCGGAGCCGTGGACGGGTTCGAACATGGAGGGCGCGGTGCGGTCCATGTTGATGTTGCCCGAGGCTGCCAGACCGATGCCGCCGGTGATGGCCGCTGCAAGGTCTGTGATGATGTCTCCGAAGAGGTTGTCAGTGACGATCACGTCGAAGCGGGAGGGGTCGGTCACCATGAAGATCGTCGCCGCGTCGATGTGCAGGTAGTCGTGGGTGACCTCGGGGAATTCCTTGGCCACGGCCTCGACGGTGCGCTTCCACAAGTGGCCTGCGAAGACCAGGACGTTGTGCTTGTGGACGAGGGTGACGTGCTTGCGGGGACGCTCGCTGGCGCGGCGGAAGGCGTCCCGGACGACGCGCTCGACGCCGTGGGCCGTGTTGAGCGACACTTCGGTGGCAACCTCATGGGGGGTCCCGCCGCGAAGCGTGCCGCCGTTGCCGACGTACGGACCTTCGGTGCCTTCGCGGACCACGATGAAATCGATGTTGCCGGGGTTGGCCAGCGGGCTGCCCACCGTGCCATAGAGCCGCGAGGGGCGCAGGTTCACAAAGTGGTCCAGGCTGAAGCGGAGCTTCAGCAGCATCTCGCGTTCAATGATCCCGGAAGGAATGCGGGTGTCCCCCGGGGCCGCACCGACAGCGCCGAAGAGGATGGCATCGCGGGTGCGCAGATCGGCCAGGACCTCATCCGGGAGCGTTTCGCCGGTTTCAAGCCAGTGCTGGGCTCCGAGCTTGTATTCGGTCTGTTCCAAGGTGACGCCCTCTTCGGCGACAACTTTTTCCAGGACCTTGAGGGCTTCGGCAATAACTTCGGGGCCAATGCCGTCGCCGGGAATGACAGCCAGGTTGATCGTTGCGGCGGGTTGCGTTGCGCTCATGTTTTCAGACTGCCAACGCATCCACATGTTGGTCAAAATCGTCTCACCATTTGAGCGTTCGAAAGTCGATGAATTCGGGGGGCGATGCGGAGCGCCGCCGCGAGAAGCTACCGTCCTGGAACAGGTGAAGCGACCACTGCGACGTTCTTGCCCCAGAGATCCTGCGTGTAGCAACTGATCAGAACCAGGCGGTTGGGCACCGCTGTCCAGACCGTACTGTCTTTCAAAGTCGATTTTGTGTAGGTCGTGACGGATTCGACTTTGTATGTCATCGTTCCCGTTGCCGTGACGACTTTGAGTTCATCCCCAGGGGCTGCCGCATAGCTGAGATGGTTGAACGGCGCGTCGAGGCCTTCCCAACTGTGCCCGATCACGTAGGTGGTATTCGTCGAGCCCGCTCCGGGGGTTCCGAACGGACTGAGCCAATATCCATCCATCGTTTCCGGCGGCTCAATGCTCTGCCCGCGAGCGGGGTCCGGTCGCAGCGGGTGAACCACCACATCCAGGCCAACCGCCGGGTAGGTAATGTGCAATGGGGCCGACGCCACAGGGAGGGGCGTTCCCGACGCAGTGGCAGGAGCGCCGACTGCCGCGCGGTTCACCGCGGGCTTGTCCGCAGCGGCTGGCGACGAAAGCGCCGACTGCCCTGCGTCGGACGCGGCTGGATTCGCTGAGCCGGATGCACCGTAGACCAGCCAGGACGCAAGCAGCCCCCCGACGCAAATCGCCAACAGGAGAAGATCTTTGGACCTGGTCAGCAAGCCACGGATGCCGGTTGCGCGAGGCTGCCGGGCGTAACGGTGACTTGCCATGATCACTCCCGAAGACGGAGAAGTAGGTGGATGGGTGCCGCCCTCGCATGGCGGCACCCACCGTGGTTTGCCTAGCGGTGGGCCCCTCTGGCCCGCACACCGATCCTCACGGCTGCAAACGCGGCCACTGGACTAAAGAGGCCAGTCAAGCCGACAAGCCACCCGGGGATACCCGCTTCCGTCTTCCCGCCAACGGCCGTCTGGACGTTGTAGCCCACGTTGGTGATGGGGGCGTCCGGCGCGGCTGCGGCACCGGCCGGAGTTCCGCCCGCTGCGGGGGTGGCGGCGGGAGCGGGCGCTGCCACCGGAGCTGGCGGCGCGACGACGGGTGGAACCATAGGCGTGACGGCCGGTGGCACCACTGGCTCCAGCTGCTCCACAGGACCGGCCGGACTCGACGGCGGACTCGTCGTCACCGGCGGGTTGACCACCGGATCCACCGGCGGACTCGACGGCGGACTCGTCGTCACCGGCGGGTTGACCACCGGATCCACCGGCGGACTCGTCGTCACCGGCGGGCTGACCACCGGATCCACCGGCGGACTCGTCGTCACCGGCGGGCTGACCACCGGATCCACCGGCGGACTCGTCGTCACCGGCGGGCTGACCACCGGATCCACCGGCGGCTTGACCACCAGGCAGCCGGCGTTAAGGATGGCGACGTTTTCCGTGGTGAGGTTTTGCCCGTGAGGCATGAAGTCACCCGAGTTCGCAGGAACGATGTCGTTGGTGTCAAGGACATGCTTGGACAGCGCCGACAAGCTGATGGTCACTTCTACATACGGGTTCGACGCCGAATGCGTGGCGTGGCAGATAGTGATCTTGTCTGAGGGAGCAGCATTCGCCGACACCGTGGCACCCAACAATCCCAGGCCCACGACCCCCAGAGTCGCAATAGTTCGTTTCATTTCGGTCCCTCCAACCACATCAGGTTCGAGCTGACCAAACTTTGCGGAGTAACCGTCTTCGAGACCCAGGAAAGACAAGTACATGAGACCTCACCAAGCGAGATGAATCTTGACAGTTACTCCCCAGAAAGTGTCATCAGTTCGCTTGCTTTCAGGCTAGGTTTCCGTCGACTGATTAACGCGAGTGGCGGGTACGCGTTTACCGGCAGGAAACAGCGCGCCTTGTCCCGGCCACTACCTGCGCCCGGCGGATCACCACTCGCCGGCGCACTGGCACCACTTGGAATTCCAGCGACCTGCCGCATCCGCCGCAGGGCCTCGCCCTCCGCGGTGAAATCTTCGGCGACATCCTGCAGTAGCACGTGGCACCGCGTCACGTCAGGCACCTTTTTGGCGCCCACACTGCTCCGAACCCCGGAATCCCGGGCTCGCAGTCCGTTGGGGCCGCCAAAAGCCTGCTCGGCGTGACGCGGCACGGAGGTGTCGAGAGGTTCGGACTCGGTGATGAGCCCCGAGCCCGGCGACTCGATGACGTGCTACCCGTCCGAATTTCGATGAGTCTGCCAAGACATACGAAACGGCGGAGTTTGAATGATGACTTTCCGGGCCGCTGCTTCTCGGAGCCGGCCCCGGCCACGTGGACCACCACGTCCGGATGGTTCGAAAGTTCGATGGCTACACGCAGCGAATTGGTCGCCACCGTGCCACGAAAATCACCGGCGATTGCCCTCGCCACGCTCAGCGCGGTTGTTCCGACATCCAGGACTACGAACTGCCCCGGCTCCAGCAACGAGGCAGGACATCGACCGGTGATGCGACCAGGAATAGGAACACCCCCTCACCCGGTGGGGTGAAGGGGTGTCACGCGCAGCGAAAGTGAGCGGGCGTCCGCCCAAAAGCCAGCGTAAGTGAGCGGGCGTCTAGGACTCGGCCGGCTCCTCATAACGCGGGAAGACCGGGGCCGGGGCCGGGAGTTCCGTGCCGGGGACGATCGGCGTCGCGATGGCCGCGAACTGGCGGGCCTCCCCTTCCGGCTGTCCCAGGACCTCAAGCAGCTTGGCCGCCGACGTCGGCATCACCGGCTGGGCGAGGATCGCCACGATGCGGACAACCTCCAGGGTGACGTACAGGACGGTGTTCATGCGCTCGACGTCGGTCTTGCGCAGCACCCACGGGGCCTGCTCGGCGAAGTACGCGTTGGTGTCACCCAGCACCGCCCAGATTGCCTCGAGGGCACGGCTGAATTCCTGTTTCTCGAAAGCGGCACGGGCCACGTCCAACAGTCCGCCGGCCTGGGCCAGCAGCGCGGTGTCCTCGGCCGAGAAATCGCCCGGAACCGGAACCTTGCCTTCGCAGTTCTTCGCCACCATGGACAGCGAACGCTGTGCCAGGTTGCCGAAGTTGTTGGCGAGGTCCGCGTTCATGCGGCCCACGATCGCCTCGTGGTTGTAGCTGCCGTCGGCACCGAAAGGCACTTCGCGGAGGAAGAAGAAGCGCACCTGGTCCAGGCCGTACTGCTCCACGAAGTCCTTGGGGGCCACCACGTTGCCGAGGGACTTGGACATCTTGACGCCATTGTTGGTCAGGAAGCCATGGATCATGACGCGCTTCGGTAGTTCCAGGCCTGCGCTCATCAGGAAGGCGGGCCAGAAGATCGCATGGAACCGTGAGATGTCCTTGCCAATGACGTGGACGTCCGCGGGCCAGAACTTGCGGAATGTGTCCGATTCGGCGTCCGGGTAACCGACCCCCGTCAGATAATTGGTCAGGGCATCGACCCACACGTACATGACGTGTTTGTCGTTCCCCGGCACCGGGACGCCCCAGTCGAAAGTCGTGCGGCTGATGGACAAGTCCTGAAGGCCCTGCTTGACGAAGCTGATGACCTCGTTGAAGCGGTACTGGGGAGCGCCGAATTCCGGTTGCCCCTCGTACAACGCCAGCAACCTGTCCTGGTAGGCGGACAAGCGGAAGAAGTAGCTCTCCTCCGCGGTCCACGTCACCTCGGTGTCGGTACCGCGCGAGTAGCGGACGCCGTCGTCCTTCAGTACGGTTTCGTCCTCAGTGTAGTAAGCCTCGTCGCGGACCGAATACCAGCCCTCGTACTTGGACAGGTAAATGTCCCCTTTGGCTTCCATCTTCTTCCAGATGGCCTGGGATGCGGCGTAGTGGTCGGCGTCCGTGGTGCGGATGAACCGGTCGTAGGAGATGCCCAAGGCAGCATGGGCGGCCTTGTAGATTTCGGCATTCCGGTCCACGAGTTCCTTGGGCGAGATGCCTTCCTTCTCCGCCGCCTGGGCAATCTTCATGCCGTGCTCGTCCGTACCGGTCAGGAACATCACGTCGTAGCCATCGAGGCGCTTGAACCGGGCCATCGCGTCGGTGGCGATGTACTCGTAGGCATGCCCGATATGCGGCTCGCCGTTCGGGTATGTAATGGCGGTGGTGATGTAGAACGGGGGTTTATCTGGAGACGTCACTCTACGAAGTTACCTTCTCTTGGAGATGGAAAGACCGGACCGGCCGCATGTGACGGCCGGTCCGGAAGCATCGGCTACTAGTTCAATTCAGTCAGCGTATCGCTGAGCCTGACAAGCTCGTGGTCGTGCGACGCCACCAGCACGGCAATGCCGTCGCTGGTGGTGTCCTTCAGGATGCTGATGATGCGGTTTGCCGAAGTGCGGTCCAGGCTGGCCGTTGGCTCGTCCACCACCAGGACACGGGTGCCGAGGATCAGTGCCCGGGCGATCGCGACACGCTGGCGCTCACCGCCGGACAGCTGCGCCGGACGGTGGCGCATACGCCGGCCCAGCCCCACCAGGTCCAGCAGGTCCTTCGCCATTTCGGTGCGCTGCTCCACTTCGCCGTCGGGAACGGCCGGCAACAACACATTCTCCAAAGCGCTCATGCCGTCGATCAAAGCGCCACCCTGGTCCACGTACCCGATCAGGGCGCGGCGGCGGTCGGCGATTTCGTCATCGCCCATCTTCTCCAGGGAATCGCCCTCCCAGAGGACACGGCCCGACGTCGGAAGCGTGAGTCCCGCTCCCACCGTCAGGATGCTGGTCTTGCCTGAGCCGCTTCGCCCGGCGACGCAGTGCATCTCACCGGCGTGCAGGGTCAGGTTGAAGTCCTCGACTACGGTGACCGGCTCCGCGCCGCCCTTGTCACCGCCGTAGCGGATGGTGATGTTGCTCAACTGCAGGGGCATGCCGTGGTCCGCGGCCCGCACGATGGTGTTGGCGCGGGTCTGGAACGACTCGTCGGTGGATTCCGTGGTCGCGGTCAGATCGGGTTCGAGGTTGTCAGTCATTTGACCACTTTCGTTGCAATGGGAATCCAGCAAATTACGGCCACCACTCCGGCCAAAGCGGCCCAAAGTGCGGCATAAGGAGCGAGCAGCAGGCCCAGGCCCAGCGCTCCCACGACGCCCAGGATCAGGGCCAAGGCTCCGACCAGGGCATTTTCGAAGAACCGGACCTGCCCCAGCATGTCGGGGTTCCAGCCCATGGCCCGGAGAGTGCCGAGCTGTTCGCGCCTGGCCTGGAGTTCGAAGCGACCGGTGACCAGGGTCAGTACGAGGCCCACGAGCACTCCGCTGACTGCCAGGATGACGCTCGGCAACGCGATGGTGGCGGAGGCGAGCCCGCTGAGGGCGCTGGCTCCGGCTGCGCGCGGGATGTCAATGAGCAAGGCGATCAGGGCACCGACGGCCGCTCCGAAGACGCCCACGGCTACGGCCAGCGCCACTGAACTGAAACGGTGGGTGACCAGTTGGCGGTACGCGAACGTGAGCGGCGAATCCACCGGGATCAGGCGTTCATCGTGTTGGGGTTCCTGGTCAACGACGTCCCGGTGCCGCAATTGCTGGGCCGCGATGAAGGCCGCAGCGCAGTAAATGAACAGCACCGAACCGGAAACAATGACCGTCGCCAGGTTCCAGCTCAGGAGGCTCAGCGCAATACCTGCCACGGCAACAATCGCGGCACCGATGCCGAACTCCTCAAGGACCCAACTGCGGATCTTCCTTTGGGTCCAGCCCATGGCGCGGAGGATCCCCGCCTCGCTGCGTCGCTGGCGGATATAGCTGACGGTGGAAGCGCCGGTCAGGAGAGTGGCCCCGCACAACGCAAGGAAGAGCAGGGTGATGTTGGTGCCCGTCAGGGAACCGGAAACGGCGTTTGCGGCATCCTGGCGGACCCACGACTGCTGGACGGTGCCCAGCGCGGATTCCTTGCCGGCGTCGTCCTTGGAGTATCCCGGGACGAAGATGTTGGCGTCTTCACGCGCGGAGCCGGCCACCACTGTGGCTTGTAGACCCATGTCGCGGATCTGGGCTGCGAGCTTGTCGACCTCCGGTTGGGCCTGCTTCCAGTTGCCCGGTGCGCTGGCGCGGACCCGGACGGCATCGATCACGTTGGCGTTGGAATCGTAACCGCGGGCTGCGGCAAGGCCGTAGTAGTCGGTAATGGCACCGGCGGACTGGCTGACGAGGCCAGTGTCGCTCAGCGAGGGCTTGAGGCCCTTGGCGGCGGTGTCATTGCCCGAAGCGTCCTTTTGGAGCGTCATCGGGGCCGGGTCGTAGCCACCCAAGGGCAGCTTGTTGACGTCGCCGGCCGCCTTCTGGATCGAGGCAGGATCAAACGTCCCGTAGACCATCGGCAGCGGGGTAGCGGGCTTAGATCCCGTTGCCAGGTTCTCCCGGTACGAGCGTTCGTCGACAGGCTTGCGCTGGCTCTGGTCCACGATCGCGCCGAAGGCCGACTTCTCGGGCAGCTTGTTGACAGTAACCCAGTCCCCCGGTGTGGCGGATTTGGCGACAGCTCCATTCGCAGAGGTTTCGCCGTCCTTGTACTTGGGTGCGGCTGCGAAGTCCGTGCTCCACTGGGCCGGCTGGTAAAGGCCTTGGCTGAAGTTGCCCATGTTTCCGAGCAACTGGCTGTGGTCGGTGGACCCGGGCCATGACAGGGCGAACGGCGACTTTGACACGAACGGCAGGTAGTCCTTGTCCAAGGAACGCGAGACAGTGCCGACGTCATTGACGACCTTGCCCGAATCATCGATTTCCTGGATTTTGACCGAGTACTTCAGATCCAGGGAGGTTCCCTGCCGGACGATCAAAGGAATGGCCTGCGAGGCATCCGTGATCTGGCCGGACAGTTTTGCCTGCTGGTACTGGGTCATGAGGGGCGCCCAGTATTTGAGCTTGACGCCCATGAAATCCGGGCCCTGTTCGAGTTCCTGCTGCGTGGGGCTCTTGGCGAAGAGCTGTTCGAAGTAGCGGCCGATGGCACCCGCGTTGCGGGTGTCGGCCGGCGGTGCCTTTTGCAGCGGTGCGAGGAAGTCTCCGGCCGAGCCCAGGAGGGCGCGTTCAGCTGTCGGATCGACGGCGACGACAGACTCGGTGACCTGTGGAGCCATGGGCAGCGCCACAGAAAGGTTGAAGAGGTTGTGTTCCGAGCCACCGGCAGGAGCAGGGAACTTGATGCCGGTCTCCCCCGCAGGGCCGGCGATGCGGATGCTCTTGCCTCCGGCAGTCTGCTGCTCCACGACCTGCCCCTTGCCGAGCGTGCCTTCAGCACTGGTCTGGAAGAGGGTTTGCTGGGACACTCCGTCGGAGCTCACGGCAGTGGCGGTGAGCCGGTACTTCTTGGGCTGCGCGGGGAGGACGGACTCCGGCGCGGGCCAGCTCTTGGAGTCCGTTCCGGTCGGATCTCCCGCGGTGGCTCCGCCAGCCAGCCCTGCGTTGTAGCCAAGGTAATCCATGGCATCAAGCCGCGGAGTTTCCAGGTTCTGCGTCACACGGGACACGAGGCTGATGGGCGCCGCGACCGACGCACCGCTCAGGCCGCGGATCTTCTCGAGTTGCGGGAAGCTGATACCGCCCTGGCCGTTCGCGATGTCCGGCTGGAGGAGTGCCCCGCCGTCCTTGGTATTCGCGGACTTGGCCTGGACCAGGATGTCGTACAGGCCGCGTGAGTTCTCATCCACTGTCCGGTTCAGCGCGGCCTGCGACTGGCTCTGGATGAATACGGACAAACACATGGCGACGATCAAAATGGCCGCGGTCAAAAGAAGCACACGGCTTCTGATGAACCTCTGGACGGCGTTCATAGGGCTCCCTGAGTCCTGGATTGCGGGTGTGCACACTGCTGTCCCTGGAACCATGCCGAGGCAAGAGGAATCCACCGGGTGCGTGCAAAAGTTATTGGCCGGCCTGCCGCCGGTTCCGAATTTCGGACCAAGCCATTGTAGGCAGACCGGCCAATGATATGTGTCCGATGTGAAGTGCGGCACACTTTTCTAGCTCAAACGGTGAGGATGCTAGTCCTCCAGATCCACCTCGCGAACCATGTCGGCGCCGATGCCGGCCTTGATTGCTTCGAGGACCTGCTGCGGCACCGAAGTGTCGATCGTCAGCAGCGCCAAGACCTGGCCGCCTTCGCTTTGGCGTGCCACCTGCATGCCACCGATATTGATGTTGTTCATGCCCAGGATGTGGCCGATGGTGCCGATGACACCGGGACGGTCCGCGTAGGAAACAACCACCAAGTGTTCGCTGATCGGGATTTCGACGTCGTAGCCGTTGACGCCCACGAGCTTCTGGACCTGCTTGGGTCCGGTGAGCGTGCCGGCCACGGAAATCTGTGAGCCGTCACTGAGTGCCCCGCGGATGGTCAGGACGTTGCGGTAGTCCTCGGCTTCCGGCGTCGTGATCAGGCGGGTGTTGATGCCGCGCTGCTCGGCGATGACGGGCGCGTTGACGTAGGACACTTGCTCGGTCACGACGTCGGCGAACACGCCCTTGAGTGCCGCCAGTTCGAGGACCTTCACGTCCAGGCTCGCGATTTCGCCCGCGACCTCGACGTCGATCTGCGTCAGGGATGCGTGGGTCAGGGCCGTGAAGATCCGGCCGAGCTTTTCGATCAGCGGGATTCCGGGGCGGACGTCGGAAGCGATCACTCCACCGGCAACGTTGACCGCATCCGGCACGAGTTCACCGGCGAGGGCGAGGCGCACGGACTTCGCCACGGAGACGCCGGCCTTTTCCTGGGCTTCGTCCGTGGAGGCACCCAAGTGGGGCGTCACGATGACGTTGTCCATGCCGAAGAAGGGAAGGTCGGTGCTCGGCTCCTTGACGAAAACGTCAATGCCGGCGCCGGCGATCTGGCCGTCTTCCAAAGCCTCGTGGAGGGCCTCTTCGTCGATCAGGCCACCACGGGCGACATTGACAACGTAGGCCGTTTCCTTCATCTTCTTGAAGGCGTCGGCGCCCAGCATGCCCACGGTTTCCGGGGTTTTGGGCATGTGGATAGTGATGAAGTCCGACTTCTCGAGCAGCTCGTCCAGGGTGACGAGCTTGACGCCGAGCTGGGCCGCGCGTGCCGAGGTGATGTAGGGGTCATAGGCGAGGATCTCGGTCTCGAAGCCTTGCAGCCGGGCAGCCACGAGCGCTCCGATGCGTCCGAGGCCGATGATGCCGATCTTCTTCTCGAAGAGTTCGATGCCGGTGTACTTGGAGCGCTTCCACTCGCCGCCCTTCAAGGCGGAGCTGGCCTGCGGGATGTGGCGGGCGAGGCTGAGGATGTGGCCGACCGTCAGCTCGGCAGCGGACACAATGTTCGACGTCGGGGCGTTGACCACCATGACGCCGGCCTGGGTGGCGGCCTTGATGTCCACGTTGTCGAGGCCGACACCGGCACGCGCGATGATCTTGAGGTTCTTGGCTGCGGCAATTGCCTCGGCGTCCACCTGGGTGGCTGAACGCACGAGGATGGCGTCGACGTCGACGATTGCGGAGAGCAGCTGGGAGCGGTCCGCGCCGTCGGTTTGGCGGATCTCGAAGTCCGGACCAAGGGCCTCGATCGTGGCGGGCGAAAGTTCCTCAGCGAGGAGTACTACTGGCTTGGTGCTAGTCACCGGTGACCTCTTTAGCTCTCTTTTTCAGGTGGGGTTTTGGTGAAACGATTCTTTGACGACGAAGGCCGGACCCGGTATACCGGGTCCGGCCTCCATGCCGGGCGGCTTCTTTTCGAGCCTATCCCGAACGGCGTTCTGTGTTGAATTGCTACGGCTCCTGCCGCGGCTTCAACGGGTGCCTTGACTAGCGGGCTGCGGAGCCTTCGACGTAGTCCTCGTCCTGCTGCTGCCAGGAGAACAGGGAACGCAGCTCGCGGCCGACACCCTCGATGGGGTGCTGCTCTGCCTTGGCCCGCAGTTCCTTGAACTCGACGGCGCCGTTGTCCTGGTCATCGATGAAACGCTTGGCGAAGGCACCGGACTGGATGTCGGCGAGGACGCCGGCCATGTTTTCCTTGACCCGGGGGTCGATGACGCGCGGGCCGGAGACGTAGTCGCCGTACTCTGCGGTGTCGGAAACGCTCCAGCGCTGCTTGGCGATGCCGCCCTCCCACATGAGGTCAACGATGAGCTTGAGCTCGTGAAGAACCTCGAAGTAGGCGATCTGCGGCTGGTAGCCGGCTTCGGTCAGGGTCTCGAAGCCGTACTGGATCAGCTGGGAGACGCCGCCGCACAGGACAGCCTGCTCGCCGAAGAGGTCGGTTTCGGTCTCTTCGGTGAAGGTGGTCTTGATGACGCCGGCGCGGGTGCCCCCGATTGCCTTCGCGTAGGACTTGGCCAGTTCCCAAGCCGAACCGGATGCGTCCTGCTCGACGGCGATGATGTCCGGAATACCGCGGCCGGCTTCGAATTCGCGGCGCACGGTGTGTCCGGGAGCTTTCGGAGCGATCAGGATGACGTCGACGCCCTCGGGCGCCTCGATGTAGCCGAAGCGGATGTTGAAGCCGTGGGCGAAGGCAAGGGCCTTGCCGGCGGTCAGCTTGTCCTTGATGGAGTCGTTGTAGATCGCACGCTGGTGCTGGTCCGGCGCCAGGATCATGATGACGTCGGCCCATTCGGCGGCGTCGGCAACGTTCTTGACCGTGAACCCCGCGTCCTCGGCCTTGGCGATCGACTTCGAGCCTTCCTTGAGCGCGATGACAACCTCGACGCCCGAGTCGCGCAGGTTCAGCGCGTGGGCGTGGCCCTGGGAACCATAGCCGACAATGGCAACCTTGCGACCCTGGATGATCGACAGGTCTGCGTCGTCGTCGTAGAACATTTCAGTCACTTGCGTAACTCCTCTTGAGTGGTTTTGTAGATATTGTCTGTGGTTCGGTATCGGGCTGCTACGCAGTACCTAGGACAGTGCCTAGGCGCTGCGCAACGCCCTGTCACTCATGGAGCGGGATCCCCGCCCAACGGCCAAGGTGCCGGACTGCACTATTTCGCGGATGCCGAACGGCTCGAGCACTGAAAGCAGCGCCGCGAGCTTTTCCGGGGTACCGGTTGCCTCAATGACCACCGAGTCTGTGGAAACGTCAACCACTGAGGCACGGAACAAGTCTGCAGCTTGGGTGACCTGCAGGCGTGTCGCGGCATCCGCACGTACCTTGACCAGGATGTGGTCACGCTGCACGGAAGATTCTGGAGTCAGCTCGACAATCTTGATCACGTTGATCAGTTTGTTGAGCTGCTTGGTGACCTGCTCGATGAGGTCGCCATCGGCGTCGACGACGACGGTCATCCGGGAAATCCCGGAGACCTCGGTGGGGCCGACGGCCAGGGAGTTGATGTTGAAGGCCCGCCGGGCGAAGAGGCTGGCCACGCGGGTCAGCACGCCGGGCTTGTCTTCGACCAGAACGGACAATGTGTGGCGGCTCATGGCTAGTCCTCCTCTTCCCATTCCGGGGTCATGTTGCGGGCAACCTGGATCTGGTCATTCGAGACTCCGGAGGGGACCATCGGCCACACCATGGAGTTCGGGCTGACCACGAAGTCGATGACCACGGGACGGTCATTGATTTCCAGGGCCTTCTGGATGGTCGCGTCGATATCCTCGTCCCGCTCGCAGCGGAAGGCTGCGCAGCCGTAGGCGTCTGCCAGCTTGACGAAGTCCGGGATACGGACGGTGTCGTGGCCGGTGTTCAGGTCGGTGTTGGAGTAGCGGCCTTCATAGAAGAGGGTCTGCCACTGGCGCACCATGCCCAGCGAGGAGTTGTTGATGATGGCAACCTTGATGGGGATCTTGTTGATGGCGCAGGTGGCCAGTTCCTGGTTGGTCATCTGGAAGCAGCCGTCGCCGTCGATCGCCCAGACCACGCGGTCGGGTTCGCCGACCTTGGCGCCCATGGCTGCCGGCACGGCATAGCCCATGGTGCCGGCACCGCCGGAGTTCAGCCAGGCGTGGGGTCGCTCGTACTTGATGAACTGTGCGGCCCACATCTGGTGCTGGCCAACGCCTGCAACGTAGATGCCTTCCGGGCCCGTGAGCGCACCAATGCGTTCGATGACCCGTTGGGGGGCACTGAGTCCGTCGTCCGGCTCGGTCCAACCCAGAGGGTAGGTATCACGGAGGTTGTTGAGGAACGCCCACCAACCGTCGAGGTCCGGGGTGCCGGATTGCTCGAAAGCGTTGCGGACAGCCTCGCTCAGTTCCGGAATGATCTCCTTGACAGAGCCCACGATCGGAACGTCGGCCGTGCGGTTCTTGGAGATCTCCGCAGGGTCAATGTCCGCGTGGATGATCTTTGCGTGCGGAGCGAAGGTGCTGAGGACACCCGTCACCCGGTCATCGAAGCGCGCACCAAGGGTGATCAACAAATCAGACTGCTGCAGCGCGGTAACCGCGGAAACCGTGCCGTGCATGCCGGGCATGCCGACGTGCTGGGGGTGGGAATCCGGGAACGCGCCACGGGCCATGAGTGTGGTCACCACCGGAGCGCCGGTGAGTTCGGCGAGCTCACGCAGTTCGGCCGACGCGTGGGCCTTGACCACACCGCCGCCGACATACAGGACGGGCTTGCTTGCCGCCGCGATCAGCCGGGCAGCCTCGCGCACCTGCTTGTTGTGACCGCGGACCACCGGACGATAGCCCGGCAAATCGATCTTGGGCGGCCAGGAGAAGGTCATGGTGCCCTGCTGGGCGTTCTTGGCGATGTCCACCAATACGGGACCGGGACGCCCGGTGCTCGCAAGGTAGAAAGCCTCGGCCATGACATGCGGAATGTCGTTGGGATCCGTCACCAGGAAGGAATGCTTGGTGATCGGCATGGTGATGCCGACGATGTCTGCTTCCTGGAAGGCATCAGTGCCAATGACAGAAGCCGATACCTGGCCGGTAATCGCAACGAGGGGCACGGAGTCCATATGGGCATCCATGATGGCGGTAACGAGGTTGGTGGCACCGGGGCCCGAGGTGGCGATGCAGACGCCAACCCGTCCGGTAACCATGGCGTAGCCTTGCGCTGCGTGGCCGGCTCCCTGTTCGTGACGGACCAGGACGTGATTCATCTTGGAGGCCATCAAAGGGTCATAGGTGGGGAGGATCGCGCCACCGGGCAAACCAAAAATATCGTCCACGCCGAGTTCTTCGAGCGAGCGGACAATAGCTTCCGAGCCGGTCATCACCGTTGGGGGTACAACGTTGTTCGGCCCGAGTACAGGAGAGAGAGTTGCAGCATTGTCGACGACGGCGTCAGCCGTACGGTCGACCTTTTCCGGAGCCTTGGGGGCTCCAGCGGACTTTGCAGCCATCAGCGAGGGGCTGATCGGCGATCCTTTGCTCATCGGACTCTTCCTTTGGGGATCTTCAATTAGTGAAAGTTACTGCTTGGGTACTGCGTTCATGCGGGTTCTTGCTCAATGCGCCGTCCCCTGCGGGAAATAAAAAAACCCCTCAGCCTTGCGGCTCTTCGAGGGGTTGCGCGTGACGGTTCGTTACCAGTCGGGCTAGGAGGCCACGCGCTTGGTAAGTACGACAGTGCCCACGGTGGCGCCGACAGTAACGAATGCGATCATGCGTTCAGTGTTCCCTCTTAGTGAGATGGGTGTCAAACGATAAAGATGCCATCTCACTATGTGGACCGCATTGTCCACAGGCTGGTCATTCCCCGGCCACCCAACTGACTAGCAGTTGTTGTCGTTATGAGGCGTCAAAACGACAACAACTGCGAGTCAGTTGGGCCGGAACCCGGAACTAGCCGCAATAGGCGCCGGTGGAGGCGCTGTGCACCAGCTTGGCGTACTTCGCGAGGACGCCCTTGGTGAACTTGGCCGGGAGGGGCTCCCAGCCGACCTTGCGGGACTCGAGTTCGGCTTCGTCCACCAGGAGGTCGAACGAACGGGCGGCGATGTCCACGCGGATCTTGTCGCCGTCCTTGACGAAGGCGATGGGTCCGCCGTCGACGGCTTCAGGCGCAACGTGCCCGATGCAGAGACCCGTGGTTCCGCCCGAGAAGCGGCCGTCGGTCAGCAGGAGAACGTCCTTGCCGAGGCCCGCGCCCTTGATGGCGCCGGTGATGGCGAGCATCTCACGCATGCCCGGGCCACCCTTGGGTCCTTCGTAACGGATCACGACGACGTCCCCGGCCTTGATCTCGCCCTTGTCCAAAGCGTCGAGAGCGCCCTGCTCGCGCTCGAACACGCGGGCGGTTCCTTCGAAGACATCGGCATCGAAGCCGGCGCTCTTCACGACGGCACCTTCCGGCGCCATCGAACCGTGCAGGATGGTGATGCCGCCGGTCTTGTGGATCGGGTTGTCCAGCGCGCGCAGGATCTTTCCGTCGAGGTCCGGCGGGTTGATGGAGGCCAGGTTCTCGGCAAGGGTCTTGCCCGTGACCGTCAGGCAGTCGCCGTGCAGCAGGCCGGCGTCGAGCAGCGCCTTCATGATGACCGGCACGCCGCCGATCTTGTCGACGTCGGTCATGACGTAGCGGCCGAAGGGCTTGAGGTCGCCCAGGTGCGGAATCTTGTCGCCGATGCGGTTGAAGTCGTCCAGGGTCAGCTCGACCTCGGCTTCCCGGGCGATCGCGAGCAGGTGCAGGACGGCGTTGGTGGAACCGCCGAACGCCATGGTGACGGCGATGGCGTTCTCGAACGCCTTCTTGGTCATGATGTCCCGCGCGGTGATGCCGAGGCGCAGCAGGTTGACCACTGCCTCGCCGGACTTGCGGGCAAAGTCATCACGACGGCGGTCTGCCGAGGGCGGGGCAGCCGAGCCCGGAAGGGACATGCCGAGGGCTTCGCCGATGCACGCCATGGTGTTGGCCGTGTACATACCGCCACAGGCGCCTTCACCGGGACAGATCGCGCGTTCGATGCGGTCCAGGTCGCCCCTGCTCATCTTACCGGCAGCGCATGCGCCAACGGCTTCGAAGGCGTCAATGAGGGTGACTTCCTTCTCCGAGCCGTCCTCGAGCTTGACCCAGCCCGGCATGATGGAGCCGGCGTAAAGGAAGACGCTGGCGAGGTCCAGGCGGGCGGCTGCCATGAGCATGCCCGGGAGGGACTTGTCGCAACCGGCCAGCAACACGGAGCCGTCGATGCGCTCGGCCTGCATGACCGTTTCAACGGAGTCGGCAATGACTTCACGCGAGACAAGGGAGAAGTGCATGCCCTCGTGGCCCATGGAAATACCGTCCGAAACGGAAATGGTGCCGAACTGCATGGGGAAGCCACCGCCGGAGTGAACGCCCTCCTTGGCACCCTGGGCAAGTCGGTTCAGCGAAAGGTTGCAGGGGGTAATTTCGTTCCACGAGCTCGCGACGCCGATTTGGGGCTTGGCGAAGTCGTCATCGCCCATGCCTACGGCCCGGAACATGCCTCGCGCGGGGGCGGCATGGATGCCGTCCGTTACGACCCGGCTGCGTGGCTTGATGTCCGGCTGGTTGTCTGTCGCAATTGGGGTGTGGTCACTCATGGGCACGAGTCTATGACTCTTGGGCTGTGGCCAACGAACATGTTTGGAGGGTTAAGGCGAATTTCGCGCTATTTCATTCAATATTTCATTCAAATACTGGACAGTTGTCTCAATATGTGAGACATCAATCTCATTGCCGACCGCAGTTCCACCCGACAGGACTACGGGAGCACTGATGGCCGCGAATCGATTGACTAACCTAGACAGCCCCGTGACACGGACGTAACGTCAAATCACGACCACTGCGCCACTCGAACAGACATGCGCCAATCGAACAGACAGAAGGGCTCCTCCCATGGAATGGTTGATCACGGTCATCGTCATCGTGTTGATCGTCGCGATTGTCTGGTGGCTCCTGAGCCGCAATAGAGCGAAGTCTTCCCCGGGCGCCATGGCCCCGGCCTCGCCGTCACCGACCGCTTCCTCTCCACAAATGGACGTCACAGCCGCCGCCCTGACAGGCTCCGCCCCTTTGGTCGCCGCAACTGCGACCGCCGATCATGACTTGGCCGGGTCGCCGGCGGCCGCACCCGAAGCCGAGCCGGAGCCGGAGCCGGAAGCGGAACCTGAAGCGGGGGGCGTCGACGTCGACGATTGGGAGCGGCTTTCCCCTCCCCTCGACACCGGAATGGCCGCCCCGGAAGGGTCCCCCGCGGCGGGAACCTCGCCGGAGGAGCCCATGTTCGAGGAGCCCACGCTCTCGGAACCCGTGCTGTCCGAGGACGCGGTCTCGGAGGCCGCGGTTTCCGCGGATGCACTTTCCGAGGCCACCGGGCCGATTGCTGCCGAGCCCGAACTTGAAGGGGGCGTGACGGCCGACGACGTGACGGCCGCCGACGCCGGACCCTCCGTTGCCGCGGTTGCCGGCGTTCCGGCCTCGTCGACTACGGAACCGGCAACCCGCGAACAGTTGGCCGACAGCGCCGAGTGGGAAGCTACCTGGAGCGAAGGCGGCGCACCCGTACCCCCCGCTCCGACCCACCACCGCGAATACACGGACGCCCATGCACCGACGCTTCCCGGTGCGGAATCCGCCGCCGCGGAGGCAGTCGGCCCTGCCGCGGAAATGCAAGAAGACGGCGCCGAAGCTCCCGACGCGGCTCCGGCGGCTGTTGAGTCGACCACGCAGGCCGAGGATTCCACCGGCGCGCCGCCGCTGGGCGGGCATCTTGCCGCTGAGCAGCCGTACGGTGAAGGCTCGGCTGCGGCCGGCGCTGACGGGAGCGGCCCCAACGGCTATACAGTCAAGGGCAACGCGGACACCATGACCTACCACGATGAAGACAGCCCGTCCTACGACGAGGTCAAGGCCGAGGTCTGGTTTATTTCGAGCGCCCACGCCGAGGCAGCCGGTTTCCGTCCGCCTCGCAGGAACCGCCGCTGAGGGCCCCAAGGACCTGAGGATCCGCGGCGGCGAGCGGCCCTGCAACCAGGACAAGAAATGAACCACGCAAAGGCGGGATCGGGGAGCGTTTTCCGGTCCCGCCTTGCGCTTGCCCGGACTCTGATGGCGGCGGCCTTCCTCGTGGCTTTGCTGCTAGCCGCCTGCACAGGGAGTGCTCCCGGGCCGGGGCCCACCCAAGGCAACGGACCGGAGCTGCTTCGGAAGCTTGACCTGAATCTGACACTCCCGTGGTCAATCGTGTTCCTCGGCGACGGAACTGCCATCATCTCCGAACGCGACACCAAGCTGATCAAATCGGTCCGGAACGACCGGTCCACGACGGTGGGCGAGTTTCCCGGCGTCGTGCCCGGCGGCGAAGGCGGGCTGCTGGGACTCGCGCTCTCCCCCAAGTTCGCCAGCGACCGCCTGCTTTACGCCTATTTCACCGCCGAATCGGACAACAGAATTTCGCGCACCCGCCTGGAGCAGGCCGCGGACGGGCGGCTGAGCCTCGGCACACCGGAAGTCATCTTCTCAGGCATCCCCAAAGCCTCGACCCACAACGGCGGCCGCATCCGCTTCGGCCCCGACGGGTTCCTCTATGTCGGCACCGGAGATGCGCAGCACCCGGAGCGGGCGCAGGACCGCAATGCGCTTGGCGGGAAGATCCTGCGGCTTACCCCCGAGGGGAAAGCCGCGCCGGGCAACCCGTTTGGCAACCCCGTTTACAGCTACGGGCACCGCAATGTGCAAGGGCTCGCTTGGGACAGCTCCGGCAGGCTGTGGGCGAGCGAATTCGGCCCTGACGTCAACGACGAACTCAACCTCATCGAGGCGGGCGGCAACTACGGCTGGCCGGAAGTGACCGGGGCGCCCGGCCGCGCTGGCTACATCGACGCCAAAGTGGTCTGGCCGTCGACGGCGGATGCCTCGCCGAGCGGGCTGGAGATCGTGAACGGAACGGCGTTCACGTGCGCGCTGCGCGGGCAGCGTTTGTGGACGGTACCGCTCAACGGAGAAACAGCGGGGAAGGCCGTGGCATACCTCACGACGGACTACGGCCGACTCAGGGACATTTCGCTTGCGCCGGACGGCACACTTTGGGTCCTTAGCAACAACCAAAACCCTGACTTTGCGCTGGTCCTGAAGCCTCCCCGCTAGTGACGCGCAGGAGGTTCGGGCCGATTTCACACTTCGGCAACTGTCGTGTAGAGTTACATGTCGTTGCGGAGATCAACGAGGGAAGAAAAGCCTTCCGTTGATCGAAATCGACAAATGCACCTCTAGCTCAATTGGCAGAGCAATTGACTCTTAATCAATGGGTTCCGGGTTCAAGTCCCGGGGGGTGCACCAAAGGGAAGGACCCTTGAGCGGCAGCAGCCGCTCAAGGGTTATTTCTTTGCGTTGCGAGCAACAAACAATTGCACCTCTAGCTCAATTGGCAGAGCAATTGACTCTTAATCAATGGGTTCCGGGTTCAAGTCCCGGGGGGTGCACCAAAGGGAAGATCCCTGGATGGCTGAATGGCCGTCCAGGGATCTTTTTGCTTTTCCGCCGGCCCGCTGCGAGCCGGCCGTTACCGGACCAGCTTCAACGGACCGGACTGCGGACGCTTAGTTGGAGGCTTCGCCCGGCGCCGCGCCTGAATCCGCTGCGGCCACAATGTCGTTTACGACTGCCGAGGAATGATTGTTCGCCAGTTCGCGTACCAGCGACTGGAGCTCCCGCCGCAGTTTGGCGGTGTCAACGGGCACAGGTGCAAGCACTTCGCGTTCCAATTGCGTGGCGAGCCCGAGGGTGTGCTCCCCCGCCTCGGTCAAACTGACCACTTGGCTCCGGCGGTCGGACACGCTGCGCGCGCGGCTGACGTGGCCGTGGGCCTCCAGCCTGGTGAGCGTCTTTCCCATTGTCTGAGCCTGAACCCGGACGATCTGTGCGAGCATCGACTGCGTGGTCGGTCCGTTGGCGGCAAGTACTTCCATGACAATGACCCCGGCATGGGTCAGGTCCATACCGCGCAGTTTCTCGTTCCAGGCATGCTCCACGAGTCGCGCGGCCGTGGAGAGCAGGCGCCCGGTGGGCCACCGTTCCATATCAGGCATAAGGGCCAGTATATAGACCGCTGCGCGCGGATCAGGACCGGGTTCGATTCGTGAAGCGGCTGGCCCGTCACTAAGCTGAGTGATCGCGAACGCTAGCAAGGAGCTCAACATGGCCGAACGACTCATTCCAGGCGACACTGCCCCGGACTTCACGCTCAAGGACCACACGGGTCGCGAGGTCAGCCTGGCCTCGCACCGCGGCCGCAAAACAGTCATCTACTTCTACCCTGCGGCTTCCACGCCGGCATGTGCCAAGCAAGCCTGCGACTTCCGCGATTCCCTCGCAACCCTCCAGGCTGCCGGTTACGACGTCCTTGGGATCTCTCCGGACACGGTGAAGGACCTGGAAAAGTTCGTGTCCGAGGAATCACTGACCTTTCCCCTGCTGTCCGACGAAGGGCACCATGTGGCTGACGCGTATGCGGCTTGGGGCGAAAAGAAGAACTACGGGCGCACCTACCAAGGGCTGATCCGCTCGACGATCGTGGTGGACCCCGACGGCAAGGTGGCCCTGGCCCAGTACAACGTGCGGGCCACCGGCCATGTCGCCAAACTCCGCAGGGACCTCAAACTCGACAAGTAGCCTCCAGCTGGCCATATGGGCTCGGGGCCGTAGGGGCGAGGCTGGAACAGCTGGCGCAAAACCGCGGGTACAATGGAGGCCGGTATGTGACCGGAGCGGGAATCCCTGGATCCCGGTCCGGGTACCAACACCAGCGCGAGTGGTGAAATTGGCAGACACGCAGGATTTAGGTTCCTGTGCCTTCGGGCGTGGGGGTTCAAGTCCCCCCTTGCGCACATTCAGGAAGTGCCCCGGTCCTTGGCCGGGGCACTTCCCGTTTCCAGCCGGGACTCAGGGCCCTGAACTAGACTGGACTGCGGTCCGGCTGCCGCGGGCCCCAGCCCGTCCAACTGCCTTGAGGGGACAAGAGTGGTAAGCAGCAAGCTTCGCCGAGTCACGCTACAAATCGGCGCAGGCCTTCTGGCCGTGGCCTTGACCTCGTGCACGGTAAGTCCTGGACCGGCGCCGTCGACATCGGCCGCGGACGGCGCTTCGGCAGAGCCGAGCAAGACCTTCAACTTTGGCACCCCGTCGATGCCGCTGGGGCTCGATCCGGCCGTGGTGAACGACTCCGAGTCGTATCGCGTCACCCGGCAAGTGATGGAGGGCCTCGTGGGAGTCGACGCGTCCACAGGCCAACCAACTCCCCTGCTGGCCACCTCTTGGTCGCAAGGGAATGACGGACTCAGCTACGACTTCAAGTTGCGGTCGAAAGTCACCTTCCACGATGGAACCGCCTTTGACGCAGCCGCGGTCTGCAGCAACTTCAACCGCTGGTTCAACTTCCCGGCGACCGTGCGTCAGCAGGCACCGGGCATCGCCTTCAAGAGCGTGTTCAAATCCTTCTCGGATGACGCTTCGCTTTCGCTCTTCAAGAACTGCAAGGTTGTCTCCGCGGACCACGTGCAAATCAACCTGGCCAAGCCCTTCACCGGCTTCCTGCAGGCGTTGACGCTGCCGGCGTTCGCGATGTCATCACCGAAAGCGATGGCAGACGACAAGGCCGACGTCCTGGACAAGAAACTGTCCGGTCAGCCGGCGTCCGCCTACGCCTCGCACCCCGTGGGCACAGGCCCTTACGTTTTCTCCTCATGGAGCCAGAACCGCATCACACTCACCAGCTACAAGGGCTACTGGGGCGACCGCGGAGAGATAGCCACGGTCAACTTCATTCCGTTCGACTACCCGCAGGCCCGGCTCCAGGCCCTGCTCGCAGGAACCATCGACGGATACGACCTTGTTACCGCCGGCACCTTCGACCAACTGGTCAAGAAGGGGATGCAAATCGTGCAACGGGATCCGTTCTCCGTGATGTACCTGGGCATGAACGAGTCCGTGGCGCCGCTCCAGAATCTCGGGGTGCGCCAGGCAATCGAGATGGCCATCGACAAAGACACCCTCATCCACAAGTTCTTCATCGACAACACCTCACCGGCGACCCAGTTCGTTCCCCCCAAACTGAGCGGCTTCAACAACAACGCGCCGTCGCTGGGATACGACCCGGACAAAGCCAAGCAACTGCTCGCCAAGTCCGGCTACAAAGGCGAGGAACTCAAGTTCTACTACCCGCTCAACGTCACGCGCGCCTACCTTCCCACTCCGGAGAAGATCTACGCGGAGATCAGCGCGGAGCTCACCGCGATCGGGCTGAACATCAAGCCGGTACCCGTGAACTGGGACGACGGCTACCTCCAGAAGGTCCAGTCCCCTGGTGACCATGCGCTCCATTTGCTCGGCTGGAATGGCGCCTACTCGGACCCGGACAACTTCGTGGGCACGCTCTTCGGCGAAAACAACGGCGAGTTCGGCTACAGCGATCCACAGGTGTTCTCAAAGATCGACCGGGCCCGGGGACTGCCCGACGGCGCTGACCGCAACTCCCAGTACCAGACCATCAATGCTCAGATCGCTGCGACCGTCCCGGCAGTACCCGTCGCCTTCCCTATCTCGGCTTTGGCCCTTTCCGACCGCGTCGAGAAGTACCCGTCGTCACCTGTCTTAAACGAAGTTTTTACAAACGTTCGCCTGAAGTCTTGACGTCCCGCCGCAATTTCAGTTATGCGGCCACGCGGGGATATTCTGTGACAGCCAGTGCCGCCGCTATCGGAGATTGATCGTGACCTTCATTTCCAAGACACACCACGCTGACGTCGTCCTTATTGGGGGCGGGATCATGAGCGCAACCCTGGGTGCGTTCATCAAGCAACTCGAACCCAGCTGGACCATCTCCCTCTTTGAGCGACTCGACGAAGCCGGCCTGGAAAGCTCCGGACCGTGGAACAACGCGGGAACCGGGCACGCAGCGCTGTGTGAGCTTAATTACTCACCTGCAGGGAAGGACGGCTCCGTTGACCCGTCCAAGGCCCTCCACATCAACGAGCAATTCCAACTCTCGCGGCAGTTCTGGTCCCACCTTGTGGACAACAAGTTGATCGGCTCACCCAAGGGCTTCATCAACACCGTTCCGCACATGAGCTTCGTCATCGGCGACAAGCACGCAGACTTCCTCAGGACCCGCTACGAGGCACTCAAGCCCAACACGCTCTTCCGCAGCATGGAATACACGGAAGACCAGGCACAGATCGCCAAGTGGGCTCCGCTCATCGTCAAGGGCCGCGACGCCAAGCAGCGCGTGGCCGCCACCCGCGCGGCAGAAGGCACCGACGTCGACTTCGGCGCCTTGACCCGCGAACTGACCGGCTACCTCGCAGCCAACGGCGTTGAAGTCAACTATGGCCACGACGTCACCAATGTGAGCAAAGCCTCCGACGGCGGCTGGGACCTTTCGCTCAAGCACCCCGCTTCCGGGGAACACGGCCAGATCCACGCCAAGTTCGTCTTTGTCGGCGCCGGCGGCGGCGCGCTCCACTTGCTCCAGGCATCAGGCATCCCGGAAAGCAAGGGCTACGGTGGTTTCCCGGTTTCCGGGCAGTTCTTCCGCTGCACCGACGAGGCCATTGCCGGCCAGCACAGCGCCAAGGTATACGGCCAGGCCTCCGTGGGTGCTCCGCCCATGTCCGTGCCGCACCTGGATACCCGCTACGTTGGCGGCAAGCGCTCACTCCTTTTCGGCCCGTACGCCGGCTTCTCCACCAACTTCCTCAAGACGAGCAGCTACCTTGACCTGCCGCTGTCCATCCGTCCGGGCAACATCATCCCGATGCTGGCCGTTGCCAAGGACAACATGGACCTGACTGCGTACCTCATCAAGGAAGTCGCCAAGCGCCACGACGCCAAGGTGGAGTCTCTCCGCGAGTACTACCCCCAGGCCGACGGCAGCAACTGGGAGCTCATCACCGCGGGCCAGCGGGTGCAGATTATCAAGAAGGACTCCAAAAAGGGCGGCGTGCTGCAGTTCGGCACCGAAGTCATCACGGCCCGCGACGGCTCCATCGGGGCTCTGCTCGGCGCCTCACCCGGAGCCTCCACCGCAGTCCCGATCATGATCGAGATGCTCCAGCGGTCCTTCCCGAAGAACTTCAAGGGCTGGCAGTCCAAGCTCAAGGAAATGATGCCGGGCTACGGCGTCAAATTGAACGACAATCCGGACCTTGCCGCCGAGCTGGAATCGAGCACTGCCCGTTCGCTCCAGCTTGAGCCCGCCGACGCCGTTCAGCACTAGCAACCGTCCGGGCTGCGGCCGGTTCGAGACAAGAAACAGACCGTAAATCCCAGGAGACAGTGCAATGTTCCGTCTGGCAAAGCTTTCACTGGCGAACAGGGCATTGATTGCGCTGATCACCGTCTTCGCGGCGGTGTTCGGCGTGATCACCATGTCTTCCCTCAAGCAGGAGCTCATCCCCTCGATCGAGTTCCCGCAGATCTCGGTGATCACGGCGATGCCGGGCGCGTCGCCGGAAGTAGTCGACAAGCAACTGAGCCGTCCGCTCGAAGCGGCACTGAACAGCGTCGAGGGCCTGGAATCGACCACGTCGACGTCGCGGAACGGTGTTTCGCAGATCTCCATGGTGTTTACCTACGGTTCGAACCTGGACCGCGCACGCAACCAGATCGATCGCGCCATCTCCAACGCCAAGCGCGTCCTGCCGGCCGACGTCGAGCCCCGGTCTTTTGCCGGAAGCATCAGCGACTTCCCGATCGTGTACCTGGCGGTCTCTTCGGACAAGTCCCTCAGCGAGCTGAACACGGACCTGCAGCGCTTGAGCGTCCCCCGGCTCCAGAAACTGGACGGGGTCCGGAGCGCCGACGTGACGGGCGGGGCCACCCAGCACATCCTGATCCAACCCAAAGCCCAGGCCATGGCCGCCAGCGGCGCCACGGTTCAGTCCCTGACGAATGCCCTCAAGAACAACGGCACGCTGGTCCCGGCCGGAACCATCGAGGACCAAGGCAAGACGCTTTCCTTGCAGATCGGCAGCCCGGTGGACTCCATCGACGTCATCAAGGGCTTGCCGCTCGCCGGAGCGAAGGCCGGAACCACGATCGGCTCGGTTGCCGACGTGAGCATCAAGGACGACGCCGCAACCTCGATTACCCGGACTAACGGGAAACCCACGCTGGCCCTGTCCATCACGAAGAAGCCCGACGGCGATACAGTCGCCATTTCGCACGCCGTCAAGGATTCCATTCCCCGGATGGAAGCCGAACTCGGCTCGAATGCGCACTTCACGCCGGTGTTCGACCAGGCCCCGTACATCGAAAAATCCATCAAGGACCTCACCACGGAAGGCCTTCTTGGACTTGGCTTCGCGGTGGCAATCATCCTCGTGTTCCTGATGTCCGTACGCTCCACGCTCGTGACGGCGGTATCCATTCCGCTGTCGCTCCTGATCACGTTCATCGGCATATCGGCAACCCACTACTCGCTCAACATCCTCACGCTTGGCGCACTGACCATCGCAATCGGCCGCGTTGTGGACGACTCGATCGTGGTGATCGAGAACATCAAACGGCACCTCAGCTACGGCGAGTACAAGCTCGGGGCCATCCTCAATTCGATCCGGGAAGTCGCCGGTGCCATCACGGCGTCGACCCTCACCACGGTTGCCGTCTTCCTGCCGATCGCCTTTGTGGGCAACCTGGCGGGCGAATTGTTCCGGCCCTTCGCCCTGACGGTGACCATCGCCCTGTTGTCCTCGTTGCTCGTGTCCCTCACCATCGTTCCGGTGCTGGCGTACTGGTTCCTCAAGTCGCCGGCCGCGGCCGGGGACGCCCTTGCCGCCGAGCGCGCCGTTGCCGCGGCGCATGAGGCAGAGCAGCGGAGCCTGCTGCAGCGCGGCTATCTGCCCATCCTGTCCAAGACGCAGAAGCACCCGGTCATGACGATCGTCGCAGCGGTCCTGGTATTGGGTGGAACAGCTGCCATGTCCCCTCTGCTCGCCACGGACCTGCTCGGCAACTCCGGCCAGAACAGCATGACCGTGCGCCAGGTCCTTCCTGCCGGCACCAGCCTGGAGCAGACCGGGGCCGCCGCCGCGCAGGTGGAATCGGTCCTCCGCGGGATCGACGGAATCAAGGACGTCCAGGTCACCTCGGGCAACGCCCAAACGGGATTCGCAGCCCTCACCTCAAGTGGTGCTTCCAACTCGACGTTCACGGTGGTAACGGACGATAAGGCCGACCAGCAGAAACTGCAGGACACAGTCCGGTCCCGCCTCGCGAGCGCCTCGGCTCCCGGGAAGGTCACTGTTGGTGCGCAGCAAGGCGGCCTGGGCACGTCCTCCAGCGTCGACATCACCATCAACGCCGCCAACTCGGCGGATCTCAAGACGGCAAGCGACGCGGTGGCCAAGGCCATGGACGGCGTGCCCGGGAGTGCCGAGGTAGCCACAAACCTGGATGCCAGCCAGTCGGTGGTGCAGGTGAAGGTTGATCGCGCCAAGGCCGTCGCCGCCGGGCTGAACGAAGAACAAGTTGCCGGCGTCCTGGCGTCCACCGTCAGCCCCGTCCCTGCAGGCACCGTCCGTATCGACACCACGGACTTCCCGGTACAGATCGGCGAAGGCACGCACTTCAGCAGCATCGCCGATGTCAGGGCCATCAATCTCCCGACGCCGGCAGGGCCGGTTCCGCTGTCGAGTATCGCGTCCGTAGACCAAGTGGACACTCCGGTCTCCATCACCAGCAGCAACGGCCAGCGGAGCGCGAAGGTGACCGTGACGCCGTCGGGCTCCAACCTTGGCGCCGTCAGCACGGCAGTCAGCGACCGGCTGGCCTCGGTGCACCTGCCGGCGGGCGTTACCGCCGCCATCGGCGGCGCCACGACTCAGCAGGCGGACTCCTTCCGCCAGCTCGGCCTCGCGCTCCTGGCCGCCGTCGCCATCGTCTATGTCATCATGGTGGCCGCGTTCAAGTCCCTCATCCAGCCACTCATCCTGTTGGTCTCCGTGCCTTTCGCGGCGACTGGCGCCATCGCCTTGCTCCTGGTCACGGGTGTTCCTCTCGGACTGCCTTCCCTGATCGGGATGCTGATGTTGGTGGGAATCGTCGTGACCAATGCGATCGTCCTGATCGACCTCATCAACCAGTACCGTAAACCTCATGATGGCAGCCCCGGAATGAGCGTGGCGGACGCCATCACCCATGGCGCCAGGCAGCGGCTGCGCCCGATCCTCATGACGGCGCTTGCTACTGTATTCGCCCTGACGCCCATGGCTTTGGGCCTCACGGGAGGCGGCGGGTTCATTTCCCGGCCGCTCGCGGTTGTGGTCATCGGCGGCCTTGTTTCGTCCACGGCTTTGACGCTCGTCCTTGTGCCCGTCCTCTACAAACTGGTCGAAGGCCGGCGCGAGAAGAAGGCGCTGCTCAAGGCGCTCACGCAACGCCCCGACGTCGCGAAGGACGGTGTCGCCGGGCACGGTGAAGGCGATTACGCGGACTGGACCACCGGAATGATTCCGAAAGTCACCGGCCGCCGGTCTGCCTCCAGCCCCGCCGAGTAGGGCGATCCACCGGGAACAAAATGATGCCGTACCCTGTTGCAGCCAGTGATACATGCAAATGCATCTATTTTGGGATAAGCTATTGGCAGGGCCCGCACACCAATCGGGCAGGCAGAAAGGCACATCATGGAGATCGGCGTATTCAGCGTCAGCGACATCACCACTGACCCCACCACGGGCCAGACCCCCACGGAGAACGAACGCATCAAGGCCGCCGTGGCCATCGCCAAGAAGGTCGAAGAGATCGGCATGGACGTCTACGCGATCGGCGAGCACCACAACCGCCCCTTCTTCTCATCGTCACCCACCACTACACTCGCGTACATCGCAGCGCAGACCGAACGCATCACGCTGTCAACGTCCACCACGCTGATCACCACGAACGATCCCGTCAAGATCGCCGAAGACTTCGCGATGCTCCAGCACCTGGCGGATGGCCGCGTAGACCTCATCATGGGCCGCGGCAACACCGCCCCCGTCTACCCTTGGTTCGGCAAGAACATCCAGGACGGCATCGAACTCGCGGTGGAGAACTATTCCCTGCTCCGCCGGCTCTGGGATGAGGACACCGTCAATTGGAGCGGCAAGTACCGCACGCCGCTGCAGAACTTCACCTCCACGCCCCGTCCGCTTGACGGCGTCGCGCCCTTCGTCTGGCACGGCTCCATCCGCAGCCCGCAGATCGCGGAACTCGCCGCGTACTACGGCGACGGCTTCTTCGCCAACAACATCTTCTGGCCCAAGGAGCACTACCAGCAGCTGATCGGCCTGTACCGCGAGCGCTATGAGCACTACGGCCACGGCAACGCTGACCAGGCCATCGTGGGCCTCGGCGGGCAGTTCTTCATGCGCAAGAACTCCCAGGACGCCGTGAAGGAATTCCGCCCGTACTTCGACAACGCACCGGTGTACGGCCACGGACCCTCGCTCGAGGACTTCACGTCCCAGACGCCGCTGACCGTCGGCAGTCCGCAGGAAGTCATCGAAAAGACCCTGACTTTCCGCGAGTACTTCGGCGACTACCAGCGTCAACTGTTCCTGGTGGACCATGCCGGCCTGCCCCTCAAGACCGTCCTGGAGCAACTGGACCTCTTCGGCGAAGAAGTCTTGCCGGTCCTGCGCAAGGAATTCGAGGACCGCAAGCCGGCCCATGTACCTGACGCACCCACCCATGCATCCCGGGTGGCGGCGTCCGTGATCGCCTCGGCCAGCGATGCGGTTGCAAATTCCGTCAGTGACGGTGCCGGGCGGACCCCGTGACCACCGCGGCACCCACCTCGTCCGCCGTGCGCCTCGCCGCCGAAACCTGGGAGTCCTTGTTCCGCTCCCAGGTGGCGGTGATGCGCCGCCTCCAGTCCGGGCAGGCGTTCAAGAAGCTGCCCATCAAGGAGTACGACGTCCTGTTCACTCTTTCCCGCTGCCCCACGGGCAAGCTGAGGCTGAACGAGATCAATGATCACGTCCTGCTCAGCCAATCCAGCCTGAGCCGGCTGGTTGACAGGCTGGAGAAGCGCGGGCTCGTCGAGCGCAGCATCGCCCCCGACGACGGCCGCGGGATCCTGCTGGGGCTTACCGCGGCAGGGCAGGAACTACAGAAAGAGATCGGGCGCGAGCACATCCGCGACATCGCCGAACTTGTGGCTCCTGCCCTGACGGCCGAGGAGCAGCGTGAGCTTCTGCGCCTGACGGAGAAACTGCAAGCGTTCGTCGCACACAAGCAGCCGCGCGAAAGCTAACGGAGGACGACGAGCTTCGCCGGATCCTCATCCGGCAGCTCGTCGGCCACCACCGCGGTGACCTTCAAGCTCTTCAACGACAGGCTGCCGCCCACCGTGGACAGGAACGCGGTGTCGGAGGAATCGCGTCCGGCCGTGATGCGCAGCATGGATTCGCGCGGAGCCAGCCCGGTGGGGTCGATCACGTACCAGGTTCCGTCGATGTGGGCCTCGGCCACGGCATGGAAGTCCATAGGGCTCAACCCGGGCGCATACACCGCGGCGAGACGGGCGGGGATGTCCTTGGAGCGCAGGAGGGCAATGGCGAGGTGGGCGAAGTCCCGGCAAACACCCTTGCGGTGCAGGAGCGTTTCCACTGCGCCGTCCGTGCCCCGCGAGGAGCCACTGACGTACCGGAGCTCGTTGTGGACCCAGTTCCGGACTGCGTGCAACAGCTCCTCGCCGTGCAGGCCGCCGAACTCGGCGTACGACGTCGGAAGGAGACGGTCGGACTCGGCGTAGCGGCTGGGCCGCACATAGCGGATGAGCTCCATCCGGGAGGACTCATCGGGGACACCAAAGCCCTCCACCGAGGCGCGGTAATCAACAGTTACCTCGCTGGGTTCGGCGAACTCCATGTACTGGAAACGCCCGCCGTGATGATCCGTCAGCTCGGTGAGCGGAACAGCTTCGCCTTCCACCGTGACTGACAGCTCTTCGGTCAACGACTCATAGCCGGGATTGCTGGCCACGGCTATTGCCATGGCCACTTTGGTGTTGGCGACGGTCTTGAAAACGAGCTGGGCAGCAACGTTGCGTTCCATGGATCTCCGGAGTGTTGCGGCTGGACAACCCAATGAATATGCGGGGTTGGCGCCGACGAGCGTGTGCGTCAACCTTGGTTCTACAGATTGACCTTCAGAGACAATAGCATCCGCTGGACGTTGGCGAATTCCGAACTCTGGTCAACGTACTTCGCGGCCTGGTCCAAGGTGTCAAAGGACTTCGCGGGAGCAACCACTTCGTCCGTGGCGAAGGCATGCACGGCTTGCATGTCGCCGAAATAGTAGTTGCCCTTTCCCGTGGGTCCCACCACAAGGTTCCGCAGCTGGCAGGCCTGGCCATCGGATCCGGCCACCAAGTTGGTGATTCCGTATGAACCGAAGAATTTGTAGCCTTGGATGACCCGGAACACCACGTGCGGGGGAATCATGGAATCGCCGTCCGCATGGGGCAGGTCTATGGGCACGCTGCTGACGACCGTGTAGGGGCGTTTGGCGGCCGGATTGCAGTCTGCCGGACTCGCCGAGGGCAGTCCCGTGTGCAGGGTCGCAAGATACCCGCCCTTGGCGTCTTTGACCTCGATCTTCAGGGCGCCCGGCATGGAACCGGCGTCGGGCGTGACCGATTGCGCAATCCAGTCACTCGGAAGATCGAAGCTGACCTTCTTCGCCGCATCCGAGTATGTCTTCCACGCCGAGGCGGTCGCCCCCGCCGTCGCGGTGCTTCCGGGAGAAGGGCTCCCCGTGGAACTGCCCGACGGCGGTGCCGTACCCGAGCCCGACGGCGTCGCACTCCCTGGTGCCGCACTATTGGACCCGGCCGTCCATACGGGTCCGCCCTTCCCCTCGGAACTACAGCCTGCCGCGGCGACCACGATGAGGGCACCGAGGGCGGCGACTGAAAACTTCAACGGGATCCGCTTTGCTCTCATGCGCAACAGCCTAGCGGCGCCGAGCCGCCGCCTGCCTGTCTCGATCGGCGTTTCGCACGTGCAAACCCAGCCGATGCACTTGCGGCGCCGCTTCGGCCTGCATCGTAGGGCTAGGCTGGACGCATGGCTCCCGATCAGCTTGATGAGGACGAAAACAATGTGGCGGACATCTCCGCCGTGGACATCGCGGACTGGCGCTTGCGCACCTTTGCCCTGTACGACGACGTCCGCAAGATCGCGATGGACGATCCTTTCCAGGCCCATGTGTACTGGCGCCAGGAACGGGACCGCATGTTCGGAACCCACCCGGCCTCGGCACTGACTCCCGCCAGCAAGCAGGCTTTCTCGGGCCTGCGCACCGCGGACTACGATTCCCGGTTCCGCCGCTATGCCGCCCTTTCGCCGGAAGGCGCTGGCCAGGAGATGAACGTCCAGACCGGAACCGACGGCGTGGTGCCGTTCGTCCGCCTCGGCACGTTCGACCTCGACGAGCTTGGCTCGCTGGCCGTGTGGCGCCTGCGCAGCTACGGCGGCGGCATCTTCGTGCCCTTCCGTGACGCCACGGCCGGCAAACCCGGAGGAAGCTACGGCGCCGGCCGCTACTTGCTGGACACCATCAAGGGAGCCTTCCACGGCCTTCGCGGATCCGGGCAACAAGAGTTCGTGCTCGACTTCAATTTCGCCTACAACCCGTCCTGCGCATACAACGAGGCCTGGGCCTGCCCCTTGGCCGGTCCGGCGAATCGCCTGGCCGCGGACATCCCCGTGGGGGAACTCTACCTGCCCGTCTAATCCTGCCCGTCTCATGAGGCCGAAGGACATAGGATGTCTTCATGACTTCCACACGTGCTCACCGGATCGCCCGGGTCCGCCCGCTCTCCCCCGCCTCACCGGACGAACACTTCTTCGTCGCGAACGACGCCGTCGACTTCGCCTCCGCAGAAGGCCGGAGCTGGACGGTAGTGGACAGCCCGTTCCCCGGCTCGTCGGCAAACAGCAGCAGTGCCGGGCGTCCGGGTTGGGCGAGAGGCTCTGAGGTTTCCGAGAACGCGTTCACGTTCCTGGCACCGTCCGTTCCAGCCAACGTTCTCGGCATGGCGCACAACACGGGCCAGCCGGGCCGCGACCTGCCCGCGCAGGCGTTCCACAAAGCCGCCACAAGTGTCATCGGACCGGGCGACGCCATCGAACTCGCCTCCGATGTCGGCCACGTAGACCCCGAAGCGGAACTGACCGTCGTCGTCGGACACAAAGTCCGCGGGCTCACACTCGACAACGCGCGCGCCGCCATCCTCGGTTTCACGATCGGCAACGACGTCTCGGCCCGGGACCTGCAAAAAACCGACGAACTGTGGCTCAGCGCGAAAAGCCAGGACACGTTCACCCCTGCGGGACCATGGATCGTCACCGACCTCACTGAGGGCGACCTTTCGATCGGTATCGTGCACAACGGCAAGGAATTGCGGACGGCCAGCACCGCCGACCTCGGATGGAAAGTGGACGAGATCCTTGTCTACCTCACGTCGTTCATGACCTTGCACCCTGGAGACCTGGTCCTCACAGGCTTCCCGGCCGAGTGCGCCAGGATCGAGCCCGGAGACCTTGTGACCTGCCGGGTTGAGGGCATTGGAGAGCTCAGCAACCCCGTCATCGCAGCATCTTGGGAGAAATTTCCCAGCTAGATATGAAAGGCTTGAGCCATGGAGCCTCCTGCCGTGCCGGCACTTGAGACGCGGCAGACGTCCCTTTCCAGGCCAAATACACGCAAGCGCCGCAAAGGCGTGCTGCGCTATCCGGTGGTCAGGCAGCTCATCCGTTTCACCGGCGTCGGGATCATCTGTACCGTCACCTCGCTGGCGCTGTACGCTCTGTTCCGGCCGTGGATGGGACCCCAGCCTGCCAACGCCGCAGCGCTGATCATCACCTCGCTCATGAACACGGCCCTGAACCGGCGGCTGACCTTCAAGATCAGCGGCAACCGGAAGAGAGCCCGGGACCACCTGAACGGGCTGATCGTGATCGCCGTGGCGCTGGTCATCACGGGCGGGAGCCTGGGCGTGCTGCATGCGTTCCGGCCCGAAGCCACCCTCGAAGAGGATCTCTGGACCACCACGCTGTCCGGATTCGTCGCGACGGCCGTGCGGTTCACGATGCTGCGGCACTGGATTTTCCGCCGGGCCCGCCACGTTTGATTCCCAACTAGCTCGCATTTGTTGTCGTTTAGAGCCGTCTAAACGACAACAAATGCGAGCTAGTTGGGGTGGGGACGGTCAGCGGCGACCGAGCCCCTGCACGCCCCCGACGGCGGCAGCCACGGCTTCCGCGGCTTGCTCCAGTTCCGCTGACGTCACCGTGGAGTCGAAGCTGAAACGGACAGCAGTGTGGGCCACCTCGGGCTCGATTCCCAAGGCCAGCAGGACCGGCGAGGGAGCGTCGGATCCAGCAGCGCAGGCCGATCCACTCGAGCACACCACGCCAAGCCGCTCAAGCTCAAGCAAGACCGACTCGCCGCTCGTGCCGGGGAAGCAGAAGGACGCGACCGAAGGCAAGCGCTGCGAGGGGTGGCCGGTCAGCACAGCACCGGGCACGGCCTCAAGGACAGCGCGGATGAAGGCATCCCTCAATTCCGAGACACGCCCGGCCAATTCCGACTGCCCTGCATGGGCAAGAGTCAGTGCCGTGGCCAGCGCAACGGCACCCGCCACGTTTTCAGTCCCGGAGCGCCTGCCCCGCTCCTGGCCGCCGCCATGGACGAGCGGTTCGAGGCGCAGCCTGCCCTTGGCATAGAGCACCCCGCTGCCCTTCGGCGCGCCAAGCTTGTGGCCCGAGATGCTCAGGGCGTCCACTCCGAGTTCCCTGACGGCAAGGGGCATCCAGCCCGCGGCCTGGACGGCGTCCGTGTGAAACGGCACGCCCTTTTCCGCAGCCACCTCCGCGAGTTGCCGCACGGGCTGCACGGTCCCGATCTCGTTATTCGCATACATGATGCTGACGAGGGCTGTCCCCGGACCCAGCACAGCCCGGAGCGCCTCGGCCGTCACCACGCCGTGCCGGTCCACGGGGACCACGTCCACCTCGAACCCATGGACGCGTTGCAGGTAGAGCGCGGATTCTTCGACGGCGGGGTGCTCGATGGCGCTGATGACAACGCGGTTCAGGGCGGGGTCCGCCGCACGCCTCGCGAGGGCGATTCCTTTCACTGCCAGGTTGTCCGCCTCGGTGCCGCCGGAAGTGAAGGTGATCTCGCCGGGCCGGCAACCCAAGGCTTTCGCCACCGCTGCCCGGGCACCCGACAACGCGTTCGCAGCAGCTTCACCGAGGCTGTGATGGCTTGAGGGATTGCCGAACTCCCCCGTCAGATACGGCCACATCGCTTCGAGGACTTCCCTGCGGACGGGTGTGGTCGCCGCGGCGTCGAGGAAGATCATGGCGTCAGCCGAGAGCCAGGGATCGGTCCGGCGTCACGTCGAGCGTCACGTCCAGGCCCAGGTCCAGCGCGTTGACGCTGTGCGTGAGTCCGCCGATGGAAATGACATCGACTCCCGCGGCGGCGATGTCCGCCACAGTGTTGACATTGACGTTGCCGCTCGCCTCGACGACGGCGCGTCCAGCCACCTGCTTCACGCCGGCACGGAGCTCCTCAAGGGAAAAGTTGTCCAGCATGATCGTGTCCACCCCGGCCGCCAGCACGGGTTCGATCTGCTCGGCACGGTCCACTTCCACTTCGAAATGAGTGGTGTGGCCCAGCTGGGCTTTGGCGGCCTTGAGCAATGCGGTGAGCTTGGCGGAGTCACCACCGGTCATGACGGCCAAGTGGTTGTCCTTGGCCAGAACGGCATCGGACAGGCTGTAACGGTGGTTGGCTCCTCCGCCGCAACGCACGGCGTAGCGTTCGAGCACCCGCAGCCCGGGGGTTGTCTTCCTCGTGTCTGTAATACGGGCTTTGGTGCCGTCGACCAGCTTCACGAACTCGGCGGTCTTCGTGGCAATGGCGCTCATGCGCTGGGCGAGGTTGAGCCCGACGCGTTCGGCGAGCAGTACCGAGCGGGCGCGGCCGCTGACCCGCGCGAGGTGGGTTCCGGCGTCGAACGCTTCACCGTCCGCGAGCAGCAGCTCCACTTCGGTGTCCGGGTCGACGAGCAGCATGGCGTCACGGAACACCGTACCGCCGCTGAAGACCCCCGCAACCCGGGCATTGAGCACGGCGGTGGCGCGGGCCTCGGCGGGAATGAGCAACTGCGAGGTGATATCGCCACTTGGCGCGTCCTCCGCGAAAGCCCGCTCCAGAATGTCCCGGACGGGTGCAGCAGGGAGGGTCAGGCTAGTCATGGACGAGGCTCGCTTTCCGGCGGATCGTGTATCGCTGAACAATTTCTTCGCGCTGGGTTTCGACGGCGTCACTCCGATAATGCGCCCCGAGCGACCCCTGCCGCGCCCCCGCAGCCCGCACCAACAACTGCGCAGCGAGGAGCAAATTGGCATCCTCGTGCACGCGCGGATCCGCAGAATCAGGAATCGCTTCAGGGCGTACGACGTCGGCCCAAGCGTCGAGTGCCTCGGCAGCCTCCCGGAGCAACCCACCAGTCCGCAGAACCCCCGCCTTGGCAGTCATAAGCCGCCTAAGGGCGGTGCGCGAGAAGGGCTCGGGAACCAGCTCAGGCTGCCAAGCGAGCGCCCCGGCCGGCTCGGTGGTTCCCGAAAGCGCCGTTGTTGCGTGGAGGTCCACGCCGGCCGCCGAGCTTGCGAGGCGTTCGCCGGCGAGAGACCGGAGCGCAGGCGCCGAGGGAACTAGCGAGTCGGTCACCCCACCGTTGGGCGACTCCTCGCGAAGGAACCCCTGAACAGCCCGCCGCCCGAACACCAGCCCTTCGAGCAAGGAGTTGCTAGCCAAGCGGTTCGCGCCCTGCACCCCGGTACACGCTACTTCACCGGCCGCGAGCAACCCGGGAACGGAAGTTCGGCCGAACAGATCGGTGACGACGCCTCCCATCCAGTAGTGGGCGGCAGGGGCAACCGGAACGGGCTCGAGGGTCCAGTCGAGGCCGGCCTCGCGGGTCCGTGCGCTGAGCGTGGGGAAGCGCTTCTCAAGGAAGCCGTCCCCCTTGTTCGCTTCCACGACCCGCGCGTCAAGGAAGACGTGACCGTTGGGATCACCAAGTGAAGCAAGGTGGAGGGCGATGCTGCGGGAGACGACGTCGCGCGGCGCCAGTTCGGCGTCCGGGTGGTATCCAGGCATGAATCGCTCGCCGTTGGCATCCACCAGGATGGCGCCCTCGCCACGGACGGCCTCGGAAATGAGGAGCGGATCGGCGCCGAAGGGAGCTGGTTTTCCGGTAGCGGAGAGGACCATGCTCGTGGGGTGGAACTGGAAGAACTCCAGGTCTGCGAGCTCGGCACCCGCCCGCCACGCGAGCGCGAGTCCGTCAGCAGTTGCCACCGAGGGATTGGTGGTCTGGGCAAACAACTGCCCCGCCCCACCGGTGGCCAGCAGCACCGCATCGCCGAACACACTCGCAAGGCGGCCGTTGCGCAGGAATTCAACGCCTGTCACACGCCCCTCGGACTGGATCAGGGACGTCGCCTGGGCATGCCCCAGCACCTGGATCTTCCCGGCCTCCTGCGCGTCAAGGACCGAAAGGATGAGTGCGTTCGCGACCCCGGCACCGGTGGCGTCTCCGCCGGTGTGCAGGATCCTCGGCGCGGAGTGGGCGGCTTCGAGCCCCAAGGCGGGATCGCCGTCGTCGTCCGCGTCGAATCGGACACCGAAACGCTCCAGCCCCTTGATGTCGAGGCGCGCTTCGGTGCACAGCACCCGCACGGCTTCCTCGTTGCAGTGGCCCGCGCCGGCCTTGAGGGTGTCCGTGATGTGCGCGGCGACTGTATCACCGGGGGCGGGCTCGTCCAGCACGGCCGAAATCCCGCCCTGGGCAAAGAAGGTGTTGCTGTCCGCGAGCGCCCCCTTGCTGAGCAGGACGACGTCCGCACCGGCCTCGGCGGCCAGCAACGCGGAGTAGAGGCCGGCGATGCCGCTTCCGACGACGGCGAGCCGCCGCCGCGCCGGAGCGCCGGGAATGCGTTCTGCAGTCATGTGAGGCTCGATTCGACTGGTTGGTACGGGGTGTGGCCTAGAGCGGCCGTGCTGCGAGCATGCGTTCGAGAGCGATCTTGGCGTTGTCCTTGACGGAGTCGTCTACCGTGATGCGGTTGACCACGCGGCCTTCCACCAGTTCCTCGAGTACCCAGGCGAGGTAGCCGGGGTGGATGCGGTACATCGTGGAGCACGGGCAGATCACCGGGTCGAGGCAGAAGATGGTGTGCTGCGGGTTCTCGGCGGCCAGGCGGTTGACCATGTTGATCTCGGTGCCGATCGCGAAGGTGGTGGGCTCGGTGGCGGCGGCGATGGCCTTCTTGATGAAGTCGGTGGAACCCGCGCCGTCCGCCGCGTCAACAACTTCCATGGGGCACTCAGGGTGCACGATGACGTTCACGCCAGGGAATTCGGCGCGCGCCTTCTCGATCTGGCCCACGTTGAAGCGTTTGTGGACGGAGCAGAAGCCGTGCCAGAGGATGACGCGGGAATCCAGCAGAGTCTGTTCGTCGTTTCCGCCGAGTTCCTTGCGCGGGTTCCACATGGGCATCTGCTCCAGCGGCACACCGAGGGCCTTGGCGGTGTTGCGGCCCAGGTGCTGGTCAGGGAAGAAGAGGACCCGCTGGCCACGGTCGAATGCCCATTCGAGGACTGTCTTGGCATTGGAGGACGTGCAGACGATGCCGCCGTTGCGGCCGCAGAAGGCCTTCAGTGCCGCCGAGGAATTCATGTAGGTCACCGGGATGACCGGGGCACGGCCTTCGGAATCGGGGGCGGTCCCGAAGAGCTCTTCGAGTTGCTCCCAGCACTCCTCCACCGAGTCCTCGTCCGCCATGTCCGCCATGGAGCAGCCAGCGGCGAGGTTCGGCAGGATCACGGCCTGGTCCTCGCTGGACAGGATGTCGGCAGTCTCTGCCATGAAGTGCACGCCGCAGAAGACGATGGCCTCGGCGTCGGGCTTGGTCAGGGCAGCGTTGGCGAGCTGGAAGGAGTCGCCCACGAAATCCGCGTACTGCACAACTTCGTCGCGCTGGTAGAAGTGGCCCAGGATGACGGCCCGGTCCCCCAGCGTCTCCTTGGCGGCGCGGATCCGGGCGTCGAGCTCGGCGTCGCTGGCCACCTTGTACTCCTCAGGCAACTGGCCTTGGCGGGGCGTCGCCTCAGGAGCGTCGTCGGAGCTGGACGCGCCGGGACCGTAAGCCGGGATGCCGGCGAGGGCTTCAGCGAGGTCGTACTCCCACGGGCCCTTGGCCAGAGCGGGACTGCAGGTCGAGCCGGCCGCGGAACGACCGCTTTCGGCTTCTTCCCGCGTGATCAGCTGGATAGCTGTGTTGACGCTGCTCATGGTGTACTCCTGTTGTCTGGCCCTAGTCCGGGCGTGCCGGTGAAGCGGTAGAGGCGGGGCGGGCGGTGTTTTCCGCCCTGGAGGTAGTCACCGGTTTCCTCGATTTCCGGCGTTCCCTTGATTTGCCGGCGGAAGTTCGCCGGATCCAGCTGACGGTCCAGGACAGCCTCGTAGACTTCCCGGACCTGCGCCAGGGTGAAGAATTCTCCCAGCAAGTGATAAGCGATGGAGCCGTAGGCCATCTTGTTGCGCAGCCGCCACAAGGCGTAGTCCACAATCGCGTTGTGGTCGAAGGCCAATTCCGCGAGCCGGTCTGCCCGGAACCAACGGACGTTCTCGGATTCGTCGGCCAGGGCGGCTTCCGTGGGCTGCACCAGGGCCCAGTAGACGATGGAGACGACCCTTTGCGCGGGCGATCGGTGCAGGCCGCCGAACGCGTAGAGCTGTTCGAGGTATTGGGGAGCCAGCCCGGTGGTCTCGCGCAGGTTCCGGGACGCGGCATCCTGGAGGGATTCGTCGTGCTGCAGCGGGCCGCCGGGCAGCGCCCACATGTCTTTGAACGGTTCGCGGATGCGGCGCACCAGCGGTAGCCACAGCGTTGGTCGGCCGGAGCTTTCACTCGGCCGGAGGGCGAAGATCACCGTCGATATGGCCAACGACGGCGGCGCGAGCCTGCGCTCTGCGACATTGGCGGAGGTGGCGTACACGGTATTCACCCCGCTTCTTTGCTGTAGGGACGAGAAACTAGTTATAGTCAAAATGACTAGAACTAATGGTACGACTGCCGGCGCGCAGTGTCCAAATGTTTCAGCCCGCATGCTCCTTGGCCGCAGCTTCCAGGAGGGGCAAAGTGCGGCCCTGGAAATGCGTATTCAGCACGATCACCGAGGATGAACGAAGCACGGTCTTGGTGCCGATGAGCTTATCCAGCACGCGCTGCAGGTCAGAGTTCGATTTGCCCACCACCCGCACCATGAGATCCGAACTGCCGGAAACGGTGTGGACCTCAATGAGCTCGGGAATGGCGGCCAGGGCTTCGACGACGGCGTCGTGACCCAGGTCCTGGTTGATGGTCAGGGAGCAGAAGGCGACCACAGGATAGCCGAAGCCGGCAGGATCGGGCTGCGGAACCCAGGGAGCCACCACCCCGCGCTCGGCCATCCGGTCCAGCCGCGACTGAACCGTGGCGCGGGCGACCTTCAAGACCCTGGATGCCTCGAGAACAGACGCCCGCGGGGAGTCGGTGAAAAATCGCACAATCTTGGCATCCAACTCGTCGACAACCATCAGTTTTTCCTACTTCCGCCCATGGGCTGTACAAATCGGCACTCGATGCCGAGATGTCACACCAGCTTGTAACCATCGTCTCACGAGTGTTTTTCGCCACTTTCCCTCGGAAGCGGTAAATTCGATAAGTCCTACGAGGACCAGCTGACAAACCATCCACAAGAAGGCAAACACGAATGACAACGAAGTCCACCGCTGTTCGACCCGCCATTCCTTCGCAAGGCCTCGGCCATTCGATGAAGCCGCGCCAGCTCACCATGATGGGCCTGGGCAGCGCGATCGGAGCGGGACTCTTCCTCGGATCGGGTGCCGGAATCCACGCAGCCGGCCCGGCGGTTCTCATCTCCTACCTGGTGGCAGGCACCCTGATCATCGTGGTGATGTGGGCGCTCGGCGAGATGGCAGCCGCCAACCCCAACAGCGGCGCCTTCTCGGTCTACGCGGAAAAGGCCATGGGCAAGACGGCCGGATCCACGGTCGGCTGGCTGTGGTGGCTGCAGCTCGTAGTTGTCATCGCTGCGGAGGCCCTCGGCGCAGCAGGGCTGCTGTTTTCCGTCTGGCCGGTCATTCCCGTGTGGGCGTTGGCCTTGGTGTTCATGGTGGCCTTTACGGCGATCAACCTCGCCGGGGTCCGGAACTTCGGCGAGTTCGAATTCTGGTTCGCCATCCTGAAGGTTGCAGCCATTGTCGCCTTCCTCATCATCGGAGCCGCCTTGCTGTTCGGCTGGCTGCCGGGCGTACCTTCCCCCGGCCTCGGAAACCTGAGCGGCAACTTCGCGCCCTTTGGCTGGTCTGGGATTGCCGCGGCGCTCTTCGTGGTGATTTTCGCCTTCGGCGGCACCGAAATCGTTAGCGTGGCTGCCGCGGAGACGCAGGACCCCGCACACAGCGTCGGCAAAGCCATCCGCACCGTCGTGTGGCGCATCCTGGTTTTCTACATCGGTTCGGTCTTCGTCATTGCAGCAGTGCTGCCCTCCGACTCCGAAGGATTGAAATCACCGTTCGCCGGTGTCCTGAACCTTGCCGGCATCCCGGGAGCCGGCACGGCCATCACCCTCGTTGCCGTCGTAGCCCTGCTCTCAGCGCTCAACGCCAACCTCTATGGCGCATCCCGCATGGTCTTTTCCCTGTCCGAGCGCGGCGAAGCGCCTGCTTTCCTGTCGCGGCTGCGCGGCGCCCAGGTGCCCATGGCCGCCGTCGGGGTTTCCGTTGCTTTCGGCTTCATCGCCACCATCCTGGAACTGCTCTTTCCCGACCATGTGCTTCCGGCCTTGCTCAACCTCGTAGGCTCCACTTGCCTCCTGGTCTGGGGAACGGCACTCGTGTCCCAGTTCATCCTGCGCCGCCGCGCCGACCGCGAAGGAACGGAGCTGCCGCTTCGCATGAAGGGTTTCCCTTTCCTCACCGTATTCGGGCTGGCGCTGCTTGCCTTGATCTTCGTGGTTGGCTTCTCGAATGCCGAGAGCGCGGGCCAGCTGATCGGCACGTTCCTGTTGATCGCCTGCATCGCCGTGGCATGCAGGATCGGCGCCAAGGTCAAATCGGCACGAAGCGCGTAGGGAACCCAACTAGCTCGCAGTTGTTGTCGTTTTGAGCCCTCATAACGACAACAACTGCTAGTTACTTGGGAGGTGCACAAATTGCTATGTGTTCCCACGGCCAAGCTGGCAGTCCATGGCAGTTTGACTAGGCCGAAATAGGCGGATTGCCTAGGATCCAAACAGTGACTACGGTCACGTCCATGGACTCACTTCTTCCCGTCGTGGCCGCAGCCGACGCCGCGCCCCTGTCCCCCGAACAGCTCAGGGAGCTTTATTCCCTGATGGCTGCCGTTCGGTACCTCGATACCTCGGCCGTCGCCTGGCAGCGCCAGGGAATCATCCCCGGCTACGCTCCGGAACTCGGCCAGGAAGCCGCCCAGGTCGGCAGCGCCTACGCCCTCGACACTGCACGCGACTTCGCTTTCCCGACGTACCGCGAAATGGGCGTCGCAAGGACCATGGGCGTGGACATGGTGGCGTACATGTCCACCCACAAAGCAACGTGGCACGGCGGAATGTACGATCCACTGGCAAGCCGCCTCGCGCCCATCCAGGCCGTGGTGGCAGGCTCTGTGCTTCATGCCGTCGGCTGGGCACACGGCCAGACCCTCAGCGGCGAACACGGAGTGGCCCTGAGCTACTTCGGTGACGGCGCATCCTCCCAAGGCGACGTCCACGAAGCCATGAACTTCGCCGCCGTGATGAAAGCACCTGTTGTCTTCTTCATCCAGAACAACGGCTGGGCGATTTCAGTGCCCACAGAACGGCAGGTGGCCGGCGGCTCGGTAGCTGCACGCGCCGCCGGCTACGGAATCCCGGGTATCCAAGTGGACGGCAACGATGTGGTCGCCGTCTACGAGGCCACCCGCAACGCCTTCGCCCACTGCCGCGCAGGGAACGGTCCGGTTGTGGTCGAGGCCATGACCTACCGCCGCGGGCCGCATTCCACCGCCGACGATCCCGGCCGCTACAGGAGCCTCGACGACGAGCGCATCGACGCCGGCGAGGACCCGCTGGAACGCCTCCGCAAGCGTTTGCTGGCCGAAGGCGTAGCCGACGAGGCATTCTTCACCGCCGCCAACCAGGCGGCCCGGGCAGAGGAAGAAGCCATCCGCACCGGAATCGAAGCCCTCGATCCCCGGCCCGGCAACGAAATGTTCGATTTCGTCTTCCAGGAAACCACCCCCGCCCTTGAAAACCAGGCCGCCCGTTGGCGCGAGGAGTCCGAACATGTCTGAGAGCACCACCGCCGTCCTTGAAACCGAGGCAGCGGCCGAGACCCGGTCCGTAAAGCTTTCCATGCAGCAGGCCCTCAACCGCGCGTTGGACGAGACCCTCTCCACCGATCCAAAAACGGTGGTCTTCGGCGAGGACTGCGGCCAATTGGGCGGAGTCTTCCGTATCACCGACGGACTGCAGGCCAAGCACGGAGAGTCCCGGGTCTTTGACACGCCGCTCGCGGAATCGGGCATCCTGGGCATGTCCGTGGGGCTGGCCATGGCCGGCTTCCACCCGATTCCGGAAGTACAGTTCGATGGCTTCGCGTATCCCGCCATCAACCAGATCGTGTGCCAGATCGCCCGGATGAACTACCGCAGCCGCGGCACTTTGCCGATGCCGATCACGCTCCGGGTCCCCAGTTTCGGCGGCATCCGCGCCCCCGAACACCATGGCGAAAGCCTTGAGGCACTCTTCGCGCACGTTCCCGGGCTCAAGGTTGTCTCGCCGTCGGACCCACACGATGCCTACCACTTGCTCAAATATGCGGCTTCGCGGCCTGACCCGGTGATCTTCATGGAACCGAAGTCCCGGTACTGGCAAAAGGGCGACGTCGACACAGCCGACGGCGGTACCCTCACCGGCGCCCGCATTGTCCGGCCTGGTCGCCACCTGACCCTCGTGGCCTGGGGTGCCATGGTGGCGCGTTGCCTTCAGGTTGCCGAACTCGCGGCGGAGGACGGAATCGACGTCGAGGTCCTCGATCTGCGCTGGCTCAAGCCGATCGACGCCGAAGCACTGGCGGCTTCCGTCGGAAAGACGCGGCGCGCCGTCGTCGTGCATGAAGCTCCCCTGACCTCGGGGCTGGGGGCCGAAGTGGCCCAACTCATCACGCAAAGCTGCTTCGACACGCTCAAGGCGCCCGTCGAACGGGTCACCGGCTTCGACGTACCGTATCCCTCCGGCGACCTGGAGGACGAATACATTCCCAACATTGACCGCATCCTCCTGGGGATCCAACGAGTACTGGAGTATCGCCGTGGCTGAAATCAGCTTCCCCCTGCCCGATCTTGGCGAAGGCCTTATCGAAGCGACCGTGCTGGACTGGCTCGTCTCCCCCGGCGACCAGGTGGAACGGAACCAGCCGCTCGTGGAGCTGGAAACCACTAAATCCGCCCTCGAGTTGCCGAGCCCGCAGGCGGGTAAAGTGATCCGTATCCACGGCGCGCCGGGCGAGACCATCAACGTCGGCGAGCCGCTGGTGGTGTTCGAGGTGCCGGACAATACTGCCGGCATCGTGGGCACCGTTCCCCAGGATGACGCACCGAAGCGCAGGGTCCGCCTGAGCGCTGTACTTGATGAGGACTAACACCATGACCGGCAGGCACACGGAAGAGCACATCCACACGGTGGAGGGCACAGACCCGCATCTGTTCGTGGAAGTCCATGAGCCCGCCGAAGGCACCGATGCCGGGTTGCGCCCTGTCCTGCTGCTGCACGGTTTCTCCTCGTCCACCAAACTCAATTGGGGCGACACCGGCTGGATTTCCACGCTCAAGTCCGCCGGCCGGCGTGTCATCACGGTGGACCTTCCAGGGCACGGCCGGAGCAGTTCGCCCGAGGACCTGGACTCCTACTCCCCGAGCCGGATCCGCGCGGACCTGCTCCAGATAGTCGCCGACGCCGGTGCGCGCCCTTTGCGTGTGGGTGACCCTACCAGCGGGCTCGACGTCATCGGCTATTCTTTGGGCTCCCGGCTCGCCTGGGAATTCGGGGCAACCCAGCCCGAACTGGTGCACCGGCTGGTGTTGGGCGGCCCGAACAAGGAAGACCCCCTGGCGTCCTTCGACCTCGCGGCAGCCCAGCGCTACCTCGCGGACGGCACACCCATTGAAGACGAGTCCACCGCAGGGCTGCTCAAAATGGCACAACTTTTGCCGAGCAACGATCTCTTTGCGCTCTTGTCCCTCATCGAGGCCATCAAGGGGGAACCCTTCGATCCTGCCGAAGCCGTGCCCCATATGCCGATGCTCCTGGTGGCCGGCGAAAAGGACGAGCGCGCCGTCACGATGCCGGAACTCGCTTCCATCGCGGCCCACGCCGGCGGCATGGTTGAACAGCTGCTCGTCCCGGGGCGGAACCACAGCAACGCGGTGACCAGCCGGGTTTTCAAGGACGCTGCGCTGGCGTTCCTCGGCGTCTAGGTTGTGGCGGAGCGGCGGCTGGCGGAGCGGCGGCGTTAGCCGACCAGCCGCTCCGCATTGAGCGTCATGCGCTCAAGCACGCTGACGGCCATGGCGTATTCGTCGATACCGATCCCCATCGAGAGGTCTCGCCGGGATTCTTCAACGAGCCGTTGGGCTTCCGTGTGTTTTGCGTGGCCCAGTTCGCTGAGGCTGATGCGATCGTCCACCATGATGATCATGCCGCGGCCTACGAGCGCGGCGAGTTCGCTTTCGCGACGCCGCGTGTCACCGCCCCAAAACGGGCCGAGGATTCCGTCAAGATCCTCGGGGCTAAGGGGTGTCTCGGCGAGGACATTGAGGGTCTGCCACTGCCTCCGGCTGAGTTTCAACCTCGCCAAGGTGCTGTCCAGATGCGCCTCCAATGCGGCGTCCAGGCGTTTGGTCCAGTAACCGATCGGCTTGTTCACATGGCCCATCGTGGCAGCGCAGAGCGGTCCCGGCAACAAAGGTAGGCTTGATTCAGCGCTGGATAACGTGGAAGTGAGACGAATGGGCATGCGCTTCAAGGACCGTGCGGACGCAGGACGCCGGGTGGCAGCGGGGCTTCCGCAGCTCCGGCAACGGCCGGACACGATCTTGCTGGGCCTCGCCCGCGGTGGGGTCCCCGTGGCGGCCGCTGCCGCCGTCGAGCTCCACCAGCCGTACGGCGCCATTCTGGTACGTAAACTCGGCATTCCGGGGCGTGAAGAAACTGCGTTCGGCGCCCTGGCCTGGTCCAACGGCAGGATCGTCCGCATACTCAACCGGCCCCTCGGCGAACGCATGCTGCGGCACGGAATCACCCAGGCTTCCCTTGATGCGGTAGAGGTACGCGAACGGGGAGAACTCCTGCGGCGCGTGAAGACCTACCCTGGCATCAGCTTCGACCTCACGGGCAAGACCGTGGTTGTTGTCGACGACGGACTCGCCACGGGCGCAACGATGCGCGCCGCCGTCGAGGCCGTCCGCGCTGGCGGGGCGGCGACTGTCGTGGCCGCCGTTCCCGTGTCCTCCCTCGAAGCCCAAGCATCGATCAGCCGGGTGTGCGATTTCATGATGTGCCTGCACACGCCGGGCAAGTTCCACGCCGTGGGCGCGTTCTACGAGCACTTCGAACAATTGACCGACGAGGACGCCATGCGGCTTTTGGAGCAGGCGGGGTAGATCCAATTTGCAAGAGCGTTGCGGGTTTTCCGGTCATAGGTGAGCGGGCGTCGAAGAATTTCGCGTCATATGTGAGCTAGCGTCTGGTCAGTCCTTCCGCTCAAGGAACTCCCGCACGCGGGCGCGGGCCGGCTCGCGGTCGTAACTGTTAACGAGGGCGGCCGCCATGCGGACAGGGTCACCGAAGAAGAAGTACTCATACAGCGCCTGGCGCCCGGCGAACGCGGAAATGCTGGCATCGAAAGCAAGCTTGAAGAGGCGCACGCGTTCCGGCCCGGTCAGCGTCTTCGCCTGCAGGTACAGCTCGATATCCGGCAATGCCTCACTGGCCACGTCCGCTTCGCCCGGCAGGGCCATGAGACCGGATGCCGAAAACTTCCTGATGATTGCGGGGAATCGCTGGGCAACTTTGGGGTACCAGTTGCGTGCCGCATTCAGGGTGGGCCAATGCGGCAGGAACACGCCGTCCGGGCTTGGTGCCGCCTGGGCTTCCGCCGCCACCATGAGGGCCTTGCCGATTTCAACGGTTTCGATCAGCTCCGCAAGGTCTTCCTGGATGTGCTGGAAACCGTCAATCCCGATCGACGCCGCAATTTCCGAGGCAAGGCCCAGGAAGAACTCGCTCTTGGCGATGGTCCGTGTGACCACTTGGTGGGTCATGAGGGCCCCTGCGCCCGTCTCAGAGTAGAAGGCATTGCACAGTTCGGGATGGCCGAGCATGAAGATGCGCTCGTTGGGAACGAACACATGGTCGAAAACGACGACGGCGTCCATCTCCTCGAAGCGGCTGGCGAGCGGCTCGTCGTGGGTGCCTCCGCCGTTGTAGAGCGAGGTCCGGCACAGGTAGCGCATGCCGGGCGCATCGTTCGGGAGGGCGAACGCGTAGGAATAGGGAGCATCTTCCGGCGTCGAGCGCAAAAGCGTCGAGGGGAACACGAGAAGCTCGTCCGCGATCGGCGCGATCGTTGCGAGCATGCGCGCACCGTGGACCACGATTCCGTCCTCCCGTTCTTCCACGACCCTCGCAGAGAGTTGGCCGCCGAGCTGTTCGGAACCTGACACTGAACGGTTGACCTGCGGGGGGATCAGTGTGTGCGTGGCCAGGAGATCGTTCTCGCGGCAATGCTCGTAGTATTTGCGGATGTTTTCGCCGAACATCGGATCCGCCTGGGCAAACCACTTTTCCGCGGCCGCGAGCGCCGTGAGGGCGCCGTTCATGTAGTCGCCCGTCCGGCCCAGGAATCCAAGGGAGTACTCAGCCCAGGTGCGGATGGCCGCATGCCGATGTTCGAGGTCTTCTTTGCTGCGCGGCACCAGGAACGAGGCACTCACCCGGTCACCCGTCGTCGGGGACTCGTAGGTGAGGGCGTCCGCATACTTCGGGTCATGCTGCATATCGAAGAGCTTCGCGTACGTGCGGGCCACGTTCCTGAAGGACGGGTGGTCGGCGATCTTCTCGGTGACCATTTCGCCGTCGATCAGGACGTGGGGGTTCATCGAGTTGAGCTTGTCCAGGTACTGCTGTCCGGTCCGGATTCCCATGGTTGTCTCCAATGATGGTTGAGCTGAAACGGCATTGCGTGGTGGATGCGACGTCGACGGGCGCGGCGGCAACTACAGAAGATCCTCCATTCCCAATTGGCTTTCCGGGATGGTGGTGAAAGAGCTGTTGGCGAAGGCGAGCGCGTCGCCGCTGCGGTAGTTGAAGTCCACCACTTCACCCAGATAGAGCGTGTGGTCTCCGCCGTCGTAGGCTGCCCACGGCGTGCATTCGAAGTAGGCAAGGACGTTGGAAAGCCGCGGCGCGGTGTCTCCTTCGACCCACCGTGGCTCGGGCCCGGGACGGCCCGCGAAATGCAGGGCGAGCTGCTTCTGTTCAGCACCCAGGATATTGACGCTGAAGGGGCGTCCGGCGAGCTCGTCGTGGGCTTTGGTGTTGCGGGCGATACTGACCAGAACCAGGGGTGGTTCCATGGACACTGAGGTGAAGGAATTCACGGTGATGCCATGCCGCTTGGTGGCGCCGTCGAACGTCACGATGGCGACGCCTGTGGCGAAGCGGCCTAGGCTGCCCCGGAAATGATGTGCCCGCGACCGCGACGTGCGGCCCGGGGATCCCGGTTCCGCATTCTGGCTGGACTTGGCAATCATCGTCGATTCCTGGCTGGAAATTGTTCTGTAGGTGAATTTGTTCTATATTTGAACAACAAATTCTCATACAGAACCATAGTCTTTTGTGTGCTACGGCACAAGACGGCGGGCCGGCCGCGTCTGGCCCCAACATAGGATGGAGCGCATGATGTCTCCCAGCGCCGCGAAAAGCCTGCGGGAAACGACGGCGACGGTCTCACCGTCGCAGACCCTCTCCCGCGGAATCCAGGCCCTGGAAATCATGGCGGCTGCCGAGCGCCCCTTGACCATTGCGGAGCTCGCTGGCGCCCTGGGCGTCCATCGCTCGGTGGCGTACCGGATCCTTCGCACGCTGGAGGATCACTCCCTGCTGGTGCGCGACGACGCCGGACGCGTTCAGCCCGGCCCTGGCCTTGCGGTGCTGGCCCGGGGCGTCTCCCGGGACCTCCAGACGGCCGCCCTCCCGGAGCTGACCCAGCTTGCGAACACCTTGAACATGACGGCCTTCGTCGCAATCTGGGACCATCAGGATTGCGTCACGCTGGTCACGGTGGAGCCCCGCCACTCAGCCGCGACGTTGGCACAGCATCCCGGCACGCGCCACCCCGTGAACACCGGGGCACCTGGAATCGCGATCCAGTCCACCATGAGCGAAGAAGAATGGTCCGCCCGCGCTCCAGGCCTGCCGTATCGCCCGGAAGCGGCCGAAGCGCGCCGGCTCGGCTACGCGGCGAGCCACGACGAAGTCATCGCCGGCTTGTCATCCTTGGCCGCCCCCATCCAGGTGCCGGGCGGCCGGCCCGCGGCGATCGCCGTCGTCTACATCCGCCGCGAACAGGACCAGGCCGCCGTCGGGGAAGCACTGGCAGCGAGCGCGGCGCGTATAGAGTCCCAACTGGCGTAAAGACCCACACGTCGCCGTTTGATGCGTCTTGTTTCCAACGCTCGCTCACTTATAGGGCCAAAACCGGAAACGCTCGCGCAGATGATCTGAGCGGGGGATCCCCAAAAGTGGCCTATAAGTGAGCGAGCGTCGTTATGGTCGGGGGCTTGGCCGGCGCCGGAGAACGAGTCCGGCAACGATGCCGAGCACCAGAAGCGCACCCGAAGCGGCCGTGGACACCACAAAAGCGGCGCCAGGACCTTGGGTCTGGGCCAACTGGCCGGCAAGGTAGGCGCCCAGCGCCGTACCCGCCACGATGCCGCTCGCCAAGGCGGTCATGACGGTTGCCATACGGCCGGCCGGGGCCACGATTCCCCCGATGCTGAAGACCGTCACCATGACGGGTCCCACGGGAATTCCGAGCACCAAGAGCACAATGACCATCGGCCAGATCCCGGCCGGAAGGAACAACAGAAGAGAGAAGCCCGTCATCGCGGCCGCGGCGAGCACCCAACGGATCGCCAGCCGAAAGCGCTGCGGCCAATAGGCAACGGACAGTGCGGCGACGGCGGAGCTCAGGCCCATGACCGAATACATCAGCCCCGCAATTTCCGCCGTGGCGAACTGGGCCGAGAAAGCGCTCAACGCATTCTGCGTCGCACCGAAGAAAGTCCCCATGCAGACCATGGCCAGCACCGGAACAGCGACCTTCAGCCAGGCCACCGAACGGACACTCGACTTCTGCTTCGCGGGGACGCTCCCGACGCCGGCACCCGCCTTGCACTTTGCCGGCACCACAGCCAATTGTGAAGGATGCACGGCGAAAGCCGGCACGAGCGTGGCGGTAAGGACGGCCGCCAAAGCTAGCGGAAGCCAAGGGGCTACGAGGCTCGCGAGAATCCCGACCAGCGCAGGACCCAGGACGAAAGTGACTTCGTCCGCGGTTCCCTCGTAGGACAAGGCGGTATCAAGGTCGGCGCGGCTCGACGCCACGCTTCCAGGACCGGCGGCATTATCGCCGGCTCCGGGCTTCGAATTCCGGGTGTTCAGGTTCAGGGTTGTCAGAGCCATCCAACGGACACGGGCCATGGGCCCCACCTGCGGGCAACTCGCTCCGGCAAGGAAAGCCGTCACCAGAATGGCTATCGCATCCGTGGGGGTGTTGAAATCGGGCGTGAGGTATGCGGCAACGAGCAATGCGATGACCGTCGCGGCGTTGAGAGCGGCGGCTATCAGCAGGACAGGGCGCTGGCCTGAGCGGTCAGCGAGCGAGCCGAGCACCGGTGCGCCCAAGGCCGATCCGATGCCGACGGCTCCGGCCGCCAGCCCGCCGATGGCGTAAGAATGGCTGACGGCTGTGACAAGAGTCAGGGTGCCGACAGTCAGCATGGCAAGGGGCAGCCTTGCAAAGAGTCCCAACGGCAGGAAGTTCCGGCCGGCGAGCTCGGGCAGGCGGGCGAAGCGGCCAGGCAGACGCGAACGGCGGGGCGCGGCCTTCGGGGACCCGGCCGCCGGGGGCGCAGATGGAACTGAAGGGGCAGCCTGGAGCGCGGTATTCGCCGCGGAGTTCTGTGGGGAGGAGTTCATGATTCCGGGTTCGCTGAATGGTGCGCATCGTCCCTCCTCCCGATGCGCGCGACCCGGTGTAACCCTCCAAGTCTACCGGACGGGCTGCCTAGGCTGCCGCGGCGTCGACGATTCGCACGGTGGAGCCGTTCCGGTTCTTGATCACCTGCAGCTGGCTGCTGATTCTTTGCTTCATCTCCGCAACGTGGCTGACCAGCCCCACTACCCTGCCGCCGTCGCGCAGTCCCTCCAGTGCATCCATGACCTGCTCGAGGGATTGCTCGTCAAGGCTCCCGAAGCCCTCATCGACGAACAAGGTTTCGATGTCTACACCGCCGGCCTCCTGCTGCACCACATCGGCGAGCCCCAAGGCCAACGCGAGCGAAGCCATGAACGACTCCCCGCCGGACAGTGTGGCGGTGTCCCGCCGCTGTCCTGTCCACTCATCCACGACTTCCAGGCCCAGGCCCGATTTCGCGCCCCGGGCCGCCTTGGCGTCCGTGTGCTGCAGGGTGTACCTGCCATCGCTCATGGCGATAAGCCGCTCCGACGCCGCTGCCGCGACTTGTTCGAGGCGGGCGGCCAGCACGTAGCTGTTGAGGCTCATTTTGTAGCCGTTATCACCCGCCCCCCTGGCGGTTTCGGCAAGCTCGTTGAGTACCCGGGCAAGTTCGCGGGGGCCGCGCCCCGAGGCCGCAGCTTCTTCGTACTGCGAGCGGATCGCGGCCAGGCTGGCCACCGTCCTGGCAGCGAGTCCCGCGGCAAGATCCAGGCGGCGAGCCGTTTCTTCCGTCTGTCCGGCCTCCTGTTCGAGGGCAGCAAGTTCGACGGCGGTCAGGGGCACCTCTCCGATCTGCCTTTCCTTGGCAGCGAGCACGAGATCCTCGGACTCGAAGAGTTCCGCGAGACGGGCGCCCTCGGTTTCAGCGGCTCTGATGGTTTCATCGAGCCGGGCGGCGTGCTGCTCGTCGAGGATTTCGCGCCGCGCGGCCTCCGCGGTGTCGAATCCGTGCGCCGAAAGGGCGCGGTCCAAGGCTGTGGATGCGTCATCCAAAGCCTCCCGGGCCCGTTCCAGCTGCTCGCCTGCAGTCACAGCGGACTGCAGGAGTTCGCGTTGCCTGGTCAGGCCCTGAATCCGGCCGCGCAGTGTGTCGAAGCCATCACGCAGCCCGCGAAGCAACGTCTCCAGGGACTCACGTTGTTCGCCCAGCAGGACTTTGATGGACCCGGCCTGCGCCTCGGCGGTGTCCTCCTGGAGTTGTTCTTCCTCCAAGCGGGCAATGCTCTCGGTCATGCGGGCGAAGTCTGCCTTTCCTCGTTTGAGCTCGTCGACGGCGGAACGCGCCGAGGCCAGGGCGTCTTTCGCCAAGGCCTCCCGCGAAGCGGCCTCCTGAGGATCGATGTCTCCACCTTGGGCAGCGAGCACGGCAACTTCCTGCTCGGCGGACGCCAGCTCGCCTGCCGCTTGGAGAAGTTCATGCTCGCTCTCGTCATAGCGTTCGTGGGCGGATTGCTCTTCCTCGGCAAGGGCCAACGCGGTTAACCCGGCTGGCGCCGGAGAAGGGTGCTCGGCGCTTCCGCAGACAGGGCATGCTTCGCCGTCGTGCAGCTTTGCGGCGAGTTCGGCCGCGGCATTGGCCAGCCGGGATTCGCGGAGATCCAGCCAGAGTTGTCGGAGGTCTTGGGAAAGCGCCCGGGCAAACGCGTGGCGCTTCACTGCCGCGGACTGGGCACCAAGGGCGCCTGCGTAGCGGGCTACGGTCTTGACGGCGTTCTGGGCTGCCGCAACTTCGCTTTCCCGGAGGGGCAGCTCCAAAGCGGCAACTTCCAGCGGGCCCAGCTCGCGTTCCAAGGCAACCGCCTCCGAGCGAAGCCCGGCCAACGCAAGGGACCGCGCCGCTTTGGCCGACTCCCGCTGCCGTGCTGCGAGGTCGAGCGCGTCAAGCCTTGCAGTGATGTCCTCGAGCTTTTGTTCGTCCCCGACCCTGGCCTCTACGACAGCGATCGTCTCTTGGATTCTGGCCAGCAAGGTGCCGGGGTCACTTGCGTCGAGAGAGGCCGCACGCAGCTTCGCCGTCGCCGACTCCGCCTTCGAGGCCGCCAGGTCGAGGGCTTTCGCGGCGCGGTCAACCGCGTCGAGTTGTCCGCCGAGGACGGCGGCTTTGCGGTGGCGTCCAAGTCGCTCCCGGAATTCCTGCACTTCTGCCGCGCGTGCGGAGAGCGCTTCGTGCCGGCGCGTGGCGGCGTCGAGCTTTGCGTGCCGTTGAGCCCGTTCCCGGGCGGAGTTGAGCTTGTCTGCCAGCTGAAGCCGGAAGGCCTCGGCAGAGCCGGCAGCTTGCTGCCGGTCCAAAGATTCGGTCCGGGCCTGGGCCTCAAGGATCCCGAGCCGGAGTTCAGGCGTGGACTCGCTGGATCCTGTGTTATCAAGATCCGGGTCAGCGGCCTCGTCAATGCAAAGTTGCGCGTACTCTGACTCCGCCCGCTGCACGAGCAACTGAAGTCCGTTTTGGTTGTCCTGCACTTTTGCGCGCGCGGCGTTTGCTTGGAGTGCCAACTGCTGCTCGATCGCTTCAAAACGCTGGGTTCCGAAGAGCTTCTGCAGGAGATCCAGCCGGTCGGACGCCTTGGAACGCAGGAAAGCCGCGAAGTCTCCCTGGGGAAGCATGACCACCCGGGTGAACTGTTCCCGGTCCATCCCCAGGACGTCACCGATTTCCATGCCGGCCTCGTCGTTGCGTGAGGTCTTTTCTTCCCACGATCCATTGACCCGTTCGCGCAGAAGGGTTTTCGCCTGCTGGGTGGTAAAGCCCTTGCGTCCGCGGGCACTCGGTCTGTCCCACGCCGGGGAGCGGGTGACCTCAAAGCGCCTGCCTCGCGCCGAAAATTCGCAGACAACCCGCGGCTCGGCAGCCGGTTCCGCGTGATCGCTCCGCAAGCGTTTGCCGTCCTGGCGTGCGCCCGGTACCGAGCCATACAGCGCAAAGCAGATAGCGTCGAGCACACTGGTCTTTCCTGCACCGGTGGCGCCGTTCAAGAGGAACAGGCCCTGGGCTCCCAGCTGATCGAAATCAATCGATTGAACCCCGGCAAACGGCCCGAAAGCCTCAATTTCAAGGCGGTGGATTCTCACAGCTCTGCCCCTTCCAGCCGGACCGCTTCCAAGGCTTCCCGAAGGGCGGAAATTTCAGCCTCGTCAGCCGGCCTTCCGCGCACATGGTCAAGGAAGCCGCAACAAACGCCAAGATCGTCCTCGGCCTCTGCGAGCCTGCTGCTGTAGCTGGCCTTGACCTTTCCCGCGGCGTCTTCAGGGTCAAAGCCCAGCACGAGTGTGTCCGGGAACCGGGCACGCAACTGTTCCATGGCCTGCGCCGGCCGCGCGGAGTCCGTGAGGGTGACTTGGCAATACGCAGTCTCGGCCCAGGAGTACTCCTCCGATTCCAAAAGACCAGCAAGCTTCCCCCGGAGAATCGCCAGCTCCCGTGGTGCTTTCCACAGAATTTCCTCGACCCCCTCAACACCGTCGACGCCGATGTCAATGAGCCATGCGCCTTTCCGATGCTTGGCCTCGGAGAACGAGTACGCCAGCGGCGAACCCGAATACCGGACGTGCTCCGAAAGTTCCTGTCGGCCGTGCAGATGTCCGAGGGCCGTGTAGCCGAAGCCGTCGAAGAGATCCAGTGGCACTGCCCCCAAACCGCCGATGCTCAAGTCGCGTTCGCTGTCCGAGGTGATGCCGCCGCTCGCGAAGGTGTGTGCCAGGACGACGGAGTGCACCGGTCCTATCTCGCTTCTCCGGGCAATGTCCTCACGGATGAGCTGCACGGCGGCCCGTGTGACGTCAAAGTGACTTGCAGTTTGTGTCCCGAGCCGTTCGGCGACGAGCCTCGGTTCAAGGTACGGAATACCGTAGACGGCAAGCACCGGGACGCCCGCCCGAGCTGCACGGTGGTTGCTTTCCAGTGGAAACAGGATAGGGGAATCGAGATCCTCTACGCGGGTCCGCAAGTGGACTCCCCCGCGCTCCAGCAGGCGTGAAGCGAAACCAAGGCGGATCGCGGAATCGTGGTTGCCGCTGGTCAGCACCACCTTGGCACCGGCGTCCGTGATCCGCACGAGGGCGTCGTCGAGCAGCTTCACGACATCCAGGCCCGGAAGGGCACGGTCGTAGACGTCGCCCGCAATCAGGACGACGTCTATCGACTGCTCCTGGATGACTACCAGCAATTGCTCAATGAAGTCGCGCTGGGCGTCGAGCATCCCGACGCCATGGAACGAACGTCCCAGATGCCAATCCGAAGTGTGCAAAAGCCTCATGTTTTCAAGCTAACTGGAGGCACGGACATTATTGGCGCGGCGCGACGGCACCGGCCGTAACAGGGCCCTCCAGGCAGCTGAATTCCTGCGTCAGCCCCGCTTGCCGTCGAAGAAATCACGGGCCGGGTCGACGTCGGGCTCTTCTTTGGCGGGAGCCTGAACGGGCGCCTCAGCCGGCGTGGAAACCTCAGCCGCGCTTTCCGGGGCAGCCGCTTCAGCGTCGTCGTCGGACTTTTCTTCCAGTCCGTCGGCCGGCAAGGGCTCCTCGATCACAGCCACGGCCACGGGAGTGGTCTCGCCGAAACCGCGGAAGATGAGGCCTGCGATCGCCGCTCCGAGCAACGGTGCCACCCAGAAGAGCCAGAGCTGCTCCACTGCCCAGCTGGAACTGAAGATGGCGGATGCAGTGGCACGGGCCGGGTTGAAGGCAAGGTTGCCCGTGGACTGACCCAGCTGCAGCAGGACTGCGACCGTCAGGCCGACGGCGAACGGTGCTGCGAGCTTGCTGGGATTGCGTCGAGCGGTGACGCCCAGGAAGACTCCCACGAGGAGAGCGGCGCCGAGGACCTCGATGAGCATCACGCCGGTCACGGGCACCTGGAAGCTGGAATGCGTACCAAAGCCGGAGGTTGCCGTGTCAAAGACAGTCCGGCTGTCAGTGATCCCGGGAACGGTTCGCACGACGGCGAAAATCGCCAACGCGCCGAGCAAACCCCCCACGATCTGGGCCCCGAGGTATGCGGCCCCATCAACGAGCTTCATCCGGCCGGCAACCAGGTGGCCAACCGTAATGGCCGGGTTGAAGTGGCCGCCCGACAGGTAGCCGAAGGCAAGCATGGCAGCAGTGACGGTGAGCCCGCTGGCCAGCGAGGCCGGCATCGGAACCGCCTGGGGATTGATGAAGATCAACACACCCAAGCCAATGACCACAAGGAACAGCGTCCCCAGAGCTTCAGCGAACGCCCGGGCAAGGAGCCGGGGGCCGCGGGAGGAGGGAATGGACACAGTCGTGGTCATGTCGAGGGGTTCCTTAGTTCGAAGTTCGGGTGGTCTTTGCGGAGGCGAATGCTCCAGCCAGGGCAACGCCACGCGGCGGACCGCGTTCTTGCCCCGCAGCATCCTGTCAGCCGAGTCTGGACGCTTCCTGAATCCGAGCCTAGCCGCCCAACGCGATTGCGGCGACCGCAGCACAGGCGAGCGCGATGATGGACACAGCGCTTGCAAGCATCAACGCAGCCGACGCTTCCTCTGCGCCATGGTGCAACTGGTGGGACCTGACCCAGACGACGCAGCCCAGGACGATCGTGGCAGCCGCGGCCGTCAGGGCGCAGATTCCTTGGTAGTCGAGTCCCGGTATCCCGGTGGGAAGCTGCCCCGCACCGGACTTGGCCGTCAACCATCTGCGCCAGATGAAGAGATCCACCACCAGAAGCGAAATCAGGGTCCGGCGCCAAGCGAGCGTGGTGCGCTCGGGTTGCAGCCCCGGATCCCTGGCGTCAATGGTCAACGCGCCACCAGGATCAGCACGGCAAAGGTGAAGGCTGCCACGGCAACCACGATGGTCATCAGCAGCATGACCCGTGAGAACGGCAGGGCTTGGTCGTTGCGCATCGCTGCCTCCATCTGCGCCCACCGGCGGTAGGCAAGCGTCGCGAGGCCCGCGCCGATCATGGAAAGCACAACGCACAACACGATGCGCACGGGCTGGGGCGCAATGTTCGGAGCAAGCTGGTCGATGGCGACGGCACCAGCCAGCAGGGCCAACGAGGTACGGATCCATGCAAGGAAGGTCCGCTCGTTTGCGAGGGAGAATCTGTAGTCCGGGGTCTTCCCGGTTTTCCGCCACGCGGGTTCACGCATCACTGCCTCCTGGTTCACGAGCCACCGTATCAGCGGGCAGGTGAAGACCAGCGAAGCAGCCACGGTAAATTACCACTATGAGTGCTGAACCGTCCCCCACCGCCGCCCCATCCTTCGAGTCCCGGGTATACGGCTGCCTTCTGGGAGGCGCCTTGGGCGATTCGCTCGGCTATGCCGTCGAGTTCGACGACGTAGCCACCATCCGTTCCCGCTTCGGCGCCGCGGGCCTCAGCTCTTTCGGCCAGCTCGACGGCGGCAGCCACTTTTCGGACGACACCCAGATGACGCTATACACCGTTGACGGCCTCGTGGAGGCCCTCGAGTGGGCCAACGACGGCGTAGCGGCGGATGAAACTGCATGTCTCTGGCTGGCTTACCTGCGATGGCTCGCGACCCAGGGCGTCGCCTTGCCGTCGTCGGCCCCCGTTCCCCAACCGCGTTGGATCGACAGCCAGGAGGTGCTCCGGCATCGCAGGCATCCGGGCAAGGCCTGCCTGAGTGGACTCGCCACGGGCCAGATGGGGACCAAATTTCGCCCCGTCAATCCGGAGTCGAAGGGCTGCGGCACGGTGATGCGGTCCGCCCCCTTTGGCTTGGTCCCGCATATTTCCGAAGCCACTGTCTACAAACTGAGCACCGATGCCGCGTCCTTGACCCACGGACACCCTTCAGCGCGGCAAAGCGCGGGTGCCTTCAGCGTCCTGGTGCACAGACTGACCGCGGGCTCGGATGTGCGGACTGCGGCAGAGCATGCGTTGAACCTGGTGTCAGCACTGCCGGATCCAGCTCCCGAGCTCCTGGAACGCCTCCGCCAGGCGCTGGAACTGTCTTCCGCCGGCGCATTGCTCAGCCCGGAGGAACTCACTGAGCACCTGGGCGAAGGCTGGGTCGCAGAGGAGGCACTCGCCGTCGGGCTCTACGCCGTGCTGGCAACCGCCTCGGCAGCGGAGACACAGCGTGATCCGGCCGACCATTTCCGCCAGGCAATTGCGGTGGCGCTGAACCACAGCGGTGACAGTGACTCCACCGCTTCGATCGCGGGCAATATCCTCGGGGCCCTCCATGGGGAGGAGGCCCTGCCCTCGGACTGGCTTGAGGCCCTTGAGGCTCCCGACGTCATTCGGGGGATGGCGCAGCGGCTTATCGCCGTAACGGTCGGCTAGGACACAACAGGTTCAAAGCCGGCGAAGTGCGATGTTGTTGCACGCTTCGCAGACGTCCTCGGGGATGAGGCCGTGCCTCTGCAGGAACCCGAAAATGGCGCAGCCAAGGCAGAATCCGACAAACGATTCGAGGGACGCCGCGACGATCAGCAAGGCGAGCAGGATCCAGGCACCTGCGGCGAACCCGGCGAAGAACAGGACCGCCGCCGCCGTGCTGAGCGCCGCGCCGATTCCTTGTGCGAATCGCTTGGGCGGGCCCGGGACAAGTTTGGCGGGACCCACCCTGGGTGCCAGGACCTTGACGGACAGCAAGGCAAACGGAGAGATCCTCGGCCCGAACAACACCCTCAGCCAGAAGCCGACGGCGATCAGCACGAGTCCCCAGCCGAGGCCGCTCACGAGGGTGGCCACTGCAGCAAGAACCACCAGGCCGGCCGTGATCCTCGCGGCGTACTCATTGACGGGGTTGGGGAAAGCGAAGACGGCGCGCCATCCAGTGGCCGACGGAGCCGGCGTTCCCGCGGTGAGCCCCGCAGTGCCTGCCTGTTTTCCCTGAGTCATGGCTCAAGGCTAGGAGCGCCGCGACACAACGGGAAGCTTTGTTGCTCCGTGTGAATATTGCCCCGGCTAGCGTCCGCCAACCATCTGCAGGAACTCCCCTTCGGACAGGACCTCGATCTGCTGGCCGCGGCTGTGCAACTCCAAGACCCGCTTGGCTTTGCCGGTGAGGCGCCCGTTCCGGAGATCGCCGGCCACGAAGCCGTCACCCACCACGAGGACCGTGGTCCTCCCGGTCACGCGGCTCTCCGGACGCGCGCCCAACTCCGCCGCCCGCTGTTTCGCTTCCGGCCGGGCAATGGCAAGCTCACCGGTGAAGACGACAGTCTGCCCGAACAGGGGGTGGCCAGGTTCCGCCAGGGGGTTGGGCGTCGGGTTGGTGCCCTCTTCCGGCCAATTGCTCCAGGCGCGTCCAAGCTGGCCGGCGCCATTCCCGACGCCGGGTCGCCCGGCGGCAGCGCCGCCCCCTCCTCCGACGCCCGCGAGCGCGGCGATCGTTTGCTTGGACAGTCCGTCTCCGGGCTGGAAGGCCTGCTGTTTGGGTATGGCCAGGCCAAGGGACAAGTAGAGCTCGGCGATGCTGTTGGCGTTGTTCCGGTGCGCGATGTCCACCAGGATTCCGGCGCACGCCCGTGCGTCCTCCGCGGCGTCGTGATGGTTCACGAGGGGCACGCCGGCCTCCTCCGCGGCGTAGGGCAAGGAATTGGACACCAAGGAGTAACAGCGCCGGGACAACATCACCGTGCAGACGTACTCGTAGCCGGGGCCGGGCAGGCCGGAAACTTCGAGTCCGGAACGGATCACGCCCAAATCGAACGCGGCGTTGTGGGCGGCAAGGATATCTCCGCCGATGAACGCCCCGATTTCAGGGAAGAGATCGCCAAAGCGTGGAGCATCGGCGACGTCCTCGGCGCGAATGCCGTGGATCCGGGTGTTGTGGTACTCGAAGTGGTCGTGGTTTTCCGGCGGCCGCATGAGCCAAGAGGCTTCCTCCACCACGACTCCGCCGCGCACCTTGCTCAGCCCGACCGAGCACGGAGAACCCCTGAAGCCGTTCGCAGTTTCAAAGTCGATCGCCGTAAAGTCCAATGCCACTGGTCAAGGTTACAGGCGGTTAAAGCTCCACATGGCTGTGGTGATGGCCGCCACCTGCCACGAGGGTCGTTCAGACCTCGTCCGCGGTCTCCTGCAGCTTGGTCAGCGCCTTCTTGGTCGTCCTTTGGGTCAGGACATGGATGACCGCCCCTACGGCGCCCCCGGCGAAGGCGAACAACACTACGCCCGGCAAGGAGTCCTCCAGATTCGTCGCATCCTTTGGCGCGGGCTTCCCGGTGGACTTGCTCCAGATGGCCTCCAAGGCCTTGTTCGCCACAACTCCGGCGCCCATGCCCACGACAAGGCCGAGTAGTTTGATCAAGATGTTCATCTCGCTCCTCCGATTGTGGCTGGCCGTGTGGTCCAGTGCCAGCCGCCTGCGCCCTAGATTATCAGCATGCTTATCTTCTCTTCCCCGATGAGGATCGCGCCCGCAATACCTCCCGCGGACCGGCAGGGTAGCCGCCGCGGCGGCTGGCCAGGATGATTGCGAGCGCCGCCGCCGTCGGGACGGCTGCAGCCAACGGCACCCACAGGGCGCCGACAGTAGTCAGGGCCAGGGCGCCATAACCGGCGCCGACGGCGATGCCGAGTTGAATAGTCACCACGGTCAAGCCGTTCGCGGCGTCCTTGTGCTCTCCACCGGCCCGAAGGATTGCCGCCTGGTTGTAGATACCGACGGCCCCGAAGGCGATTCCCCACATGGTCACCAAGACGATTTCGCCCAGCCATGTGCCGCCAAGCAGCGGCAAGAGGCCGAAGGCCAGCACCAGCACAGCGACCGCGGAAAGCAGGGAACGCCGCGGATGGGAATCAGCGGTGAGCCCGGCGATCCAGATCCCCACGAGGCTGGAGGCCCCCACCACAGACAGCGAAATGCTTGTGAAGGCATCCGGCAGTCCGGAGACGTGGAGGAACGGCGCGATGTAGGTGAAGAGGGTGAAGTGCCCCAAAAGCAAGAGCGGCCAGGCTGTGGCCACGGCGATCACGCCGGGCAGCTTCAGGGCTCCGCGGAGGGTCGGGGCCTCATGGCCGTCTTCGTCGGGGGCTGCGGGGAGCACCCAAACGGCGAACAAGGCGAGAACCGCACCGACTCCGGCCAGGATAAGGAAAGAGCCGCGCCAAGTAAGCACCGAGCCCATGAGTGTGCCGATCGGAGCGCCGACGGCCAGCGCGATGCTGTTACCGCTGAAGACCATGGCCATTGCCTTTCCGACGGAGCGCGCTGGAACGATCCTTGCGACGTAGGGGGCCATGCTTGACCACAGCATCCCGTGGGCCACGCCCCCGAGGAGCCTCGCCGCAACCGCCAATCCCAGGCTCGGGCTCGACGCCAACAGTACGTTGCTGATTGCGAACGCGAGTACGGTGCCGATCAACAACGCCTTGCGGGGAACTCTTCCGCCGAGCAGCCTGGACAAGGGAAGCGCTGTGAAGACGATGACTGCCGCATATGCGGCAGTCAGGGAACCTACGGCCGATTCGTCTACCCCCAGGTCCCGGCTGATCTGGGGCAGCAGTCCGGACGGGAGGAGCTCGGTGGTGACGGCGGTGAAGCCTGCCGCGGCGAGGACCAGGAGACCTCCCCACGGGAACACCGCGGCTGACCCGGCAGCGACCGTCGCCGGTGTCCTGGATATGGCTACATCTCGCTTCAAAAGTTCTTCCTCGTCCTTCATGTTCAGTTAGCTGCGGACGCAGAAGTCTTCATGTCTTCTGTCCACGTCCACCACGCTACGCACGTCGGGCGACTGGAGGCAGGGTCTACCAGACACCCCCAATGGATGGTCCCAAGGGCCCGACGGCGGTTGTCCCGTACCCTTGAAGGGTGACCCTTTCTGCGATGAACGACTTTGCCGTATCCGCTTTGGTGGGTGCAGGACCGGTGCAGCCGCACATGTCCGCGCTCCTCCCCGACTGGTTGAACCCCCAGATCTTTCTGGCCGATCCCGCCTTGGCACCATGGGTAGTCCTGCTCGTGTGCGGCATTGTGTTCGCCGAGACGGGACTCCTGGTGGGCTTCTTCCTGCCTGGCGACTCGATGCTCTTCACCGCGGGGCTCCTCGTCGCCACGGATACCATCAAGTTCAATATCTGGGCACTCGCCGCCCTCATCGTCGTGTCTGCAATCATCGGCAACCAGAGTGGCTACCTCATCGGTTCCAAAGCCGGACCCGCCATCTTCAACAAGCCTGATTCCAAGCTCTTCAAGCGGGAGAACGTCGAGAGCGCCCACGCCTTCTTCGAAAAGCACGGCGGCAAGGCCCTGATCCTGGCCCGTTTTGTGCCGATCATCCGCACCTTCGTCCCGGTGATTGTCGGCGTCGCGCAGATGGACAAGCGCAAGTTCTTCATCTTCAACGTCATCGGGGCAGTGCTCTGGGGCGGTGGCGTCACGCTGCTCGGCTACCTGCTCGGCGACAAGGTTCCGTGGGTCCGGGACAACCTCGACATCATCTTCGTGGTCATCGTGCTGCTCTCGGTGGTCCCCGTGGCCATCGAGGTCATCCGCGGCTTGCTCGCCAAGCGCAAGAACACTGACCGCGGCGCGGAACCCGCCGAAGAGTTCGTCGACGGACGCGAAGCCGGAAAGCATGGCGAGCGCTAAACACACTGGCTTAAACACAGAGGCACCCCGCAGTTCGTTTGCGGGGTGCCTCTCGCGTTAATGCTCGCCCGGAGTTCTAGCGTAGGGCGTCCACAATGGCCGGGAGCAGCGCCCGGAATGCCTTGCCGCGGTGGCTGATGGCGTTCTTCTCCTCGGAACTCAGCTCCGCGCAACTGCGGTCCAGCCCCTGCGGCTGGAGCACGGGGTCGTACCCGAATCCACCGGCGCCGCGCGGTTCACGCAGGAGAGTGCCTTCCAGCTGGCCATATTCGACCACCTCGCGCGCCCGGCCGTCGACGGCGGCCGGTACAGCGAGCGCCGCCGCGCAGACAAACGCCGCTCCCCGATGCGCGTCGGGGACGTCGGAGAGTTGCGCCAGCAAGAGCTGGAGGTTGGCGGCGTCGTCACCGTGCCGGCCGGACCAGCGGGCCGAGAAGATGCCCGGAGCTCCACCCAGGACGTCCACGGCCAGTCCCGAGTCATCGGCGATCGCCACCATTCCCGTGGCTTCAGCCACGGCCCGTGCCTTGAGCAGGGAGTTCTCGGCAAAGGTCACGCCGGTCTCGGCAACATCGGGAGCGCCGGCCGCGGCCGCGTCAATCACTTGGGTGTCGACGTCAAGTCCTGGCACTTGCCCCCTGAGGAGTTCCCTGAGTTCGCGCAGTTTTCCCTTGTTGTGGGTGGCGAGAACGAGCCGAGGCGTAGTTGCGGTAATTGCCTCGCTCACGGGGCCTCGGCCAGGGTCTCGCGCTGGATTGCTGCCAACTCCCCCGTGCCGATGAGGGCAAGGTCCAGCAATGCATTCAGTTCGTCGCGGTCGAAGGGCGCGCCCTCGGCGGTGCCCTGGACTTCCACGAACTTGCCGGAGCCCGTGACCACCACGTTCATGTCGGTTTCGGCGCGCACGTCCTCGACGTAGGGCAGGTCCAGCATCGGGATCCCGTCGATGATTCCCACGGAAACGGCAGCAATCGTATCGATCAACGGCTGCGCATTCTTGGCGATCATCTTGTTCTCGCGGGCGAAGCGGATCGCTTCGGCGAGCGCCACGTAGGCGCCGGTGATTGCGGCGGTGCGGGTGCCGCCGTCGGCCTGCAGGACATCGCAGTCCAGCACGATCGTGTTCTCGCCCAGGGCCTTCGTGTCGATGATGGAACGCAATGAGCGGCCGATCAGGCGCGAAATTTCGTGGGTGCGTCCGCCGATCCTGCCTTTGACGGACTCACGGTCGGAACGGGTGTTCGTGGCCCGCGGCAGCATCGCGTACTCGGCCGTGACCCAGCCGCGGCCTTCGCCTTTGAGCCAGCGCGGAACGCCCTCGGTCAGGGAAGCCGTGCACAGCACCCGGGTGTTGCCGAATTCGATCAGGGCCGAACCTTCGGCCTGCTTGGACCAGCCGCGGGTGATGCTGATGGGACGGAGTTGATCGGGCGTACGGCCGTCGGCACGGATGACGGGGACAGATGTGGCTTCGGAAGTCATACTGCAAGCTTAGCGATCCCCCGGCCCTCGCCGGACTACGCAGTCGGACTACGCAGCTGGACTGGGCGGCCGGACTCCGGGTTCAGACGGTGTAGTGGACTCCGGCTACCGCGACGGCGACATCGCCGGCGAACTCGGGCCGCGCCTCGGCCATGACCTTGGTCTGCGATGTCCAGACCGGGATGTGGGTCAGCAGGAGGCGCCGGGCTCCGGCGGCTGTCGCCGCCTGGCCCGCGCGCTTGCCGGTCAGGTGCACATCCTTGATGTCGTCGTCGCGCCCTTCTTCGAAGGCGGCCTCGCACAGGAAAAGATCGGCGTTGCGGGCGGCGTCCTCAAGGCCCTGGCACGAGTCGGTGTCGCCCGAGTAGGTGAGGATCCTGCTCACCGCTTTGCCTTCCTTATCCGGCTCAGTGACCTCGACGCGCAAGGCGTAAGCCTCTTCCACCGGGTGGTTCACGGCATACGGTGTCACGGTGAACGGTCCTAGTTGCACGGATTGGCGTTCGCTCCAGTTGCTGAAGTCGAATTCCTCGTGCATTCCGGGGTCCAGCTCGAGCCCGTAGGCGGTGGCCATGCGGTCGGCTGTCGCGGCGGGACCCCAGACGGGGATCCTGTCCCGTCCCCAGCCGCCCGGCTTCCAGCGGACGGCCACGTGCAGTCCGCAGAGGTCCATGCAATGGTCCGGGTGCAGGTGGGTCAGGAAGATGGCGTCGATATCTTCGAGGTCCGTGTAGCGCTGGATGGCTCCGAGGGCACCGCTGCCGAGGTCCATGACGATCTTCCACTGGCGTTCACCGTCGTTCGCGGTCAGCAGATAGCACGACGCCGGAGAGCCGGGACCGGGGAAGGAACCCGTACAGCCAACAATGGTCAGTTTCACTGGATGCGGCCCCCACGGGCCGCGCCGAATTCGTTCACGGTGAAGGCCGCACGGTCAACGAAATTGGACGTCCTCGCATGATGGCCGCCGGCGCGGGCGGCCTCCAACATTTCCGGGGTGATGCGGGCGAGGCTTCCGGTCGGGTATTGGGCGGCCACATGGTCCACGTGGCGTACGGACAGGACCTCCGGGCCGAGGAAACGGCGCGCCAGGGATTCGAACTGGACAGCGTCGCCGGTGGCCATGAAGTCGTGGCGGGGCAAACCGGGGTCGGTCCGCTGGATCCCGTGGGTGGCCAAGGCCCGGTAAACGTCTTTGGCGGTTTCCTCGGCGCTCGACACAAGGGTGACATCGTCCCCCATGACGAAGGAAATCACGCCGGTGAGCAAGGGATAGTGGGTGCAGCCCAGCACGACGGTGTCCACACCGGCGTCCCTGAGCGGTTCCAGGTATTCGTGGGCCGCGGCCAGCAACTCGGGGCCGGTGGTGATGCCGGCTTCCACGAAGTTCACGAATTCCGGGCAGGCCACCGAGGTGATGCTCAGGTCAGGGGCAGCGGCGAAGGTGTCCTCGTAAGCGCGGGAACCCACTGTGGCCGATGTCCCGATCACGCCGATCCGGCCGGATCTGGTTGCGGACACCGCCCGGCGGACTGCGGGTTGGATGACCTCGATGACGGGGATTCCGTAGCGGGCCGTGTAGCGTTCGCGGGCATCGCGCAAGACTGCGGCCGAGGCCGAGTTGCAGGCAATGGTCAGGAGTTTCACGCCCGAGTCCACGAGTTCGTCCATGACGCCGAGGGCATTGGCCCGGACTTCGGCGATCGGGAGCGGCCCGTACGGTCCGTTGGCAGTGTCTCCCACGTAGATGATCGACTCATGGGGCAACTGGTCGATGATGGACCGTGCGACGGTGAGTCCGCCGACTCCGGAATCGAAGACACCGATGGGGCGTGATCCCAGCAAGGGGTTGGGTGCTGTGCTGTTCAGTGTTTCCGGCTTGCGCTGGGATTCCAACGCCGCTGCGGCGCTCTCCCCATCCGATACCGCGTCCGATGCTGAGTTCATGATTCTTAGAGAATAAGCCAAGGCATGTGCTCCAGCCACGACATGTGGCGGGGGCCTCGTGTCTGTTTTGTCACACGGACGGCCATAAGCCCCACTCAGGGTTTCCTGTCCATCGAGGCCATCATGGCCTGGACCAACGATTCCTGGAGCCAGGTGGTGAAGTTGTAGACGAGCGCCAGGTAGCTCTCTACGTCTTCGGCCTGGGACCAGTCCTGCATGGCGTGGACATGGTCGGCATCCGCCTCGTCGCGGATATCGAGGCGCTCGGCCAGCACCAACCGAACATCGTTGAGGGCCATGGACCAGAGCTTCGCCTCCTCGGGGGTGAGGACGAGTTCGTTTCGGTCCAGGCCCATCGCGGCGGCCCGAAGGGCTCCGATTTTTCCTTCCCTCAGCGAGCGCTCGGTGAGCTGGCGGAACTCGAGGGACGCGGCGTCGTCGTTCTTCATGACGTTCGGCAGGAGCCGCAAAAGGGCGCGGTCGGACGGTTCCTTGACGTCCATGTCGAGGCCGATCAAGGCCGTCAGGGGATCTTCGTTGCTCGACAGCTCTGGTTCCAGCATTGAAATGACATCGTCCAGGAGTCCGCGCAGGAGTTCGCGCTCGGCGGGCTCAAGGTAGCCGGTGATGCCCTTGAGTCCGTACTTGAAAGCCTTAGCCACGTGCGCCACCCTTGCGTCCCCGGCCGTCGCCGCTGCTGCTTGCCTTTTCAACTGTTGCCCACAGACCGTAGCCGTGCATGGCAACCGCGTGCTGCTCCACTTGTTCCTTGCCCCCATGCGCCACGATGGAACGGCCCTTCTTGTGGACCTCGAGCATGAGTTTGTTGGATTTGGCCTCGGAATAGCCGAAATAGCTCTGGAAAACGTAGCTCACATAGCTCATGAGATTGACGGGATCGTTCCAGACCACCAGGTTCCAAGGGATGTCTGCAGCGCTGAGGAGGTCGGTGGACGAACGCTCCGAGATGTCCGTCCGTTCTTCTCCCTTTAAGCCTGCGTCTGTCACTGTGCAGGTGGCTGTATAGGTGCCGGGGGCTGTGCCGGGGCCGACGGTAGTGGTCATCTGTCCATTCTAATGGTGATGGATGGGCGAACTAATGGCGGGTGAGCGGAGCGAGACCTGGGAGCCGGTGGGTGGGCCCACAGCGGCGAGGGCCCCTGGTCGAGCGAAGCGAGACCTGGGAGCCGCTGGGGACTAGAGTGAATTCGTGAGTAGATCCGTCGCCTGGGACCACCCCCGCACGTCGTTGTACACCGATCACTATGAGCTGACCATGCTGGAAGCTGCCCTCCATTCGGGCGCGGCGCACCGGCGCTCCGTCTTCGAGGCCTTCGCCCGCCGCCTGCCCGACGGCCGCCGCTATGGCATCGTCGCCGGCACCGGCCGGCTGCTTGAGGGAATCAAGGACTTCCGCTTCGGCGACGCCGAGCTCGCGTTCCTCGATCAGCACAAAGTAGTTGACAGGCAGACCCTGGACTTCCTCGCCGACTACAGGTTTTCCGGCGATATCTGGGGCTATCCGGAGGGCGAGGCTTACTTCCCCGGCTCCCCCATCCTGATCGTCGAATCCACGTTCGCGGAAGCGTGCATCCTGGAAACGTACATCTTGTCGGTGCTCAACCATGACACCGCGATTGCTTCGGCTGCCTCCCGGATGACCAGCGCGGCCGGCAACCGGCCGTGCATCGAGATGGGCTCCCGGCGCACCCAGGAGGAATCCGCGACGGCGGCAGCCCGTGCCGCGGTCATCGCCGGTTTCGGCAGCACTTCCAACCTTGAGGCCGGCCGGCGCTATGGCATCAAGACCGTGGGCACGGCCGCCCACTCGTTCACGCTCCTGCACGATACCGAGCGCGAGGCCTTCGAAGCCCAGATCGCCGCCTTCGGACCGGGAACGACGCTCCTGGTGGACACCTACGACGTCGAGGCCGGCGTACGCACCGCGGTGGAACTCGCGGGTGACAAGCTCGGGGCCGTCCGTCTGGACTCCGGAGACCTCGTGGCCCAGGCCCAATGGGTCCGCGAGTTACTGGACAATCTCGGCAACACCAACACCCGGATCGTCGTCACCTCGGATCTCGATGAATATGCCATCGCAGCCCTGCAATCGGCGCCGGTAGATGTCTACGGCGTAGGTACCTCCCTGGTCACAGGATCGGGAGCCCCGACGGCCAGCATGGTCTACAAGCTGGTCAGCCGGACCAACGATGCCGGGGAATTCGTTCCCGTGGCCAAGGTTGCCAAAAACAAGGCCAGCGTGGGCGGCCGCAAATACGCCCTGCGTAAACTCAACGAACACGGCATCGCCACCCAGGAGATCGTGGGCATCGGACACCGGCCGGATGACGACGGCAACGACCGCCCGCTGCTCCAACAGTTCATCAAGAACGGCGAACTGCTCCCGGGATGGACTGGACACGAGGGCGTCGTCCGGGCACAGGAACGCCATACTGCGACCATGGCCGAACTCCCCCCGGTCGTCCGGAGGCTGCAGCGCGGCGAGCCGGCAATCCCCACCGTCTATGAGGAGGACTGAAATGTCCCGCGCCCTGATTATCGTGGACGTCCAGAACGACTTCTGCGAGGGCGGGTCCCTCGCGGTGGAAGGTGGCGCCGCCACGGCTGCGGCCATCAGCGAATACCTTGACGCGAACCACCAGCACTTCGACCATGTCGTGGCCACGCAGGACTGGCACGTGGACCCGGGCAGCCATTTCTCGGAAACACCGGACCTTGTGGACAGTTGGCCCCCGCATTGCCGTGCCGGGAGCAAGGGTGCCGAACTCCACCCGGATCTCGACGCCGAGTACATCCAGGCTTATTTCCGCAAGGGACAATACACCGCGGCCTACTCCGGCTTCGAAGGAGTCCTCGCGCCCGAAGACGAAGTGCCCATGGGGGAACTAGCGCCCGGTGCCGTCCCCTCCGTCGAGCTGGACGAGGACGCCCTCGGGCTCGATGACTGGCTGCAGAGCCACGGAGTGGAGGAAGTGGTGGTGGTGGGTATCGCCACGGACTACTGCGTCAGGGCCACGGCATTGGACGCCGTGCAGGCAGGTTACTCCGTGACAGTGATCGGTGAACTCACCGCCGGAATCGCGGAGGATCTTGACGAGACCTACGCGGAACTGGAGGAGAACGGCGTCGAACTGGGGCAACCCTAAGGGGCAGGACCCCGCCAAGCAGTTCTACTTCCGTCCGATGAACCAATCCTGGAGCTTGCGCAGCCGTGACTGCAACTGCTCCTCGTTCGCCTGGGCGACTGCCGGACCGCCGCACACCTCGCGCAACTTGTTGTGGACGACGCCGTGCGGGGTACCTGTGCGGGCCGACCAGGCCGCGACGTTCTTTGCGAGCTCATTGCGCAGGTCCATCAGCATGCGGTGGTCCGGAACCGCGGGTGACGCGGCGGCAGCCAACGGAGATTGGCGCTTCTTCCTCGACTGCTGATCGTGCTGCCGCTGCCGGAGCAACGTTCCTACTTGTTCGGCGTCGAGCAACCCGGGGATCCCGAGGAAATCAAGTTCGTCCTCGGATCCGATATCGGCTCCCGTGCCGAATTCGCCGCCGTCGAACAGCACCCTGTCAAAGGATGCCTGCGAATCGAGGGCCTCGAATTTGCCCTTCTCCAAGGAGTCCGAGGCCTTCTCTTCGCGGTTGGCCTCGGCCATCAGGTTCTCTTCGGGGTTGAAGAGGCCGTCCGGGTCTTCCTTCTCGGGCCGGTCCAAGGCGTGGTCCCGCTCGGCTTCCATGGAGTTGGCCAAGGCCATGAGGGGCGGAACCGACGGTAGGAAGACCGACGCCGTTTCCCCGCGTTTGCGGGCACGGACGAAGCGGCCCACGGCCTGGGCGAAGAACAGGGGCGTGGAGGTGGACGTCGCGTAGACGCCCACCGAAAGCCGAGGGACGTCAACGCCTTCGGACACCATGCGGACGGCCACCATCCAGCGCTTGTCGCTGGCGGTGAACTCCTCGATCTTGTGCGAAGCCTTGGAATCATCGGACAGGATCACTGTGGGCGACTGACCTGTGATCTTCTTGAGCTGGCCTGCATAGGCGCGGGCGTCGTCGTGATCGGTGGCAATGACGAGGCCGCCGGCGTCGGGCACTGTACGGCGCACCTCGCCGAGGCGCTTGTCGGCGGCAGCAAGAACTGCGGGGATCCATTCGCCGCCGGGGTTCAGCGCGGTCCGCCATGCCTGGGACGTGATGTCCTTCGTAACGGCGGCCTCGCCGAGCGATGCCGCCATTTCGTCTCCCGCGCTGGTACGCCAACGCATCTGGCCCGAATACGCCATGAACAGCACGGGACGGACAACGTGGTCCCTCAAGGCGCTGCCGTAACCATAGGTGTAGTCCGCCTTCGAGCGGCGGATGCCGTCGCGGTCTTCGGCGTATTCCACGAAAGGGATGGGTGAGGTATCGGAACGGAAAGGCGTACCTGTGAGCGCCAAGCGTCGCGCGGCAGGATCGAAGGCCTCGCGCAATCCGTCGCCCCAGGACAACGCTTCGCCACCGTGGTGGATTTCATCGAGGATGACCAGCGTGCGGGCGGCCTCGGTCTTGGCCCGGTGGAGCATGGGCTTGCTCGCCACCTGCGCATAGGTGACCGCGACGCCGACGAAGCCCCTGCCGTGCTGGCCGTCGGAATTCTTGAAGTTCGGATCGATGGCAATGCCCACCCTGGCCGCGGCGTCCGCCCACTGCCGTTTCAGGTGGTCAGTGGGAGCGACGATCGTCACACGGTTCACGGTTCCACTGTCGAGGAGTATTGAGGCAATCCGCAGGGCGAACGTGGTCTTACCTGCTCCCGGCGTTGCCACGGCGAGAAAATCGCGGGGACTCGCGTTGAGGTACAAGTCCAGCGCTTCCTGCTGCCAGGCGCGCAGCTTCGGGGCGGTTCCCCAGGCTGCGCGTTCCGGATATGCCGGAGGCAGCGCGGGGCCGCCGAAGAGTGTTTCAGTCACGCGGATTCCCCCCGACCAGCAACGATTCCAAGCAAGGCCGCTGCGGCCAGCGAAACCCAAATAACCACAAAAAACACCAATCTGTTCCGGACGCGCCGAATCACGCAGGGCAGCAAACAGGCAGGGGAAAGCACTCCCCCGCCTACTACCAGGAAATACCCGACTACTTGGGCTTACTCGCTACTTGGAGCCGCCCGGTCCGCCTTTGTCTCCGCCGTCGTTACCGGGGCGAAGTCCTTCATAGATTTCCTTGCACTCGGGGCAGACCGGAAACTTCTGCGGATCCCGGCCAGGGGTCCACACTTTGCCGCACAGGGCAATCACGGGTTCGCCTGTCAGGGCGGACTCCATGATCTTTTCCTTGCGGACATAGTGCGAGAAACGCTCCCGGTCACCGGGCTCCACTTCCTGGCGCACTTCTTCGCGCTCAATGGTTGCAGTGGAAGTTCCGGCTCCGGAAAGCTCGCGCATGGGATCGTTTTCGAATGGGTCCGGAGGCAGCGTCGTCATGCCATCCATCTTAGCCGCTGATGCTTCGCGATCAGATGCACCGCGTCAGATGCTCTGCCATTTCGGCTTGTTGTCGTAGGTGTGGCGATAGTAGTCGGCAAGCTTGAGCGAGGACGCCGCAGCCTCATCGATCAGGATGGTGGCGTGCTGGTGCATCTGCAGCACCGATGCCGCGCATATGGCCGCAACGGGCCCCTCGACAAAGTCCCTGACGGTCTGGGCCTTCTGCGCCCCCGTGGCAATCAGGACAACGTGCCGGGCGTCCATGATGGTTCCCAAACCCTGCGTGACCACGTGGTGGGGAACGTCGTCGATACTCTTGAAGAACCGCGCGTTGTCCTTGCGGGTCTGCTCGATCAGCGTCTTGATCCGGGTCCGCGAAGCGAGCGAGGAACCGGGTTCATTGAATCCAATATGGCCGTCCGTGCCCACGCCAAGGATCTGCAGGTCAACGCCGCCGAGTGCCCGCATGGAGTCCTCGTACGCCTCGCAGGCTGCGGGAAGGTCGGCCGCGGTACCGTCCGGGCTGTGGACGTTGGCGGGGTCGATATTGACCCGGTCCGTGAATTCCCGGCGGATGACTTCACGGTAGGACTCCGGATGCCCCGGCTCGAGACCGACGTATTCATCCAAGGCGAAGGCGTGTGCCTGGCTGAAGTCGAGGCCTCTTTCCTGGTGGCGGCGCGCCAGTTCGTCATAGACAGGGAGCGGCGAGGACCCCGTGGCCAGGCCCAGGACGGCGTTCGGCTTTCGGAGGAGCAGTGCCTCGATGGCATCCGCGGCAAGCGCCCCGATCTGCTTGCTTCCCGGAAGGATGACAACTTCCATCGTCCACGACCTTTCTAGCTGTGTTTCCCGGATCGACTGGTTCAAACTCGAGGTTATCCCATGTCCCATAACTTATCATTGTTGGTCATGGGATCAACGGTTGACGCTCAATTGTGCGAAGAGCTCGGGCCCGCGCCGGTCAAGCCAGCGTCCGCCGATCCGGACTCCCGACACGAACAATGCCACCCCAAGAACCGTACCAAGTGCCAGATTGATCCATCCCCACAGTGGATCGCCCGTGACCGACTGGACAATCACGAGGACAAGCTCCGGAAGGACCAGGAGGAACAGCACCGCCATTCCCCCGAACTGGACCGCCAGTGTCTGGGCAACGTTTCCCGGCGGCTTCTTGAACGGACTGTCCCCGGGCAACGGCACCGTGGACGTGTACCGCGCCGACACGATGGAGGCCAAGCCCAGGCCCGTGAACAGCACGCCCAGGGAAAGCCCCAGGACACCGGGCAACCAGTCCCATTCGCCGGTCAGGAAAAAGGGCCCGACGGCGAAGATCAACACCACCGGGAGGGCGAAGGCCAGGCAGGCCAAGGCCCGGCCGAGCCGGTCATGAATGCCGCGGACGCCGGTGGCCAGATGCAAGGCAAATGCGGTGCTGTCGTAGGAAACATCCGCGGCAATGGACCATGCGAGGACAAAGGCAGACATGGGGCCCAGAATCACCAGCAGGGAGTAGCTTCCGGACTGCCCGGATTGGAACAGGAAAATCACGGGCAGCAACGGGACCACCATCAGCGAGGCTGCGTAGCGCGGATCGCGGATCCAGTAGCTGAGCGAGCGTGAGGCAATGGCACCGGTGGGAGTTGCCGGCAACAGTCCGAACAAGCCGAGTTTCCCGCCGCGTTTCCTTGATCCACCGGAATATGGCGGAGTGACCAGCGCCCGCTTGAGCAAGGCATTCCAGGAGGCAAACAACACAAGGAGGGTGGCGAGGGCGATCAATGCCTTCAGCCCGGCGGCGGCAACATCTCCGGACGCCAGATCCCCGCCAAGCGACCAGGAAGCTCCGAGTGGAGTCCACGAGACCGTCCGGGCAAGTTCCGGGAGGTAGCCCGTGGAACCGGACACTCCCCTGAAGACGCCGGCCACGATCGGTCCCATCAGCACGAGTGGCACAAAGACCACAATGCTGCTCACATCTTTGAAACGGCGGGAGGCCGCGAGGCTGGCAGTCGCCGTCGTGATGACCTTCGACAAGACCACGCAGCTCAGCACGCCCAGCACGGCACCGAGCAGGGCGCCGAGCACCGCCGGCACGCCACGCCACCATGTAGCCACGGTGAATAGCGCCACAATCGTCGTGGACAAGCCCGGCAATCCGATGAATCCGGCGAGGGCAAGCCCGGTCAGCAGCTGGCGCATCGGGATCGCCGACGTCGTGAAGCGGGAAGGGTCAAGCGTCATGTCAGCGGCCGAGGCCATCAGGGGAACGATTGCCCAGGCCAGGATCGCGGCGGCGCCACCGAGGACGACGGCGGTGTGGGCCGTCTCGGCGTCGGCCCACCGCAGGGCGACGAGCGTCACCACGAGGGTCGCGACGACTCCCAGCGCATAGAGCCCGCCGATCGCGATACCCACAAGCTGGCCCGGGCTGCGCCGGAAGCCGTTCCGCAGGAGCCGCCACTTCAGGCTCAGGAGGTGCGCAACCATTCCAGGCCCCCTGTCTGGTTTCCGCCGCCCACGAGCTGCACAAACCGGTCCTCGAGCGTGGCACCGTCACGGACCTCGTCGACGGTTCCGGCGGCGAGGACCCTGCCGGCAGCCACGACGGCTACGTGGTCGCACATGCGCTGCACAAGGTCCATGACGTGGCTCGAGACGATGACCGTCCCTCCCGAGGCCACATAGTTGTCAAGAATTCCCCGGATGTTGGCTGCCGAGACGGGATCCACGGACTCAAAGGGCTCGTCCAGCACCAGCAGCCTGGGCGCATGGATGAGCGCCGACGCGAGGGCAATCTTCTTTGTCATGCCGGCGGAGTAGTCAACTACGAGGGTGCCGGCGTCGCCGCTGAGATCCAGCGCGGCCATCAGCTCCCCCACTCTTTGGGCAACGACGTCCCTGTCCATGCCACGGAGCAAGCCGGCGTAGGTGACCAGCTGTTCACCCGTCAAGCGGTCGAAGAGACGGACGCCGTCGGGCAGTATCCCCATCAGTTTCTTGGCTTCGAGCGGCTTCGTCCACACATCCACGCCGTGGATGTAGGCCGTCCCGAAATCCGGCCGCAGGAGTCCGGTGGCCATGGACAACGTGGTGGTCTTGCCCGCCCCGTTGGGACCAACGACGCCGTAGAAGGAGCCGGCGGGGACATCCAGGCTGATGCCGTCGACGGCGATTTTGCCGCCGAAGCGTTTTGCCAGGCCGCGCAGGGCCAAGGCAGGCACCGGGGAGGTGGGAGGGGAACCGGGAAGCTGGACAGTCATGCAGCCAGCCTAGCCCCGGGGACGGTTCCAGGAGTCGTCCCGGAGGGGGAACTACCGGCCCCTTTTCCGGAGCAGCCTCATCCCAAAGGACGAGCTCCTAGAAGCTGTGCCGTGGAACCGCGCGCTGGTACTGCGGCGCCCAAGCCAAGGGGAAGCCGAGTTCAAAAGCCGCGCGAAGCCACCAGTGCGGATCGCGGAGGGCTGCCCGTGCCATGAATACGCCATCGGCTTGGCCGGTGGCCACCGTGTGTTCGGCCTGTCCCGAGGATGTCAGGAAGCCGACTGCGCCGGTGGGCACCCCCGCTTCGCGGCGGATCTGTTCCGAGAATCCCGCCTGGTATCCAGGACCCGCCTTGATCCGCTGGTGGGCCACCGCGCCGCCGCTGGAGACGTCCACCAAGTCCACGCCGTGCTCGGCCGCCGCCCGCGCAAGGCGCACGGAGGCGTCAATGTCTACGCCACCCTCGGCCCAATCACTGGCGGATATCCGCAGCAGCAACGGCATCGAATCGGGGATGACCGCACGGACGGCGTCGACGACCGCAAGCATCAAGCGGTTTCGTGCCGCCTCGCTGCCTCCCCAGGAATCGTCGCGCTTGTTGATCAAGGGGCTTTGGAATTGGTGCAGGAGGTAGCCATGCGCGCCGTGGATCTCCACCGTGTCGAACCCGGCGTGCACCGCCCGTGAGGCTGCCGCCGCGAAATCCGAAATCACGGCGTGGATGTCCCCATCGCTCATCGCAAGCGGAGTTGCAAGGCCGGCAAACGCCTCGTTACCCGGACCCCGCGCCACCCACCCGCCGTCGGACTCCGCGACGGATCCGCTCTCTTCGGCGAACGGCCAGTAGGTGGATGCCTTGCGGCCGGCGTGCGCCAACTGGACGCCGATCTTGCCGCCCACGGCACTGTTGCGATGGACGAAGTCCACGATCCGTTCCCAAGCGGCTGCCTGCTCGTCCGTGTACAGTCCGGCGTCCCGCGGGCTGATCCGCCCCTCGGGGTTGACGGCCGAGGCCTCGGTGAGGATGAGGGCCGCGCCGCCCGTGGCAAACGCTCCAAGATGCACCAGGTGCCAATCGTTGGGTACGCCGCCCCCGCCGTCGGGCGAGCAGCTGTACTGGCACATCGGGGAAACCCAGCCACGATGCGGCAAGGTCAAGGAGCGCAACTGAAGCGGGCTGAACAACGCCGGTTGCGTCATTAGAAGAGGACCCGCGCCAGACCTTGCCGGGCCTTGGCCACACGTTGGTCCGAAATGCCGACGACGTCGAACAGTTCCAGCAAGCGGACACGCGCCGCCTCACGCTCGGGACCGAAGTTGCGGCCGATGAACGCGATGATGCGGTTGAACGCGTCTTCGATGTGCCCACCCGAGATGTCTAGGTCGGCCACCGTGAGCTGTACTTCGATGTTGTCCGGCTCCTCCGCCGCCCGCTGACGCATGGCTTCGGCTTCCGTTGCCGTCAGGAGCTCGAGCCTGCCCATCAGTTCCACCTGGGCGAGCCCGGCCTTCGCCTCGGCATCAGCCGGTTTCTCAGCGAGCGCCTGGCGGTAGGCCGTGGCCGCGGCGGCGTAATCTCCGGCTTCAATGGCATCGAAGGCTGCCTGGTGCAGCGGAGGCAAAGGACGGGCCTCCGCAGCATCGGCGCCCGCGCCGATGCTGCCTGTCACTCCGTTGGCTTCGGCCACCTTGAGGAGTTCGTCGATGAGGGCACGGATTTCCTGGTCCGATGCGGGCCCCTCGAAGAGCGGCACGGGCTGGCCCTTCAAGACCGCGACGGCGGTGGGGATGGCCTGGACCTGGAATGCCTGCGCAAGCTGGGGGAACGCGTCAACATCCGCCGCAGCGAGCACGACTTTGCCGGCGTAGCCTTCGACGACGGCTTCGAGGCTGCGGAGGAGGGTCGAAGCCTCCAGGGAGCGGTTGGACCACAACAGGAACAGGACGGGAATCTGCGCGGACAGCTGGACGAGATCCTGGAAATTGGCCTCGGTGGCATCTACGCGAAGGGGCTGGCTGCCTCCGGGGCTTCCGCCGGACGCAGCCGGGGCACCATTCGGTGCCGCCGGCGCAGGGCGCCGCAATGCAGAGAGGTCGACGGCGCCGCGCAGGTTGAGCTGGCTGGCAGCGGCTGGAGAGACGGGACGGGATCCTGGCGAACTCATACCGTCCACTCTAGCCGCTGCGCCAACAGCATTTGCCTACTGGAAGCTGGCCCCCACCAGACCGCGGACCGCGGCAACGAGCTTCATGGGAGCAGTCGATCCTGCCGGTGGAATGTAAATGGCTACCGACTCCGAGAAGGTCTGCACGAGGCCGACTTTCGTGGAATCCCCGCCCGCGAGCACTGCCGCGGCTTTGTCCACGGTCAGCGTGTCGCCATCCGACTTGGGCTTGCTGGTGAAATCGAAGTTCAGCTTTCCCACCACCACGGCGCCGCCGTCGGACGTCCGGAACACTGCCGTATCCGTCGGAGAGGGCGTGTGCGTGAAGGTGAAATTGCCGTTGGTGCCGGACTTGACGGTGCTCGCCTGGTAGTCGAGGACATCGGCAATGTAGGGCGAATTGGTGCCTTCCACGAGCTTGTCCTTGAACGCCGAATCGGCCTTCGTCAAGCGATCGCCCAGGGCTGCCATCGCCTCGGTCCCGCTGTACTGCAGCCCGGGCTTGTCTCCGGCCGGCAACTGCGCGGTTCCGCCCAAGGGAATCGCCGGGAAGGACGTTCCCGGCTGAAGCGGGGAAGTGCTCTTCAGCTTGTAGTTTTCCCGCGGCGAGGCCTGCACGAGGGTCAGGACCTGGGGAACCACGTTGCCATCGCCCTGGGTCAGGGCGATCACTGTGCGTGGCCAGGTTCGCTGGGTGGAGATCACGCTGCCCAGCAGTTTGCTGGACCGGACGGGCATCCGCGCCTCGTGCGTGGCGACCTGGGACCGGATCTTGTAGTTCTGCGTGCGCACCTGCAGCTCCGTGCCGTCAACCCGGGGAGCGAGTTTGGAGGCATCGCGTGCGGCATCTCCGGCGGCCACTGCGCCGGCGACCTGGTCCAGGATGCGCTTGAGCTGCGCGTCCACCAAGACGGGGACGTTCTGCGCGCCGGCGGTCCCCGCGGGGCTCGGCGTCGCGGATCCGGAGGTCGGCGTCGCGGATCCGGAGGTCGGCGTCGCGGATCCGGAGGTCGGCGTCGCGGATCCGGGGCTCGGCGTCGCGGATCCGGAGGGAGAAGGAGTCTCGGCCGCTTGGGCGCCTGCCGCGGTGCCACCGACGAGGGCCGTTACAACGGCTGCAGCCACAAGCGAAATACGAAGTGCGGGACCCCCGGCTGTGCCTTTTTTGGTGTCCTCGGCAGGTGCTTCCCCGCCGATGATGTCCTTATCGGCGTCCTCGGCGGGGCCTTCGCCGTCGGCGTCCGGGTTGGTTCCGGCGGCTCCGCGGCCCCGCGGACCGTTGGGGCGGCCGCCGCGGCCCTTGGTGAACTTGCTGACGAACGGCAATGCTGCACCCGCGACGATGAGGATCGCGCCAATGACAATGAGCGGTACGGCCCACGGCATGGTGGCATCGTTGGCGAACGTGATGGAGACCGACGACGGCGCCGGCTTGGTTCCGTCGCTTGCCAGCAGGAGGGACCAATTGCCGCTCGCGGGAGGAGTAAAGGTGTAGTCCAGCTGTCCGTTGGCGTTTTCCGTTTGCACCCACAGGTCCGATCCGGCAGGCGACGGAGAACTTGCTTCGCCGTCGGCCCCGGCAACCTGAAGGGACTTGCCGTCCTCGGAGACGCCGGTGATGCTGTTGTGCGCAGTCTTGCCTACCCACGCATCGACGTCATCCGGACGTCCGACAGCCAACACGAACTTGCCATCGCCCTTGATGCTGATTTGTCTGGGACCGCCCTTGTGGGTCAACACATCTTGGGTTATCACGGTCAGCGGAGCAGCTTTGGAGTCGCCGGGGGCGGACGCGGTTACGGTCTCGGCCGGGGCCCAAAAGGTCAGCTGGCCAATGCCGGCCAACAGTGTCAGCAGGCCAAGCAGCACCAGCGAAACTGCAGTCTTCAATCGCACAGGAATACCAATCATCAGCGGTCGTTGAACTTCAAGGGTAACGGTTTTGTTACCAAGGAGTCAGTTCGGGGTCCTTCCGAAGGGCTTCCCGCCGCATGGCTCACCCCCTAGAATTCGCCAATTCCGGCCTGCTGATAGTGTGGCGAACAACATGACATCGGGCGCTCCTGGGGCCTGACCGCGGAACGAAAAGGCAGCTGAAGCACGTGAAAGAGCGCAAGGATCCCACTCCCGCCGAACAAGAACCCGGGACCAGCCCGGATGGCTTGGCTGATGGGTCTGCCCGGGATGGCAAAGATCACGGAGAGGGACTGATGGCGTCCTTCGTGCGCCGCCTACGCCAGCCCATTCCGGGTGCCCAACCGCGGCTCCGTTTCGAAATGCCTCCCGAGCTTGATCCCGATGCGACAATCGAGCCCGCCGAGGATGAACCCGACGGTCCGCGCTTCGGTTCCCCCGGCCCGAGGATGTCCTCGCAACATCCGCTGTATGTCGGCTTCATGGGCACGGCCGGCGTCGGCGTCGCCCTCATGCTGTATTACATCGGTACCAATACCGCCCAGCTGCTGTTGTGGATCGTCACGGCCCTGTTCATCGCCTTGGGACTGGACCCCGTAGTCCGCGGGCTTGAAGACCGCAAGGTTCCGCGCCCAGCCGGGGTCGTCATCGCCGTTGGAGTCCTCGTTGCCGGAGTCGCGGCGTTTTTCGCCACCCTGATCCCCACCATCGTGGAACAGGTCTCGCAGATCGTGCGGCAGGCTCCGGACTGGATCCGGGGCTTCGTGGATTCGGACTTCTTCCGCTCCCTGGACAGCCAATTCGGCGTCCGCGACAAGATCAGCCAGGAACTCGACAAGTTCGTCAAGAACCCGGACGCCATGGGCGGTATCTTCGGCGGCGTCGTCGGTTTCGGATCCACGGTAGCCAACGGCGTCTTCGGGACGCTGATCGTCTTGGTCCTCAGCCTCTACTTCCTCGGCGCCCTGCCCGCCATGAAGAGATGGGGATATCGGCTCGCGCCACGCTCACGCAGGCCCCGGGTGGAGGCGCTGTCCGAAGAAATCACACGCTCGGTGGGCAACTACGTGATCGGCCAGGTTTGCGTGGCCTTGCTTAACGCTTTGTTCGCCTTCATCGTCATGAGCATCCTCGGCATTCCGTTCAGCGTTCTGCTGGCCTTCGTGGTTGCCCTGCTTGCGTTCATCCCCTTGGTGGGCGGCATGATTGCCGCCGTGGTGGTCATCCTGGTAGCCCTGACCGCCGGCTGGCAGACCGCCGTGGTCTACGCCATCTGCTACTTCGCCTACCTACAGTTCGAGGCCTACTTCATCTCCCCGCGCATCATGCAGAAGGCCGTCGCCGTCCCCGGTGCTGTTGCCGTGATTTCGGTGATCGCGGGCGGCAGCCTACTGGGCGTGCTCGGCGCCTTGATCGCCATCCCGACGGCGGCAGCCATCATGCTGCTGCTCAAGGAAGTCTTCATCGCCCGGCAGGACCGCCACTAGGCCGTGACCATTTAGACGGGGGCCATTAGGCCGTGGCTACTGGACCTGTCCAGTGGCGCGGCAGGCCGTCCGGTCCTGCACCGGCTTCCGTCACGTCGTCCACGATCTCATCCAAGACCCGGGCGGCGTACTTCTCACCGACCCACAGGTGCTTCGCGCCGTCGATCCCCAAGACCCGGGCCTGGGGCACCAAACTGAATCGTTCGGCGGCCTCGGCGGGCTGAAGATAGTCGTCGTGTTCAGGAACCAGGACCGTCAGCGGCTTTCCTGAAGCAGCCCATTCCTTCAAGTGCACGTCTGTGGCCCGGTGCAGCGGCGGAGACAGCAGGATGGCGCCCTCCACTTGGGCAGCCACCGGCTCCACGGCACCGTACATCAAGGCCAGCTCGGTGCCGAAAGACCAGCCCACCAGCCAGCGGTTCGGAAGCCCGCGTTCCACCGCGAAGCGGACAGCGGCCTCGACGTCGTACCGCTCACCGATTCCTTCGTCGAAGTGCCCCTGGCTGGTGCCCCGGGGCGAATGCGTTCCCCGCGTGTTGAAGCGCAGGACCGCGACGCCGGCCAGCGCCGGAAGCCGATAGGACGCCTTCCGGTAGACGTGCGAATCCATGAACCCGCCGTGCGTAGGCAGGGGGTGCAGCGTAATAAGGGTCGCCGAGATCTCGCCCGATTCCGGCAGCGCCAGCTCACCCACCAGCAACTTGCCGTCTTCGGTGCGGAACTCCACGTTTTCGCGGTGCGCCGGCAAAACCGTGGATGCCCTGATGTCCGTGGCAGACTCCGGCTGGCTGAAAACGAGGGAAGCGGGATCGAAACTCATGTTTCCAAGCTTAAGTGCTCGGCGGCGGCCGCGTCGTCGTCGTGGTTTCCCCGCTTTTGGCCGCTACCGCAGCCCGGACTCCCGTCTTTCCGGGTATTCAGAACGGCACCCCGGCCAAAGGTGGGGAGATTCAGCGGGCCGTCTCAATCTACGAGGAGAGATCATCGCCACCCCCCAGCACACTCGCACCAGGAATTCCTCGGCCGCGTGCTGTGGTTCCTCTCGGGGCCCAAACGGGCCATCGCTGCGCAAACGGGCTGGTGACACCAGGATCCCGGCGTCACCAGCCCGTTTGCGTGTCAGGGACCCGATTGGGTGTCCAGCAGAGGTCCGACGGCTGGCCGTCTCAAGTGCTCAGCGGTACCTGTACGTCCGGCCCGTCCAGCAGTTGTTGTGCCAGTGGCGCCGTTCCGCCAAGCCTGCGGCATCGCCGAAGAGGTGCGTCTCGGACCACACCACCAAATGGGCAATTCCGGGCACGATGGCCATCGAACAACCGGGACATATATAGGTCTTCTCGGCATTCCGTGCGGTCATGGTCCGGACCATCCAGTCGCCGTCGGGGGCACTTTCCCTGCGGGCAATGCCCGAACGGGCGCGTTCCAGGTCCAGTTCCGGCGACTCGCCTGTCCGTTTCCAGCTTGCCTTGGCTGATTCGGTGCGTCGGGGGCGGTTGGAGCGGGGCATGACTCCATTCTGCCCCAGTCGCCAATGGCGCGCGGCAGAGGAAGCGGCAGAGGAAGTAAAGTGGAGCGGGTGCGACTCGTCATAGCCCGTTGTTCCGTAGATTACGTTGGCCGCCTCAAGGCCCACCTCCCGCTTGCCACCCGGCTTTTGCTCGTCAAGTCCGATGGTTCCGTGCTGGTCCATTCCGACGGCGGCTCCTACAAGCCACTCAACTGGATGAGCCCGCCCGCTACCTTGCGGGTGACCACACCGGAGGAAACCGAGGTCGAAGAAGGCGTGGTGGAGCACTGGACGGTGCAGTCGGCCAAGACCGATGACCGGCTCATCATCAACATCTACGAGCAACTCCACGACACGTCCCACGACCTCGGAACGGACCCCGGGCTCATCAAGGACGGCGTCGAAGCCGATCTGCAGCGACTGCTCGCCGAGCAGATCGAAACCCTTGGAGAAGGCTATTCGCTCATCCGGCGCGAGTACTTCACTGCCATCGGTCCGGTGGACATCCTCGCCCGCGACGGCGACGGCAGGACAGTCGCCGTGGAACTCAAACGGCGCGGCGACATCGACGGCGTCGAGCAGCTCACGCGCTACCTCGAACTACTCAACCGCGATCCACTCCTGGCGCCGGTGCGGGGCATTTTCGCCGCCCAGCAGATCAAGCCGCAGGCGAAGGTCCTTGCCAACGACCGCGGAATCGACTGCATCACCCTGGACTATGACGCGATGCGCGGCGTAGACGACAGCGAGTCGCGCCTGTTCTAGCGGCACTTGCCGTCATCCCGGGTAAACCGGGTCAGGCGCGGGCCCCGGCAACTAGAATCAAAACATGACTGTCCCAGACCGGCCTGTATCTTCTTCTGCGCCTGTGCGCCACCTGATTACCGGAACCATCGTCAGCGACGGTGCGGTGATCGAGGACGGCTTGGTCGCGGTGGAGGACGACCGCATCGCCTTCGCCGGGCCGGCCGCCGAATTCCACGAAGCAGCCTTCGAAGGGTTCGAGGAAACGCCCCGGACCGATTTTCCTGCTGAGCGGTACATCGTTCCCGGATTCGTGGATGTGCACTGCCACGGCGGCAACGGAGGCGACTTCCCCGGAGCCGATGAATCCTCGGCGCGCAAAGCCATCGATTTCCTGCACCGCTCCGGAACCACCACCCTCCTCGCCAGCATGGTCACGGCGCCCAAGGAAGACCTGCTCCGCGGCATCGAGCTGTTCGTACGTTTGGCCGATGAAGGACTCGTCGCGGGAATCCATCTGGAGGGGCCTTTCCTCTCCCATGCCCGCTGCGGTGCGCAGAACCCGGCTTATCTGCTGGAGCCGGACCTGGACCTCATGACCGAGCTCGTCGAAGCCGCTGCCGGCAAGCTGGCCACCATGACCTACGCCCCCGAGCTTCCCGGAGCCGCTGCACTCGTGGACCTGATGACGTTCCACGGAGTGACGCCGTCTCTCGGTCACACCGATTGCGACGACGCGACGGCGGCCGCCTCCCTCACTGCGGCGCGGGAGGGCTTGGAATCCGCTGGTTTCGACGGCGTCAGCTCATTGCCGACTGTCACGCACTTATTCAACGGCATGCCTCCCATGCACCACCGCTCCCCCGGGCCCGTGGCGGCCTCCCTTCGCACGGCCCAGGAGGGCAAGGCCGTGGTGGAACTGATAGCGGACGGCACCCACCTTGACCCGAGCACCGTCGTCACCGTTTTTCAGCTGGTAGGCGCTCCAAACGTCGTCCTCGTGACCGATTCAATGGCGGCGGCGGGACTCTCCGACGGAAACTACATGCTGGGCCCTTCGCCAGTGACCGTGACGGACGGCGTTGCCACGTTGGATGCCACGGGATCCATCGCCGGCGGCACTGCCACCATGCTCGACGTCGTCAGGCGCACCGTTGCTGCCGGCGTCGGGCTCGCCGACGCCGTTGCCTCGGCAACGGCGGTTCCCGCCGCGGTCCTGGGGCTCTCCGATGAACTCGGCGGCCTTCGCCGGGGCCTGAGGGCCGATCTCGTCGTCGTGGACAAGGAGCTACAACTCGCGGGTGTATTGCGCAATGGTGATTGGCTGGCTTAGGGGGTCGGCCGGCTTTCGCCGAATTTGCGGGCTCCCAATGCCGCCTACAGTGGCGGGAGCGCTTTCTTCCGTTACCTTCTTTTTACTTAAAATTTCTCGGAATTCCCCAGCAGACCGTTGACCTCCAGTTTCCGCCATGAAAGTGTTGTAGCAGTCTTTGTGTAGGTGTGATTCATGCTCGCAAGACGTGTTGCGAGCGTGAAGCTCCTGCGAAGCCAACCAAGCCTTGCTTGGACGGAAAACCAGGTCTTCTCGCGGAGTAACCAAGGCCGGCACGCGGTGTGCCGGACTTAAGAGTTCCACAATGAGGAGAAACAAAAATGGCACTGGGCACCGTCAAGTGGTTCAACGCTGAAAAGGGCTTCGGCTTCATTACCCCGGACGACGCTGAAGGCGACGTCTTTGTCCACTACTCCGAGATCCAGACCGGCGGATTCCGCACCCTCGACGAGAACCAGCGTGTTCAGTTCGAGATCGGTCAGGGCGCAAAGGGCCCGCAGGCCACCGGCGTCACCGCCGTCTAGTTTGACCGCTTGAATTCTGCTTTGCAGATTCAGGGAAGGGGTTCCGCGCAGGCCGCGGGACCCCTTTTCCGTTCCCAACTGACTCGCATTTGTTGTCGTTATGGCGCGTCAAAACGACAACAACTGCGAGCTAGTTGGGTTTCAGGCAACGAGTGTGCGGAGAAGCCTGGCGGTTTGCCGGACGGACAGCCCCGGCAAGTATGCCCGGCTTAGCGCGGCGCCGATCGCGGGAATCTCCAGGCTGTCTTGGTAGTACATATATAAAGTCCTGTACTCCGGCTGGAACTTCGATTTGAAGCGGGCCAAAGAGCGGAATCCGTAAACTGGCTCCAAGGTCCTGCCAACGAGGTCGAGAATGCCCTCCAAGCCGGCTTCCCCGCCGGAGAATTCCTCGGTCTCCCCGGCCAAAGGCGAGCCCGAGAGGGAAATGACCTCCACTCCCTGTCGCAACTCGTAGACCGCCGAGGCAATCATGAATTCCATGATGCCGGGGAAGGCGTCGCTGCGTCGGCGCATGAAGTCCAATGTCCAACTGATCACTTGGCCGTCACGGAACACCGGAAGCCAGCTGGTGACACCGTAGACAAACCCTTTGCCGTCGACGGCTATGCAGCAAAGCACCTCATCGTCCATCAGCTCGTCGAGGGAACCCAAGGTAAAGCCCATTTCAGGAACCTTTTTCCTGGCCGCCCACTCTTCCGACACTTCACCGAGTTGGGAGCGTATGTGTTGCGGGAACTCCCAATAGCGCCCCCACCGGGCTTCAATCCCGGCCTTCAGTGCACGGTTCTTGGCCGTGCGGACGTTTTGCCACGCTTTGCCCGTGAACTCAAGGTCGCGGATGGATATCCGGGTTTCCTGGGCGACCGCAATTCGGCGAAATCCCGTGGATCGGAGCATCGGCCACAATTCCTCAGTGCAGGAATAGAGGCACGGCACCAATGCATGGTGTGCGCAGTAGTCCAGGAATCCCTCGGTCGCGGCAGTGGCTTGTGCGGGATCACCGAACGGACCGGCGAGGGTGAGTGCGACGTTTCCGTGCTGCTGGTAGGCAACACCGGCGTCCATTCCGGGAGTGAACCAGAACTTGTTCGGCTCCCATAACGCCATCCACGACAGGGACTCCCCGCCGCGCTTGACCAAATCCCTGGCCGCCAACCGAGCCGGATCGTCACCGCCGGGGCCGTGCTGCCGTTTGAGAAGGAGCGTCCACACCGCGCCCATGGCCACAAGCCAGAAGATAATCCCCGACCACGCGAACAATATCGACTCGGCGGCGCTTCGCTCTGCGAACACGCGGCCGAAAGCCGTGGGTATGGGCAAGGGAAGATACTGTCGGGCGAGTTCCGCAATGAGGCCCAGGAGGCCGCCGTCATGCTCCAAACCGCCCGAGCCGAGCCAGGCCCCGGTGTAGCCACTCGCCAAAACGAGCCACGTACCACCAACCAGCCAGGCCATCTTCCGGCGGAGCGGCGCCCTCGATCCCACCACAAAGTTGCCCCGGAACAGGAAAAGCAGAACTGCCAGGATCAGAGGAACCAGGGCGAGGGTCAGGAGATGGAACACCGCGGAACCCATGACGACGGTACGGCCCCGTCCTGGAAAATGCGGAATGCTGGCAAACAGCACCAGGTAGGCAAAGGACAGCGCCACCACGCCAAGTTGCACGCCTATGGCGATTTTCAGGGCCAAGCGCCTTCCTTGGCGCATGCCCACCGCACAGATCAGGAGAAGCAACGCGGGTACAACCGCGAGGGCGACGCCGGCGGGCCCGGGATAGCCCTGGCGTCCAAGTTGAAGGCAGTTGATGTCCACGGTTCCACCGCAGTTCGCCTGCAATTGGTTGAGCGTGGGAACAGGGTTCAGGACCATTTCGCGGAGCAACGCCAGCGGCCCCGCGGGGCTCCTCACCGCACCCGCCACCAAGGGCCCGACGCCGAAAATCGCCACCATGAGGGACAGCAGGTTTCGCGTTTCACGCCTGGTCGCCCGGTGGCTCGGCTGGATTCCGTGGTCGAGCTGGAGCCACAGACCGGCCCCCAGGCCGAGCACCGAACCAGTCAGGGCCATGACAGCCGAGGGGTCGCCAACGTACAGGACCAAGAGAAGCGCCACGGACACGACGGTCGCCCTCAGGCGCCGACGCCACAGAGTCGGTAGAAGGCCACTGGCCGCCATCGAGACGAAGAGGGTCGCCGGAAGGGGCCCGGAGGTCCTTGCATCCATCATCCGGCCCAGCCAGCCGTCGTCGGCATAGGCTGCCAACTGGACCACCAGCAAAAAGGCGGTGACCGTGGCAAACTGCCCGCCAAAGAAGCCCGCCGCTGTGCGGAACCACCCCAGTTTGCGCTCTGAAGAACCCAGCAACACGACCAACAACAACGAGCACATGACGTAGTCGAAAGGGTTGGCGGCAAAAGACATCGAGGTCCAGATGGACCACCAGTCCCCCGACTTCAGTCCTCCACCGCTCACGCTCGAAAGATGCCGCAACACGTCAGGGCCGTACCCGAGATCGGAGTCGAAGATCGCCGGAGTGAGAAGGTACAGCGCGAGCACAATCACTGTGAAGGGGATCGCGCCAATATGGGCGGCCACGTTGCCCAGGATCGCCCGGGCCAGGGTGGCCACCATCTTCCGGGCTGGCCTGACATCTTCGGCGTCAACCGCCTGGTCCTTGGGCAATTGGGCTTCCTGGGTACTCACTGGACCAGTCCCCACCGGGGCGCTAGGAATTCCATTGCCGAAGGAAGCTCTTGCACCGCCACGGCCCACGAATGGCCCGCTCCGGAAACTGGAGCATGCCTGACATCGAACCCGGAAGTGGTGGCGGCTGCCGCCAGCTCGGCGGCGTATCGGACGAATTCGCCGTCCGCGGCCCCGACGGCGAGGAAGCCTGCATGGCCGTCGTAGCGTCGCTGTTTCATCAGGTTCAACGGCGTGAGCGCGTCGAAGGCGGCAGAGTCCCCGCCAAATGCGGTCTGGATGGTCCGCTGGCGATCAGGGCCAAGTGATGGCTCCCGCTCTCCCGAGAAGGCGATGAAGGAAGGGAAGATTTCCGGATGCAGCGTGGTCATCTGAACGGCACAGGTTGCACCGAAGGAGAACCCGCCGACCGCCCACTTCCTTGGGTCCGCGGAAACCTCGAGCGTCGAGTTGATCCAGCGCGGAACGTCGATCGCGAGGTAAGTGTCGGCACGCGCGATCCGGCTATCCATGCACATGGTGTTTGCGGTATCTGACCCGTTTGGATCGACCACGACGACGACGGGCGCCACGCCTCCGTGCCGGGCGGCGAAGGTATTCATGGCCGGTTCAAGCAGGCCTCCGGTCAGCCAATCGGCGGGACGTCCGGGCTGGCCGGCAAACAGGACAAGCACGGGAAGTCGGCTGCGATCAGCGGCTTGGTATGCCGGTGGTAGATAAATGAAAGCGTCCTGGGCCTTGAAACCGGATTCGATTCCGGGAATCGATGCCCTGCGGACTATTCCCCCGTCAGGCAGTGACACCGGCAGAGTTCGGGAAGAACCCCTTTTGAACCCCTCCTCAAGCTGCGGGATCCGTCCCACGTTGTGGCCGAAGAGATCAGCGGCCGTGTGGTTAAGCCCGAAGTAGCTGTTGATCTGCAGGGCAGCGAGGAGCAGCACCGCGACGAACGAGACCCCTGCGACGCTCCTGCCGCGCCATGAGGCACCAGGGAGCCGAAAAATGAAGAGGGCCAATGCGGAGAAGGCAAGTGTCGACCAGGCGAGCACATCGAAGGGGAGATCCTCCGGGAATACGGTCAGGACGTTGACGAGCAGCCAATGGATGACCGAGACAACCCCACTTGCGACGGCAAGCGACACAAATATGGAGAGCAACCAGCGACGGTCTCGTCGCAGGAGCAGGAGGAATGCGCTCCCGGCAATTCCAGCGCCAAGGATGGTCCAATAGAACGGACCGTCAACAAGGCTTAGGTTGTACAGGAATTCCACTGTCCTCAGCGCCAGGTGCCGACGCCCACCACAGGGCCGGCCTCCAGCCAGGACGACAACCCGGCGTAGGCATCAAATCTCATTGCCAGCATGAACGACTGGCCTTCATGCTGGAGTTCGACTACCACCACCCCGGGCTGAAGTCTTGTCCGTTCTTCCTCCGTGGGCTTCCGACGACCCATGAGCTCCAAGGAGCTGCGGCGGAAGCTGTGTTTCGGGCGGAAGCTGAGCGAAAGGAGGCGGAACCACTCAAGCTCCGAGTCCTGATAACGACAAACCCCCATCCGCCAGCTGTTTCCAGCCATGCAAATGGAGGCGTCGACTGTGCCCAGGGCGCGCCGCAAATTGAAGCGGCGCACCCCGACGAGGCACAGTGTAAAAACCAGCAACGTAAACGCCGTTGCCAAGGCGATGAACGGAATAGCAGAATCGTCCATCAAGGTCTTGCTATCGGATCCCCGCAGTAGCTGAATCGCCCAGCTGGGCGTTGTCAGCGACGATCACCACGCGGTTGTTGTCGACGGAGAAGAATCCGCCGTCCACAACTACTGCAAGGCGGTCTCCGGTAACCGGCTCGATGGCCAGCTCGCCCGCGGCCAGAATGGCGAGGAGCGGCGAGTGGCCCGGCAGGATCCCGATTTCACCATCGCTGGTGCGGGCCTTGACCATCTTGGCCGCACCGGACCACACAAAGTGGTCCGCTGCGACAATCTCAACCTCGAGCTCAGCCATGCTACTTGGTCTGTTCCTGGATCTTGGCCCACTGGCGCTCGACGTCATCCAAGCCGCCGACGTTGAAGAACGCCTGCTCTGCGATGTGGTCCAGCTCGCCGTCGCAAATCGCCGTGAAGCCTTCCACGGTGTCCTTGATGGACACGGTGGAACCCTCGACGCCGGTGAACTGCTTGGCGGTGTAGGTGTTCTGGGACAGGAACTGCTGGATGCGGCGTGCACGCGACACGACGATCTTGTCTTCTTCGGACAGTTCGTCAACGCCGAGGATGGCGATGATGTCCTGGAGTTCCTTGTTCTTCTGCAGGATCTGCTTCACACGGACGGCCGTGTTGTAGTGGTCCTTGCCGATGTACTGCGGGTCCAGGATGCGGGACGTCGACGTCAGCGGGTCAACGGCCGGGTACAGACCACGGGAGGCGATTTCACGGGAAAGTTCCGTGGTCGCGTCGAGGTGAGCGAAGGTCGTTGCCGGAGCCGGGTCGGTGTAGTCGTCAGCAGGCACGTAGATGGCCTGCATCGACGTGATCGAGTGGCCCTTGGTCGAGGTGATGCGCTCCTGCAGGAGGCCCATCTCGTCGGCAAGGTTCGGCTGGTAACCAACTGCGGACGGCATGCGGCCGAGCAGGGTGGAGACCTCGGAACCGGCCTGGGTGAAGCGGAAGATGTTGTCGATGAAGAGCAACACGTCCTGGTTCTGCACATCGCGGAAGTACTCCGCCATGGTCAGGGCGGACAGTGCCACACGCAGACGCGTTCCCGGCGGTTCGTCCATCTGGCCGAATACAAGGGCGGTGTCCTTGAGGACGCCTGCCTCTTCCATTTCAACCCAGAGGTCGTTGCCCTCACGAGTACGCTCGCCGACACCGGCGAATACCGAAGTACCACCGAAGTTGCGGGCGACGCGGGTGATCATTTCCTGGATCAGAACGGTCTTGCCGACACCGGCGCCACCGAACAGACCGATCTTTCCACCCTTGATGTACGGGGTGAGAAGGTCGATGACCTTGATGCCGGTCTCGAGCATCTCCGTGGAGCCCTCGAGGGATGCGAAGGCCGGAGCCTTGCGGTGGATCGGCCAGTAAGCGTCCGCATTGATCTCGGACTCGTCAACATCCAGCGGCTTTCCGAGGACGTTGAAGATGTGGCCCTTGACGCCGTCGCCGACAGGCACGGAGATCGGGGAGCCGGAGTCCTGCACGGAGGTGCCGCGGACGAGTCCGTCGGTGGCCTGCAGGGAGATGGCACGGACGAGGTTGTCACCCAGGTGCTGGGAGGTCTCGAACGTGATGGTCTTGGTCTCACCGTTGAGGGTTACCTCGGTGGTGAGTGCGTTGTAGATCGACGGGATTGCGTCAGCCGGAAATTCGACGTCGACAACCGGGCCGATGACGCGGGCAATGCGGCCGGTGGCGCCGGCCGTTGCGGCTGCGTGCTCGGTAGCGGTGGCAGTCATCTCTCTCACTTCACTCAGTAGATGGCGTGGGGTTAAGTTTATCTATTTGGTGCAGGTGCAGCTTGCGCCGAACCATGCACCGGCAACTACGCGCTCAGGGCGTCGGCGCCGGCCACGATTTCGGAAAGCTCCTGCGTGATCTCAGCCTGGCGGGCCGTGTTGCGCAGACGCGTGTACTTCTTGATCAATTCGGTCGCGTTGTCACCTGCCGACTTCATGGCGCGCTGACGGGCGGCGAGCTCGGAAGCTGCTGCCTGCAACATTGCCGCGAAGATGCGGGACTCGATGTAACGCGGAAGCAGTGCGTCAAGCACCTGCTCCGATTCCGGTTCGAACTCGTACAGCGGCAAAAGCTCGGACTCAGTGACCGCTTGCTCTTCAACTTCGAGAGGCAGCAGACGGACAACCGTGGGCTCCTGCGTCACCATCGACTTGAAGCGGGTGTAAACGACGTGGATTTCATCCACGCCACCCTCAGCGAAATCGTTGGCGAACTCTTCGAGAAGAGCGGCGCCGACCTCCTTGGCGGTCTCGAATTCCGGTGCGTCGGTTCCGCCGGTCCACACGCGGGAGTACGAACGGCTCCGGAAGTCGAAGTATGCCTGGGCCTTGCGGCCGACCAGGTAAGTCTTGACTTCCTTGCCCTCTGCCCGGAGAAGCTCGTTGAGACCTTCAGCCTTCTTGAGCACGCTCGCGGAGTAAGAACCAGCCAGGCCACGGTCCGAGGTGATAACCAGGACTGCGGCACGGCGGATCTGCTCCGGCTCGGTGACTAGCGGGTGATCGATTTCGCTCTGGCTTGCGACAGCAGAAACAGCACGGGTAATCGCGTTTGCGTAGGGCGTCGAAGCTGCAACGCGGGCGCGGGCCTTACCGATGCGCGAGGTAGCGATCAGTTCCATCGCCTTGAAGATCTTGCGCATCGACGTCGTCGAGCTGATCTTCTGGCGGTAGACCCGGATCTGGGCTCCCATACATTTCCTTTCCTAAGATCCCGATGGATCAGCGGCTAAGGCTTTGGCGAAGGTCCCGGGCCTGCGGAGTCCGCAGGCCCGGGAACCAATGCTCTAGCGCTTCTGCTTGACGATCTTTTCCTGGTCGACTTCGCCGCCGGAAATAGCTTCGTGCTCTTCGTGGCCGGCACCAACCAAGCGGTTGTCACCTTCTCCGAAGAAGCCCTTCTTGAAGTCGATGATCGACGACTTCAGCGCTTCAGCGGTGTCGTCATCCAGGACGTTGGTCTGCGCCAGCGTGGTCAGGATGGAGGACTTGTGCTTGAGGTGCTCCAGGAACTCGGACTCGAAACGGCTGACATCCTCAACCGGAACATCGTCCAAGTAGCCCTTCGTACCGGCCCAGATGGATACAACCTGGTCCTCGACCGGGAACGGCGAGTACTGGCCCTGCTTGAGCAGTTCCATCAGGCGGGCGCCACGAGTCAGCTGCTGGCGTGAAGCCGCGTCGAGGTCGGACGCGAACATCGCGAACGCCTGCATGTCGCGGTACTGCGCCAGGTCCAGCTTCAAGGTACCGGAGACCTTCTTCATGGACTTGACCTGTGCCGCACCACCAACACGGGACACGGACACACCGACGTCAACAGCGGGACGCTGGTTGGCGTTGAAGAGGTCCGACTGCAGGAAGATCTGGCCGTCGGTGATGGAGATGACGTTGGTCGGGATGTAGGCCGAAACGTCGTTCGCCTTTGTTTCGACGATCGGAAGACCGGTCATCGAGCCTGCGCCCAGCTCGTCGGAGAGCTTGGCACAACGCTCCAGCAGGCGGGAGTGCAAGTAGAAAACGTCACCCGGGTACGCTTCGCGTCCCGGCGGGCGGCGGAGCAGCAGCGATACTGCACGGTAGGCTTCGGCCTGCTTCGACAGATCATCGAAGATCACCAGGACGTGCTTGCCGCCGTACATCCAGTGCTGGCCGATGGCCGAGCCGGCGTACGGAGCCAAGTACTTGAAGCCGGCGGGGTCGGATGCCGGGGAAGCCACGATGGTGGTGTATTCCAGCGCGCCGTGGTCTTCCAGAGTCTGGCGGACAGCGGCAATGGTGGAAGCCTTCTGGCCGACACCGACGTAAACGCAGCGCACCTGCTTGGTGACATCGCCCGAAGCCCAGTTGGCCTTCTGGTTGATGATGGTGTCCACCGCGATGGCAGTCTTGCCGGTCTGGCGGTCACCGATGATCAGCTGGCGCTGGCCACGGCCGATCGGAATCATGGCGTCGATAGCCTTGAGACCGGTCTGCATGGGCTCGTGGACCGACTTACGCTGGGTCACGCCCGGAGCCTGAAGTTCCAGTGCACGGGTGGTCTCGGCCTTGATCTCGCCGAGGTCGTCAATCGGCATGCCCAGTGGGTCGACTACGCGGCCCAGGAAGGCGTCGCCTACCGGGACGGACAGGATTTCACCGGTGCGGTGGACTTCCTGGCCTTCTTCGATGCCGGTGAAGTCACCGAGGATGATGACGCCGATTTCGCGGACGTCGAGGTTCTGGGCCAAGCCCAGGGTGCCGTCTTCGAAGCGAAGCAGCTCGTTCGCCATGACCGAGGGAAGGCCCTCAACACGGGCGATGCCGTCACTTGCGGCGGTCACGCGGCCGACCTCTACGCGCTCTGCGTTTCCGGGTTCGTAGGACGCCGCGAACTCGTTCAACGCATTACGGACGTCGTCGGCGTTGATGGTCAATTCGGCCATCTGCAGTCCCTGCTCTCCTGTTTTCGTGATCATCGTTGCTCACGATGACCGGTGTTTGTATCAGTTAAGTTGTGCTTTTCTGGCTAGCCAGCGAGTTGCCGGCGGAGCTCGGACAGGCGGGCTACGACGGATGCATCAAGCACTTCGTCTCCCACCTGGACCCGGATTCCACCGATCAGAGTCGGATCAACGCTGACGTTGACCTTCAGCTCGCGGCCGTAGAGGGCATCAAGCCCGGCCTGCAGACGGCTGGCCTGCGCATCCGTCAACGGACGGGTAACGCGGACAGTTGCGATCCAGCGCTGCTGGCGCTTGGCTGCAAGCTTGGCGAAATTGTCGATGAGCTTGCTCGGCTTGACGCCGCGCGGCTGCGACACGGCCTGGCCGATGAGGAGCTGGGCTTCCGGGCTTGCACCAGGAAGCAGCTTCTCCGCCAGGCTGATCTTGGCCGCAGCACTTGCCTGCGACTCTCCCAGAGCACGTTGTACCTCGTGGCTGGAAGCAACGGTCTGGTTGAAAGCAAACAGATCGTTTTCCAGCTCTTCCAGCCCCGTGATTCCGGAGGCAGAAACGGCCGACTTGTTTTCAGCCACGGCAATGACCACCGTGGCGGCAAGAGTCTCGAGTGCATCGCCGATATCGCGTGCCGATGCCCAGCGCAAGCTGGCCAATCCACTCGCGATTTCCGCAGCATCAGCGGAGACTTTTCCGCCAACCAGCTGCTTGACCAGCGCCGACTTTTCTTCTCCGCTGCGGGAGGGGTCAGTCAGGGCGCGGCGCAAGCCAGCCGAGCTGTCCACCGTTCCCAGGATTCCGAAGAGGTCCTTAGCCAACTGCAGCGAGGCCGTCGGAAGCGTGGCTTCCAACTGCTCCAGCGCCTTGGTCAGCGATTCGCTCGATACACCTGCCATTACTTAGCTGCACCTGCGCTCTGGGTCTCCAGATCTGCGAGGAAGCGGTCCACCACGCGGGCGGCACGCTCGTCATCGCTGAGCGATTCGCCAACGATGCGCTCTGCCAATGTCGTGGCCAGGGTGCCCACCTCGGAACGCAGGGAGACAACAGCTGCCTGGCGCTCCGATTCGATCTGGGCGTACGCCTGCTCGGTGATGCGAGCCGACTCTGCTGCTGCCTTGGTCTTCAGCTCCGCGAGGATCTGGGCACCTTCGGCTCGAGCTTCTTCGCGGATGCGGTTGGCTTCGGCGCGGGCATCGTGGAGCTGCTGCTTGTACTCTTCAAGAGCTGCAGAAGCTTCTGCCTGGGCCTTTTCAGCCTTGGCAATGCCGCCCTCAATCGCCTCTGCGCGCTCGGCGAAGGTCTTCTCGAACATCGGGACAACAAACTTGACCACGATGTAAAAGAGGACCGCAAAGCCAGCGAGGACGACGCCCATTTCCCAGACGTTGGGAACGAGCGGATTAGCCGACTCGGCGGCACCTTGAGCGGCGGCTGAGATGATCTGCTGATTCATATTTCACCCGTCCTTATCTACTCGGTTCTGAATGTTCGCTTGGTTCTTAGCGGTTTACTTGAGAACGAAAGCGAAGACCAGGCCGAGGATGGCGAGGGCTTCCGTCAGAGCCAGACCAAGGAACGCGATCGGCTGGAGCACGCGCTGGGCTTCCGGCTGACGTGCAACACCGTTGATGTAAGCAGCAAATACGAGACCCACACCGATACCACCGCCGATTGCGGAGAGACCGTAGCCAATGAGGTTAAGGGAGCCGTTGATATCGCCGTTCATTGTTTTCCTTTCAAGATGCCGCAGTCGCGGCAGGTTGTTTGGTTTGCTTCAACCCCCGGAGGGGAAGATTGAGGGGTTGTGCCTAGTGGCTGTCGGCGTGGAGCGCGCCTTCGATGTAGATCGCAGTCAGAAGAGTGAAGACGTACGCCTGCAGCACCATGATCAGGGCTTCAAGCATGTACATGGCGACTGCGCCAACGAGTACCAGCACGGACGCGCCCTTGAGAAGGACGTTTTCCTGCATGACGAGGAACTCAATGCCGGAGCCGGCGATCATCACGATGAGGTGCCCTGCCATCATGGTGGCGAAGAGACGAAGACTGTGGGTGACCGGCCGGACCATGAAGTTGGAGATGATTTCGATCGGCACGACGATCGGCAAGATGTACCACGGAACACCGGAAGGAACAGTGGCCAGCTTGAAGTACTTCAGGCCGTTCTTCTTGATGCCGATGCCGATCCAGGTGACGTACACGACTGCGGCGAGCACATAGGCCCCGCCGACGTGCGAGAAGCTCGGAAGCTGGATCACGGGAATGGCGCCGTAGATGTTGTTCACCAGGATGAAGAAGAACAGGGAGAACAGGAGGGGCACGAACTTCATGAAGTCGCGTCCGCCGATAATGTCCTTGGCGATGCTGTTGCGGACGAAGCCGTAGGCCATCTCGCCCGCGAACTGCAGCTTGCCGGGAACCAGCTGCTGCTTGCGCGCAGCGAGGATGAAGAATGTAGCGATAAGGACGACCGACAGGATCACCAGCAACATCTGCTTGGAGAAGCCATCGCTCGCACCCCACGGCAGGATAGCCGGCAGGTGCATTTGGTCGATTCCGGGAGGAGTGAAGGTCCCTGAATCCTGGGCCGGGAGCGCAAGCGCGATCAACGCGTTTCCTCTCTGCAGTGTCCATCATTGGGCGTTGTTGAGGATCCGGCCGCGTTTCTTGCAGCCATTTCCCGTGTGAAATTATTTGGCATTACTGTCCCCGTCCTGGGACGGACCACTGTCTGCTTTGCTTCCACCGGAAGACGAGCGATGACTAGTGAGGCCGTGCATATGGGAAAGATAGAACCCTCCTGCGGCTCCAAGCAGAGCGCCAAGGAGCACAATCCAGCGAGTCCCCCACAGATTATCCAGACCCCAGCCTATCAAACTCCAGACTATGATTCCGCCAACAATGTAGCTGAAGACGGCGATGCCGGCGTTGTATCCGCCGTCGCTTCCGTCGCTCACTTGTTCAGTGGAATCGCCGGGTTTTGGGGCATTGGGTGCAGCGGAGCGTCGCTTGTTCCTAGGAGTGAACATCGTCGCCCCCTTTGCCTGCTGCGGGGTCGTTGTAGATCTGGAGCCGGGCCTTGCTGAAGCCGTAGATCTCGGCGGCTTGCCACGAGACAACCGTGACGACGGCGCCGATCACGAACCAGCGTCCGTGCAGCCATGCGGGGGCTCCCAACACGAAGAGCACCACCGCGAAGCCGACCACCTTGACAAAGTAGCTGGCAACGAAAAGGCCAACCGCGCCGGAGGGGTTATCCCTGCCGACAAAATGGCCGATCAGGAGGCTGATGGCAAAGAAAGCCATCACGATAGCACCGCCGAATGCGGCAGAAAGCACTCCTACGCCACCGTTCATGACCGCCGCAACAGCCGACGTCGCGGCGAGAGCCGCCACCGCCGTCGTCGAGCTGAGGAAAAGAAGCCGCAGCCACAGCGAAGAGGTGGAGCGGGGGGCAGCAACGCCGCTCGAGTCGGACTGCTGTCCGCCGGCGTTGGAGGTCATGGGGATGCCAATCGTCGTGGCAAAAATGCCAAAGTCTCAAAAAGGGTGGGTGCGCGGGCGAGTGACTGTCCGCCCTAGAATTCTACATGAGATAGAACTGTGATGTTAACGCCCTCGTCACACACCGCCTACTGGGCGGCGCGCCCTTTTCGGACGAAGTATGGCCAGGCTGTCACTCCGGCCATGATCAGCGCGGCCACGATGTCGACCGTCAGGACCATCTGCCACGGGAAGATGGCAAACGCGAGGCCCCCGAACGCCAGAATGCAGGTCCAGACGTACATCATCAGCACCGCCGTGCGGTGGGTGTGGCCGAGCTCGATGAGCTTGTGGTGCAAGTGACCGCGGTCAGCCGACCACGGCGATTGGCCCCGGGCGGTCCGTCGCAACACCGCCAGGCCCAGGTCCAGCAACGGTAGCGACAGGATAGCGAAGGGCAGAAGGATTGGCACGATGGTCGGAATACCGTTGGCGCGGTCGTACAGTCCTGAACTGATCTGGCCCGTTGACACCACACCGGCCGAAGCCATCACGAGGCCCAGAAGCATGGCGCCGGAGTCGCCCATGAAGATTTTGGCCGGGAACCAGTTATGCGGCAGGAATCCGATGCAACAACCCACGATGATCGCCATCAGCAGCGCCGCCAGATCCGAGCGGTCCGTGAGCGTCGCATTGCGGTGGACCCAATACGCCGTCAGGAAGAACGCAACCCCGCCGATTGCGGCGACGCCGGCCGCCAGGCCGTCGAGGCCGTCGATGAAATTGACTGCGTTCATGGTGGTCACGATGAGGAGGGCAGTCAGGACGATCCGCAGCGGTTCGGCCTCAATCCGGATGGGTTCCGGAACAAACGGAATCACGGACATCTGCACTCCCCAGAGCGCAACGATCGTAGCGGCCGTGCATTGGCCGATCAGCTTGACCCACCAGCGGATGTCCATCACGTCGTCGGCAACACCGACCGCGACGATCACCAGTGCACCCGCCAGGATTCCCCACGGCGCACCGTTCCCGTGGAAAATGTCCTTCACGAAGAACGAATTGCTCGCTACCACGAGGGCCACGGCAAAGCCGGCGAAGAGTCCCAGGCCACCGAGTCGGGAAATCGGCACGGAGTGCATATCCCGGCTCCGGATGGGGGCGAAAAGCCGAAGTTTGTTACCCATCTGGCGGGCTACCCACGTAGCGAGGTACGACACGACGGCAGCCGTGAGCATCATGAGCGAATACATGATCACGTGGCGGCTCCTGTTGGCGGTGGTGGTGGATTCTGTCCCTGGCGACTAGCTGCCGGCACAACACCTGCAACACCCCTGCGCACCGCCGAATATTGCTGTACTACAGTTGGACTCTGTCAAGATACTAGCGTCAACGGCGGCTTTGCTCCGTTTCACGCGCCCCTAGGGCGAGCCGGGAGGACCCTCCCCGCGAGTGCCCGGAAGGAACCCTACATGACTGTCTCCGTTGCCGTAGCGGCTGTGACCTTTGACCGCCCCGGAGAGCTAGCAGTCCTGCTCGACGCCATCAACAAGCAGTCCATGCTGGTGGACACGATTTGCCTCGTGGACAGCGGAACCACCCCTTCACGGGAGCTCGCGTCAAGCCATCCAACGGTGGACTACGTCCGCTCAGAAGCGAACCTGGGCGGGGCGGGCGGCTTTGCCCTTGCCATCCTTAAGGCGGTGGCGAGCGGTGCCGAATGGGTCTGGATCATGGACGATGACGCCGAACCCGGCGATCCGGCCTGCCTCGAAACCCTGGTGCGCGAAGCCGAAGCCCGCGGACTTGACGCAGTCGTCCCGCTTGTCGTGGCCCCCGGCCACCCGGACAAGCTTTCCTTCTTCTTCCGGATTGACGGCAAGGTGACCCACGAGCGCGCCGAAGTCGAGAAGGCGGGGTTCCTGCCCGACGTCGGGCACTTCTTCAACGGTGCGCTCATCCGTTCCGAAGTCTTCTTCAAAGTCGGCGTGCCGGATATCCGGCTGTTCATCCGGGGCGATGAAGTGGACTTCATGATCCGCCTCAGGAAAGCCGGGATACGCTTCGGTACGGTCGCGACGGCGTGGATCACCCACCCGCACGCGTTCTCCGAGACGAAGCACGTCTTCGGCGCGCGCTGGCACGTGATCGTGCCGGATTCTGCCTTCAAGCGCTACTTCTACTACCGCAACAGAGGCTACTTGATCCGCCGCTACCGCCGCGGCAAGTCGATGGTGGCCGACGTCGGAGGCTACTTGGGCTATTTCCTCCCCCGCGGTGACTTCCGCGGGCTCGCCGAATGGTTCAGGGCATTCTCCGCCGGTTTGCGGGAAAAGGGCTTCGGCCCGCTGGAGGACCAGACGTTCTAACGGCCCGCCGGGCGCGGCGTGCTGTTCCTGCGGGAGAGCCGACGGCGGACCAGCAGGCCGAGGAGCACCCACGGCTCACCGAAGACCCGGTAAGCGACGCGACCCGGATGCAGGACGAGCCGCCAGGCCCATTCGAGCCCGAGACGGCCCAGCCAGCGTGGAGCAAGCTTCTGGAGGCCCGCCAGCTGCTCGATGGCGCCGCCGACCGTGCAGTAGACCGCAGGCGGAAGCTCGTCCAAGCGGCGTTGCAAGACCGATTCCTGCAATGGCATTCCAAGGCCAAGAAGCACGAGCTGCGGACGGAATTCTGCGAGCCAGGCGACGGCGGCCTCTTCGCTGGCATCGTTCCAATTCTCACCGGGCCGCCCGGAGACCTCGGCCCCGGGCACGATTTTGCGGAGGCGCTCCACCGTCTTGCTGTTGGCCTCGGGGCCGGCGCCCACGACGGCGATCCGGCGGAGTCCTTCGACGCCGCCGAGCGCCGGCACCCAGTCAGTGGATCCCAAACGGTACTCCATCAACCCCGCGCCATCGTCCCTTGAGCCTGTGCGGCGTCCAAGTCCCCAGAGCATGGCGACAGGCGCACCGTCCATGAGCACCACATCGCTGCGCTCATAGAGGCTGCGGAAATCCGGGCTCGAATGAAACAGCGTGACACTGTGCAGATTGTGTCCAAGGACTACCTTGGTGGTTCCGTCCGAAACATACCCGCTGATGGCCTCGATGAGTTCGGCGGCGCAAAGTGCGGTGACGTCCACGTCCAGAAGGGGAACACGATCCCGGACCAGGCTCATTCGGCCCTGGTCTCCGTGTGGACAGGGGTCTCGCCGGGGGCGGTTTCAGTTTCCGGCGCGGCTTCCGCCGCCGGTTCAGTTTCCGGCGCGGCTTCCGCCGCCGGTTCAGTTTCCGGCGCGGTTTCTCCCAGGGCCAGCACTCCGGGAACAATTTCGCGGAGGCGTTCCAGGGAAATGGCACCATCGCGGACCACACGGAGCGGCACGGTGGTGGCGTCGACAATCGTGGACGCCACGGACTCGGTTCCCTCGACAGGCCGGAAGCCGCCCTCAAGGTACACCTCCACCGATTCGGCAAGCTGAGTCTTCGCTTCGGAGGCTGTCTGCGCTGCCGGCTGACCGGTGCGATTTGCCGAGGACACCGCCAGCGGGCCGGTGCGGTTGAGCAGTTCCAGCGCAATTTCGTCGTCAGGCATGCGCAGGGCCACGGTTCCGCGGGTCTCCCCCAGGTCCCAATCCAGGGACGGCTGGGCGTGGAAGATCAGCGTCAGGCCGCCGGGCCAAAAGGCTTCTGCCAGTTTGCGGGCTTCTTCCGATACATCGGTCGCCAGCCCGTCGAGCGCATTGAGCCGCGGAATCAGCACCGGGGGCGGCATATGGCGGCCGCGGCCTTTCGAGACAAGCAGCATGGTCACGGCCTGCGGCGAGAAGGCGTCGGCGGCAATGCCGTAGACAGTGTCCGTCGGCATGACGACACACTTTTTCTCGCTGATGGCGCGCTGCGCATGCTCCAGGCCTTCGGCGCGTTGTTCCTCTGACGTGCAGTTGTAGCTTGTGGTCACAGCGCTATTCTTTCATTCCCGCGAGGTGTCGATTGCCAATACTGCGCTCGTGGCACGTTCCTTGCCGTTGAGATCGACGTGGGTGGCGACTTGCGTCCAGCAGCCTGCAGACTTCAGATGTTCGGAAATCCACCCTGCCTGCACCTCCGCATGCTCCATCACGAAGTAGCCACCGCTCTTGAGGAGGCGGGCAGCCGAGGCGGCAGCCGCCGTCGGAAGCTCCATTCCGTCCGCTCCCCCGCCGTAAAGCGCCTCCGGCGGATCGTGCAGTGCCACTTCGGGTTCGTTCGGAATGGCTTCAGCCGGGATGTAGGGCGGATTGGAAACGACGACGTCGAAAGTTCCGTCGTGTTCGGGCAAGGCATTCCTGAGGTCGCCTTGAACGAGCTTCACCCCGAGGGGCTTCAGGTTCTTCGCGGCCCAGGCATGGGCGAACGTGCTGAATTCGACGGCGTGGACCTCGGCCCCGGGCACTTCGTGGGCGATCGAGGCTGCGATGGCGCCGGAGCCGGTGCCAAGATCAACCACTTTGGGGTGCTCGAATCCCTGGAGGTGGTCGATGACAAGCTGGACGACGGATTCCGTTTCGGGCCGCGGAATGAACACGCCCGGGCCCACGGCGAGCGTGAGGTAGCGGAAGTGCGCGACGCCGGTGATGTGCTGGAGCGGAACGCGCTGGGCGCGCTCGGCCACCAAGTCGGCGTAGCCTTCCGGGGCGGCGGAGTCACCAAGCAGCATGGCGCGCAGGCGTCCGAGGCCGACACCCAGGAGATGTTCCGCGAGGAGTTCCGCGTCCACGCGCGGGGTGGGTACTCCGGCTTCGGACAGGATGGTTGTTGCCTCGCGGACGGCGTCGGCGAGGCTTTGGCCCGGAAAGAGCGTCATGGAGTTCCTTGCAGGCTGTTACTCGCCGAGGGCATCCAGGCGGGACTGTTCATCCATCTCGATGGCCGATTGGATGACCGGTTCCAGGTCACCGTTCATGACGGCGTCGAGGTTGTAGGCCTTGTAGCCGGTACGGTGGTCGGCAATCCGGTTTTCCGGGAAGTTGTACGTACGGATGCGCTCCGAACGGTCCATGGTGCGGATCTGCGACTTGCGCTGGGCCGAGTTCTCGGCGTCGATCTGCTCCTGCTGGTGGGCGAGGATACGTGCACGGAGGACGCGCATGCCGGCTTCGCGGTTCTGGAGCTGTGACTTTTCGTTCTGCATGGCCACCACGATGCCCGTAGGCAAGTGGGTGATGCGGACCGCCGAGTCCGTGGTGTTGACGGACTGGCCGCCGGGACCCGAGGACCTGTAGACGTCGATCTTGAGGTCGTTCTGGTTGATTTCGAGTTCTTCGGGCTCATCCACTTCGGGGAGCACGAGTACGCCGGCCGCGGAAGTGTGGATGCGGCCCTGCGACTCGGTGACAGGGACACGCTGGACGCGGTGCACTCCGCCTTCGAACTTCAAACGGGCATAGACGCCCTCAGCGGGATCGTTCGAGTTGCCCTTGACGGCCATCTGGACGTCCTTGTAGCCGCCCAGATCCGATTCCGTGGCCGAGATGAGTTCGGTCTTCCAGCCGCGCGACTCCGCGTAACGCATGTACATGCGCAGCAGGTCTCCGGCGAAGAGTGCAGCTTCGTCGCCGCCTTCGCCGCCTTTGACCTCGAGAATGACGTTGCGGGCGTCGTCTGGATCGCGAGGGATCAGCAGCCTGCGCAGCTTCTCCTGCGCTGCCGGAAGCTTCGCCTCGATTTCGTCTACCTCGGCGGCAAATTCGGCGTCCTCGGAGGCCATTTCCTTGGCTGCTTCGAGATCGTCCATGAGCCCGCGCCAACGGTTGTACGCCTCAACGATGCCCTGCAACTGGGCAGAGCGCCGCCCCAACTTGCGGGCCAAAGCCTGGTCGGCATAAACGGCAGGATCACTCAACTGCGCCTGGATAGCAGCGTGCTCATCAAGCAATCCCTGTACGGACTCAAACATTTCAAAACCTCTTTCGACTTCTACAAGTCTAATAACTGCAACGCGGGGTCACTTACGGCCCATCCGGGCCCCCGGCATGGGCCGTAAGTGACCCCGCGTTGCAACGGGAAGGGGCGGGGGCGGAACATCCGCGCGGAATCAACCGCACGAACGAACCAGCACCCGCCCCTAAGACAGCTATTTGTCGTTATCCGACTTGGCTCCAAGAGTCGTCTTCTGTACCTGCATGAGGAACTCGACGTTGCTCCCGGTTTCCCGGATCTTGTTGGTCAAGAGTTCAAGGCTCTGCTGGGTTTCGAGTCCGGACAGGACGCGGCGCAGCTTCCACATGATCTTGACCTCTTCGGCCGAAAGCAGGTTCTCCTCGCGACGGGTACCCGAAGCGTTGACGTCCACGGCCGGGAAGATGCGCTTGTCCGCCAGCTGGCGGGACAGGCGGAGCTCCATGTTGCCCGTGCCCTTGAACTCTTCGAAGATGACTTCGTCCATCTTGGAACCGGTCTCCACGAGCGCGGTTGCCAGAATGGTCAGCGAGCCACCGTTTTCGATGTTGCGCGCAGCACCGAAGAAGCGCTTCGGCGGGTAGAGCGCAGCGGAGTCGACGCCACCGGACAGGATACGGCCGGAGGCCGGTGCTGCCAGGTTGTACGCGCGGCCCAGGCGGGTCATGGAATCCAGGAGGACCACCACGTCCATGCCCATTTCCACGAGGCGCTTGGCGCGTTCGATGGAAAGCTCGGCAACCGTGGTGTGGTCATCGGCGGGACGGTCGAAGGTGGAGGCAATGACCTCACCCTTGACGGTGCGCTGCATGTCCGTGACTTCTTCGGGACGTTCGTCGACGAGCACCATCATGAGGTGGACCTCAGGATTGTTGGTGGTGATCGCGTTGGCGATGGACTGCAGGATGAGCGTCTTGCCGGCCTTGGGCGGGGACACGATCAGGCCGCGCTGGCCCTTGCCGATCGGGGCCACGAGGTCGATGACGCGCGGGCCGATCTTCTTGGGATCCGTTTCGAGGCGCAGGCGCTCGGACGGGTACAGCGGGACGAGCTTGGCGAATTCGACGCGGTCCTTGAGCTCTTCGGGCGTCTTGCCGTTGACCGACGTGACGCGGACGAGCGCGTTGAACTTTTGGCGCGCGGTCTGCTGGCTGCGGTCCTCGCCGTCACGCGGGGCGCGGATTGCGCCGACGACGGCGTCACCCTTGCGCAGGTTGTACTTCTTGACCTGGGCGAGGGACACGTATACGTCGTTTGGGCCGGGCAGGTAACCGGAGGTGCGGATGAACGCGTAGTTCTCGAGTACATCCAGGATGCCGGCAACCGGCAGCAGGACGTCGTCCTCGGTGACCTCGACGTCGTCGACGTCCGGTCCCTGGCCTCGGCCGCGGCGGCGCTCATTGCGGTCGCGGAAGCGGTCGCTGCGGGTGTTCCCATCGCGGTTGTCACGGTTGTCCTGCGGACCCTGACGATCGTTGCGGTCGCGGCGGTTCCGGCGGTTGCGGCGGTTGCCGGTGTCATCGCCATCGTTCGTGTCTTCACGGCGCGTGCGGGTGTTGTCGCGGCGTTCGCGCTGGCCCGGTTCGCCGGCTTCGACAGAGGCCTGCTCGCCTTGGCGCGGCTGTGCCTGACGCTGATCGGGCTGGCGCTGCTCGGGCTGGCGCTGCTCGGGCTGACGCTGTTCTACACGGGGCTGTTCGGCCTGGGGCTGCTCGGCAGCGCGGGTCTCACCGGCTTCACCGGCCTCCGCAGGAGCGGCCTCGCCACGACGACGGTTCCGCGTGCGCGGCTGGCGGCGTTCGCCGGCGGCCTCACTTGCTTCGGCGACGGGAGCGGCAGGAGCCTCAACGACGACGGCGGGAGCTTCCGCGGTTTCCGCGGCGGCAGGAGCGGCAACGACACCATCGCTAGTGGCGCGACGGCTTCGGCCACGGCCACGTGCCCGGGTGCCGTCCTGCGCAGGAGCTTCGGTGGATGCTGCGGCAGAGGTCTCAGCTTCCGGGGCTGCAGGCGCGGCTTTTGCCGCCACGGCCTTGGCCGCGGTGGGAGCCTTGCTGGTGGTTGCACCGGCACGGTGGGCCGAAATAGCCGAGACCAAGTCCCCCTTGCGCATCCGGGATCCGCCCGAAATGCCCAGCTGACTGGCCAGAGCCTGGAGCTGCGCGAGCTTGAGGCCTGCAAGGCCGCTGCTCTTAGCGGTTGCGGCCGTTGATTCAGCTGCAGAAGATGCTGTGTCCACAGCTGAAGCCAGCTCAGTGGTTTCTGTCACGAAGGATCCTTCCCCCTCGACGGCGTCCAGACCTAGAGCTGGACGCGATGATTTGTTCTGGACTGCAGTTCAGATCTGCAGCCGTGATTTCGGTCTTGCCGGTTTAGTTTCAGCAGGGCCGGATACTAATACGTCTTCGATGCTCCGGCGGGCGGGGCGCGGGCTGACGGCTCGGGTAACAGAAAGGGTTCTGTGGCACCTGCGACAGGCCGATAAGGAGACGACACCGGCAGACTTCGACACAGTAGGAGACGGGAACGGCTTTAAGCCGGGATCCAATGTCAGGGAACTGCCCGCGGTTCTACCGCCGGTGCAAGTCCACTCTAGCACCTTCAACGTCCACTGCCAGTGTCATCACGCGCCAGGCAACGTCCGGAGTGTTGTCCGCGGTAAACGAGTTAATCAATTCGGCAATCGCCCCGGCTTCGTCCGCGCCGTTGGCCAATGCAAGAACTGTGGGTCCCGCTCCCGAAACGACAGCCGCATGGCCCGAAGCGCGCAGTGCCTTGATCAGCGCCGCACTTGGCCGCATTGCCTCTGCGCGGTAGCTCTGGTGTAGGTAGTCCTCGGTTCCGGGAAGCAGGAAACGGGGGTCTGCCGTCAACGCGTGGATCAGGAGCGCAGCCCGTCCTGAGTTCATCGCTGCTGCGTGGTGGCCGATGGAAGCAGGCAGCAAACCGCGGGCGGTTTCGGTGGACAGTTCGTAGTCCGGGACGGCAACGATCGGAATGACGGACGGGACCACTTCCGCACGGGTGCTGCTGTACTGCTCGCTGTCCTGCCATGACAAGGCCAGTCCGCCGAAAATCGCGGGTGCGACGTTGTCCGGGTGCCCTTCCATCTCGCTCGTGAGCTGCAGGATCCACTCGCGGTCACGCTGGGCGGATTCGGGCACCAAGGCGTTGGCTGCGGTAACAGCGGCAACTACTGCCGACGCCGAGGAGCCAAGTCCACGGCCGTGCGGGTTGACGTTGTCCGCGGTGATCTTGAGACCGCTGTGCCGGAAACCGAGTCGTTCCAAGGCCGTGTTGAGGGCGCGCACGACGAGGTGGCTGGCATCGCGAGGGAGGGTGTCGGCTCCCTCACCGGAGAGCTCGAACTCGAGCTCTCCGGTGGTGAGTGTTTCGACAGTCAGGGTGTCGTAGATCGACAATGCCAGGCCGAGGCTGTCATAGCCGGGGCCAAGGTTGGCGCTGGTACCCGGGACCCTGACGGTCAGCTGCTGGCCTGCCGCGACAAGCTTGAGACCGGTCGCGGTGGGCTGCGTGGTTTCCACTCTTAGTTTTCTTCCAGTCCCAGTTCGGATGCCACGGTCACGACGTCGTTTGGCACCTTGACCGGCTGGACCTCGCTGCCGTCTTCGGTGCGGAGTGCCCACTGCGGGTCCTTGAGTCCGTGTCCGGTGACGGTGATGACAATCGTCTTTCCGGTGGGAACCTGGCCTGCCGCGTGCTTCTTGATGAGTCCGGCAACGCCTGCCGCGGAACCGGGTTCCACGAAGACGCCTTCCTTGGCGGAGAGCCAGCGGTGGGCATCGAGGATTTCCTCGTCGGTTACGGCATCGATGAAGCCGCCGGATTCATCACGTGCCGCGATGGCCGTGTCCCAGGATGCAGGGTTGCCGATACGGATAGCCGTGGCGATCGTGTCCGGTTCGGTGATGGGGTGGCCTGCTACGAACGGTGCCGCGCCTGCTGCCTGGAATCCCCACATGGCCGGCGTCTTGGTGGAGACGGCGGGAAGGGTGCCGGCGGTTGCGGACTCGAAGGGCGCGGAGTACTCCTTGTAACCCTTCCAATACGCGCTGATGTTGCCCGCGTTGCCGACCGGCAGGACGTGGATGTCGGGAGCGTCTCCGAGGGCGTCGACGATTTCGAAGGCGCCGGTCTTCTGGCCCTGGATGCGCGCAGGGTTGACGGAGTTCACGAGGAACACCGGGTAGGACTCGCCGAGCTTGCGGGCGATGTCCAGGCAGTTGTCGAAGTTGCCGTCCACCTGCAGGAGCGTGGCGCCATGTGCGATCGCCTGGCTGAGCTTGCCCATGGAGATCTTGCCTTCGGGGACCAAAACGGCACACTTCAGCCCGGCGGCCGTGGCGTAGGCTGCGGCGGAGGCCGAGGTGTTGCCCGTGGAGGCGCAGACAACCGCTTTGGCGCCTGCTTCGACGGCCGCCGTCATGGCCATCGTCATGCCGCGGTCCTTGAAGGACCCTGTGGGGTTCATGCCCTCCACCTTCAGGTACACGGTGCACCCGGTAAGTTCGGAGAGCTTCTGCGCGTGGACGAGCGGAGTTCCGCCCTCGCCGAGGGTAATGACCTTCGTGGCTTCCGTTACAGGCAAACGATCAGCGTATTCGCGGATTACTCCGCGCCATTGGTGAGCCACTTAGACCCCTTCTACCCGCAGGACGGATGTCACAGAATTGATGACGTCCAGGCCCTTGACGGCCTCGACGGTTGCCGCGAGTGCGGCTTCGGATGCGCGATGGGTGACGATCTTCAGCTCGGCAGACTCAACCTTCGAGGCGGCGTCGCGGTGGATCGTCTGGCGCATGATTTCAATCGATACGCCGTGCTCCGCAAAGATGTGGGTGATCCGGGCCAGCACGCCGGCCTGGTCGGCAACGTCGAGACCGATGTAGTAGCTCGTGGTCGAAGCATCGATCGACAGCGCGGGCACGTAGCCGGTGGTGGTCTCGGTACGACCGGGGCCGCCAAGCACCACGCGGCGGGCCGCCGAGACGAGGTCGCCCAGGACGGCAGACGCCGTCGGGGTCCCGCCGGCGCCCTGGCCGTAGAACATCAACTCGCCGGCATTTTCGGCTTCGATGAAGACTGCGTTGAACGCACCGCGAACGGCTGCAAGCGGGTGTTCGCGCGGCAGGAGGGTGGGGTGGACGCGGACTGAAATGCCGCCGTCGCCGTTTGGGTTGTCGATCTTCTCCGCGATGGCCAGCAGCTTGATGACGAAGCCCGCTTCCTTCGCCGCAGCGATATCCGCTGCGCTGACCTTTGTGATGCCTTCGCAGTAGACGTCTTCGAGGGCGAAGCGCGTGTGGAAGGACAACGACGCGAGGATGGCGGCCTTGGCTGCGGCATCGTGGCCTTCGACGTCGGCAGTCGGGTCGGCTTCCGCGTATCCGAGCCGTTGTGCCTCGGCCAGCGCGTCAGCGAACTGCGCACCGGTGCTGTCCATCTGGTCGAGGATGAAGTTGGTGGTGCCGTTGACGATGCCCAGGACCCGGGTGATGCGGTCGCCGGAGAGGCTGTCGCGGATGGGGCGCAGGATCGGAATAGCTCCGGCGACGGCGGCCTCGTAGGAGAGCTGGACGCCGGCCTTGTCGGCCTCTTCGTAGAGCGTGGGGCCATCCTGTGCCAGGAGTGCCTTGTTGCCGGTCACGACGCAGGCGCCGTTCTGCATGGCGGTCAGGATGAGCGAACGGGCCGGCTCGATGCCGCCCATGAGCTCGATCACCAGGTCGGCGTCCTTGACCAGGGTGTCGGCGTCGGTGGTGAACAGTTCGCGCGGCAGTTCGACGTCGCGCTCTGAATCGATGTTTCGCACGGCGATGCCGGACAGCTGCAGCCGTGCGCCAGTGCGGGCCGCAAGGGCGTCGGCGTCGTCAAGGAGAATCCGCGCTACCTGGGCTCCCACGTTGCCACAGCCCAGCAGGGCCACCTTCAGGGTTCGCACTTCAGACATTCGCCACTCCCATGTCGCGGTTCAAGAGATCTTCTTCGGTTTCCCCGCGGACGATCAGCCGGGCGGATCCATTGCGCACAGCGACAACGCCAGGCCTGGCCAGATAGTTGTAGTTGCTTGAGAGGGCCCAGCAGTAAGCGCCGGTTCCCGGTACAGCGAGCAGATCACCGGCTGCCACGTCTTCGGGCAGATATACATCTCTAACAACTATGTCGCCGCTCTCGCAATGTTTGCCCACTACTCGGGACAGTTGCGGGGCGGCGTCCGAGGCCCGCGAGGCGAGAATGGCCGAATAATCCGCGTCGTACAGCACCGGACGGGCGTTATCGCTCATGCCGCCGTCCACCGACACATAGCGGCGCGGGAACGTAACGTTCTCGTGCCCGGCCGTCGCGCCAGGCGCATCCACCCGAACGGTTTTCAGCGTGCCGACCTCGTACAACGTGAAGGTGCTGGTGCCCACGATTGCGCGGCCCGGTTCGATCGAAATACGCGGCGAGGTGATCCCCAGTTCAGCGCACTTGGAGCGTACGACGGCGGCCATCGCCTGCGCGATTTCGGCCGGCGGGCGGGGGGTGTCCACCGGCGTGTAGGCGATGCCGTAGCCGCCGCCCAGGTCCAGTTCCGGCAAGACGATGGAGTACTTCGCCTGCATCGCGGCGAGGAATCCCAACAGCTTCTCGGCTGCCAGGGCGAAGCCGTCCGGCTCGAAGATCTGGGAACCTATGTGGCAATGCAGGCCCAGGAGGTCCACATTGGAGTACGAGGTGGCCGCCGCGACGGCTTCTTCGGCGGCCGAGAGGCCCGCTGACTCGGTGGTATCCCCGGCCATGGAAAGACCGAACTTTTGGTCCTCGTGGGCCGTGGCGATGAACTCGTGGGTGTGGGCGTGGACGCCGGGAGTCAGCCGCAGCATGACCTTCGCCGTCTCGCCGCGGCCGGAGGCAATCTTGGCAACCCGCTCAAGCTCATCGAGGCTGTCCACCACGATGCGTCCGAGCTTCATGTCCAGTGCCCGGTTGATTTCGGCATCGGACTTGTTGTTGCCGTGCAGCCCCAAGTTGGCTCCGTCGATGCCGGCGCGGGCCGCGACGGCGAGCTCGCCGCCTGAGCACGTGTCCAGGCGCAGGCCTTCCTCGGCCACCCAGCTGGCAACGGCCGTGCACAAGAAGGACTTTCCGGCGTAGTAGACGTCCACTCCCCCGCAAATGTCCTCAAAAGCCGCATCAAAGGCATCTTTGAAGGAGCGGGCGCGGGCACGGAAATCGCCCTCGCTCATGACGAACAGCGGCGTGCCGAACTGCGCCTTGAGCTCGCTGACGGGAACCCCGTCAATGGCGAGTTCGCCGTCGTCGTTCCTCTGGACACCTTCGGCCCACATCGGCGAGTGAAGCGCGTTCACGTCCTCCGGCACGGCGAGCCATTCGGGGGCAAGGGGCGAGGCTGCTGCGTTGTTGGGGTTTTGCTGCACGCCCATCACATCCGTTCCGGAGCTGAAACGCCGAGGAGTTCAAGTCCGTTGGCAAGCACCTGGCTCGTGGCGTCGTTGAGCCACAACCGTGTGCGGTTGACGTCCTGCACCGGCTCGTCGCCGAGCGGTGAGACGCGGCAAGCGTCGTACCAGCGGTGGTAGGCGCCGGCGATGACCTCGAGGTGGCGGGCCACACGGTGCGGTTCGCGGAGCTCCGCTGCCTTGGCAACGATGGACGGGTAGCTGCCCAAGTAGGAGAGCAGCTCGTTCTCGGTGGCGTGGTCCAGCAGGGACGCGTCGAAGGCGCTGTGATCGACGCCGGCCTCGATCGCGTTGCGTGCCGTGCCGCGGGAGCGGGCATGCGCGTACTGGACGTAGAACACAGGGTTTTCGTTGCTGTTCTTCTTCAGCAGTTCCGGATCCAGCGTCAGTGGCGAATCGGCGGGGAAGCGCGCGAGCGAGTAACGCACGGCGTCCTTCCCGAGCCATTCGATAAGGTCCTTGAGCTCGATGATGTTTCCGGCACGCTTGGACAGCTTGGCGCCGTTGACGGACACCAGCTGGCCGATCAGGACCTCGATGTTGACCTCGGGGTCATCGCCTGCACAGGCGGCGATGGCCTTGAGCCGGTTGATGTACCCGTGGTGGTCGGCTCCGAGCAGGTAGATCTTCTCCGTGAAGCCGCGGTCCTTCTTCGACAGGTAGTACGCGGCGTCGGCGGCGAAATACGTGGGTTCGCCGTTGGCACGGATCATCACGCGGTCCTTGTCATCGCCGAAGTCCGTGGTGCGCAGCCAGACGGCCCCGCCGTCGTCGAACACGTGGCCCTGCTCCCGGAGGCGGGCGACGGCGGATTCGATCGCTCCCCCGTCGTGCAGTTCCTGCTCGGAGAAGAAGACATCGAAAGCCACACCGAACCCTGCCAGGGTGTCCTTGATGTCCTTCATCTGGGCCTTATAGGCGGCGGAACGGATCACGGGCAGTGCTGCCTCGTCGGTCAACTCGCGGATTGCCGGATGGGCCTTGAGAACCTCGTCGCCGAGTTCCCGGATGTACTCACCCGGGTAGCCGCCCTCAGGAACGCCGCGTCCGTGCAGGCGGGACAGTACCGAGTTCGCGAAAACGTTCATCTGCGATCCGGCGTCGTTGATGTAGTACTCCGCGGTGACGTCCGCACCGGAGGCACGGAGGACCCGGGCAATGGAATCGCCCAGGGCGGCCCAACGCGTGTGGCCGATGTGCAGCGGTCCCGTCGGGTTGGCCGAGACGAATTCCATGTTGACCACATGGCCCGCGAGCGCCTGGTTGGTTCCGTAGGAGCTTCCCGCCTCGACGATGACCTTGGCCAGGGCGCCGGCGGCGGCTGCATCCACGGTGATGTTGAGGAAGCCCGGGCCCGCGATGTCCACGGCTGTGACGCCGTCGATCGCTTCCAGGCGCTTGCCCAGGATTGTAGCGAATTCACGCGGGTTGGTCCCTGCATGCTTGGCAAGCTGCAAGGCAATGTTCGTGGCCCAGTCGCCGTGCTCCCGGTTCTTCGGTCGCTCCACGCGCACATCCTCGGGGAGGGCAGATTCGGAAAGGGCAAGCTCGCCGGCGGCGACAGCGTCTTTCAGGCAGGCGGATATGGCGGCTGAGAGTTCTTCGGGAGTCACCCATCTAGCCTACCGGTGGGGCTTGCAACTGGTGGAATTCTTATGCTTAGCAATGCGCACATGCGGGCACCAGCGCGCACCCAGCCGCCGCCCAGCTTCGGCCAGCAGAGCTCCCAGACTGAACCGATAGGCTGAAATCAACGTCAATGGTGTGATCGGCCCACGGCCCGGAGCAACGTGCATTGACCCTTTTCGAGTCCAGTTGAAACGAGCAGAACCATGACTACGCCACTCCGCAAGGGCCTTCTGGTGGGCGCCGCCGGCCTCTCCCTGGCCAGTTCGGTGGCAGCTTGCGCCCCCTCGGCCCAAGGCAGCACCCCGCAAAAGACCTCCACGATTTCCGGCCCGTATAAGGACGGTACCTACAGCGCGGACGGGGACTACATTTCACCCAACGGTGGTGAAACCGTGGGCGTCAAGCTGACCTTGGCCGGTAGCACGATTTCCGCGGTGGACATCACCGTCCATGCCAACAACCCGAACACCAAGGAATTCCAGGGGCAGTTCAAGAACGGCATCGCCGCGCAGGTGGTCGGCAAGAAACTGGACGAGATCAACGTCTCAAAGGTAGCCGGCTCCTCGCTGACCAGCGAAGGATTCAACAAGGCCGTCGAAACCATCAAGTCCGAGGCCAAATAGGGGCATGACACACACCGGCTGGAGCGTTTTCAGCTTCGACGGCATCGGGACAAGATGGGAAATCTCGACGCCGGAGGAACTCCCGGACGGGGTGCGCGCCAGCCTGCTCGGCGTCGTGGAGGACTACGACCGAAGCTATTCGCGTTTCCGGGACGACTCCCTGCTTGCAGCGCTCGCCCGTGAAGCCGGCACCGTCACCCTCCCCGCCGGGGCAGGAGAGTTGGAACAGCTATTCAAAAAGCTGTACCGCCTCAGCAACGGCGCCATGACGCCTCTCATCGGCGGCAGCCTCGAGCGTCTGGGCTATGGTCCAGGCTATGCCCTGCGGCCCCTCGGCCACCCCATGCCGGCGCCGCGTTGGGAAGACGTCCTCGACTGGAACGGCACAAAGATCTCCGCTTCCGCACCGGTGGTCCTGGACATCGGCGCTGCCGGGAAGGGCCAATTGGTGGACCTTGCGGCTGCGGTCCTGCGCTCAGCGGGAATCACGGAGTTCCTTGTCGATGCCAGCGGCGACATGCTCCATTCCGGGGCGGAACCCTTGGGCGTGGCCCTCGAACACCCGTACGACCCCAGCCAGGCGATCGGCGTCGTCAAACTCCGCTGCCGAGCGCTGTGCGCTTCCGCCGCCAACCGGCGCGCGTGGGGCGACGGACTGCACCATGTCCTCGACGGCGCTACCGGGCGCCCGATTGAGACGGTTGTGGCCACGTGGACCATGGCTGCCACGGCAATGGAAGCCGATGCCTTGGCCACGGCGCTCTTCATGGTGGATCCGACGGTGCTTGAGGGAGAATTCGATTTCTCCTGGCTCAAGGTCTATTCGGACGGACATGCCGCCTATTCGGCCGGCTTCGAAGGGACACTGTTCTCATGATTGCCATCAAAGCGCGTGTGGATGCCTGGCTTGGCCATTTCACGATGTACCGGCTGATCCTCTGGGTCCTTGCCGTGCTCGCGGCGTACAGCCTGGTGTTGGACGCCTTGGGCTGGCTAAGCTTCGGGCTGCCTGAAATGCTCGTCCACCTCGTGCTGTGCCTGGCTCTGACGTACGCATCCAACCGGCTCATGGCGATGCTCTTCAAGGTCCAGCCGCATTCGGAGTCCTCGCTCATCACGGGCTTTCTGTTGTACTTCCTGTTCTGGCCCACCGAGCTGACACCCTCGGTCCAGATCCAGGATCTCGCCGGAGTCGCCGTGGCATGTGTCCTCGCCTCGGCATCCAAATACGTCCTGGCCTTCCGCGGACGGCATATTTTCAACCCCGCCGCCGCGGGTGCCTTCATTGCCGGGCTCACGGGCTTGAACATCGCCACGTGGTGGGCGGCAACTCCTGCCATGCTGTGGCTCCTGGTCCCCGGGGTGCTGCTGGTGCTGTACCGGACGCTGAAGGTTCTCATGGCCTGCGTTTTCCTCGTAGTGGCGCTCTCGGTGGTGTGCGCCGTACTCTTGCGGGGCGGCATGGCTTTCGGCTCCGCGGTGTCGCAGCCGATCGCGCAGCAGCCGCTTCTCTTTTTCGTCGGCTTCATGCTCACCGAGCCCCTCACCCTGCCTCCCCGGCGATGGCAGCAAGTGGCATTGGCCGCCGTCGTGGGCTTGTTGTTTGCGGTGCCCTACAACCTGGCCGGCGTCATCGCCAATTCGCCGGAACTCGCGCTGCTCATCGGGAACCTCCTCGCGTTCCTCGTGGGGCAGCGGGGCGGAATCATGCTGACGTATAAGGGATCGCGTCCCCTGACGCCCTTCACCACCGAATTCCGTTTTGAGCCACGACGGCCGGTCCGTTTCCTGCCTGGGCAGTTCATGGAACTCAACCTTCCGCATTCGCGCTCCGATGGGAAAGGACGGCGACGGGTCTTCAGCATCACCAGCCCGCCGGGCTCGCCGGAAATGACATTCGGCGTCGGCACGGCGGAACCAGTCTCCACCGCCAAGCGCGCGTTGCTCGCGCTTGAGCCTGGAGAGTGCATCACTGGAACAGCGGTGGGCGGTGACTTTGTCCTGCCGTCCGACGCCGGCAAACCCGTACTGCTCATCGCTGCTGGAATCGGGATTGCGCCTTTCCTTTCCCAACTGGCGTCAGGCGACTCCGCACGAAGGGACATCGTCGTGCTGTATCTCGCCCCCAGCGTTGCCGAACTTGCCGGGAGCGATGTCCTGGAGGCCTCGGGCGCACGGGTCATCGCCCGCCTTTCGGACGGTTCCCCGCCGCCGTCGTTCATGCACGACGCCGGGCGGAGCCGCATCGACGGCGACTCCCTGCGGGAGCTCATCCCCGATGTCGCCGAGCGGGACGTATACGTCTCCGGGTCGCCCGCAAACGTCGACGCCCTTCGCTCCGCCGCCCGCCATGCCGGAGCCCGACGAATCCACGTGGACGCTTTCGCGGGCTACTGACGGCTCGCCCCCGCCCGTTTTTCATTGCGGCGCGGTGACCTGCTAAGCTCATGGACGTCCCTCCGGCAACGGACGGGAGCCCCGGATGCCCTCGTAGCTCAGGGGATAGAGCGTCTGCCTCCGGAGCAGAAGGCCGTAGGTTCGAATCCTATCGAGGGCACAACAGAAAACCCCGCCAGTTCAAGGAACCGGCGGGGTTTTTCTTTGCCTGGCCGCGTTGCGGGGGACATGCCGCACCCGGCCGGCTAAAAAGTCGGTGGCCGCTCCTAAGCTGTTCGTACCCGTCCAAAAAGGTACGAAAGGGTTCGCCGTGATTTGTTCCATCATTCCTCCCTATATGCTGCGAAGGCTGGCGGCCCAGCACGAGCCCCGCCTGCGGGTGATTGCGCGCGCGGCCAAGGAATCCCTGCTACACATCAAGAACCTCCAGGCGGTCCGGGCGCTTCCCGTGCCGGTCCCTGTGCCCACGGCGCGCCAGGCGAAGCCCGGCCCGCCCAAGCGGACCATCTACGACGCAGGCTCCACCGAGGCCTTGCCGGGGAAGCTCGTCCGCAAGGAGAAAGGTCCGGCGGCGGGCGATGCTGCCGCCGATGAAGCCTACGACGGACTCGGCGAAACCCACGCGCTTTATGCCGAGGCGTTCAGCCGGAATTCAATCGACGGCGCCGGGCTGAAACTCGATGCCACAGTCCACTACGGCGAACTGTACGACAACGCCTTCTGGAACGGCAGCCAAATGGTCTTCGGTGACGGCGACGGCGAGATCTTCCAGAGGTTCACGAAGTCGCTCAGCGTGATAGGGCACGAGCTCGCCCACGGAGTCACCCAGTACACGGCAGCCCTCGCCTACCGGAACCAGGCCGGAGCCCTCAACGAGTCCATGTCGGATGTTTTCGGGGCACTGGTGGAGCAGTATGCCAGAAAGCAGTCGGCAGCCGAGGCCAGCTGGCTGATCGGCGAGGGCTTGTTCACCGACGCCGTCCAAGGCGCCGCCCTCCGATCCATGAAGGCACCAGGGACCGCGTATGACGACGACGTGCTGGGGAAGGATCCGCAACCGGACTCCATGGACAAGTACGTCCGAACTACCGGGGACAACGGCGGGGTCCACATCAACTCGGGCATCCCCAACCGGGCGTTCTGCCGTGTTGCCCTGGAGCTAGGCGGCAACGCCTGGGAGGCGCCGGGACAGATCTGGTACAACACGCTGAGCAGCGGCTCACTGCCTGCGACGTGCACCTTCGGACGCTTCGCAAAAGCCACAGTGGCGTCTGCAGAGGAGCTCTTCGGCGCGGGATCAAACGAGCATGACGCAGTCCGCACGGCGTGGGAAACTGTGAAGGTAAAGCTCTAGCAGCACCCTCCGGAGCAGTGGAAGCCGCAGAACATGAAAATCACTGTCCAGCGCAGCGGTGGCGTCGCAGCGATCACACGCGTCTGGACCGTGGATGCCGCCACTTCCGAAGACAAGAGACGCTGGCTGCCGATCGTGGAGGCCTGCCCTTGGGACCAGGTGCCATCCCGCGCACTAGCGGCCGCGCAGGCAACCGGCAGAGCGGCCGGGCAAGCCGACCGGTTCATGTATTCGATCCGCGCCGGACAACACCGGGCCACGCTTCCGGAAACCGATGTCACCGGGCCATGGCACACCCTCGTGGAGAACGCCAAGGTAGAGGGACGCGAGACCCTCCGCCGCTAGCCGACCTCCGCCAATTGGCCACGGAAAGCCCTCCGGTACGACTGCGGGCTCGTGGCCAGGACCTTGGCGAAGTGGTGCCGCAGCAGCACGGAATGTCCGAATCCGGCTTCGCGCGCAATTTCGTCGATGTTCAGCTCCGTGGTTTCAAGGAGTTCCTGTGCCCGGAGCACGCGTTGCGAGTTGAGCCAAGCCGCCGGCGTGGCACCTGTTTCGGCCCGGAACCGGCGTGCGAAGGTCCGGGCGGACATGTGCAGCCGGGAAGCCAGTTCGTTGACGCTGTGGTCGTGCTCGAGGTTCTCCACCATCCAGCGCAGCAATGCCTCCATGGGCGCGGAGCCGCACGTGGGCATGGGCCGGTCGATGTACTGGGCTTGGCCGCCGTCGCGGTGCGGCGGAACCACCATGTCACGGGCAATGGCAGCAGCAACGTGGGCGCCAAGCTCGACGCGAATCAGATGCAGGCAGGCGTCAATGCCGGCGGCCGTGCCGGCACTTGTGATGATCGTTCCGTCCTGGACGTAGAGCACATTTTCGTCCACGTGAATCTGCGGGTACCTGCTGGCGAGGTCCTGTGAATAATGCCAGTGCGTGGTGCAGCGGCGCCCGTCAAGGAGGCCTGCACGGGCAAGCGCGTACGCCCCGGAACAAATTGACATGACCCAGGCCCCGCGCGCGTGCGCCGCCCGTAGCGCAGCCAATACAGACTCCGGCACGTCCTCATCCCGTCCGTAGGGAGCCATGATGACCAGGTCGGCATCGGCCGTGGCTTCCAGGCCCAGGCCGACGTGCATCGACAGCCCGGACTTCATCCTCACGTCTCCGGGGACGGGAGTGCAGACCCTGAAGTCAAAGGCGGGAACGCCACTCCCACGGTCCGCGCGGTCAATGCCAAAGACCTCGCAGGCGGTCCCGAACTCGAAGATCGAGAAGTTGGGAACAACAATGATTGCCACCGTTTTCAACATAGATCCAGTGTGGCAGAAAATTGCCTAAATGGGTCATTTCTGCCACTGTTTCTTGAGGTACACCAGGACCACGATGGAGTCATGGAATTCATCGGAGTCTTGCTCTTCATCATCCTCATCATCACTGCCGCCGCTTCCATCTCAGCTGTCCTTCGGGACGGCCGCGGCCGGCTTCCCGACCGTTCCGAGCCGTGGACGGCGAGGGATCTGCCTAACAACTCATGCTGGACACTGCGCGCGTTCTAAGCACAGTCTGCCCCTGAACACGGACGACTTTTGTCCGCATCGTGGGCTAGATTCGGTGCCATGATCCAAACATCCGCGAGGCTGCTGCAATTGCTGTCCTTGTTGCAGGTCCGGCGTGAATGGACCGGCCCGGCATTGGCCAAGCGGATGGGTGTCACGGAGCGCACCGTCCGCCGTGATGTCGACAAGCTCCGGAACCTCGGCTACCCCATCCACGCCTCGCCGGGGATAGCCGGCGGTTACCAACTGGGCGCCGGGGCGCAGCTCCCGCCGCTGCTGCTCGACGACAATGAAGCACTCGCCGTCGCACTGGGGCTCAACTCCGTGGCGGCGGGTCCGGTCGCCGGTATCGGCGAAGCGTCGGTTCGAGCCTTGGCCAAGCTTGAGCAGGTGCTGCCTGCACGGCTCCGCCCGAAGTTCGCGATGCTCAAGGCCGCGGTCACCACACTTCCGAGCAACGCGGCGTCGGTAGACCCCCAGCAGCTCACGGTGGTCTCAGCGGCCATCGCGGACAAGCGACAACTCAGTTTTGACTATGTCAAGGCTGACGGCGAGGCTGGCCGGCGTTTGGTGGAGCCATACCGGCTGGTGGACACCGGGCGGCGCTGGTACCTGGTCGCTTGGGATGTGGACCGGGAAGACTGGCGCACGTTCCGCGCCGACCGCATCGCCACGCTTCCGGCCGAACGGAAGAAGTACGTGCCGCGCCCCCTGCCGGCCAAGGATCTCGCGGACTACGTCCAGCGCTCCGTGACCCGCTCGCCGTACCGTTACGACGTCGTCGTGCGGCTCCGCGCCCCGATCGCCGAGGTGGCCGCCGTCGTCGGCCCGCAGCTCGCGAGCTTGAGCGACGACGGCGGGAACGCCACCTTGCTCCGCGCCGGCTGGGACAGCCTGGCGCAGCCCGCGGCACACCTCGCAGCGCTCGACATGGACTTCGAAATCATCTCCCCTGAAGAATTCAAGGACTACGCGCGCACTATGGCCGGGCGACTGGAAAATGCGGCCGGGCATCGCGGACTGCAAGGCGACGCGCCGCCACAGTAGACTGTCAGCAGCCATGACACTTCATATTTCCTACCCCGCAGAGCTGCCCGTTTCCGAGCGCCGCGAGGACCTGATGGCGGCCATCGCCGCAAACCAGGTGACCATCATCGCCGGCGAAACCGGTTCCGGCAAGACCACCCAGATCCCCAAAATGTGCCTGGAACTCGGCCTCGGGGACAAGGGCCTGATCGGCCACACCCAGCCGCGACGCCTCGCCGCGCGTACCGTTGCCGAACGCATCGCCTTCGAAATGGGCGTGGAGATAGGGCAGGAAGTGGGCTTCCAGGTCCGTTTCACCGGCGAAGTCAGCAGGGCCACCAAAATCAAATTGATGACCGACGGCATCCTCCTGGCCGAGATCCAGCGGGACAAGCTGCTGCGGAAGTACAGCGCCATCATCATCGACGAGGCACACGAGCGCAGCCTCAACATCGACTTCATCCTGGGCTATCTGAAGCGGATCCTGCCGCAGAGGCCGGACCTGAAGGTCATCATCACCTCGGCGACCATCGACCCCCAGCGTTTCGCGAGGCATTTCGGCAGCGAAGAAGAACCTGCGCCGATCATCGAGGTCTCGGGCCGGACCTACCCGGTGGAAATCCGCTACCGTCCGCTGTCCCAGCCGGCCGGCGGCAGTGCCTCCGGCGAAGATGAGGACGCATCCGACGACGAGCTTGAGGAAGACCGCGACCCCCTCGACGCCGTGTGCGACGCCGTCGACGAACTCTCGCTCGAGGCTCCGGGAGACATCCTGGTGTTCTTCTCCGGCGAGCGCGAGATCCGCGACGCCGCGGAAGCCCTGAACGGCCGGATCCAAGCCAACCGCCGGCTGGCGGGCACGGAAGTCCTCCCATTGTTTGCCCGTTTGAGCCTGCAGGAGCAGCACAGGGTCTTCAACCCGGGCGGCAAGCGGCGGATCATCCTCGCCACCAACGTCGCGGAAACTTCGCTGACGGTGCCGGGCATCAAATACGTCATCGACACTGGAACGGCCCGCATCTCCCGCTACTCGCACCGCACCAAGGTGCAGCGGTTGCCGATCGAACGTGTTTCGCAGGCATCGGCAAGCCAGCGTTCCGGCCGCTGCGGTCGCGTCTCCGAGGGTATCGCCATCCGGCTCTATTCCGAAGAAGACTTCGAGTCCCGCCCCCCGTTCACTGATCCGGAGATCCTGAGGACCAACCTCGCCGCCGTCATCCTGCAGATGACGGCCATGGGCGTCGCCCGCGGCCCCAAAGACGTCGAAAACTTCCCCTTTGTCGAGCCGCCGGACTCCCGTGCCATCAACGACGGCGTCACGCTCCTGCGCGAACTCGGCGCCCTCAGCGCAGCGCGCACGGGCGACGGCGGCGCTCCCCCGGCCATCGACGGCGGCAACACTCGTGCCGGCGGCGCAGAAAACCGGGGCGGCCTGACCGCCGTCGGGCAGAAGTTGGCCCAACTCCCGGTCGACCCCCGGCTCGGCAGGATGATTGTGGAAGCCGGAAGGCGCGGCTGCGTCAAGGAAGTCATGATCCTGGCAGCGGCCTTGACCATCCAGGATCCCCGCGAGCGCCCAAGCGATAAGCAGCAGCTTGCCGCCGAGAAGCACGCGCGCTTCCGGGACGAGAACTCGGACTTCACCGGATTCTTGAATCTGTGGAACTACATCCAGGAAAAGCAGCAGGAGCTGTCCTCCACGCAGTTCCGCCGGCTGTGCAGGAACGAGTTCATCAACTACCTGCGCGTCCGCGAATGGCAGGACCTCTTCCAGCAATTGCGCCAGCTCGCCAAGCCGCTGGGCATCACTATCGACAACAAGCGCGAGGCCGACCCCGTAGGCAACAACGAGGGAATCCACATCAGCCTGCTCTCGGGACTGCTGAGCCACATCGGCATGCTGGATGAACGCAAGCGCGAATACGCCGGAGCACGCGGCAGCCGATTCGCCATCTTCCCGGGCTCGGCGTTGTTCAAGAAGTCGCCCGCTTTTGTGATGGCTGCGGAGTTGGTTGAAACCAGCCGGCTCTGGGCCCGGGTCGCGGCGAAATTCGATCCCCTGTGGGCCGAGCAAGTTGCACCGGATCTCGTGAAGCGCTCCTACAGCGAGCCCCACTGGTCCACCCGGACGGGCTCGGTCATGGCCCACGAGAAGGTGATGCTCTACGGAGTTCCCATCATCCCGAACCGCCGCATCAACTACGGCAGGATCGACCCCGAACTCTGCCGCGAACTCTTCATCCGGCATGCCCTCGTAGAAGGCGACTGGAAGACCCACCACAAATTCTTCCACCGCAACCGCGCTTTGCTCCACGAGATCGAGGAACTCGAGACGCGGATGCGCCGCCGGGACATCCTGGTGGACGACCACACGCTGTTCGAGTTCTACGACGCCAGGATCGGCAAGGACGTGGTTTCCGAACGCCACTTCGACAAATGGTGGAAGGAAGCCCGCCAGCAGGACCCCACCTTGTTGGACTTCGACCAATCGCTGCTCATCAGCGAGGACGCCGAAGCCCTGGATGATTCCGCCTACCCGAAAACCTGGCTGCACAAGGGCTTTGAGCTGCCCCTGAGCTACGAGTTCCATCCCGTGGCTCCCGGCTCGCCGCCCAATCCCTCGGACGGGGTCACAGCCGAGGTTCCCGTGCTGTTCCTCAACCAGCTCGACGACGCCGCCTTCCGATGGCAGATACCGGGCCAGCGGGTCGAGCTCGTCACGGCCTTGATCAAGTCGCTGCCCAAACAGATCCGCAAGAACTTCGTGCCGGCCCCGGACGTGGCCCGGCAAGCGGCTGTTGCGTTGGAAACCGACTTCGATCCCGCCTCGGACGATCTCGAAACCTCACTCGAGCTGGTGCTGCGCCGTATCCGGGGTCACATCATTCCTCCGGGATCGTGGAATTGGGACGCTGTGCCGGCGCACCTCCGCGTCAGCTTCAAGGTAGTGGACAGCCGCGGCAAGGTGCTCGACGAAGGCAAGGACCTGGCCGCGCTCCAGGAACAGCTGGCCCCGGCTACCCGCCGGGCCATCGCCGAATCCCTTGGGGCAACCCCCGCGACGACGGCACGCGCCAACGGTCCGAAGGGCGCCCCACGTGCCGCGGGTGCCGGAGCCTCCGGTCGAAACGGCGGTGGCGCGACCCCGCAGGCCGCCGGATTCCTGTCCGAGCAAACCGGGCTCACCGAGTGGACTTTCGGAGCTATCGAACGCCAAGTCACGCGCACGGTGAAAGGGCACGATGTCACGGGGTTTCCCGCTCTCGTGGATGAGGGAAAATCCGTGGGGTTGCGCGTGTTCCAGACCCGGGCGGAGCAGGAGCCTGCAATGCGCGGCGGCGTGATCCGGCTGCTGGCCCTGCGGGTTCCGGCCCCGGACCGCTACGTCCTGGAACATTTGAACAACACCGAGAAGTTGACGTTCAGCCAGAACCCGCATGGTTCGGTGAGCGCCTTGATCGCGGACTGCGTCCTGGCGGCCATAGACAAGCTGACTCCGGCCGAACTTCCTTGGGACAAGGCGGCGTTCGATGCCCTGTACGAACTGGTCCGCGCCGAACTGATCGACACCGTCTTCACGGTGACCGCCGTCGTCGAACGCATCCTGGGGAGCACCCGGCGGATCGAGAAGCAACTCAAGGGCAGCACGAGCCTCGCCTTGATCAGTGCGCTCAACGATATGAAGAGCCAACTGGAGCAACTCGTGTTCCCCGGTTTTGTGGCACAGGCGGGCTACGCCCAGCTGAGCCAGCTGCCGCGGTACTTGGCCGGAATCGAGAAGCGCCTCGAAAAGCTCCCCAACAACGTGCAGCGCGACGGGCTGAACATGTCGGTGGTGCAGGCGTTGGAAGACGACTACGACGACGCCGTCTCCGCGTTGCTCCCCGGCCGACGGGCAGGAGCGGAGTTAACACGGGTGCGCTGGATGATCGAAGAACTCCGCGTGAGCCTTTTCGCCGTCGAACTCGGCACAGCCTACTCGGTCTCGGAAAAGCGCATCCGGACGGTTCTCAACCAGGCGCTGGCACCCGCATAGGCCCGCCACGGGCTAGGACCCTTTCGGGCTTCCAACAAAGGCGAGCGAGCGTTTGGAAAAAGGGCGACAAAGGTGAGCGAGCGTCGCCCCGGAACCAGGCCGCGTCCATTCCGCGAGCATGCGCGGGAGTTCTACGGCGCCGCGCTTCAGTCCGCCGGAACGGAGTCGCCGTGTCCGGCGGCGATGAGGCCGGCGCGGAGTTTCGCCGCGTTCGCATCGAGCCTCGCAGGGTCCGGGTTGTGCTCTACGGTTCCGAAGTCGAAATCGGCCAGGGATTCTGCCGGGAAGACGTGCACGTGGAAATGCTCCACTTCGAAGCCCACTACGGAGAGTCCTGCCCGTGGTGCGCCAAACGCCTCCACTTGTGCCTTCCCGATTGTCTGCGCGACGGACATGACTTTGTTGAGGAGATCAGGGGGGACGTCAGTCCAGCGGTCCACCTCTGCGCGCGGCACCACGAGCGTGTGGCCGTCGGTAAGCGGGGCAATGGTCAGGAAGGCCACGACGTCGTCGTCCTTCCAGACAAATCGTCCGGGAATCTCGCCGTTGATGATCTTGGTAAACAGTGTGCTCATACGTCTGCCTTTTCCGAAGCGGGCTGAAGGGTCTTGGTATCGAGGACGAAACGGTATTTGACGTCGCCGGCAACCATGCGGTCGTAGGCTTCGTTGAGTTGCCGGGCAGTGACGACTTCGACGTCGCTCACTACGCCGTGCTCGGCACAGAAGTCCAGCATTTCCTGGGTCTCGGCAATGCCGCCGATCAACGAGCCTGCATAGGAGAGGCGGCGCCGGATCAGCGCGCCGGGGTTGACCGGGGGCATGTCGGTGGGAGGCAGCCCCAATTGGAAGAGGGCACCGTTCAGCCGCAAGGTACGGAAGTACGGGTTCAGGTCATGGGGCGCCGCAACTGTGTCGATCATGACGTCGATGGTGCGGTTGGCGCCTTCCATTGCCTCGGGATCCTTCGAGAGGATCACGTCGTCGGCACCAAGTTCTATTGCCGCCTCGAACTTGGCCTCCGAGGTGGTGAAGACAACTACGTGCGCCCCCATGGCCTTCGCAATCTTGACCGCCATGTGGCCCAGCCCACCGAGTCCGACGACGCCGACGACGTCCCCCTCCTCGACGTCGAAGTAGCGCAGCGGCGAGTAGGTGGTGATGCCAGCGCACAGCAACGGCGCCGCCGCTGCAGGGTCAAGGCCCTCTGGCACCCGGAGAACGAAGCGGCGGTCAACCACCACCGAGGTGGAGTACCCGCCCTGGGTGATGGAGTTGCTGTTCCGCGTGTCCTTCACCCCATAGGTGCCAACGTTTCCGCGTTCGCAATACTGCTCCAGGCCTTCGAGGCAGCTGCCGCACTCGCGGCAGGAGTCCACCATGCAGCCGACGCCGACCAAGTCTCCCGGTGCGAAGTCGTCGACGGCGGAGCCCACGCTGCGGACCCGGCCCACGATTTCGTGGCCTGGGACCAACGGATAGTCCTGGGCCCCCCATTCGCCCCGTGTCGCGTGGACATCGGAGTGGCAGAGGCCGCAGAAATCGATCTCGATCTCGACGTCGTCTTCCTTGGGAACGCGGCGCGCCACGGTCAGCGGGACAAGGCCGCTGTCCGCAGATGTGGCGCCGTATGCGGCCGCGAGTGTCGGCGTGCCGTGCGCGCCGGGTGTTGATGGGGCGGCCTCCGCTGTGTCGTCAGCCACGACCAGCGGCTTGCCAAGGGGCGGAGGAACGGGGCGTCCGGGAGTCATGCCTCGACGCTACCCCTGCGGGCCGATTTCTTGCCACTCCGCGCTGCCATGCCCTCCGCCTTTGCCGCAGCCAAGGCTCAGGGACCCGGAGTGCCAAGGGGCGCCGCACCGGTGACCACCGGATTGGCTTCGAGCGAGGACCATTGCGAAAAGGAGCCCGGAAAGAGGGCAGCCCTGAATCCGGCGATTTCGAGGGCGGCGATCTCGTGGGCTGCGGTAACGCCGGAGCCGCAATAGACCGCAACCTTGCTGCCCTCGTCGATGCCCAGGGCCGCAAATCTATTGCGGAGCTGGGCTGCGCGGAGGAACGTGCCGTCCGGTCCGAGGTTTCCGGCTGTGGGAGCGCTCAGCGCGCCGGGAATGTGTCCCGCGCGGGGATCAATGGGTTCGATTTCGCCGCGGTAACGCTCCCCGGCCCGGGCATCGAGAAGAATTCCGTGGTTGTGCCACTCCGCTGCCTCGTCCATCGTGATCGCATCCATGTGGCCGTGTCCCAGCACCACATCGCCCGGAACCGGCGGTTGCTCATCCTGCGCCAACGGGTGGCCGGCCGCGCCCCAGGCACCCAATCCGCCGTCGAGCAGGAAGACGGAGTGGAAACCGGCGTCCCGGAGCAGCCACCACAACCGCGCCGCGGCGGTGCTGCCGCTGTCATCGTACGCGACCACGGTGTCGCCGTCGTTGATGCCCCAGGCACGGGCGCTCCGCTGCAGCGCAGCGGTTGGCGGCAACGGGTGCCTGCCTTGGCCCTCGGCCGTGGGATCAGCGAGTTCGTTGTGCAGGTCGACATAGACCGCGCCTGGAATGTGGCCCTGGCGAAAGTGCGAATGGCCGTGCGGATCGCCCAACACCCACCGGACATCAAGCAACACCGTGCGCTTGCCCGCATCCATGCGGTCCTTGAGCGCGGCTACGTCAATGAGGGTGGCCATCAAAACTCCTTCGTTCCGCTGTGTCTACCAAACGACGTCGACGCTGCCGCAGTGCAGCTGCCGACCGGCTACCAGCCTATCCTTGGGCGGCTGCCTCCGCCGGTAGGCTGGATCGGTGAGCACTCTACGCAACCAGGACCGGGCATGGGCCAGCGAGGCAATCCGACGCATCGAAGCCGAGAACAACCGCTCGGCGGACACGCACCTCTACGCGGTGCCGCTCCCGGAACACTGGGGTGTCCAGCTCTACCTCAAGGACGAGTCCACCCACCGCTCCGGCAGCCTCAAGCACCGTCTGGCCCGATCACTCTTCCTCTATGGCCTGGTCAACGGGTGGATCACGGAAGGGACCACCATTGTTGAGGCTTCCAGCGGGAGTACCGCCGTGTCCGAGGCGTACTTCGCCAGGCTGATCGGGCTTCCCTTCATCGCGGTGATGACCCGGACGACCAGTCCGGAAAAGATCGCCCTCATCGAAGAGTTCGGTGGCGCCTGCCTCCTCGTGGACCATGCCTCGGAAGTCTATGCGATGGCGGAGGAGGTTGCCCGGACGTCCGGCGGCTACTACATGGACCAATTCACCTTTGCTGAGCGCGCCACCGACTGGCGGGGCAACAACAACATCGCGGAATCGATCTTCGAGCAGCTCGCCCTCGAAGAGCATCCGGTGCCCGAGTGGATCGTCGTGGGCGCCGGCACCGGCGGAACCAGCGCCACGATCGGCCGGTACCTGCGGTACCACTGCCACTCGACCCGGCTGGCAGTGGTCGATCCCGAAAATTCCGCGTTCTATCCCGGGTGGCGCGACGGCGTCGCGGACTACTCCACGGGTATGCCGTCCAGGATCGAAGGCATCGGACGGCCGCGCATGGAGCCCAGCTTTGTCCCGGCCGTCATCGACACCATGATCCAGGTTCCCGATGCCGCCTCTGTGGCTGCCATGCGGCACCTGCGCCGGCTGGCCGGACTGCACGCCGGGCCTTCCACGGGAACCAACCTGTGGGGCGTTTGCCAACTGATTGCCGAGATGGTGGCCCGGGGAAAGCGCGGCAGCATTGTGTCGCTCATGTGCGACGCCGGCGATCGCTACGCGGGTAGCTACTACAACCCGGACTGGCTGGCCGGGCGTGGACTGGATCCGGCCCCGTACGAGGCCGTGCTCGCTGACTTCTTCGAGACAGGCATGTGGCCGCGCCGCCTCTAGGCGCCGCGGCGGACTGAGCTAGACCTCCACCGATTCCCGCGGCGACAACCTGGCATAGCTGGTACCGTACTTCGCGCCGATCCGGGTCACGTGGGCTTCCACCAATCCGCGTCCGAGTTCGTTGAGCAGGCCATCGTGGACCGGGTAGGCCTTGGGTGCGCGGACCGCGATCACGAAGTCAACCACCTCGCCCACTTTTGACCACGGCGCGTGGATTGGCACCAGCAGGGTTTGTACGTCGATGCCATCAGGGACAACGAACGAGTCCCCCGGATGGAAGACGTTTTCATCCACGAGGTAGCCGATGTTGGCCACTACCGGAATCTGCGGGTGGATGAGGGCATGCTGCCCTCCGAAGGAACGAATCGCAAAGCCCCCCGCTTCAAAGGACGTCCCGGGTTCGACGGCGTGTACCCGGTCGCCGTCGTCGCCCGCCTTCTCGGCCAGCTGGGAAGCGACCCCCGAGGGTGCGTGCACCTGAAGTCCCGGGTTTCCCTTGAGGGCCCCGACGACGGCGTCCGCGTCCACATGGTCAGCGTGCTCGTGGGTGATCAGCACCGTGTGGGCGCCTGCGAGGGCCTCCTCGGATTCGGAAAAGGTCCCGGGGTCGATCACGAGGACCTGGCTGTCCTTTTGCAGGCGGACACAAGCGTGGGTGAACTTGGTGAGCTTCATGCAGCCAGCCTAGGGCGGGCCTCCAAAGGTGTCCACGAGGCGGTGTCCACGAGCCAGTCTGCAAGCGCGGCCTGCTGGTAACGTTGGTATTTGCGAACATCCACATCGAAATGAGTCCACGAATGTCACACGGCGCCCATGCCGCCACGTCCGGGCCCGCAGCCCGGTCGCTTCCGGATGCGAAGGATCCCGCCGTCAAGGAGCAGCGCGTCACCAAGCAACGCCTTGCGGTCAGCGCCGCCCTGGACGAACTTGACGACTTCGTGAGCACCCAGGAACTGTACCGGCTGCTCCAGAACCAGGGCGTTTCAGTATCCCTGGCAACGGCGTACCGCATTCTGCAGTCGCTTGCCGACGACGGCCTGATCGATGTGCTGAGAAATGCCGATGGCGAAGCCGTCTACCGTCGCTGTGCCGTCACGGGCCACCACCACCATCTGCTGTGCCGCAATTGCGGCAAGGCCGTCGAAGTGGAAGCTCCAGCCGTCGAGACGTGGGCGGCCCGGGTGGCTGCCGAAAACGGCTACACCGAAGTGGCGCACACGGTGGAGATTTTCGGTCTCTGCCCTGAGTGCACCGCCAAGAAGGCTGCGGGCCTGCTCTAGCCAGCTACCGTCTGGTCCTGGACGGCCTGGCCCACGGCAGCGTGGGGACGGACGACCCTACCGTTGATTCCCCGTTTGGCCCGTACGTTGCCGATGATCCGGCACACCACATAGATCAGGAACGACAAAGTGGTGACATACGGGCTGATCGGAATCCGGCTGCCGAGCGCCAGGAGAATTCCACCCACGGTGGCAGTGATCGCAAAGACCACGCTCAGCAAGACCACGAGCCGCGGCGAAGTGGTCACCCGCAGGGCAGCAGCCGCGGGAGTGATCAACAATGCCAGGACCAGAAGCGCGCCGACTATCTGGATGGACAGGGCAACGCTGACGCCGAGCAACACCATGAAGGCAATCGCCAAGCCGCGGACAGGCACTCCCCTGGCTTCCGCCATCTCGGGGTCCACGCTCGCGAAGCTAAGCGGGCGCCAAATTGCGGCCAGTGCGAGCATGACCACCACAGCCGTGCCTGCCAGGACCTGGAGCTGGACAGTGTCCACCGAAACGATCTGGCCGGTCAGCAGCCCGAACTTGTTGGCAGCCCGGCCCTGGTAGAGGGCCAGGAACAAGATGCCAAGGCCCAGCCCGAACGGCATGATGACGCCAATGATCGAGTTCTTGTCCCGCGCCCGCACGCCCATGAGTCCTAGAAGCAGGGCAGCCGCGACGGATCCCGCGAGCGAACCGAAAATGATGTCCGCCCCGATGAGCAGGGCGAAGGAAGCACCGGCGAAGGATAACTCCGAAATGCCGTGCACCGCGAAGGCGAGGTCCCGCTTCATGACAAAAGTACCGATGAGCCCGCCGAGCAGGCCGAGGACCGCACCGGCCCAGATGGAATTCTGAACCAGCGCGAGCAGTTCGCCATAGTTTTCAAAGTTGAAGATGGTGTGCAGGATGCTTCCGAGATCCATTTAGTGACCTTCCTCCACACCGGCGTGGGCGTCATCGTGGTAGTGGGTGGTCGCGTCCGGAAGCCCGACGACGACGATCCTGCCGTTCGCGCGGATGACCTCAACGCGGCTGTTGTACAGCTCGGACAGGACCTCGGTGGTCATGACCTCCTCCGGTGTTCCCACCCGGAACCTGCCGCCTGCAAGGTAGAGAACCCGGTCGACGTAGTCGATGACCGGGTTGATCTCGTGGGTCACGAACACCACGGCGCTGTTCCGATCGTGGCATTGCTGGTTGATGAGGGCACTCACGGCCTGTTGGTGGTGCAGGTCCAAGGACAGCAGCGGTTCGTCACAGAGCAGGAGTTCAGGCGCCGCGGCAAGGGCTTGCGCAACACGGAGCCGCTGTTGCTCGCCGCCGGACAATTGGCCAAGCGGCACGCGGGCGTAGTCGCTCGCCCCCACCAAGTCCAGGAGCGAGTCGACGCGTTCATTGACGGCTTTGGCCTTGATCCGCAGGCCCCAGCGGTGGCCGTCAACGCCGAGGGCAACCAAGTCCCTGGCGCGCAAGGGCGTATCCGGAGCAAAGGACTTCTGCTGCGGAATGTAGCCGATCTTCCGGCTGCCACGTTCGACGGCGTGTCCGGCCACGGTCACTGTCCCCGAGTGAAGCTGCTGCAAACCGAGGAGGACTTTGAGGAAGCTGGTCTTGCCGCTGCCGTTGGGGCCGAGCACAGCGAAGAACTCACCCGCCTGGATGTCCACGTCGAGGTCCTTCCAGAGGGCCCGTTGGCCAAACTGGAGGCCCGCGCCGCGAAGGCTCACTACCGGTGTCAAAAAGATTCCTCGATCCATGGGATTCGCGAAGCGATGGTGCTGGTGGCCTGCTCTTGGATGAACAGAGAGGGCCCCGCAGCCGCCCTGTATATCTTAGGACGATTGCGGGGCCCGTCTGTTCTTATTTGGCGGCGCCGTTTACTTGTTCAGGGCAGAAGCAACGTTGCCCACATTGTCCGTCATCCAGGCGACGTAGTCCTTGCCCTCGGGAAGAGTTTCGGTGAAACCGATCACCGGAACCCCGGCGGCGGTTGCGGCGGCCTTCAGCTTTTCCGTCTCGGCGCTTGCAGTCTGTTCGTTGTACGCCAGGAAGCGAACGGACTTCGACGAAATCAGATCGCTCGTTTCCTTGACGGCTGCCGGCGGAACGTCCGAGCCGACCTCAATAGCGTGGCTGAATTCCTCCGGCGTCTTGTTCTCCAAGCCTGCAGCGTCAAGCAAATACCCGGGAACGGGCTCCGTGATGGCGACCGGAGCGGAGCCCTTGGATGACTTGATTTCAGCGACTTTGGCGCTGAGTCCGGTCAGCGCAGACTTGAACTTGCCGGCGTTGGCCGTAAAGGTCTTGGCATCGGCCGGGTTCAGGTTTCCGAGCTTCGCAGCGACGGCGTCGGCCACTTTCGCCATCGCGTCGAAGTTGTACCAGACGTGCTCGTTAAACCCTTCCGGCACCGCTGAGGGAGACGCGCCGGCCGTCGCCGCGGGAAGGAGCCCCGAAACGTTGACCGCGGTGATCGTCTTGTCCGCAGCCACCTTGCTGTCATCGGCCAGCTTGCTGAAGAAGTCGTCGTAGCCGGCGCCGTTGTCGATCACCAATTGGGCCTTGGAGACGGCCAGCTTGTCCTGGGTGCTTGCCTCGTAGGAGTGCGGATCCTGGCTGGTCTTGCTGATGATCGAGGTGACGGACACCTTGTCACCGCCGACGCTCTTGGCGATGTCGCCATACACGCTGGTGGAGGCGACCACGTCGATCACCCCGGAGGACGACGACGGCGCCGTCGCGGCGGGTGCCGAGCATGCGGCAAGCAGGACGGCAAGGCTGACGGAGGCGGCAAGGGCCGGAACTGCGGCAAGGGAAAGACGGGCGGCGGTAAGGCGCACGGGAAACCTCGGATCTACCGAATCAAGCACAACAGGGGACTCACATGAGTGTACCTACAAATGTGAATGATTCCTATTTAGAATTCCAAACGGGTCCTGCCGGCCCCTTGGGGCCGGCAGGAGGCTACGCTGACTAGGGTCCGCCCAGCCGCCGGATTCCCCTGGCCTGGGTGGCGTCACGGATCTCGCCCACAAGCTGCTCGATAACGTCCTCCAGGAACAACACTCCCAGGGTCGCGCCGCCGGTCCCCACGACACGGCCCAGGTGCGAGCCGGTCCGCTGCATCACGGCCATGGCATCTTCAATCTCGTCCTCGGGTGCGAGGTTCACGAGGGACCGGATCCGGCTTTCCGCGATCGGGTAGCGCCGTCCTTCCTCGGGGATGGAAAGCACGTCCTTGATGTGCAGGTAGCCGGTCAACTCGCCGTCGTCGTCCAACACGGGGAAGCGGGAGAAGCCGGTGCGGCTGACCGCTTTCTCGAGTTGCCTCGGCGTGGAGCCAGGCTTGAGCGTCACCAGTTTGTCCAGCGGCACCATGATGTGGGCCGCGGTGTGCTCGGAAAACTCCAGAGCGCCGCTCAGCAAGCCGGCGTCGTCGTCCACCAGTCCGTGGCGGGTCGATTCCTGCACGATGGACTGCACTTCTTCGAGCGTGAAGGAGGAGGTCACCTCGTCCTTGGGCTCGATTTTCATCAGTCGAAGGATGCGGTTTGCCAGCCAGTTCAGAGTCCAGATGACGGGCTTCACGAAACGGGCCACGTGGACCAACGGCGGAGCAAGCAGCAACGCTGCCTTGTCTGCGACCGAAACAGAGATGTTCTTGGGAACCATCTCGCCAAAGGTCACATGCAGGAAGGTGACGCCAAGCAAGGCAACCGCAAAAGCGATAACGTCTGCCAATTCAACAGGGACGCCTACGGACTCCAGCGGCGCCCCCAGCAAATGGTGGATGGCAGGCTCGGCCACGAGGAGAATCAGCAAGGAACACACTGTGATGCCGAGCTGGGCACACGCCAGCATCAGCGAGACGTGTTCCATCGCGTACAAAGTCGTCTGCGCGCGCTTGGAACCGCGTTGGGCCAAAGGCTCAATCTGGCTGCGGCGTGCAGACATCACGGCAAACTCTGCGCCGACAAAGAAGGCGTTGCCGATCAACAGCACCACGAGCCACAGGATTCCTACCCAGTCGCTCATGCGGCACGTCCTTTGCGACTGGTTTTGGCCATGGGGTTGCCAATGGCATCGCCTGCCGAACCGCCGGAGCCCTTAGCCAACCGTTTGCCCGCCTGCTTCCTGCTTTGCCATCCGCTTGAATCGCTTTCCGTGGCACCTTTATCGTCGTCGCCGTCATCGTCGGTGTCGGGCGCCGCGGGGTGAAAGCAAATGCGGTCGATCCGGCGGCCGTCCATACGGGTGACGGCCAGGGTGCCGCCGCCGGCCTCGACGACGTCGCCCACCAACGCGATCCGTCCAAGTTGGCTCATGACGTAACCACCCACGGTCTCGTAGGCGGGGTCGTCGGGAACCGTGAGGCCCGGGATCTGCTCGCTGACCTCGTCCGGGCGCAAGAGTCCGGGGAAATACCAGTCCCCCGAGGCGCTCTGCAGCAGTCCAGGACGGACCTTGTCGTGCTCATCCGCAACTTCGCCGACGATTTCCTCCACCAGGTCCTCAAGGGTCGCGATCCCCGCGGTTCCGCCGTACTCGTCAAGCACGACGGCGAGTTGCAGGTTGCCCTCGCGGAGTTCCAAAAGCAGGGCGTCAAGGTGGATGGTCTCGGGAACGCTCAGGACCTCGGACATGATTGCTCCGGCTTCCAGCCGGCTCCTGCGTTCCGACGGGACCGACACGGCCTTCTTGATGTGCACCACGCCCCGGATGTCATCGGCCGATTCGCCGATGACCGGGAAGCGCGAATATCCGGTCCGACGCGCCGCTTCGATGATGTCCGATACCGGCTGGTCGGCGTCGATGGTTTCCATGCGGATGCGTGGGGTCATGACGTCCGCCGCCGTGCGCGCCGAGAAGTTCAAGGTCCGGGCAACAAAGTTGGCCGTCCCGGCGTCAAGGGTCCCCAGCTCTGCCGAACGGCGTACGAGGGAGGCCAGTTCAGAAGGCGAGCGGGCGCCCGAGATTTCTTCCTTGGCCTCGAGTCCCACGAGGTTGAGCATCTTGTTCGAGAAGCCATTGAGCACAACGATTGCGGGCTTGAACACGGCTGTGAACATCAGTTGCGGTCGGGCCAACGCCCGGCCCAGCGGGAATGCCAAGGCGAGTGCCATGTTCTTCGGGACGAGTTCGCCGATCAGCATCGACAAGACGGTAGCGAAGGTCATGGCCAGGATGAGTGACAAGGACTGCGCAGCGGCCTCAGGCAGCCCGGCCCAAAGCAGCGGTCCGTGCAAGAGGGAGCCGACGGATGGCTCCATGACGAAGCCGGTCAGCAAGGTGGTGAGGGTGATTCCCAATTGGCAGCTCGAGAGCTGGGTGGAGAGGGATTTCAAGCATTTGAGCAACGCCGCGGCAGCATGGTCGCCGCCGTCGACCGCTCTTTGGACCGTTGACTGGTCAAGCGCCACGAGCGAAAATTCGACCGCGACAAAGAAGCCGGTACCCAGAATGAGGAGCACGCCGGCCAGAAGGAAAAGCCACTCCATCAGAGGCCGCCGTATGGTGCGAACGGCTGGAGCAGGGCACCAGGAAGACTAATGGCTGGTTGACCCGGCGGAGGTTGGTCGGACGCTGCGGAAGAACTATCCGCCGACCGGCCGGCTTGGAGCTCCGGGGTGCGATGGGCATGTGTACGGGCATTGCCGGCTCTATGGGTGCGTTGCTCGGAGATAGCCGAACGGCGTCCCCCGCAGCTCCCAGGCCGGCACCTAGAATTACTGTCCATAAGAATTCAAGTCTACAGTCCGGCCGCGGCGCGGCTTCACGCGGCTTCACCGGCCGGGTTCGCGATCTACGACGCTAAAACGGCAGGAAAAACCCGGTAAAGAAGATGCACCTCAGGGCATGGAAGCCGGGGCCTATCGCGATCGACATGATTTAGATCACCACTATTGGCAGATAGCCGTCGCTCGTCACTAGACTGGCTAGGGTCTGAGTTCGCGGGACCCAGACCCTGGCTCGCCTTTGCACCTCCTGCAGTTCCCGGGCCAGCTGGAAATCAACACTCATGGAAGAGGCGTATTTCAAGTGCCAGAGCAGCCAAGCCACCGTCTACCCGAGGAATTTGGCGGAAACGAGTGGCTCGTTGACGAACTGTACGAGCGGTACCAGCAGGACAAGAATTCGGTCGACGCCAAATGGTGGCCGCTTTTCGAATCCTTCGACACCGCAGACGGCACTTCTTCCAACGGAACCTCCGCAGCCCCTGCAAACCCTCCCACTCGCGAGATTCCTGTCGTGGCACAGGCCGCCGCAACGGCAATGACGCCGGCCGCGCCCGCGGTTGCCCCGGCAGCCGCCCCTGCCGCCCCCGCACCTGCTCCGGCTGCTCCCGCAACACCGGTCAAGAAGGCTCCGGCCACTGTCGCCAAAGACGGCGCGCAGAAGCCATCCGACGGCAGCCAGTCCCAGCCGATCCCGGCACAGCTCCCCAAGAGCACCAAGGCTCCCACTCCCCCGGAAGAGGACGTCGTCTCCGTCCTCCGTGGTCCGGCCAAGGCCATTGCGTCCAACATGGTCTTGAGCCTTGAGGTTCCTACCGCCACGAGCGTCAGGGCCGTTCCTGCCAAACTCCTGATCGACAACCGCGTTGTCATCAATTCCAACCTCGCCCGTGCCCGTGGCGGCAAGGTCTCCTTCACCCACCTCATCGGCTACGCGGTGGTCCGTGCCCTGTCCCAGTTCCCGTCGATGAACGTGTACTACGACGAAGTAGATGGCAAGCCCGTTGCCGTGCAGCCCGCACACGTCAACTTCGGCATCGCCATTGACATGCCCAAGCCCGATGGCACGCGCCTCCTGATGGTTCCCAACATCAAGAAGGCCGAGACCATGAACTTCGCGGAGTTCTGGCACACCTACGAAGACCTCATCAAGCGTGCGCGGAACGGCAAGCTCACGGCGGACGACCACGCGGGGACCACAGTATCCCTGACAAACCCGGGTGGCATCGGTACCGTACACTCCGTGCCCCGGCTTTCCAAGGGCCAGGCAGCCATCATCGGCGTCGGAGCCCTCGACTACCCGGCTGAGTGGCAGGGCGCCAGCGAGAAGATCATCGCCCAGAACGCCATCAGCAAGATCCTCACGCTGACCTCCACCTACGACCACCGCGTCATCCAAGGAGCCGGAAGCGGCGAGTTCCTCAAGCTCGTCCACCAGCTCCTCCTCGGTGCCCAGAACTTCTACGACGAAATCTTCGAAGCACTCCGCATCCCCTACGAGCCCGTCCGTTGGAGCCCCGACCTCCAGGTTGACCCCGCTGACGAGATCAACAAGGTTGCCCGCATCCAGCAGTTGATCCACTCCTACCGGGTCCGCGGCCACCTCATGGCCGACACGAACCCGCTCGAATACGTCCAGCGCAAGCACCCGGACCTCGACGTGCTGACCTATGGCCTCACCCTGTGGGACCTGGACCGCGAATGGCCTACCGGCGGATTCGGCGGCAAGCCGATGCTCAAGTTCCGCGACATTCTGGGCGTCCTCCGCGACGCTTACTGCCGCACTACGGGCATCGAGTACATGCACATCCAGGAGCCTGAAGAACGCAAGTGGTTCCAGGACCAGGTGGAGCACCCGTACTCCAAGCCGAGCCGCGAAGAGCAGCTTCGCATCGTTTCCAAGCTGAACGCAGCAGAGGCCTTCGAGACCTTCCTGCAGACCAAGTTCGTGGGCCAGAAGCGGTTCTCCCTCGAAGGCGGGGAATCCCTGATTCCGCTGCTGGACACCATCATTTCCGACGCCGCCGACGACGGACTCGACGAAGTCGCGATCGGCATGGCCCACCGCGGCCGCCTCAACGTGCTCACCAACATTGCGGGCAAGACGTACGCCCAGGTGTTCCGCGAGTTCGAAGGCACCCAGGACCCCCGCTCCGTACAGGGTTCGGGCGACGTCAAGTACCACCTCGGCACCGAGGGCACGTTCACTTCGGACAACGGCAACGAGACCAAGGTCTACCTCGCCGCCAACCCCTCCCACCTTGAAGCGGTTGACTCCGTGCTCGAAGGCATCGTCCGGGCAAAGCAGGACCGGCTGGACCTGGGCGAGGCGTTCCCCGTCCTGCCCATCATGGTCCACGGCGACGCTGCCTTCGCCGGCCAGGGCGTTGTAGCGGAAACGCTCAACCTGTCCCAGCTGCGTGGTTACCGCACCGGTGGAACCATCCACATCATCGTGAACAACCAGGTCGGCTTCACCACCGCACCGTCGTCGTCGCGTTCCTCGACCTACTCCACCGACGTGGCCAAGATGATCCAGGCCCCGATCTTCCATGTGAACGGCGACGATCCCGAGGCCGTCGTGCGCATCGCGCAGTTGGCATACGAGTTCCGCCAGCGCTTCCACAAGGACGTCATCGTGGACATGGTGTGCTACCGCCGCCGGGGACACAACGAGGGCGACGACCCCTCGATGACGCAGCCGCTTATGTACAACCTCATCGAAGCCAAGCGCTCCGTCCGCAAGCTCTACACGGAATCCCTCATCGGCCGTGGCGACATCACCGAGGACGAAGCCGAACAGTTGCTGCGCGACTACCAGGAACGCCTCGAACGCGTCTTCGCGGAGACCCACGCGGCGCAGACTTCGCCTATCCCGATCATCACGGCGGATTCCGCCGCGGTTTCGGACATCGAGCGTCCCATCGCCCAGCAGGCGGACTTCGGCACCAACGCGCCGGCCACCACCGCCATTTCAGCCGAAATGCTGCAGAGGATCGGCCAGGCTCACCTCGACATTCCGGAAGGCTTCACGGTCCACTCCAAGCTCAAGCAACTGCTTGAGAAGCGCGAGCAGATGTCCCGCGAAGGCGGCATCGACTGGGGCTTCGGCGAGATCGCGGCTTTTGGTTCGCTTGTCATGGAAGGCGTACCCGTCCGCCTTGCCGGCCAGGACTCCCGCCGTGGCACGTTCGTTCAGCGTCACGCCGTCTTCCACGACCGCGCCAACGGACGCGAATGGATGCCGCTGGGCAACCTGAGCGACGAGCAGGCCAAGCTGTGGATCTACGACTCCTTGTTGTCCGAATACGCAGCCATGGGCTTCGAATACGGCTACTCCGTGGAACGCCCGGACGCATTGGTGTTGTGGGAAGCCCAGTTCGGTGACTTCGTCAACGGTGCACAGACCATCATCGACGAATTCATCTCCTCGGCCGAGCAGAAGTGGGGCCAGCGTTCCTCGCTCGTGCTCATGCTGCCTCACGGCTACGAAGGCCAAGGGCCGGACCACTCGTCCGCACGCATCGAGCGGTTCCTGCAGCTTTGTGCCGAGGACAACATGATCGTGGCGAATCCCACCACTGCTGCCTCGCACTTCCACTTGTTGCGCCGGCAGGCCTACAGTCGTCCGCGTAAGCCGCTCATCATCTTCACCCCGAAGCAGCTTTTGCGCCTCAAGGGTGCGGCTTCCGCGGTGGAAGACTTCACCACGGGCGGCTTCAAGCCGGTTATCGGCGAACACGAGCCCCTTCAGGCCCAGAACGTTGACCGCGTGATCCTGGTTTCCGGCCGTCTCTATTACGATCTCCTGTCGAACCGCCAGAAGACCGGCGACACCTCGACGGCAATCATCCGCCTGGAGCAGCTGTACCCTCTGCCCCAGGCCCAGATCGAGGCGGAACTGGCCAAGTACCCGAACGCCGACATCGTCTGGGCGCAGGACGAACCCGCCAACCAGGGTCCGTGGCCGTTCATCGGCTTGAACCTGCCGCAGGCACTGGACCGCAAGGTCCGGCTCGTTTCGCGTCCGGCATCGGCCTCCACGGCAGCGGGTTCCATGAAGCGCCACAGCGCCGAACAGGCCACGTTGCTGAAGCAGGCGTTCGAACGCAAGTAAGACGGCGGCTGCCCGGCTGGAGGTTCAATACCCGCTTCCAGCCGGGCAGTTCTGTTTAATGGAACAAGTGTCCGGTGATCCAGCCGCCCGGCCGGGCACAGTGCAAGGACCGCAACGTTTGGTGAAGAGGTAACTGTGGAAGACAGGAAGCTGCGCATCGCAGCTGTTGGTGATGAACTACTCGCCGGGCTCGGTGATCCCAGGGCCTTGGGCTGGCTCGGACGGGTTCTTGCGCGGACTCCACAGGACTCCGTTCTGGTGGAAAGCTATTCTCTTCCCTGCCCTATGGAAGGCACAGAAGGCCTTGCGGCGCGCTGGCTCGACGAAGCCGGACGACGCTTCAGCAACGTCCACGAAAACCGCCTGGTGATCGGCCTGTCCGGCCGCGACATCGAATTCGGTGTCTCCACGGCACGCAGCCGCCTCAATCTGGCCAATATCCTGGACGGGGCGTCCCAAAGCAACATCGAAGTTTTCGTCGTCGGTCCGCCGCCCACGCTGGACCCGGCCAAAAACCGTCGGATCGCGGATCTCAACGCGGCATTTGCGGACGTCACCACGCGCCGCAACCATCACTACGTCGACACGTTCTCGCCCTTGCTCAACCACGAACAATGGCGCACGGACCTCGCTGCGAATGGCGGCACCCCGGGCCAGGCGGGGTACGGACTCATGGCCTGGCTCGTGTTGCACCGTGGGTGGTTCCAGTGGCTGAGGATCGCCCAGCCGGAATAGCCGCGGCCGGAGACGCCCTTTCCCGCGAGCAAGGCCCATTGCCAACGCCGATATCGCGATATATCGTGTGTACATCAACGCGATATATCGCAATATCCGTAGTGCAGCAATGGAGGGGTCATGTCAGAAGAAAACTGGACCGTTACCGGTCCGCAGACCATCGACGTCGACGGCGTCCGCTCACTCAAGCTGGGGATCGTCAAGGGCCGCTTCGACGTCGTTACCCACGACGAAGCCATCACCAGGATCGAAGTCTCGGAGATAGCCGGCGATCCACTGAGCGTCAGCCTCATTGACGGCCGACTCGAAGTCCGCCATCAGTTGCACGGCCCCCAGGGCTGGTTCCGCAACCTGATGGGGACCGTCAACAACACCAGCACAAACACGATCGTCATCAGCATCGCGCTGCCAGCCGGCGTCGACGTCGAAGCAGGAACCGTCGGCGGCGACGGCATGGTGTCGGGCGTCAGCGGTCATATCCGCCTCAACACAGTTTCCGGATCGGTCCTCGCGGACGGCACGCGGGGCGAACTCCACGTCAACACCGTCAGCGGTGAGGTCATCGCCCGGAACCACGACGGCGTCATGACCGCCAAGAGCGTCTCGGGCGAAGTCACGGCTTCGGGCCGTTTCAAGAATATCCGGGCCAATACCGTCAGCGGCGACCTTAGCTTCGACCTTCACGGCTACACCCAGGACTTCGGAGCCAATTCCGTTTCAGGCGACCTCACCATCCGCCTGCCGCATGATGTGGGCGTGGACATCGTGGCCAAAACGGCCGGTGGCACTGTGATGATCGATGACCAGCTCTACGCGCAGTCAGGCGGCAGGGTCCAGACCATCGTTGGCCCCGACGAGCGGCTCATGGTGGCGCGTACCAATTCCGTGTCCGGAAAGACCTCCATCATCCATGGCAGTGCGCCAACACCTGGATCAACGCACCCGGTCCCCGGAGAGGAGGAAGCCTGATGCCGCCCGTCTTTGCCCACGGAGCCCTGCGGCTCTACCTGCTGGCACTCCTGGAGTCTGGCCCCAAGCACGGTTACGAGCTCATCAAGGCCCTTGGCGAACGCTTCGGCGGGACCTACTCCCCCAGTGCCGGGACCATCTACCCGCGCCTCGGCAAACTCGAGGAAGAAGGACTGGTAGCCACCACGAGCGACGGGCGCCGCACCAACTACTCCATCACCGCGGCGGGGCTGGCGGAACTGAACAGCCGGCGGCAGGAACTGGCCGACGTCGAGGACAACATCTCCGCTTCCGTTCGGCGCTTGGCCGACAATCTCCGCGACGACATCCGCAGCAACATGCGCGGCCTGCGCGCAGACCTGGCCGCGACCGCCGAAGCCGCGCGGGCCAATGCGAAGTCCGCGGAGTTCCAGTCATGGGCCGGAAGCTACTCTCCGGAGGGACACCGCATCCTGAAGGAAGCCGAGATGATGGTCCAGTCCTTCCGCGATGACATCCGCGTGGAGCTACGGCAGCACGCCGGCTCCAAGGCCCTGACGCCGATTGCCCTCGAAACCGTGCGCGCCGTCCTGGACCAAGCCAGGATCTCCATCCGGAATTCCCTGCGCGGCTGAGTCCGAACTCGCGCGGGGCCGGCCGGCACGGTTCGCGGGGCAGCCCCGTGATGTGGGAGACTGGAGGGCAGCTTTATTGAGTATCAAGAATCTAAGGAGGCCAGCTATGAGCAAGCGTGCACGTAAGCGTCGTGACCGTAAGCGCGGCGGCGCAAACCACGGCAAGCGTCCCAACACCTAAGCCAGCGGCTTAGCGTAAGACTTAATGCGGAGGGCCCCGGAAACCATCAGGTTTCCGGGGCCCTTGCCGTTTAAGGCTCTTACACGTCCACGGACTTCATAGCGTGGATCCTGTCCAGGATCGAGTTCTTGAGATTCTCAGGAGCCGCTTCCGTACAGGAGCGCTTTACCACGGTGCGGATGACGCACTCAAGGTCGTATTGCTCGGTGCACTCCGGGCAGTCTTCCAGATGCACTTTGATCTCTGCGATGTCGTCGCGGGTCAACGCACCGTCGAGGTACTCGTAGATACGCTGCATCCGCGCATCGTCGCAGTCGCCCAATCCTTGGCAGCTCATTTCCTTTTCTCCTGTTTTTTGCTTGTGGCCGTGCCCACGGCCAAGGCCTTTTCTTCCGCGCCGGCGCTGATTCCCCGTTCTGCGGCATAGTCCGCCAGCAGATCGCGCAACATCTTCCTGCCGCGATGAAGCCGGGACATGACCGTCCCGATCGGGGTATTCATGATGTCTGATATTTCCTTGTATGCGAAGCCTTCGACGTCAGCGAAGTACACCGCGAGCCGGAATTCCTCCGGAATGGACTGCAGGGCGCTCTTCACGTCCGAGTCCGGCAAATGATCCAGTGCCTCCGCCTCCGCGGAGCGCAGCCCCGCGGACGTATGGGATTCCGCGCGTGCCAGCTGCCAGTCTTCGATGCTGTCCGAATTCGACTGCAGCGGTTCGCGCTGCCGCTTCCGGTAGAGGTTGATGTACGTGTTGGTCAGGATGCGGTACAGCCACGCCTTGAGGTTGGTTCCCGGCTTGTACTGGTGGAAGGCGGAGAAGGCCTTGGTGTAGGCCTCCTGGACCAGGTCCTCGGCGTCGGAAGGGTTCCTGGCCATGCGCATGGCAGCCGAATAGAGCTGGTCGACATACTGCATGGCGTCGCGTTCGAAGCGCGCCCTCCGTTGCTCGGGGGTCTCGGTTGCGAAGTCCACTGCAATCTCGACGTCGGCCTCAACAGTTGCGTCGCCGTCGGACGTTGCGTCCGTGACTTCCGTCGCTGCTTTGTACATGGCCGCTGCGGCCGGATCCATGGTGCTCATTGCATCCAAGTCTACTGTCACCCTCCGCGACTCCATCGGCAGCTCGCGCCCAAGCGCCAAGTGTCCCTCGCGGTCCTTAACCAAGGCCAAAAAACCATCTCCACTCGCTTGACGTGGCCCAGCGCGGCACAGTGCACGCGCCACAATCCAAGGTCCAGCCCATACCGCACCTTCTCTTGACAACGGCGGGCTCCGGGCAAATATTCCGCAAAGATGCAAGACTAGATCCGACTGCACCCCGTGAACACCGCACCACTTGAACGCAACACCACCTGAACACTGTGGCACGCCATCCAGGAGGCAAAACATGTCCCTCGTCCGTTTTCTCGCCAGGCCAATGTTGGCTTCCAGTTTTGTCGTCGCAGGGCTGGACAAGCTCAAGAACGCGGATGACACTGCCAAACAGCTCTCTCCGCTGCTCCGCCGCGCTTCCGAGTCCCTGCCTTTCCCGGCCGACGAGAAGGTGCTGGCAAGGGTCATAGGCGGCGCACAAGTCGGCGCCGGCGCCTTGCTGGCCCTCGGCAAATGTTCCCGGTTCTCGGCAAGCCTGCTTGCCGGCATTTCGGTCCTCAACACCTTTGTCGAGTGGCGTTCTGCCGACATCAGCTCCAAGGAAGGCCGCGTCGCCCGCCGCGCCCAGTTGCTCAAGAATATTTCGCTGACGGGTGGCGTTTTCCTTGCCGCCGTCGACACCGCGGGCAAACCGAGCCTCGCATGGCGCGCCGAACACCTCGCCATGGACGCCAAGAAGGCTACAGGCAAGCAGTTCAAGAAGACAGACCGGGCCGTCCGCAAGGCCGTAGACAACGCAGTTGGAGCATAAGGAAGCATGCCCGGAACCCCCGCGACGCAGACAGACGATTCAGGGAGCACCACAGCCTCCGCACTCCCCCTGTGGCCGGCACCCTTCGCCAGCCACCCCGTGGATGCCACGGTCACGGTTCCCGGTTCGAAGTCGCTGACCAACCGCTATTTGGTCCTGGCGGCATTGGCCAACGGCCCAAGCAGGCTGCGGGCGCCCTTGCATTCGCGGGATTCCGCGCTGATGGTCGAGGCCCTGCGCCAGCTGGGTGCCACCATTACCGAGGTTCCCGGCGATGGACACTACGGCCCGGACCTTGAAGTCACCCCGATCAACCCCGTGGCTGTCGCATCGGACACCTCCATCGACTGCGGCCTGGCCGGCACGGTCATGCGTTTCGTGCCGCCGCTCGCGGCCCTCCGCAACGGCGCTTCGGTGTTCGACGGCGATCCCCACGCACGCCAACGTCCCATGGGCACCATCATCGAAGCCCTCCGGACACTCGGAGTGGAGGTCAGCGCACTTGACGGGCACGCGGCGCGCTCCCTGCCGTTCAAAGTATCCGGCACGGGCTCTGTCCGCGGTGGCCACCTGGTCATCGACGCGAGCGCTTCGTCGCAGTTCGTTTCAGCCCTGTTGCTGGTCGGTGCCCGGTTCGATGAGGGCCTGCACCTGGAGCATGTCGGCAAGCCCGTGCCGAGCCTCGACCACATCAACATGACCGTCTCGGTCCTGCGCGGCGTCGGAGTGCAGGTGGATGACTCCGTGCCGAACCATTGGCGCGTCGCCCCCGGTACCATCCAGGCGTTCGACGAGCGGATCGAACAGGATCTCTCCAACGCGGGTCCCTTCCTCGCCGCGGCGCTGGCCACGAGGGGAACCATCCGGATCCCCAACTGGCCGGTCAACACCACGCAAGTCGGGGACCTCTGGCGTGACATCCTCGCCACCATGGGTGCAACCGTCACGCTGGACAACGGCACGCTGACAGTCACCGGCGGGCCGGAGATCCTGGGCGCGGACTTCGACGAAACCAGCGAACTTGCCCCTACAGTGGCGGCTTTGTGTGCCCTGGCCAGCGGTCCTTCCCGGCTCACCGGCATCGCGCATTTGCGTGGACACGAAACGGACAGGCTGGCTGCCTTGGTCGCCGAAATCAACCGGCTTGGCGGCGATGCCGAGGAAACCAGCGACGGCCTGGTGATCCGGCCCGCAGCGCTGCACGCCGGCGTCGTGCATAGCTACGCCGACCACCGGATGGCTACCGCGGGCGCCATCCTTGGGCTCGCCGTCGAGGGTGTACAGGTCGAAGACATCGCGACGACCTCCAAGACCATGCCCGAATTTCCGCAAATCTGGGCATCGATGATCAGTGCCGGCCCAGCGGGCGCGGACACCGCTTCAACGGAGACAAACAACTAACGATGGCCCGCGACGCAAGCTCCTGGGATGAGTCCGATGTCCGGATCCGCCCCAACAAGAAGGGCACACGCCCCCGCACGAAGGACCGCCCCAGCCACGACGACGCCGTGATCGGACGCATCATCACGGTCGACCGCGGCCGCTACACCGCGATCGTGGGCGAAAGCTCGGACAACGAGCGCATCGTCATTGCGGCCCGCGCCCGGGAACTGAGGCGCTCCCCCGTGGTTCCCGGAGACTTCGTGGCCCTCGTCGGCGATGTGTCCGGAGCCCCGGACACCCTCGCCCGCCTCGTGCGCGTCGAGGAGCGAAAGACCCTCCTGCGACGAAGCGCCGACGACACGGATCCGATCGAACGGGCCGTCGTCGCCAACGCCGACCAGCTCGTCGTGGTGGTTGCGTCCGCCAACCCGGAGCCGCGCACCGGATTCATCGACCGCGCCTTGGTGGCGGCGTACGACGCCGGAATCGAGCCGCTGCTGCTCGTCACCAAAGCGGACGTCAAGGACCCGACGGAATTGCTCGCCAACTATGTGAGCCTTGGCTTCCCCATCATCATCAGCCGGACGGCCGACGCCGGCGCCTCCGGCATCGATGCCCGTTCCGACGACGGCTTGTCCGCCCGACTTGATGGCGACGCCGTCGGCCAGTTGCGGGACTACCTCGACGGCAAGGTCACCGTGCTCCTGGGCCATTCCGGCGTCGGGAAGTCCACGATGGTGAATGCCCTCACCGGCGCCGAGCGCGCCACGGGCGGGGTCAACGCCGTGACGGGTCGGGGACGGCACACTTCGTCCTCTGCCCTCGCACTGAAGCTCAGCGACGCCCCCGGTGGCAGCTGGATCATCGATACACCCGGCATCCGCTCCTTCGGCCTCGCCCACGTGAACCCGGACCGCATCCTGCATGCCTTCCCGGACCTCGAACCCGGAACGGAGATGTGCGAGCGAGGCTGCAAGCACGATGCCTCCGCGGTTCGATGCGGACTGGATTCCTGGGTCGCCGATGGCCACGCCGGCGAGGCAGGTCCGGCCCGTTTGGCGTCGTTGCGCCGCCTCCTCGGTGCGGACCCGCGCATGGAAGCCCAAGAGGCGAAGGAACTGGGCACGGTCAACTAACAGCACGGTCAACTAACTGCGCGATTGCCGTCCTACATCCCCGGCTCACCGGCGAAGAGACGGTAGTTTGGAACCATGACCCAACCCGATTCGAGCTACAACGACGACCTGCGGCTGGCACACGTCCTGGCCGACTCCGTCGATTCCCTGACAATGGAGCGGTTCAAGGCACTCGACCTCCAGGTCGAGACCAAACCCGACCTGAGCCCCGTCACCGATGCCGACAAAGCAGCCGAGGAAGCAATCCGTGGGCAGCTCTCCCGTTCCCGCCCCCGCGACGCCGTCCTCGGGGAAGAATTCGGCAGCACGGGCCACGGCTCGAGGCGTTGGATCATCGATCCCATTGACGGGACCAAGAACTTCGTGCGTGGCGTACCCGTCTGGGCCACGCTGATCGCCCTCGTGGACGAGGGCGAGGTAGTAGTGGGGCTCGTGAGCGCTCCGGCGCTCGGCAAGCGTTGGTGGGCGGCCAAGGGCTCGGGCGCCTACATGGGCCGATCGCTCGCCGCAGCCACCCGGTTGAAGGTTTCCAACGTGTCGCGGCTCGAAGACGCGTCGCTCTCCTACTCCGAGCTTTCCGAGTGGAAGCAGCACGATAAGCTGGACAACTTCCTGGGCCTCGAGAACGATGTCTGGCGTAGCCGTGCCTACGGTGACTTCTGGTCCTACTGCCTCGTGGCTGAGGGCGCCGTGGACATCGCCGCCGAGCCGGAACTCCAGGTCTACGACATGGCGGCCTTGGTGCCGATCGTGACGGAAGCCGGCGGGCGCTTCACGTCCCTGGACGGCGCCGATGGTCCCTTCGGCGGAAACGCCGTGGCCACTAACTCAATCCTGCACTCCGAGGTCCTCAAGAGACTCAACCCCGAGCTCGACGACCTCCTCTAGTCCACTCTCTCCACTGAATAAACGACGGCGGACACCCACTTTTGGGGGTGTCCGCCGCTTTTTCTTCGGCAGAAGGCATATTTTTGCGGCGGTGTAATAATCCGCTTAACAATCGCCGGTCACATTGGAATGAGCCTTGCCGGTGTCCTACGCTCTTTACAGGTCACGAGTGCCAGCGCGAAACCCCGGTTTGCTGGCCGGCAACCCTCCATCGCGGCGGGGTGCCCCGGGTGACGACCCGGCCGGTCCGGAACGGATGCGGCAAGCGCGGACCCCCTGCACGCAGGGGTCCCTCTTGAGTGAGGTCCCATGAGCACAGCCACATTTACTTCCCCGGTTCTTTCGGTGAACAACGAATCTGCACAGCACCGCGGTGAAACCCTCCCCCGGGCATCGCGCCCACTCGCCGCGGTCACCGGCGCGGAGTTGCAGGCACCCCTGATCCAGGGCGGCCACATTCGCTACGCCAACCTTGACTACGGCGCTTCCGCACCTGCCCTGACGGTGGTTTCCGCGTACCTCAACGAGATCCTGCCGTACTACGCGAGCGTCCACCGCGGCGCGGGCTATGCCTCCCAAATCAGCACCTCGGTCTACGAGAACGCCCGCAACATCGTCCGTGACTTCGTTGGCGGGCGGCCGGACGATTCGGTCATTTTCACGCGCAACACCACCGACTCCCTCAATCTGCTGGCCGGCTGCTTGCCGGTTGAAGACGGTCGACACATTGGCGAAGTCCTTTACCTGGACATCGAGCACCACGCCAATCTCCTCCCGTGGCAAAGTGTCCCACACCGCAGCATCGTTGCCGTGGGAACGTTGTCCGAGACCGTCGGCAATGTCCGCACGGCCCTCTCCCACGGTGGCGTCAGCCTCCTGGCCGTCACCGGCGCGTCAAACGTGACCGGTGAAATCCTCCCCATCAAGGAACTCGCTGCCTTGGCCCACGAATTCGGCGCGCGGATTGTGGTGGACGCGGCGCAACTCGCCCCCCACCGCAGAATCGACATCGCCGCAGCGGAGGTCGACTACTTGGTTTTCTCGGGGCACAAGCTTTATGCACCGTTCGGCGCAGGTGTCCTGGTGGGCCGTCCCGACTGGCTCGACGCCGGCACGCCGCACCTGGCCGGAGGCGGCGCCGTCCGCGAAGCGCGCCTCGATTCCGTCAGCTGGGCCACAGGACCGGCCAGGCACGAAGGCGGGTCGCCGAACGTACTCGGCGCGGCCACTCTCGCCCGGGCCACGCAGGTCATCGCCGGCCTCGACCACGATGAATGGCACGCCCACGAGGCAGCCATCCGCTCGCACCTGGTCGAGGGCCTCAAGCAAATCGACGGCGTGACGGTGCACCAGATCTTCAGCGACACCGATCCCCAGGACACCATCGGCGTCGTGAACTTCTCGCTCCAGGGCTACGACGCCGGACTTGTGGCTGCCTATCTTGCGGCCGAGCACGGCATCGGCCTGCGCGACGGACGCTTTTGCGCCCACCCGCTGCTCAAGCGCCTCGGACTACCTTCCGGATCACTTCGAGCCAGTTTCGGCGTGGGCTCGCGCTTGGAAGACGCCACCCGGCTCATTGCGGGCATCCAGGCGCTCAAGAGCAACGGCCTCGGTTGGGACTACGTAGTGGATGCCGGCCGCTGGGTACCGGCGAACGACCACCGCAGCTACCCGGAGTGGGCTCCCAACACTCCAGGGACCGCAGGAGCCGCTCCCTGCAGCACCGACTGATTGCGGTAGATTCGTAGGGTATTTTTCCTGTCCTACGAAGGAGTTCCCGCGTGGCCACGCGACCCAAAGGCACGTCAGCCGGCCCCAAGCTCTATGAGGAACGGCGCCTTGAACTCGGCCGGAGTTTCCAGGACGGCGGAGAACACTATGATCGTGTCCGGCCCGGCTACCCTGCGGATTCGGCGGACTGGCTGCTGCCGGAAGGCGCCCGGGACGCGGCAGACATCGGCGCCGGCACCGGAAAGTTCACTGCGCTCTTCGTCGAGCGCGGGCTAGCGGTGTCCGCAGTGGACCCCTCCATGGACATGCTCACCCAGCTCCGCAAAACGTATCCACAAGTGGTCGCCCTGAAGGGCACGGCCGAAGCAACTGGGCTGGCGGACTCAGCATTCGACGTCGTCAGCGTTGCCCAGGCCTGGCATTGGTGCGATCCCCTCGCCGCGAGCACCGAGATCGCCCGGATCCTTAGACCCCAGGGCACTATCGGCTTGATCTGGAACCAAATGGACACTTCGGTGCCCTGGGTCCATCGTTTGACCCGCATCATGCATGCGGGCGATGTCCATAAACCGGACTTCCGGCCTGTGGTGGGCCCGGAGTTCGCGGACCTCGAAAGTCACGTGACACGTTGGGAGGATCCCGTGACTCCGGCCGATATCCTCGAACTTGTGAAGTCGCGCAGCTACTACCTGAGGGCGAATGACGCCACCCGGGCAAAGGTCATGGGCAACCTTCAGTGGTACCTCTTCGAACATCTGGGCCATTCCGAGGGCGAGGTCATCCCATTGCCTTATCTCACGCAGAGCTGGCGCGCGCGGAAAGTCTGATTCGGCCGGTACGCGATAGGCTTGGAACCGTGAAGACCAGTGCGCCCTCCTCCTCGATCGAGGACTACGTCAAGGTCATCTACTCCTTTACGGAGTGGCAGGACAAACCCATCACCTCCTCGCAGCTCGCGCAGCGGCTCGGTGTCGCGAATTCCTCCGTCTCTGAGATGGTCCGCAAGCTCAAGGACCAAGGCCTGGTGGACCACCAGCCGTACAGCGCCATTACTTTGACTCCCCAGGGCATACAGCTGGCCCTGGGCATGGTCCGCCGGCACCGCCTGATCGAGACCTACCTCGTGAGGGAGTTGGGCTACAGCTGGGATGAAGTCCACGACGAGGCCGAGATGCTCGAGCACGCCGTCTCGGACACCTTCATCGATCGCATGGCCGCCAAGCTGGGCAACCCCGGACGCGATCCCCATGGTGACCCCATCCCCGCCGCGGACGGTTCGGTGAGCCTGCCGCATGCGCACCGGATGATCGAGCTCGACGACGGCCATTCCGGGAAGATCACCCGGATCAGCGACGAAAACCCGGAGCTGCTGCGGTACCTGTCTGCCGAGGAAATCGACCTCGATGCCAGCATCGAGGTGATTGGCCGCAAACCTTTCGGCGGTGCGCTGGTGGTGCGGATCGGAAAAGGTCCGGGCAGCCGCGACTACGATCTCGCCGATGAAGTCGCTTCGGCGCTCTGGGTGGCCACGGACGCCGTCCACGAAGGCTGCGTCCTCGCGGAACGCTGACGAAAACCGTCAGGCGCGCTGGGCAGCCGTCCCGCCGTCGTCGGCGGCTGGACCGTCCGGAGAGTCCATCACCGCAGCGCCCAAGACCGGGTTCCGGATCCCGACGGCGGATGCCGCCGCCCCGAGGAAGAACAGCACAGCGGTGACCACCACGGCGTTCATAAGACCTTGGCGGGTGAAGACCGGGCCGATGATGAGCCCGGCAAATGCGATGCAGATCAAGCCTGCGATGCGGGCCACGGCGTTGTTCACTGCGGAGCCGATCCCTGCCTCTTCGGTGGGTACCGCGCCCAGGATAGCCGCGGTGAGGGGCGCCACCAAGGTGCTGAGTCCGATCCCGAAGACGATCTGCCCGGGCAGCACCTGGGTCCAGTAGTTCAAGGGCTCCTGGACGGCCAACGTCATGAGAAAACCGACTCCACAGATGAACGGCCCTGCCGTCATGAACCACCGCGGACCGTATTTGCCGGCCAGTCCGCCGAAAAATGAGGCCGTGAGCATCAGGAGGACCGTCGCGGGGAGCAACGCAATGCCCGCCGTGGTTGCTTTCATCCCTCCCACTTGCTGCAAGTAGATGCCTACGGCGAAGAAGCCGAGGGACAGGGCGCCGTAAATGGCCAGCGTGGCGATGTTTCCCCAACCGAAATTACGGATTCCGAAGAGCCGCAGGGGCAGCATTGGTTCCGGGGTCCTGGCTTCGTGGATCAGGAAGAGGACCAGGCCAACGGCTCCGACGGCGAGCGGCATCCAGACCACCATGTTGCTCCAGCCCATGCGCCCTTGTTCGATGAAAGCGTAGACCGGGCCACCGAGTCCCACCATGGCCAGGAATGCGCCGAGGTAGTCGATTTTCTTGCTCGTGTCCGTCGCGGCATCGGACTTCCGCAGCCCGGCGAGGATCGGCCAGACGGCGACGGCCGGAACCACATTGATGAAGAAGATGATGCGCCAGGACAGCAGATCGACGGATGCGCCGCCGATCAGCGGGGCGACGATCGCGGCCGCGCTGGTCCAGCCGGACCATTGGCCGATTGCCTTGGACTGCGCTGGCCCGGAGAAGAACGTGACGATCATGGCGAGGGAACTCGGGACAAGCAGCGCCCCGGCGATCCCCTGCAGGGCCCTTGACACCACCAGCACCTCCCCGTTCCACGCAAGGCCGCACGTGACGGAGGTGAGGGTGAAGCCGGCGAGTCCCCATTCCAGGATGCGGGCGCGGCCGAAGTGGTCGGACAGGGATCCGGCGACGAGGATCAGCGCGCCCAGGGTCAAAAGGTAGGCATCCACCACCCATTGCTGGATGACAAGTCCACCACCCAGTTCGCGGCCAATCGCCGGGAGTGCGAGGTTCACCACGAAGCCATCCAAAATGGCGATGAAAGAAGCCACAATAGCCACAACAAGGACCCGCTTTTGGAGCGGAGTACTTGGCAGCAGGGCCGCTGCGTCGGTCATGAGCACAGCCTACGCCTGCTTGTCCGCTCTCGTCCGGATTCCCCGTCCGATCCTGCCACGGCGAAAGTCCCGTATCGTTGAATGGTGATTAGCAGACGTGACGCCGCATTGGCCCTTGATATTTCGATGGAAATGGCCCAACGCCACGGCATCCCCTCCAGGCTTTCACAAGCCGAGCTGAGCGAGCTGCAAGACAATCCGCCGCAGTGGCTCGTCCAATCCCGCGCCAACCGCACCGGGAAGCGTCCTGTGTGGGTGCACTTGAGCTGCGTCGTGTGCGGTTACACCGAGGCTGCGCGTCCCAAGAAATGGTGGCCGGAGTTCACCTACGTTTTCTGTGGCCACCACCGGAACAGCGAGGTTCCCGGGATCCTGCCCGGAGAGGTCCGCAGCGAGTACGAAGGAATCGGCTCGCGGTTCGTGGGCATTGTGGACGTCCCGGCCTCCGAAGCCTAAACACCTGAGCGTTTGGGGTCGGTTGATTTCGCCTGAAACAGGCGTAACTTACAAGGAGAGGGCCTTTCAGGACCCTCTTTGCAGGATCTTCACGAAAGATCCGTAGTTAGGGAGCATGACATGCCTGACAAAGCGCCGCACCAGCACGAGACGAAAAAGAGTATGAAGACCATCAAGGAGAAACGGGCAGTGAAGCGTGCCAAGCACGAATCCGACGCCGCTGTGGATCCGGTGGCCCATTTGAGGATGCGGAAGAAGTAGCAAAAAGCCGGAGCCAACTTGGCCCCGGCTTTTTAGCTGAATGGTTCCCGTCGTGACCCCGGCTCCTCACGAATCCGCGTCAGTCATTTCGCTGGGCACGGCGACAATTGCGTGGACTTTGCCGTCGCGCAGGACCGTGAGCAGGAACGGCTCCCCAATGGCCTGCGAGAACAAGAGCTTTTGAAGGCTCTCGGCGCTGGAAACGGCCCGCGACTGTGCGCTGAGGACCAGGTCTCCAGCAAGTATTCCCGCCCGCTCCGCCGGAGATCCGGCGATGACTTCCACCACCCGAAGCGCTTCCTTCTGGCCTGTCCGGATCACCGCATTCGCGTCCAACGGAATAGGGGTGCTCACCAAGCCAAGGTACGCCCGGCGGACCCGGCCGTCCTTCAGCAGGGCGGCGATGATCCGTTGGGTGGTGGTGTTGATGGGTACTGCGAGTCCAAGGCCGAGGCCAGCCACGGCGGTGTTGATTCCCACAATCCGTCCCTTGGTGTCGGCCAAGGCTCCCCCGGAATTGCCCGGGTTCAACGCGGCGTCGGTCTGGATAACGTCCTCAATGACCCTGCTGTGCCGTCCGGACCTGACCGGGATGGAACGCCCGAGCCCGCTGACGACGCCCGCGGTCACGGATCCAGCCAACCCCAGCGGGTTTCCCACGGCGATGACCAATTGGCCTACGTGCAGCGACTCCGCGTTGCCCAGGATAGCCGGCGGCGGCGTGTGATGGCCCCGGACGATGGCGAGATCGGACAAGGGATCCGCACCGACGAGTTCGACGTCGGTGTGGGTTCCGTCAGCGAAGATTGCCCGCCCGGAGCGAAGGCCCGAGACCACGTGGGCGTTGGTCAGCATATAACCGTCCCCCGTGAACACGACAGCCGATCCACTTCCGATCCTGACCTGCCCGTTCCTGCGGGCGCTGCTCATCTCCAAAGCTGCGACATGCGGCGTGACCGTCTCTGCGACGTGCATCACTGTCCGCGAGTAGGCGTCCAAGGCTTCGTCATCCGACGGGGCGTCAGGGATGTCCTCGGGAAATACTTGTTCCGGCAACGTACTCATCGTGCACCTCCTGTAACCGGTGGTGTCTATATCAACGAATACGCCGCTTCGGTTAGTCCGTTCCGTCCTACGCCGTGGGTGAACTCCGTCACGCCGCTGATGATGGGGAACCCAACTCCACGACGCCTAACCCCATAATGCCTTGCGCAGCAGCGCCTTGAGCTGGGCGGCTTCCCGGTCGTCCAGCGCGGCCAACACTTCGGATTCCGCATGGCGGGCCGCAATGGCCGCTTGGGCGAGCAGTTCGCTTCCCTTCGGCGTTGCAGTCACTGTCTTGGCCCGGCGGTCCTGATTGCCCGGCGCCCTGGCCACGAGTTTCCGCTTTTCCAGATCATCCACCAAGGCGACGATCTGGCTGGGGTCGAGGCTGAGGAAGTCCGCCAACTCCCGCTGGGTGGGCTCCAGGCCGCTGTTGGCCAGGATCAGCACTGAGTACGACCTCACCTTGAGGTCGAACTCAGCAAGCACGCGGTTGTTCACTGCCGAGCCGCCGGCGTGGAGCTTGGCCAGAAGGAAACCCACGTCGTGGCTGATCGGAGCGGCGGCCAGGCGGTCCTTCGTGGCGGCCCGTTGCTCGTCCTGCGTCTCGATCGTCATAACAGACTCCAATAATCTTCAAAATCAATCGTTGACATTTTCAACTATACGTAATTTCATGGATACAGAACAGCATCCCACGCCGAAGGCTTGGATGCACGGGGATCGAGCAAAGGAGCAGCGATGAGCCTGTCAGGAAAAGTAGCGATTGTCACCGGAAGCGGCCGTGGCCTGGGTCTGGCGTACGCCCGGGAACTCGCCCGTCAAGGCGCGGCGGTAGTCATCAACGACGTCGACGCCGACGTGGCCGGCGAAGCGGTCCGGACCATCGAGGCCGACGGCGGCCGGGCAGTCGCCGTCGTCGCTCCCGTAGGCAGCACAGAAGCAGCGAAGCAGCTGGTGGACGCAGCCGTCACGGAATTCGGCCGCCTGGACATTCTCGTCACCAACGCCGGCATCCTGCGGGACAAGAGCCTGCTGAAGATGACGGACGAAGACTTCGACCTGGTCATCAACGTCCACCTCCGCGGCACCTTCACGTGCGCCCGAGAAGCTTTCGGCTACTTCAAGGAAAACGGGATTGCCGGCCGCATCATCGCCATCGGCTCCCCGACCGGGCAGCGCGGCAACTTCGGGCAAACAAACTACGCCGCCGCAAAGGCCGGAATCGTGGGCATGGTCCGGACCTGGGCACTGGAAATGAAGAAGGCCGGCGTCACTGCCAACGCGGTCATCCCCGTAGCCGCCACGGCCATGACCAAGACCATCCCGTACTTCCGCAGAGCGGTGGAGGCGGACGAACGCAGCGAGGCCATGCCGCGTTTCTTCCGCCATGAGCTCGGTTTTGGGACGGCCGACGACGTCTCCGGACTCATTGCCTTCCTCGCCTCCGACGAAGCGGCCGGAATCACCGGCCAAGCCATCGGCGCCGGAGGTGACCGCCTCCAGCTCTGGACCCACCCCGAAGCCGCCGCCACCGAATACCGCGAGGGCGGGTGGGGATACCAGGACCTTCTGGAGAACTTCGGCCCGTTGTTCGCAGACAAGCTGCAAAGCGTCGGCGAGGAATTCCTGCCGCTCCCGGCAGAACTGCACCCCGAAACCGCCGCGGCACAGGTGCGCTGACATGGCCGCACAGCGTTACGAACTCGGCATCGACGCCGCAAAACTTGACGCGATCGACATGCACGTCCACCTCGAAGTGGACGGCTACGGCCACGAATCCCTTCCAGCGGCCCTGACGGAGGCTTCAGCCAAGTACTTCAAGGCCGAGGACCGCACACCCTCGCTGGACCGGATCGCCGAGGTCTACCGGGGACTGAACATGGCCGCCGTCGTGTTCACCGTGGACGCCCGCACGCAACTCAAGCACGAGCCCAACAGCATCCCCGAGCTGATCGCGGGGGCAGCAAGGAACAACGACGTGCTGATCCCGTTCGGCAGCGTGGATCCCCGCACCGGCGCCGAGGCCATCCAGGGCGCCAAACATCAGGCCATCGACCTGGGCGCCCGCGGCTTCAAGTTCCATCCGAGCCTGCAGGGCTTCGATCCCTCCAACGAACAGTTCTACCCACTTTGGGAGACGCTGCAGGAACTGGGCCTTCCGGCCATCTTCCACACAGGCCAGAACGGCATGGGCGCGGGCCTTCCTGGAGGCTACGGCATCAAGCTGGCCTACTCCAACCCGCTCCTGCTCGACGCCGTGGCCGCCGACTTCCCCGGGCTGCAGATCATCATGGCCCACCCCTCGGTGCCCTGGCAGGACGAGGCCAACTCCATCGCCACGCACAAATCCAACGTGTTCATCGATCTCTCCGGCTGGTCCCCCAAATATTTCCCCGAGTCGCTGGTGCGCATGTGCAACTCGGTGCTGCAGGAAAAAGTCCTTTTCGGCACGGACTTCCCGCTCATCACCCCGCAGAAATGGCTGGCCGCCTTCGCCGAGCTCCCGCTCAAGGACGAGGTCCGGCCCAAGATCCTCAAGGACAATGCCGTGCGGCTGCTCGGATTGGACGGCTGACATGAGCCTGGGAACCCATGTGGAGACCGCGGTTACAGAACGCCTCTACGACGTCTCCGACTACTACGACGCCGAGTCCCTCCTCACCGAGGACGAGCGCCGGGTACTGAGTCGGCTGCGCGACTTCCTGGACCGCGAAGCGAAGCCACTGTTGGCCGACTACTGGGAGCGCGGCGAGTTCCCTGCGCGGTTGGCCCAGCCGCTCATCGACCTGGACCTCATGGAACCGGCGGAGCTGACTGTTCACGGTCCCGCCCGGGGTATCTACCAAGGCTTCAGGATCTTCGAACTCGCCCGCACGGATGCTTCGCTGGCCACGTGGTACACGGCGCAAGCCGGCCTCTTCCGCACCGCCATCCGGGTGGGCGCCTCGGAGGAACAGCAGCGCGAGTGGATGCCGCGTATCATCGATTTCTCGCTCAAGGGCGTCTTTTCCCTGACGGAACCGGAGTCCGGATCGGACATTGCCGGCGGACTCTCCACCACCGCACGGCGCGATCCCGACGGCGACGGCGATGCCTGGGTGCTCGACGGTGCCAAGCGCTGGATCGGGGGCGCTTCGACGGCCGATGTCCTCGCGGTGTTCGCCCGGGATGTCGCCGACGGACAGGTCAAGGCCTTTCTCGTGGACCGCGAAGCCGCCGGGGTGACTTTGGAGAAGATCCACGGGAAGACCTCCTTGCGAATGATGCAGAACGCCCACATCACGCTCGACGGCGTCCGGGTCCCCGAGTCCATGCGCCTGCACAACGTGAACTCCTTCAAGGACGTGGCGGCAATGCTCCGGGCCATGCGCTCCGATGTCGCCTGGATCGCCACCGGCATCCAGGCCGGCGCCTTCGAAGCAGCCCTCCGCTACGTCCGCGAGCGCCAACAGTTCGGCCGCCCGTTGGGTTCCTTCCAACTGGTGCAGGAGAAGCTGGCCCGGATGCTTGGCAACCTCACCGCAAGCTTGTCCCTCGTGGTCAGGTTGACCGAACAACAGGCGCGCGGGGTCTACCGAGACCAGGACTCCGCGCTGGCCAAGATGCAAAGCTGCGTGGCCATGCGGGAAACAGTCGCAATGGCGCGCGAGCTGGCGGGCGGCAACGGAATCACACTCGAGAGTGATGTTGCCCGGTTCCACGCCGACGCCGAAGCCGTCTATTCCTACGAAGGAACGCACGAAATCAACGCCCTGATCGTGGGGCGCGCGCTTACGGGCGAGAGCGCCTTCACCCGCTAGCCCCGCACTCTCTTCACCCACCACAACCACCAGGAGGCAACAATGCCCAATCTCGTCGTCGACTTCGACAAACTGCTCACCCTCGCCGGAACCGATCTCGGCGTCACCGAATACCGCGAAATCACCCAGGAGCAGATCAACAAGTTCGCGGACGCCACCGGGGATGACCAGTGGATCCATGTCGATCCGGAACGCGCCAAGGACGGCCCGTTCGGCGCCCCGATCGCCCACGGCTTCCTCACGCTCTCGCTTATCATCCCGTTCTGGGGCGAGCTGTTCGACGTCGAAGGCGTCACCACCAAGGTGAACTACGGCCTCGACAAGGTCCGTTTCACGTCCCCGGTCAAAGTGGGGGCGCGGATCCGCATGCAGGCCACCATCGCCGAAGTCACCGAGGTCAAGGGCGGCGCCCAGATCAAAGTGTCCAACACCATCGAAATCGAAGGCCAGGAACGCCCCGCCGTCGTGGCCGAATTCCTCGCCCGTTTCTACAAATAGCCGCTACAAGGCACTCCCCCGACCCCTGCCTTAAGGAACAACGATGTCCCAAATATCGCAGCTTCAATCCATGGACGTGGCCACCAAACGCAAGGAAGCACGCACGGTCATTGCTTCCAGCTACCTGGGCAGCACCATCGAGTACTACGACTTCCTGCTCTATGCCACAGCCGCAGCCGTGGTCTTCCCCAAGGTCTTCTTCTCGGGAATGGACGACTGGGTGGGCGTCGTGGCCGCCTACGGAACTTTCGCCGCAGGATATGTGGCGCGCCCGCTGGGTGGAGTCATCTTCGGGCACTTCGGCGACAAGCTGGGACGCAAGGGAATGCTCATTGTCTCCATGTTGGTCATGGGCTTGGCTTCCGCGCTGATCGGCCTGGTCCCGGGCGCCTCCGTGGCCGGTCCGTGGGGCGCCGTGATGCTTGTGGTGCTCCGGGTCTTCCAGGGCATCGCGGTGGGCGGTGAGTGGGGCGGAGCCGCCTTGATGGCGTTGGAGCATTCGGAATCGGGGAAGCGCGGCTTCGCGGCCTCGTTCGTCAATGCCGGCGCGCCGTCGGGTGCCGTGCTGGGCACCCTCATCATGGGTGCCTTTTCGGCCTTGCCAAACTCCCAGTTCCTCGCCTGGGGCTGGCGCGTTCCCTTCCTGCTCTCGTTTGTCTTGCTTGCGGTGGGCATGTTCGTCCGGCTCAAAGTTTCGGAGAGCCCCATCTTCAAAGCCGCCATCGAACAGGAAAGGGTGGCCCGGAACGCTGACAACCGTGCCGCCGCGAAGCCCGTCATCCCGCTCCTCCAGGTGCTGCGCCGGCCCAGGACCTTGATCTTCACCATGCTCGCTGGGGCTGCCGGCTTCGCCCTCCAAGTGGTGCTGGCAACGTTCGCGGTCACCTTCGCCGTCTCCAAGGGCGCCGACCGCCAAGGCGTGCTGTACGCCTTCGCGGCCGCTTCTTTCATTTCCATCGCCTTCGTGGTCCTGGGCGGCAGGCTCTCCGACAAACTGGGCCGCAGGCCCGTGATGATCGGCGGGCTCGTGCTCTTCATCGCCTATCTGATCCCGATGTTCCAGCTGTTGTCCTCGAACAACATCCTCCTGGTCTTCGTCGCCTTCACCATCGGCCTGATGATCCACTCAACACTCTTCGGGCCACTGGCCGCCTTCGTCTCCGAGCAGTTCGGCACCACGTCCCGCTATACGGGAGCCTCGCTCGGCTACCAGCTCGCGACGCTCCTCGGCGCGGGCTTCACGCCGGGGATCGTGGCCCAGATCTTCAAGGACTCCGGCCAGAACACCGGCTCGGTGGTCTTCTACCTGGCTGCGATGTCCGTCGTCTCGATCATCTTCATCCTGTTGACCCGGGAACCGAAGAACAACGATTTGCAGACCGTCCGGCCTTGAGGCCGGGAAGGGTCTAGCTCGGGAATCAGAAAGGACCGTCATGGAGAATTTTGGCATCGGTTCGTGGCTGCAGCGCCGCCGCCCGAAGTCCGGAAGCAAGGTTGCACTGATCTTCGGAGACCGCCGACTCAGCTATGAGGAATTTGCGGAACGATCGGACAGGCTCGCCAACGCCCTCAGATCCGGGGGCGTGGCCAAGGGCGACAGGGTGGCCTATCTCGGGGAAAACCACCCCGCTTTCCTGGAAACGCTTTTTGCTTGTGGGCAGCTCGGGGCGATCTTCGTGCCCCTCAACACCCGATTGGCGCCGCCGGAGATCAATTTCCAGCTTGACGACAGCGGTGCCGTTGCGCTGATCCACTCAGCGAGCCTCGACGGCCTTGCGGCCAGCGGCGCGGAAGGCACCCGCGTGGGCCGGCGCGTCGTCGTCGGCGATTCCTTCCGGGGCGACAGTGGCGCCGCTTCCGGAAGCCAAACCCCGACGGCGGCGGAGGACTATGAGGACGTCGTCACCTCGGGAGCGGCCCGGCATCTGGATGAGGAAGTCGGACTCGATGACGGGGCCATGATCCTCTACACTTCCGGAACCACGGGACGCCCCAAGGGTGCATTGCTGACCCACGGGAACATCACCTGGAACTGCATCAACGTGATTGTCGACTTCGATTTCTCGTCCAGCGATGTAGCGCTCATGATCTCGCCGATGTTCCACGTCGCCTCGCTCGACATGGGGGTGTTGCCTACCCTGCTCAAGGGCGGGACCGTGGTCCTGGAGTCGAGGTTCGATCCCCAACGCACCCTGGAGCTCATCGAGCAGCACAGGGCCACCACCATCAGCGGGGTGCCCACCACCTACCAGATGCTCTGCGAGCACCCGGCCTGGCCGACGTCGGACCTTGGCTCCCTCAACAAGCTGACCTGCGGCGGATCGGCAGTTCCGATGCGCGTCCTGGAAGCGTACGAGGCGCGCGGACTGCACTTCTCCAATGGCTACGGAATGACCGAGACGGCGCCGGGCGCCACCACGCTGCCAGCCGCCAGGTCCCGGGACAAAGCGGGCTCTTCCGGGCTCCCGCACTTCTTCAGCGACGTCCGGATCGCCGACGTCGCAGGCGGCCTTGCCGGGCAGGGCGCGGTGGGCGAAATCCAGATCAAGGGTCCCAACGTCATCCACGAATACTGGAACCGGCCCGATGCCACGGCCGAATCGTATGAAGACGGCGGCTGGTTCAAGTCCGGAGACATGGGCTACAAGGACGCTGACGGATTTGTCTTCGTCTCGGACAGGCTCAAGGACATGATCATCTCGGGTGGCGAGAACATCTATCCTGCCGAGGTGGAACAAGCGATCAGTGAACTCGCCGCAGTAGGCAGCGTGGCAGTCATCGGCGTGCCGGACGAGAAGTGGGGAGAGGTGCCGCGTGCAGTGGTGGTTCTGCGCGAGGGAGCCTGTTTGACCGCGGACGAACTCAAGGAGCACCTGGCCGGCAGACTGGCCCGCTACAAAATCCCGAAGTCAGTGGTATTCGTGGACGACATGCCGCGAACGGCCAGTGGAAAGATCCGCAAGAGCGAACTCCGCCGGAGCACCGTATCCTGACGGGGCCGTCGGCACGTTGCGTGGCGGATCCGCAGTTCTTGCTCAGCCTCCCGTCTCGATAGGGAGGCATGACGCAGATCCACCGAGGGACGGTGCAGCGTCGGCAACGATCGCAGCGACGTGGGCCAGTGCCGAAGCCGCCAGACCGTCGTATACCTTTACGAAGATCTTGCGGGCTTCGACTGAACCGCGGCGAGCATGTCGCACCCGACCGCATCTACACCGTCGACGGCGGCCGCTAATACCGCCGTCGTGACCTTCTTGAGCTGGTTAACAACCCCACTCGACGGACCGGAATAGCGGTCGCGTAGGGGTCCCCGAAAACAAGTAGGGACTACTCAAGACAGCAATCGCCAGCAGTCCTAGCGTGTCGGACAGCGTCCATGCCGCAAGAGATGGGCGGATTGCAACGACTGGGCCCGGACTGGCGAGGGGCCGCAGCCAAAAAAGCAAGGGGGCTTGCTGAATGGACTACCCGCTTCTCAACCGGGGTCGGTGCATCGCCTACGCAAACGATCAGGAGCAAGACCGACTCCTTACCGGGCCCGCCCTCGCAGCCTAGGCAGACGGGGCGAGTGCCTTTCGCAGCACAATGCCGGACCCAGCCGACGGGCTGAGATTGGGGAGAACGTGGACGGGCAACAGTGGATATGGGTCGTAATGGTCCTTGTCGGTGCCGCATTGGTAGCCGTTGTGATGGTTTTTGGCCACCAGCGACGCAGGCTGGTTGATAGAAAACGCGTCGCGAAACATCGCGACGGGGAACCCGGGAGTCCCACGGACAACATCGACAGCTCGGATGACGAGCCCGCGGCCCGGAGTCCGCACCACTAGGACGGCCCGGGTGCCAACCACTCACACCCGTAGGTGGTTGACCCTCACCAAAATACTGTCGTTCCCGCGCAGCTGCTTGAGTGTCCGCTACCTGTCTTTTAGACCAGGCACTCGATTTCTTCCGGGTGCCCCGCTCAGCGGGTAGTGGAGGGATTTCCTGCGCGGAAACCGGTGGGGGTGACGGGCTAGTCGCGAAGGTGACCGACGTGTACAGTCGGTTTTCGCGGCCCCTTCCGGAGTCCCCGACCGGGTCCGAGGAGTAAGGAGTGACTGTGACGCTGCCTGCGGTCGACAAACGCGAACAGCCGGAAGGCGAGCGCGGAAGCCCGTCCCGTGCTTTCACGTCGAAGTCTGCCGCCGGTCTCATCGTCGGCCTAGCCCTTGTTGCACTGTTCGCAGTTGTGCGGGTGCTGGCACCCTCCACGCCGGAGGCGTTTGCGCTTCCCAACGCCGCCCGCGACTTTGCCACGCTGTCGATCAGCGTTGTCATCGAGTCCCTGCCGTTCGTTTTCCTCGGGATTGTTCTCTCGATCGCCGTCCAGGTCTGGCTGCCCGAGGGCCTGCTGCTCCGCCGCCTGCCCCGGAGCCCGGCGTTGCGGAGGCTGGTCCTCTCGCTCCTGGGAATGCTGCTGCCTGTTTGCGAGTGCGGCAATGTTCCGCTGGCGCGTGGTCTGGTGGTCAACGGCCTCACGGTTGCGGAATCGATGACCTTCCTGTTCGCGGCACCCATCCTGAACCCCGTCACCATCGTCACCACCGCGCAGGCGTTTGGGTGGGACAACGGCATCCTGGCCTCCCGCGTCCTGGGCGGTTTCTTCATCGCCAACCTTGTCGGCTGGATCTACAGCCGGCATCCGCGGCCCGCGGAGCTGCTGACCGCCCGGTTCCAGGAAACCTGTTCGGTGGCAGACCACCACGCCGGCCCTGCCGGGAGGATCAGGCGCAGCGTGCAGATGTTCTCGCAGGAGACGCGCGCAATGATGCCCGCCCTCTTTGTTGGTGCGGGCATGGCGGGGCTGATCCAGGTTGCCGTTTCCCGGGAAGTGCTGGTGGCCTTGGGCAGCAACCCGGTGTGGTCTGTCCTGGCGTTGATGTTGCTGGCCTTCGTCGTGGCGATCTGCTCAAACGTGGATGCCTTCTTTATCCTGTCGTTCGGAGCAACCTTCATGCCGGGAGGCATCGTGGCTTTCCTCGTCTTCGGGCCCATGATCGACGTGAAAATGCTCGCCCTGATGCGCACCACGTTCACTGCGAAGACCCTCCTTCAGCTCAGCTTGCTAGTGGCGCTTTGCGCCGCGGTCCTCGGATTGGCGGTCAACTATGGTCATTAGGCGGCTCGTGGGCCGCTGGCAGGGCGTGGTCCTCAGCCTGATCGGCCTCATCGCGACGGTCTGGCTGAGCCTGTCCGGCCAGCTTGCCTTGTATATCCATCCGCGGTATTTCGTGTTCACGGTCATCATGGCCGTGATCGCAGGGGTGCTTGCCCTGGCGGCCTTCGCCTTTGCTCCCACTGCCCACGACGGGCACGAGCATGAGCACGGCGACGAGGCCGGTTCGCGATGGGGCTGGCTGTGGCCGGTCGGGAGCGTGCTGACCATCATCGCCGCCGTCGTCGCCTTGCTGATCCTGCCGCCGTCGACCCTTACTGCTGCCACTGTCGCACAGCGGGACCTCAACGGCTCAGCATCCGCCCTCACCCTGAAAGCACCCGCGCTGCCGGGCAAGGGAGACTACTCCGCGTTCACAGTGAGGGACTGGGCATCATTGCTTCGGTCCGGCGCTGGGCAGGACTTTTTTGCCGACAAGACTGCCACCGTGACCGGGTTCATCAGTACGGACAAGACAGATCCAAACGTCTTTTTCGTGACCCGTTTTGTGGTGACCTGCTGCGCTGTCGATGCCCAGCCGATTGGCGTTCCGGTTTATCACCCCGGGTGGCAAAACGAATACAAAACCGACAGTTGGGTCACGGTCAGCAGCAGCTTTCGCGCCAACCCCAACGCGGCCAGCCGTGAGGCAATCGTTCTGATCCCGGACTCCATCAAGCCCACCACACAGCCGGCGCAGCCCTATGTCTACTAAGCGCCGTCCCGTCTCAGCCAAGCGGGCTGCGGCGGTTGCGGCGGCGGCAGAGCTCCTGGCGGGACGTCGATTCGCCCGGCGCCTTTACGGCACCTTCGCGATCCTCGCCCTGCTTGCCGGCGCACTGACCGCGGCGAATCTTTCGAAGCTTCCGCACCCCAATTCCACCTCTGCCCTGGCCCGATCCGCCACTCCTGCCACCTTTGACCTGTACACCCTGCAGAGGGACACCGGTAAAGACAACTCAGGGCTGAAGAAACCGGACACCATCCTCGGCACAAGCCTCTCCGGCAGCGATCAGGGCTCTGTCATTGTCAGCGCCCCACGCATCCAGGAGTATGCCGCCCTTCCCTCCGCCCTGGCCGTCGTCACACTCAATGACGACAACACCAGCTCCCTCGAGATCGCCCCCCTCACCGGCGGACCGCCCACACTCGTTCCATTGCCGAGCCTGGGGACAGTGGCGAACCTTCACGCGGCAGGATCCAAGCACCTCATTGGTTTCACCTTCACCGCGTCTTCGGGCACAGGCCAGTACTGGAAATCACTCTTCGTGTACGACGTCGACAATCCGTCCTCGGCTCCGCGGGCCGTCCAGGGGATCAACGGTCCGGTCTCGGCCGCCGACTGGCGCTTTGTCCCGGGCGGGGCCACCTTGGTGGCGCAGACCGACGATCAGTCCATGTTCCTCATTGACGCGCTGGAAACCGGCAAAGTGTCGCCCCTGGGCGCGCATGCCGGGATCCTCGGATTCGTCCCCGGCACCGACGAACTCGCCGTCGCCGATGCGGGGCTGAAAAAAGGCATAGACCCGCCACGGTATTCGACCATCAACCTCACCACCGGGACCTCCACGCCGCTCACCCTCCCCGGTGCTTTCGTACCGGATGCCGCGAACGGGGTCACCACCACCGCGAGCCAGCCCCTGGTCCTCGACGCTTCCGGCCAGTACGCACAGGTAGTGAGAAAGTACGACGGCGGGAAAGAGACCTCTCTGGTCAATCTCACCGACAAGAACGGCTCGCGCATGCTCTACCAGCCTGACGCCGCGTGGTCACGCATCCTGGACACCTGCGTCTCGCCGGCCAGAGACTACCTCGCCGTCGAAACAGCCGCACCGCAATATGCCGGCGACCAATACCCCGTCCTCCCCGAGCCGACCCCCATACGGACCGGCCTTGTGGACGTGAAATCGGGCACGGTCCTGAAAAGCGTTCCCGGTTTCCTCCCCAACTGGTGCGGTTGAGCGAACCCGGGCACCGGCTGGCTCCGGAGGTCTGATGGTCCGCACCCAGACAAAGAAAAACACCCCGGTCCGAAGACCGGGGTGTTACCGATGACCCGACTCATCCATGAAGGATGTCTCGACTCATCACAAAAAGTGGAGATGGGGGGAATTGAACCCCCGTCCGATGTCGTGTTGTCAGGGCTTCTCCGGGCGCAGTTCGCGTCGGACTTTCTCGGCCCCAGCTATCGTGCGAACAAGTAGCTGATCCGGGCCCAGTCATCTAAAAGTCCCGCTCGCCTCGATGACGAAGGCAAACAGCAGTGGCTATCTAAATGACGCCAGGATCCGGGGCAATAGCAACCTCGGGCTGACGGACTGTCTTACTGCTTAGGCAGCAAGAGCGAAGTCAGTGCGCTTTGAATTGGCACTTATTGGTTTGCAGACAGCGTTTACGAGATAATTCTGCATCCTCGGCCCGCTTCACCTGTCGCGACTAACATCGTCGAAACCGATCATCCCCGTATTTTGTTATCAATCCCAGCAGCACGATGGTCGCTCGAAAGCTACCACCATGAAAACTTGCCGGGTTAATCATCATAACGCATCGCGGCACCCGAACATTCCGGGACACGCATTGGCTGGCGACGTACTCGGCTGCGCTTTCCGGGCAAGTCAGCGGCGGTTGCGCTCGCGCAGTTCACGCAGTGATTCACGCTTGTCCTGCTGCTCGCGCAAGGTCTGCCGTTTGTCGTAATCCTTCTTGCCTCGAGCCAACGCAATCTCGACCTTGGCGCGTCCATCCAGGAAGTACAGCTGGAGCGGTACGACCGTCAGTCCTGTTTCACGGATCTTGCCGGAGATCTTGTTGAGTTCCTCGCGGTGAAGCAGCAGCTTCCGCCGGCGGCGCGCCGCGTGGTTGGTCCAGCTCCCCTGGTTGTACTCAGGGATATGGATGCCCTCCATCCACAACTCGTCATTGTAGAAAGTACAGAAGCCATCCACCATGGAGGCGTGGCCTTCACGCAGGGACTTTACTTCGGTTCCCATGAGGGCAATGCCGGCCTCATAGGTATCCAATATGTGGTAGTCATGCCGAGCCTTGCGATTGGTGGCCACTACCTTACGGCCACTTTCCTTGGGCACGGTAGAACTCCTTGGTTGTCGAAGAATCACACTAGTCTACGCCAGTAGACCGCTGTCGTGCGGGCTACAAAAGGTTCATCGGGTCGACGGCCTGCCCATTCACCCAGGTTTCAAAATGCACGTGGCAACCAGTGGAGTTACCCGTGGTCCCTGAATATGCAATGAGCTGGCCTTGGCTCACCTGCTGACCGGAAGAAACCACCACGCTGGTGTTGTGGTAGTAAACCGTGGTCAGGGAATCACCATTGATGACTCCGTGCGATATCTTGACACGGTTGCCACCGCCGTCGTTACCCCAGCCCGCTGAAAACACCGTGCCGGCAGCGGCGGCGTATACCGGGGTTCCACAGGGGGCGCCGAAGTCGATGCCCGTGTGCATGTAGCCGCCTTGGCCGTAGAAATCGATGGTCCCAGGCGGCGTCGCACGCCACCCGAAGCCCGAGGTGATCGGGATGTTCGCGGGCACCGGGTGGATCAGGCCGAAGTTGGAGCGCGGGTTGCTCGCTGGGGGGACAAAAGGTTGCGGGGCTGCTTGGTTTTGTGCCTGAGCGGCTGCCGCAGCGGCTGCGGCCAGTCGCTGCTGTTCGGCCAACCATGCTTCGCGCAGTTTGCGGTCGCGCTCCGAGATCTCCGCAGCGACTGCGTCCTGATTCGCCTTCACTTGTTGGAGCTGGGCCTGGATTCCGGGCTTGGCCGCTTGAAGCTGGCTGTTAAGACGGGTGGTGTCGGATATCAGCTTGTCCACTTCCGCCTTCTTGGCAGCGGCATCATCGCGGGCTGCCTTTTCGCGCTCAAGCGCCGCGTCCGCTTTCGCCTTGAGGTCGCGGATTTCCTGTTCGACGGCGGTGAGCCGGGCTTGGGAGTTAACGTTCGTGGCGCTCTGCTGCGTCAACTTCGTCATCGTGGCGTTCTGGCTGCGCATCGCCTGGTTGGCGAGGTCCATGGTGTCCGTGAGGTTGCCGCCGTCGTTCGCTCCGAACATCAACGCAACGTTCGTGGGAACGCCACCGGACTTATATGCCTGAGCCGCGATCTGGCCGATGAGCTTCTTGGTGTCGGTGATCTTTTGCTTGTCGTTTTCCAGCTGCTGGGTGATCTGGGCTTTGCTCTGCTGCGCGAGGTCCACGCGGGCCGCCAGGGCGTCCGCCTCCTTCACCGCTGTGGCAACCTTGCCCTGGGCTTCGAGAAGTGCCTGCTGAGCTCCCGGGAGCTGTCCTTGATAGACCACAAGGTCGCCGGCGGCCTTGGCAATGTTGGCATCAACGAATTCCAAGGACTGCTGGACCCTCGCCGACTCCGCGTTGAGGGCGGCCTGTTGGTCATCGAGGTTGTCAGCGTGTGCCATCGGGGCAGTGCCAAGGCTCGCCGCGAGCGCAATGGCCAGCACGGATCCAGCAACCTTCGCACGGCCTCTAACTTTTCGCAGCCGCAGCGCAGCCTGGTACTTCCGTGTCATCGGCTGTCCTATTCGCCCGGGATCTGTGCTCTTCATGGCTAGACCTTGAGATATCGACGGAGGGTCAGAAGTGAAGATATCCCGGCCAGGCCGCCGCCCAACGCTATCAGGACCGGAGCAATCACGAGTACCTGGGCCGAGGAAATAAACGGAGTGTTCAGGAACTGCCGCGACAAGTCACCGTTAAGCCAGAACTGGGCAACCAGCCACAGTGTGCCGGAAGCCAAGACTGCACCCACGACCGCGGCGATGACGCCTTCAAGAATGAACGGCAGTTGGATAACGGTCTTTGACGCTCCGACGAGACGCATGATGCCTGTCTCCCGCCGCCTGCTGAACGCGGACAGCCTGATGGTGGTGGTGATGAGCAGGACGGCACAGAAGATCATGACTCCCGCGACCACCATTGCCGCAACAGAGGCACCGTTCATCCATTCAAAGATCCGTTCCAGGACCTGGCGCTGATCGCTGACGGTCTCCACCCCGGCCTGGGAGGAGAAGGTCTCGCTGATGATCTGGTACTTCTGGGGGTCCTTCATGTTGATTCGGAAAGACGAAGGAAGCTGGTCCTGTGTCACCGAGTCAACGATCGGAGAGTTGGAGAACTGTTCCTTGAAGTGCTTGAACGCGTCGGCCTGTGATTCGAACTGGTAGTCGGTGATGTACTGCTTGACTGTCGGCGAATCGAGCATTTTGGCCAGGTTGGCCTGCTGCTCTTTGGTGACCGCGCCCGAAGCGCATCCCGTCGAAGTCGAGGAGTCGTTGCAGAGGAAGATGGCAACCTGGACTTTGTCGTACCAGTAACCCTTCATCTGGTTGATCTGCATCTGCAGCATGCCGGCAGCTCCGACAAAGGTGAGGGAGACAAACGTCACCAGGACAACGGAAATCACCATGGACAGGTTCCGGCGCAGGCCGCTGCCGATCTCGCCCAGGATAAAAGCGAGCCTCACTGCTGGACCCCCTGTGCGCGATCGATTTCAGCATCGCTCGCGTCCTTCATTCGCCGGGACTCTCCCACCACCGGAATCATCGAGGTATATAGGGCCCTTGCCTCATCACGGACCACCACGCCGGCCCGGAGCTCCACCACGCGCTTTCGCATCTCGTTCACAATGTCGTCGTCGTGCGTTGCCATGACCACAGTGGTGCCGTTCTGGTTGATCTTGTCGAGCACACCCATAATGCCCATCGAGGTAATGGGGTCCAGGTTTCCGGTGGGTTCGTCCGCAAGGAGGATGCCGGGGCGGTTGACGACGGCACGGGCGATCGCGACGCGCTGCTGCTCACCACCGGACAACTCGTGGGGCATGCGGCGTTCCTTGCCTTCAAGCCCAACAGTCTTCAGCACTTCCGGAACTGTCTCGCGGATGATGCTGCGGCTCTTGCCGATCACCTGCATGGCGAAGGCCACATTGGCGAAGACATTCTTCTGCGGCAACAGGCGGAAGTCCTGGAAAACGACACCGATTCCACGGCGAAGCTTGGGGACCCGCCAGCTTGAAATGTTGGCTACGTTCTGGCCTGCGACGTACACCGAACCCGATGTTGCCCGGTCTTCCTTCAGAATGAGCCGCAGGAACGTCGACTTGCCGGAGCCAGAGGCCCCGACGAGGAAGGTGAATTCTCCACGGTCAATCTCAAGGTTGACAGCATCCAGCGCCGGACGGGCATTGGGGTCGTAGACCTTGGTGACATTCTCAAATCGGATCATGACTCTTCAGAACCCCGCCGGACATGCCACGTTCGACCAGTCCAACGGCCAGCGCACGGGCTTTCGTTGGGGGAAGTTGAGCGCCGGCTCTTCGACTATACGCACGCTCCGCGACGGAATCGCGGGCTTGGTGCGGTGTGTCGCCCAAACAGGCAAACAGCGCGGGCGCCGTTATCCCTCGGCGTTGCGGTTGCCCGTGCGCCAACGAATGCCGGCGTCGATGAAGTCGTCGATGTCGCCGTCGAACACCGCTGACGTGTTGCCCACTTCGTGTTCAGTCCGCAGATCCTTGACCATCTGGTACGGATTGAGGACATACGAACGCATCTGGTCCCCCCACGATGCCTTGACGTCACCTGCGAATGCCTTCTTCTCAGCGTCTTCCTGCTCCTTTTTCAGGAGGAGGAGCCGCGACTGGAGCACGCGCATTGCGGCCGCGCGGTTCTGCAGCTGGGACTTCTCGTTCTGCATGGAGACGACAATCCCTGAGGGGATATGGGTCAAACGTACTGCGGAGTCCGTCGTGTTGACTGACTGGCCGCCAGGCCCGGACGAGCGGAAGACATCGACGCGGATCTCATTGTCCGGAATGTCGATCGAGTCGGTCTGCTCAATGAGCGGGATGACTTCGACGGCGGCAAAGGACGTTTGCCGTCGGCCCTGGTTGTCGAAGGGGCTAATGCGGACAAGGCGGTGCGTCCCGGCTTCGACACTGAGGGTACCGAAGGCGTACGGCGCTTTGACCTCGAAAGTGGCTGATTTGAGGCCGGCCTCTTCGGCGTACGAAGTGTCCATGACTGTAGTCGGGTAGCCGTGGCGTTCCGCCCAGCGTAGGTACATGCGCATGAGCATTTCGGCGAAGTCCGCCGCGTCAACACCGCCGGCGCCCGCACGAATCGTGACGACCGCTTCGCGTTCGTCGTACTCGCCGGAGAGCAGGGTTACCACTTCAAGTTCCTTGAGGGCCTTGCGAATAGAGTCGAGTTCCGTGGCAGCTTCGACCATGGAGGCGTCGTCGTCTTCGTCCTGGCCGAGCTCGACGAGAACCTCAAGGTCGTCGATGCGGCCCGTCAGCCTGTTCAACCGTTCAAGTTCCGACTGCCGGTGGGACAACTTCGATGTAATCACCTGTGCGGCAGCTGGATCGTCCCAGAGGTTCGGTTCACCCGCCCGCTCGCTCAGTTCTGCGATCTCCTCCTTGAGCTTCTCGACATCGGAAACCTGTTCGATGGAGCGGTAGGTGGAGCGAAGCGCGCGGATTTCTGCGGGAAAGTCAATCTGAGCCATGGTTGTTCCAGAGTACGCCATCCATTGGTGGCCTTGGCACGGGGTCTGGACGTATGACGCTTGGAGTTCAGCGGGTCAGCCTGGAGCGCGCAGTGGAGCGGGCTTCGATCGGAACGCCGTCGGGAAGCAGAAAGCTGACCACAGGCGGATGGGCCACCGCGCTGAGCACCACTTCGGCGGTGGTGCTGTCCGGACTTCCGGTCCCCCTTGCGACGGCAAGTTGATCGAACCGTGAATGGGCGCCGTTTTGGCTGAGGTACGACTCGGTAACGCTGCGTACCCGCTCGCTGTTGAGGAGGGCCGATGGCGTTTCGGCGCTACTTTCCACTTGACCGAGGTTGTAGCTGTCAGCGGCCGCCACCGAAGCTCCGTCCGCCATGGAGAGGAGCTTCTTGTGTTCGATGTAGATGGCGGAGGCCGCAGCAACGACCGTTGCCAGCAACAACGCGATCACCACGTAACCGATGGCCAAGACCATCAATTGGCCGTCTTCCCCCTCTGATTTTCGACACCACGCATCCGTCTTCTCGGGACGGTCCTTCACCGGAACCGCCCGACGATTTGCGTGGCCGTCGCGCTCAGATTCGCGGCGTCAAGATTCAGGGTGTCCCCAAAGGGCAGCATGGGCAACGGCACCGTGAGCTTGACCGTCACCGTGACCGCAGCACCGGCCGACAGGCAATCGCCGCGGTCGCAGGCGACGTCGACAAATGCGCGCTCCGCGGGATGGCCATAGTCGGCAAGCGTCAGAAGGGCAGCCTGCTCGGCGGCGGCACGGCCTTGGGAGGCGTCCTCCTGCATGACGTAAACCTTGGCGGCTTGGTCCGCTGCCCCCACGACGGCGAAGGAACCGCCCTGGATCTGTCCAATAGTGACGATGAAGTAGACCACGGGAACCATGAGCAGAAGGGACAGGAGGATGAACTCGACCACCGCGCTTCCCCGCTCAGAGGCACACCGCGGGCCGATGGATTGCCGGCCCTCCGAGGGCGGCAGGCAGACCGCCTTCCGGAAGCGGGAAAGCGCTACACGGCCAGGATCAGCCAGAAGTCGCAGCATGCCCCCTCACCTCCAGCGCCGCTCCGGGTCCTATCAGCCCGATGACGGGCAAGGGTGCCCGGACTGTCACTACCAGGGTATGGATTCCCTGGAAGCTGGCCTCCGACGTCGAGATGTCCCGCGCATAATCCGCGTTCAGCGCCATTCCGATCAGGTCTGCGGTGCGCTCACGGGCATCCGCCGGCGTCCGGTCGGCGAGAGCGCCGTAACGGGCACCGGACGAGGCTGCCTCAATGAGGGTATTGCGCACGTGCAACACGAGGGTCAGTTGAACGACGGCGAGGAAGAACACGGTCAACAGACCCCCGACCAGCACAAAATCCACGACGGCGGAGCCCTGTTCATCCCCTCGGCTGGCACTGACGCTCCGGCCATCTTCCGCTCCACGGCTGCGGAACGGCATGGACTTACTTTCCGACCTTGCTCATGGCCTGGTTGAAGAGTCCCTCTAGAGCCGGGCCGGCCAGCGCCAGCAGGCCCGCGACGAGTGCCGCGGACATCAATGTGATCATGACCCAACCGGGGACATCTCCCCGCTCGGGATGGCCATCGTCCGGGACCGAACTTTCATTCGGGGTGGTTCTCAGCGTGGGTCTGGACGGCGGGAGTGACCACAACTGGCACAGCAAAAGTCCCGGAGCGGGCAGGCTACGGCGTCCGGGCTTTTTCATTCTTCCCCAGTTCATTTTTCCCCATTTCGCTGTGCAGGAATCGTTGTGATCCATGCTGTTTTATGTTTGGCATTCAGGCGGATGCCGAAATGATGGAGGTGAAAAGGCTTGTCGGAGTCCGCCATCAGAAACCAAGTTCCAGCGCGGCCAGGCCCGGATAGACGGCGAAGATCACTGTGAGGGGGAGGACGCCGAAAACCAGCGGCACCATCATGGCGATTTCCTTGCGGCCCGCCGCTTCCATCAGCTCCCGTTTGGCGGAATCGCGGACATCCGCAGCTTGGGCCCGCAAAACATCTGCCAAAGGGGTACCACGTTCGACGGCAACGACAATCCCATCCACGAACCGAATAAGCGGTCCGAGCTCGGTTCGTCCCGAAAACTCGTGCAAGGCGTCAACCAGCGGCGTGCCGGCCCGCGTGGCGGCCGCTACCAGGGCAAACTCCTTCGCCAGCTCGCCGCGGGCTATCCGACATACTCTATCGAGGGCACCGCTGGCGCTCTCCCCCGCACCCACCGCGAGGGCCATCAATTCTGCAAGGCTGGGGAATTCCGTCAGCATCTGCCTTTGCCTTCGTTTGATCCGCACCCCCAGCACGTAGTCGCGGAAAAGAAAGCCACCCAGTGCACAAACCAGGACCGAGGCAACCGCAAGCCCCGGATTGATCCGCCCCCGGGCGGCACTCACGACCACCACGGCAACCGCCGTGGCAAAGCCCGCCGCCGCCCATAGCAGCTGCTCCGCGCGGAAGTCCAGCGCGGACTTGCCGGAACCGGACTTTGCCAGCCTCTTGTTGAGGGACGCGGCACCGAGGTTGAATTTCGCCAGGTAGCGGAGAGCGTCCCGGATCGCCGGCCGCAGAATGCGCTCCAAGGGGCCGAACGGTGCGACGTCCGGGGTTGTGGACAGCAGGCGCGATTCGAGGTTCTGGGACCGGAGCTGCGGCTCGATGCGTTCCGCGAAGGGAATGGCCCGCATGAATGGCATGCGAACAAAGATGAGCCACAACCCGGCTCCCAAAAGAAAGCCGCAGGACACGGCCAGGGCAGTCAACGCAGTCATCGAAGCACCCTTTCATCTTCAGGAAGCGCGGCAATGCGCAGCATCGCCCAGTAGCAGAAGCCCGACACCAACAATCCGCCTCCAAGAACGCTGACTCCCGCGGCCGAGTTGTACGCGGCGACGGCTTCCGGCCTGCTGGCCAGCAGCATCAGGACGATCCACGGGGCGGCAACGGCCAGGCGCGCCCCATTGATGGTCCATGATTGTCGTGCCTCGAGTTCGCGGCGGGTCCTCGCGCTCTCGCGAAGGAACTCGGCGAGAGTTCCCAAAAGGCGACCGAGATCGGATCCGCCCACGTCGCGGGTCAGCCTGAGTGCCTCAATGATCCGGTCGGCAACGGGATCGGCCAAACGCTCCTTTAGCTTGCTCAACGCCGCATCAAAATGACCGCCGGAACGGTAATCCGCAGCAAACTCGCGGAAGAGGGCCCGCAACTCTTCGGGCCCCTTGTCCCCAAGTTGGATAAGCGCCTCGGGCAGCGAAAGTCCTGCGCGGATTGCCGAGCGCAAATGGTCGACGACATCGGGCCAGAGCTCCCGGAGCATGGCGGTCCGCTTGCGCGCCCGCCAGCTGACAACGGCCAAGGGAAGCCACGCGCCGAACAAGCCGAAACACGCCGCAATCGAAAAGGACGCTGTCACGACGTAGATCACCAGCGTGGTGAAGAGGCCCAATCCCAGGCACGATGCGATGAATCCCCCGCCGCTCACCTTTTCGATCCCGGCGGTGAGCAACAAAGACTCAAGGCGTTTCGGTTTGGGCTCCTTGGCGGCAAGGGGGTGTTGTTCCCACGCAGACCACCAGACAAGAAAGACGCCCAGGCCGCAGAGAACGCCCAGCAGCGGCGCCATCAGAACTGTTCCAGAAGCGCGGCGACGTCAAAACCTGCCCGGGCGAATTTCTCGGCGGCCGGCATCGAATTAGAAGTGGCTTGGAGCCTGCCGTCCTGCATCGCGAATACCTTGGTCGACTCAATGATGCCGTTCTCCACGCGTCGCCCCAGCGAGAGGATCTCCGTGACTTGCCGGCGACCGTCCGTCTGGCGGCTGCAATGGACCACGAGGTCGATGCAGGATGCGACGGTCGGTACGACGAAGGCACTCGAGATGTTCCCGCCGGCCAGCAGCGGCAGGGTGCAGATCTTGGTCACGGCGTCATGGGCGGAGTTGGCATGGACAGTACACATGCCCGGCAAGCCCGAATTCAACGCAATAAGCATGTCCAGGCTTTCAGCTTCCCGGACTTCGCCCACCACGAGGCGGTCCGGCCGCATGCGGAGAGCCTCCTTGACGAGCCGGCGCAAGGGAATTTCGCCTTGACCCTCAAGGTTTGGCTGGCGGCACTGGAGCCCAACGACGTCTCGCAGCGGGAAGTGGAGTTCAAAGATCTCTTCGACGGTGATGACTCGCTCCCGGGAGCCGATGTTGGCTGCCAGGCAGTTGAGCATTGTGGTCTTTCCTGCCTGGGTGGCTCCCGAGACGAGAATGTTCAGTCCACTGGCCACCGCGGCCCCCAGGAACCGGGCTGACCCGGGCGTCAACGTGCCCAGCTCCACTAGATGCTCGAGCCGGGTCGCCTTGACCACGAATTTGCGGATATTCACGGCCCAATGGCGGCGGGTGACGTCGGGAATGACGACGTGGAGCCGAGAGCCATCGGGCAGGGCCGCGTCCACAAAGGGTGAGGAAAGGTCCAGCCTGCGCCCGGAACTCTTAAGCATCCGCTCAACAAAGTCGCGAACCTGCTGCTCGGTGAGGCTGATCGAGGTGAGTTCGGATTCGCCATTCCGGGCAACGTAAACCTCATTGGGGAAAAAGTTTCGTTATACGTTGCTCATATGAAAGCAAGCCCAACTCAGCAAACAAGCAACTTTGTAGACCCAGGCACGGAGTACGGTCTGGACATTGAACGCGCAGCTATGTTCATAGCAAACGCTGCCGCGTGGGAGGAATCCAGCCCTTCCCGTGAGATTGAGCGCAACTCGATGGGGTGGCGCATCCTCCGGGCATACGCCCAGCTCTCAACCTCGCGGCTCCAAGCCATGACTGGCCGGGAACGGTACGCAATGCTCATGGATGTTGTGCCCGGGCTCCTGTTCCGCACGCCCCGCCCGGAATGGGCAGCCCGCACATACTCGCAGAGCGACGAAAGCGGGGACGTCTGCACCCACGAGCTCAAGCTTTCCCCGCGCGGAACCGTTGAACTGATCCTCGAGCGGACGGACACGGCCGACCCCTCGGGCGAACTGCACCTAGGCGAACCGGCCGTCTTCCTCTACGTCGGAGAAGACGAGCGCCGAGCGCTTACGCCCCATGACCTCATGGCCCTCGCGAAATCTGCCAACGCGGGCGCTGTACAACTCACCCGCGCCTTGAGAGGCTGAGCCATGGGTTTCGTATTCCGCAAGCGCATCAAAGCCGGGAAAAACACGAGCATCAATCTGTCCAAGTCTGGCGCGTCAGTCTCGGAACGTGTCGGCCCAGTGAGCATAAACAGCCGTGGCCGCGTAACGGTCCGGACCTTGCCCGGTTTGTCGTTCAGGTTCGGCCGGAGACGACGTGGTTAGGAACTAGCCTACTCAGTGGGTCTAGTCAGTCAGTCCCCGAGCGCCCTTTTCGTTTTCGTTGGGCTTTGGGCGGCTCGTCATCAAGCTGTACCTTTGTCGGCGGTGACACCTTCGGCAAATCAAGATCCACGTCCATGACGGCAGATTGTGCCTGCAAAGCACGCCTACACGTGTCGTAGGTTGCTTCAACGAATCCATAAGCGAGGCGATCGCGCACAAATTCTGGGTTCATGGGCATACCATCGAGCTCAAACGCTCGCACTAGCGCGTTCGCGCGGACCTGACCGTGACCACTTTCGTTGGCCCGGAAGAGGTGACCGACGAGCAAAAAGTTTGGAGCTTCCACTTCCGGTCGCTTCCCGTTGGACGGGACCGGATAGAGGTAAACGTCCCAGTTAAGCCTTTCCTTTTCCTTGTCGAAGCCGCCGTAGTGACGGACTAGCTCAATTCTGTCGACGAAAACCTCATATGACACCGGGCTAAGTATTCGACCTTGGACTTCGGTGGAAACCTCGACTTCAGTGTCCACCGGTAAGCATTTCGGCTCTGCGGCGGACGTTAACTTCGTCGTCATCCCCATGCTCTTCTTGGCTAGGAGTGTGCCACGGTAGTTCTCCCACCAGCGAACGGCGGAAAGTGTCGTAAGTCGTTGTGTAACGGGGGCTAACCTTATAGGCGACCACGGCATCTACCGCATAGGCGAACTCGCGAAGATCGCCAAGGGTGATGTCAATTCGTCCCTCACCAATTGCGTTGGCCAACTCCGCAGTTACACCGAGTCGCTCAGCAACTTGCTCATCAGTGAGCCCTGATGCTCTACGGGCCGCTGCCAACGATTCCCATAGATGTTCTTGGGCACCCAGATTGTCATCCGCAAGAGACTGGGCGGCATCGTCATCGATGCCCGCCCAGGCATCAACAGGGTGGCTTATTCGGCTCATACGTCATCCCCCATTTCCTTGGCTCGTTTCTGGTGTGTACTGCAACATTTCCCAATCATGTGCCCTTTGGACGGCAGTATCAATGGATACGTTCTGTTCGCGAAGTATATCTTCGGCATTGGGTTTCGTCCCCAAGTGTAGCCCGAGAATCGTGTCCTCGACGATGCGTGGTTCTGCGCAGTAAAGCCGAACCAAGCGTGCAGGGAGGTGTGGCTGTCCAAACCTCAGCTTTCTCTCTGGCATAGGTCTGAGCTCGATCACGAACTCAGCGCGCTCCATCACTTTGGCATCGGGCGATGCCCCGGAGAACTCAAGGCATCCCTTCTTCGCCTTGATGATCAGCTTCTTCATTCTGGCAAAGGCGTCACGGTGCTCGGATTCGGACAGTTGAGGATCAAGCCGGTTGTCATGAAATGCCGCCATCTCCAGTCTCAGCTGTTGCTGAGTGAGATCCACATGGTTGACCTCGTGAGGGTCGCAATCCGATCCGATATTACAAGTGCAACGGCATCCGACCGGCTGTGCTGCTGAGAACAACGCTTCCCCCGTATTGTGGCAACTTTGGCCCAGTCTTGGGGCGGCACCGCCCTGAGCTGAGTATCGCTAATAGTTGCAAATACGCCGCAACGAATCAAGCTTGGTCCCAAATGGGAACCACAAGGGGACAAAAGCAATGCCCGCCGTGGATGGAGACCTCACAACGGGCGGGCATTGCTTCTGTGGGCGCTGGCCGGGAGCGGAGAAAGGAGACGCTTCCTTTTGGGCCATCGTTCCGGGTGCCGGCTGTCCATGGCCCGGCACCCTGGTGACGTTTACGCCCGGTCTTTACTGACTGCCCGTCTGCCCTTCGGTGGTTGCACAACGGGCATGGCGGGCGCCTTGTCCTTCGCTTCCTGGACGGCTGCCGCGAAGTCGGGCAACGCCTCGCCGGGCATGAACACGACTTCCAGACCCGTTTCCGGGTGCGTGCAATGGACGTAATCATGGGCGATGGTCTTGCCGGGGAACGGCGCACCGTCCGCCAGATCCTCATTCTTGAGCACCATTATTTTCTCCTTACCGGTAGGGCAGCGCCCATGCGGGCAGGGTTTCGCCGGGCATGAACACCACGGGTTTGCCGTTCGGGTCCGTGAGATTCATGATGTGCCGGGCATTCTTCGGGGGCGGGTCAACAATGGCCGTGCCGTTGTGCAAGCGCACACGGTCATGGTCGCTGATCGGCTGGTTACGCAGATCCCCGGGCGGGTCCGGGAAGCTGTGAACGGGCCATACTCGGAGGACCATGGCTTACAAACCGACCAAGTACCGGTACACCGCGAACGCGCTGGTGCGGGCAGGCTGGATATCGCCGCGCCACGTGGCGACGATGCCGATCTGTCCAAGCTCCGCGTAGCGCTCCGTGAGCACCTGAATTTGCAGTCCGAGACGCTGCCCGATCAGCAGTTCGGTCCAGTCACCAACGAACGCATCAGCGGCGGTGGTTGAGGTGCCTTGCGTCATGCCTGACTGCACTTGGTTCGAGACGTAGAACGGGAGGTCGCTAAGGTCATCCGGCTTCCGCATCGGCTGGTTCGTGGTGTCCTTGAATTTCGCGTACTTCTGAGCCAACCGGGACGGAAGAATCAGGCCTGTAGGGTGCTCATTGAGGTTTTCCACCGTGTAGTCAAGGTCGATGAGCTCGTCATAGCTTGTGGGCGTCGTGCCGTTCGTGGCGGCCGCGCCAATCACGTTGGCCGGCCGGTTCGCGTTGAGAGCAGCCAGGACGCCGCGGGGGTTTGGCGGCGTGGGAAGGTTGACTGAGCCGGCCCCGGTCGTGATGCCACCGTAGAGCGCAACCTTGTCGATCATCAGCCCGATTGCCTTGCCGATTGAATTGATCACGAGGCCGTCAGCGTTCGGCGCATCATCGAACCATTCCACGGACCCGACCACAAGCGCGTTCAGGCTCTTCGCCGTGAGCGTTACGTTGTCGAACGTAGGATCGGACGCATTTATGGCGGAACCTTCCGCCCGGAACGCGGCCGTCACATCGCCCGTGAGCCGCCCAACCTGGACGGTACTCGCGTCCATCGGCAAAATGGTCGCCCCGGCCTTCATAACCGCAGCGTTGGCACGGGCAACGTCGATGATCTGCGACGCCCACACGGTAGGAACAACAGCAGACGCGCCGGTTGTGGACAGAGAGCGGACCATTTCAACGATGCTGCCGCCATACGTGGCCATCGCCGCTTCTTCGCCCAGCCGGCCCCGCTCGCGGTGCGCAACCACCAGTTCATGTTCACCGAACAACTGGTTGGACCGGAGAGCAGGTGCACCGGTATTGCGGTTGATGAACTTGACGGCCCGCGCCTCCGCGCCTCCGGTCCCGGTCCCGGTCCCGGACAGATGCTCACTCAGCTTGCGGGCATCCTCGTTGAACTTGGCGGCCCGGTCCAACTGCCGCTCAACTGACTCGCCGTCTTCCATGAACCGTTGGAACTCGGCCTCTTCCGCGTCGGTAAGTTGGCGGTTCTCCGTCTCAGCGCGGGCCAGCAAAGCACCGGCGGCCGCCTTTATCTCGGCCTTCTTCTCATTCAGCATTTCACGCATGGTCTTAGGCATTGGAATTCACACTTTCAAACGGGTGCACACGCAACAGGGGCACCAAAATGATGGGGGGATTTTGGCACGTACGTGCCACCGGGGTGTTTTCAGGTGCGTTTCGCGCTGCCTGCCAGTGCCGTTCACTGGTTGCCGCTTACGGTGGAAGGTGGCCTCGCCCCTGCATCGCCGCCGCTGCTTGAGAAGAAAAACAGGAGGGGTGGGTTTCGCCCGGCCTGACTCCGCTGAATTTTTGGCCTTCTCGTAATCACATTCTACTCCTGAATTACACGGTTGTAACTTACTTCGGGCCGAACTTCCGAAGCCCGTTGACGAAATCCTCGGCCTCGTCCCCTACGCTTTTCGGCTTCGGGCACGGAGCAACAGGGCCGGCAGCGCGGATACGGTCCAAGACCCGGACCAGCCGCGCCACCAACGGCGAAAGCTTGTCATCAGGTGCATTGTCGATAGCCCGCGCCGTCCGGACAGCCAACGCATGCAATGTCTGCACCCAGGGCGGCAAGAACGCCGCAGCTTCCTTCAATTCACGCCTCACAGTCCGTTCAATCAGCCCAGGAACGGGGGGCGGTGAAGTTGCTTTTGCCTTCGCCCTCGCCGCTGCGTTCCGTACACGCTGCGCAGCCCGGCAAATATCGCAGCCACAGCCCTTCCGATACCCGGTAACACCATGCCTGAACCCCGGCTCAACAATCGGCTTCCGCTCCCCCATCGCAATCACGCCACAGAACTTTTGCAAAAAACGGGGAGAGAAATTGCGGAAGACGGGCGGTCGTCCGGGGGTTCCATTTTCAAAAACCAGGTCCGGTTTGCGTGTGTGGGCCGCACTCGTCGTTGTGCGGCCCTGTGTCCCGCCCTCATGATTGGTTCCCTTCGAGCTTCAAGGTACTGGCGAGCACTCGTTGTAGCTCTGCCTCGGCACCGTCAAGGCGGTCATCGCTCGCGAGCGCGGCAATCACGGTCACGGCTGCCAGCATCATGGCGTGCGCTTGGCCTGGCTCCATGGGTTGTAGTGCTGCGAGCGCTTCCACGTCGGCCGTGGTCAGTGCGCGTGCCAGCGCGATAACGCGGCGGTAGTCATCAGCCGGGATAGCGATAGCCCCCGCCTTGCCGGGCTCATCCCCCGGGTGTGCTGGTGTGGTGGTCATGATGGAACTTCCTTTCCTTGGATCACACGGTTTCTGGAACCCGCGAAATACTCGCGAGGTGCTCACAGTTCAGACAGATTGCCGAACCTTTCTCCACTTGCCTTTGGTTCAAGCGACCGCCACAGCCGTTCGCACAGTCAGGGAAATCTCTTGTTTTAGGAGTGCTTGCTTTAAAGGCCTGTCCTGTCCTGTCCCTTTTGGTTTCGCTTTCGGTTAGCGATTCGGTAACCGGCTGGGTTTCTCGCCCAGTGATTACGCGGGATTTGGCGAACTCTTCGGGTTTCCAGGCATTCGGGTCAATTGCGGATGGATTGGGCGATTCGGCAACCGGCTTGGTTACCGAATCGGTAACCGGCTGGGTTTTCTGGATCGGCTTTGGCTTTGGTGGCCGGCCGCCCTTCTTGCCGTTTGCTAGGTTCGCTTCTTGCTGTGCAATGACAGCCTCGCGGGTGCGCTGGTACTGCGCGTGGTGGCGGATTATGTAGCAGGTGCCAGACTCCTGCCAGAATCCTGCATCAAGGAGCTCGCCAACAGCGTCCGGATTCTTGGCGAACCTGCGCAAATCGTCCTTCTCGAGGACGCAATCAAGCAGCTTCCTGTTCGACCACACCAAGCCCTCGGTATGCAGCCGGAAGGCTGCGTCTGAGAGCGTCCAGGTGTCGTCCGAATAGTCGTCGCTCAGCTTGGCCCAGGTCATGGCTTCACCTGCTCACGTTCGGCCTTCCTGGCACGACGTCGGCAAACACGGCCCCGGCCGGTATGGAGGCTCTCAGCGCCCCAGATGACCTGTCCGCAATCGTGGCAGCGGCCAGCTACTACTAAGCCAACGGATGCCGCGTAGCGCTGCACATCAGCGATGACCGCAGCAGCAGGCATTCGCGCGGCGTGTTGCTCAGGCGTTGGCTCAGAAGAGGTGGCAAAGTTAGAAATGTCCCCAAGACCAGTCAGCCCGCCCGAACCCCCAACTGGGCGGGCTTTCTTGGCGCTCATGCCGCATCACCTGGCGCGGCTGGGCGCAGCAAGGTGGCAATACGGTCTAGCTGCGACTGAGAGAGTTCTGGCGCTTCCGCCAAGGTCTTGAGAACGTATGCGGCCAGCTTCGCGGCCCGAAGTGATTGGCGGGCTTCGATTAGTTCAGGATCGGACTCAGGACGACGACGAGACAGGGCAGCTGCGCGGCATTTGAGATGTTGGAGCTCAGACATTGCGGGCGGTCTCCTTCCAAGGAAACGGCCCGCTGGGACCGGCGCTGAGCGCCTACCCGGGGATTTTTCTTCATACCAGCCCCGGGACAGGTGGCGAACTTACATCCGTGTATTTCGCCTATGACAAGCATACATGCTATGCAGTTGTACTTACGGAAGCCGGAAGGACTTTTCTGAACGCATGACTGTGTCCGCGTAGAGCAGGACAAGCCTCTTGCCGGTCAATGGCGCGTTGAGCGCCTTCTTTCTCTTCGCCAAGCATTGTTCGCAGGTGAACACCGTTCGTTGAAGGCTAACGACGCCGGTTCGTGGATCTCGCTGGCTTCCCTCATGGCCAGCCCGCGTATCCGACTCGCGGTCAGACATCATCTTCCAATTTCCTGAAGTCTCGTTGAAATTCAATTGGATCATGTCTATGTAATGGCCACGCTGACAGTGAACCATTACGACTGGCCAATGCAGCGTCTCGGCCCTTTCAGCCAGATCGAGAAATTCCTTATTGGCGACGAGCCTCCGAAGTAGGTCTTCAAGGTCGTTCAATCGGTCTTCCATGAGATCTCCACCTGTTCTGGCGAAAAAGGGATACCCGGACCGGACGGGAGAATTGTCACCGTGGCTAGAGTGCGGATGATCTCTCGCTTGCGGTCTATGGACGCGGCCGCCCAGCTAGCAGCAGAATCCGGCCCGGTCATGCCGTCAAGAACGCGGACCGGCTGCGACGCTTTGACCTCATGCTCAGCAGCGTCCAGTTGCGTCTTTAGCTGCTCGTTCATCCTTGCGAACTGCCTTGGCGTGGTAATCCCCGCAGCGGACATGTCGGCAGCCGCGTCCATCCGTGCCAACACTGCATCCCGGGCAGCGAGCGCGGCCCGGAGCATGTCGGGTTTAGGTGCGGTCGCTGCTAGCACGTCCGGACGCGAGAGCCGCCCAATCATGACTGCATTGACGACTTCATGCACGGGGTCCATCTGGCGGGTCAACCGCATGCAACCGGGGCACACATAGGACGGCTTCCGTCTTGTACTTATGCTCGGCCTCATGGCCGTCCCGCACCGCCCACACAAGGCAATACCCGAAAGCAGGTGCTTAGGCTCAAGACCACGAGAATGGCGACGCCCGGGAGCGGCGAGGATTGCGGCAACCTGATCCCAAGTGTCCTGGCTGACGATCGGCTCCCATTGTCCCTTGCTCACGATCTGCCCGGCATGTGTCCTATGCCCCGCGTAGCGCTGACGGCGCAACATATTACCCACCACATTGCCCCTGAACTCGTTGCCCCTGCCCGTTTTGAAACCCCTGTCATTCAGGTATTTCGCAAGGCCCCGCAATGACTCCCCGGCAATCACCATCCGGTAGAGCTCCCGGACCGCATCAGCCTCGGCCGGCTCGATGACCTCGCGGTATCCGGAGTCCCGGCCTTGATCGTCTTTGGTGCGCTCACGCCTGTACCCGAACGGAGTAACACCGTGAGCTTGCCCATCTTTCGCGCTCTCCTGAAATTTGCGCTTCAGGCGGCGTGACATTTGCTCGACCTCATGACGGGCCACGCTGCCCTTGATACGCGCCGTAAGCCGCCCCTGGGGCGTTGCCAAGTCCACATCGCCACCAACGGACGCCAACGCCGCATGGTGCCTGTCAGCTAGGTCAATGAACCGCTCAAGTTCCGCCGGGGTGCGAGTGAGCCTGTCCACGTCATAGACCACCAGAGCGTCAATGGTCCGCGCCTCAATAGCCACCAACAGCCGCTCATACTCCGGGCGTGGCTTGGACTTGGTTGCGGAAACATCATTGTCTGTGAAGACTTGGGCAACAGGCCAGCCGCGCCGCTCGGCCTCCCGCGTGCAATCCTCTATCTGCCGCGCCACTCCAAGTGCCGAACCGTCGTCAGACGATATCCGCGCATAGATCCCGCAGGCTGTCACTGCTGTGCTCATGGAAACATCTTAACCGGGAAAGATACGTAAATGGAGCCTTGACCGGTGCGTTGAGCCAGACCTCTTCGATGGTGGGGTCATCCAGGAGTGGCTGGAGCGGCCCGAAGCCGGCAACGGCGTCGAACACGTACTTGCGGGCAGTGTCCAAGTGTCCCAAAGGAGGCAAGGGGCCGAGGAGCGCCCGCTCGTCGTAGTCATTCACGGCGGCCTCGACGAGCCGGTGAACTTCGACTGCTTGACTCAAAGGATCCAGCCCACGCCGACGAATCAGCTCCCGGACTTCGTCTTCGACGATGCGCAAAGCCTCCATGTTCCCCCCAATGCAGCATGCGCCCAGGCGCTGCGGAAACCTTCAACAGGGTTAAGGCTAGGGGAGGTGCAACACCCTGCCAAGTCAATTTGACCCGTTTGTGGATAACCACCGACGAGTAGTCACACTGGATTGAGTTTGGTGCTCTGGGAGAACCTTCTCTTGGCCGGATTTTTGCGAGCCTATCGGCGGTACAGCATCCACGAAATCAGAACGAATTCAGCCGACTACTCGAGTGATAGCGGTGATTAAATGCGAGTGTTGACACCCTGAATGGCCACTCGTAGCGTCAAATAATCAGCCGCGCACCATGGGCCGAAGCAGACCCAGCGCCTTGCTTCACAGCCCTTGGCGCGCTGCGGTTTCAATAAATGAATGCCCACGATGAGTACTGGCAACCCCGAATTGTGCAAGCGGATCACACAGGCACTGAAGGTCTCACCAGTCAGGTTGCAGGCGCGACGAACGGACTTGGGATGCAAAAAAGGTGGATGGTGGCCTCCCGCCATGGGCGGGGGCTCCCATATGAGGGCCAACAGACCCATCGAAAGACGGCTGCCATGGGGGCGGCCGTGCTTCTCTTAGCAACGCTCTTCAATGCGACCATTTTGACCCAGCCAGCGCACGCAGCGGGTCCTCTTGTCGTCACGTTGACATTCGATGACGCCAACGCTGATCAGGTGGCTGCCGCGAACTATTTGAATTCCAAAGGAATGTTGGGGACATTCTTCCTTCCATCCGGCTACCTCAATGCGACCGATCCTAATGGTGGTCCGGCCCCTTACATGACGACCGCCCAGGCGCTCGCCCTCCAAACGGCAGGCAATGAGATCGCCGGGCACACCGTCACGCACCCCGACCTTGCCCAGATGGACGCGAACGAGGTGGCACGCCAAATATGCAACGACCGCGTCAACCTGACCAACATGGGCTTCCGGGTCACAAACTTCGCTTACCCCTTCGCGTCCGCCACTCCCGCCGTTGAGCAACAGGTCGCCAACTGCGGCTACAACAGCGCACGTGGCCTGGGCGATCTTAAAAGCAAAGCTGCCCCAACGCTGACCGACCTGGCTGAACCGCTCCCCGTTCCTACGGCGGACCTCTTCTTCACCAAGGCGCCCGATGAGGTAGACAACACATGGGCCGTTGCCGACATGCAGGCCGTCGTGACCCAGGCAGAGGCTGGCGGCGGATGGGTGCAATTGACTTTCCACCACTTCGACTCGGGTACCGATCCTCTGACTGTCACGACCACCAATTTCCACACTTACGTCGATTGGCTGGCGACTGAACAAACGGCGGGCAGGATCGTCGTCAAGACAGTGCGCCAGGTCATGGCGGCCCAGTTCCCTGACCCAAGCAACTCCGCACTGGACGTGGACAAGCCGCTCGTCAATGGACCGGCTGCACCTCCTCCGATCACTACCGGAAACCTCATCCAGAACCCGAGCCTGGAAACGGCAGGACCCGTGGCCACCGGACTCCCGTACTGCTGGGCAGTCGGCGCCTTCGGAACCAACACCCACGCTTTCACCAGTGTGTCTCCCGGGCACACAGGATCTGTCGCCGAACAACTGGTGATGACGGCCCGGGTTGACGGCGACGCCAAGCTGCTGCCGACCCTGGACCTGGGACAATGCGCCCCGACGGCCATTCCCGGTCACAGCTACCAAATGTCAGCCTGGTACCACTCGACGCTCCCGACTCAGTTCGAACTCTATTACCGAACCGGCTTGGGGACTTGGAATTACTGGACTGCGAGTCCCACGGTTCCGGCATCAGCCAACTGGGCCCAGACTGTATGGACCTCACCCCCGGTACCGGCCGGAGCAAGCGCCATCAGCTTGGGCCTGAACCTGGCAGGAATTGGGACGCTCGTGACGGATGACTACGAACTCTACGACTTGGGCTCCTTGCCGCCAGCCACGGCCGCGATTGCGGCAAAAGCGGCTGCTGTTCCGGCGATAGGGTCGGCCACGGGTCTGGTGGTCTGCGGACTCGTAGCAGGCGGGTGCTACCAGCTCTACACCAATGGAGCCATCCTGTGGTCATCCGCAACCGGGGCACACGTTTCCATGGGCGATATTCGCACTTTGTGGGCAGCTTATGGCTACGAACACGGATACTTCGGTTACCCCACGAGTGATATCGTCTCCGGTCTTGTTGGCGGAGGCTACTATCAGACCTTCCAAAACGGAGCGATGATTTCGTCCTCGACGACAGGGGCCCACGTCTCCTACGGCGCCATACGCGACAAGTGGGCGCAGTACGGATTCGAAAACGGAATCCTGGGCTACCCGACGTCGGACCAGGTGGGCGGACTCATCAACGGAGGTGCCTACCAGCTCTTCCAAAACGGCGCCATTCTTTGGTCGCCGTCAACAGGGGCCCACATTTCCATGGGAGTCATCAGGACGGCGTGGGCAGCGCAGGGTTACGAGCGTGGCTATCTGGGCTACCCGACTAGCGACATCGTCTCCGGACTGATCAACGGCGGAACCTATCAATTGTTCCAGCACGGAGGCGCGATCATTTGGTCTCCAACCACCGGGGCCCAGATCTCATTTGGCGCTATCAGGGTCGCGTGGGCCTCAACGGGATATGAGCAAGGACGGCTCGGCTACCCGATCAGCAACGAGTACACCATCGCCGGAGTGACCTATCAGAACTACCAGCACGGCACTATCACTTGGACTCCTGCCGGCGGAGCCGTAGTCCACTAGATCCGTCACTGTTTTACCAGTATTCGCTACAACTCCGCTGGATAGCCAGAATGCATTGCGGCCGTACTCTCCGAGTGCGGCCGCAATGCATTTTCCGCGCCCTTGATAGAACACCAGTAACAGGAGCATCACTAGTTACTTGTGCACCACGGGTGGTAAGCTTTCCGACGTCCGCCCCACCACATACGGGGCCGTGTGTGGTCGACGACAAATATCGGCTAGGCAATGCGGCTCCTGATCCCATAGGCGGCAGGTCACCGCTCTGGAGCACAAATTGAAACTGTCTCGCAACAGCAACCTTCTTAGAAGCCCTTCGGTGAAGTCGGCGCGCCCAGTCCGCACATTCGCCGCCGTTGCAGCGGCATGCATACTCCTTACCGTGGAGCCCATTGGGTTGGCCGCGGCCAGTCCGACGCCCAGCCCCGCTTCGAATCCCACGCCGGCGGCAACATCCCGCCCCAGTTCGAACGGCGCCGTGGGGACTTCTTCAGCCTCCCCAAGCCCTACACCCAGTCCTGCGCCAAGTGTGTCTTCGCCGACACAAGCCTCACCGAATTCGGAGGCGATGAAAAAGGCCATGCGCGACGCTATTCCAGCCGGCGGCGCGGAAATGGGTCAGCGTTCCCCGCGAGTGATGGCCGACAAGAAGGTTGGGTTGGGATCGATAGTCGCAGGCTCACGCGCGGTGCCGGAAACCCTCTCCCTGACTGTTCCGCAGGCAACAGATCCCAGCCATTGGCGGCCGTCATACGGTATTGCCGGTCAGGATGTCAGCGCCTACCAGGGTGCGGTGGACTGGGCAAGCCAATGGAATCAAGGGTCTCGATTCGCCTATGTGAAGGCCACAGAAGGCAATTACTACCAAAATGAGAATTTTTCCCAACAGTACGATGGTTCCCGAAGCGTCGGGATGATCCGTGGGTCATATCACTTCGCGATTCCCAATTGGTCCTCCGGCGCGGATCAGGCGAGGTACTTTGTTGCCAACGGTGGGGGGTGGACTGCTGACGGGTACACGCTACCGCCCGTACTCGACATCGAGTACAACCCCTACGAAGGACAGACCATCAACGGTTTTTACTTCGGGAATACCTGTTATGGCATGTCGGCAGGGCAAATGGCATCCTGGGTGGCGGACTTTGGCAATACAGTCAAGTCCTTGATCGGACGCTACCCCGTCATCTACAGCACCACGGACTGGTGGACGCGCTGCACCGGGAACGCCGGCGGATTCACGGACTATCCGCTGTGGATTGCGTCCTACCCCAGTTCTGCAAGCGACTATCCGGGCACCCTACCGGCTAGCTGGTCCCAGTTCAGCTTTTGGCAGTACAGCAGCACCGGACCGCTCCTGGGCGACTCCAACATCTTCAATGGCGGCATGGACCAGCTACAGGCTTTCGCCAACGGGACCACAGCTGCATCAACCGCGATTCAGGCCTCGGCGGCGGCAAACCCATCGATTGGTACCGCCGTCGGGCAAGTTGTTTGTGGTCTTACCGGCGGTGGGTGCTATCGCATGTACACCAACGGTGCGATTATCTGGAGCCCCGGGACCGGAGCACAGCCCAGCCCGTTTGGGCCCGTCCGGGATGCGTGGGCCGGCCAGGGGTACGAAAATGGAATCCTGTCCTACCCCACCAGCGGTATCCTCTGCGGTCTGGTGAAGGGAGGTTGCTACCAAGCATATGCGGGCGGGGAGATTTTCTCTTCCCCCGCCACTGGTGCACAGGTCAGCCGCGCAGGAGCGATTAGGTCGGCTTACCGTAATTCCGGTGCCGAAAACGGGCCGCTTGGCTATCCGACCGGTTCCGAAACCTGTGGCTTGGTCCGAGGAGGCTGTTACCAGCTCTTCGAGGGAGGAGCCATCATTTGGTCGCCGTCCACCGGCGCCCAATTGAGCCCCTATGGCCCAATACGGACAGCTTGGGCTAACAACAAATTCGAAACAGGCGTCCTGGGGTATCCAACCGGCAGTATCGTATGCGGGCTGAGCAACGGCGGTTGTTACCAGGGATTTGAAGGGGGAGCCGTTCTCTACTCTCCTGCAACGGGAGCGCAGCTGAGCCTTAACGGACCAATCAGGGACGCGTGGGGACAGGTCGGCTACCAATCGGGTTCACTGGGCTACCCCACCGACAACCAGGTGTGCGCTCCGGCCCTCGACTCTTGCTACCAGAAATACCAGGGTGGCACCGTTACTTGGACCGCGACGATTGGAGCCCGGTATGTCACCGGAGGAATCAACACCGGCTGGCTGGCGTCAGGCGGCGTCTCGGGTCCACTTGGATACCCCACAGGTTCCCCGGTTTGCGGAATAAAGGATAGCGGCTGCTACCAGTCGTTCCAGAACGGCTACATCCTGTGGACTGCCGCCACGGGCGGACAGGCCAGCGTCAACGGCCCCATTCGCGATGCTTGGCAAAAGAGCGGACTTCAGGACGGACCCCTCGGATATCCCGCCACCGGAGTTGTCTGCGGGCTTGTCAACGGCGGTTGCTACCAGAATTACCAAGGTGGTGCGATCATTTGGTCCCCCCCCACAGGCGCCCAACTCAGTCCGACCGGACCAATCCGTACCGCGTGGCAGCAGAAGGGCTTTGAAACCGGCCCCCTAGGCTACCCGACCACAGACGTCGTGTGCGGAATCAAGAACGGCGGTTGCTACCAGAACTTCCAAGGTGGCGCGATCGTATGGTCTGCGGCGACGGGCGCACAATTAAGCCTCACCGGACCAATCCGTTCCGCCTGGCAGGCGCAAGGGTTCGAAACCGGACCGTTGGGCTACCCCACAGGCCCTCAGACCTGCAACACGAATCAAACGTCGTGCAGCCAGACCTTCCAAGGCGGGAAAGTTAACTGGGATTCGACTCGCGGTACATGGATCGGCTGAAAACCAATCAAAGGTGCTGTTGACGGCAGGTCCATGTTCGGCTGGGATCCAGGATGGGCATCCCAGCCGATGGTCCACCGCGCCAATCGGAGAACATCGACCGGTTCGCGGCCATGTTGCTAAGACCCAACGTGCTCGCCATCACGACCTGGTCCATGAAGGTCAGGGTCGGCGGTTTTAGTTTCCTGTAGCGTTGCCGGCTGTTTCTGCGATCAAGGGCGAACGGCGCTTTAGCCATAAAACTGCGCAACCCACGACAACAGCCATCGCGATCCCGACCTCGATGAATCCAGCGGGAAGGGTAGCGGGAAGCAGCAACAGCAGTCCCAGCAGGACCACGTGGGCAACAAGGGCCAAAGCGAAGATTCTCAAAGGCCACGAACCGCGCGTGACTTTACGAATGGCCAGCCAGTAAAACAGACCCAGCACTATGAAGCTCACTGCGTGGATGCACGCGACCATCCTCAGATCGCCTTTGCTCGCTGGGACTACAGCAGCCGCTGCCGCCAACAACAAAGCCGCAGGTGTGACGTAGGCCATCATCGCCGTCCGATGAAAGACATACACGACGTTGCTGGAAATAAGGAAGGCGGCATAGCCCAAAGACATCAGGGGCAATATCTGAGCGACAGGGGCGAGCATCTCGGGGTCGCGGCTCAGCACGATACTTCCGAGGGTTGCGGCAGCCGAGGCGAGCATACCGACGGCGACCGCACTGACCGCTGCCTCTAAGAGGACGTTGCGCAGTCTGGATCGAAGTTCGCCTTCTCCCGCAGACATGATGCGGGTCGACCATGAATTGTTCAGAGCGTTGAGCACCGTTAAGGGACCGGTAGAGAAAATCAACACGGCGCCGTACTGGCCCGCCGTCGTCACTCCTGAGGTCGCTGCCAAAAGCAGAACCGGCCCTTGGGTCAACAGCATCAGGGCCCCGGTATGCGGTAACAGCGGCAGGGCGATCCTTCCGGATTCCCTCACCACACCGTTTACGGACCACGGAGCCTTCGGACGGACGACGACGAAAGCGAACAAGGCCGTCGCGAAGACAGCAAGTGTGTACGCCAACAGGTAATTAGTGGCCGTCGGGCCTACCACTGTCACGGCGGCCAGGCCCACAAGGTTCGCTACAACGGACGAACCGATACTGAGCAACACAAACACCGCCGGGCGGTCCTGTGCGCGAAGCACAGCCTGGCATCCGAGCACGGTCCCCAGAAGTCCGATGGAGACCAATGCGAGGACCATCGTCCAGGGCACCGCCCCGGCCCCACCTATGGGAAGGCATGCAATGACCGTGGCTGCCACCAAACCAATGATCATGCAGCCTAGCGCCAAGAAGCCGTACATCGCCAAGGATCGTGCCCGGCCATTATTCGTAGCAAACCACCGCTGGGTGATAGCCAGTGGCAGCCCCGCGGAAAGCAGGACCACCACTACTTGAATCGTGACGACGGCCGTAGACACCAAGCCCCACTGGGTCCCGTCCAGCACCCGGATCGCAAACGGCTGGATGAGGAGGAGTCCAAGTCCTTGGAGGAGGGATCCCACAAGGTAGAGCAACGCCGAACGGGCTCCGGCAATCGGGGAAGGGGTTCCGCCGTCGTCGTTCACTCCATGCCCTCTAAGGTGTGACTGCGTGGGCAAGCAGTTTCTTCAGTCCGGGCCACATACGCTTTTGGATAACTTTGGGGGCCAGCGTCAGGGCATGCAGTCGCGAGGAGAAATGGGCTTGGGCGGCATTGGCAGCACTTGTCCAGCCCAACTTCCGGAAGTCACGGACACATTCGTCAAAGAACGCCCGCTCCTCCGCAAAACGGCGGCCGTCCAGTGCACGTACCGAGGAATCCGACTCGCGGTGGCGGCGGTACTGGAAGCAGACCGTATCTGAAACCATCATTTTGCCACCATCCATGATGATGTCCATTGCCAGGGCAAGATCCTGGACGACGTCGTACTGCTGGCGGAAGCTGTGCTTCGTGATCGCAGAAGAACGCCAGGCAACCGAGGGGAAGTAGAGCCAGTCGCCGGTGATCAGGCTCTTGGCGATCGCTTCGCCCGCGATGACGGCGTCAGCCGCTTCTCCTACTGCACGACGGCGCAGGAAGGCCTTGACCTTGTCGCCAAGTGGCTCGTAGACGACGCCGTCCTCGTCAATCACCTCGACGCCGGGCTGGACAATATCCACCTCCGGGTTCTGGAACGCTTTGCGGATGGTGGCGATGTAGTTCGGCAGCATGATGTCGTCAGCGCCCATGATCACGGTGTAGTCGTGTTCCAGCAATCCCAAGCACTTACGGTAGTTGCCGTTGGCACCGAGATTCTGCTCGTTGCGCAGGTACCGGACGCGATCATCGGTTTCCGTCAAAGAATTGAAATAGGCCGGCAGGGAATCGTCCGGGTAACCGTCGTCGACAATGGTCAAGCGGAAATCGCGATCGTCCTGGGCCAGGATTGAATCAACGGCTGCCTTCATCATCGCCACGTCACCGTAGTACGGCAGCATTACATCAATGGTCATTAATTTCTTCCCTTGTTGGTAGGCCGCGAGGCCTGATCGTCAACGATTGTCGTTGTTTCAGCTTCGGCTGCTCTTTGCTTCGACTGGAGGCTCTCCAGGCCCGAGCGGAGGATGGATACTTCCTCGGCCAAGATCCGGGTTTCGTCTTCCAGAATGGTCAGCTCACGCGAAACGTGCAGTCCCACTCCCACGAGGAGGACGATTGCAAGAGCGAAGAGCAAGTTGGACGGTACTCGGACACCTACAAGCGACGCCGACCAGTCGAGCAACTGCGGGAAGATTCCCAGAACAATGGTCAAGCCCCCCACAACGAGCCAGAGCACCGTGTATTTTTCACGTAGTTTCCCGCGTCGAAGCATCTGTAGGACGGCGAGCACCATGACAATGGCAAACACCAGTGTTGAGGCAACGCTCATGATTCAGTACCGCTTTCGCCGGCAATGGCCCCCAGCTCGGGGGTATGGATTCTATTGACCGAGGGCGTGCGCCGGCGGGCAAGCGCAAAGCACAGGACGAGCCCTGACCGCGCAAGGTAGACCGTGGACTTCAACGGGCTGGTACTTGGGGTGCCCGCCTGACGCACCTTCATCTCAACCGGCACCTGGGTGACACGGCATCCCGACTTGACGGCCACAACCAGGGAGTCGATGGTGTCCCCAAGGTACTCCGCTGGGAAATGGTCAATGTACTGGTGCAAGGCCCGTTGGTTTGCCGCGCGGAAGCCACTGGTTACATCCGTCAGCTCAGTGTGCGCGACCCATGAAATCACTTTGGCCAAAACGGACATGGCCCAACGTCGCGGCCCCTTGGCATCGTAGTTCCCCCGGCCGGCAAAACGAGCGCCAATCGAGATGTCCGCGGTTTCCAAACCAGCCAGGACCCGATCAATGTCCAACGGATCGTGCTGGCCATCCGAGTCAACTTGGATGACTGCTTTGTAGCCATGCCGGATCGCGTACTTGAACCCTGTACGCATGGCACCACCGACGCCAAGATTGAAGGGGAGCCGAAGCACGATTGCCCCGGCCTCGTGGGCTACCTTCGCGGTTTCATCCTTAGACCCATCGTCAACCACGAGGACATCGTGGGAAACAACGCGTCGGACTTCCCTGATGGTGTTCCCAATGGCTTCCTCCTCGTTCCATGCAGGCATGATAATGAGGACCTCTGAAGTCGTAGATTTGCCCATGATGCTCCACTATATCAAGCATCACCCCCCGCTTCGGTCGCCTCGAGTGGGTCCGGTGGTGCCATCGCCCCCAACAAAACAAGGCATACTTGGAGGGTTGAGTTGGCATTCTGAGGAGTTTTTTTGATGACCTGGTTGCAAACAGGCCCCACGTTCGCATTGACGCTCTTGGTCTTCTTTGCCCCAGGTTTGGCTATATTGACTGCTGCAGGTGTCCGCCGCCTGAACCTCGTCGCGCTTGCGGCTCCCGTTTCGTTCACGGTTGCATCCGTCCTTGCCCTCGTTCTTGGCAAGGCAGGAATCCCCTTCAACCCGCTATCGTACTTCGCGGCCAGCGCCGCCCTGTCGCTGCTCGCCTACGCTCTGAGGTATGTCCTGCGACGTCGCGCAGGCCTGGCCACGTCAGGGGCCGATTTCGGCGTTCTCGGGGCGAACAGCCTCCCTGCAGCGTCATCCAAACAGCGCTGGACCAGGCCGTTGATACTCGTATCCGCTGTCGGGTTCCCTGCTTTGATCGTGACGTACCGCTATTTGAAGGGTTTTGGAGTTCCCGACAACTTGTCCCAGACCTTTGACAACGTCTATCACCTCAACGCGGTCAGATTCATCGCTGACCACCAAATGGGCTCCTCACTGACCCTTGGAAACCTCACCGACGCGTCTGCAGGCTTTTACCCGGCAGCCATGCACGATCTCATGGCACTCGTATTCATGATGGGCTCGCCTTCGGTGATGCAGGCGATCAACATTGGCACTGTCGTGATCGGAGCCTTGGTCTGGCCGTTATCCTGCATCTTCCTCGTCACCCGGATCATTGGCAACCGGCCCGCGGCGGTGCTGCTCGCAGGCGTCCTGTCTGCCGGCTTCAGCGCCTTCCCGTACCTTATGGTTGCTTTCGGGGTCCTCTATCCGAACCACGCAGCCATCGCGCTGCTCCCCGCCGCCCTCGGCCTCGTCATCGAGCTCCTCGGTCTGTCGCGCGTCAAGCCGACATCGTTCTGGCCGCCGCTGTTGGCATTGGCCGCAGTCGGACCGGGACTCGCATTGGCCCACCCAAGCGCCGTCGTCGCCTTGATCGGCTTCGCCAGCCCTTTGGTGCTGGCCCGTCTCATCCGGAGCTGGCAAGGATTTCGAAAGGGACTCGAAACCGGGCGGAATGCGCTGCTCTGGCTTGGCTTTACCGTGGTTTATCTCATCGTTGGCGCCACGGTTTGGACTTTGGTCCGGCCCAGCCTTGCATCTGCCCCTTGGACCCCTTTCCAGTCGAATGCCCGGGCCTTGGGAGAGGTTCTGGCGAGTGCGCCTATGGGGACCACTGCGGCCTGGGTTCTGCTTATCTGCACCATCATCGGCATATACGTCATCGCAAGACGACTCAACCAGTTCTGGTGGGTTCTTGGCATGTACGCCATCGGCGGCACCCTATACATAATCGTCTCGGCCTGGGGCCTGGGCGACTTCAGGACATTCTGGACCGGCGTCTGGTACAACGACAGTTTCCGCCTTGCAGCGCTATTGCCGACTGTGACTTTGCCTGTCGCTGTTATGGGTGCAGAATGGCTGATCTTCCGGCTACGGGCATTCTGTGACTATTTGGTCGCCACCGGGCACCAGAATCCATCAGAACTACCCGGGTTCCTCCGTCCGGTCGCTTCCAGGCTTCCTGCCTTCACCGGGATCGCTGCCTCCGTCATCGTGATCTTCATGCTGGGCATCGCCGCGCAGGGCGGCACGTTGTCCAACGTCCAGCAGAGACTGGATACCATCTTCGTCACCAACGACAACTCTTATCTCCTGACAGCCGACGAAATGGCGATGCTCAAGGCCGTCCCGGACATCGTCCCCCCGAGTGATGTCGTCGTCGCGAATCCTCGGACAGGTGGATCCCTCGTCTATGCCGTCTCGAACCGCAACACCGTCGCTCCACATATTTTCGGGGACCGGACCCCTGCCGAACAGTATCTGCTGGACCACTGGGACGAGGCAGCCTATAACACCAAAGTCTGTCCCCTCATCCACGATCTGAAGGCTTACTGGGCCCTTGATTTCGGTGACTTCGAAGTTGTTCCCGGAGATGCTCCCTTTACAGGCCTGAGCACACTTGCGGACGGCAGTGCGCCGGGAATGAAGTTGGTAAAAACCATCGGCAAAGTTCATCTCTACAAGGTGAATGCATGCACCTAGAACCGGTCGGCAACGAACTCAAATCCAACCATGTGAGGACATCCACGATGCGCGGGAGCAGTATTTCGTTCATCTTTCCGATCTTCAACGAATCCGGGAACATTCCCCTGCTTTACGAGCGGGTGTGCGAGGTAGCCAACAACCTGCCGTACGCCGTGGAGCTGCTCTTTGTCAACGATGGAAGCAAGGACGACTCCCTCAAACTGCTCAAAGCACTCCGCCACGATGACGAACGAATCATGATCATCGATTTCGCACGCAACTACGGTCACCAGATCGCCGTAACCGCCGGGCTCGATGCAGCCACGGGCGACGCAGTCATCGTGATGGACAGTGATTTGCAGGACCCTCCGGCGGTTGCCCTTGAACTCATCAGCCAGTGGGAAGCGGGCCACGATGTTGTCTATGCGCAACGACGCACCCGTAAAGACTCCCCCTTCAAAAAAGCTACGGCGTCAGCTTTCTACAAGGTCCTCCGCCGCGTGTCGGAGATTGATATTCCCCCGAACACCGGTGATTTCCGTCTGCTAGACCGGCGCGTCGTGGATGAAGTGAACAAATTCCGCGAGCACGACCGGTTTATCCGTGGCATGGTTGCCTACGTTGGTTTCAGTCAAGTAGCCGTCGAGTTCGACCGGGACGAACGCTTTTCCGGTACAACCGGCTACCCGCTGCGCAAGATGTTGAAACTGGCGGCAGACGGGATCCTTGGATTCTCCACGTTTCCACTAACAATCATTGCCCGCGTCGGCTTCGGCGCCGCGGCGCTCAGCGTCGTCGGCGTGCTCTACGCGCTGTTCATGAAACTCTTTGTCCCGACGGCAGTCATCGAGGGTTGGACCTTCATTGTCATCTCAGTCCTCTTCATGGGCGGACTGCAACTGATCATGCTGGGCATCCTCGGTGGCTACATCGGCCGAATCTACACCCAGGTGCAGAACCGCCCGCTGTATGGCGTACGGAAGATCTACACGCGAACGAGCCAGAGGGATCGCGCAGAGTGAGGTCTGGTACAAGGCCAAGCATGAGTGTGATGACCACAGCCGCGATCAAGCACTCGGCGGCGAAGTTCATCATTGTTGGACTAGCAAACAATGCGGCAGGCTACGCAATATTCGTTGTCTTGTCACTCATGGGCGTCGGTGCGCTTCCCGCCATGACCTTGTCCTATGTCGTCGGGATGGGAATCAGTTTCACAGCCAACCGCAGGTGGACGTTTTCCCACAACGGGAACATCGGCCCGGCGCTGCTCCGCTTCTTCTGCGTCAACGCCGTCGGCTACAGTTTGAATTTCTTTCTCCTGTGGATTTTCGTCGGAGTCCTGTCATGGCCGCAAATCCCCGTCCAGTTGGGTGCGATCTCTCTAGTGGCAATCGCTACCTTCGTCCTGATGCGTCTATGGGTCTTCAGGGCCACGAAGGAACGCGAACGTGACTGACACGCATACAAAGCAAGCCAATCGCACCACGCAATTTCCGCGCGCACGAGCATTAAGGGTTCTGGCAACGGTCGGGGCGGGTTGCCTCGCCTTTTTCCTCTCCCGGTACTTGATCCCCAACCTGGCCTTTCAGTGCCTGGCCGCTGTGGCCGCCGCAATAATGGTGGGCGATTCCGACTTCATCAAATCTTTCTACGCCCGCGTATTCAGCCTGGAGTTCCTGAAGCTCAACAAACGAACCGAAACTCACTGGCTGCTGCGCTCATCACAAGTCCTTTTTTGCGTTGCCATCGGGCTCTTCCTGATTGGCGCTTTGTTCCATCCTGTGACTTGGCGGGACTTTTACAACACTGGACCCATTGTGATCGGAAGCTTCGTCACGGCTCTGGTTCTGCCTTCAATCTTCCGGTTCGCCCAGCGCGCGGGCGCCCTGTTCGACGCGGTATCGAAGTCTTTCCAAGTGGTTATCCTCGCCTGTGTGCTGGCCCTGGCGTCGACGATCCAGATTCTCCTCGGACACGCCATCCAGTTCATCCCTGAATGGGATGCTGGCACTGTTTTCAAGAATGCGGCGGGCTTGGCGACAGGAACGCAGACCACCTTGGATGAAGACTACTTCTCCATGTACCCAAACAATGTCATGCTTGCATTGCTCCTTAGGTCGTATCTTTCCCTGATGCACTCATGGAATGTCACGGACCTTTATCTGAGTGCAATAGTGCTGAACTCAATGGCCCTGACTCTCAGCCTGCTGTTGACATTCCTTGTGGCCCGCAGAATTGCCGGCAGTTCCATGGCAGTGTTCACCTTGGTTCCGGCGTTTGCCTACATCGTCCTCAGCCCCTGGGTCTCCATCCCTTATTCGGACACCTTGGGGATGGTTTTCCCTATCCTGATTCTCTACCTTTTTCTGGTGAGCCGAACAGCCAAGGCCCCGGCGGCAAAATTGGGTCTTTGGGCCGCCATGGGAGTATCGGCCGCAGTCGGCTTCAATATCAAGCCGACCATTGTTTTCGTGCTTGGCGCTGCCGTCGTTGTCGCTTTCCTGACCTCGAACGTCAAGCGCTTCGGGTTGAAGCGGTTGGTTCTCACAGTAGTGGCCGCCGCGGTAGCCTTCAGCACGTTCTTTGGTGGAGGCATTGTGATCACAGCTCTCGAGTCGAACAGCGGGGCGCTTAGCTTCGACATCAACCATGACGACAAGGCTTTCCCCGCCACTCATTTCTTGAAGATGGGGGCCACTGGGGACGGTGGATTTAACCAGGACGACGTCATTGTGAGTCGCTCCATCACGTCGCCGTCAGAACGGTTCCAAAATGGACTGGACGTCTATTTTCAACGCGTTGGGGCGATGGGGCCCTGGAACTATTCGAACTTCCTGTTCACTAAAGGCAAAGCGATTATCGGTGACGGGGCGTTCTCCGTCTGGGGCGAGGGAATGTCAGCTGGTCCGGTCAATTTTGAGGCGACTGACGGACTGAGCGTAAAGATTCGAGACTATTTCTACTTCGAAAGCCCGAACTTCACCTTCGTCAAGGGATTCTGGCAATCGGGATGGTTTGTCATCCTGGCTTTGGTTGCCATCCCGGCATTCGTTCGCGGCCGTAATCTGTTCGGGTCCGCCGGATCAGTCATGAGGCTATCCTTGCTCGCCCTGGTGGCCTTCCTGCTCCTGTTTGAAGGTCGGTCGCGCTATTTGTACATGTACATGCCATTCTTCATCCTTTTGGCATCCATGACAGTGGCAACAATTTCCCAGAAAGCAACGGCTGTGGCGGGACAGTTCCGCCCCGGAGCCGCTACTTCAGACCGCTAGCCGCTCTTCGTGGTTCCGAGTTCCCTGTTCGACGGCGTCATCCGGCAAGATGCCGATGCTCCCCTGTCGTCCACGATCGCGCGACAGAGACAGCCGCCGCCAGGAACGTACGAAAAGAATTTGCGAAGGCGACGCCCCTGAACACGACGCCCTCGCGAGGGCTGTCAGGCATTTAGCCCGGCATCTGCGATCTCGCCGCGTTGAACCGGGCGATCATCACAGGAAGCATCGAATGTATGTAACTGCGGGCTGCGTGATCCCGGTCAAAATAGACGTGCAGACCGCCGATGACCGCATAGCATTTGCTCTGGTCGCAGAACTGGTCGGAAAAGTCGAGCAACTTAACGCGGGGGTCGTCCATCTTGACCACTGTGTCCGCAATGGGATCCGGCGGGAGAGCATCAGTTCGGGCGTTGGCACATGCCATTGGATTGGAAGCATTGAGGGCAACGCAATCGGGCGTGCTGTGCGACAACGTCAGAGGCGTGTCCCTCAGCACGAAAACTTTGGTGCCCACGCCCGACCAGCTGGCAAGCGCCTTGCTCGCCAGGTCGAAGTACTGACTACCTTGGGAACGCCCCGAGCCATCGTCGATCGTCTCCCCTGCCCCGAAGGACGACACGAAGACCATGTCAGGCTTTTCGACAGTAATCCGAGCGGTCAGTTTGGCACCCCACTCAACACACTTCTGTTGGATTCCTGGATCCAAGGTCGGTGCTCCCAGGAATGCAATGCGCTTGGCACCCATAAAAGGGCACCCGCCCAGGAGGCTCACCCGGAGATTCCATTTGTTCTGTCGGGCAAGTTCATAGATTGACGTCTTCCACTGTTCCGCGTGGGAGTCGCCCACCAGCCACACCGTGGCCGTGGCCTTCGCCCCGCCCGTGAAGTCGCAGTCCGTCAATAGCTTCAGGTCACGGACTTCGATGGGGTCCGGGGCAGCGGTGCATTCCGGTGTGTCGAACCACGGGGCTTCGTCCTTGCCAACGTTGGCGAGGTCCGGGGCCCTGAACGCGTCTTGGCAATTGTTGGCCGGATTCATGCTTCGCGCACCGTAGCAAGGCTGCGAAGAGAGTGACTGGCCTTTGAGTGCCTCGGCGTTTTGCGCCTGACCCATCGCAACCAGCATGCTGGCTCCGAGGGCACAAACGATCGCCATGGCCAACGCCATGGCGATGAAGGTGGTACGTGGACGTGCCCCCTTCAGGAGTTTGGTGCGGCCTGGATCTTCGACGAATTTCTTGGAGAGGAAAGACAGCCCGAGTGCCGCAGCGATCAGGCATACCTTATCCAGCGAGCTTGGGACGCGACCGAGGAGCGCAGGAGCGAGAACTACCAGCGGCCAGTGCCACAGGTAAAGCGAGTAGGAGACATCTCCGACGAACTGCACCGGCCTCATTGCGAGTGCCGTGTTCGGCGACCACACGGGACCTCGCGGTCCCGAAGCGATCACGAGGAGAGTGCCGGCCACAGGCAGAAGCGCCGCCACGCCAGGGAAATAGGTCTGCTCGTTGTAGTTGACCGCAGAATATGCGATCATCCCATAGCCCAGCCATTGCGCACCGCCGGATGTTGCCCAGCGGGTGAGCGGGCCGAGACGTTCAAACCATGCCGTTCCGGCAATGGCAACCAGTGCGCCCGCCGCAAATTCCCAGACTCGGGCAGGGGTGACAAAGTACGCTTGGCTCTTATTCGTGAAGGTAATCCACACGCAGAAGGCAAACGCGGCAGCCCCCAGAACTGCCATCGCCAGGACAAGCATCCGTCGGTGGCGGAGTCTGAACCTGGTCGCCAGCATGAACACCACCATCAACAGCAACGGCCACACGAGGTAAAACTGCTCCTCAACGGACAATGACCAATAGTGCTGAACCGTGGAAGCGGCGTCATTGTGGGCAGAATAGTCAACCGATTTTGCGGCAAGGAGCCAATTCTCCACGTAGAGGACAGACGCCATGGTCTCCTGCGCTATGGCCTCCCAACGCGAAAACGGAAGCCACAACCAGGCGGCCGCGAGCGAAAGCACGCCCACCAGTGTCGCGGCAGGCAGCAACCGCTTGACACGGCGAGCATAAAAAGCGCTCAGCTTGACGCGGCCGGATCGTTCCAGCTCGCCCAGCAAATGCTTTGAAATCAAGTACCCGGAGATGACAAAAAAGACGTCGACGCCAACATAGCCTCCAGGAAGCCGGAGCGGCCAGAAGTGGTTGATTACCACTAAGCCCACGGCGATGGCGCGAAGAGCCTGGATGTCCTTGCGCACACCGTTCGCAGGCAGCGTCCGACGCAGGGGGGGCGCCCCTGTTGCGACTTGCTGAGTCACGCAGTCTCCTCAACCGACGATGTACTTGAATACCGGACCAATTGTTGTGGCCCGTCTAGCTGCTGTGCTTGGCGCCGTAAGCGGCTTGGGCAAGCTGGGCGACCATGTTGCGAGCCAGCCATTTGACCGAAAGCGGAGACGCGGCATTGAGCGCCAGCCCGTTGTCGTTAAGGTCGGCGAGAACAGAATTCTTGGCCTTGTGCGCGGGCACTTGATTCAGGACACCGCTCCCCAATACTCCGGCGCGCTCGTTGTGCTCCACCACAAAAATTGCGATGTCAGCGCTCAGTTCAGAAGCCCGGCTAGCAGGCCATTCATAGGTTTCAGGCCCGGAGCCGCCAGGGTGAACTGCCCTGCCAGACGCCTGGATAACTCCCATGGACTTCGCGGGCACAATACCGAACTCCTCCAAAATCCGTACCGGGTTGGACTCCGGGCCGAACACTTCGAAGCTTGAGCCAAGCGCAGAGTGGACATTCGCGACCACAAAACTCGAGTTCTTCAGGTCTGGATAGCTCGGCAGTTGTTCCGAGATGCTGGCTTCGGTTGCCTTCCGGACCTCTTCGGCTTTCGCCGTCCTGCCGAGGGCTTTGCCGACCATGGCCAAAACGGTGCGCCAGTCGGTGGCCATCGGAACCTTCGGGTAGGCCACAACGGGCGCAATTTTGGCCAAGACGTCATAGTCCTCGCGGGTGAGTCCCGAGTTGCAAGCCAGGATCAGGTCCGGACCCATCCCGCTCAGATCATCGACAGGGAGCCCCTTGGCTTCATCGAGGAGCAAGGGGACGGCAACACCGAAATCAAGGAGCGCAAGGTCAAACCAAGGCGTTGATCCATTCGGCTTGGCCTGCGATAGCGGCATAGCTGTTGGCACTACGCCGAGCGCCAGGCATGCATCGTTGGAGCCAAGTCCCAATGTCGCGATCCTGGTTGGTTCCCTCGCGATTGTCGTGTCGCCGAACGCGTGGGTAATCGTCACCGGAAACGCTTGAGGTTCAGCTGCCGTCGACGGTCCGCTCCCCGCGGCCTTCCCACCGCAACCGGCCAGGCCCAACGGGACCAGCGGAAGACCTGCAAGTGCCGCCAAGAACGAGCGCCTTCCCGTCAGGTTCTTCCGGCCCGGGTTGCTGTCAGTCATCGTTGGCATTTCCGTTCTCAGTCATTGTGAAGCCCTCGATGGGTCCTGCACCTCAAATCCACTCCGGCGTAGTCCAGTCTTCGCCAGAGGAGGCCGATTGTCGGCTTCCCCAGTTTACCAAGCCAGGGAAGCAGCTCAGCGCACCACCCCGCTCGCCGGTCCGTCAGCGGCAGGCGTTGAACTTGAAGAGCTTCGCCTCGCCATGCTGGGACAGCAGGCTGACCGTTCCCGATTCGGCCAGATTGTCCAGCCCGGGCGCAGGGTGGGACCCACCGTTGACCTCTTGCGTACCGAAATCAAGCACATAACCCACGCCCAAAGCATGCGCGGCGGGGCACACGGCGGGATTGGTTTTTGCGTCACGAAGGTGCGCCAGTACGACGGCGTCTTCCGGACGAACGTTGCTGCTCAGAACGTGGAGCTCAATTGTCGTCCGGCCAGCCAAGGCATAGGCAAGGGCGCTCCCGTTCCATGGGTTGGCCGCGACCACGGCATTCTCGGGCACAAGCGCGGGCATATCCTTGAGCACCGCCATCTCGTCACTCGAGATCAACGGAGAGTCCGCCGTGAGCTCATAATTGCGGTGCGCACTGTCTGTTGCGTACTGAACGTTGCCGAATTGCGTGAGGAGGACGAGCAGCGCGGCCCCTGCGACGGTGAAGACCTTGGCAGGCACCGTTGAGCGGACGCGTTCGCGCAGCTTTGACCTCAGGTAGACGATGACCCAGACCGCACCTACGCTCGCGAGAACAAGGGCCACGGTTGGGATCAGGGCAGCGAGCCTGTAGCTGTCGTTGTACCAGACACCTGTAAAAAAGTCCCTTATGCGTCCTGGCCGGAAGGCGGAGACCACTTCGAAAAAGAAACAGAGAACTGCGAATGCCCCTAAAAGCCACCACTGGCGCCGGCGGGCGAGGACTGCAATCCCAACGACAACAAGAACGGATACCAGCAGCGCAGGCGGCCGGTTCATCAGGGAGTTTGTCGCGAGTTCCCACAGCGAACCGGCTGGCGAATTGATGGGCGGCCAAAATGCCGTGGCCGAGTCAGGCCTGATGGACTGCCAAACGATAGCAAGCAGTACCAGGCCAGCCGCCAAAGCTACGGACCAGGCGACGCTCCTCCGACGGTTCGCCTGCCAGTTCAATCGCCACACGCTCCACGAACGCGCATAAACATAGCCGACTGCCGGAACCAGAATTGCAAGGAATGCCAAAAAAGTACTCGGATGTGCCAAGGCTATGCCAGGGCTGGCGATGACCAGGGCAGCCAGGATCATCATCTTCGGCAGCTCAACAGAGATGGAAAGCCCCAGTACCCAGATTCCCAAGACCAGCATCCCGGGAAGCAACGCGATGGACAGCAGGTTCGGATAGAGCACACCGAAATCCGCCATCATGAGCGGGAATGCGCCAAACGCGGCGGACATGGTGCCTGCGGTAACCATGGCCAACTTCGACGTGCCGATCACTTGCCGACAAAGCAAAATCGATCCCAAAGGCCAGACCACTGCGCCGATGATCACGTTGGTAGCATTCACTGCGACCGGTATGGGGACGCCGGAGAGCTGCTGCGTCAATGCCACCACCGCGTGCCAAGCCGCGGGATAGAAAGGGATTCCCGTCATGGACCCGACCGTCAGGGAAGAGGCTTCCTGGGTGTGCTCAATGTAGGCAACCGCATTGAGGTGGAAGATATTGTCAAACGTCTGCGAGATATTCCCCGGAGATCCAATCGCATACAGCATTCTTGAACCGATAAGTATCGCGGCCAGGGCGACGCCCAGCAGGGCAGCGGTGCTGCCCGCGGTCCATCTACGGGCGGGAGCTTCGGGGGGGACTCTTCGATGGAGAATGCTCCGGAGGCGCCAGACGACGAGTCCAGCCAGCACTGTCAGGACGGTTACCGGCAAAATCGACCAGGGCACCGAGACCAGTGCTGCGATGATCGCGCCGACGGCGATCAGCGAGACCGACAACAGCGGCGCGATGGCGATCAGCGTGAATCCTCGGGCCCGCAGCGCCCACCCCAGAACCATCCCAGGTCCTAGCAGTACGAACAGGGCACACGCGATCGCGGGAGCTGCGTCTAGCCACTGCAATTCACTCAACTCCCCTCAGCCGTGCAGCCGCTGTCCCACTCACGCCGCGGTGGCCGATCGCCGTCGAAGCTCCTTCACTACAGCGTGCACTTCGCCGTCCATGATGATCTGGCCGTGCTCCAGAAGAACACCCCTTTTGCACACGGAAGCAACCAGATCCAAGTCGTGACTCACCACGAAAAGCGTCTTGCCGGCGTCGGCTAGTTCGTTGATTTTGAGGATGCACTTGCGCTGGAAAGGTTCATCGCCCACAGCCAAGATTTCGTCAATGAGGAAAACCTCAGGGTCGGTGTGGACCGCGATCGAGAAGGCCAGCTTCAAGTACATGCCGGAGGAATAGAACTTGACCTCGGTATCGATGAACTCGCCGATTTCCGAGAACTCGACGATCGAATCGAACATCTCGTCGATCTGGTTCTGGCTCATGCCCAGGATCGCGCCGTTGAGATATACATTGTCCCGGCCGCTGAGGTCGTGATGGAATCCCGCTCCGACCTCGATGAGACCTGCAACTCTCCCCCGAGTGTGAACGGTACCCTCATCTGGCTGAAGCACACCTGAGATGAGCTTCAAAAGAGTTGACTTCCCGGAACCGTTTAGCCCAAGCAGAGCCACGGTTTCGCCCTGTTCGACGTCAAGCGAAACGTCCTTCAGCGCATCGAACTTTTTGGAAAGGTCACCTTTGCGCCCGGTCAACAACCAGACGATCGCTTCCTTCATGCTGCGGGTGTGGCGAAGCACAAACTTCTTCCGCAAATTCCGACATGTGATGGCTATGCTGTCGGGGACTCCCGCGGGTACGGACATTTCAAAGCTCCTGGGCAAAATGTACAGACAGCTTCATGAAAACCAGCTGTCCAATCACGAGGACGAGTGCAGCCACCCCGAAGGCAGCCGGGAACCAGATGGTGAGCAGGTCCGGCGGCATGGAAATCGACCCCGCCTGAGCGGCGCTCAGGGTTGGTGACCAAAACGCCCAGTGGAAGATTTCGACGGCGACCGTCACCGGATTCAGCTGGTACAGGAAGAACCAAGGACCCATGACCCGCTGCACCATCGGCCACACGTAGAGGACAGGCGAGGCCCATGTGACGATCATGAGGATCATATCCACGATGTTCTCGGAATCACGGAAGTACACGTTCGCAGCGCCGAACAATAAGCCGAGGCCCGTGGAAAGAATCGCCGTCAAGACAAAGGCTCCAACAACAGCCAGGAGTTGCCAAATGGATGGACTCCAACCGCTCAGCAAACAAGCGCCGATCAATACCACGACCTGCGGAAGCAGGTGGGCTGCTGAAACCCAGATCGTCGAAACCGGGAACAGCTCCCTGGGTAGGTAGATCTTCCGGATAAGATCTCTGTTGTCGACAATGGAGCGCGTGGCGTTGCCGAGGGACTCCGTGAAGAAGTTGACGAGCACAATTCCCGCAAAGAGGTAGATCGCATAGTTGGGGGTTCCTCGCTGCATGTCCAGGAAGACCCCAAGCGCAACGAAATAGATCAGGAACTGCATCAACGGCTTCACGTACGACCACAAGAGTCCCAGCACCGACCCGCGATAGCGGATCTTGATCTCCTTGCGCACCAACAACTGCAGCAGGAACTTGTGTTTATAGACGTCAACGATGCCGCGGCCGCGGCCCGGTTGGACCAAGTCGGTCACGGGCTGTGTCATCTAGCGCCCTTTCTCGTCGGCCAAGCCAAACGTCTTTTTCCAGGCTTCCATGGATGTGATCTCCGGCAAGGCCTTACGGTACTGCTCGGAGAGCTCCTCCCAATGGCGGTAAAGCTTGGCGTGTTGCCGTCCTGCTTCAGCCAACATGGACCTGAGCTTCGCAGGGTCACGCTTGTACCAGGAAGCCGCGGTGCCATCGGCGTTCGAGACAACGACGCTGTCATAGTGCGCCAGCCGGAACCATCTGTTGTCCCGGTGGGCCAGGAAGCCTTGGGGTCGCTCCGCTGATTCCTGAGCCGGCTTCTTCACCAACTGGCGGGCAACAGTGCTGACTCCCCACTTTACGAGGTCCTTCTTGTTGGGAAGTCCGATGGGCTTGAGACCTGAAGGCCCGCGACCCAACGCCGGGGCCGGAAAATCATCCACGTTCTCGCGCATCTCAGCATCGGGATATTCGGACTTCAGCGCATTGATCTCACCGAGCTTTGTGGCGATGTTGCGGTGCAGGTGCTCTGGTCCGAGGAAGAGGTCCTGCAAAGCATCGAGCCGCGAATGTTCGGTGAAGTACTGCATGGAAACCAAGTGCTTTACATCCGCTTGGAACGACTCCCGGATAACGCGTCCCCCCTTCTTGTAGGGGCTGTAGATGAGCGTCGTGATCAGGCGGTTCCTGCCATGGAAATAGGCCTGCCAGCCGACGAGGTCGTCCTTGTCGATCCAGGAGACATGCCAGACGGCGGAGCCGGGCAGGGAAACCGTGGCAAAGCCGGCTTCACGGGCACGAAGTCCGTACTCGGCGTCGTCCCACTTGATAAAGAGCGGAAGGGAAAGCCCGATCTCGCGGATGATCTCCGTCGGGATCATGCACAGCCACCAGCCGTTGTAGTCGACATCGACGCGTCGGTGCAACCACGGCGTCTGCCGAAGGTTCGCGACGCTGAAGTCGTGCCGCATCTCCATGTCCGCATGGGGCATTGCAGGCACAAAGCGATATGGATCCACCACTTCACCGAACGTGTGAAGCACGCTCCGACTGTAGAGGTCGAACATGTGCCCACCGACGATGGTGGGCTTACGGCAGTGATCCGAGAAGGTCAGCAAGCGCGCAATACTCTCGGGCTCGATCACGACGTCGTCATCCAAAAGGAGTGCGTAGTCGCTGCCGTTCTCCACCGCTTCGTACATACCGCGCGAGAAGCCACCCGAGCCGCCGAGATTGGCCTGGTCGATGATCCGCAGTTTGTCACCGAGGGCTGACTTCACGTCGGCAAACCCTGGCTGCTCGGCGACCTTTTGCGTTCCTTGGTCCACGATGAGGATTTCCTGGACGTGCTCCAGCACCTCCGGATGCTCGGAGAGAATCCGGGCGTTGTTGAGACAGAAGTCCGGCTTGTTCATGGTGGTGATCTCCAGGGTCACCTTGCCAGGGTTGCCTTCGCGCTCTGTGCCCTGCCATTCCGCTGAATCGAGCGTCAGCTCTTCACGGCTGGAGGCGAGATCGAACCAGTACCACCCTCCGTCCCCGAAGGGCTTGAGGGAGAGCTCGAATTCGGTGACAGCTGCTCCCTGGACCCGTGCCCCATCAACGCGCTGGAGAGTACCCCGAGCGTTCGACTTATAGACCGTGACCGTGCCATGGCCCGTTGTCCGGACGACGAGGCGGATCGATTGCAGATCCGTCCAGCGCCGCCAATAGCTTGCAGGAAAGGCGTTGAAGTACGTTCCGAACGAAAGCTGCTCGCCCGCGCGGAGCCTCACGGAACTCCGGGAGAGGACGTCCTCAAAATGGACCTCTTCACTGCCCGAACTGACGAAGTGAAGTTTCTCCTCGGTCGACTTTGGGTTCCTAGCGAATTCGTCGTTCTCGCGGAAGCGAATACCGTTTGCGGGGCCGGCGTCGACGTACAACGCTGTAGTGTCTAGCTGATCATCAGCTGGCAGGATAACCCGCTGCAATACTTGCATCTTGGTTCCGCTGCTCACGCGTCAACGCCACCGCTTTCAATTTCCGCGCCGTTTTCGAAATGCGGACGGACCTTGTTGTCAAACATGGAGAGAGCCGAACCGATGGCCATGTGCATATCGAGATACTTGTAGGTGCCGAGGCGCCCGCCGAACAGCACGTCTTTTTCAGCGGCTGCGAGATCGCGGTATTTCAGCAGCTTTTCGCGGTCATCCGGGGTGTTGATCGGATAATACGGCTCATCGCCGCTTTCGGCGAACCGGGAAAATTCGCGCATGATGACGGTTTTCTCCGTCTGGTAGCCGCGCTCCGGGTGGAAATGGCGCGGTTCGATGATCCTGGTGAACGGGACGTCGTCATCGTTGTAATTGACAACGGACGTTCCCTGGAAGTCGCCCATGTCCAGGACTTCCTCTTCGAAATCGATGGTGCGCCAGGACAGATCCCCGGCGACAAAGTCGAAGTAGCGGTCCACGGGTCCTGTGTAGACGACGGGAATCTTGCCGACAACCTTGTTTTTTGAATACTCATGCGACTCGTCAAAGAAGTCCGTGTTCAGGCGTACCTCGATATTCGGGTGCTCGGCCATCTTCTCGATCCACGCCGTGTACCCGTTGGTCGGCAGGCCTTCGTACTTGTCGTTGAAGTATCGGTTGTCGTAGTTGTACCTGACAGGAAGGCGAGAAATGATTTCCGCCGGGAGGTCCTTGGGGTCGGTCTGCCACTGCTTGCCGGTGTAGTGCTTGATGAATGCCTCGTACAGGGGGCGACCGATCAGCTGGATGCCCTTGTCATTGAGATTCTGCGGATCGGTTCCCGCGAGTTCACCCGCTTGCTCCTTGATCAAATCTTGGGCCTGCCCAGGAGTCAGATTGGCCCGGAAGAACTGGTTGATCGTTGCCAGGTTGATGGGGAGGGAATACACCTCACCCTTGTGGACGCCATACACCTTGTGCACGTAGTTGGTGAAGGTCGTGAATCGGTTGACGTACTCCCACACCCGCTCGTTCGAAGTGTGGAAGAGGTGCGCCCCATAGCGGTGAACCTCGATTCCGGTCTTCTCTTCCGTTTCGCTGTAGGCATTGCCACCGATGTGATGCCGGCGGTCAAGGACAACAACCTTCAAGCCCAGCTCAGTGGCGGCCTGTTCTGCGATTGTCAGGCCAAAAAAGCCCGACCCGACGATGACGAGGTCAGCGGTCACAAATACTCCTGGTTCGAATGCGGGCAGCCCAAGGATCTGCACTGGCTGCAGGTCAAGCCTACCCGAGATGGCACGCCCGGTTTTCGGGCCGGTCCCTTCCCGCGCGACTGAGCGCAACGTTTTCCACATAGGCCAACTGCCCTGGAACACCGGTCCGCGCCACAAATATCGTGGAAGAACAGCAGTCGCGCCAACCGGAGGAGCGGATTCAGTGGCATTCCATTGCACCCTGGTCCGCGCCCCAGAGGCGTTGCGGCAAGGCGAACCCATCGAACTGACCATAGCCGCAGGCAACGGCACCCCTGGGGCCGTCGTCGAGGCTGCCGTCGCGGCCGAGTTCGGAACTGGAAAGCTTGCCGTCGAAGGCCTGCCACTCAGCGGTCTCACCGTTGGTTCGGCGCCGCTCATGTCGGGGGCTGTGTTGGTGTGCGGGGCGGATGCGCAAGTCACCCGTGATCGATATCGCAGTCCCGCGGCGTTGTCGTTGCTGGTGCACGCCGGTCCAGCCGCGGGCCTGGTCATACCGCTGGAACGTGGCACTTACAGGATCGGCCGGAACAACGCCGATGTCTGCCTCCCGGATCCTGATGTTTCGCGGGATCACGCCGTCCTGACGATCTCCGAGACAGCGGTCACCATAATCGACAACGGGAGCGCGAACGGAACGTTGGTGGATGGACGCAAAGTCCGCTCCGCCCCTGTCTCAACCGCCTCCCGGATCCGATGTGGCGGCTCTGTCATGTCAATTGTCTTCGGCGACGAAGAATACGGAGCGGAGTCGCTGGGGGCAGCCGGCCAGGGCGTCGCCGAGCCGATCTTGGTCCCTCGGCGCCACGATGCGGGCAGCCGCACGCAACTTCTCCTCATGGCCGGGCTCCCGTTCCTGCTGGGAGTTGGAATGGCTCTGGCCACTGGCATGTGGATGTTCCTCGGATTCACGGCAATTTCTGCGATCGCGGTCCTCGCGCCTGCATTTTCGGGCAGACGCGAGCGCCGCTTTCTGGCTGCCGCGATCGCGGCGGCAGCCGAACAAGACCGGGCCCGACGACGGCGGTGTTCACCGTCCGCCGCTGAGCTCGCCTTCGCCGTCAACTCGGCAGCTTTTCCCTCAAGGGAACACGGGCGAATGCAGCTGGCGCTGCCAAGAACCACCACAACGCAAGGATCCGGCACAGCCCAAGGAGCCAGCGCGGCGCAAGCCTCGGGCACAACCAAACGAACGGCGGGTTGCCGCGATGTGTGGCTCCGGCTTGGCACCTCTCCGCAGAACGCCAGGGTTGCCCTCGATCCTGCGGACCCGGGCTTTCAACCACCGCAGCTGGGCCCCGTTCCGGTAGTTCTGGATCCTTCCATCCAGGCCGTTTCCCTCACGGGACCCGAAGCCAAGGTGCAAGGAATGTTCAGATTTCTGCTCATGCAGCTGGCAGCTTTCCCCGCCGCTAGCAATGCTCCCGTCCTCATACACGGCCCACTATCCCACTTGCCGTCAAGCGCCCGGTTCCTTCCCGGCCTCACCTTGACCACGGACGCCCCTTCAGCCGTGGCTGCCCTTTCCGCGCTCGCGGATAGACCGGGAGCACTGTTTCTGGTGGGGCCCGAACGTGATCCCGCCGTCGACCCACTCCGGCGGCTGGCGATAGAGTCCGGCTGGAGAATCTTCCAAAGCACCGCGAGGGGCGACGAGAGCGGTTCCGTCGAGCTCTGGAACAAACGCGCAATCCTTCGTTCGCCTCATTCGGAAACGGAATTTGACCCTGACCTTGTCCCGCACCCGGTCTTCGACCGCTACTGCCGCTCATTGGCAAGATTGCCCCGCTTGGCGAAGGAAGGGGCGCCGCCCGTCCCCTCTACCTGCCAACTTGCCGAATTGCTTCCCTCTGAGCCCTCAAGCATCGCTGCCCGCTGGAGCGCTTCTTCAGCACGCGGAGGGCTATCAGCGTTTATCGGGCACGGAGCTGACGGGCCCCGTTCGCTGGACCTGGTTTCGGACGGCCCGCATCTCCTCGTTGCCGGAACTACGGGATCCGGAAAGTCTGAGCTTCTGCGCACGATCGTGGCCGCGATCTCGCTAACCCACAGCCCGGACAGGGTCAACTTCCTGTTTGTTGATTTCAAGGGAGGTTCGGGCCTCGGGCCGCTGGCAGATCTTCCGCACTGCGTCGGAATGCTTACGGACCTCAGTGAACACGAGCTTGAACGTACCCTCTCCTCCCTCAGGGCCGAGATTCGGATGCGGGAAGCGAGCCTTGCGAAGGCCGATGTCCCTGATTTGCCCGCGTATTGGGCCAAAGCCGGAGGAACCGGGAGCGGGGGCACTGCGGGTCGGAGAAGCCAGCTCCCGGTACTGCCCCGCCTTGTCCTTGTAATCGACGAATTCAGGATGCTCATTGAAGACGCACCAGAGGCCTTGGCCGAATTGATGCGGATCGCCACCCTGGGCCGTTCCCTGGGAATTCACCTGATCATGGCGACACAACGTCCTCAAGGTGCGCTGAGTGCGGATATCCGGGCCAATGTCACCACCAGCATTGCCCTTCGCGTCCAATCAGAAATGGAATCCCGGGACGTCATCAACTCGCCGGCAGCGGCCTCGATTCCGGTCTCCCTGCCTGGCCGCGCCTATATGGTTCGCGGAGCGGAAGATGCCGAGCCCTTTCAGTCAGCAACCCTCTCGGGCAGCGAAAATGCGCGGGCGAACGCAAAGGCCATTTCGTTGCAGGCAGCGGGGTCGCTCCGCTTCAGCGGTTCGTCTGAAACCGCGTTGGCGGAGGCTCAGGGTGCGATCGCAACGCCGGCAGAAGCCGCCCGCCCCGTTATCGAGGCAATCAACCGGGTTTGGGACATCCGCGGAGGTATGCCGCCCCGGAAACCTGTTGCACATCCACTTCCCGAGTCCATCACGCTTCCGGAATCCCTTGGCATCACAGCAATGATGGGCAAGCACTCTGCAAGCGGAACGCCGGCAGGCCCGACCGCCTACCTTGGCTTGGCAGATTTGCCCTCGCAACAACGAGGTGCCAGCCTGTGCTGGACTCCTATCGTCCACGGGAATCTTGGACTCGTTGGCCCTCCTGGAAGCGGAGTTGAAGACACGTGTCGGGCAGCGGCTGCGCAGCTTGTCGGAGGTGCCGATGAACTCCATCTCTATGTCCTCGACGGTGACGGTTCATTCGCCGACGTGGCCGCCCAGGGACGCGTGGGGGCCGTTGCCTCCCCCCACGACATCAGAAGGGGCGTTCGCATCCTCGAGAGGCTCGCAGCTGAGATGTCGGCGCGGCAATCCGGGGGAACCGCCGCCGGGCAAGTCCCGCTTTTGCTGGTCATTTCGAACTGGGGTTCGTGGGTCTCCGAGTTACGCGCCGGACCGCTGGCCTGGGCCGAAGACGTTGTCCACGCCATCGTCCGCGATGGACAGAAGACAGGACTGGCTGTGCTTGTCACTGGCGACCGCGAACTGACCGCCTCGCGCATGTTCGCGTCAATCCCCAACCGCGCATACTTTCCCGCCGGGACCACAGAAGAAGGGCGGTTGGCGTGGCCCCGTTTTTCGGCCATGAATCCCCTGAAGGGTAGGGCGGTCGTAAGTGGCAACTTGCTCGGGGGTGACACCGCAGTTGCGCAGCTTGTCGAGCCGCCGCCAATAGCGGCTTGGCCGTACTGTGTGCCCCCCGAGCCTGCACGGCGCCCAATCCGGGTGGAGCCCTTGCCGCAATTCATCCGGGCTTCGGATCTCACTGCGGATGGCCGAAGCGGCACTACTCCCCTTTCCCGCGCCCAGGTGCCCGGGTCGGTGCTCCTAGGGGTTGGAGGGGACGAACAAGAACCTGCTTGGATGACACTGCCTCGAGCAGGCGTGCTCCTCGCCCTCGGCACCCCCGGTTCCGGCAAGTCGTCGTTTCTGGCCGCTTTGGCCATGCTCAACCCAGGCCATCAATGGTGGACACCACCCAAAGGGGCCGATCCTGACGCCTTTTGGGCCGAATTCAACCGGAATGCAAGCCGCAGGCTCGTGGGAGCAGAAGTCATCCCCCTTGTGGACGACGTAGAACGCCTCACCAGCGAAACTGCTGTCCTCCTGGCTGAACTTCCTGGTATGGGTTTCTCGGTGGTGGCAACTGCGGGCAGCCCCGCCCTGCTGCAGCTGACGCCCCTTGCTTCCCTGGCCCGAAACCACGGAAGCGGAATTCTCCTGGGCAACGGGCCGCCCACGGCTCGAGATTTCTTCGCTCTGCGGGTCGATGTCGAACCGGCGCCGCCACCGGGTCGTGCAGTCCTCATCGAGAATGGACGAACACGCACTGTCCAGATCGCCGCTCCGGGCGAGGAAGCCGTACCCCGGTGAAAAGAGTCAAAGGGCTGCGCGGGATCCGCCCGTTCGGGAGGCAAAGGCAATGACCCGCTTGTCGAACAAAAACACGATTCCGGCCAAAGCCGGCACCACCATGGCCAGGCCGGCAGGAACCAGTCCTCCGGTCATGGTGGGAAACCCGATCGTCAGGGCGAACAGCTGGGCAACCAACGCGGGTGCCCGGGTCCAACGGTAGCCACGGAACAGGAAGTGCCCCACGGCAAACAACAATGCAGAAAAAGCCAGCAAAAGGCCAAGGGTAAATACGGCTCCCCAGAAGGAGGCCACCGGAGCCCCGGTCACCAGCTCGTATACATACAGGGCCCCCGTGGCCAATAATGCGAGGGCTTCCAGCACAACCACAATGGAAATAACAACGATCCCCACAGGGCGCGGCCCACCGCCGGATGACCGGCCAGTGTTCTCGCTGCCGGTCCGCTGGCTGTCGTCGCCGGGCGCTGCTGGGTCATGGTTAGGGTTCAGAGGGGGTCTTGACACATTGGCACCATACCGGACATAGTCGAATACCTGTGAGCAGACCGGTGGCCAATGTGATGCATCGCTCACGGTTTCAAACGCTAAAACCCCTTGTTTACATGGCGTTAACATGACACGCTTGACTCAGACGACCAAGGGGGCCCAATGGGTCCCCTTTCCTATGAAGCCTCTCGTGAATATTTTCACAAAAGGCTTAACTAGTACTCACGAATGGAGTGACTGATCAGCATGGATTGGCGTAACCGCGCAGCCTGCCTTGACAAGGACCCGGAGCTTTTCTTCCCCGTAGGCAACACCGGCCCTGCGCTTCTCCAGATCGAGGAAGCGAAGAGTGTCTGCCGTCGCTGTCCCGTTGTGGACACATGCCTTCAGTGGGCCCTTGAATCGGGCCAGGACGCTGGCGTCTGGGGCGGCATGAGCGAGGACGAGCGACGCGCACTCAAGCGACGCGCAGCCCGCGCCCGCCGCGCTTCCTAAGCGACTGGACCCGCGAAGATGGCCCGGACCGATAGGTCCGGGCCATCTTCGCATTCCCGACAGCGGTCACCGATAGAGCGCCCCGCCAGCGGCCGGCGTCAGCTCCGCACCAGGTTTAGGACGATCTCGACGGCGGTGCCACCGCCGTCGCGCGGCCGCCACTGGATGCTGCCACCCAACTCGCTCGTGACAAGAGTCCGCACAATCTGAAGGCCAAGACCCTCCGTGTACGACCCCTCGGGCAGTCCGACGCCATCATCGGCGATCGTCACCGTGAGGAGTTCATCGCCGCGCTCCCCCGTGGAACGATCGGCCATCAACCACACAGTTCCGGCCCGTCCTTCAAGGCCGTGTTCCACGGCATTTGTCACGAGCTCATTGATGACCAGCGCAAGGGGCGTGGCGAAGTCGCTCGGCAATTCGCCGAACAGGCCCGCGCGCTCAGTCCGGACGTGCTGCGAAGGGGACGCCACTTCTGCCGAGAGCCGGAACTGGCGTCCAATGAGTTCATCGAAATCAACGCTCTGCGTGAGCCCTTGTGAAAGCGTCTCGTGGACCAACGCAATCGTCGCCACTCGTCGCATTGCCTGTTCCAGGCCTTGTTTCGCCTCGTCGCTGACCATCCGTCGCGACTGCATGCGCAGCAAAGCAGCCACCGTCTGCAGGTTGTTTTTGACGCGGTGGTGGATTTCACGAATTGTCGCGTCCTTGGTCACCAATTCGAGCTCGCGGCGTCGCAGTTCTGACACGTCGCGGCACAGTACCAGGGCACCGAAGCGATGCTTCTCGTCGCGCAATGGAATCGCGCGCAACGACAAGCTGACGCCGCGGGACTCGATCTCGCTGCGCCACGGCATCCGACCGGTAACGACCAGCGGCAGCGTCTCGTCCACCATACGCCGGTCCTTGAGGAGTCCTGCGGTTACTTCCGCGAGGGACCGTCCTTCCAAGGTTTCCACCTCGCCGAGGCGGCGGAATGCGGAGACCCCGTTCGGACTCGCGTACTGCACGATGCCGTCGGCGTCGAGCCTGATCAGGCCATCACCCACGCGGGGAGCGCCCCGGCGCGAACCCGTCGGTGAAGCGAAGTCCGGCCAGAGGCCCAGCGTTCCCATCCGCAGCAGATCGTAGGCGCATTGCCTGTACGTAAGCTCCAGGCGGGAAGGCATCCGTGAACTGGAAAGATCCATATGCGATGTGACGACGGCAAGGGTCCGTCCGTTCCTGACCATGGGCACTGCTTCAACCCGCAGGGCCATCTCGCTGCTCCAGCTCGTTTCGCTGGAGCGTTCGATGGAACGGCTGGACCACGCTTTGTCGACTATCGGTCGCAAATCCGAGCGGATGCCTTCCCCGACGAAGTCCGCATGAAACACCGTATGGCTCGTCGACGGCCTCACGTGAGCAAGCGCGATGTAACCGAATTCAGGATGCGGAAACCACAGGGCCAAGTCCGCGAACGCCAGGTCGGCGACCATCTGCCAGTCGCCGACCAGGAGGTGCAGCCATTCGGCATCTCCAGGCCCGAAATCAGCGTGCTCCCTGATGGGGTCTGTAAAGATTGCCACTGCACCTCCATATAACGCCCAGGCTTGTCCCTAGCGTCGAACGATTGACCTCAAGAGCCTCAATGCTACCGACAGAGAAGCCATGTCGTCGGCCTCCAGCGCGTTGACCTCGTCGAACATGCTCTTCGCGCGGCCCAATTGCTCGGCATTGAGGCCTTCCCAGGCCCGCAAACGGGCCTCGGCGTCGAGGCCGGCGTCGGTCGATTCGAGCACCGACGTCGTCATGTCCGCTACGGTCGAGTAGAGGTCGTCGCGCAGTGCTGCCCGGGCAAGCGCCTGCCAACGGTCATCGCGCGGGAGCGCTGTGATCCGCTCCAGCAACGAATCGACGTGGAATCGATCGAATACCGTGTAGTAAACGTGGCTGACCTCTTCCACGCGGGCGTCGCGGCTGTGCGTGATCTTGGCGATGTCCAAGAGCACGAAGCTCTCGAAGAGCTCGGCCCAGCGATGGGCGAGCGTGTCGGGAAGGCCCCACGAGCGCGCCTTTTCAAGCCACCCTGTAACCCGCTCTTTGTCGCTGCCGCGCAAGTAGTCGAGCACCCTGGCCCGCATCGGATCCATCATCGGCTTGAATTCCGCGACGATCTCCGAGATCGGCTTCGAGGCGTTGCCCTGGCTGAGCAACCAGCGAACGGCGCGGTCAAGAAGCCTTCGGATGTCGAGGTGGACGGTGCTCCAATGTTCCGTGGGGAACGAAGCAGGCAGGGCATTGAGCTCCCGCACCATCGAATCGAGTTCGTAGATCTCACGGAGGGCTACGAACGCCTTCGCGACGGCGACCTCGGTAGCCGAGGTCTCCTCCATGGTGCGGAAGGCGAAGGTGATGCCACCCAGGTTGATCATGTCGTTGGCCACCACAGTCGCGATAATCTCGCGACGCAAGGGATGGGTGTCCAGTTCGGCGTCAAACCGTTCGCGGAGCTGCTTCGGGAAGTAAGAGCGAATCGTCTTACGGAACCAAGGATCGTCAGCCAGATCGCTGTCGCGCAATGCCGAGCCCAATTCGATCTTGGCGTAGGCGGCGAGGACGGACAGTTCCGGGGACGTCAGGCCCTGGCCCTGTTCCAGCCGCTCACGAAGGGTATCGGTGGTCGGCAGCGCTTCAAGGTCCCGTTTGAGGTCGGCGGACTTCTCGAGCCAGTCCATCAGGCGCTCGTAGCTCGGGCTCCACTCGGCGACGCGTGTGCGGTCGTTGAGCAACAGGATGTTCTGGTCGATGTTGTCTTCGAGCACAAGGCGTCCGACCTCGTCGGTCATGTCGGCGAGGAACGATGTGCGCTCAGAAGCATCCAGTTTCCCGGCCGCAACCATCCGGTCCACGAAAATCTTGATGTTGACCTCGTGGTCGGAACAATCCACGCCGGCGGAGTTGTCGATCGCATCGGTGTTGAGGATGACACCCTGCAGTGCAGCCTCGATGCGTCCGCGCTGCGTCATTCCGAGGTTGCCGCCTTCGCCCACGACCTTGACACGGAGCTCCCGTCCGTTCACGCGGATGACGTCGTTCGCCTTGTCTCCCACCTCGGCGTGGGACTCGGTGCTGGCCTTGACGTACGTTCCGATCCCCCCGTTGTAGAGGAGATCGGCCGGAGCCAGGAGTATCGCACGCAGAAGCTCCGGAGGACTCAGCTGAACCGTACCGTCCGGCAGGCCGAGGGCTCTCCGTACCTCCGGCGAGATCGGAATGACCTTGGCCTGGCGGGGGAAGACTCCGCCGCCGGCGCTAATGAGCGAACGGTCGTAGTCATCCCACGAGGAACGGGGAAGGTCGAAGAGACGCTTCCGCTCGTCGAAGGACGAAGCCGCATCCGGCGTCGGGTCCAGGAAGATATGGCGGTGGTCGAAGGCGGCCAGCAGGCGGATGTGCCTGGAGAGCAGCATTCCGTTGCCGAACACGTCGCCGGACATATCGCCGACACCGACCACAGTGAATTCCTCAGTCTGGGTGTCAAGGTCCAGCTCGCTGAAGTGGCGCTTGACCGACTCCCATGCACCGCGCGCCGTAATGGCCATGGCCTTGTGGTCGTATCCTACCGAGCCACCGGAAGCGAATGCGTCCCCCAGCCAGAATCCATACTCGGCGGCCAGGCCGTTCGCGGTGTCCGAGAAAGTTGCCGTGCCCTTGTCCGCGGCCACCACCAGGTACGAATCGTCGTCGTCCTGACGAACAACGTCCGACGGCGGCACAATCTTCTCGCCGTCGGCAGTGGTCACGAGGTTGTCGGTGAGATCGAGCAGGCCGCGGATGAAGGTCTTGTAGCTTTCGATACCTTCCGCCATCCACGCGGCGCGGTCAAGTGCCGGATCCGGAAGTTGCTTCGCGAAGAATCCGCCCTTGGCACCGGTCGGCACAATCACAGCGTTCTTCACCGTCTGCGCCTTGACGAGCCCGAGGATCTCGGTCCGGAAGTCTTCACGGCGGTCCGACCACCGCAAGCCGCCACGAGCCACCTTGCCGAAGCGCAAGTGCACGCCTTCAACGCGTGGCGAGTAGACCCAGATCTCGTACTTTGGCCGCGGGAACGGCAGTCCGTCAATCGTGGTCGGATCGAGCTTGAAACTGACGTACGACTTGCCTTGGAAGTAGTTCGTGCGCAGCGTCGACTCAATGAGATTGACGAAAGTCCGGAGGACCCGGTCGGCGTCGAGCGTGGCCACCTGGTCAATTGCTTCGGCCAGTGTGGCGCGGGCGCCCTCCTGGCGGGCCGGACGCGCGCTGTCAGGCGAAGAAGGATCGAAACGGGCCCCAAAGAGGTCAATCAGTCCGCGGGCAACCTCAGGGTTGGCGAGAAGAGTGTCCGCAATGAACTCGAAGGAGTTGGTGTTCCCCATCTGGCGCATGTACTTCGCATAGGCGCGGAGCATGACAACCTGCCGCCAGTGGATACCTTCCCGGAGCACGAGACGGTCGAAACTGTCGGATTCCACCGCACCGGTCACCGCGGCGCTGAAGGAGTCCGCCAAGAGCTGGCCGGTAGCCACGGGATCGACACCGGCTGGGTACTTCAGGCCAAGGTCATAGAGGAAGAAGTCCCGGTGGTCGGCAGTCTCAATCTCGAAAGGCCGCTCATCGAGAACCTCAAGGCCAAGATTGTGGAAGTAGGGCAGGATCTGGCTCAGGCTCTTGGGCTCCAAAAGGTAGAGCTTGACTCGGGCATCCTCTTCGAGCAGCTCGCCGGCGCCGTTGGGCAGGTAGACATGCACTCCGGGGACCGCCTGGACAGCGACGGCGTCCCGGTCAGTCGTGGCGGCATACTTCTCGAAACGCTCAATGTCCTTGAGGGCGTCCTCGACTTCGTAGTCGACACGGTAGCCGGCGGGAAACGCATCCGCCCACAGGGCTGACAGTCGCTCGGCATCCAGACCGCTGGTGTTCTCACGAAGCACCTCCGCAATTCCTTCGGCCCATGACCGCGAAGCCCGGACAAGCCGCTTTTCGAGTTCACCGGCGTCGACGTCGCGGAGCTCCGCCTCCCGTGGCAGCCGGATACGGAAGAACACCCTTGAGAGTGCGGACTCCGTGATCCGGGCCTCGTAGTCAATGCTCTCGGCTTCGAAAGTTTCGCGGAGTTCCTGCTCGATTCGTTGCCGGACGTTGGTGGTGTAGCGGTCACGGGGCAGGTAGACCAGTGCCGACATGAACCGGCCGTAGATATCCGGGCGCAGGAAAAGCTTCGTGCGGCGCCGTTCCTGCAGACGCTGGATGCCCAAAGCCGTTGCTGCCAGGTCCTCGGTCTCGATCTGGAAGAGTTCATCACGAGGGTAGGTCTCGAGAATACCGACGAGGTCCTTGCCCGAGTGGGAGTCCGGCGGGAAACCGGCCGAGCGGAGCACGGCGTCGACCTTTTCCCGAACGATGGGGATGTTCCTTACGGACCCGGTATACGCGCTCGTGGCGAAGAGGCCGATGAAGCGGCGCTCACCGTTGACGTTGCCAGCGACATCGAAGCTCTTGACACCGATGTAGTCCAGGTACGCGGGGCGGTGCACGGTAGACCGCGAGTTGGCTTTGGTGATCACCAAGGCGCGCTTCTCGCGAGCCTTGCGGCGTCCGGCGTCGGTAAGGTGCTGGATTTGGTGCGGGTGGTCCCCCGCCCTCAAGAGTCCCAAACCGCTCGCTTCGCGCAACTCAAGGACGTCTTCACCGTTCTCGGTGATGAGGTCGTATTCCCTGTAACCCAGGAACGTGAAGTTGCCGTTGTCCAGCCAGCGCAGCAGGTCCTGCGCTTGCCTGAGCTCCGCGATGTCTTCCGGGTGGGCCACCTTGTCGAGGGACGATGCCAGCTCGAGCGCCTTGGTGCGCATTTTGGGCCAGTCTTCGACGGCGGCGCGGACGTCGTTCAGGACCCGGTGGATTCCGTCCACGAGCTCCTTCTGGAAGTCGTCGGCCACTCTGTCAACCTCGACGGCGATCCACGACTCCATGTGGGAGACGTTGTCACCTTGCGAGATCAGATGGGCGATATTCGGCATCGCCGCGGTGTCACCGCTTGAGATGCCGATATTCGACGGCACCCTGGCAATATCGGACAGATCGCCGGTGACGTGATCACGCGAAACCACGAAGAGCGGGTGCATGACAAGCCGGATAGCGCAGTTCTGGCGAACCAGTTCGGCGTTCACCGAGTCCACCAGGAATGGCATGTCGTCCGTGACGATGTACAGGATGCTGCGATCACCCTCGTTGGCAATCCTGACATTGGCGGTGCCCGGCTTGCGGCTCTGCCCCGTTTCCCGGTGTGCCGCCGCCCTCGAGGTCAACTGCTCGGCAGCGTATCCGCGCGCGTCCTCCTCTGCGAGATGCTCATAGTAGTCCCCGAAGAACCCTTCCCGGACTACTGCAGGTTTAGAACGATCCTCCACGCTGGATCCTGACGACATCGACAAACGCCTCCATCACATCTCAAATGCTGCGTCCTTGCAGCCCACATGGCGAGCCTAACGCTTTAGACGACGCCTTGCTCTGGAATAAACGACAGAGGATTTGCCATTTTGCTGGACGGGTGCACAGACCATTTTTGCGATTGCGAGCCGCAATGCAGATTCGGGCGCAGCTTCGAAGAGCACAGCGCCGGACAACAGGGCAGCGTCGCACGCTTCAGGATCGGATGGAAGGAATACCTCGATGCCATGACCGGGGCCGTACCGCTCCCATGCCTCGCGGAGTTCACGTTCGGGTGAGCGGCCAGCCGATGCGGCCCGGACCTTGTTCAATACCACGCGGGGAGCCGCATGCGGGACTGCCCGTTCAAGCTCGGCGAGGCCACGTACGAGTCGCGGAACCCCGACCGCATCGGCCGCGCCGACGGCGTAAACGGTGTCCGCCAGTTCGATGCTGCGGAGGGTTGCCGCATTGCGTCGAGGGGCCATGGTGTCGAAGCTGAGTTCCTCGTCCGCTTCGAGGCAGAAACCTGCATCGACCACGACGACGTCGGCGATCGCCTTGGCGAGTTCAAGTACCGACGAAAGCGCGGCGGCCCGGAGCTCCGGCCACCGGTCCGCGCGGGTAATGCCGGTAAGAACCCGGAAACTCGTGGCCTTGGCGAAGACCGGCGCGGCGATCCGCTTGAGGGAGTCAGCATCCAGCAATCCCTGGTCCGCCAGTCGACAAGATTGCGCCAGTCCGGCGGATTCGTCCAGCAAACCAAGCGATGCTGCGACACTGGCCCCGTAGCTGTCTGCATCGAGAAGGATCACTGATTTGCCTTCAGCCGCCAGTTCCGCGGCAACGTTGACAGCCACAAGAGTCCTGCCCGGTGCCCCGGTGGGCCCCCAGACTGCGATGATCCGGCCGGCGCCTGCCAGCATGCGCTCCGGTTCATCCGCCGCGCCGGTGGGACGGAGTTCTGCGCCGGTGTCCGCAAACCCGGAATCCCGATGTTCCGCGCGTCGCCTTCCCTGCCCGGGCAGCTGGCCTACGGCATCGGAAATCCTGGAAGCCAGCGTTGCCGAATCTACATCCAGCGACGCGGTCACGACGCCGATGCTCCGCAGACGGCCCGATTCCTCCGGGTCATCGCTCAGTGCAACAACGGAGACTCCGACAGCCGCCAGCCGGTCGACCAGCGACGCCGTCAATTCCTCAGCGCCTTCGGCGATGACCGCCGCGCGCGCGAGACCGCTTTGGCAAGCGGCCAGAAGTTCTGCGAGTTCACCGCACCGACGCACCACCGTCACCGGCCCGTGGAGCCGCTCGAGTCCCCCGACCAGATCCTCACGGGACTGCCCGACTGTGACAACCGGGATACTCACTTGCCGGCACCGCCCGGATTCCAAACCACGGCAATCTTCGCTTTGTTCGCCTGCGCTCCAAGAAGTTTCGGCATCTGCTCATCGGTCACCAGGACCAGAACCACTTTCTCCTTGGACGCTCCGAGGGTGGAGGCGCCCTCCGTGACCTGGGCGATCTCGGCACCCGGCAACAATAACTGCGGCGTGCCGAAACCGTTCCGGGCGTCGGCGTGTGCTACCCAGACGTCAACGCGGGATCCTGCCACAGCCTGCGAAGGCAGTGATTCCTGGATCGCGATCGCCACCGGTTTGCGGTCCAGGGAGTCGGCGGCCCCCAGGCTCTCCTGCGGGATGAGTTGGTTCTTGGCAATTCTCTGAACGGCGACTTTACCTTCGGGCAGACCGTCAGCCAGAGTCAGGTAACTGGACTCAACGTCGTCGAGCCGGACTTTGACGATCGCAAGATCGTCCTTGCTGACCTTCTGGCCCACGGCAATCGACTCGCGCGCCGCATAGACCTGAGTGGTACGGTCCGCGGTTCCAACGAGGGCGATGACTCCAGCCAGCGATGCCAAGACCAGGAGAATCCCCACCAATAGTCGCGGATCCCTCCATGACGGTTTCTTGAGCCGCGCTGCAGCGGCCGCGGTAGTTACACCCATCCTTGCTCCCCCGTTTGCATAGTTTGTCCGCGTCGACGTTCGGTGGCCTTTATTCTGACTGGAAGGGCGTTCCTTCCGAAAGCTAAATGCCCCAAATTACGTCAACCTGTGGATAACCCCGGCAACTGGGTCGAACAGTGGCAAAATGGATGCATGCCCCGATTCCTCACCCTCGCTGATGTCGCCGAACAGCTTCAGATCAACTCGCCGCAGGCATACGCGCTCGTGCGAAGCGGAGAGCTCAAGGCGATCCAAGTGGGTGGCAGGGGCCAGTGGCGCGTCGAAGAGAAGATGCTCGAGCAGTACATCGAGGAACGCTACGCCGAGGCGAGCAGGATCATCCAAGAGGCCAAATCCAAGTCCTCCTGATCTTTGCCACCGCCCCAGGCTGCGCCGGCGGGGAGGTTGGCCGGGCTAGAAGTCCTGGCCCCGCAATGAGCGCAGCGCGGCAAGGGCCTGGAACGGAATTGTCGCCACAGACACGACGTTTCGCGACCGGCGGACTTCGCCCGGCAACACGACGGCGAGATCAAAGTGATCCTTGCCCACGCGATCAATGACGCCCCGCATGGTCCGCTCCGCCCGCGCCGACTCAAGCAGATGAACCGCCAGCTCTGCCCTGTCGCGGGCCAGCATTCGGAGAGCACTGGCCAAACCAAGCCGCTGCGACGCCTTCGATTGACCTGGCCGCACTTGCCGTCCTAGGCCCTCATACGCCAATGCAGCCGTGACAGGCACCAACCACTGGTGGCGACCTTCGTCGAGGACCAACGATTCGCTGCCGACATGGCTAAGCGTCCCGGACACCTGCGTACCGGACCGGAGCGTCACATCGATCTTCTGGCCGATTGCTCCACGTAGCCTGTCGGAGACCTCGATTCCGGCCAGCTCCACCCGGGCTCGCTCTGAAATTTCGGATTCAAGTCCCAGCAATCGTTCAGAGGCCAGTTGTGCCTCCATGTCTTCAAACAGAGCATCCCAACGCATTGCGTCAGCGTAAGCGGGCACCCCTCAATGGTCAATCTTTCGTCATCGACGCCAGACCGCTAGACAAATCCCACTCTTTGTGGTCAAAATAAATAAATCTCTATCAAACAGCATCAAATGACATCAAATGGCATCAATTGGGTAAGGGGAACCCATGGAACAGACGAACAAACCCGTTCGGAACGATGTCGCGATGGCGGCGACCATCCTTGTGCTCGCTCTTTTGCTCGCTGTCGCTGGACTGATCTTGGTCGACCGATGGCACTCCGCAGCAGGACGACTCCAGGAACCCACGTTCGAAGACCTCCTGGGAGTCATCGCAACTGCCGCCGGTCTGGCGATCGGAGCCTGGTGGATCGCGACGTTCCTCTTGGCAATGGCGGCCGCGCTTCTCCGGCAAGCGGGAAAGGATCGCTGCGCGAGTGCCACCGCCAAACTCAGCCCTGCCTTCATGGTCAGACTGGCTGGTGCAATTCTGGGCCTGAGTCTCGTGGGAATCCCCTTAGCGAATGCGTCTCCGGCACAGTCTGAACCAGCGTGGAGCCCGGCAAACGGCTCAACGCCTTCCGGCGGCATCTCTGCCCAATGGACACCCTCCTCCAGTCCTTCTCCCCACCTCCCAGTCGTGCCCTCGCTTGAGTCCAGTTCTTCGGAGATCGACCCCCATTGGCAACCCCGCGCACCTGTCGCCGAGCCGGGGCTTCTGGGTCCCGGGCCGCAGCGCGCCGCGGAACAGCCGGCGTCGCCAAATCAAGGCGAAGTGGTGGTGAAGCGGGGAGATTCACTGTGGTCGATTGCTACCCGGCAGCTGGGGCCTATGGCCAGCGACGTGGACGTCGCCCTCCACTGGCCGAAGTGGTACGCCGCAAACAGGCACGTGATCGGAAACGACCCGGGTTTCCTTGTCCCGGGTCAGATCCTGCAACCACCGCCCAACTAGCACTCGGGCTGCCACCATCCGAACTACCATCACCCGCCGTCAACCAGCGATTCGTCACCGAGGAAGCACATGAGCGCATCACCAGCCGTCCACAGCCTGCCCAATGCAATCGTCCAGGCGACTTCGTCGATTGCCTCCCGTTCAATCGTGGCGTCACCCCCGGCCAAATCCCGAACGGACGGGCCATCCGGAAGGGGGCCCTCTTCTGCCCGCAAAGCGGCCCAGATCCGCAGCCTCGACGGCGAAATCCGCGCACTGGCCCGCAGCATCGCCCAAGCCGCGGTCGAAGTCCTTGCCGGTACCCGGCCGGTGCAACAGCTCTCACGGACCCTGGACCCCGGATGCCTCGGCGCGCTGCAACACCGGGCAGCACTGACGCGAGCCCATGCTGCCAACTCCCAAAGCGGGCAACCCCGCGTTCACCGAAGTCCGATGGTCCGCTCCGTGCGTGTCTGCGCTGTAAACGACGGAGTGTACGAGGCCAGCTTGGTTGTCTCGGAAGAACTCCGCTCCCGAGCAGTAGCCATGAGGCTGGAAGAGAGCAACGGCGCTTGGAAAGTCACGGCCCTCGAAATCGGCTGACGGGGCCCAAAAGCAGCAAAACGGAAAGGGACCAGAACGGGTGTTCTGGTCCCTCTCCGTTTTTGCTGCAGGCATCCGTTCGTTGGACACGTCCGGCGGTTGCGGCGTCAGCTACATGCGTCAGGCAATCGAGATGTCAGCGGCGCTTCTTCTTGTTGGATCCGCGCTGCCTGTCATCGGCGGCAGCCTTGGCGGGGTTGCCTGAGCGACCCGAGGCCCTACCCTCAACGCGGGTCTGGCTCGCTCCGTCTTCACCCGGCGCCGTGTACTGCAGCTGAACAGGCTTTTCCGGGGCTTCGAGCCCGGCCGCGCGGATCTGTGGATCGTGGTGTTCCACGTGACCGCCTTCAGGGCTGCCGTCCACCACCACCACGTCTTCGGCGGGCGTTACTTCCACTTCCAGGTTGAAGAGGAAGCCAACGCTCTCCTCGCGGATGGCCTCCATCATGCTCTGGAACATGGTGAATCCTTCACGCTGGTACTCGACCAGCGGATCCCTTTGGGCCATGGCGCGCAGGCCAATGCCTTCCTTGAGGTAGTCCATCTCATAGAGATGTTCCTGCCACTTGCGTCCGAGGACCGAGAGGACAACCCTCCGTTCAAGCTCGCGCATGTTCTCGGCGCCAATGGCTTCTTCCCGCTCTTTGTATACGAGTTGCGCGTCCGAAAGGATCTCGTTTTTGAGGAACTCAACGGACACTCGGGCCTTGCCGCCGGCTTCGTCAATGATGTCCTGGGCCGTGACGGTTACCGGGTACAGCGTCTTCAGGTTGGTCCACAGTTGGTGGAAGTCCCAATCATCGCCGGTTCCCTCCGCCGTCGCTGCGTCGATCAGGGCGTTGATGGTGTCTTCGAGGAAGAACTGGACCTTTTCGTGCAGATCGTCGCCTTCAAGGATCCTGCGGCGGTCGCCATAGATGGCTTCACGCTGGCGGTTCAGGACGTCGTCGTATTTGAGGACGTTCTTGCGCTGCTCGGCGTTCCGCCCTTCGACCTGGCCCTGTGCCGAAGCGATCGCACGGGACACAAGCTTGGATTCGAGGGCAATGTCGTCCGGTACGGAGCTGTTCATCAGGCGCTCGGCGGCGCCGGAATTGAAGAGCCTCATGAGGTCATCGGTCAGCGAGAGGTAGAAGCGGGACTCGCCCGGGTCACCCTGGCGGCCCGAGCGGCCACGGAGCTGGTTGTCGATTCGACGGGATTCGTGGCGTTCCGTGCCCAGTACATACAGCCCGCCAAGTTCAAGCACTTCCTCATGCTCGTCCTTGACTGCCTGCTTGGCTGCTTCGAGCGCTTCCGGCCACGCGGCCTCGTACTCCTCCGAGTTTTCTTCAGGATCCAGGCCCCGCTTCGCCAGCTCGGCGATGGCCGTGAACTCGGCGTTTCCGCCCAGCATGATGTCAGTACCGCGGCCGGCCATGTTGGTAGCGACCGTGACAGCGCCCTTGCGTCCCGCTTGCGCGACAATGGCGGCCTCCCGTGCGTGGTTCTTCGCGTTCAGAACCTCGTGCCGGATGCCTTCCTTCGCAAGCAGCTTGGCAAGGTATTCACTCTTTTCCACGCTGGTGGTGCCGACGAGCACGGGTTGCCCTTTTTCGTGCCGTTCCGCGATGTCTTTCACGACGGCTTCGAACTTCACGATTTCGTTCTTGTACACAAGGTCCGACTGGTCGATGCGCTGCATGTCCCGGTTGGTGGGAATGGGCACCACCCCCAGCTTGTAGGTGCTCATGAACTCAGCTGCTTCAGTTTCGGCGGTACCGGTCATGCCCGAGAGCTTGGAGTACATGCGGAAGTAGTTCTGCAGGGTCACTGTGGCGAGAGTCTGGTTCTCAGCCTTGATCTCGACGTTTTCCTTGGCCTCGATCGCCTGGTGCATGCCTTCGTTGTAACGCCGTCCGGCAAGGATACGGCCGGTGTGTTCGTCGACAATGAGGACCTCGCCATCCAGGATGACGTAGTCCTTGTCCCGCTTGAAGAGCTCTTTGGCCTTGATGGCGTTGTTCAGGAAACCGATGAGCGGGGTGTTGGCGGATTCGTAGAGGTTCTGGATGCCGAGGTAGTCCTCGACCTTCTCGATACCGGCTTCGAGAACACCGACAGTGCGCTTCTTTTCGTCGACCTCGTAGTCGATTTCAGTCTGGAGACGCTGCACAACCTTGGCGAACTCGCTGTACCAGCGGTTGGTGTCGCCCTGGGCCGGACCGGAAATAATGAGCGGGGTACGGGCTTCGTCGATGAGGATGGAGTCCACTTCGTCGACAATCGCGTAGTTGTGGCCGCGCTGCACGAGCTCAGATTTGTCCCACGCCATGTTGTCGCGCAAGTAATCGAAGCCGAATTCGTTGTTGGTGCCATAGGTGATGTCCGCCGCGTACATCTGGCGGCGCACTTCGGGATCCTGGTTGGACAGGATGCAACCGCTGCTCAGGCCAAGGAAGCGATACACACGGCCCATGAGCTCGGACTGGTATTCGGCGAGGTAGTCGTTGACTGTAACGACATGCACGCCCTTGCCGGTCAGGGCATTGAGGAAGGCCGGAGCGGTGGCCACCAGGGTCTTTCCTTCACCGGTCTTCATTTCGGCGATATTGCCGAGGTGAAGAGCGGCCCCACCCATGAGCTGCACATCGAAGTGGCGCATCCCGAGGGTGCGGGAGGAAGCTTCACGCACGGCTGCGAACGCCTCCGGCAAAAGATCGTCCAGCTTCTCGCCGTCCTCGTGACGGGCACGCAGCCTGTCCGTCTCCTCGCGCAATTCGGCGTCGGAGAAGGTCTTGAAGGAGTCTTCGAGGGCGTTGATGGAATCGGCATAGGTCCGCAGTTGCCTCAGGGTTTTTTTGTCACCCGTGCGGAGAAGTTTTTCGATAAGTGATGCCACGTAAAGTTGCTCCCAGTCTCAAGCTGCCGAATTCTGGCGGTTTCAGTCTACGGGAGAGACCAACGCCCCGCGGCCCCGTTTCCCTGAGAGCGGAGCGCAGTCGCCCGCAGGCCGCTGCCGGAGACCCCTGGACCTCAGCCGCGGGCCACTGCCGAGGCAAGCGCTGACGAGAGATCGCCCATAGGTGACACGACGACGTCGTCGAGCCCCAGCCACTCAGCCATAAGCCGCAGCTCAGCAGAAAGTTCGACGGCGGTGTCCGCCGGGGCGTCCGGCTCCGCGTGGGCGGCACGCACCAGAAGCTGTTTGGCCGAGCGGTCGGCCTTGAGATCCACGCGCGCGACCACAGCGTCCCGGAGGAGGAAAGGCAGCACGTAGTAGCCGAACTTGCGTTTCTCCGCGGGCGTGTAGATTTCGATCCGGTAATGGAAGCCGAACAACTCTTCGAGCCTTCTACGCTCAAAGACCAGTGAATCAAACGGGCTGAGCAGCGCGCGGCCCGTGGCGGACCGGGGAAGCCGGGCGTCCACATGCCGGTACAAAGCCCGGTCCCATCCGCGCACCATGACCGGCTCCAGGCGCCCGGCGGCAACAAGCCTGTCGATCGATGCCGCAGCGGCCTTCACTGGAGTCCGGAAGTAATCGGCGAAGCAACGGATTGTTCCGATGCCATGGGCCTGGGCTGCGGCGTCGATTAGCCTGTCCATGGCCGCCGTCGGCAGATCGGAGGCACCGTCCGGGAGCGCACCTCGGCGAGCGACGACGGCAGCCAGTCCCGGCGGCAGAACCCGCGATGTCAGCGTGTACAGGCGCTCGAATTGCTCTGTCCTCGACGCGGCCGTCACGAGCCCTTCTTCAAACAAATGCTCCAAAACCCTTTTGACCAGGTTCCAATTCCAGCCCCAGTTATCGTGCTGCCGGTCTTCCTGGTGCCCCAGATGCGCGGTCAATTGAGCGGCAGTCATGGGGCGCCCGGTGGCGAGCGCGCCAAGGATCCGGTTGGCCATGTCCTCCCGGATTCCGCTTTCCAAGTGGGCCGCGCCTACCCATGCACGGTTTTGCCACAGCAACAGATCCTGGAAGTGTTCCGGGCGGATGAAGCTCGCCTCGTGCGCCCAGTACTCCATCATGCGCCGCGGGCTTCTCCCGGCCATCGCATGAAGGATGGTTCGGTCGTAGTTGCCGAGCCTTGAGAAGAATGGAAGGTAATGACTGCGTGAGAGGACATTGACGGAGTCGATCTGCACCACGTGGAGGCGGGCAAAGGTACGGCCCACCGTCCGTGAAGTCACGGGGCCGGTGGGCCGTTCCTTGTCCAGTCCTTGGGCTGCCAATGCAATCCGCCGTGCCTGCAACAGGCTCAGCGAAGCGGCCATGCCAGTCCTTTCATGGGAAATACGAATGCGGCCTAGGCTGTGGCTGCCTGGTCATTCGAACGGTAAGCGTGGATCTTTTCCTCCACGGGTTCGTCTCCTGGTTCGCATGTGGAGTCGAGAGTGATTACTCCATATGTCCAGCCACGGCGGCGGTAGACGACCGACGGCGTGTTGGTTTCCTTGTCCACGAACAGGTAGAAATTGTGGCCCACCAATTCCATGTTGTCCACCGCGTCATCAAGGGTGAGCGAAGCGGCGGGGAAAACCTTGCGACGAATCAGGACCGGGGAATCACCGGCCGGAATGTCGTTGTCGACGTCGTAGGGCGAGGTCTCCACCGGTGGCGTCGTTGGCTCCTGGTGGTTGCTGGCCTCTACGTAAATGGGTTCGCTCGCGCTGGCCGGCTCAAGCGTCGCAGTAGCCTCACGAACGGCTTTGGGGGTGTGGCGGCCGTGGTGGACCTTCTTGCGGTCCTTGGCCCTGCGGAGTCTCTCCAGCAGCTTGCTATAGGCGAGATCAAAGGCGGCAAACTTGTCAGCGGCGCTCGCTTCGGCCCGGATCACAGGGCCCCGGCCCAGAACTGTCACTTCCACCGTGAGCTGGCCCGGTGTCTGGCGCGGGTTGGTTTCCTTTGAAACCTTTGCGTCAACCCTCTGGACCTTATCCCCAAGCGATTCAATCTTTGATATCTTCTCGCCGGCATACTCGCGGAAGCGATCCGAAACGGTCAGATTACGGCCGCTGATCATGAACTCCATGGTGCCCTCCAAACAACTCAGGTGACACGATAACGGCGCTTCTCGGGGCTGGTCTGACGGACAGTCGAGCCCCTTTCCGAGCCGCTATCGACAGGTACATCTGTTCTTGGTACCCATAACCGACGTTAGTTCATCGCCACTGGTAATTCATCCTTTCGTCACTTATTTTTTGTTTGAGTCGGTGCTGGTGGCCGCGTCCAGCCCGTCCGTAGGAAGATCGCTACCGGCCGGCGGCCGGGTGGCTGCAAGGACCACCGCCCCACACACCACGCCTCCGGCCGCCGCTATAGCCCGGGCGGCTTCGGCGAGGGTTGCACCCGTAGTGAGGACGTCGTCGACGATGACGCATGGCTTACCCTCCAAAGACCCTTTGCGTAAGAGGCGGACGGTCATGGAGTCGCGGACACGGCGCGCACGCTCTCCGCGGCCCAAGCCCTTTTGCCCGTTTCCCGCACCCCGGTTTCCAGAGCTTCGGATTCCAAACCCGGGCGCCTTCTTCAACGCATCCGCCACGTGCAGACCAGGCAAGGCGTTCAAGCACCGCAGGCGGCCGAGCAAGAGATGGACCGGACTGAAGCCGCGGCGCCGGAAGGCCGCGTTGCTGCTGGGAACTGGTACGAGGCAGATGTCGGCCCTGTCTCCTACGGCAGACCGAATGGCCTTGCCCAGTGCAGGCGCGAGCACCGAGGCCAGCCGTCCCTGGCCTAGGTGCTTGAAAGAAAGCAAGGCCTGGGCCAGCTCGTCCCGATAGTGTCCTCCCGCAACAACGGGCAGTATCACGTCCCCGTGCACCGTGAGCAAGGCTGGCGCCTGTCCTTCAGCACGGAATGGACGGGTGCACAGCAGGCGTAGGCGCCGTGCACAAGTGCCGCAGAGCGCCGAATCCTCGGAACCACAGCAGACACATTCCACCGGGGCCAAAACGGCCAGCAACTCGACGAAGGCTTCGCCAGCGACCTGCGCGAGCCTCGCCAGTCGGGCAGGATGGACTCCCCGATGGCGCGCGCCGTCACAGGGGAGGACAGTGAGGTCAGGGTCACGCACCCGGCGACGGCTCTCAGTACCCATGCTCCAAGCATCCGGCTCCTCGCCCGTGACCAACACTCCCCAACCGCGCTATGTGGAGAACAAGTGGCGACGTTGTCGGAACTTGGGCCCACGCCGCCAGGGTTCCCTGGCCGAGCGAAGCGAGGTTAGGGAGGCGGTGGGGACTAGCCCGGGAAGGAGGGGTCCACCGGGCCCTTGAGTTGCAATTCCCAGCCGTTGCCCACTCGTTGGAACACGCCTGCGCCCGACTGTCCGAAAATCTGCTCCGGCCCATTGCCCGCGCTGATAGTCGTCAGGTTCGGCCACGCAGGCAACAGCTGCGGCTGGCTTGAGGTCAAGGACAACAGCTCGGGAACCACGTTCTCGGTCGACGAGGCTTTCATCACCGCGACTGTCGTGGAATTGACCCAGACCCCTTGATCAACAGGAGCGGAAGCGAACAAGGTTATCGGTGCGGTCAGATCCTTGGGGGTCCCGTCAGGATTGCGGACAATACCGGTCACCTGCACCGATGACTTGCCGTTCATCTCGGAAATCACCAGCGCGCGCGTCCCTTCACGGGATATCCGGAAGTCCCTCACCACACGTCCTGCCAACCATGGCGGCGTCATCGTCACGGTGGGGACGGGCTGGCCTTGGGGAACGTTGGACGGCTTGAACGCCGCGACCTCGGTGGCACCGTTGGCTCCCGGACCCGCCGTCCAGACCCAGTCCTGCGGGCTGAAGGAGGGATGGCTCAGCGTGGTCCGGGTTGTCAGTTGGCGGGCGGGTTGGCCGGGAATCATCGAATACAAGGTGGTTCCGGCCCCGTTGAGGAAGGCCACCGCCTGGGATGTCGGGGACTCCGCCGGATTGCTCGGGTTCAGTCCGGCCACCGGCTGCATGTCCGGGAGGGCCGAGACCCTGTTGTTCTCGTAGCGCACGAGTTCTTCGTTGCTGACGGCGATTTGGCGCGCAGGAGCATTCTTCTCAAGCACGGGCGGCAGGACCGAACCATTGTCCTCCACCCGGACAAGATCCTGGTCAGCCCGCAACTGGACGTTCACCACGTCCGGCTGGCTTCGGAAGGTCAGGGTCAGCTGGTTTTGCATGCGCTGCCGGTCCTCGGCAGAAGCATCCACGAGCTCCTTCGCGGAAAGGTCCACTTGGGCTGCTCCCGACACTACCGGCACCGACTCCCGGGCCAACTTCATGCCGGAAGGAAAAGCGCTGACGACCGCACCCTGGAGGTACGGCGCAGGACCGTCAAGCAACGCGCTGGTCATCGCCTTGACAGTGTTCTTCTTGATGAACCACCGGACATCCGGAACCGCATACGTGAACGAGGGGTCGTAGAAATAGATGGGCTGGGCCGCGTAGATGACTTTGAACGTCTCTTCCGGGATCGCGGTGCCATCCGGGACCGCCGAGATCCGCCATTCGCCGTCAACTTGTTCCAGGGTCACCGGAATTGTCTCGGTGGTTCCTTCCGGGAACTGTGTCGCAACGCCGTCGGCGTCCACCGAGTAGGCAAGGTCCAGCTGGTACTTGAACTCGTTTTCCACACCGGTCTTGACGACGGTCGCCTTCCGGAAAACGAGCGTGCGTTTGTCGGACTTCCAGCTGACGGACAGCGCCTGCGTGAGGTACTGCCGGGCCACGGCGTAGTCGCCTTCGTAACCGCTGCCTGCACCATAGAAGTCTTCGATGATCGACTCCGGGGTGGCCCCGGAGTGGGGCGGCGGAGGGAAGAAGACTGGAGCGTTAGGGTTGCCCGCGCTTTCGTCCTTGCTCTTTCCCACCGGGCCGGACCGCGGGATCTGGGCACAGGAACTCAGGACCACCATGAGGACCGCAAGAACGGCGATCAGGGCCCTTAACAGGTACGAGCGTCGGGAACTCAAGGTGCCGTCCCCCCTTGGGTTTTGTCGGCTTCGTCGTCGCCCGCCGGAGGCAGTGCCGGAGGCAGAGCAGGCGGCAGTGCCGGAGCGCCTTCAGCCCTCGGGTCGTCAGCTGAATCGCGCTCGAGTTGCGGCTCGCCCGCATCCAGAACGAGCATCTGGCGCTCAGGAGCGGCGCCCGGTAGATGGATCTCGGCAGGTTCAAGCTGCAAAGGTGACTTCACGATGGTGCCTCCCTTCTTGAGAGGCAGTGTCAGCCGGAAGTTGGAACCGGATCCCTTGCGCCCCCAGGCCTGCAACCAACCGTTGTGGAGCTTGGTGTCCTCCGCGGCAATGGAAAGTCCCAGTCCGCTGCCGCCCGTGGTCCGCGCACGGGCGGGATCGGCGCGCCAGAAACGATCAAAGACCCGCGCGGTTTCTGCCGCGGTCATCCCTATGCCGAAGTCACGCACCGAGATGGCGACTGCCTCCTGGTTGGCAGCAACGGAAACGTGGACAGGTTTCCCCTCGCCGTGTTCGACGGCGTTGAGCAGTAGGTTCCGCAGGATGCGGTCGATCCTGCGGGCGTCCATTTCCACGATGATGCGCTTGTGCCGTGACGCAAGGCGCACTTCGGAGCCATACTCCGCGGCAACGGGCGAGGCACCGTCGATGACATGCGAAACCACCTGGAAGATGTCCGTAGGTTCGGAGTCCAACACGGCGGCCCCGGCGTCGAAGCGCGAAATCTCCAGCAGGTCCGAAAGCAACGACTGGAAGCGTTCCACCTGGTTGTAAAGCAGTTCGGCGGAACGCTTGTTGATGGGGTCGAAGTCATCGCGGGCATCGAACAACACTTCGGCTGCCATCCGAACGGTGGTGAGCGGTGTCCGCAGTTCATGGGACACATCGGAGACGAACCGCTGCTGCATCTGGGACAACGTGGCGAGCTGGGTAATCTGTTCCTGCAGGCTCGCGGCCATGTGGTTGAAGGAGGCGCCCAGCCTGGCCACCTCGTCTTCGCCCTTGACCACCATCCGCTCCTGCAACTGGCCTGCGGCCAGCTTTTCGGAGACGACGGCGGCGTGGCTCACCGGACTCACGACGTTCCTGGTCACATACCAGGCGATACCGCCGATCATCAGGATGAGTGCGGCACCGCCCGCCCAGAGCACGTTCTGGATTTCGTCCAGGGTTTGTTGGGCGGTATCAAGGTCATAGAGGAGATAGAGCTCGTAGACCGTGCCGTTGAACGTGACCTTGTTTCCGACGGCGATGCCAGGGTGGTCCTGGTTGCCGACGGGGAACTCAGTGGAAGCCCAGTACTGGTCCTTGCCCGATTCCTGCACCGACTTGCGGAGTGCCGGAGGGATGACGCGGACCGTCAACTGATCCGAGGCCCGCGATTCCACCCAGCGGTTGCGCGGCTTGGTTTGTTCGGGCATCGCTTCGAAGACGTATCGCCGCTGGATGACCGAGCCGTTGCCCTCCACCGCTTTGAGCGTGTCGTAGACGAGGGTGATGACGCTTGACTGGTCGTTGGCCTGTGAACCGTCGAAGGTGTCCTGGACTTGCTTGACGTAGTAGCGGCTCTCGGATTCGGCTTGTTTCAAACGCTCCTGGAACAGGTTGTTCGCTATTTGGTTCGAGAGGTACGCGCCGACCACCGCAAACGACACCATCGACAGCACGATCGTCACCGCGACGGTCCTGAATTCGAGCGAGCGGCGCCAGCGGCGCAGCAGTGCGCGCCACAAGTAGCGGATACCCGGCCGGATGTGGCGAAGTCCGGTCACTACGAGGCGGGAGACACGCAGTGCGAGGATCAGGGCGCGGCGGGTCCAGATGCGGGCGCGCTCCAGGATCCACGGGAGGTTCAGTGCCCGGGCGTCCGTGTGTTCCGGGACAGGATGTCCTGAAACGGGATGTTTGACCTTGGCCGCCGGGGCCTCTTGGTCAGTGCCGGGCTCGCCGGTGGAAGACTCAGGCGCCTGCTTTATATCCGACACCACGAACCGTCAACACAACTTCAGGAGCTTCCGGGTCACGCTCGATCTTGGACCGCAGTCGCTGGACATGGACATTGACCAGTCGGGTGTCGGCAGCGTGGCGGTAGCCCCATACCTGCTCAAGGAGCAGTTCACGGGTGAAGACCTGCCAAGGCTTTCGCGCCAGCGCGACCAAGAGATCGAATTCCAGGGGCGTCAATGAAATCCGCTCGCCGCCACGGGTCACCAAGTGGCCCGCCACGTCGATGGTGACGTCGGCGATCCGTAGGGTCTCGGGCGCCTTCTGGTCTCCCGGCCGCAGCCGGGCGCGGACCCGCGCAACGAGCTCGGCCGGCTTGAACGGCTTGGGCACGTAGTCGTCAGCACCGGATTCAAGGCCGCGTACGACGTCGGAGGTATCGGATTTGGCGGTGAGCATGACGATGGGGACGTCAGACTCCCCGCGGATCTGGCGGCACACTTCGATGCCGTCCGATCCGGGCAGCATCACGTCAAGCAACACCAGATCTGGCTTTGAGGACCGGAAGACCTCCAGCGCTTGCCCGCCGTCCGCGCAAAAAACCGGGTCGAAGCCGTCGTTCCGCAGCACGATGCCGATCATTTCGGCCAGCGCTTCGTCGTCGTCTACTACCAGGATGCGTGCCTTCATAGTTATATATTCCCTTATCCCCAAGCCTTTGTCCCGTTGAGCCCAATCACGGCATGGCGCGCTGCAGCCGGCAAGCAAATGGGCTATGAGGCACGACGGCGGAACTATAGGCTGGTGCGAACGGCCCCTTTCGGGGTCCGTGCATTGCCGCGGACGCATCTTTTGGGGAGGAAAACGTGTCACAACCCGATCCGGGTTACCGGCCCGAACAAGGACCGCGGCCACCATGGGGCGCCCAGCCACAATGGGGCGCACCGCAACCCGGCGCCCAGCCGCCATGGGGCAGCCCGCCGCAATGGGGCGCTCCACAGTATCCGGGGCAATCGTGGGGCGCGCCGGTCGATCCGAGCTGGCAGGCAGGCGGTCCGCCGCCGTATGGGCAGCCCCGCTACGCGGCTCCCCCGAAACCCGGAATCGTGCCGCTCCGGCCGCTCTTCTTCGGTGAAATCATGGACGGCGCCTTCCAGACCATCCGCCGGAACGCCAAAACCATGTTCGGGTCCGCCCTCATTGTCCAGGCCATCACCGGCGCATTGAGCGAGGTGGCCGCACTGGGCATGCTCGCGAACCTTCCTGCCGGAGGAAGGTTCGCGAGCCAAGCCGAGGCGACCCGGTATCTTGGCCCGGTGTTTGGCGCCCTTGCCGGGATTATGGGAATTACGTTGCTCGCCCTGGCTCTCGCATCCATCCTGCAGGGCGTCATGGCCATCCCCGTCGCCAGGTCCGCGTTGAACCGGCCCACCGGGTTCAAGCAGATGTGGTCCCTGGCACGCTCGCGTCTCTGGCCCCTTGTAGGATTTGCCTTCCTCCTCATTGCCGGATCTTTGCTCTTCTTTGTGGTCCTGTTCCTGCTGGCTGCCCTCATTCTGACCGGGTTGGGACCGGCCGGGTTGCTTTTGCTTTTCCCGCTGGGACTCGGTGGCTTTGTCGTATATGCCTGGATTTACACGAAACTGTTGGTGGCACCGGCCGCCATCACCATAGAAGAGCTCGGCCTCTTCGCCGGCCTTCGACGCTCGTGGACCCTGACGAGCCGGAATTGGTGGCGGATCTTCGGAATCACGCTTTTTGTGTCATTCATAATAGGTGTCATCGGACAGGTCATCCAGATCCCCCTGGGCCTGGCCGCCGGCGGAATAACCTCTGTGTTCGCACCCCATGCGGGCGCCTCGCAAGTGACGACGACGGCGATTGCCCTGGCGGTGGTTTCGCTGGTGGTAGGGGTCCTCGTCAGTGCAGTCGGCTTCGCCTTCCAAACCTCCGTGGCAGCCCTCATCTACATGGACCTGAGGATGCGGCGCGACGGACTGGACGTGGAGCTCCTCCGCCTTCTGGAGACCGGGGAAGATCCCGACGGCGTTCCGGGCCGCCGCCGGGCACGTCAAGCCGGTGCGCAACCATGGCCGCCGAACACCGCTCAGGGTTTCCCCAGAGGATGATCCCGGCATCGGCGCCCTTCGCCTTTCTTTTCGCCGCCTCCGAGCCTCCCGTCGATCCCGATCGCGGCGAGGCCCAGCGGTGGGCGGCCGAGGAACTGTCCAAGCCGCAGTACGCATCGGCCAAACCCAGTTGGCTCGATGAGATGTGGAATCAGTTTGTCGACTGGCTCCGCTCGCTGAACGGCGATTCCATCGGCGGAGCAAATATCGGCGTGCCGCTGATCGGTGCCCTGGCCGTGGTCCTCATTGTGGTTGCGGTGATAGTTGTCAGGCCGAGGCTCAACGCACGGAAGAAGACGTCGGCGAAGGTTTTCGACGGCGAGCCGACAGTTGATGCCGACGCGTTCCGCGCGCGGGCATCTGCCGCGGCAAGGCGTGAGGACTGGCAAACCGCCGTCGTCGAACAGTTCCGCGCTGTGGTTCGCTCTGCGGAGGACCGGGCAGTCATTGATACCCAGGCTGGCCGGACGGCGGACGAGGCGGCTGCCCAATTGGGGCGCGCGTTCGGGGCAGCCAGTTCGCGGCTTGAGGATGCGGCCAGGATTTTTGATGGCGTGAAATACGGGAGGGCCACCGCCACCGCTTCCGACCATGCTGCCGTGCTCGTATTGGACAACGAACTATTGGCCATGAGACCTGATTTCGCAGGGCAGTCCGCCAGCGGTTTGGCGGTGCCGCGGTGACAGCGGACACTCAAACAGTCCGATGGTCCGCGCAGTTGCCGGGCTGGTTGCACCGCCACATGGCCTGGATCATCATCGGGGCCATCGTGGTGGTACTCGGCTCTGTCACCATGGCCCAGTCCCCCGCGAACTCGGACACGGCACCCCTGTCTGCCCGCAATGCCGCTCCGGATGGCGGCATGGCCGCGGCCGAAATCCTGCGGCGGCACGGAGTCGCGGTCACGGAGTCCGATTCCTTCGCGACGACAACCTCGTTGCTGGCCGGGAAGCCACGCGCCACCGTCTTGTTGTATGACCGCAATGGATATCTCGATTCCGCCCAGTTGCACAGGCTGCAGCAATCGGCCACGCGCGTCGTGGTCGTGGCTCCCGGCCTCCGAACCCTGACCGGGCTGGGCCGCGACATCCATAACGCCGGAGTCGTTCCCAACGGGACGTCGACCTTGGAACCAGGGTGCGGGCAAGCGGATCCACTTGTTGCAGGGCGTGTCTCCGGCAAGGACGCATTCCTTTACGCAGGAGCCGAGGCTACCTGCTACCGGCCTAGCAGCAACGACGGCGGCATGTACGCGGCGAGCGCGGACGGTCGGCTGGTGGTTCTCGGCAGCACAGCCCTTCTCAGCAACGATCTCCTGCAGGTGGAGGGCAACGCAGCATTGACCCTCCGGACCCTCGGGCCAACATCGGATCTCGTCTGGTATCTCCCGGGCCTCGGTGACGTACCGAATGATGGCACACCGCCCACGCTGGATGAATTGGCGCCACCGTGGGTCGGCTTCCTGGGATTGTGGTTGGCGGTGGTCGCGTTGCTCGCTGTGCTGTGGCGGGGCAGGCGGCTTGGGCCACTGGTGTTCGAGCCGCTGCCAGTAGTGGTCAAGGCTGTTGAGACCGCCGAAGGCCGCGCCCGTCTCTACCAGGATTCCCGCGCTGTCGGCCGGGCGGCCGACAATCTCCGGGCCGGCACTTTGACCAGGCTCGCCAAGCATTTCCGGCTCGGCCCCGAGGCCGGCGCAGATGCCGTCTTCGATGCCGCGTCCCGAAAGATCAACCGGCCGGCACAGGAGCTGCGGATGCTACTGCTGGACCACCGGCCACGCACCGAGCCAGAACTTGTCCAATGGGCACAAAGCATCGAAAAACTCGAGCAGGAGGCAATAGCCCCATGACCAATCAAGCCCAGAGCAATCAAGCCCAGAGCAATCAGCCAATGAGCAATCAAGCAGACAGCTACACCGACGGCGGCTATGGCTACGCGGGAGGACCGGCGTCGCCGGGGCAGCCAGCGCCAGGAGCTACGCGGTCCGACCCTGCCCGCAAAGCCTTGCTCGACGTCCGTCACGAAGTGGGCAAGGCCGTCGTCGGACAGGATGCAACGGTGACTGGCATGCTCATCGCGCTGCTCTGCGGGGGCCACGTACTGCTTGAGGGTGTTCCGGGCGTCGCCAAAACCCTGCTGGTACGGGCCTTGTCCACTGCGTTGAGCCTGGATACGAAGCGCGTCCAGTTCACTCCGGACCTCATGCCGGGTGACGTCACCGGCTCGCTGGTCTACGACTCGCACACCTCGGAATTCACCTTCCGCGAAGGACCGGTGTTCACCAACATCATGCTGGCGGACGAAATCAACCGAACGCCGCCCAAGACCCAGGCGTCGTTGCTGGAAGCCATGGAGGAGCGCCAGGTATCGGTGGACGGAGTCTCCCGGCCCTTGCCATCGCCGTTCATTGTTGCCGCCACGCAGAACCCCGTCGAATATGAGGGCACCTATCCCCTGCCCGAGGCGCAGCTGGACCGCTTCCTGCTCAAGCTCTCCATGCCGCTGCCCGGACGTGCCGAGGAGATCGAAGTGGTCCGCAGGCATTCGGAAGGTTTTGATCCGCGGAACTTGCTGGCTGCGGGAGTCCGGCCGGTAGCGGGCCTCGCCGAACTCCAGAATGCCCAAGACGCGGTGGCCGGAGTGACAGTGGCCCCCGAGATTCTCGGCTACATCGTGGACGTCGTGCGGGCGACGCGGGCGGCGCCGTCATTCCAGCTGGGAGTCTCCCCGCGGGGCGCCACTGCGTTGCTGAACACCTCGCGTGCCTGGGCATGGTTGTCCGGACGCAACTTCGTCACCCCCGACGACGTCAAAGCACTCTCCCTGCCGTGTTTGAGGCACCGTGTGGGTCTTCGACCCGAAGCCCAAATGGACGGTGTGAACGTCGATGATGTCCTTGGCAGCATCCTGGCCTCTGTTCCCGTGCCGCGCTGATTGGCCGCAGCTCGTGACTCTCAATTTCGGGCGGCCCTGAATGGCGATCACAGGCCGCTTCGTGCTGCTGGTTTTCGCCGCAATGGCCCCGTTGCTGCTGTTTCCCGCCTGGGGCACGGTCCTCCTCACCTCCGCCATGCTGCTGGCCCTGGTGGTGTCCGACCTCCTGCTGGCCGCGTCGCCAGCCAAGATCGCCCTGCAGCGGAAGGATCCCGGGAATGTCACCCTGCACGCGGAAACGGAATCCGCTCTGACGCTGGAAAACGGCAATCGGCGGACCTTCCGCGGAATGGTGCGTGACGCCTGGCAGCCCTCCGCGGGGACCGTCGCCCCCGTCCAACGCATCGAGATCCCGGCTGGTGAGCGGCGGCGGATGTCGGTACGGCTGAGGCCCACTCGGCGCGGCGACCTGACGGCACCGCACGTTACGCTTCGTTCCTTTGGCCCGCTTGGCCTGGCTGCCAGGCAACGTACTGTTTCCCTCCCCGGCCGTCTTCGCGTCCTGCCGCCGTTCCGCTCCAAGCGGCATTTGCCGTCCAAGCTGCGGAAACTGCGGGAACTCGACGGCAGAGCGGCCGTGCAGATCCGCGGGGCCGGCACGGAGTTCGATTCACTCCGCGATTACGTGCGGGGCGACGATGTGCGCTCGATCGACTGGCGGGCGACCGCCCGGCGCACCGCCGTCGTCGTCCGGACCTGGCGCCCCGAACGGGACCGCCGCGTCGTGATCATGCTCGACACCTCGCGCACGGCGGCAGCCCGAATCGACGACGAGCCCCGCCTGGACACCGGGATGGAGGCCGCTCTCCTGCTGGCAGTGCTGGCTGAGCGAGGCGGAGACCGCGTGGACTTCTTCGCCTTCGACAGGCGCGTCCGCGGGCGCGTCGATTCAGCAGCAAAAGGCAATCTCCTCGGCTCCTTGGTCCAGGCCATGGCTCCCCTTGAGGCGGAACTCATCGAGATGGACTGGGCCCAGGTCCCGGCCCAGGTAAGGGCCATTTCCGCGCACCGTTCCCTCGTGGTCCTGTTGACCTCGCTCGACAGCGGCGCCCCCGAGGAAGGACTCATTCCCCTGGTGGCGCAACTCGTCCGGCAGCACGTGGTTCTGCTCGGATCGGTCCGGGACCCTTTGCTGGGCCGAATGAAGGAAGAACGCACGACGGCGAGCCAGGTCTTCCGTGCCTCGGCGGCCGAACGTGCCCTGCTGGACCGTGAGGCCGTCAGCGCCCAATTGCGCCAGCTTGGCGCGGAGGTAGTCGACGCCGAGCCGTTGGAACTGCCGCCGCTCCTGGCGGATGCGTACATTCGACTGAAGGCAGCGGGCCGCTTGTAGCCTTGCAACGCGCCGAGTCCAGATATCAACAACCCGGAATCCGAGGAAAGCACATGAGCACACCCATCTACGAGTTGGCCCTGGGCAGCCAGTTCCGTCAGTTGCAGCCCGAGCTCCAGGACTATTTCTCCCTTGCCCCAGGCTCCGGATCCTACGGAATCGGCGAGGGCGTCTTCGACGTGGTCGGTTGCCGGCAGAAATGGCTCCGACCCCTCCTCGCCACGGTCGCAGGGGAAGAGGCCTTCTTCCCCGAATACGGCGAGCGCATCCCGTTCCGCATCGAAAACCATGCGCACCTTGATCCGTTCGGACGGTCCAGCCTCACGGCCCGGCGTGAAATTTTCTTTCCCGGGCACACCCGGCTGTTCCATGACACCACTGTTGCGGAGACTACCAACGACGGCGGCACGCGCCTGGTCGACTATGTGGGCCGGTACCGCAGGCTTGCCACGGCACTGGACCTGGATGTCACACCCGAGGGGCGGCTTCGCGGCGTCTCGGGCGCCTCACGTTTGTTCCTGGGTCCGCTGAGGCTCGCTTTGCCGGCTTCCCTTGACGCGAAGGCCTACGCGGAGCAGTGGTGGGACGGGGCGGAAGGCAAGCACAGGATCCAGGTCAAGGTGCTTCAGCCACACGTCGGACTGGTCCTGGTCTACGCCGGCTCTTTCGATTACCGTTTGGCGCCCTCGCTACCCCCGACGGATGGCGCCGCGCCTGCGCGGAGCGCCACCGCCGCCGTCGGGCTCCCCCGCTATGCCGAGCCGGACCGTTGGGAACGGCGCGTCTAGAAGGCCCGCAGGAGGCTAGCCGAGCGCGAGCTGGTTCAGCCCGTCCGCAATCTGGGTCAGGCGGTTCAGAACCTCTTTGGCTCCCGACGGCGAGAACCCGGCCAACCCCTCCGAGGGCGTGACGCGCACGGCCCCCAGGCTCGACGCCGGTAGGCCGAGTTGGCGCCAAGGCCGCCAGACGGTGTCCACAAGTCCGGCGGTGCGTGGCAGGGTTGCCCGCGGATTCTCGATGGGCAAAGCACCTGCCCACAGGCATTTGCCGGCTTCCACCGCGGTGGCAATCTGTTCCCATTGGCGCGTGGTGAGTGCCTTGAGCGGAAGGGCGACGCCGTCCGCTCCGGACGACAGGATCTGCTGGATCGGGGCTTCGATTTCGGGAACGGACACCACGGTCTCCGCCACTCCTGCGGCCCGCAGCGCGTCGATCACCAAGCGCCAAGAGCCCGTGACCTCTTCGCCCGGGATGGAGCGCAGGGTGCGGTAGCCGCTCGCCGTGGGAATGGTGCCGGCCAACACGGAGGAGATGTCCGGTTCGTCAAGCTGGACCACTATCCCGGCGCCGGGCACCGCAGCGCGGACGCGGGATATGTGCTCAGCGACGCCGACCGCCAAGGACTCCGCAATGTCCCTCCGGGCACCATAGTCAAGAAGGGCACGTTCCCCGTTGTGCAAGTAGAGGCCCGCCGCAAGGCTCAGCGGTCCGCGCAACTGGATCTTCAGTTCCTCGGCGGAGGATTCTTCCGAGCCGGCAACGTCGGCCAGGACGTTGATGTCCGTAGCAAGGGCGGACTTCGCACGCCGGAGGTCCTTACCTGGGCGGTCAACCAGGCGCCAGCCGTGCGGCTGCACATCGATGGCCAATTCAACCAGGAGGGATGCCGTCCGGCCGAGGGCATCCGAGCCGACCCCACGGTCCGGAAGCTCGGCCAGGAACGGCAGGTGCGGGCTGCCCAGCTCGCCGCGGATGATCCGGGCGGCCTCAGCAGGATCCGTTCCGGGCCAAGGACCCAATGCCGTGGCGGTCACCTGGTTCTGCGCGGTTTCGGCGGCCACGTGTTCAGGCCTGCGCGATGGAAGCCTGGTGGCCCTCGGCGATTGCCTCGTGGTGCCGGATGACCTCACTGATGATGAAATTCAGGAACTTCTCGGCGAAGGCAGGATCGAGGTTCGCCTCTTCGGCGAGCCGGCGGAGCCGCGCAATCTGGGCGGACTCACGTCCGGGGTCCCCGGCGGGAAGCTTGTGCGTCGCCTTGAGGACGCCCACTTTCTGGGTGGCCTTGAAGCGTTCCGCGAGGAGGAAGACGAGGGTGGCGTCGATGTTGTCGATGCTGGAGCGGATGGAGAGCAACTCGTCCATGACGGCCTGGTCCACGCGGCCGGCGAGGGAGCTGGCGGAAGGATCGAAGGAGTCGGCGTCGGGGAGGGCGTGGTTCTGCTCGGTCATTCCTCCAGTCTAGGGTGTGCCGGCCGGGCCTTGAGGGGCAGAATGGGCATGTCCGCGCCGATGATAAGGAGAGCACGCATGAAAATCGCAGTTCTTGGCACCGGAATGGTGGGGCACACTCTGGCCGGAAAATTGGTGGCGATAGGCCACGAGGTCATGATGGGTTCGCGGGAGGCCGGCAATCCCAAGGGGATGGAGTGGGCGGCGCAGGCAGGTCCGGGAGCAAGCTCCGGTTCCTTCGCGCAGGCCGCAGCCATGGCCGAGATCGTGATCAACGCAACCCCCGGGATGGTGTCCCTCGCCGCGTTGAGTGAAGCCGGGGCTGCGAACCTGGCGGGCAAGGTCCTGGTGGATGTGTCCAACCCGCTGGACTTTTCCGCCGGCTTCCCGCCGTCGCTCTCCGTCTGCAATACCGACAGCATTGCCGAAACCATCCAGCGTTCCTTCCCCAAGGCCCGCGTGGTCAAGGCCCTCAACACCTTGGAGGCGCCGCTGATGGTTGACCCGCTCAGGCTCGCCGATGGCGCCCACGACGTCTTCGTGGCCGGTAACGACGACGACGCTAAAGCCACCGTCGTCGCGCTCCTGCAGGAGTTCGGCTGGCTCCCGGAACACATCCGCGACCTGGGTGGCCTCGACGTCGCCCGCGGCCTCGAAATGTGGATGCCGCTGTGGCTCCGGATCTTCATGCGCCAGCCGAAGGACAAGCTCTTCAACATCAGCATCGTGTCCGAATAGCCTCAGCCAAAGGGACATGCCCGCCCTTCGCGGAGAAGGGCGGGCATGTCCGTTCTTGCGGATCGTTGCTTGGATGGCGGCTAGATGCCCAGCAGCGCGCGGTTCTCTTCCCGGCGTCGGGCCTGCTCGTCAGGATCCGGCACCGGCAGCGAGGCGATGAGCTTGCGGGTGTAGTCGTGCTGGGGATTGCCCATGATCTGGCTGCCGATCCCTTGCTCCACGAGCTGGCCCTTGTACAACACGCCCACCCAGTGGGAGAGGATGTCCACGACGGCGAGGTCGTGGCTGATGAACAGCGCAGCGAAACCGAACTCTTCCTGGATGTCCTTGAACAGCTCCAGGACCTTTGCCTGCACGGATACGTCGAGGGCCGAGGTCGGCTCGTCGGCGATCAGGAGGCGCGGGTTGAGTGCGAGTGAACGCGCCAGCGAAGCACGCTGGCGCTGCCCGCCGGAGAGCTCGTGCGGGAAGCGTTCGGCGTACGACGCCGGCAGCTGCACCGATTCGAGCAACTGCGCCACGCGCAGGCGTGCTTGAGCCGGGCTCGGGTGGGTATGGATGAGCAGCGGTTCCGCCACGCACTCACCGATGGTCAGGTGAGGGTTGAACGAAGCGGCCGGGTCCTGGAAGACGAAGCCGATGTCCTTGCGCAGCGGCTTGAACGTGTGCTCCTTGAAGCCCAGCATTTCGTAACCAAGGACCTTGAGACTGCCGCCGGTTGCCCTGTTCAGGCCTGCGATGGCGCGACCGATGGTGGACTTACCCGAACCGGACTCGCCAACCAGGCCAAAGACCTCGTTCTCGGAGACCGTGAAGCTGACGTTGTCCACGGCTTTGAACCCTGGCTTGCCGAGGCGGCCCGGATACTCGATGGTGAGGTTCTTTGCCTCAACCAGTACCTTTCCGGTCTGGTGCAACCGTTCGGTGGCCCCTTCGGACGCTGAGTTGCGGCCGAGGTGCGGCACGGCGGCCAGCAGCTTCTTGGTGTAGTCCTGCTTCGGCTCGGCGAAAAGGACCCTGGCGGTGGCCTCTTCGACGACGTCGCCTTGGTACATGACCACGACGCGGTCGGCCAGGTCGGCCACGACACCCATATTGTGCGTAATGAGCACAATCGAGGTGCCGTACTTGTCCCGCAAGTCCCGGAGCAACTGAAGGATCTCGGCCTGGACAGTGACGTCCAGGGCCGTCGTCGGCTCGTCCGCCACGATCAAACCCGGGTTCAGGGCGAGGGCAGCTGCAATGACGACCCGTTGCTTCTGGCCACCGGAAAGCTGGTGGGGATAGTAGTTGACGCGGGTTTCGGGATCGGGGATGCCGACCTTCCGCAGGGCTTCGGTGGCCCGCTTCTTGGCCTCCTTGGCCGAGATGCGGTGTCCGTCCGAGGCGTGGGCCCGGATGCCTTCGGCGATCTGCCAGCCCACCGTGAACACCGGGTTCAGGGCCGTTGACGGTTCCTGGAAGACCATGGCCACGTCGCGGCCGCGGATCTTGCGCAGTTTGGCCGCACTGACGCTGATGACGTTGTTGCCGTTGATCAGCACGGCTCCGGAGCTGATGGCTGTTTCCGGGAGCAGGCCGAGGATGGTCTTGGCCGTGACAGTCTTGCCGGAGCCCGACTCCCCGACGATCGCCAGCACTTCGCCGGCTTTGACCTCGAGGCTGACGTCCTTGACCGCATAGACGTCTCCGCTGTCTGTGGCAAAGGTGACTTTGAGCCGTTCGATGTCCAGGACGGGCTGCCCGGATGTCAGCGGCTGGTCCGAAATGTTGCCGATGTTGGTGGTCATGCCTTGCCTGCCTCTGGGCTGCCTGATTCCGGTTTGGGAGCTGTAGTGACCCCTGCGTTCGTGCCGTCGGTTCCTGCCGCGGCCTTGGAGCGGGAGGCCTTGCCTCCAGCACGCTTGCGGCCACGGAGGCGGGGATCGTTGAGATCGTTGATGCTTTCGCCGACCAGGGTCAACCCCAGCACTGTGAGGACGATCGCGATACCGGGGAAGACGCCGGTCCACCAAATGCCGGACGATGCGTCCGCCATGGCCTTGTTGAGGTCGAAGCCCCACTCTGCGGCCGAGGACGGTTCGATGCCGAAGCCCAGGAAGCCAAGGCCGGCGAGGGTCAGGATCGCTTCGGAGGCGTTCAGGGTGAACATCAGCGGAAGCGTCCTGGTGGCGTTCTTGAAGATGTGCCGGGTGATGATCCGAAGGCTGGACGCGCCCAGGACCATGGCGGATTCCACGAACGGTTCGGCCTTGAGCCTGATGGTTTCGGCCCGGATCACGCGGAAGTACTGCGGAACGAACACCACGGTGATCGAGAAGGAGCAGGCGAGGATGCCGCCCCAGAAGCTCGACTGGCCACGGCTGATGACGATCGACATGACGATCGCCAAGAGCAGGGAGGGAAAAGCATAAATGGCATCGGCGATGACTACCAGCACCCGGTCCAGCCAGCCACCGAAATAGCCGCTGAGCAGGCCCAGCGCCACACCGAGGAAGATGGACATCACCACGGCGACGACGATCACGGTCACAGCGGTCTGTGAACCCCACAGGACGCGGGAGAGAACGTCATAGCCGCCGACGGTGGTGCCGAGCAGGTGCTTGCTGCCGGGGGCCTCCTGGGTGGGGAACGAACCGGATGCATCACTCAGTTGGGAATAGCCGTATGGCGCGATGAACGGCGCGAGAACGGTCGAGAGAAGGAATATGCCCGTCAACACAAGCCCGGTGATGAGCATGCCCCGCTGGAGGCCAACGCTCTTGTTGACGTGGGAAATGACGGGAAGGCCGGACAGGAAGGACTTCTTCCGTCTTGAAATTGTTGCGGTGCTCATGTCAGTACCTCACTCGCGGGTCGATCAGCGCGGCGACGACGTCCACGACGAAGTTGGTAAATGCGACGATGACGGCCAGCAGCACCACGATGCCCTGGACCGCCACGAAGTCCCTGGCGTTCAGGTACTGGACCAGCTGGTAGCCAAGGCCCTTCCATTCGAAGGTGGTCTCGGTGAGCACGGCTCCGCCGAGCATCAGGGCGATCTGCAAACCCATGACTGTGATGATGGGGATGAGCGCCGGCTTGTAGGCGTGCTTCGTCACGAGACGGAACTCGCTGACGCCGCGCGAACGGCCGGCCTCGACGTAATCCTTGCCCAGCGTTCCGATGACGTTGGTCCGGACGAGTCGCAGGAAGACACCGGCGGTCAGGAGACCCAGGGCGATAGCGGGCAGCACTGCGTGGGACACGACGTCGCCGAGTGCGGTGAGATTGCCGCTGCGCAGGGCGTCGAGCCAGTAAATGCCGGTGGGAGCGGCAAGTTGGCCCATGGTCAGCTCGGTGCGGGTGGACACCCGACCGGCCACTGGGAGCCAGCCGAGCCAAACGGAGAACGTCAGCTTGAGCAGGAGTCCGGAGAAGAAGACCGGAGTGGCGTAGCAGAGGATGGCAAAGCAGCGAAGGAAGGCGTCAGTGGCCTTGTCGCGACGCTGTGCGGCGATCATGCCCAGCGGGATGCCGACCGCGAGAGCCACGATCAGTGCGTTGATCGTCAGCTCGAGGGTGGCTGCACCGAACGTCGACAGCATTTCGACGACGGGGCGCCGGTCCGTAATGGTGGTGCCGAAGTTCCCGGTGATCAACTGACCCAGGTATTCGAAGTACTGGATGATGATCGGCCGGTCGTAACCGGCGTCGTGGATTCTTTGTGCGAGGACATCCGGGGGAAGCCGGCCACCCTGGGCTGCGGTGATGGGGTCTCCGATGACCCGCATGAGGAAGAATACAAGCGTCACGAGGATGAATATCGTGGGAATGATCAGGAAGAACCTGACCACGATGTACCTGCCGAGACCCCCGCCCGCTGATTTACTCTTGGGAGCGACCGCGTCCGGTTCGACGTCGGGCACCTCTATAAGTGTTGTCATTGCTACCTAAAGTTCATTGCCCGCGGATCGCGCGGGGTTTTGCTCAAAATGTGAGGCAATCAGCAATAAGGGGAGGCAAAGCACCTGTTGGCACCCGCCTCCCCCTACCGGCTGCTTACTTTGAAATAGTTCCCAATCGGAACTTGAAGGAAGCGTCAAGCGTCTTGTCGACGCCGTTCACGCCCTTCGCCGAGATGGCAACCTGGGCACCCTGGAGCAGCGGCAAAGTGGAAATGTCCTTTGCCAGAGCGTTCTGGGCGTCCTTGATGGTGGATTCGCGAGCCGACTTGTCCGTGGTGGTCAGCTGCTTGTTGATCAGGTCGGTCACGGCCTGGTCGTTGAAGTGGTTCTTCAGGAAGCCACCGTTCGGGAAGAACGGGGTCAGGTAGTTGTCGGGGTCGCTGAAGTCAGGGAACCAGCCGAACTGGAACAACGGGTACTCGTCGGCGCGGCTGGCCTTGCTGTAGGTCACCCATTCGGTGGACTGCAGGTTCACCTTGAAGAGGCCCGACTTCTCAAGCTGGTCCTTGATCATGGCGTACTCGTCGCCCGAGGACTTGCCGTAGTGGTCCGGGTTGTACTGAAGGTTCAGGGTGACGACGTCCTTGACACCCGCATCGGAAAGAACCTTCTTGGCTTTGTCCAGGCTCGGCTTTCCGTTGTCGCCGTAGGCATCCTTGAACGACTCGTTGGCGCCCAGGAAGCCGCTGGGGACGTTGGAGTACAGCGGCAGGTATGTGCCCTTGTAGACCTGGTCCGCGATTGCCTGGCGGTCAACGAGGTTGGCCATCGCCTGGCGGACGGCAAGTGCCTTGGCCGGGTCGGCTCCGGCTGCCTTGGCGCCGAACGGCATGGTGTTGAAGTTGAACGTGATGTAGCGGATCTCGCCGCCGGGACCAACGTTGACCTTGACCTTGGAATCCTTCTTGAGGTCGTCGACGTCAGTGGCGCTGAGGCTTCGGTTCGCAACGTCGATGTTGCCCTGCTGGATGTCCAGCTTCATGTTGGTCGGCTCGGCGTAGTACTTGATCGTAGCGGCGTCGTTGGCCGGCTTGCCCAGGACACCCTGGTAGTCAGGGTAGGCCTTGAGGCTGATGAGCTCATTCTTCTTGTAGCTGTCGATCGTGTACTGGCCATAGAACGCCTTGGCCTTGATGATGTCGTCATCCGAAAGAAGCTTGTCGGCTGGGAAGACCTGGTGGTCCACAATCGGCGCGGCCGGGCTGCTAAGGATCTGCGGGAACGTCTGGTCGTTCGCGAGCTTCAGCTTGAAAACGGCGGTGTTGGCGTCCGGGGTGGTGACGCTGTCCAGGTTTTCGAGCAGGCTTGCGGGACCAGCGGGGTCGTTGATCTTGAGCTGCCGGTCAAACGAAAACTTGACGTCGGCGGAGTCCAGCGTGTGGCCGTTGGCCCACTTGAGTCCGGGCTTCAGCTTGACGGTGTACTCGGTGGGCGACGTGAACGACGCCGACGCTGCCAGGTCCGGAACGGGGTCGGCGCTTCCTGGCTTCGAGTTCAGGAGGAAGGAATAGACCTGGTTCATCACCATGAAGGAACCGTTGTCGTACGAGCCTGCGGGATCGAGTGCGGTCACCTTGTCGGTGGTGCCATAAGCGATCGGACCGCTGGCAGCTGAGGAAGCTGAACCGCCGCCGCCCGCCGGGCCCGTGCAGGCCGTCAAAGCGAATACGGAGATGCCCGCGAACGCGATAGCGCTTCGCAAGGCTTTTTTGTTCAATGCCATCAGTGAACTTTCTGTTCGATGGATACGGCGAACCGCCGTCGGTAATTTCTTAGGAGCGCATACTCCTGACTCCACGATTCAATCAGAAGCTTTTTTGGTGAAACGTTTGATTTTGTGAGTTGAGACACAAAATTTACTTTTCTTTTGGCTCGAAGTCGGCTAGGCGGACCGCCCCATGCCGCTCCTGATGTTGGAACGACCCTTGGTTAGCGCTCACAAAATTGTGGCGCTTTTCCCACTGCAGTGCGTTACGAGGCCTAGAGCTCCGCGCGCTGAAGGGACCGGGCGGCGTCGATGGTTGCCTGGCCCAGGACACGGGTGCCTTGGTACAGCACGATGGTCTGCCCGGGGGCCACTCCGCGGAGGGGATCGACGAGGGTAACCACGAGGCCTTCGCGCTCAATGCCGGCCTCGTCGACGTGCCGCTCGACAGATGCCTTGGCGGGAACGGGATCGCCGTGGGCCCGGACCTGGGCGTAGCAATCGAATTCGGCGCCGGTAGCCACCTCGGCGATGGGCAGACCGGCCCAGGACACCTTGATTCCGCGGATCTCGTCGATGGCCAAAAGGGCTTCGGGCCCGACGACCACCTTGTTTTCCTTGGGCCGGATTTCCAGCACGAAGCGCGGCTTGCCGTCGGCGGCAGGGGTGCCCAGCTTGAGGCCACGGCGCTGGCCTACGGTGAAGGCGTTGGCTCCCGGGTGCTCCCCTACCTTGGTTCCCGCCTCGTCCACGATGTCGCCCGTTGTCATGTCGATCTTCTCGGCGAGCCAGCCGGCGGTATCGCCGTCCGGAATGAAGCAGATGTCATGACTGTCAGGCTTGTTCGCGACGGACAGGCCGCGGCGTTCCGCCTCTGCGCGAACCTCGGCCTTGGAGGGAGTCTCTGCCAGCGGGAACATGGAGTGCTTGAGCTGTTCATGGGTCAGGACGCCGAGTACGTAGCTTTGGTCCTTGGCCCAATCGGCTGCGCGGTGGAGTTCAGGATTGCCCTCCGCGTCCTGGATGACCTTGGCGTAGTGGCCCGTGCAGACCGCGTCGAATCCCAGGGCGATGGCCTTCTCCAACAAAGCGGCGAACTTGATCCGCTCGTTGCAGCGCATGCAGGGATTGGGAGTGCGGCCCGCGGCGTATTCATCGATGAAGTCCTGGACAACGTCTTCCTTGAAGCGCTCCGAGAAATCCCAAACATAATAGGGAATCCCCAGTACGTCGCAAGCGCGCCAGGCGTCGCGGGAGTCTTCGATGGTGCAGCAGCCGCGGCTGCCCGTGCGCAGTGTTCCGGGCATGCGGGACAGCGCCAGGTGGACGCCGACGACGTCGTGCCCCGCCTCGACGGCGCGGGCGGCGGCAACGGCGGAGTCGACTCCGCCGCTCATGGCTGCAAGAACTCGCATGCTGGCTTTCTGTTGATGTGTGGGGAGAAGAACTGCGCTAAAGAGACTAAGCGCCCAACTATTCTAGCGCCCGCCGGAATTCCGCCCAAAAATACCTTGACCGCCGTCGCGGACGATTCTAAAGTCAAAACTAACAGTTTTAGATCTGCCTGGGCCCGCGTCCACGCGCACCCGGACTGCCCACGCGAAACGCCCACGCCCCGCGAATCGAGTCACCATGGACACTGAACACATCGTTATTGCAGGCGGCGGGTTGGCCGGCGCCACGGCGGCCAAGACCCTGCGTTCCGAAGGCTTCGACGGCCGCATCACCGTGGTCAGCGCCGAGAATGAGCAGCCCTACTTGCGGCCTCCCCTCTCCAAGGAGTTCCTCCTGGGCAAAGCCGGCGAGGATACCGTCCCGGTGCTGGCGGCCGGCTGGTACGGGGAGAACGACGTCGAGCTCCTCCTTGGCGACCCGGTCGCAACCGCCGATCCTGCCGCCCACACGGTACAGCTGGGATCAGGAACCGAGCTTCGGTTCAACAAGCTCCTGATCGCCACGGGGGCGCAGCCGCGCCGGATTCCGCTCCCCGGTTCCGATCTTGCCGGTGTCATGACATTCCGGACCTTCAATGATTCGCGCAGGCTCAAGGAAGAACTGTCGGTCGGGGGCCGGAATGTGGTGATGATCGGCTCGGGTTGGATCGGCATGGAGCTTGCCGCAGCCGCGAGCAGCTACGGCAACACCGTGACCCTGCTTGGACTGGAAGACGTGCCGCTCAGCATGGCCATTGGCCCCGAACTGGGCGGCTTCTTCCGCAAGCTGCACGAAAAGCACGGCGTGCGGTTCCGGCTCCCCGCGAGCGCCGCGGAAATCAGAGGCACCGGGGGAAAGGCGAGCGCCGTTGTCACCAACTCCGCCGAGGTCCTTCCTGCCGACCTCGTGATGGTGGCCGTCGGCGTGGTTCCGGATACAGCCTTGGCCGAAACCGCCGGGCTGGACATCCGCAACGGAATCGTGGTGGATTCTTCGCTCCGGACCAGCAGTCCGGACGTGTTCGCGGCCGGCGATGTTGCCAACGCCCTCCACCCCTTCACCGGCGATCATCACCGCAGCGAGCACTGGTCCAACGCACTCAACGGAGGTAAGGTCGCCGCGAAAGCGATGCTGGGACAGGACGCAAAGCTCGACGTGGTCCCGTATTTCTACACGGACCAGTTCGACGTCTCAATGGAGTATTGGGGATATCCCACGCTTGCGTCAGGTTCCGTACCCGCCATCCGGGGCACGTTGGAGGAAAACAGCTTCATGGCCTTCTGGCTACGGGACGGCGCCGTCGTGGCGGGCATGAGCGTCAACCAGCAACGGGTCCAGAAGCCGGTCAAGGCACTCATTTCGGGGCGCATTCCGGTAGACGTGGACCGCCTGACTGATCCGGCCGTTCCGCTGGATCAGTTGTTGCCCGGAACCTGATAGGCGGCCGAACCGCCGGCAGAGGCGCTGTCGTAGCCCCGGGCCACAGTAGCTGCAGTCTGGATGCTGGACTCGTGCCCAGCCATTCCGGCAAGCTTCGCCCGGGCATACGCGTCCGGAAGGGCCTTGAGCAGGGCGTCGACGTCGGCGTCGTTTGAAGAGTGGCCCAGGCTGAACCGTTGTGCCCCGCGGGCGGTGTCCTCGTCCAAACCCATGGCAAGCAAGACGTGCGAGGGCCTGGGGACTCCCGCAGTGCAGGCGGATCCGGTGGATGATTCGATGCCCGCGAGGTCCAGCAGGAACAGCAAGGAATCGCCTTCGCAGCCAGGGAACGTGAAATGCGCGTTGCCGGGTAGCCGGGCGTCTCCCGGCGCTCCACGCAACACCGCCTCGGGAATTGCAGCCCGGACACCGTCGATGATCCGGTCCCGCAAAGCACTGATCCGCTCGCGCTCTGCTGCCAGGTTTTGAGCGACCGACTCCGCCGCGGCGGCGAATGCCGCGATCGACGCCGTGTCCAGGGTTCCCGAGCGGACATCACGCTCCTGCCCTCCCCCGTGCTGGACTGGAGTGACCTTGGTGGACCGCCCGAGGAAGAGGGCACCGACGCCCACGGGCCCGCCGATTTTGTGGCTGGAGACCGACATCGCGGCGAGCCCTGTGTCTCGGAAGCTCAGCGGAATCGAGCCGAAAGCCTGGACTGCGTCCGAGTGCACCGGGATGCCGTGGGCGGCAGCGATTTCCACGATCTCCTTGACCGGCTGGATGCTGCCCACCTCGTTATTTGCCCACATGACGGTGACCAGGGCTACCGATCCCGGATCACGCTCGATCTCTGCCCGTACAGCTTCCAGCCGCACGACGCCCTGGGAATCGACGGGGAGCCACACCGCTTCAGCCCCTTCGTGCCGTTCCAGCCATTCGACCGTGTCCTGCACCGCGTGGTGCTCGACGGCGGAGCAAAGGATCCGCTTGCGGCGGCCGTCTTCGTCGTGGCGGGCCCAGTACATCCCCTTGACGGCGAGGTTGTCTGCTTCGGTGCCTCCCGACGTGAAGATGAGTTCTGAGGGGTGCGCCCCGGCTGCTGCCGCAATCGCCTCCCGCGCCTCTTCCACGGATCGCCGGGCACGCCGTCCGGAAGCGTGCAACGATGACGGATTGCCGGTCCGTGCCAGCTCGCGGGTCATGGCGGTGAGGGCGACGGCGGCAAGGGGCGTGGTGGCGGCATGGTCCAAGTAAACAGGCACTACCCAATTCTATCGAGGCAGGTCTATCGAGGCAGGCGGATCCGGGCTTCGGCGGTAGAAGGAGCCTTTCTGGGCCGCTTCGCTAATCGGCCGGACTAATCCGCGGGAAGGATCCTGGCGCAGCAATGGCCTTCGCGGTTGTCATCGGCGATCCGGTCCTCGGCAATTCCGCAGGCGGCCGCCGCTCCGCTCAGGAAGGCGCCGTTCATGGCGCAGACGACGCTGGTGTGGCTTTCGGCCAGCCGGTGGAAGGGGCAATTGGCCAAGGAGTACCCGCCGCCGTCGTCAGCTTCCGGCCTGTAGCCATAGCTCGCCAGGATATCCTCGAAACCAGGTTCCGTACTGCCGGCCTCGCGGCCCCGGGTGTAGGCGGTTTCGAGGAGAGCTTCGCGGGGAGAACCACCCTTCGCCATCAGGTCCTGGATGGCAGTGGCCATCACTTCCCCGGCGAGGTCATAGTTGCGCTCCGGAACCGAGGCGCCGATCTCCTCAATGACGGGCGTGTACAGCTTCGCAGGCCGTCCGGAACCCGGCCCGACCTTGCCCCCGAGCTTGCGGAACTCAACATTCAGGAGCCCGTCACGGACCAGCCGGTCGAGGTGGAAGGAGGCCGTGCTGCGGGGAAGCCCCAGGGCCATCGCGGCGTCGTCGCGACTTACTGCATCGCTTGCGCTGCAGACGTGCTCGTACAAGCGACGCCGGTTGCCGTCGTCGAGGGATGCCAAAGCGGAGAGCCGACGCAGCCAGGGAAGTCCGGTCATGGATCCAGCTTAACTCTAAAATCAACACTCATTGCTTAATCCTTCGGGATTTCAGGCCAACACCCGCAGGGCGCCCGGAACCACGTCGATGTCCAAGGGAAGGAGGCCGATCCGCTCGCCGTCGGCGTAAGCCACCACGTTCTCGGCGGCAAGGCGCACTGAGCGTACCCGGCGGATTTCCACGGCCGGGTGCGAGGTGTGCCGTCCGGAGAAGACCTTCGGGAAGACCGCAAGCAGGCCTAGCCGGGACAGGGGCTTGACCATAAACAGATCCAGCAGCCCGTCGTCGGGCGCGGCATCCGGGACGATGCGCATCCCACCGCCGATCGACTGGCAGTTGGCCACGGAAATCAGCATGGCGCCTTCCTTCGATGTCACGCCGTCGGCCGTCACGGTGTAGTGGATCGCCCGGAACGATCCGAGCTCCCGGAGCATCGCGAGGGTGTAGCGGAGCGTACCGCGGGGCCACCTCCAGGAGTTGGCCCGTTCATTGACCGCGGCGTCGAATCCCGCGGAGACGGCCCCGGCAAACCACATGGTCCGTCCGCCGGTGGTGATGCGGCCTGCGTCGAGTACCCGCCCGCCGTCGGCGAGCGCCGAAATAACGCGGGCACAGGACCCCTCGACATCCTGCAAAGGCAGTCCAAGCATCCGGGCTACGTCGTTTCCCGTGCCCACGGGAACAATCCCGAGCGGCAGGCCGGTCCCGCCGAGTGAATTGACGCCCAAATGGACCATGCCGTCGCCGCCCACCACCACCAAGGCGTCGGCGCCTGCGCTAAGGGCTTCGTCTACCGCTTCCCGCAGGGCGTCCATGCTGTCGCGCCGAAGTACGACGACGGCGAGACCCGCCGCGCGGAGGCAGCGGGCGGCGGCGTCCCCGGCAAGGGCGTGCCGTCCAAACGCAGCGTTGGGATTGACCGCAAGCACGATCCTTCGGCGGGAAGATCCGTTCACCCCATCGGGGCCGGGTCTTGGCGGGTCAAGGGGATGATCGGGTCCGGCCGGGGAGTTCACAGCATGAATCATGCCACCGGCAGGGGCGGTATCCGGGGAACTAAAGCCCGGGCCGCCGTCGTTCTCATGGTGGGCTGGCTAGACTTGCCAAGATCGCCGCTCCGCACCGGGACGGCGGGAAACTTCAGAATCCCACAGAAAGGCCCGTGGTTGGCTCAGGGCAGCAGTTCCCACTATCAGATCCTCCGGGTTCCCGTCACTGCGACGGACAAGGAGATCAAGGTGGCCTACCGGAAGGCTGCGAGGAACGCACACCCGGACCATGGCGGGGATCCTGAGGTCTTTCGACAGGTCACGCTCGCGTACGAGACACTGATTGATCCCAAACGACGCGCGGAGTACGACCGCCGTTACGCGAGCGGCCCGTCGGGCAGGGCGAACCCCTTCCCGGCGCAAAGACCGGATTACGCCGGGGCCGGCGCTGCCGGACCGGAAACCCGCACCACCGCCGGGGTCCACAGGCCGAATACCCCGCGCAACACCGCCGGCGACGCCCCCGTGTACGTCCCGCCCTTCGATGATCCGCATGAGGTGCCCCTGCTCTCCAAGGGCGAGGCCGCGCTGCAGATCCACGGGCTTCCCCGGAAGCGTGGAATCTTCGGTGCCGAAGCGCGCATTCAGCGCGAAATGCGGACAGTCCAGCTCATCAGCCGCCAAATACTTCCTGCCATCCCCTCGGCACGGCTCATCAACGGGCTCCGCTCCCCCTCCGACGACAGCCACATCGATCACGCCCTGCTTGCCGGCTACCGCCTGGCGCTCATCGGATCCATGCTGCTGCCCAAGGGCGCCTATGCCTGGGACGGTGTGGCGCTCAAGCACGGCGGACGTTCGGTGCCACCGCCGCAGCTCGGGCTGATCGTTCGCCACATGCAGGAAATCTTCCCGGAACTGAATGTGACAGCTTGGGTGGTAGTCCACAGCCCGGACGGCAACCCGCACGAACCGGTCATCGACCATTACCGGCGCACGGATGGAGACTTCGGTTCGGTGCAAATCGTCAACGCTTCCGGACTGGCCCGCGGCCTCAAGCAGTTCCTGAGTTCGGGTCCCGCGCCCAACACCGTGGTTGTTCCGGTCCTGGCCCGGCTGCTGCGCGGCATGCACTGAGCCTGCAGGAACAACCCTGTATTTTCGCTGGCTAGGATTGATACGTGTTCCGCATCCTCTTCCACACCCCTGAAATCCCGGGCAACACGGGAAACGCGATCCGGCTCGCCGCCATCACCGGCGCGGAGCTGCACCTTGTGGAGCCGCTGGGCTTCGATTTCTCCGACGCGAAGCTGCGCCGCGCGGGACTTGACTACCACGACCTCGCGGTGGTCACGGTGCACAAGGACATCGAGGCCGCCTGGGCGGCCTTGCAGCCCGAGCGCGTCTTCGCCTTCACGTCCGACGGCGAATCCTCCTACACGGACATTGCCTACGAGGAGGGCGATGTATTGCTGTTCGGCCCCGAGTCCGTCGGGCTTCCGGACTGGCTGAAACAGGACCCACATGTCACGGCCCGCGTCCGGCTCCCCATGCTGCCGTCCCTCCGCTCGCTTAACCTTGCCAATGCCGCCTCCATCGCGGTGTACGAGGCCTGGCGCCAACACGGTTTTGCCGGGGCGAAACTCTAGTCTGCGGGCCCGGCCGCCCGGACATTCGCAAGCTCGCGTCGGCGGGTCACCCATCCAAAGCTCTCCCTGCGCCGAATACCTTGTACAGGCACCAACAGCCTGGGCAGGCAGCTGGCCTGCGTGGCAAGGTGCCGGTGAAGCGACGGCCGCGGAAGGGGCGCAGGTGACTACCCTCAAGACTCGCAGTGCTTCTGGTACTGCCAGGGTCACGGGCAATCTATGCTGGACGGTGATGGATACACCGAATGTGCGAGGCCCCGAGGCCCCCAGCGTGATTGCCGGCTCGAATGCGCAGCTTGCGGAATTGCTGGGGTTGATGGCCGACGGCGATCGCGTCGCCTTCAGCGAGTTCTACCGCCTTACGGCACGGAGGGTCTTCGGCATGGCCAAGCGCGTCCTGGTGGATGCGGGCCTGAGCGAAGATACCACCCAGGAAGTCTTCATCCAGGTCTGGCAGAACGCCGGCAAGTTCAATCCCGAGGCAGGCAGTCCCCTCGCGTGGCTCATGACCATCACCCACCGGCGCGCCATCGACCGTGTCCGCTCGGCCCAGTCCGCCACGGACCGCGAAGCCAAATATGGTGCCGCGAGCCAACTCCTTGACCACGATTCAGTGGAGGAAGAAGCGAGCAGCCGGCTTGAAGCCGAGGCCGTCACCCGTTGCCTCGGCACTCTGACGGAAACGCAATTGGAATCCGTGCGGCTCGCCTACTATGGCGGGCTCACGTACCGGGAGGTCGCTGAACAGCTCGGTGCCGCTATTCCGACCATCAAGTCCCGCATCCGCGATGGACTTCTCCGACTCAAGACTTGCCTGGGGGTGAGCTGACATGACCGAACACGATGACAACAAGCAGAATGCCGGGAAGGAAGGCCTCCGCAGGATGTTCGCCAGCGATATAGCCACCGATCTTGCCGAAGGCCGGGTCCTGGAGCTCGCCGAGATCTATGCCCTCGACGCCTTGAGCGACGCCGAGCGGGCGGAAATCGACAACTACATTGCCACCGCACCTGTTCGCTCAGCGTTCCTTGAGCGGGTCAGGCAGTCACGCGAAACGCTCGCGGCCTCTTTCGCGGACGAGGCCGAACCGCGGCCCGGGCTCTTGGATGACATTCTGCGGCAGCTCCCGCAACAACCGCGCACTGCACAAACCGGCACGGCTTCCGCGCCGTCGTCGGTTCCCGAAGTGCCGGCTGGCCCAGCAGGACACGTTTCCCCGGACGTCGTCGACCTCGCCGCCGCCCGGAACCGGCGTGATCGCCGACGCTTCGGCGGCGTCCGTGGTTGGGTGGCAGCCGCCGCGGCGGCCGCGGTTATTGCGCTTGGCGGTATCGGCGTAGGCGTCTACGTGGCCGGGCAGAACGATCCCGTGAACCAAGTACTGCAGGCGGGCGATGTCCGTCAAGCCACGGTCGACGTCAACGGCGGCGGCACTGCGACCGTGTCCATCTCCAGTTCGAAAAACGCCGTGGTGGTCCGGATGAATGGAGTTCCCGCTCCCCCGGCCGGCAAGGTTTACCAGATGTGGCTTATTCCCAAGGATGGCTCCGACCCTGTCTCCCAGGGACTCATGGACGCCAAGGCCTTGAGCCATCCGGCGGTTGTCTCGGGCATTGCCAGCGCGGCGTCCATCGGCATCACGGTTGAGCCCGTGGGCGGCTCCAAGAAGCCGACGCTCCCGACGGTCGCAGCAGCGCCCCTCACCTAAAGCGAGGGGCCCTGCCCGCATGGGCTCTTAACGGCGGGGCTTGACCTTGACGTAGCGTCAACTTCTACGCTGGACACATGAAGCAGGACAAGGCAGGTACCTGGACCATCTCCGAACTGGCCAAGGCCAGCAAGGTTTCCTCGCGGACCTTGCGCCACTATGACCAACTCGGACTACTGGAGCCTGCCCACACGGGACACAACGGCTACCGGTACTACGGCCAGCCTGAGCTGCTGCGACTGCAGCGGATCCTCCTGCTTCGTGAACTTGGCCTTGGGCTCGAGACCATCGGCGAAGTTCTGGATGGCCAGGCCGATCCCGTGGAGGCACTTGCCGTGCACAGGAACTGGCTGCTGGCCGAGCGCGACCGGCTGGACCGGATGTCCCGGACGGTCGACGCCACTATCGCAGCACTACGTCAAGGAGAAACCATGACCGCGGAGAACATCTTCAAGGATTTCGATAACAACCCCTACGAAGCCGAGGCGCGCGAGCGCTGGGGCGAACGTGCCGTCGACGCGAGCAAGGCCCGGCACTCGGCAATGACAACGGCCCAGAAACAGGCCTTCATGGAAGAGTACGCGGCGCTGAACCAGGATCTCGCCCGCTGCTTCGACGCCGCCCTTCCGGCGGATCACCCGGACGTCCAGGCAGTTGTCGGCCGGCATTACAAGTGGATCTGCGCCAGTTGGACGCCCAACGCTGAATCCTATGTGGGCCTGGGACAGATGTATGTGGACGACCCCCGGTTCACCGCCAATTACGACAAGGTCCGGGTAGGCCTGGCTCCCTACCTGCTCGAAGGCATCAAGGTCTACGCAGCAGAAAAGCTCAGTTAGGTACACCCCAAGAAAAGCACAACGGCGGCCCGTCCCCACTGGAAACACAGGGGACGGGCCGCCGTCGTAGTTACTTCTAAGCAGCCCCGCTAAATGATCAGCGAGAGCACCATGATGAAGCCGAAGCCGACCACCGAGATGAGCGTCTCCATCACCGACCACGTCTTGAACGTCTGACCGACCGTCAGGCCGAAGAGTTCCTTCACGAGCCAGAACCCTGCGTCGTTGACGTGGGACAGGAAGAGCGAGCCTGCGCCGATGGCCAAGGCGAGGAGCGCGGCATGCGTCGGACTCAGGCTGCTTGCCAAAGGAGCCACGATGCCTGCAGCCGTCACGGTGGCAACTGTCGCCGAGCCCGTGGCCAGTCGAAGGGCAACAGCCACGAGGAAGCCCAGGACCAGCACGGACATGTTGGCGCCTTCGGCCCATTTCTTGACCGCGTCACCGACGCCGGCGCCGATGAGGGTCTGCTTGAAACCGCCGCCCGCGCCCACGATCAGCAGGATCGCGGCAATCGGTCCGAGGCTGTTGCCGAGCTTGGTAGTGATCTTGCTTCCGGTGAAGCCGACGGCGTAGCCGAACGTCACCATGGCGGCGAGCACAGCCAAGGTCATCGCGACGAGGGGCTGGCCAATGAAGTCCAGGACGGTGCGGACCATCGGGGCATGGGCGGCGTCGGGCCAGACAATGTCCGCAACGGCCTTCAGGAGCATGAGCACCACCGGGAAAATGATCGTCAGCAAGGTGACAAGGAAGGTCGGTTGGCGCTTGACGTCGCTGAGATCGACGGCGTGCTTGGTGTCGATACCGCCCGCCACCGCGGGGGCATCCACGGGAACCCACCGCGCGGCCAAACGGGAAAACAACGGTCCACAAATGATCACTGTCGGAACGGCCACCAAGAGCCCAAGAGCCAGCGTGGTTCCTAGTTCAGCCTTCACCGCACTGATGGCGATGAGCGGGCCGGGGTGCGGTGGGACCAGGCCGTGCAACACGGACAAACCCGCGAGCGCCGGAATGGCAATGCGCATGAGCTTCATCTGCGAGCGCTGGGTGACCAGGACGATCACCGGAAGGAGCAGGACGAGGCCGATCTCGAAGAACATCGGGAGGCCGATGATGACAGCAACCAAGGTGATCATCCAGACCACCTTGTTGCCGCTGGCTTTCTCCAGCAAGGTGTCCACCACGCGGTTTGCGCCGCCGGAGTCCGCCAGCAGCTTGCCCAGCATGGCGCCGAGGGCAATCAGGAGGCCGACCTCTTTAAGGACGCCGCCCACGCCGTCTTCGAAGTTGCTGACCACCTTGTCGAGGCCGACTCCCGATGCCAGGCCGACGAAGGCCGAACCTAGTACGAGGGACAAGAACGGGTGGACCTTGAATTTGGCGATCAGCAGGACGATCAGCGCAATGCCGATGGCCGCGACCACAAGGAGTTGGGTATCGTGCCCGGTCCAGTTCACGCTGCATCTCCAGTTGTGTGTGCGGTCTGTGCCTCAAGGCCGAGCCGTTCGATGATTTCGTCTGCTTCTTCAGCCGGGGAGGCGGAGACGCACAGCGAGATGTGGTTCTCTTCCTCGGTGGGCGCCTCCAGTGCATCGAACTGGGATTCCAGCAGCGAAGCAGGCATGAAATGCCCGTGGCGCGAAGCCAGCCTGTCGGAAATCTTGTCCTTGCTCCCTTGGAGGAAAACGAACACGACGCCCTCGCCGCGCAGGACATCCCGGTACTGCTTCTTCAAGGCCGAGCACGTGATGATGCCCGGCTTTCCTGCTGCCGTACGTTCCTTGATCCAATCGGCAATGATCTCCAGCCAGGGCCAACGGTCCTCATCGCTGAGTGCGTGCCCCGCCTGCATCTTTGCGACGTTCGCTTCCGGGTGCAGGTCGTCGCCTTCGGCGAGGTCCCACCCCAGCCGGCCAGCCAATACGCCGGCCACTGTCGATTTACCGGAACCGGAGACACCCATGATCACCAATACCGGTTGTTGTGCAGTCTTCGCCATCAAAGTCTGCCTCTCTCAATTAAATATGATTTAAACGAGACTAAGCATATGACACAGGTTACACATCAGCAATTTCAAAAACCGGCGATGGTTTGGGACCCGTTGACTTCCACCACATGGAACGCCTCGGCGCTGCGCCCGCCCGCCATTCCGGCGCGCGAAGCATTGTGCCGGAGCATGCCCCGCACACCCCGTTCCATGCCCTCCAGATCGGGGTGCTGGCTCGCATGGATCCGGATGGCAGCCAGTTTCGCGTCGATGTGGTCGGTGACATCCACGAAATAGTTCTCACGGGTTTCGGGACCGGCGAAGAGCCACAGCCAAGGCAGCTTGAAAGCCTCGAGGCCGGCTTCCGCCAGTTCCGGGTAGGCGAAGGGGTTCTCCACCGCGGGGTACACAGCCCGGGTCACGATCTCCCCGACGGCGAGGTGGTCGGGATGGCTCTTCTGGATCCTGTCCCAGTTGCGTTCCGGGTGCATGGCCAGCACGATGTCGGGGCGGATTTCGCGGATGAGCTTCACCACTTGCTTGATGACCCCATGCGTGGGTTCCAGGTAGCCATCGCGCTCATGGAGGTAGTGCACATCCGTCACGCCGACGAGGGCGGCGGCTTGCCTCTGTTCCTCTGCGCGCATGGAAATGATCTCCTCGCGGTGGGCAGGATCGAAACCTCCGGCGTCGCCGTCGGTCATGACGCAGTAGCTGACCTCGACGCCGGCAGCGGTCCAGGCAGCGATGGTGCCGGCCGCGCCGAAGTCAATGTCGTCCGGATGGGCGGTAAAACAAAGCACCCGCTCGACGCGCTCCGTGGAGGCGTTGAACGGGCTCTTTGCTGACGTGGCGTCAGAAGACAAAGGGATCAGCCTTTCCGCTTTTTGATCTCTTCGGTGGCCTGCGGAACAACCTTGAAGAGGTCACCGACGATGCCGAAGTCTGCGATTTCGAAGATCGGCGATTCAGCATCCTTGTTGATCGCGACGATGACCTTGGAGGTCTGCATCCCGGCCTTCTGCTGGATCGCTCCGGAGATGCCCGCCGAAATGTAGAGCTGCGGGGACACGGTCTTGCCCGTCTGGCCAACCTGGTAGTCATGGCCGATCCAGCCTGCATCCGTGGCGGCGCGGGAAGCCCCGAGTGCACCGCCCAGCACATCAGCCAGCTCTTCCAAAGGACCGAAGTCGCCGTCGACGCCGCGTCCGCCGGCAACCACGATCCGGGCTTCGGTGAGCTCGGGACGGCCGCTAACCGGCTTTTCTGCACGCCCGGTGACCCGTGCGGCATTCGCGGTGGCATCGGCCGGGACGTCGATAGTGGCGGTTTCGGGCGTGCTTGCCGCGGCCGGGGTCCCGACGTCGACGCTGTTCGGCTTGATTGTGAGCACGGCGACGGCGGTGCGCGCCTTGGCCGTGGTGGTGTACGAGCCTGCCAGGACCGACTTGTGGGCCGTGCCGTCGGCGTCGACGCCCACGACATCGGTGATGACCCCGGCGTTGAGCTTCACGCCAAGACGGGCCGCAATTTCCTTACCGTCGGCGGTGTTCTCCAGAAGGACGGTCCCGGCCCCGGAGGCCGCAACGACTGCGGCGAGATATGCGGCTTTCGGCGCGACCAGGTAATCGTCCAGGTCCGTAGCGGACGGGCGGTAGAGAGCCGAGGCTCCTTGGGCACCCAGGGCGGCCACGACGTCGTCGTGCAGCTCGCCGTTGACGGCGACCACAACATCCCCGAGGGAACGCGCGATCGTCAGGAGTTCCAGGCTGCTCTTCTTGAGCGCCGCGCCCGGGTTGTCAATGAATACAAGTGCTTTTGCCATGTGTCGGAATCCTCTTAGAGCAGCTTCTGGGCGGCCAGGAACTCAACCAGCTTGATGCCGGCGTCGCCTTCGTCGGTGATGATGGTGCCGGCAGTGCGCGGCGGCCGCGCCTCAGCGGTCTCGACGGCGGTCAGCGAACCCGCGGCGCCCACCTGCGCGGCGTCGACGCCGATATCGGCCAGGGTGAGTGCCGTGATTTTCTTCTTCTTGGCTGCAAGGATGCCCTTGAAGTTGGGGTATCGCGGCTCGTTGATCTGGTCAGTCACGGATACCAGCGCGGGCAAGCTTGCCTCCACGGTGTCCGCGTGGGCGTCACCGTCACGTCGCGCTACGATGCGTTCGCCGTTCACCTCCAGGGAGGAGGCGAAAGTGACTTGCGGGAGTCCGAGCCGCTCAGCGAGCTGGGCCGGAACCAAGGACGTTTCGCCGTCGGTCGAAGCCATGCCCGTCAGGACGAGGTCCACGGGCGAATCGGCGCCAAGATGCCGGATCGCCGCTGCGAGAGCCAGCGATGTGGCGGCGGCATCGGAACCGGCCAACGCGTCATCGCTCAAATGCGCTCCCGAGGAGGCACCGATCTGCAAGGACTTCTTGACGGCGTTCACGGCACCGGCGGGACCCATGCTCAAGGCGATGACCTCGTTGCCGGCCTTCGCGCCTCCGCGGGCTTCGCTTAGCTGCAGCGCGGCTTCAAGCGCATACTCGTCCAGTTCGGACAGAATGCTCTCGTCGCGGTCCACGGTGTTGCCCGGGCCGGTGAGGTGTCGGTCGAACTGCGCGTCCGGGACGTGCTTGACCAGAACAACAATCTTCAATGTATCTCCCACTGTGTTCGAGGCAGCCTTCCATACTCGGGGATGGCCAGCAACTAGGCGCATGGCCAAGAGTGCCCGGCGTACGGGCTCGTCCTAGCTAAGCATATTGCGGAACAAGTCGGACAACCGCGCCGCGTTAACTCCTGTTTCGTGGATCGCCCCGCTTGCGGCAGCAAGGGCACACAACGACGGCGGGCCGCACCGCATGTGGTGCCGCCCGCCGTCGTCGACTGATTGTTGGTTTCCGTGCTGGAATCCGCTGCTGTTGCCGCTGCTACAACGCAGCTGTTACGGTGCGGCATCCAAGGTCACGTCGAGCTCCTGCGACTGGCCGCTGCGCTGGACGGTCACCTTGACCGTTGCGCCTGCCGGCTGCTCCCGGACAGCCGCAGTGAGCTGCTCTGGATCGGTGATGTCTATGCCCGCGAACTTCGTCACGACGTCGCCCACCTTGAGTCCGGCCTTCTCAGCTGCCGAGCCCTTGGTAACAGCCGCAACCTGCGCGCCCACCGAGAACCCGGAGCTGCTGCCTGTTGCCGACTTAGGCTGCACGCTGACGCCGAACTGCCCGTGGGTGGCCTTGCCGTTCTTGATGAGTTCCTGCGCAATACGCTTCGCGTTGTTGATCGGGATGCTGAAGCCCACACCAATGTTGCCGCTGGACGAAGACGAAGAACTGCTGCTGCCGGCAGAAGCGATTGCCACGTTGACGCCGATGATCTCGCCCTTGGTGTTGACGAGCGCTCCACCCGAGTTGCCCGGGTTGATCGGCGCGTCGGTCTGGATCACGTTGAGCGAAACGGTGCCCTGGCCCGCACTGCTCTGGCTCTGGCCACCACCTGGAGGGGCGAATTGGAATCCGCCCTGGCCGCCATTTTGCGAATTGTCCGAGCCACCGTTGGGAACAGCCGAGGACGCCACGCTGATGGTGCGGTTGAGCGTGGACACGATGCCGTCGGTGACCGTGCCGGGCAGGCCGAGCGGAGCGCCGATGGCGATGGCGTTGTCTCCGACATTGATCTTGCTGGAATCACCCAGGGTGGCCGGCACGAGGCCGGAGGCGTTGTCAACCTTGATGATGGCGAGGTCCGAAAGCGGGTCCGTACCCACTACCGTCGCCTTCAGCACACGTCCATCGCTCAGCCGCACTTCAATGGCGGCATTGGCGCTGGCACCGTCTAGGGTCACCACGTGGGTGTTCGTCAGGATGTGGCCCTGGTCGTCGAGGATGATGCCCGAACCAGTGCCGCCCGTGCTTCCGCTCGAAGCCATGATGGTCACGACGCTCGGCGAAGCCTTGGCCGCCGCTGCGGTGATGGCGTTGACATTGTCCGTGTTGTTGACAATCACGGTTCCCGTCTGGCCGCTTGTGGCCGCCGCCGGGGTCCGGCTGCTGAGCAATTGATCGCTGGCGGCCACCACCCCTCCGCCCACGAGACCGGCTGCCAGGATACAGGCCACCAAGGTCCCGACGCCGAAGACCGGCTTGCGTTTCGGGCTGGCCGCCGGACCGCCCGGGTGGGCCGGGAACTGCTGCGTGGGATAGTGCTGCGAAGGGTTCGGTCCCCCGTAGAAAGGCTGGTGCTGCGGGTAGGGGTGCTGCGGTCCCGCGCTGTGCTGGGGCGCGCCGTTCTGTGGCGCACCGTTCTGGGGAGCGCTGTGCTGTGCCTGGATCTGCTCGGTGGCGTTTTCGGCCCGGCTTTGGGGCCACGGTGCCGGGGCTACCGGGCCCTGCGCCGTGTGATCCGGCTGCGCGGGGTGTTCGGGCTGCGCCGTGTGATCCGGCTGCGCGGGGTGTTCGGGCTTCGCGGGGTGTTCGGGCTTCGCCGTGAAATCCTGACCCGGCTGGTATGCCGGCAGCGGGGCCGTAGGCTGGGAATTGGCTTGCTTGTCCGCCTCCGCCTGGCCGGCGCCCTCAGGACCATGGTTCTCGGGGCCATTGTTCTCAGGCGCGGCGCCCTGTGCTGGGTTCTCCGTCATGGGACTTCCTTTCTTCCTCGTCCCCTTAACTATCGTCGCTCTTGCTGGATCAAGAGTCGACGTTCGCTGGGAGCTTGCTGAACGCCGTCACCGGAATGGCCCTGTGCCCTCGAATGGCGCCGACTAGCCCCTCAACGCTGGAGAAGGGAGGATCTCTCCCCGTTTCGCTGGCGGCATATTTGCCGCTGTGGACGCTCCAAAAGGTGCACCATAGTATCAAGTGGAATTGCCACAGCGACCTGCGGCTTGATAACCATGCGTGGGGGCGCTGACGCATTCTGTTTCGATTGCTCCGGCCCGGACCAATCGCAGACGTGCTGAAGGGTTGCACATGCGGTCAATGTTGAAACGTGTATTCGCCGTCATCGGCCTGGCTGGAATGCTGGTCCTCCCGGCCACCGCAGCCTGGGCCGAGGGTCCAGTGACAATCCCCTCCGGCCAGAACATCGTGGACAACGCGAATGTCCTGGGCAACCGCAAGGGCGAGGTCCAGGACGCCATCCAGAAGCTCCTGAAGGACCACAAATACAACTTGTACGTGGTCACTGTGAATTCCTTCGACAACCCCTCATCGCCCGCAGACTGGGCCACGGCAGTGGCCACCAAGAAGGGCATGGGCAAGGCTGACGTCATTCTGGCCATTTCCACGGCCGGTCAGTACTATTTCGCACCCAACTCTGCAAGCGCGATCTATTCCAAGAGGTCAACCATTTCGGCCAATGCCATCGCGGCCAACCTGGGCGCAGGCAAGCGTGACTTTGCCCAGGCAGCCATCGACACCGCAGCCGCCGTCGGCGACGCCGCCGGCGGGGGCAGCGGCACGGTTCCGAGCGGCAACTCGGGTGCAGCCGTTTTGATCGGAGCGGGTGTGGTTGCCGCGGGCGGTGTGGGCACGTACTTGTACTTCCGTAACCGCCGCAAGAAGGGCCAGGCATCCGGAACGAGCTACGGCCCGCAGGGAGAACAGCTCGATCCCCTGGCTTCCTTGAGCATCCCGGACTTGCGGCGAAAAGCCGGCTCCCTGCTCATCGAAGCGGATGACACCATCAAATCCAGCGAACAGGAACTCGGCTTCGCACAGGCGCAATACGGCGATGCCGCCGTCGGGAACTTCACGAAGGCATTGCTGGAAGCCAAGAACCACATGACCGAATCCTTCAAGCTGCAGCAACAGCTCGATGATCACATCCCGGACACCGAAGAGCAGCAGCGCAGTTGGCTCGGCGAAATCATCCGACGCTCGGAGGCTGCCCTCGAGTCGTTGCGTGAGCAAAAGGCCGATTTCGACTCCCTGCGCGAGCTCGAGAAGAACGCGCCGCAGGCTTTGGCCACTGTTGCCGCCGGCGCCAATGAAGCCGAGGCAAAGATCAGTAGCGCGGAGCAATCGCTCAACGGGCTGCGCGAGAAGTACGCGGACAGCGCACTTGGCCACGTGAGCGACAACATCACCCAAGCCAAGGACCGGCTCGCCTTCGTTCACAACGCGACAACGACGGCACAGGAAAAACTCGCCGCAGGTGAGAGCAGCCTTGCCGCAGTGGCAGTCCGTGCCGCCGAAGAGGGCCTGCACCAGACCAACGTGCTGATCGACGCGATCTCCAAGGTAGCGGGCAGCCTCGACGAGGCCCGGAACGCGTTGGAGGGCGCCGTGGTGGAGACCAGCCAGGACCTGGCACAGGCCAAGGCGATGATCCAGTCCGGCGAACACCCGGAGCTTGCGGGCCCGGTGGCCGGAGTCGAAGCCGCACTGGCGCAAGTCAAGGTTGAAATCCAGGGCGGGAAGATCGATCCCATTGCCACTTTGGACCGCGTGGAGAAAGCCCACCAGGCCTTGGACCAGTCGCTCTCGGGAATCCGTGACCAGCAGGAACAGGCAAGGCGTGCACAGGCCGCGCTCCAGCAGACCATTATGGCCGCCCAGTCCCAGATCAGCGCCACCTCGGACTACATCGCGGCCCGACGCGGCGGCGTGGGCACCGAGGCGCGTACCCGTTTGGCCGAAGCCCAACGAAATCTCGACTACGCCCTGTCCATTTCCCGCAATGACCCGGTCACGGCACTGACGTACGCCCAGCAGGCCCAGTCGCTCGCCGCACAGGCCGCGCAACTGGCCCAGTCCGACGTCGATCAGTTCGGCGGCTTCGCGAACCAAGGCTACGGCCGCGGCGGCATGTTCGGTGGCGGAGGCAATGGTGGTGGCCTCGGCGGAGCGATCCTCGGCGGCATCCTCATCAATTCCATCCTCCACGGCGGCGGAGGCGGCTGGGGCGGTGGAAACAACGACGGCGGAGGCGGAGGCTTCTTCGGCGGCGACGGCGGTGGGGGCGGAGGCTTCTTCGGCGGCGACGGTGGAGGTGGAGGCGACTTCGGCGGCGGCGACTCCGGCAGCTTCTAGCATTCAAAGACTAGGTGGGGGGCCGGTCCCCCACCTAGAAGCGGTACAAAAACTGATCACTGGATTCAGTGGGAATCACTGAGCAGGACGAAAGGCAACACCATGGTTAAGCAGTCCATTTTCGGGCGGATCGCACAGCTCGCCAAGGCGAATATCAATGCCTTGCTCGACCAGGCCGAGGACCCGCAGAAGATGCTGGACCAGATGGTCCGCGACTACTCGAACAACATCGCCGAGGCCGAGTCCGCCGTGGCGCAGACCATCGGCAACCTCCGCATGCTGCAGGCCGACTACAACGAGGACATCAAGAACGCCCAGGACTGGGGCAACAAGGCCCTCGCAGCCTCCCGTAAGGCGGACGAGTACCGCGCGGCCGGCAACGCCGCCGACGCCGTGAAGTTCGACAACCTTGCCAAGGTGGCCATCCAGCGCCAGATGTCGGCCGAGAACGAGGCCAAGGCCGCCGAACCCAACATCTCGTCCCAGTCGGAGGTCGTGGACAAGCTCAAGAGCGGTCTCGACCAGATGAAGGGCAAACTCAACGAGCTCACCAGCAAGCGCAATGAGCTGGTTGCCCGCTCCAAGACGGTTGCTGCCCAGACCCAGGTGCACGACGCCCTCAAGAGCATCGACATCATGGACCCCACCAGCGAGGTGGGCCGCTTCGAAGAGAAGATCCGCCGCGAAGAGGCCAAAGTCCTCGGCCAGCAGGAACTTGCGGCCTCGAGCCTGGATGCACAGTTCAACCAGCTTGAGGACCTCGGGGAGCAGACGGAAATCGAGGCCCGCCTGGCGGCGTTGAAGTCGGGCGGCTCGAAGGCTGCGATCGGAGCCGGCGCCACCGCTCCGGCAGACGACACTGTGGACGAAGCCGACTTCGACAAGCTCTAGTCCCACCAACGAAGGGCCGGACCTTGTGAGGTCCGGCCCTTCGTGCTTGCTGGGTGCCTTATGCCCCTACAGCGAGTCGTCCAACGATGAGCCTCATGATTTCGTTGCTGCCTTCCAGGATCTGGTGGACGCGCAGGTCCCTGGCAATCTTCTCGAGGCCGTATTCCGACAGGTATCCGTAGCCGCCGTGCAGTTGGATGGCTTTGTTTGCGACATTGAACCCGGCGTCCGTGGCGACGCGCTTCGCCATTGCGCATAACCTCACGGTGTCCGGGGCGCCGCGGTCCAAGGCGTCTGCGGCACGGAGGATCAAGGTTCTGGCAGTTTCGAGTTCCGTATCCATGTCGGCGATGTCAAACAGCAAGGACTGCTGGTTGATGAGCGGGCCACCGAATGCCGAGCGTGACTTGAGGTAGGCGATGGACTTCTCCAGGGCCGCCTGGCCGCCTCCCAGGGAACAAGCGCCCATATTGACCCGGCCTCCGTTGAGGCCCTTCATGGCGATGCCGAATCCGCTGCCTTCCTCGCCAAGCCGGTTCGCCACCGGGACCCGTACGTCCTCGAAGATGACCTGACGCGTGGGTTGGGCATTCCATCCCATCTTCTTCTCATTCGGACCGAAGGACAGGCCCGGCGCGTCCGAGGGCACAACGATCGCGGTGATGCCCTGGCTCCCCGTGTCCGCAGTCCGTGCCATGACCACATAGATGCTGGAAGCTCCTGCGCCCGAAATGAACTGTTTGGTGCCGTTAAGAACGTAACTGTCGCCGTCGAGCACTGCTTTGGTGCTCAGTGCGGCCGCGTCCGAGCCGGCTCCCGGCTCCGTGAGGCAATAGCTGCCCAAAGCCTCCATGGACGCAAGCTGCGGCACCCATTGGGCCCGCTGCTCATCATTGCCGAAAGCGTCAATCATCCACACCACCATGTTGTGGATCGAGATGTAGGCCGCGATGGTGGGGTCCGCCTTGGACAGCTCTTCAAAGATCAGCGCAGCATCCGTGCGGGAGAGCCCCGAGCCGCCGAACTCTTCCCGGACATAGATGCCTCCCATGCCGAGGGTGCCCGCTTCGCGCAGGACATCCACTGGGAAATGCTTGGTCTCGTCCCATTCCGCGGCGTGCGGTGCAATGGCCGTTGTGGCGAAGTCGCGCACCATCTCTACCACCGCTTGCTGGTCCTCTGTGAGCTCAAACATTGGCACTCCTTTGCAGTTCTTCCCAGTTCTCCGGTTGTCCGGTATTTCTGGCTATTCGGTGCGTTTACTTGCTGACTTTGCCCATCAGCGAAGCGACAGGGCGAAGGAACAGCGGCCTCGCGAGGAACCAGGCGCCCACAATCACCAGGAGGGACACGGCGAAAATACCGAAACCAACCCAGTTGATATCGTCGCTGCCGCCATACATATGGTTGAGGTTGCGCAGCGCCCCGGTGGCGAGGACCAAGGTGACGTGCACGATGGTGAAGAGCACGAAGTACACCATCACCGGGAAATGCACAGCCCGGGCAAGTTCGATGGGATAGATCTTGTTCACCGTGCCGGCCTTCTTGGGCCATGCCGAGGACGTGCGCAGGCCGGTGATGATGGCAAGCGGGGCGGCGATGAAGACCGTGACGGAGTAGGTCAGCAATTGCAGGGCGTTGTAGTTCACCCAGCCGTCTTCGGTGGGCCAGTTCAACGATGCGTACTGGAGGGCGGCGGAAAGGGCGTTCGGGAAGACATCCCAGCTGGTGGGGATGATCCGCATCCATTGCCCGGTGGCAAAGATCACGATGATGAAGACGATGCCGTTCAACACCCACAGGGCATCGAGAGTCAGGTGGAACCACAGGTCCAGGCTGATCTTGGTTGGCGCGTTCTTGGTCCGGATGAATCCCTTGTTGTTGCGGGTCCATTGGGCCGGCGGCCTCTTGGCCGTGCGGACCTGCCAACCGGATCGGACGATGAGCACCATGAAGAAGACGTTCAGGAAGTGCTGCCATCCGAGCCATGCCGGGAAACCTACAGGGGCGTTCGCCGGGAGACTGGATGCGCCTGGGAAGTCGTGCAAGAACGACTGCACACCCGACAGGCCCGTCAACCATTTGGCAAACAAGACGATGAGCAAAAGGACGAGCAGCACGCCTGGAACCACCCAAAGGGGTTGGGACCATTTGCTTTTGGCTGCTGTCGACTTTTTGGCGGGGGTGGACATCTTCTCAGGCACCTCTCGGAAGAACTTTGCAATCAGGGACGCATCAAGCTAACAGGCTTTGGACCGAAGCGGCCAAAGCCTGTTACGCCGTCAGTTTGAACGGGCTTTGACGGCCTCGATGAGTTTCGGGACCACCGTGAAAATATCGCCCACGATTCCGAAGTCGGCCACCTCGAAAATAGGAGCGTCCTCGTCTTTGTTGATGGCCACAATGGTCTTGGCGGTCTGCATGCCTGCGCGGTGCTGGATTGCTCCGGAAATTCCCAATGCGATGTACAGCTGCGGGGACACGCTCACACCGGTCTGGCCCACCTGGGCCGTCTGGGCAATGTACCCGGCGTCGACGGCTGCGCGTGACGCACCGACCGCCGCGCCCAAGGTGTCGGCGAGCTGTTCCACCAGCACGAAGTTCTCGGACGAGCCCAAACCCCGTCCCCCGGAAACCACCGTCGACGCAGTCCGCAGCTCGGGCCGGGCCGAGACGGCGGCATCGTCGTTGAACTGGTCAATGATGGCGACGCCTTCTTCTCTGGCGTCGAGGGACACGGTCTGCAGGTCTGCCGTGGCTGCCGGAGCCTGGCCTTCGATCACCCCCTGCCGGATGGTGAGGATGGGCAGCCCGCCTTCCGCCACGGACTCGACAGTGTAAGCACCGCCAAACACCGAATGCTGTGCAACAACGGTTCCGTTCTCGCTGCTCACCTGCACGACGTCGGCGAGCACGCTCCCGCCGACCCGCACAGCAAGCCGGGCGGCAGCTTCGCGGCCGTCCACCGAATTCGCAGTGAGAATGGCAGCCGGCTCGTAGGCGTCGACGGCCCCGCCCAGGGCATCCACGGCAGGTGCCACCAAAACACTGCCGGCCGCAGCTGTCACGGCCGAGTAGATCCTTGCCGCGCCCAGCTCACCCAAGCGCGCGACGTCGTCGTCCTCCAAGGGTGCGGGCGAGACGACGACGGCGACCGGCGACCCCAGAGTGGCTGCGGCAGCCAGCAGCCCGCGGGCGGAAGCGGCAATCTCGCCGCGGTGGGAAATTTCAATGAGCACCAAGATGTTCGACATTTCTCTTCCTCCCTCAGACCAGGCGGTTCGCAACGAGGAAATCGGCGAGCTCGTCGGCCGCGGTTCCGTCATCGATGAGTTTTCGTCCGGCCGCGCGCGGCGGCCGCTCAACGGTGGAGACCACCACGGTGCGGCTGGCGCCCGTCGGGACACCAAGCTCAGCGGTGGACAACGTGGTGACGTGTTTGCGCTTGGCCGTCAAGATGCCCTTGAAGTTCGGAAACCGGGCCTCCGGGAAACGCTCGGTCACAGTGACGATGGCAGGCAGTCCGGCACGGACATTGAGGGTTCCCCCCTCACCCTGGCGAACGCCGCTCACGCCGTCGTCGGCGATTTCCGCTGAGATCAATGAACCCAACAGTGGCAGCCGGAGATGTTCGGCAACCATGGCGGGCACGACGCCGGCGCGGCCATCCGTCGATTCGTTGCCGGCCATCACCACGTCGAACCCAGTGGACCTCAGTGCGGCCGCGAGCGTTGCGGCCGTTCGGCCGGTGTCGGCGCCGTCCAGGGAATCATCGACAATGTGAACCGCTGAATCGGCTCCCATGGAAAGGGCCTTGCGCAAGGACTGTGTGGCGTCATCAGGACCCATGGTCATTGCCACTACTTCGGCGCCTTTGTTGGCATCCTTGATGCGCAACGCGGCTTCGAGGGCGCGCTCGTTGATTTCATCGAGCACGGAGTCGGCGGCCTCACGGTCGAGCTGGCCCGTTGCCAGGTCGAGCTTCCGTTCCTCGGCCGTATCCGGCACTTGTTTGACGAGCACGACGATCTTCATTCAACAGCTCCCTCGATGCAAATGGCTGACGCTTGGAATCGAGAATACTAGGAACTCCTAGTATTTACCATGGAGCGAAGGAAGGAATGCTTGGAACTCCTATTGATTCTGCCGGGATTTTTCGCGCCGGGCATGGGGATCCGGCCCGGCGACAGGTATCAGGCTTTCGAAGCGATCGATCTAGCCCTGGCGGATGCCGAGGGTGTTCCCGTCGGGATCACGGAACCATGCGCCGCGGGCGGGGCCGAGCTGGGCGATGTGCCCTGTTGTGGCGAGGGATCCCTCTGTGTAGTCGAGGAACTCCACGCCCTTGGCGGCCAAGTCTTGGACGACCGCCTCTATGTCGTCCACTTCGAAGTGGGCCAGGGTGTGCTCCGTGGCAGTAGGCGGACGCTTGAAGACTGAGATCTCGCTGACGGATCCGCACCGGTATCGGACGCCTACCGGAGTCTCCCAGAGGAACGTCAACTCCAGGATGCCGCCGTAGAATTCCTTCGCCCGCTCCAGATCCGTGACGGGAATTGTCGCCACGACCATCGTTGCACTGATCACTAGGACCTCCTCAGGCCGGCCCATTCGGTCAGGATGAACGGGCCATTCGGCCCAAGTGTCTTCCTCCAGGGCCTGGACTGTCAACGAGGACCGGGAGTTTCCGCGATGCTGCTTCGCACGGCCATCACCACGCTGACAAGCACCGACAACGCTATGACCACGGCGATTCCTGCGAAGTTCGGCTGGAATTCCAAGGCCAGCGCCCCGTTTTCGCTTCCGGCAGTCGCGGCAAAAAGACCCGGCAGGGTCGCCGGGGAGCCCGTCGAAATGGCGATCACGCAAGTGGCCACGAACAGAATGAACGCCAGGGCCAATCCAACGGCCACGCCGTCTAGGGCTGCGCCAACTATTTTCGATGCCGCGTTCATTGGGTCCCTCCTCGAGCCGGCCACCGCGGAGCGCCGCCTGTAATCCGGTGATGAAGTTTTGTTCACCCGAGAATCTAGCCCAACATTTCGCCTCTCAGGGGTCGGAGTGGTTAAAATCCGTACAGATTTGCCAAAAATCAGTGTGTTTGCCGGCAATCTCAGTGTGGATCTGGGTGCTTCTGCGTGTGAAAAACGTTTCACCCGGATCGGCCCGCTTGGCTGTCCAAGACCGCGTCCAAGACCAGTTCGATGGACACCGTCGGATTCTGCTGGATCATTCTCTTCGCCGAAGCTGCCGGGGCCGTGATTCCGCGGGCCCGGAATTTATCCATTCGAATGATTGAGCAGAATCCAACATCCGAGCGAGGACGCGCCCGGGATTTGCACACGTTTTGTCCTATAACCCGGAAATTGCGAAAACAGGGGGTTAAACGAAAGAGTCCGCCCATGCGGGCGGACTCTTTCGTCTACTTGGTTGCGGGGACAGGATTTGAACCTGTGACCTCTGGGTTATGAGCCCAGCGAGCTACCGAACTGCTCCACCCCGCGTCGCAAAATCAACTCTACCGCACATTCGGGGACGCCCCTGACCACTCAGATGTGCGCTGCGGCACGTTGGGATCTGGAGGAGCCTTCAGGCAGGAGTGACAGCCCTTGAGAGGGGCTATTCTCGCTGGGACTTGGCGCCGTCCTGACCTTCTTTGCTTCGGGAAAGCGCTTGCGACACGGCGAGTCGCGTCCTTCGGGCGCCGGGGCGGCGCAAAGAAAGTCGGGACGGACAGCGCAGCCGTACCGGGCATACGTTCTACCCATCCCGCGCTCCCCCACCGGCAAATCGGTGGCGAAATCGAGTAGGTGGGTCGGGTTTCCCGACCCACTTCTCACACCCCCGTACGTCCGGGCCTCGCATACGGCGGTTCGCTAAGTCGTTTGAAAGCGATCCCATGCAGGGCGTAAGTGGATGAGGCCTTGACCTTCCCAGTACTCAGCCCAACTTGTCGCTGCAGACATCAAACAGACGGCAAGTCTTGACCCGGTAGAAGCCGCCCTCCGCAAAAGATTGAGGTTAGGCGATCAGCTTCAGGCTATTTGACGGGAACCCTGCGGTCTACGTAGTAGGCGGAGAACACGAGGGCCACCAGTCCCAGGAGAGCTGCACCGTAGTAGAACAGGAGGCCAGGAATGCCCAGGTGAACGCTAAACATGCCACTAAGGAGCAGCTGAACGCCAATGCAAAGCACCAAAAACACGGCGGCGACGTAACCGATCCGTGTGCCCCTGGAGATGCTGGTCCCGCGTGGGGTACTAGCCACAAAATCGGCAACGCTGAATCGATCACCTGCTGTCCGGCGTTGTTCCATCGCTTCGTCGAGGAGGCGCGGTATCTCGGTTTCTGCTACGCCCTTCTTCCTGAGGGCGTACACAATATCCTGCTTGAGGTTTAATTCCATTGTTTCACTCCGTTGTCAAGATCATGCGATTAAACTACATCCCGCGTTCGATTGCGCCAGACACCGATGACGCACGGCACAATGATCCAAATCGCTGCTGAGGAAATCGCCGCGATGGCGTTTCCTCCTTCAGTCAAAACGTTTGAAAGAGTGGCCGACTGCAGAAACGGTGTAGCGTTCCCCGCGAAAAGCCCGATCAGCGAGTCGAACACGAAGGATTGGAACAGGACGAAAACGATAGCTATTGGCGTGGAGAGAAGTGCCGATGCGACCGACGCACCTGAAATTGTTCCAATCACGGTGACGCACGTGAGCAGCCATAGGCTCTTTACGAGGTCACCTAGGACCAGCTCGTATTCCGCAATCGCTGAGAAGCCCGCCGAGGCGAAAAAAGCGACGGCGCAGACGAGCAGTATGACACCGAGGGCGAAGGTGGCCACCGCGAGATACTTCGCGAGGAGCAGCACGCCGCGCTTTGGCTGAAGGACAAAGAACTTGATTGCGTCACGGTGCTGCCAGTCAGAGGTTACAGCCAGAATTGAAATAATTGGCGCTCCAATTCCCGCCGGCAGCGCAAGCGCGGCAAGCATCATGGATACATTGATTGGCTCGCCGCGAGTGGCAGAGACAACGACGAAGACGGCGATCACGAGCATGCCAAGAAGCGCCATGGAGGAGAGGAGCCATCTTGAGCTGCGGGTATTCACCAGCTTCCGCATCTCGACATACATGGCGATTCCCACAGGGTTCGATGCGGCAACAGCCGTCGTCGAAATACTGACCGTCGACGACGCGGAAGTTGCAGTCGAACCAGAAACACTCCGGACAGCGCCCGGTGCCGAAAGGAGAATAACGCCCGCCAGCGCCGCAGCGACGCCCTTTTTACCCCAATCGAGCATGACTTCCCGCGTATCACGTGAACTCATGATTTCCCCCTTTCACTTCACCCACCTTGAGTGCAATGCCAACCTGAATGGGTGTTTTAGATTTAGTCAAATCAGTTTGGAATGGGTGTCCAGAGGCACACCGTTGACATCAAACTCCCTGGCTCGCTTCAAGCAAACCGCTCTGGATGTGACGGGTGGTCGATTTTCCGGACCCGTTCGGGCCGAGGAGTCCGAAGACTTCTCCAGGTACCAGCTCGAACGAGATGTCCCGCACCGCTTGTACCATTCCATAGTCCTTTCCGAGCTCCTCGAGCCTGCAGGTGAAATCCACAGATTTCAATGGTTCATTCACTGTTGGGCAATAGCGTTGAGAGTTTTCGCATCGGTTTCCTCCTATTTTCTTGAACTGGCTGACGGGGAAATCCAGTGATGAATGTTTGTTCCCCCGCCCAAGAAACTATCGCGATATTTCGCCTCTCAGTGTTCGAAGTGGCAAAACTCCGTGCAGATTTGCCAAAAATCAGTGTGTTTTTCGGCAATCTCAGTGTGGATCTCGGCGCCTCCGCGTGTGAAAAAACGTTTCACCCGGATCGGCCCACATAGCCGTCTAAGACCGTGTCCAAGCCCTCCCTGGGGAAGTGGGGGCGGCCGTCTCCGCTGCTCGAATACGACATCCGAGCGAAGACGATCCCGGGCCGGACATGACGCGCCTGGAATTTGCACACGTTTTGTCCTGCAACCCGTGCTTCACGACCGACGAGGGGGTTATAGGACAAAACGTGTGTATGGGAGGGGCTTCCCTCCCAGTGTTGGCGGGCGAATTTCGGGATAGCTAAGCTTTGGAAGCTTAGGGTGGCTGGGGTGCTCGCAGCGGCCCTGTCGGAGCGCTGGTCCGAAAGCGCGGTGCAACGCTGCCTGGTCCATGTCCAGCGCAACGTCCGCACCTACCTGACCGGTCGGCCCAGGACCGAGGCGGGCAAGGCGTTGCTGCGGCTGGGACGGGCCTTGACCAGGATTCACGCTCCGGCGGAAGCGGCGGCCTGGCTGGCAGGGCTCCATGACTGGCACCAACAGCACGGGGATCTCGTCAAAGCCCGCACCTACCGGAGCACGACCGCGATAGGTGCGGGCTAACCAGCCCTGGTGGTACGCGCACGACAGGCTTTGCAAGGCCTACCGGCTCCTGGAACGCCTCGGCCAAGCGGGCACACTCTTCACCTACCTCGAAGGGCGAATACGCCGGGCTGGACATCGCCTCGACAACCAACAGGAACGAACGCCCAGCTCCGGCTCCTGCTGCGGGCACACTGGGGCATGAGCCAGGAACACCAGAAGCGTGCGATCGAGTGGTACCTCTACCTGCACAGGGCAGGACGCTCATGACGCGCCCGGGATTTACACACGTTTTGTCCTACACCCCACGTTTTTCCCATCCCGCACTCCCCCCCACATGTCGATGGAAAACAAAAAGATCCGGCACAGTGTTTCCACTGTGCCGGATCTTTTTCTCCAGTTGCGGGGACAGGATTTGAACCTGTGACCTCTGGGTTATGAGCCCAGCGAGCTACCGAACTGCTCCACCCCGCGTCGCAAGATCTACTTTACCTGTAGGTGAATGTCAGGCCAAATCGAAACGACGTGACCTCCGTCTCCCCGGCCCTGCGGCCAAGCTGCAGGTGCCACCAGATCAAAGAGACCGGGCCAGCCCTTGTCAGGGCTGGCCCGGTCTTTCAAAGGCCCCAGCTAAGCCGAAATCAGCCCGCTGGGGAATTGCCTACTTGCTCGGCGAGGGCGACGGCGACGGGCTCGCCGACGGGCTGGCACTTGCCGACGGGGCCGGGGTGGCACCAAGCCGGGACTCGGCGTCGAGCGCTTTCTGTATTGCCGCGGACAGGAGGCTCTGCTGGGCCCCGTATCCGGCGAAGTCGCCCTTGGCCAGCGCAGCCTGGCCATCCTGGATGGCCTTGTTGGCCTGATCCAGCGCGGCCTTCAGCTGGGCCTGTGCATCCGCTGCGGCGGGCGGCGTAGTAGTCCCCGGCGGAGTGGTGGGGGTCTGGCCGTTATTGGCCGAGTCTCCCGCCGAGGCCCCGGAGTCACCCCCGAAGAGGATCTTCAATGCGCCGTCAAGCGTGGGGGCAAAGCCGACCTTGTCGCCGAAGGCCACGAGCACGCGCTGAAGCGTCGGATAGGACGTCTCACCAGTGGACTTCAAATAGACCGGTTGGACATAGAGCAGGCCGCCGCCCACTGGCAATGTCAATAGATTGCCGTTGAGCACATCGGATGCTCCCTGCCTGAGCAGGTTGAGTTCCCGCGACACTTCAGGATCGGAGTTGAACTTGTTCTGGGCCTGTCCGGGGCCTGGAACCTGGGTGTCCGTTGGCAATTGGAGTAATCGCAACTGGCCGTACGTGTCCGCCTTCACGCCCTTCTGGCTACCGGCGTCGGAATCGGCTGCGAGGAAGCCGTACAGGATGTTCCGGGCGGCGCCGTTGACCACCTGTGGAATGAAGGAAGACGTCAGCTGGAAAGCCGGCTTGGTCTGGTCGGGCATCTGCAGGGACATGTAGAACGGAGGCTGCCGGACGGGATCCGTGACCGTGGGGTCGTTCGGAACGCTCCACGCGTCGTTGTTCTGGTAGAAGCTGTCCGCGTTGGTCACGTGGTAACGCCCAAGCAACTCACGCTGGACCTTGAAAAGGTCCTCCGGGTAGCGGACGTGGCTCATCAGCTGTCCCGACATCTCCGAGTACGGCTTGACAGTGGTCGGGAAAATCTTCTCCCACGCTTTCAGGATGGGGTCCTGGTCATCCCAGGCGTACAGCGTGACCGAGCCGTCATAGGCGTCAACAGTGGCCTTGACCGAGTTCCTGATGTAGTTGACCGCGCTGTTCGGCAAGGCCACTGTGCGCCCGGAGGTCGTCTGCGAATCTGCCGTAGCGTTTCCCAGTTGCTGCTGCTGGGAGTAGGGGAAGTACTGGCTGGTGGTGTAACCGTCCACGATCCACTTCACCCGGCCGTCTACCACTGCGGGATAGGCGCTTCCGTCCACCGTCAGGTAGGGAGCAACCTTTTGCACGCGCTCACGCGGAGTGCGGTCGTAAAGGATCTGGGACTTCTCGTTGACGCCGTCGGACAGCAGCAGGTCCGAGGACTGGAACTTGATCGAGTACAAGAGGCGGTTGAACCAGTTGCCCACGTTGGGGCCACCGTTGCCCGTAAAGGTGTACTGCGTTTCGGTGGACGTGTCCTTGCCGGCCGGTCGGTCCTGTTCGCGGTGCGGGGCGCCGTCCGGGGCGCCGACCACCGAGTAGTCGGGCGAATCTTCACCGAAGTAGATGCGGGGTTGGTAGCTCGCATCGCTGCCAAGGGTACCCATGGATGGAATTCCGGACAGAAGGAAGTCCGGCTTGCCATCGACCGTGAAGGTATTGCCCTTGGCGGCTACGACGCCGTAACCGTGGGTGTAGACGATATGCCGGTTGACCCAGGTCTGCTGGCTGGCGTTCAGCCCGTCCTGGTTCAACTCCCGGACAGCGATCACCGTGTCCTGGGTCTTGCCGTTCACGGTGTAGCGGTCGACGTTCAGAGCCTTGGGGAACTGGTAGTACGGGCGGTATTGCTCCAGTTGGGAGAACGCCGAGGAAACCAGGTTCGGGTCCAGCAGCCGGATGTTAGCGGCAGTCTGGGCATCCTTGGCAAGCGCCCCGGTCTTGGCGTCGGTGGTGGCGTTGTAGGGAGAAACCTTGATCTTGTCCAAACCGTAGGCGGACCGGGTCATGGCAATGTTGCGGTCAATGTACTTGTTTTCCAGCGTCTGCTCCGAGGGGCGGACTTGGAATTGCTGGATGACCCAGGGGTAGACGCCGCCCGCGAGGATGGACGTGATGATCAGCATGGCCGTGCCGATCACGGGCAAGCGCCAACGGCCAATCACGGCGGCCACAATGAAGAGGATGGCCACCAGACCCGCGGCAACGGCCAGGATGGTCTTCGTCGGGATCACGGCGTTGACATCGGTGTAAAGGGCTCCTGCCCAGTGTCCGCCGTTGTTCTGGACGGTGCTGTAGACGTCAAGCCAGAAGTTGGCTCCTAGCAGCAGCAGGAAAACGGCACCGGTCACGGCCAGGTGGATTTGGGCCGCCCGGCTGGTGAAGATACCACGTTCCATAAGCCGGATGCTGCCATAGAGGTAGTGGGTGAGGATTCCCGCGATTCCGGCAATCACCACAACGCTCATGAGGAAGCCCGTGACAAAACCAAGGAACGGCAAGGTCATGAGATAGAAGCTGATGTCCAGGCCAAACTGGGGATCGGCCTGGCCGAAGGGCACCTGGTTGAAGAACAAAAGCACCGCTTGCCACTGGCTCGCGGCCGCGCTCCCGGCAAAGAGGCCGAACAGCGCGGGGATGCCGATCATGACCACGCGTCGCACGGGTTCGAGCTGGGCCTGGTACCGGTTAAGGTTGTCCCTGACCTCGGAGTCCGGAGCGTAGACGGGCCGTGCATGGTAGGCAACGCGGATTGCGTAGAAGACCGGTACGAACATCAGGACGAATCCGGCGAGGAAGATCAGGATCCGGGCAAGGTTCTCCCTGAAATAGACTTCGAAGAAACCTAGCTGCTGGTACCAGAGGACGTCTGTCCACACATTGGCGAAGAAAATGAATCCCACCACGGCGACGGCGACGATGATCAGAGTTGGAGTAAGTGCACCCCGTCTCCGCTGCGGTCTTCCGGGCGGGCTGGTGCTGGCTGGACGGGACAAACTCGATACCTCATCGCTGGTCGTCAGTTAACGGTCATCAGTGCGTGTGTTCGTCGGCCCCGGTGCCGGGTGCTAATGGCGGAGGCCGTCATTAGTGCCACGAGTGGCAGTGGAGCTAAGTTCCATCATCAGTCTAGTTGTTGGAGCATGTCGGGAGGCGGGACACATTCTGGCCCGAGGCGAGTCGCTCGACGGCTGATTTTGCGTCCGCCAAAGTGTCCACTTTGACTACCTGGAGCCCGTCCGGAACGTGTCCAACGACCTCGTCGCAATTGGCGGCAGGCGCGAGGAAAAGCGTGGCCCCGCCGTTGCGGGCTCCGCGCATTTTCTGGGCGATTCCACCAATGGGTCCCACGGTGCCGTCCGGTGAAATGGTGCCGGTGCCGGCCACATGCTTGCCCCCCGTGAGGTCGCCGGGGGTGATGCTGTCGATGATGCCCAGTGCGAACATCATTCCGGCGCTCGGTCCGCCCACCTGGTCCAGGGAGATCTTGACGTCGAACGGGAAAGTGAACTTGTACTGAAGCAGTACGCCCAGGATGTACTTGCCGTTCGAGCCCTTGCCCGGAGTGATGCTCACCGTCACGGGCTTGCCGTTCCGATCGACGACGACGGCGGCAGGCGCGCCCGCGCCGTCGGCCAGTGCGGTTTGGACGACGTTCAGGGACGTGACCGCCTTGCCGTTGATCGACGTGAAGACGTCCCCTGTTTGGAGTTTGCCTGCCGAGGCCGAGCCATCGGACAACCCTGCGACTGCAAGCTTCTGCCCGTACGGAATGTTCTCTTCCTTGAGGGCCGATGCAACTGCGTTCTCCTGGGAGGTAGTCATGGCAAGCGCGCTTTCCTGTTCGGATTGCTGCTTGGTGACGCCCTTGGGATAGAGAAGTTCTTCGGGGTATACGGCCTTGGAACCATCCAGCCAGGCTTGGAAGGCCTCGAAAATGTTGACGGGGCCGTTGGGGCCGCCGTTGATGTAGACGGTGGTCAGGTCCAGATTTCCTTTGGCAGGATATGTCGCGTGCCCGGTAATGCTAATGACCGGCTTGTCGTGGTCCGTGCCCAAGGTGTTGAACGTCGGTCCGGGAGATTCCACGACGTAAGGAACAGGGAGGACAGCCGCGGCGATTCCCAACACAATGGTCAGGGCGCCGGAGACAAGCATCGCGACGTACCGGCCGTCATGGCGCCGTGCCGGTTGGGGTGCGTGGGGCGGTTCCTCCCCCGCGTCCTGGCCTGGCCCCTGCGACGGTGCGGTGTCGTGCTCCGGGGAATGGCCTTGCGACGTTGGCACGTCCGGGGAGTTGGAGGGGTCGAGAGGCTGTCCGGGTTCCCCGGCAGCTCCGGGGCTCGGCAAACTAGTCAATGAAAGACCTCTCCGCGCCGGGAACCGTGTGCCCGGCGCTACCGTTTCGACCCCCTCATGGCGGAGGCCAGTAAACATACCAACGATCCACCCTACTTTGCTGTGCCCGCCTGAGGTGCTTTGCCTAGAGCGAACGACGCGTTCCTGAGGCAGACAGCCCCGGGGCATCGCGGTACCTTGAAAGTGATCACCAGTCACACCGACGATCGGCGGCACCATGACTTCCAACCCCAATACCCCTCCCAACGGAGACGATTCACCCGTGGATCCCTTGGCAGAAATGCTGAAGAACCTGATGGGCGGGCAAGGCATGGGCAATATCGACCCCGCCGAATTGGCAAAGGCCGCAGGGCTGCCGAACGACCCCAACATGCTGCAGCAAATGTTCGCCCAAGTGCAGGCCATGATGAGCTCCACTTCAGAGGGTCCCGTCAATTGGCAGCTCGCCCACGAAAATGCACGCCGTGTTGCCGCTGCCGGCACGGATCCTTCCGTGAATGCCGTGCAGGCCCGCGAAGTCGACGAGGCGCTCCGGCTCGCGGAACTCTGGTTGGATCCGGTCACCGACCTTCAGGCAACGGGCCTCATTGGCCGCGCGTGGTCCCGCGCGGAATGGGTGGAAGCCACCCTCGCTACGTGGAAACGGCTCACGGAGCCGGTGGCCAACAGCATCGCCAATGCCCTGTCTGACGCCCTGACCCAGCAAATGCCGGAAGAAATGAAGGCCATGATGGGTGGCACCTCGTCCATGTTGCAGAACATGGGCGGAGCCATCTTCGGCATGCAGCTGGGCCAGGCGATCGGCGCCCTGTCAGCCGAGGTGGTCAGCTCTACCGACATCGGCGTTCCACTGGCTGATCTCGAGATGGCACTGCTACCGGCCAATGTGGCGAAATTCGGCGAAGGCCTGAGCGTCCCTGAGAACGACGTCCGGTTGTTCCTCGCCGTCCGCGAAGCCGCGCATGCCCGGCTCTTCGTGCAGGTTCCATGGCTGCGCGGCCATCTTCTTGGAGCGATCGAAGCTTACGCCCGGGGCATCCACATCGACTTGTCCCGCGTCGAGGACCTCGCCCGGGACCTGGATCCCGGCAACCCCGAGGGCATTCAAGAAGCCCTCTCCCAAGGGGTGTTCACGCCCGAGCGCACTCCCGAACAATCGGCTGCCCTGGAGAAGCTCGAAACGGCACTGGCGCTGGTTGAGGGCTGGGTGGACGAACTCACGGCCGCCGCCACCGAGAATGTGCTGCCATCCGCGGTCGCACTCCGTGAGACGGTGCGGAGGCGCCGCGCCACGGGCGGACCCGCTGAACACGCGTTCTCGTCCTTGGTGGGACTCGAGCTGCGTCCGCGACGCCTGCGCGAAGCCGCAACGTTGTGGGCGGCCCTGAAGGACGAACGTGGAATCGCCGGCCGCGATGCCATCTGGCAGCACCCCGATTTGCTCCCCACGGCGCAGGACCTCGACGACCCGGCGGGCTTCACCGAACGGCGCCGCTTGGCTGAAGCGAGCGACACCGAGGTGGACGATGCGCTGCAGAAGCTCCTTGAAGGCGGCTACGACGCTCCGAAGGATGAGAGGAACACAGAAGGCAACGAGGAGGCTCCGAAGCCTGAAGACGGAGACTCCCCTGACAACACGGAGCCCGGCGAGCCGAAGGCTTAGCCACTCCTTGAGCGCCTAGTCGGCGTCGGCGTCCCAGCCTCCGGTTGGAGCGCCGGCGCCTTCTTCATCCGGTCCCAGCCCACGGGACGTCGCAAAGGCGACGCCCTCCAGGAAGGCCTTCGCCCGCTGTGTTTCGGGGTACGCCTCGAGCAAGCGCCAGAACGCGGCGTTGTGGCCGGCCACCAGCAAATGCGCGAGTTCGTGGAGCAACACGTAGTCGATCACCCATTGCGGCATCGACTGAAGCTTGTCGGAAAGCCGGATGGTCCCGTCCGCCGGAGTTGCCGAGCCCCACCGTGACTTCTGGTTGCTGACCCAGCGGACCGACGTCGGGATGGCTCGCCCGCCCAGGTACTTTGAGGACAATTGCGCGGCATGACCCGCAAGGGCTGCATCGCTCGCGGGTTTCCGCCTGCCGGCGCCCCTGGCGCCCCGCTCCCCCTGACGCTTGAGCTTGTCCAGCATCCGCCGGACCCATTCGTTTTCTTGTGCCTTCGTGAAATGGGCAGGGATCGCCACAACGGCGTTCCCGTCCTCCCAGAAAGCCGCCACGGTACGACGCCGGCGGGCAGAGCGGCGGACGACGACGGGAATGCCATCATCGGTGGTCAGCGGCAGATCGGGCTGGCCTGCTACCCGGGGCACTAGGCCGACCCGTTCTCGACCAGAACTGCCAGCACGGCTTCGCCGTACTTTTCCAGTTTGGAAGGCCCGACACCGGCGAGTTTCGCCAGTTCCTCAAGGGACTCCGGCCGCGCCTCGGCGATGGCCGTCAATGTCGCGTCAGTGAAAACCACGTAGGCGGGAACTTCGTTGCTCAGGGCCTCTTCCTTCCGCCATTGCCGCAAAGCCTCAAAGGTCTGGTCCTCGTACGTGGGCGGGCACTGGCTGCAGCGGCCGACTTTGCGTTCAGCCCCAGTGGCGAGCATGGTGCCGCAGACCCTGCACGACGCCGGTGCTGCCGCCTTGCGCCGTGGCGTGGGGCGGCTGCGCGCGCTGGCTCCGAGCACAGAGTCGGGACGGAGGCCGTCGAGGAAGCGCGAAGGCTTGCGGTTGGCACGGCCACCAGGCGTGCGGGCCGTGGACCAGGACAGGTTCAAGTGCTCGCGTGCCCGCGTGATCCCGACATAGAGCAGGCGGCGTTCCTCGTCGACGCTCTCGGGAGTGTCGGCGAAGGAAATAGGCATAAGTCCCTCGCTCAAGCCCACCAGGAATACGGCATCCCACTCCAGGCCCTTCGCGGCGTGCAACGATGCGAGCGTCACGCCCTGGACGGTCGGGGCGTGCTGGGCCACCGAACGCTCCTGGAGTTCGTTGACGAATTCCATCAACGTGAATTCGGGCCCTCGGCTGACGACGAGTTCGTCCGCTAGGGCCACCAGTGCGGCCAGCGACTCCCAGCGTTCGCGGAGGGCGCCGCCGCTATGCGGGGCGGCATCCGTATAACCGAGCGAAGCCACGATGTCCCGGACAAGTTGGCCCAGCGGCTCCTTGGCGGAGTCTTCGGCTACAGCACGCGTGGCGGCGCGCAACTGCAGGATGGCGTCACGGACTTCCTTGCGCGCGAAGAACCGCTCACCGCCGCGCAACTGGTAGCCGATACCCGCCGAAGCAAGGGCTTGTTCGTACGCTTCCGATTGGCCATTGGTGCGGAACAGCACGGCAATCTCGCTCGCCTTGGTGCCGGCGTCGATCAATTCCCGGATCCTGCCTGCGACCACCGCCGCCTCGGCCTCGTCGTCGGGGCATTCCATGAACCGCGGTTCCGGTCCGGCCGGGCGCTGGGCGACCAACTGCAGGGGTTTGGCCCAGGCTGCGTCGGCAACAGTTCCACCACTGCGTCGGGATCCGAGGAGGTCGTTGGCGAGCTTCACCACTTGGGGCGTGGAACGGTAGTCGCGAACGAGTTTGACGACCGTCGCCGAAGGATAATGACCCTTGAATCCAAGGAGGTGCTTGGGAGAGGCTCCCGTGAAGGAGTAGATGGTCTGGCTGGAGTCGCCCACCACGCAGAGTTCGTCGCGGCCGCCAAGCCACAGCTCAAGAAGCCTCTGCTGCAGCGGGGAAACGTCCTGGTACTCGTCCACCACAAAGTGCCGGTACTGCTCGCGGACCGTGGCTGCCACTTTCGGGTCCTCCTGAAGGATGCCCACCGTGATCAACAAGACGTCCTCGAAGTCGATCACGTTGCGGTCCGTCTTCACATCCTCGTAAGACTGGAAAACCCGCGCGACGGCGGTGAGGTCGAAACCTCCTGGAGTGCCGCGGCCGTGCGCGTTCTCAAGGTAGTTGGCCGGCGTCAGCATGGAAACCTTGGCCCACTCGATCTCCGCCGCAAGGTCGCGGATTGAAGCGCGGTCGGTACTCAGCCGGAGCCGCCGCGCGGCTTCGGCGATCATGTTCGCCTTGTGGTCCAGCAAGTTTGGCAGTACGCCACCCACCGCCTGCGGCCAGAAGAACTGCAGTTGCCTGAGCGCAGCAGCGTGGAAGGTGCGGGCTTGGACGTTGCCGACGCCGAGATCCCGCAGCCGGCTGCGCATCTCGGCGGCGGCCCGGGAAGTGAAGGTGACAGCCAGGAGGCGCTGAGGGCTGTAAACGCCGGAGTGCACACCGTAGGCGATGCGGTGCGTAATGGCCCGGGTTTTTCCCGTACCCGCTCCCGCGAGGACGCACATGGGACCAGTAAGGTTGCTGGCGACTTCCCGTTGCTCGGCGTCAAGGCCGCCGAGAATCCGGTCCTCGAGTGAAACGGTGTCGCTGAAAATGCCCTCTGTCACTGCTGGAGATCCTCGATGACGCCGCCGTACCAGTGCTCGATCAGGGAGCGGGCAATCGAAAGCCTCGTGGAGATCGTGATCTCGCCGCTGAGCACGGCTGCCTGGAGTTCCGCACGGCTGAACCAGCGCGCCCGGGTGACCTCTACGCCGTCGGGCCGGGCCTCGACGTCGTCCGTCGTTGCAGTGAACCCGAGCATCAGCGAGGCCGGAAACGGCCACGACTGCGAGCCAAGGTACTGGCAAGCGGTGACCCGCACACCCACTTCTTCCCCGATTTCGCGAACCACGGCCTGTTCAAGCGATTCCCCGGGCTCAACGAAGCCGGCCAGCGTGGAGTAGTTCTTGGCGTCAAGCGGCCCTCCTCCTCCCAGGAGCAGCCTGCCGTCGGAACCGACCACGGTGACGATGATGGCCGGATCGGTCCGCGGATAGTGCTCCGATTTATCCCGCGGGCACCGCCGGACCCAGCCGCCGGCTTCGATTTCCGTGGGAGTCCCACACTGCGGGCAGTGGGTATGGGTGGCATGCCAATTGGAAATGGCGCTGGCCTCGACAAACAAGGCTGTGTCCATGGCACCGAGGCGGGCGGCGACCTCCCGGAATCCCGCCCAGGAGCCGGCGGCAGGAAGGCCCGCGGCTCCAGGCGAAACCGGCTCAGTCGGAACGAAGAGGACGATCGGTGTTTGCTCCGGGACCGAGGAAGCAACAAGGGTCCGGCCGAGATAAACCACGGTGAGCGGTCCGCCGGCGGCTTGAAGGTTTTCGAAGAGCGGCGCGGCGTCGCCCAGCCACAGCTTGTCACCCACCACGAGGGCCTGGCGCTGCGACAACACCATGGCCTTGGCCGATCCTGAGGAGATCACTTCGCCAAGCATGCCTGGCTTCAGGCGCTCGGCAGATCCGCGGTCAACCATGGCAGGGCGCACTGGAAGAACGGTATCGATAAGGTGGTTTGCCGGCGCCTGGAACTCGGTGAAACTCATGTACCTACCGTACTGACTCCCACAGACAATTGACATTTGGATCTTTCAGCGATCCACGCCCCTTGATGCTGTTTTCCAGCGGATCTCAAGACTCGCCGCACTGCATCGCTGCCAGAAGCGCTTGTCAATCTACCGTGGAAGACGTGAGAAGAACACCGTTCGAACTGGCCGCTGTAGCTACTGCGGCGGTGCCCGGCCTGACGCCCATGGCTGCCGCCTCCGCCCCGGATGATGCTGCCGATTTCGATTCGGCGCTTCTGCTGGACTCCGAGGGCAAACGGTGGCGTGTCCGTTCGCCGCGCCATCCGGAAGCCAGCACTCGGCTGGAAACCGAATTCATGATTCTGCGGGCTTTCGCTCCGGCGATCCGGGCCGAGCTGCCTTTTCTGATGCCCACTGTGGCCGGAACCGTTCGCCAAGGTGCGCTGAGCACATTTGTGTACGCCCACTTGGCTGGCGCCACGCGCAGCATCGAAGAGTTGTCGACCTGCAGTGATGCCTTGGCCAAGGAGATCGGTGTGGCACTGGCCGCCGTACACGATCTCCCCCAATCGCTCGTCAACAATGCCGATCTCCCCAGCTACACGGCCAACGAATTCCGCCAGCGCAAGTTGAACGAACTGGACCAGGCCGCCACCACGGGCAAGATTCCGCCCGCGCTGTTGCGTCGCTGGGAGCACGCACTCGAGGACGTGGCGTTGTGGCGCTTCAACCCGTGCGTGGTCCACGGCGATCTCCATGAAGACAATCTGCTGGTCGAAGGCGACAGCGTGACGGCCGTGACGGGGTGGACCGATCTGCGCATCGGCGATCCCGCGGATGACTTCGCCTGGCTCGTGGCGTCAAACGAACAGCGCTTCGTGGAGTCCGTATTGCGGCACTACACGGAAGCCCGGCGGGACACGCCCGATGGCCACCTGCTGCGACGCTCGGCGCTTCTCGCCGAATTCGCCCTGGCCCAGTATCTCGTCAAGGCCTTGGCAGCCGGTCATAACGAGATGACGGCAGAGGCCGAGGCGATGCTCAAATCCCTCGCCGACGACATCGAGGAGCAAAACGCATTGGCAGCCGAGGAGGCCGAAGCCGCCGCGGCGGAGCTTGCCGCCGCGCAAGGGCTCGCAGCATCGGCAGTCGTTATGGCTTCGGAAGAGAAGGTCCCGGAGGGCGACTCCGCGAAGCCCACGGTGAGCGTTACAGCTATCCCGGAGCCTTCGGGAGATTCAGCAGACCGGACCGACCCGTCGCCGGCGCCGCCGTCCGAAGCAGACGACACCTCGACGACGGCCCTCCAGATAGTGGAGCCCATGCCGCTCCAGGACGCCAAGGACCACTAGTCCTTCCCGGCTTGGCTGCCGTGGTTCCGGCTGCCTATCGGCTTCGGCTGCCCAGCGCGGAAGCGATGATCTTCTCCAGTTCTTCGGCCGTGCCCAGGTCATGCGGCCTCACGACAGCGTCATCGGCAACGTAGTAGAACGCTGCACTGACCTGATCCAAGGGCACACCCTTGAGGCGCGCCCACGCCAGGCGGTAGACGGCCAGTTGCACCGCACGCGTCTTGAGTTGCCTGCCGGCCGGGCGCTTGCCCGTTTTCCAGTCCACCAATTCCCAGGTGCCGTCCGCGCCGCGGAAAACTGCGTCAATCCGTCCGCGCACCACGACGTCCCCGATCCTTGTTTCCACGGGAACTTCAACGAAGGCCGGGGACCGGTGTGCCCATTCTGAATTGCTGAATGTCGCCACCATGTCATCAAGTCCGTAGGCTTCGTCAATGTGGGAATCAAAGCCCGGCGCTTCGTCGAGATCCAACATGCCCGTGGATCCGTAGTATTCCTCAACCCAGGAATGGAAAGCGGTGCCTTTGCGTGCCGAAATCCCGGGTTGCCGGGGCACTGGGCGCCGGAGCTGGGCAAGGACCGCGGTGGGGTCGTCTCCCAGGTCAACGAACATCGATGCCGAGATGTGTCCGGGCAAATGGACGTCATGGACTGGCTTCCGCCGCGACTGGCGTTCCAACAACAACTCCGCTTCGGCGGCCCAGCCCGCTGCGGCACCGCGGAGGGAGGTCCGGGAGGCATCGACGACCAGTGGCGAATCCGTCCGCAGTCCCTCGACGGTCTCCCTGACCCGGTTTGCTGCCGCCTCCATGGCGGCCCGCCGCCCCGGTACCAAGCGGAGCCGTTCCCCCGTACGAGGGTCGCTGGGACCTTCGAGCGGATCATAGGGGAAGGTGGCCACCTCCGTGCCGACGGTCAGGGGGCTCTCAGTGGGCAGCGCGTCTTCGCTGAGGGACTGCGGGTGAATGGCAGCCGATGCTCCGCCCTCGTTGCCTCCTGCCTCACCGGCAAGGCCTGCCAGCTCGGCAAGGAAAGGTGACGTCTCGGCAATGCCCGCCCGGGAACCGTTCCACGCGGCGCTCGATGCCCACAGGACGAACTTTGCGCGGGTATAGGCAACGTAGGCGAGTCGCCGCTCTTCGGCCTCGCCGTGGTGCTGGACTTCGGATTTGAAGTCCTTTTCGGCATCCAGCCAGCCCTTTTGGTCCGGCTGGTCCAGATCCCATTGAGGGAGATCCGCCCGGTCGCCACGCAGGGGCCATGGCAGGGCAGCGGTACCGCTGCTCCACCGGGAGTCCCGGTTGCTCGGGAAGGCCCCGGCGTTGAGACCGGGGACGAAAACGACGTCCCATTCCAAGCCTTTGGAGGCGTGGACCGTCAGCAATTGCACGGCCTCGTGGTTCACTTCGGCGTCGGCCATGTCCAGTCCGCCTTCCTCCGATGCGGCTGCTTCAAGCCATCCCAGGAAAGCCAATAGATCCACGCGCAGCGAAGTCTGCAGGAAACCCGCCGCGGCATCATGGAATGCGTCCAGGTTCCGGCGGGCCTGGTGGATGCTCGTCCCGGGCTTGGCAGCGACCTCAATGTCCAGAAGCATGGCACGTTCCACCTCGCCGATCAGAGTGGTCAGATCGTCTCCGATGAACCCCCGCAGGTTCCGAAGCTCGGCCGACAGCCGGCCGAGACGGTCCAGGGCCGTCGTGCTGAGGGAGCGCCCGTGGCCGGAAGTCCACCCCGGGCGTGGCAGGAAGTCCAGCGCTTCCACAAGGCTGGCCGCATCGGTGATGTCGCTCTCCACGACCGTCTCCATCGGGCTTTCGTCCGCGATTGGCGCATCGTCTGCGGCGCCGCGGTCTCCGGCGCCGTTGTCTCGCGAACCGCCGTGGGATCGCCGCCTAGCGAGGAACTGGGACCAGTCGCGGAATGCCATCAGATCAGCAGTTCCGATCCTCCACCGGGCGCCTGCCAGCAACCGCATCAGGGCATCGGAACGGCCGGGATCGGCGAGGACCCGGAGCGCTGCAACGAGGTCCACTACTTCAGGAGTGTCGAGGAGCCCGCCGAGACCGACTATTTCGTAGGGGATCCCCTGGACCTCGAATTCCCGCCGCAAGCACTCCATCTGTGCCCGACGGCGGCAGAGCACCGCCATGGTCGGAGAAACCGGCGTACCGTCGGCCGCGGTTTCAAAGACAGTGCGCCGGTAGCGCCGGACGTCCCGGGCAATCGCTGCGGCTTCGTCTTCGTCGGTGGCAAATCGTCCGAGGACGACGTTGCCGTCCACGGCTGCGGGGCTCGGCTGCAGCGGAGGCACTGTGACGGAACCGTCATCGGCCCTGGAGCCCGGGGCTCCATCATTCGCGGCGGCCTTGTTAAGAGGCGCGGAAATGACGTTGGCGGCGGCCAGGATGTTGCGCCCGTTCCGCCAGGCAGTGGTCAGGTACGAGGTGGGTGCGGTGGCAAGGGACGCTGTTCCAAAACCGTCTTCCACCCGGACCGGAAATTCCTGGACAAAGTGGAACAGTTGGCCTGCCGACGCACCCCTGAACCCGTAAATGGACTGGTTCGGATCCCCCACCGCCGTCACAGCGTGCCCTCCCCCGAACAGGCGGGAGAACAGGACTAGTTGCGCGTGGGAGGTGTCCTGGAATTCATCCAACAGCACCACCTTGTAACGGGCCCGTTCGGTGGCAGCCGCCAAGGGTATGTCCTGGGCAATCTTCGCGGCGAGCGCAACGAGGTCGCCGAAGTCGAGGACGCCGCGATTCCTCTTTGCCTCCTGGTAGCGCCCCACCATGTCCGCGACGCTGGCCCTGGTCCGCAACATGGCGCCGAGATCACCGGCAGCCTGGCTTGGGTTCTTTTTCGCCGCGGACACATAGGGCAATTGCGCGAATTCGGACAACCGGTCCATCAACCAGCGCTGAACCTCGGCTGGCTCTCGCAAGTGTTCGGCGCACTCGCCGGCCAGTTGCATCACGGCGTTGACCAACGTGGACTTGGCTGCGGTGAAGTGCTCATAGTCGCCGTCGTACGCTTCGACCACTTCACTCGCGAGCTGCCAGGCCTGGGCGCCGCCGAGCAGCACCACATCGCGCTCGATGCCCAGCCGCAGGCCGTAGTCGGACACGATCCCGCTGGCGTAGGAATGGTAGGTAGACACTTTGGGTTCAAGCTCGTCGGAGCCTGCAACCCCGTCCGGGAAGCCGTACTGCCCGTTGTCCGAGGACGCGATGCGCTGCAGGGTGGCCAATTTCGCGCGGATACGGCTGGCCAGCTCCCCTGCGGCTTTGCGGGTAAAGGTGACGCCAAGCACCTCTTCGGGGCGAACCCATCCGTTCGCGACGAGCCACACCACACGGTCCGCCATGGTTGCGGTTTTCCCCGATCCGGCGCCGGCGATGACCAGCCGGGGGGTCAACGGTGACGCAATAATGGCGGATTGTTCGTCCGTGGGGCGGTTTCGCTCGCCGAGGATATCGGCCAATTCGCCGGGCGAGAATCGAGCTTCCGGCAATACCGCGGCATCTTCTGCCGCGTCGCCGGCCCCGACTCCGGTGAGTGTCTGGACGGTCATTCCGTGACCTGCTTTCCCCTGGCGCACAACGGGCAAATATCGGGCAATCGGCAGCCGTGGCCTCCATGGCTGCCTTTTGAGGGATCGTGACGGGCTTCGAAGCTTGCTCCGGCCATGAGCACGGCGGCCTCGCTGACAAGGTCCTGTGCCCAGTTATCTCCCGGGTCCAGGGGCTCCTGGGCTTGGACTGCAGGCGTCTTTGTCTTGGTCCCCAGCTGTGCCAGTACGGCACCGCCGGGAACAATCCCCGGAACAGGCAAATCCTGGAACGCCCCGTGCAGTACCGCCGCCTGATACGCACCGAGCTGGGGGTGACGGGCGAGTTCGGCTTTGCCGGGCTGGCGTTTGCCCGTCTTAAGATCAACAATCACCAGCCTGCCCTCTGCGTCTATTTCCAAACGATCCACTTGTCCCCGAAGCACGGCGTTCCGGACAACATCGGAATCCTCGGCGGCGTTGTCCAGGCGTACCTCTGGCAGGGGAACCTCGAAGTCCACTTCGACCCCGGCCAGGCTTCGGCCTTCGCTCCGCATGACAAGGACGTATTGGGCGAGTTTCCGGACCATTTGCTCTGCCCGTTGGAAGTCGAGCCTGCCCTCCCAGTTGTCCTTCATGCCCAGGGTCGGCCAGCGACGCACGAGCTCCGCGACATATTCGGCGCCGGAAGCATCGGGCAACTCCTGGGCAATCGCATGGACCAAGGTGCCCAGGCTGCGGGCAAAGTCGGTAGCGGCTTCGCCCCCGGCTGCCTGGACAAACCAATCCAACGGCGATTTGTGCACGGTTTCCACCTTCGAGGGAGAAACGAACACCGTGCCTTCCCCCGGCACTACCGGCGCCTCGCTGCTGAGCGGTGCCAATCCCCACCAGGAATCCGGATGCGCGCCCGGCACTGCAGGCTCCGCGGTGGCAAGGTGTGCCAGCACGCGCGCAGCTTCCGCGGCGTCCTCTGCCACGCCCGGGCGGCCAAGCGCGGCGTCGTCCGGCTGAACGCGCTGCCTCAGCTCGGCCACCAAGGCACGCAGCGTCATGGGTCGGCCAACCGGCGTGTACTCACGTTGGTACTGTCCCGGTTCCAAAGGGGCCACATAGTCGAGAAAGGCCGACTGCTGCTCGTCTTCGGAAGAAACCGCGGTGCAGATGAGGACTTCCCGGGCCCGCGAAACGGCTGTGGAGAAGCTGCGCAGTTCGTCGTAGCGGATATCCCGCAGCCTGCTGAGGGGCCCGCGTTGCAAGGCATGTTCGACTCCGTGCTCCACGGCATCGGCGAACAAAGTGCTCCCGAGGAGTTCACCACGGAGCCTCGTATTGGGCCAGACGCCTTCCTGCAGTCCCGCCACGATGACCACGGCCCACTCGCGCCCGGCCGCGCTGGCCGGCGTCATGAGCTCCACTGCTTCCTCCAACTGTGCCCTGGCGGCAAGGGTGTCCATGGGGAGTTCCTGGCTGAGCAGATACTCGAGGAACTGTTCGGGGCCGGAACCGGGGAGTTGGTCGACATAGCGCTCAGCAGTGTGGAACAGTGCCATCATTGCGTCAAGATCCCGGTCCGCCCGGGCGCCGGCCGCGCCGCCGTCGAGCGCCTTTTCCGTCCAGCGCGAAGCAAGCCCGGTGGCTTGCCACAACGCCCACAACACCGTCTCCGCATTGGCTCCGGGTTCGGCGGCCGCCGAACGTCCCGCCGCGATCATGCGGGCCAAACGGCGGGCCGAGCTACCCTCGATGCCCAAAGAACCCAGTGCCCCAGGCTCCAGCAACGCTTCAACCAACAACGCATCGCTGGACCGTCCACCACCGCCCAACAGTTCCTCCCGGCGCAGCGATTGCCGCAGGCGGCGCAACTCGATGGCGGTAGCCCCGCCGATCCTCGACGTGAGAAGCGAGACGGCAGACTCAGGCGTCAGCTTGGCAGCATCCAGCACCACGCCGTACACCTCAAGCAGGGGACGGACGGCCACTTCGTCGCGGACAGCCGAGTCCGCGACGGGGACGCGGACCGGGATTCCCTGACCGCTCAGATAGCGCTGGAGTTGCGCCAATTGCCCACCGTTGCGCACAATCACTGCGATGTCGCCGAACTCGTGGTTCTCGCGCAGCTGTGCTTCCAGGATGCGTTGTGCCACGTAGCGCAATTCGTGGACTGTGGAGGGCAGGACATGTGCTTCCACCCGGCCCGGTGCCCGGCTCCCTGCGGAAGGAGACTCGTCCGCCGATGCGGGAAGCGGGTCCAGTCGCCGGGCCAATTGGCCTCCCGCACGCTGCGAGATACGGGCAGCCACGCCTGTCCACGCTTTTGCGACGTCGGGGAGGTGCCGGTGGGTGTGCCACAGGGGAAGCTCCCGAACGGCACCCGCAAGGCCTCCGAGAAGCCGCGGCAGTTCGGCGACAAGGTCCGGCCGGGCACCGCGGAACCCTTGGACCACGGTGTCCGGGGAGGACGCCACCAAAACGTCTTTTCCTTCGGCGATGTCCGCGAGCAGTTCAAACACGGCGGGGTTTGCCTCCTGGACGTCATCCACCAGGATCAACTGCAGCCGCTCGCGCTCCGCCGCCAGGAATCCGGGCGAGTCCTGGAAGATTTGGCGCGCAGCGGTAATGATTCCTGCCGGGTCAAAGGCCTCCGGCATGCGCAGGTCCAGGACATCCCGGTACTCCGAATAGAGGTCTGCGGCAGCGATCCAGTCCGGTCTGCCGCATTCATAGGCAAGCGACGTGAGATCGTCCGCAGTGCGGCCGGATTCGATGATCCGGTCGAAGAGTTGCCGGATCTCCTGCCGGAAACCCCGAGTTGGCAACGCGGCCGTCAAGTCCTGCGGCCAGGGAAGTTCGAAGCCCGGCCGGGAGTGCCCCTCCAGCAGTTCCTTGATGATGAGGTCCTGTTCCGGCCCCGAGAGCAACTTGGGCGGCCGCTGCAGCGGCAGCACGCCCTCGGCCTTGGCTCGCCGGATCAGATCGAAAGCGTACGACGCCCAGGTGCGCGCCGGCGTCGTACTCAAGCTGCGATCCAGCCGCCCTGTAAAGGTGTCCCGCAACGCCGACGCCGCATGCCGGCCGGGTGCGAGAATCAGGATCCGTTCCGGATCCACGCCGTCGCGCTGGACCCGGCGGACGGCGGTTTCCACCAGCACGGTGGATTTTCCGGTGCCCGGCGCCCCCGGTACCAGGACCGGCCCGGATCCGTGCGGAAGCCCGACGACGGCGGCCTGGTCGGCGGACAACTCCGGTGCTGCGTAGTGGACCTCGCGCGGGGGAAGCAGGCGCAAGCGGGCGGGCGCCTGCCGCGATGGTGCTTGTGGCTGCTGTTCGTGTCGCGGTGCGGGTGTTGCTTCCTGCGTTGTTGTTGCTTGAGGTGTCGGTGTTGGACTCACACGGTCATTTCATCATCGGGTACCGACAATTTATGGAGCTGACGCTCGAGTTGTTCAGAGATCGCGTCGATACTGTCGAAGTCGCGGTCAGTCGGAGCCCACCGGGCCAGGACCAGGTCAACCCGCCAGCGGCCCTCGCCGGTCCGCAGATACTCCGCGTAGGCGCCGTGCAGCGGAGTTCCCTCATCGAGGTAGTGATGCAGCGCTTCCGACTCAAGGCCTGGGGGCGCCTCGCCACTTGCACGCAGTACCCGCCACCAAGCCACCGTGCTCCCGTGGTGGCTCATGACCGATCCGATCTGCCGGGGACCACCCGAGCCCAGAAGCTCGGCAACATCCCCATACGACACGGCAACGCCGGGCGGCATGAGATCCACGACGGCCAGTACCGCCGTCACAAACTCCATCCGCATGCCACCAGCCTATCGGCACGCGCCGCCGGATCGGCGCAGAAGGAGTGTCGCTCCGGTTCTTGTCGGAGGGCGCCGGTAGCGTTGAAGCATGAGCTCCTGGAACACCCTCCCCCGCGCCGCGTTCGACCTTGAGACCACGGGACGGAACTCCCGTTCCGCGAGGATCGTCACCGCTTCCGTCACGGTAGTGGACGACGACGGCGGCATCGTCAAGGAACTCGAATGGTTGGCGGACCCTGGAGTGGAGATCCCCCTGGAGGCCAGCGAGATCCACGGCATCACCACTGAAAAGGCGAGGGCCGAAGGCCGACCGGCGGCAGAAGTGACGCGCGAACTCGCGGCAGCGCTCCAGGAACTTTTCGACGACGGCGTGCCGGTCATTGCGTTCAACGCCAGCTATGACTTCACGGTCCTGGCGGCCGAATCCGCCCGCTACGGCGTGCCGCAACTCAGCCGTTTCCCCGTGCTTGACCCCTACGTCATGAACAAGCAGGTCGACCGGTACCGCAAGGGCAAGCGGACCCTGACCGCTTTGTGCGAGGAGTACGGCGTGAACCTCGATAACGCCCACACCTCCGCTGCAGACGCCCTCGCCACACTGCGCGTCCTCGATGCCATGGCCGGCAAGTTCCCGAAACTGCAAATGCCCGCTTCCAAGCTGCACCACCTCCAGGTCGATTGGGCGGCTGCACAGGCCGCCGATTTCCAGAGCTACTTGCGCAAGACCAAACCGACAGCCGTCATCGAGGGCAATTGGCCGGTCCTTCCCCCGGAAGATGCCAGCCGGGGAGACTTCTAAAGCGGCCGGACTTTCATAGCGCCCGTCCACGTACCGGACGCTTTTCCAGAGTCCGCATGATGGGACGCACGTCACATGGCGCTTGCTGCCTGAAAGCCAGCTGAACGTCAGTCACGAATTCCCCTCGATGCCTGAGGGGCACGGCACTTCAAGCACATTTCCATTCAATCTTGAATTTAATTCGGAGTTTCCGGGAATCCCACGTCTTATCGCCGCCAATTTATCGCTGAATGCGCGGATGACATAATTAAGTTTGGCGGGTCGAGTCCTGATATTGCAGCCCAAACCTGCTTTGGCTGCGTTCCCCGCCCGTCTCGATACGAACGCGTGTTCCCCGATGAAAGTGATTTGCTTGATGAAAATCAAAGCCCTGAAGTGGTTCTCTGCTGTCCCCGTGGCAGCAGTCCTCGCCGTCTCCCTGGCCGCGTGTGGTGGCGGAGCGGGCAGCACCAGCAGCGCCTCGCCGACCGATGCCCTCCAAGGCAGCGACCAGAAGACGCTGGACAAGTACACCACCAAGGACGTCACCCCGCTGGACAAGATCGACAAGTCCAAGCTGGGCCTCATCACCGACGGCACCCTGCGCGTCGGCACCCTCTCGGACGCCCCGCCGAACATCTTCATCGATCCCTCGGGCAAGTTCACCGGCTACGACAACGAGCTGCTGCGCGCCGTTGGAGCCAAGCTGGGCCTCAAGGTCGAGTTCGCCTCCACTGACTTCTCCGCACTGCTCTCCCAGGTCAAGAACAAGCAGTTCGACGTCGGATCCTCCTCGATCTCCACCACGGACAAGCGCCGCGAGTCGGTCGGCTTCACCAATGGCTACGACTTCGGCTACATGGCCGTCGTGACCAAGTCCGACTCCAAGGTCAAGGGCTTCGCGGACCTCAAGTCCGACGTCCGCATCGGCGTCGTTCAGGGCACCGTCCAGGACGACTACGTCACCAACACGCTCAAGCTTGAGCCCGTCCGCTTCCCGGACTACAACACGGTCTACGCCAACGTGAAGAGCGGCCAGGTTGACGCCTGGGTCGCCCCGTCACAGCAGGCAACCGGCCAGGTCAAGGACGGCGACAACACCAAGATCGCCGAAAAGGTCGTCAACACCCAGAACTTCACCGCATGGGCCGTGAACAAGGACAACCAGCCTCTGCTCGATGCCCTCAACTCCGGCCTTGACGCCGTGATCGCAGACGGTACCTGGACCAAGCTGACGGCTGAGTGGTACAAGGACCGCCCGACGACGGCGGAGCAGACCCCGCAGGGCTGGAAGCCGGGCAGCAAGGCCGTCCAGATCCCGGCCAAGTAACCCAGGCGTTCCATGGATCTCCAGGAAATCCTCAAACAGCTCGGCGAGACCTTCCTCGACTGGAAGGCGATGGGCGAAGTCATCCCCAAGATGTTCGCGGTCGGCTTGCCGAACACGCTTGTCCTCGCCGTCACCTCCGGCATCATCGGAACGCTGCTCGGGATGTTGCTCGCCCTCATGGGGATCTCCCGGAATCCTGTCGCCCGGTGGATTGCCAGGATCTACACGGATGTCCTCCGCGGACTCCCGGCAGTACTCACGATCCTCGTGATCGGCCTCGGTTTCGGACCCATCATCCGGCATTTGACGGGTTCAACAAGCCCGTACCCGTTGGCTGTCGCGGCTCTGTCCCTGATGTCGGCGGCGTACATCGGCGAGATCTTCCGCTCGGGCATCCAGAGCGTCGACAAGGGGCAGCTCGAGGCAACACGCGCCCTGGGGTTCGGCTACGGCCCTGCCATGAGGCTTGTGGTGGTTCCCCAGGGTGTTCGCCGCGTGCTGCCCGCGCTCGTGAACCAGTTCATTGCGCTGATCAAGGAGTCCTCCTTGGTGTTCGTCCTGGGCCTCCTGGCCTCTGAACGGGAAGTTTTCCAGATCGGCAAGGACTTTGCGTCGACGAGCGGCAACTTGTCCCCCTACGTGGCGGCGGGGCTGTTCTACCTGGTCATGACGATTCCGCTGACGCATTTCGTGAACTGGCTGGACCGCCGCCTTCGTTCGGGACGACCGGAAAAGAAAGAACCGGACGAGGCGGCCGCCGTCGTCGGGAAGGGAGCCCAGGCATGAGCGAGTTCGCTTCAGGAACACTGACGGCTAAAAACATCCATTTGTCCTTCGGGTCCAACCATGTCCTGCGCGGCATCGATCTGCACGTCGAGAAGGGGACCACGGCTTCCGTGATCGGTCCTTCCGGTTCGGGGAAATCCACGCTCCTGCGGGTCATGAACCGGCTCATCGAACCCGAGCAGGGTGACATTTTGCTCGACGGCCGTTCGGTGCTCAAGGACAACCCGGATGAACTGCGCCGGCGGATCGGCATGGTTTTCCAACAGTTCAACCTGTTCCCGCACAAGACCGTGGCGGAAAACGTCTCCCTCGCACTGCGGAAGCTCCGTGGCATGTCCAAGGAGCAGGCACGGGAGGATGCCCTGGCCCAACTGGACCTCGTAGGCCTCAAGCACAAGGCCGATGCCCGGCCAGCCAACCTCTCCGGCGGGCAACAGCAGCGAGTGGCCATTGCCCGGGCGCTCGCCATGAAGCCCGAAGTGATGTTCTTCGACGAAGCAACATCGGCCCTGGACCCTGAATTGGTCAAGGGCGTTCTGGCGCTCATGACCGATCTGGCCAAGGGCGGCATGACGATGGTGGTTGTAACCCACGAAATGGGCTTCTCAAGGAACGTGTCCGACACCGTGACGTTCATGGACGCAGGTGTCGTCGTGGAAACCGGATCGCCGGAACAACTCTTCACGGAGCCGCGGACCGATCGCCTGAAGGGCTTCCTTTCGGACGTGCTCTAAGCCTTAACAACGAAAATCCCCGGTTTCCGGACGAACCACCCACAGTGGTGAACCGTCCGGAAACCGGGGATTTTTCCCGTCCGGGCTACTGCCCTGCCTTCACTTGAAGAACAGTCAAAGCAGCGGCATCGACTGATTTGCGGAATTCAGGATCGCCCTGCGCACGTTGCAGGACCTGGGTGTACATCGCAGGAACCGAAGCAGTGTCTGCGCACAGAACCATGGTGCCGCCCGCCCCGATGAAGTTCGTTGCCCTATCCCCCATGCTCCAAGGCGACATCTGCACGGCGTTGCAAAGGTCATCGGACACTATGATGCCGGTGAACCCCGCGTCCGTCCGCAACATGGTGCGCATGATCACCGACGAAAACGGGGCCACATGGTCGGGATCGATCTTGTCGTAGTAGGCGTTCGAAATCATGACCCACCGGAGTCCGCCGTCGATCGCCGCTTTGAACGGCATCAGGTACGGATCCGTCCGGGTGGTTTCGGCGTCGTGGACGTTCGCGCTGACGTCAGTGTTCAGGCTGACGCGCCCCATTCCTGGAAAGTGCTTGACCACCGGCGCCACCCCCGCGTCACGCAGTCCGGCCGCCATCGCGTTCCCGTGCTCGGACACCGCGGACGGGGTGAAGCCGTATTCGCGCTTGAACGCCCCAATGGGCTTGTTCGAGGGCGCGAATTCGGGGCTGGGAACCGTATCCAGTACCGGCGCCAGGTCAACATTCACTCCGGCGCGCAGGAGTTCGGACCCCCAGTTCCGGGCATCGGCGCGTAGTTGTTCGGGGCTCGAATTGCCCTGGTCCAAGGCTGCGGGAATAGCCTGGAATCCAGGCCCCCTGAGGACTTGGACGGAGCCACCTTCCTGGTCCGTCGCGACGGACAGAGGCAACCCTCCGCTTGAGGCCGGCGAAATCGCTGCCCTCAGCGTTTCCACAACCGATGCCGTTGCCGCAACGCCTGCCTGGCTGCGTCCGGCCAGATAGATGTTGCCCACGTGGTTGTTCAGGAGATCGGCCACTGCACTCGAATCGCTTCCGTCGGCCTTGGCCGCCACCATGAACAACTGCCCTACCCGTTGTTCCAGGGTCAGGCCCGCGAGCCGCTGTTCCGGCGTCGGGTGCGGAGGCGGCGGATCAGCAGGCCGGGTTGGCGTTGCAGAAGCACTCGGTGATGCCCCGGACGGAGAGATGGAAAATTCGGGGACCGGGGCGGCCTGTGGGGTGCTTGGCGCCGGGGGCGGGTCTCCGACGGCCGTGACCCCGCGGTCAGGGGCGTCGGCATGCGCAATACCGGCAAATGCCCCGGCCATCAGGGCGAAAAGCACGAGCAGTGAAATTCTGGACGGCTTGAGCAGATAAATCATCGCCTTGTCGATTCGATCGTTGCGCACAGCCTGCTCCCGGCCCGGCGGGGCGTGCAAGGACCAGGCTGCAAAACATCGGAAAAGACCCGCTACAACGCGGTGGCCTCCGCTGCGGCCTTGGCTGCCGCAGGGAGCGCGTCGAAGATCCGGTTCATCGCCGCGTCGTCGTGGGCAGCAGACAGGAACCATGCCTCAAAGACGGACGGCGGCAGGTAGACGCCGGAGTCCAGCATGGAATGGAAGAACGGTGCGTAGCGGAAGACCTCTTGGGCCTGGGCGTCGGCGTAGTTGTGGACTCCGCTGGCCGAAGTACCGAAGGCCACGGAGAAGAGGTTCCCTGCGCGCTGAATGGAGTGGTCCACGCCGGCGGTGTCCAGCGCCGATGAGAGCGCCGCCGAGAGTTCCAGCGAGCGGGCATCCACGAAGCTGTAGACCTCCGGGGTCGCGAGCGTCAGGGTGGCGACGCCGGCGGCCATCGCCACCGGGTTCCCGGACAAGGTTCCTGCCTGGTACACCGGGCCAAGGGGCGCAAGGTAATCCATGACGTCCGCACGCCCGCCGAGCGCCGCCGTCGGCATGCCGCCACCGATGACTTTGCCGAAGGTCAGCAGGTCCGGCGTCCACCCTTCCTGGCGGCCCGTAAGGCCCCAGTAGCCTGCGTAACCGGTGCGGAAGCCGGTGAGTACCTCGTCCAGGATCAACAGCGCGCCGTGTTCGCGGGTGATGCGGGACAGTCCCGCGTTGAAGCCTTCGTTCGGCGTGACGACGCCCATGTTGGCGGGAGCGGCTTCGGTGATGACGGCAGCGATGTTGTTGCCGTGCGCGGCGAAAGCGGCTTCCACCGCGCCGAGGTCGTTGTACGGCAGGACGAGGGTCTCAGCGGCGGCAGCTTCAGTGACCCCTGCGGAACCGGGCAGAGCCATGGTGGCAAGGCCCGAGCCGGCCGCGGCGAGCAGTCCATCAAGGTGGCCGTGGTAGCAACCGGCGAACTTCACGATCAGGTTGCGGCCAGTGAACCCGCGGGCCAGACGTACGGCGGTCATGGTGGCCTCGGTGCCCGTGGACACCATGCGGATGCGTTCGACGGCGGAGACGCGTTCCTTGACGATCGCGGCGAGGTTTGCTTCATCCGGCGTGGAGGCGCCGAAGGACAAGCCGCGGTCGACGGCGGCGTGGACGGCGTCGAGGACGGCCGGGTGCGCGTGACCCAGCAGCGCCGGGCCCCATGAGCACACGAGGTCGACGTATTCGCGGCCATCCGCATCAGTCAAGTACGGACCCTGGGCCGAAACCATGAACTTCGGAGTGCCGCCGACGGAACCGAAGGCGCGCACCGGAGAGTTGACGCCGCCGGGCATCAGGGAACGGGCGCGGTCGAACAGCTGGTCGGAGACAGGGGTGTTTGAAGTCATGGTGTCCATTCTTTCAGGGAATCGGGGAGGTTCAGGCGCCGGCAGAGACGGTTCAGCCGCGTTCAAGCGTCGGCAAGCTCCTTGGCCACCAGTGGGGCCACCACGGTGCCGAAGAGTTCGATGCAGCGCATCATGGATTCGTGGGGCAGGGTTCCGTTGCTGTATTTCAGGTCGAAACGGTCGACGCCGAGGTTCCGCTTCAGCAGGACGATCTTCCGGGCGACCGTTTCCGGGGAACCCACGTAAAGTGCACCCTCAGGGCCGCACATGGCGTCGAACTCGCCCCTGCTCGCCGGTCCCCAGCCGCGCTCGGCGCCGATGCGGTTGCGCTGGGCAAGCCAATGCGGGAACAGTTCCTCCCGGGCCTGCTCGTCGGTGGGAGCGACGTAGCCGGGCGAGTGCGTGGCAATCTGCTGCATGGGGTGTCCATATTTCCCCATTGCCTCGCGGTAGAGCTCCACGAGCGGGGCAAAGCGGCGCGGTTCCCCGCCGATGATGGCGAAAATGATCGGATAGCCGTATTGGGCGCAGCGCAGCACCGATTCAGGGGTACCGCCCACACCGATCCACGTTGGCAGCAAGTGGTGTTCCAGCGGCGGAAAGACGCTCATTCCGTTCACGTTCGGCCGGGTACGGCCTTCCCAATGCACGGGCTTCTGGGCCCGGACCTTGTCGAAGAGTTCCAGCTTCTCCTCGAACAGGACTTCGTAGTCCGCCAGGTCCAGGCCGAACAGGGGGAACGATTCCACGAACGAGCCGCGGCCCAGCATCACCTCCGCACGACCGTTGGAGATCGCGTCAACGGTCGAGAAGCGCTGGAAGACCCTGATGGGGTCGTCGGAGCTGAGCACGGTGACCGCCGAACCAAGTTTGATCTGCGATGTCCGGGCGGCGGCGGCCGCCAGGAACACTTCGGGCGCGGAGACAGCGAAGTCGCGGCGGTGGTGCTCCCCCACCCCAAAGGCATGAAGCCCGACGGCGTCCGCCAGTTCCGCTTCCGCCAGCAGCTCCCGCAAAACCTGTGCATGCGGTTTCGGATTGCCGTCGGCGTCCACCCCGGCGTCACCGAAAGTATTCAGTCCGAGGAGGATTTCCGTAGCTCCTACAGGGGCCGTGGGTGTGGAAGCGGTATCTGTCATCAGGACTCCTTAAGCCAGCCGGCAAGTTCGGAGGCCCAGTACGTCAGCACCATGTCGGCGCCGGCCCGCTTGATGCCGAGCACGGATTCTGTGATGGCGCCGCGGCGATCGATCCAGCCGTTCGCGGCAGCCGCTTCGATCATGGCGTATTCACCGGAGATTTGGTAGGCCGCAACGGGAACCGGGCTCATGGCGGCGACGTCGGCGAGGATGTCGAGGTAGCTCATGGCCGGCTTGACCATCACCATGTCCGCGCCCTCTTCGAGGTCGAGTTCCACCTCGATGATCGCTTCGCGGCGGTTGGCGGCATCCATCTGATACGTCCGGCGGTCACCCTTGAGCTGCGAGTCCACTGCTTCGCGGAAAGGGCCGTAGAAGGCGGAGGCGTACTTCGCCGCGTAGGCCAGGACCGCGGTGTTCTGGTGTCCGGCCTCCTCAAGGGCCTGGCGAATCACGGCGATCTGGCCATCCATCATCCCGGACGGCCCCAGGACGTGGGCTCCGGCGTCGGCCTGCGCGACTGCCATTTGAGCGTAGATTTCAAGGGTGGCGTCATTGTCCACGTAGCCGTTGGAGTCCAGGACACCGCAGTGGCCGTGGTCGGTAAATTCGTCGAGGCACACGTCGCCCATGACCACCAGGTCATCGCCGACTTCCGCGCGGACATCCCGGATGGCCTTGTTCAGCACGCCGTCCGGATCCAGGGACGCTGTGCCGCGGGCATCGCGGACGGCCGGAACACCGAACAGCATGATGCCGCTGACGCCAAGTTCCACGGCTTCCGCAGCGGCGCGCCTGAGCGAGTCGGTGGTGTGCTGCACGACACCGGGCATGGAGCTGATCGGTGCCGGTTCGCTGAGTCCTTCGCGAATAAAGGCGGGCAGGATGAGGTCCGCGGGAGCCAACCGGTGTTCGGCGGTCATCCGGCGCATGGCGGGGGTGGTGCGGAGCCGGCGGGGCCGGTGGTTTGGAAAGCTCAACTTTCGTTCCCTTCGGTGGCGAATACGGTGCGTAGGGCGGTCACGATGCCGTCGGGTGAGGGTTCTTTGGCGGTTGCCGCGACCGGGATGCCGAGAGCGGCGGCCTCTGCCGCCGTCGAGCGCCCGATCGCAATAAAGCGGCAATCCCGCAGCGGCCCCAGCGAGGCGTGGATGCGGCGTGCCGCACTGGGTGAAGCGGCGACGACGGCGTGGAGCCGGCCGCTGGAAAGTTCGGCCTTGGCGGCTTCGGGGGTGAGCTCCGGCGCCCCGGATCCCGCCCCTGTCTTCCAGCCGTTCGCCGCTACCAAGGCAGCAGTCAGCCTGCGTTCGGGGGCTGCCGGGTAGTCCACCGTGTGGTAGGCCGTCACTGACTGGACCGCGGCTCCCTTGGCTTCGATCCCCTCCGCCAACATCGCGTCGGCGATGTCCGCTTGGGGCAACAGCACACTGCCCGGGCCTGTCGGCCAGACTGCCACGAGTCCCGCGGCCGACTGGGCGTCTTCCGGCGCGAGGTCCACGGGAATGCCCTCCGCTTCGAGGACCCGCCGGCTCGACGGACCGATCGTCGCGATCCGGACGGAATCCGGGAGCAGGTCCTTCAACTCCAAGCGACGCTCGGCCGCTTTTTCCTTCAGGGCCCGCACCGTGGTGATACTGCTGACCACCAACCAGCCGTACGCTCCCGCGCGGAGGGCGTCCAAGGCGACCTCGAGGGAATGCTGGTCCCGGGCACGCTCAAAGTCGATCAAGGGCAACAGGAACGGTTCCGCGCCGGCTTCGCGCAGGGCGCTGACGAGCGGGGCGGCACGGTCCGGGCTGCGCGTCACAAGGACCCGGGCGCCTTCAAGGACCCGGGCCTCCCCCGACTTCACCGCGCTGTGCCGTCCCATGGTCTCCTGTTGGCTCCGGTTATCGGGAAGCTGCAAGATCTGTGATGTCCGCGGCACCGGCGGCAAGCAGGAGTTCGGCGACTTCGATGCCCAGCAACGTGGCGCCCACCTCAGTGAGTCCGTCAGTGGCCTTTTTCTCGCGTACCGACTTGCTCCCGTCCACGGCGCAGACAACGGCTTCAAGGTACAGCATGCTGCCCTTGCGGTAAGCGTAGGCGCCAACGGGCGCTGCACAGCCGGCTTCGAGGCGGGCCAGGACGGCGCGCTCCGCGGTGACGGCCAGCCGGGTGTCTTCATCGTTCAATGCGGCCAGGGCCTGGGCGAGGGCGCCCTGGGCACCTTCGGCCGAGCCGGACTGCCCGGGAGCGTCGACGGTGCGGCACTCGATCGCAAGTGAGCCCTGTCCGGGAGCAGGAAGCATGACGTCGGTCTCGAAGAACTCCGTCACGACGTCGAGCCTGCTGATCCGTTCCAGACCCGCCGCGGCGAGGACGACGGCGTCGAGGTCCCCGGGTGAATCTTCCGCGTTGCCGGCGAGCCCCGGAACGCGGCCCAGCCGGGTGTCGACGTTGCCGCGGATGTCCACGACGTCCAGATCCGGGCGGGCGGCGCGCAGCTGGGCGGCGCGGCGCGGCGATCCGGTGCCGACCTTCGCGGCTGCCGGAAGATCCGCCAACTTGAGCCCGTCACGGGCGCACAAGGCGTCCCGAACGTCGACGCGTTTGGGCGTTGCGGCAATGGTGAGTCCCGGCGCCGCACCCGTGGGGAGATCCTTCAGGGAGTGCACCGCGACGTCGCACGCGTTCTCCAACAGCGCGTCGCGAAGGGCGGCGACGAAGACTCCCGTGCCGCCCATCTGGGACAGCGAGCCCGTCCGGACATCGCCTTCGGTCTTGATGCGCACCAGTTCAACGGGAAAGCCACCGACGGCGGCCAGCTGGTCCGCGGCCTGCTGGCTCTGGGTGAGCGCGAGTTTGCTCGCGCGGGTGCCGATCCGTACGGTCATTTCGCGTTTTCTCCTACGGGGTAGGCATCATGTCCGGTGCCCACTGTGGTGTCCGCACCCGCAATCGTGGGCTTCTCTCCACGGAAGTTGGCGCAGCAGCCGGGACGGCAGATGTCGTACCACGGTCCCAGCCCGGTCATGGCAGGGCGATCGGCGATGTTGTTGGCTGCGGTCCGCTCGCAAATGAGGTCCACCAAGCCGGAAACGAACTTGCGGTGGGTTCCCGGCGTGGGGACGCGGGTCGCCGTGAGCCCGAGGTTCTTGCACGTTTCCAAGGCCTCGGTGTCCAGGTCCCAGGCCACTTCCATGTGGTCGGAGACGAAACCGAGCGGAACGATCACGACGCCCTTGATCCCCTGGCCGGCCAGTTCCTCAATGGCATCGTTGATGTCCGGCTCAAGCCATGGAACACTCGGTGCGCCCGAACGGGACTGGTACACCAAGGACCATGGTGCGGTGAGTCCGGATTCGGCTTCGACCCGCCGAACAACCTCGGCGCCGGCGGCCAGGTGTTGGGCCACATATGCCGAGTCCTGCTCGAACTCGCGGGGCTCGGCGTCCGAACGCCCGGCGGCCTCGGCGTCGCGGGTAGGAATGGAGTGCGTGGCAAACAGGATGTGGACGGGAGCGTCCTGGAGACCGGCCGCGGCCAGTTTCGCCTTGACCTCCGCAAGTCCCGCAGCCGTTCCTTCCACGAACGGTTCGACGAAGCCGGGGTGGTCGAAGTACTGGCGTACCTTGTCCACCTCGAGTTTGCCGTCAAGGCCGGTCTCCGTCAGCGCAATGCCGATGTCCTCGCGGTATTGGCGGCAGCTGGAGTAACAGGAATAAGCACTGGTGGTGACCATCAGCAGCTTGCGGTGGCCGGCGTCGTAGGCTTCCTGGAGCGTCTGCGGGATGTAGGGATCCCAGTTGCGGTTGCCCCACAGCACGGGCAGGCTGATCCCGCGCGCCGCAAGCTCCGCCTCGAGGGCGGCCTTGAGGTTCCTGTTTTGCTGGTTGATGGGGCTGATCCCGCCAAAGGCGCGGTAGTGGTGGGACACCTCTTCGAGGCGCTCATCCGGGATGCCGCGGCCACGGGTCACATTGCGCAGGAAAGGAATGACGTCGTCCTGGCCTTCGGGCCCGCCGAACGAGGCGAGGAGGACGGCGTCGTACTCTTTGGGAGCCATGCGTCCGGCCTCGGTGACGTCATTGACCTCGGTGAGGCTGGCCGGACCGGCGGAGTGACGGCCGCTCACGCGAGGACCTCGGCGATCTCCGCGGCAGTGATGCGGCGGCCGGTGTAGAACGGGATTTCCTCGCGGACGTGGTTGCGGGCGTCCGTGGCCCGCAGGTGGCGCATGAGGTCCACCAGATCAACGAGTTCGGGTGCTTCCAGTCCGAGGATCCACTCCCAGTCGCCCAAGGCGAACGAGGACACCGTGTTGGAAATGACCTGGGGGAAGTCGCGGCCCAGCATGCCGTGATCGCGCAGCATCTTTCCACGCTCTTCGGCCGGGAGGATGTACCACTCGTAGGAGCGCACGAACGGGTAAACGCACAGCCAGGTGCTCGGCTCGACGCCGCGGGCGTAGGCCGGAACGTGGTTCTTGGCGAATTCGGCTTCGCGGTGGACGCCCATGGCGGACCAGACCATCTCGGTGCCGTCGAACAGCGCGCTGCGGCGGATGTCACGGACGGCCTGTTGCAGGGCCTCTGGTTTGGCTCCATGGAGCCACACCATGATGTCGGCGTCGGACCGCATCGCGGAGACGTCGTAGCTTCCGCGGAGGACAACGCCGTCCTCGGCGAGCTTGGCAGCCAGCTTCTCGAAATCCTGGACAGCATCGGTGCTGCGCAGGACATCGCCCGACCGCTTGAAGACGGTCCACAGCGTAAAGAACTGCTCTTCGGATTCGGCAGTTTTAGTGACAGATTCGGCAGAAGTGTGGCTCATGGTACAAGTCTGCCCCGTGGATGCCGCTAAGTCGAAATGCACCACTTCTACAAGGCGTAGAAGTGGTGCATTTCACAAAATTGCGTCGATCTGCGCGGACGTGTCCGCAACCACCGCGGCCAGGCCGTTTCCGGCGAGCCAGCCACCCACAACCGACAAACCCTCTGCTTCGGCGCAGATGCGCCGCACCTCGGCAACGCGCTGTTTATGACCGACGGCGGCGAACGGCAACGCGCCCGCCCAGCGGACAACGTCCCAATCAAGCACGTCTTCGCGGACAATCGGCACCGTCAGCAAGGTCGAGGCGTCGCGGAGCGCAGCCTCAAACAGGGCATCGTCGGCCAGCTCGGCCGCCGATTCAGGGGCGTCCGCTCCCTCGCCCCGCCCATAGGACAGGCGCAGCACGTGCGTGCCGGGGCCGGCTTCTTCCGCCAGCCAGTCCCACTTTGCCGTGGCATGCGTGAGCGCTTTCGCCTCGATCCCCTCGGTTTGAGGAGCAACGAGAATGCCGGTGCCGCGGGGACGGCGGTCCAGTTCGGGCACGTCCACCACCAGGGTCACGAGGCTCACCAAGGGGCCCGGGGCGGGACGCAGCGCCGACAGCTCCGGAAGCGCCCCCTCCAGCAGCCCGACGGCGGCCGGACCGTCGAGCGCCACCACGAGCCGGCCGGCGTCGTAGGTTGTGCCCGCTGCGCTGGCCTGCCAACCGCTTTCAGTGCGGGAAATCGACTCCACCCGGGCACCGGAAACGAGGGCGACCCCCTGCGAACGCAGCTCCGCGACGAGGGCGGAGACGAGGGTGTTCATTCCGCTTTTCAAGCCGCCGACGGCGGATCCGGCCTTCGCCGCCCCGGTTCCGTTTTGCTTTGGACCGGCTACGCGCTGGCTGGCCACCGCGGCGGCCAACGAACCGTGTTTCCGCAATGCGGCGCGCAGCCCGGGGGCCACCATGTCGACGTCGAGCAGTCCGGGATCCGCGGAGTGCACCCCCCCGACGACCGGTGCCACAAGTCGATCGAGGACCCGCTTGCCCATCCGCGCCCGGACCAACGAGGAGACACTCGTAACTTCGGCGGCGGTACCCACAGAGACGGGCAGGTAGCGGTCGAGCGAGGCCCGCAAGGAGCCCGCGAAGCCCAAGGACCGGCGGACCTCGCGGTCCCAGGGGTTCGCCGGAATTCCGAGCACTCCGGTCCTGGGTAGTTCCTGCGGGCCGTCGGGCAACTGCACCCAGGCTCCGCCAGGATGGGGCGCCACGATGTTGCCGCCGAGCCCGAGGTCGCGGGCGAGATCGGCCACGGCGGTGGAGCGCGTGGCGAAGGATTCCGCCCCGCTGTCCAGCTCAAGGCCGCCAACAGTGTGGCGGCCCACGCAACCGCCCCACGCGTCGCCCGCTTCGAGCACGGTGACAGCGATGCCGGCCTTGGCCAGCCCGCGGGCGGCGAGCAGGCCGGAAATGCCGCCGCCCACGACGACGGCCGTCAGCCTAGTTGCTGAATCTTCCGGAAGTGCGTGTTCGGGCCGTGCATGTGTCCCGCGCATGCCCGCTATCCTGCCGGGATCGAGTGGATGAGTTCCACTACCCGGGTCAGGACGGCGGGGTCCGTCTCGGGAGGCACGCCGTGGCCGAGGTTCAGGACGTGGCCCGGCGCTGCGGAACCGGCGGCGATGACCTCGCGCACATGGGCTTCCAGGACCTCCCACGGGGCGGAAAGCAGCGCTGGGTCCATGTTGCCCTGCAAGGGCACGGTGCCACCCAGTCGCCGGTTTGCTTCGTCAAGCGGCAGCCGGTAGTCCACGCCTACGACATCCACGCCGACGTCCCGCATCGCGACGAGCAACTCGGACGTTCCCGTACCGAAGTGGACCAGCGGCGCGCCGAGGTGGCGGACGTGGTCAAGGGCGCGGCTCGAGGCGGGGGCGACGTACTTGGCGTAGTCGGCCAAGCCAAGGGAACCGGCCCAGGAGTCGAACAGTTGCCCTGCGGAGGCGCCCGCTTCCAGTTGCGCCCGCAGGAACATGCCCGATGCGTCGGCTGCCCAGTTGGCCAGGGCGGTCCAGGTTTCCGGATCGGCGTGCATCATGGTGCGCGGACCGAGGTGGTCGCGGGAAGGCTTGCCTTCCACCATGTAGGCGGCGAGCGTGAACGGCGCACCGGCGAAGCCGATCAGGGGCGTGGTGCCGAGCTCCGCCACTGTCAGGCGCACGGCCTCGCGGATCGGCTCAAGGGCTTCCCAGGTGAGCTGCGGCAGGGCGGCCACGTCAGCGGCCGTGCGGACGGGCTTGTCCAGGACAGGACCCACGCCGGGGACGATGTCTACGCCGACGCCCGCCAGCTTGAGGGGAATGACGATGTCCGAGAAGAAGATGGCCGCATCAACGTCGTGGCGGCGGACAGGCTGCAAAGTAATCTCGGAGGCGAGCTCGGGACGCAGGCAGGAGTCCAGCATCGCCACGCCTTCACGGACTTTGAGATACTCCGGTAACGAGCGGCCGGCCTGGCGCATGAACCACACCGGACGGCGGGACGGCTTGCCTCCACGGTATGCCTGGATCAGCGGGGAGTCTGCGGTGCGGCCATCCATGAGCGGGTGGCTTGCATCAAGGCTCGAGGCGGCGGTGCCGGAAACGCCGTTGGCCGACACAGAATGAGGCAGTGCGGAACTGGAAGTCATGCCTTCGATTGTGCCGAAGATCGGGATCAAAAGATAACGACAGCCTGTCCCGCGCACTGCGAGGTGACGGGCGTCACTCCGGACAGTGCGGAGAACCACTCGCGCGCGTTGTTCTACATGGCGCCGAAAAAGCTATGATTGCTTTGCTGTGGTTCTTTTCTCATTGGTGGCTACACACGCCGACATCGATCTTGAGACCGTCGCTCAGTTGAGCAACGGTTCATCCGAGGTTGCCTCGTCCGCTTTGGCCGATTCCCAACTTGTGTCAGGCGCCGTGGTCCTGGCTACCTGCAACCGTTACGAAATCTACGGCGAAACGCCGCACGCCGAGAACCTTGAAGCTGCCCGCTCGGCGCTCGTCACGCAGATCAGTGGCTTGAGCGGACTCAGCGAGAAACTCGTCTCGCGCGCCTTCAGCACCCGCACCGGCCCTGAGGTCAGCAGGCACCTCTTCGCCGTCAGCGCCGGACTGGACTCCGCCGTCGTCGGCGAACGCGAAATCGCCGGCCAAGTGCGCCGCGCCCTCATCACTGCCCAGCACGAAGGGACCGCGAGTTCCGGGCTGGTCCGCTTGTTCCAGGCCGCTTCCAAGACGGCCAAGGACGTCGGGGCCCAGACCGCCCTCGGTTCCCGGGGCCTGTCCATAGTTTCAGTTGCCCTGGACCTCGCCACGGACCTCTCAGAGAACGCCGACTGGAGCACCAAGAAGGTAGTTGTCTTCGGGACAGGGGCCTACGCCGGGGCCACTATGTCCCTGCTTCGCGATCGCGGCTGCACCGACGTCTCGGTCTACTCGTCTTCCGGCCGCGCGGAGGCTTTCGTGGCGACCCGCGGCGGAACCGCGCTCGACGCCGAAACCCTTCCGGCCGCCGTCGCTGCCGCCGATGTCATGATCGGTTGCAGCGGATCGGACACCCGCGTCGAGGCCACAGAGCTTGCCAAGGTCCGCGCGTTCTCCGCCCAGACTCTCATCGCGATCGACCTCGCGCTCACCCACGACTTCGACCCCGCGGTGGGCGAGCTCGACGGCGTCGAGCTCCTGACGCTCGAATCCGTGCGGCTCGCGGCGCCCCAGGAACAAGCGGAGTCGCTAGCGCAAGCGAGCACTATTGTTTCCGGTGCGGCAGAGGCCTTCGAGCAAGAGCGCGAAGCCCGGTCCGTGGATTCGGCCATTGTGGCGCTGCGCCGGCACACCATGAACGTGCTCGACGCCGAGATGGAAAAAGTCCGGGCCCGGCACGGCTGCACCGCCGCGGCTGAAGAAGTCGAGTTCGCGCTCCGCCGCATGGTCAAGCAATTGCTCCACATCCCCACGGTCCGCGCACGCGAGCTCGCCGCCAACGGCCAGCAAGACGATTACGTGGCAGCCCTCGAGGCCTTGTACGGCATCCAGGTGGAACAGCCGGCTGCGGCGGCTCCAGCAGCTGAATGCCCCGTGGACCACCACCAGGCATCCCAGCAGGCTGAAAGCGCCTAGCCCTCGTAGCCCAGCCCGCTAGGTCCATCCTGCAACACCTCTGGGGACATGCGCTCCCCTGATCACCAGGACCGGACATAACAGGATCATGTCCAGCAACAATGACCAAGAATGGGCATGTCCCTCTGAAGCGGTGCTTCCCGAGTCACTGCGCTGATCCGCCCCACGCAGAGCATGCCCTCCCCTGATCACTAAGACTGGACATAACAGGATCATGTCCAGCAACAATGACTCGGAATGAGCATGTCCCTAGGTTCTCGAAATCTGGTTATGGTTCGCGAATCGCCGTGCAGGTACGCTCCACCCGGAGCATGCCCTCCCTTGATCACTAAGACTGGACATAACAGGATCATGTCCAGCAGCAATGACTAAGAATGAGCATGTCCCTCTGAAGCGGTGCTTCCCGAGTCACTGCGCTGATTCGCCCCACGCAGAGCATGCCCTCCCCCGATCACCAGGACTGGACATAACAGGATCATGTCCAGCAGCAATGACCAAGAATGAGCATGTCCCTTTGATGTTGTGGTTCAAGAATGGGCATGTCCCACTGTGGTGCCCCGCGAATCCTAGGCGAAGGCGTTGACGCCCGTCATTTCGGCCGACACAGCCCATAGCCTTGTTGCGGCTTCCGGATCCACTGCGTGCGCATCCACTCCTTGGTACCGAGCGAGCGGCGAGGCCGGGTCCGTGGGCTTGGCGATGTCGCAGTCTTCGCAATACACCCCGCCCATGCCCGCCAGGGCCGAGGACGTGGCCGCCCACGTGGACGTGGCAGCCCCCTGCTCCGGAGTCTTGAAACCCTCGCGGACGTTGCCTGCGTCGTCCATCCAACCCGCCGCGACCATCTCTTCACGCGGAAGGTAGCGCTGGAGCTCGGTCATGATGCCGCCGGGATGGACCGCGAAGGTCCGCACGCCGGCGGATTTAGCCAGGCGGTCGAGTTCCACGGCGAACAGCGCATTTGCGGTCTTTGCCTGGCCGTAGGCCTTCCACTTGTCGTAACCGGTCTCGAAATTGATGTCCTCGAAACGGATGGGCGAGAGTTTGTGTCCCGTGGAGGACAGGGAGACTACTCGGGCCGAACCGGCGGCCGCCAGCGCCGGCCACAAAGTGTTGAGAAGGGTGAAGTGGCCCAAGTGGTTGGTGGCGAACTGGGACTCCCAGCCCGGGCCCACGCGTCGTTCCGGGCTCGCCATGATGGCGGCGTTGTTGATCAGGATGTCCAGGGTTGGGTTCGATGCCAGGAAGCGGGTCGCGAAATCCTTCACTGCATGCTGGTCGGCCAAATCCAAAGTTTCCACATTGACCTGCTCCGGGGCCAGGCCGGCCGCGGCGAGGACTTCCCTAGCGTGTTCAGGACGCCGGGCGGGAACCGTGACCCGGGCGCCAGCGGAGGACAACGCCCGCACCGTTTCCAGGCCAAGCCCGGAATAGCCTCCCGTGACGATTGCCGTCTTACCGCGGAGATCGACTCCGGCCACAACTTCCGAAGCCGTGGAGCCGTGGCCGAAACCCGATCCGATGGGGTGTTGCGGTGTGGTCATGGATTCCTCGCTCATATCGGATCTTCGTGTTCTGCGGCACTGGGTTCAACGGCACAGTGGGTTCAAAAGCACAGTCGGTTCAGTAGACCGGTTTGCCCGGCTCGACGTCCCGCACCCACGCCAGGATCCCGCCGTCGAGGTGGCTGACCCGGGTGTAACCGGCGCGCTGCGCAGCGGCGAGCACCGTGGCGGAACGGGTGCCGGCCTTGCAGTGGAACACGATCTCTTTGTCTTGCGGCAGTTCCGTCCAGGCCTCTCCCGCCAGGATGCGTCCCTGCGGGATGAGCACCGAACCGTCGATGTTCACAATCTCGTGCTCGCCGACCTCGCGGACATCCACCAGTTCAAAGTCGCGTTGCCCCGCCGCGCGGGCCTCGAGCATCCCGGAAAGTTCGGTGGGTGTGACGGTCGGAACCGAGTCGCCTGCGGGGGCCGGGGTGATGCCGCAGAAGGCTTCGTAGTCGGTCAATTCAGTGATCGGCTTGGCCTCCGGGTCTTTCGAGACCTTGATTTCGCGCCAGCTGCCGCCGAGGGCGTCGAAGAGCGCCACGCGTCCCAGCATGGAGCGCCCGACGCCGGTGATCAGCTTCACGGCCTCCGTCACCATGAGCGAGCCGACGGCGGCGCACAGCATGCCGAACACGCCGCCTTCGCCGCAGGACGGGACGGAGCCTGCAGGAGGGGCTTCTGGATAGAGATCGCGGTAGCTAGGGCCGTGCTTCTCCCAGAACACGCTGACCTGGCCGTCGAAGCGGAAAATGGATCCCCAGACGTACGGCTTGCCGAGGATCGCGGCAGCATCGTTGACCAAGTATCGGGTGGCGAAATTGTCTGCGCCGTCCAGGATGAGGTCGTAGCCGGAGAAAATCTCCAAAGCGTTGGAAGAGTCCAGGCGCACGTTGTGCAGTTGCACGTTGACCAGCGGATTGAGTTCCTTGATGGCGTCACGTGCCGATTCGATCTTCGGCCGTCCGACGTCGCCCACGCCGTGGATGATCTGGCGTTGCAGGTTGCTGAGGTCGACGTCGTCGTCGTCCACGATTCCGAGCGTCCCCACTCCTGCCGCGGCCAGGTACAGCAACGCCGGAGAGCCCAGTCCGCCTGCCCCGATCACGAGGACTTTTGCGTTCTTGAGCCGGCGCTGACCGGCCGCTCCGATTTCGGGAATAATGAGGTGGCGCGAGTACCGTTCGACCTCTTCGGTGGTCAGCTCCGCGGCCGGTTCCACAAGTGGCGGCAGCGCGGCAGAAGGAGAGGGCGGCAACGTTTGGGCAGCAAAAATAGTGGCCATACTCCAAAGTATGCCTGCCGCTGCCGCCCGGTCATATTACTGCGCAGTATTGTGGTCATAACTGCAAAGGAAAGGCGGCAGACAAGTGGCTGAGAGTGCACGTATCAAACAGGAGGCGCAGGTCAGGCAAGATCGGACCGGTTCCTCACGCTCGGCGAGGCTGCCACGCGATGAGCGCCGGGCCCAGCTCCTGAACGCCGCATTGGAAGTCTTCGTTGCCAACGGCTTCCACGGTGCAGCGATGGACGAAATCGCCGAGACCGCCCACGTCAGCAAGCCGGTGTTGTACCAACACTTCCCGTCCAAGCGGGAGCTTTACATGGCCCTCCTCGACAGCCACCTGGCCATGCTCACGGACCAAATGCTCACGGCGCTGAATTCGACGTCGGACAACAAGGAACGCGTCCAGGCCGTCATGCGCGCCTACTACCGTTTCATCGCGGGCGATGACCAAGCCCACCGGCTCGTCTTCGAATCCGATCTCATCAATGACCCGGATGTCAGCTCGCGACTGGAGACTTTCAACCGCACCTTCGCCGACGCCGTCGCCAAGGTCATCGCCGAAGACACCAAGCTGCCCCTTCTGGAGGCCCAGTTGCTCGGCCGGGGCCTGGCAGGAATGGCGCAGGTCAGCGCCCGGTACTGGCTCGAAACCGACGGCGATTTGGACCTCGATGTCGCCAGCGACCTGATCTACCGTTTAGCTTGGCGCGGAATCAGTCGCTTCCCGAAAGAGTCCTAGACTACAAATAGAGGACTGAGTAATTTTTTGATTGGCTGGGAGGCCCCGCTGTGGAAGTAAAGATCGGCATTCAGAATGTTGGCCGTGAGATCGCGCTTGAGTCCGCTCTCGATGCCGAGGCTGTTGCCAAGATCGTGAGCGAGGCCATTGCCAACGGCACGGACCTGCGCCTGACCGACGAAAAGGGCCGTCAGGTCATCGTTCCCGGCAACGTCCTCGGATACGTGGAGATCGGCGCCGAGGAAGTACGCCGGGTCGGCTTCGGAGCCCTCTAAGCAAGACGCAAGAACACCAGCGAGCCAGGAGTCCGCATGCTCTCACTTGTCATCGTGGCGCTAGCCACCATCGCCTCAGGCTTCATCGTCTGGGGAACTGACAAACACCGTGGCACGTACGGAATCACCCTGCCCGCCGGCGTTTCGGTGGCCGTCGCCATGCTGAGTTGGATGATCTTCATCCAACTTGGCTTTGGCTACCAGCCTGGCGTGACGTGGATCCCGTGGGTGCTGCCCATCCTCCTGGGCACCGTGGCTGCCGCGGTGGCCTCCAAGTTCCTGGGTCGCCATCGGACCCGGCACGACACCGCCCAGCTGACCGCGGCGCTGCGACTCTAGCTGGCGCTGCGGCTCTAGCCGGCGCTGCGACTCTAGCTGGCGCTGCGGTTCCAACAACAAGTCCGGCTCATGGTGTGGCTTCGGGTTTGGCCACTGCCCCCACTTCCGCCGCTGCTTCGCTGGCGCTCGTGGCCGCCCGGACGTCGCGACGGGTCACCTCACTCCCGGCATCGTGGGAGGTGTACCGGATGAACACCCGGTTGTACCGCCAGTCCAGGTCCGGGTGATGGTTCTGCTGTTCGGCGATGCGCCCGACGGCGGCAATCAGTTCGAGCGCGGCAGCCGACGTCGGGCATTTGTAGACCGTGACTAGGTCGCCCTGGCGGTACCGCCAGTCCGGCAGCTCCGCCAGGGCGTCGTCGATCTCGGACTTCGTGAGCATGTCATCCTTGCCGGCCATGGGGCGCTCCTTCGCTGACGTGGAATTCGCAGGAATCCCCGAAGCAGCCAGCGTAGGCCGCTAGAGGAACTCGGCCCGGCCTTCCATCGCCGAGGAGGCCAGGGCGTGTTCCCGGCGCGGGATGCGGCCGGCCTGCTTCGCCAGCCTACCGGCGATGACAGCGTGTTTGAAGGCTTCGCCCATCTTTACCGGGTTCTGCGCACGGGTGACCGCGGTTGCCAGCAGCACTGCGTCGCAACCGAGCTCCATGGCGAGTGCGGCGTCGGACGCTGTGCCGATGCCGGCGTCGAGCACTACCGGCACTGATGCGCGGGACACAATCAGCTCGATGTTGTGGGGATTCAGGATGCCCAGGCCGGTGCCGATAGGCGCGCCCAAGGGCATCACCGCCGTGGCTCCGAGGTTTTCCAGGCGAAGCGCCAACACGGGGTCGTCGTTGGTGTACGCGAAGACCTTGAAGCCGCGGTCCACCAGCTTCTCCGTTGCATCCACGAGCTCCACGGCATCAGGCAGCAGCGTCTGTTCGTCGGCGATGACCTCGAGCTTCACCCAATCCGTTTCCAGCGCCTCCCGGGCAAGCTCGGCTGTCATGACAGCGTCCTTGGAGGTAAAACAGCCGGCTGTGTTGGGCAGGACACGGATGCCATGGTCCACGAGCAACTGGAAAAGCGAACCTGTTTCCGTCGGTGAGTACCTCCGCATGGCAACGGTGGTGAGTTCGGTGCCGGAGGCCAGCAACGCTGCCCCCAGGCCGTCCAGGCTCGGGGCTCCGCCGGTCCCCATGATGAGGCGCGAGCCGAACTCGACGCCGTCGATCACCAGGGCGTCGGTGTGGGTGCTTACTTCGTGTGTGCTTGCTGTGGTCATGGTTCAGCCTCCCTGTACTGCGGTAACGATTTCGAGTTCGTCGCCCTCTGCGAGCGCGGTGGCAGCCCACTGGCTGCGTGGCACCACTTCGGAATTGCGCGCGACGGCGACGCCGATCTTGCGTCCGTCGGCCGCCTGGCCGCTGGGGTCCACAACACGTCCGGTGATGTGGCTGACGAGGGTGGTGACAGACGCGTCGTCGCTCAGCGTGTGGTCTGCACCGTTCAATTTGATGTTCATGCGTGGTCCTTCGGAAGGGGATTTGAGGTACCGGCCGATGGGCCGTCTGTTGAGGCCCGTGCCGCCGAAAGCTGGCGGGAGAAGCGGTCCGGGCGGAACTTGTTCCAACGGGGATCCGCGGTGCCGTCCATGAGTCCGAGGCAGATCTTCGCCGCTGCCGGAGTGAGGAGCACGCCGTGGCGGAAGAAACCGCTGGCCACGATGAGGCCGGGCACAGTTCCTTCACGCCCTTCCACGCGGCCGAGCAGCGGTGCGTTGTCCGGAGTGCCCGGACGGGCACGAGCAGTCGCTTCCAGGAGTTCCAGTTCTGCGACAGCCGGAACCAGTACCTGGGCGTCGCGGAGCAATTGGTACACGCCGCCGGCCGACACCGGATTGGCCGATCCCCCGGACGCCGACAAGCCGCCTTCGCGCTGCGTCGCGCCGATCACCACGGTCCCGTCGTCGCGAGGGACGATATACACGGGCACTCCGCGCACCATTCCGCGAACCGTAGCGGTGACCAACGGTTGCAATTGCTCCGGGACGCGCAAACGCAGTATGTCGCCATACACCGGACGCAACGCGAGTGACAACCCATCCGGCAGGCCGTCCAAGCGGGCGGCATTCAGCCCGTTGGCAACCACCGTTTCCGTGGCGAGCACGTTGATGCCCGAGTCCATCACAGCCCCCACGACGCGCCCGTCCTCCCACAGGAGGCCCGCCGCAGTTTCCTGGACCGCAAAACCGTCCTCGGCGCCCGGAATCCAGCTCGAATCGCCGGGCTGGTGGTCTGCCAGCGCGCCCAGGATCGCGGCTGAAAGCCGGCGCGGATCCACTTGGTGGTCGCCAGGAATGTCGTAGGCACAGGAAATCTGCGGGCTCAGCAACGGCTCACGCTCCCGCGCCTCGCGCAACGGCACGGATTCCACCACGAGGCCGTTGGCCAGCTGGACGTCCCGGAGATCGGCGAGCGCCCGGCGGTCCGCGGCGTCCGCACCGACGGCGAGGGTCGGCGTCGTGCGGTAACCCGTGCTGAGTCCGGCCCTTGAGCCGGTCACATTGCGTTCGAAGTCCGGCCACAACGCCGACGATTCGAGCATGAGCTCCAGGAGGTCCTCTTCCTGGTAGTGCAGTTCACTGACGGGTGCCAACATGCCCGCCGCCGCGAACGTAGCGCCGCTGGCCGGTGCGGGATCGATGAGGACAACCGAACGGCCGGACCTGCGGGCTTCCCACGCGATGCCGAGGCCAATGACACCGCCCCCGATCACCGCGACATCCGCGCGCAGCGGTTCGTGCTGGGTGTTTACTTCGTCCATGGAGTCCTTCCCTACGCCGGTACTAGCCGGATCAGGTCAAGCGGTCGGCGCTGAAGCCCTCTCAGCCGCGCGGCGATTGTGACTGCCGCCGCGGCTCCCGCGGTACCAGCCCAGTTTAGAGGAACTACTCTGTTTCCATGACCCAGCACGATGTCCACACCACCGCCCGCCTTTACCTGTGCACCGACGCCCGCAAGCAACAAGGTGATTTTGAGCAGTTTGTCGATGCCGCATTCGAGGGCGGCGTGGACATCATCCAGCTGCGTGACAAGACGATTGAAGCGGCAGAAGAACTCGAACTCCTGGCGATCCTGCAATCCGTGGCACACCGTCACGGCCGTCTCTGGGCAGTCAACGACCGGGCGGACGTAGCTTCCCTCTCGGGCGCACCTGTTTTCCATATCGGCCAAAAGGACATTCCGCTGCGCTCGGCCCGGAAGCTGCTCCACGACCCCACCATCATCGGCCTCTCCACGCACACGCCGGAGCAGATTGACGCCGCCATCGCCGCATCGCCTGGCCGCAGCGGCCTGGACTACTTCTGCGTCGGGCCGGTGTGGGCCACCCCCACGAAGCCGGGGCGCTCCGCCGTCGGGCTCGATCTGGTGAAGTACGCTGCCAACGCGGTGAAGCAGGCAGACGAAGAGACCGTCGGGGGCGTCGTGCTCCCTTGGTTTGCGATCGGCGGGATCGATCTCGGCAACGTGGAAGAGGTCGTGCAGGCCGGCGCGAGCCGCATCGTGGTGGTTCGCGCCATCACTGAGGCGGAGGATCCGACGGCGGCAGCCCGGGCACTCCTGGATGCCTTGGACGCAGCGGCGGCCTAGCGAGACTCCGGAAGATTTTGGAGTTACCCTGACTTTCGTGTCACATCAGCGGTTAGCCCCGAATGTCAGTGAAACGTCGAACCAGCTCGCGGAAGCGCTGGCGGCGCTTCGGACTGAACTCGAGCTGCCCGCAGGTTATCCCGCTGAAGCGCTGCGGGACGCCGAAGCCGCGGTTTCCGGACACACCCTGCCGGCGCAGGACTTCACGGACGTTCCGTTCATCACGATCGACCCGGCTTCTTCCACGGATCTCGACCAGGCCCTCTTCATTGACAGGTCCGGCGATGGTTACAGGGTTCTCTACGCCATCTCGGATGTGCCTTCCTTTGTGCCCCCGGGAGGCGCTCTCGACGCCGAGACCCGCCGCCGCGGGCAAACGTACTACGCCCCGGACGGCCGCATCCCGCTGCACCCCGAGATCATCAGCGAGCATGCCGGGAGCTTGCTGGCCGGCCAGACGTGCGGCGCGTTCGTGTGGGACTTCGAACTCGATGCCGAGGCGGAGTTCCGCACCGTCTCCGTGCGCCGGGCAAGCGTACGAAGCCGCGCCAAGCTCAACTACAAGGGCGTGCAGCGGGAGATTGATTCCGGAACGGCTGATCCCGTCCTGCAGTTGCTGAAGGAAGTCGGGCTCAAGCGGGTGGAACTCGAACGCCGCCGCGGCGGGGCAAGCCTGAACATGCCTGAGCAGGAAATCGTCCAACTGCCCGACGGCGAGGGGTACAGGATCGTCGCCGCTCCCTCGCTGCCGGTGGAGGACTGGAACGCCCAGATCTCGCTCATGACGGGGATGGCTGCCGCCCAGTTGATGCTCGACGGCAAAGTGGGGATTTTGCGCACCATGCCGGCCCCCGACGAGCGCTCGCTGCTCCATTTCAAACGGCAAACGGGGGCACTCGGGAAACCCTGGACCGAGGGGACCAGCTATGGAGAGTACCTCCGGACCCTCGACGCAAAGGACCCCCGGCAACTCGCCATCCTCCATTCAGCGGGGCTGCTTTTCCGTGGTGCCGGCTATACGCCTTTCGACGGCGAGGTGCCGGGCAGCGTCATGCAGTCAGCCATCGGGGCACCGTATGCCCACACCACCGCGCCGTTGCGCCGGCTTGTCGATCGTTTCGTGCTGGTCATCTGCGAAGCATTGAGCAATGGAACTGAGATCCCTGCATGGGCCCGGCGTGCTTTGCCGAGCCTGCCCGAGATCATGGCGTCATCCGACCAGCTTGCCGCCAAAATGGAGCGCCTGGCCTTGGACACGGTGGAGGCAGCCCTCCTGGTGAACCACATCGGACAGGAATTCGACGCCGTAGTGATTTCCGGATCGAAACCCGCCAAGAACAACGGAAACGGCAACGGGAACAGCGCCAACGGCAACGGCAACAACGGCAACGGCAATGGGAACGGAGCCCCGCACGGCCCTTACGGCATCGTCCAGATCGCCGAGCCGGCGGTCACCGCTCGCTGCGACGGCGAAATGGAGTCCGGCACGAAAGTCCGGGTGAAACTGCTTGACGCGGATATTGCCACCCGCCAAATCACCTTCGAACTGATCCCGTAGCACACTCCATTCGCGGGCCCGGGACCGGGATCCGGGGATTATCGCCCCCAGACGCTAGACTGGGTGAGTAGTAATGGATGCCCGGTCGTTGATTCAGTTAATTTTTTGACATCAACAAGCCCGCCCCTACGCGATCTTGAGATACACCAGCTGGTCCCCAGTGCCAGTATTTAGATAGCCCGCGATCGGCTTCCACTGGATTTGCTTGCGCCCATCCGTGCTCCGGAACGGCCCTGCCACAACCGTTGAGCACGCAGCGCAGCCCAAATGAATAAGGAAAACTCCACTGTGAGTGAATTGCACACCCATGAAGTTCTGACAGACGGAACCGAAACGATCGAACCCGAGGAAACCATTTCCTCGGACGAAACACCCCACGAGATCGCAGAAAAGACCTTCGCCGACTACAACGTCCGCGCCGACATCGTCGAATCCCTCGCCGACGCCGGAATCACCCACCCGTTTCCCATCCAGTCCATGACGCTCCCGGTCGCCCTAGGCGGTCACGACATCATCGGCCAGGCCAAGACCGGTACCGGAAAGACTCTCGGCTTCGGCATTCCGGCGCTGCAGCGCGTTGTCGGACCGGACGACGCCGGGCACGACAAGCTCGCTGTCCCGGGTGCACCCCAGGCCCTCGTGATTGTGCCTACCCGCGAACTCGCCGTTCAGGTGGCCAACGACCTCCAGACGGCGTCCCGGAAGCGCAACGCCCGCATCGCCACCATCTATGGCGGCCGCGCTTACGAGCCCCAGATCGAAGCCTTGCAAAAGGGCGTCGAAGTTGTTGTCGGCACGCCCGGCCGTCTGATCGACCTGTACAAGCAGAAGCACCTGAACCTCAAGAACGTTCGCATGGTGATTCTCGACGAAGCAGACGAGATGCTTGACCTCGGCTTCCTTCCGGACGTCGAGACCCTGATTGCCGGCACACCCGCCGTCCGCCAGACCCTGCTCTTCTCGGCCACCATGCCTGGCCCGGTCATCGCCATGGCGCGCCGTTACATGACGCAGCCCACGCACATCCGTGCCGCCGACCCGGACGACGAGGGCCTGACCAAGCGGGACATCCGGCAGCTCATCTACCGCGCCCACAGCATGGACAAGGTCGAGGTTGTCGCCCGCATTCTGCAGGCCCGCGGCCGCGGCCGGACCATCATCTTCACCAAGACCAAGCGCACCGCGGCCAAGGTTGCCGAGGAACTCGTGGACCGCGGCTTCGCGGCCGCCGCCATCCACGGTGACCTGGGCCAGGGTGCCCGCGAGCAGGCCCTCCGCGCCTTCCGCAACAACAAGGTGGACGTCCTCGTGGCCACCGACGTCGCCGCCCGCGGCATCGACGTCGATGACGTCACGCACGTGATCAACTACCAGTGCGTCGAAGACGAAAAGATCTACTTGCACCGCGTTGGCCGCACCGGCCGCGCAGGCAACAAGGGCACGGCCGTGACGTTCGTCGATTGGGACGACATGCCGCGCTGGGGCCTGATCAACAAGGCGCTGGGCCTGAGCTACCCGGAGCCGGTGGAAACCTACTCCTCGTCGCCGCACCTTTTCGAGGAACTGGACATCCCCGCGGGCACCAAGGGCCGCCTGCCCCGCGACAAGCGCACCCTCGCGGGCGTCGACGCTGAGGTCCTGGAAGACCTGGGCGAGACCGGCAAGAAGAACTCCCGTTCCGGCGGCGATTCCGGTCGTGGACGCACGGGCCGCGATGGCGGCCGTGAAGGTGCACGCCGCGGTCCCAAGTCCGGCGACGCTCCGTCCCGTGAAGGAGACGGTGACGGCGGACGCAACCGCACCCGCCGCCGTCGTACTTCCGAAGGCGACGCAGCCCCCGCTGAAGGTTCAGTTCAGTCTGCCGAGCCCCAATCCCGGCAGGCACAGTCCGACGAGGGCGCGGACAAGCCGTCCCGCGCACGCCGTTCCCGCACCCGCCGCCGCAACGGCGAAGTGGTGTCCGCTTCCGGTGCATCCGGCGAGAGCACCGAGGCTTAACGGCCTCGATGACTGACACTGTTTGGGCGCCGGACGGCAGCAATTTGGTGGTTCACGCGGACAACGCGGATTTCCTCCCGACGCTGCCGGACGGCGCCTTCACACTGATTTACGTGGACCCGCCCTTCAATACGGGCCGGGTCCAGAGCCGCCAGGAAACGCGCATGGTCCGCAACGCCGACGGCGACGGCGACCGCGTCGGATTCAAGGGACGCTCCTATGACACCATCAAGGGCGCCCTGCACCGCTACGACGACGCCTTCAGCGACTATTGGTCCTTCCTGGAACCCCGGCTCGTGGAGGCCTGGCGCCTGCTCGCCGACGACGGCACCCTGTACCTGCATCTGGACTACCGCGAAGTGCACTATGCCAAGGTCATGCTTGACTCGATCTTCGGCCGGGAGTGCTTCCTGAACGAGATCATCTGGGCCTACGACTACGGCGCACGCGCCAAGAACCGTTGGCCCACCAAGCACGACAACATCCTCGTGTACGTCAAGAACCCTGCCAAGTACCACTTCGACAACGCCGAGGTCGACCGTGAGCCGTACATGGCGCCGGGCCTCGTGACGCCGGCCAAACGCGAACTTGGGAAGCTTCCGACGGACGTCTGGTGGCACACCATCGTTTCCCCGACCGGCAAGGAAAAGACTGGCTACCCGACGCAGAAGCCCGAAGGCCTGGTCCGGCGCATCGTCACGGCATCGAGCCGGCCGGGAGACTGGTGCCTCGACTTCTTCGCGGGCTCAGGAACCCTTGGTTCAGTCGCGGCGAAGCTTGAGCGCAGGTTCGTGTGCGTGGACCAGAACGCCCCGGCCATCGACGTGATGCGGAAGCGCCTGGACGGCAAGGCCACCTTCTACCCCGTCTAACGGACCACTGAACTACCCGTGCCCAGCTCCTCGATGCGGGCCAGGACATCGGGCGAGGTCAGGTTCTCCCCGAGCAGATTGGGCTTGCCGGTCCCGTGGTAGTCGGACGATCCGGTCATGAACAACCCGTGTTCGGCAGCCAGGCGCCGCAGGAACACGCGGCCTTCCTCGGGGTTATCGCGGTGCTCCACTTCCAGGCCCAGGAGGCCTGCGTCGATCATTTCACGGTAAGTCCGCTCCCCGACCACCCGGCCGCGGGCCGAGGCCACCGGATGCGCGAAGACGGGGACACCGCCCGCCGACCGGACGAGCTCGACGGCGAGCGCCGGGTCCGGTGCGTAGTGCTGCACGAAATAGCGCGAATGCGAAGTCAGGATCGCGGTGAACGCCTCGGAGCGGCTCGCCACCGCACCGGCCGCCACGAGGGCGTCGGCGATGTGGGGCCGGCCCACAGTGGCACCCGGAGCCACATGATGGATGACATCGTCCCAGCTCAAGGGGTAATCCTCGGCCAGGAGCGTGACCATCCGTTTAGCGCGGGTGAGCCTCGCGTCTTTCGCCTTGGTGATTTCCTCGAGCAGGCCGGGATGTGCGGGATCGTGGAGATAGCTGAGCAGATGGACGCTGATCCCCTCCCGGGTGCGGCACGAGATCTCTATCCCCGGAACGAAAGCCACTCCGAATTCGCGGGCTGCGACCGAGGCCTGCTCCCATCCGTCAGTGGAATCGTGGTCGGTCAAGGCCACCACATCCAGACCCGCAGCTGATGCGGAAGCGATCACTCCCGCGGGAGCCTCGGTCCCGTCGGAAACATTGGAGTGCGCGTGCAGGTCGATCTTCACTTTCCAAGCGTATTTGATTGGGGACGGCTTGGACCGTTTCGGCGTTGGCCTAGTGTCGGCCTTGATGGGACGATTGGACGGTGAACGATGCAGATAACACCCAAAACGGTGAAACCACAGCCTCCCAGCCCCTGGAGGAGCGCGTCAACAACCGCTCCCAGCGGCCCACATCCGATGCCTTCAAGGCTTTCATGGCCAGCAATTGGGCGCCGGCGCCGCAGGTGACCCCTGCGCGTGACGCCGTCGCCGACCATGCCGCCACGCGTCGTCGGGCCATCTCCGACAAGTTCGCTGGCCTACGCCTCGTCGTACCGGCGGGCCCGCTCAAGGTCCGCTCGAACGATTGCGACTACCGCTTCCGCCCCCACTCCGGCTTTGCCCACCTCACGGGCCTGGGCCTGGACCACGAGCCCGATGCCGTGCTGGTCCTGGAACCCGTCGAGGAGGGAACCGGCGACGACGGCGGCAACCACCTCGCGACGCTCTACTTCCGTCCGCTGGCCGGCCGGGACACGGAACAGTTCTACGCCGACTCGCGTTCCGGTGAGTTCTGGATCGGCGCGCGCCCGACGCTCAGCGAATTCGAAGCGCGACTCGGGCTCAGGACCGCGCACATCGACGAACTCGAGATGGCCATCACCAAAAACGTGGGTGCCCCGGAAATCGGCGGCATCTCCATCCGCCTGGTCCGCAAAGTCGACGAGAACATCGATGCCCTCGTGGACACCGCCCGCTACAACACAGCCAAGGATCCGGAAAACCTGGACCTCGGCGAACTCGATGCCCTCGACGAACTGCTCAGCGAGGCGCTCTCCGAGCTGCGCTTGCTCAAGGACGCTTGGGAAGTCGAGCAAATGAAGATCGCCGTGTCTGCGACGGTGGAGGGTTTCGCCGACGTTGTCCGCGCCCTCCCCCGCGCCATGACCCACCACCGCGGCGAACGCGTCATCGAAGGCGCCTTCTTCGCACGTGCCCGCGAGGAAGGCAACGAGCTCGGCTACGACACCATCGCGGCCGCAGGAAACAACGCCACCGTGCTGCACTGGACCCGGAACACCGGCAGGGTCAACGCCGGAGAGCTCGTGCTGCTCGACGCCGGTGTGGAGGCAGATTCCCTCTACACAGCCGACGTCACGCGTACCATTCCCGCCAACGGAAAGTTCTCGGACGTCCAGCGGAAGGTCTATGAAGCCGTCCTTGACGCAGCCGACGCCGGATTCGCCGCAGCCCAGCCGGGCGTGAAGTTCCGCGACATCCACACCGCCGCCACCACGGTCCTCGCAGAGCGCCTTGCCGAGTGGGGACTGCTGCCGGTCTCCGTGGAGGAAGCCATCAGCACCGAAGGCCAGCAGCACCGCCGCTGGATGCCACACGGCACCAGCCATCACCTTGGGCTGGACGTCCACGACTGTGCCCAGGCCAAGCGTGATCTCTACTTGGACGGCGTACTCACCGAGGGAATGGTCTTCACCATCGAACCCGGGCTCTACTTCAAGGACGAGGACCTCGCCATTCCGGAGGAATACCGAGGAATCGGAGTCCGGATCGAGGACGACATCCTGATGACGGCAGACGGTCCCGTCAACCTCAGCGCTGCCCTCCCCCGCAAGGCCGACGACGTCGAGTCCTGGATGGCGGGCATCTACCAGGACGCCGAAGCCTAACAACTGAAGCAAAACGCACGAGGAGGGCTACCGGATACTTTTCCGGTAGCCCTCCTCTTTTGCTTTGCGCCGTCCTCGTAGCGTGACTGGCCGTGATGAGCAGATGCTCCTGTGCCATGTCCTGCTGGCGCGTTCAAACACGTAGACGCGGGGCACCGACCACTTAATTTCGGGTTTTTTACACTGAGATTTGCCGTTTTGACCACTGAGATTGGCGAAATCCACACGGAGACGCCCTTCGGCACTTGTACCCTCCTCCTAGGCGCAGCACCGATAGTCGATCCCCCGTTTGGTGCTGTTGCCACGCTGTGAAATGGCATTTTCTCCATCTTCGAATCGGTCAAAGCGAGGAGGTGAACACACATGGAGATGATCTCAGAAGATGTGCTGGAGGCGGAAGCCACCCTGGCCTGTAGCAGCGGGTGCATGTGCACCTGATCTAGCGCTCGGTTCGTTGGTGGCGGGGCTTGTGTATCGCCACCAACGAACCAAGTGAGATAGCAAGATACGAACAACACTGAATTTGGGGGGCAGCGTGCGCTTGCCACTGTTCAATATTTTCGACTTTCCGAAGCACAAGAATTTCTATGAGGCGATCCAAGCTGCAGGTCCAGTTGGCGCGTGGAACCTTATGAAGGAGCTAGACGCGCTTGATCGGCCCATCTACCGGGCAAACCAACCTGACATAGACAATTTCGCACTCTTGAAGGCCCGGGCCCTGGATTTCATGAATGCTGTCCCTGGGCTTGATCGGTTTGACAAGGAGTTGCACGCCACGAGCTTTGCTGAATACGGACCGAAGCTGCAGTTTGAATCGACTTTCATCAATCTGTGGATGAAAGACACTGAGACCCTGTTTCGGGACGTTGTGACCGTCGATGGGCGCCATCACCTTCACGAGGCGGCGTCCAGTGGCAGAGGGGTAATCGCTCTCCCGCTGCATCTGGGACCCTCATATGCCGCCATTCCCATGCTCGCTTATGAAATGCCGACGACGACGCTCTACAACCGAATGAATTTTGACGAGATCCACGCAGCGTCCTTTCCTGATTTGGACTTCCGCGGGATCCGGCTCGGGAGCACATCGGCGATGCGCTCTGGCCTGGCCGCCCTGCGTGAGGGCAGGATCTTCTCCATGTTCCCTGAACTGGACCCTCGTGGAGTGGATGAGCACCACGCCCGAATTCCCTTCTTGGGAACAACCATCATGGCTCCCACCGGTCCGATTGTCCTGAGCCATGTTTCGGGTGCCCCTATGGTCCCACTCACCCTCAGGGCTATCGGCGACGGGCGCTTTCGACTCAAATACCACCCTGCCATACCACCGCCGGCATCTCCCGATGAACGTCGCCGCTCCCTCCTGGCCGTTTGGGATGTCATTGAGTCCGAGCTTCTCGCCGGCGACGTCGGAGAATGGGAAATGTGGTTCGAATTTGACCGGATGCTACCCCAGGTATGGGCCATCGAATCATGACTGTTGCCCCTCTTCCCGCCATTTCTCTCAAAGGCGTTCGTCGCCTCTATGACGACGGTGCCGGAAACGAGAAAACTGCGCTAGAAATTGATGAACTCGAGATCCGGTCGGGTGAACTTGTTGCCGTCATTGGCCCATCTGGATCCGGCAAGTCAACCCTGCTCCAATTGGTCGGGGGGATCGATTCGCCGACTGCGGGGAGCATAGACGTAGCAGGACTCCGGGTCTCCGGGATGGATGAAAAACAGAAGACAATCTTCCGGCGAGAGAATATTGGATTCATTTTCCAGGCATTTCATCTTGTTCCAAGCATGACAGTGGTGGAGAACGTCGGATTGTCATCGATTGTTTCCTGTCAAAAAGGCTTTCGTTGGCGAGCAGACGCTCTGGTGCTGCTCGATCAGCTGGGACTGTTTGAATATGCCGATAGGTTTCCCGATCAATTGTCAGGCGGGCAACGTCAGCGGGTCGCCGTAGGTCGAGCGCTATTCGGGGCTCCTGGCGTCGTCCTGGCCGATGAGCCGACGGGAAGCCTCGACTCCGGGAATAGGGATATTGTTCTCCATCTGATTCGCGACGCGATCGGAGACGGTCGTCGCACGACCGGGCTGATCGTCACCCATGATCCATATGCTGCGAGTTACGCCGACCGGATCATCGCGCTGCGGGACGGGAAGATCGTTGATCAACTTGACCTGACCCTCAACGGACCACCTCGGGAGGGAGATTCTCACCATGATGAGCGCGTTCGCTCGTGGTTTGCGGCAACTTCGCTTTGATTTTCCACGATATGGAGTCGCAGCGGTTGCGCTGGTGTTCGGCGTAGCGCTCATTTTCGGCACTCTCCTCACATCTAAGAGCATCAACGACCAGATCTCGCAAGGAGTTGGCTCGCTATCAGGCATTGGCGACTTCGCCGTGGTCCCTGCTATTCCCGGGACCACGGTCCCGGAGAGCGCAGTGAAGGCCTTGGCGGAGCTCCCTGGCGTTGCGACGCCGATCCCGACTCTGGCACGAAATTCGAGCGTCCGGCCTGCGGGAACCGTCGGAACAGGCCGCCCGCTGACGGTTACGGGTTACCCCACTACGTTCAACTCTGAGTTTCAACTCATGAGGCTTGAGCTACGGGGACGGCTCCCTGCCGTAAACAAGCCTGAGGCACTGGTTCCGTCTGACGTGGCTTCGCGTTTAGGCGTGGACGTAGGCGATTCGCTGGTGGTCGCGTCGAGCGACGCTACCACGCAACTGCGAATCGTAGGGGTGTTCAATGGCAAGGTTCTTGGTCCGTTGGCGTACGACAATATTTTCGTCGATTTGTCGTACGCCCAGATGATATTCAAGCAACAAGGCCAGGTATCAAGGGTCGACATCCAGCTGACGGCCGGAAACTCCGCTGAACGCTGGCAGAGCGAGTATTCGTCCAGCCTGCCTCCTCAGTTCAAAGTACAGGACACTTCTGCCTTCAATTCGACCCTCGGCCCCCTCCTCGCGGTTGTTTCACTCATCTTGATGATCGCCTCCGGCACCGTACTGGGCATCTCGATCCTGCTCTCAGCGACGGCCTTCCAGTCCGTCGTAAATGCCCGTCGGCTGACTTATGGTGTCATGCGCGCTGCCGGCGCCCGCGGTTCCTGGCTGGCGGGCGCCGTCTTTTATGAGGCACTGACGCTCGCGTTCGCGTGCTCGATGGTCGGGCTGGGGCTTGGGTTTGGTGTCAGCTGGATCCTCAACCAAGGGCTATCGTCGATCGGCAACATACCTCCAACAACCATTGCGGTCGAACTTTGGCAAGTTCTGCTTGCCATTCTGAGCGGCGTCGCCGCGGGCTGCGCCGGGGCGGCCCGGGCCATAATGAAAGTGCTGCGCCAGGCCCCTCTTACGGCTATCTCGCCTGAAGACGCAGAGCGCAGGTCTTCAACGAGATTCCGCGTCGCCCTCGGCATCATGCTCCTCGTATTCGGAGCCGGCAGCTACTGGCTTGACTCCATTGTCGTGAAGCTCGTTGGCTTCGTCATATCGCTGGCCGCCGCGGGACTCCTTGCTCCGTCAGTTCTCATCGCCTGCACCAGGCTGCAGATCTTCAAAGGATGGACAGGGAAGGCTGCGGCTCAGCGCCTGCGCAAACACGCATCCCTCGACTCCACGACGGCCATCATGGGGATTGTCGTCTGCCTGGGTACGGCCCTTGTGATCGGGGTCGGCTCCGTACGGAGCGCCATGATGGAGCAGATTGGCCGTCAATTCGGGGCCGACATTCAAATATCGTCCACGACGCCCATCACCGAGAAACTGGACAAACGCTTGGGGTCCATTGAGATGATCAACCGGGTTTCGGACACAGTTTGGGATCACGCGGCGTTGCAGTTCCAAGGCTCCACGACCCAGGTTGCAATCCTGGCTGTCGATCCAAATAGCTACTTCGCCACTGCTCAGCTTCCATGGCGCCAAGGAAGTGACGGATCTGCGCCCGTTGCCCTCAAAAAGGGCGGCGCGGTCATCATTCCTGAAGCTCTCGCCGCCAGCCGCGATATTTCCTTGGGCGACTACGTCAGATTGGATCGGGCGGGTAAGACCCTCCAGCTTCGCCTTGTCGGGACGTATGCGTCCTTGGCAACAGGGAATCAGGTGGTGATGAGTCGCGACGCGGCAGCCGAGCTCGGAATTACCGGATCCAATGGCTGGAATGTAGAAGCGAGACCGGGTGTCGACGTCACAGCGCTCCGGGACACGATCGCCGATTCAGTTGCCGACATCCCTGGCGTCTCGGTGATCACAGCCGCCAAAATGAAGGAGCGCGCAGAATCAGAGCTCGGCTCCTACGCCGGAGCCGCCTTCGGCATCGTGGTGCTTGCGCTCAGTCTCGGCGCGATCGGCGCGGCCGGCCTGTTCTCGATCGGCGTCGCTCGTCGGGAGAAAGAGTTCGGGATGTTGCGCGCGATTGGTGCCACCCGGGGCGACATAACGAGGCTCGTTGCCGTTGACGCGATCTTGATTGGAATCGCGGCGCTTGCTTCGGGACTTCTCGTTGGTCAGTTGGCTGGGTGGATACTGACCCGGCTTGTCGCCGGGGCACTCGGAGTGACGCTGAGCGCGACTGTTTCCGTCCTGGCATTCAGTGGAATCGCAATTGTCACCTTGACTGCATTGTGCATGGCGGCGATAGGACCGAGCCGCAGGGCGGCTCGAATAGAGCCTGTAGCGGCCCTGAGGGCCGAGTAATGGCCGATAGAGGAGGAGCGAAGACCGGCTGCCGCCCGTTGAGACTGCGGGACAGCGTTCTGGTATTCAACCGCGATTGTCGAATGCAGTTCATTTGTACCATGGAACTCAGGGTCCTTGAATTCGACGTATCCCCGTTTGTGATCGAGTTGATCCCGTTGCTTGACGGGTTGAATTCCATCGAGAGGATCGAATCGATCCTCGAAGGAAGTGCCGGGTTCAGTCGCAAATCGCTTGAAAACGTCCTGGCCATCATGGAAACCGAGCGCCTCTTTGATAGATACCCGCAGCCGGAGTATTTGAACGCAAACAGGTTCGAACGTCAAGAGAGGCTGTTCCAGGAGTTCGCATCCACGTTTTCCCTTGCTAGCTCGCCGACTCAACTGCAGGAAAGACTCCGTACTTCGAAAGTCGTGGTCGTGGGAGTCGGCGGGACCGGGACCTGGCTACTGCAATCCCTTGTCGCCGCAGGCATCGGCAGAATTGAGATTTTCGATCCGGACATTGTAGAACTCACAAACTTGAACCGGCAGATCCTATTTCAGCCGGGCGACCTAGGCTTGGCTAAGGTGGACGTCTCCGCCGAACGGTTCACGTCGATAGACGAGAACCTTCAGGTCACGGCGAACCGTCATCGAGTGGTTGCAGCAGCAGATCTCGAATCGGCGCTAAGGGATGCCAGCCTGGTGGTCGGATGCGCCGATGAGCCCGACGTCGTCGTCATCTCGGATATCATCGCTGAAGCCGCGATGGAAGCGCGCGTTCCCCACATTGTCGGTGGCGCATATGGCGGAAACCTGGGGGTGCCCGGCACCAGCATCATCCCTGGACAGACGGTGTGCTGGCAATGCATTCGCGCACAGACCATGAACGATCACAGCCGCTCCAATTTCCTTCCGCTCAAGGGACGGACGAGGAGCGGCGGAAGCACCGCAGCCATTTCGGGCTTGGTAGCGAATCTGGCAGCCTGGGAGGCCATGCGGATCCTGCTCGGGTTGCCGCTTGCGTTGTCCGGGCAGGTGCGGGAACTCGAGCTGTTCACCTTGGACTGGCGCGTCCGAAAGCTCGCAGGCCTTCCAGATTGCAGGTGTGAGGCCCAGCAATAACTACTGCTTCGCCGGATCCTCACCGTTGGCGGCCTGCTCGCCGTTTCCGGTCTCGTTCACCCGCACACCGTACTGCGGCCGGCCGTCGGGAAGGTCCGGGTAGCGGACGCCGGCGGTTGGCCGCGCGGCCGCGGCCGGGGCCGGGGCATCCGCAACAGGCTGGGCGGGTTCGCCGCCCGTACCCTGTCCGGCTTCGGGTCCGCGCTGGCCATAGGGGTCCTGCCATGACGCCGGACGTTCCGGGGCCGGGCCCTGGGGTGCACCTGGATGGGCCGGCGGGTTCCGGTAGTCCTGCGGCGTGTATGCCTGCGGCGGCCGGCCGAAGGCTGCCTCGGAAGGATTCATCGGCAATTGGTGAAGGAGACGTCGGGCTTCGTGGGATGCCTCCAACGCGACAATGACGTCATAGTTCGTCGCAACTACCTGGCTGGTGGAGGTGAAGTCCCGCTTCCCGCGCTGCGCAGCGTAGGTGACAATCCCGAAGAGCATGAAGAATGCCGCACCCATGAGGACCGAGGTCACAATCGAGAAGGGCCCCCCGGCCGGGGTAAAGAACGAAAGCATGACGCCCACGAACAGGCCGAACCACATACCGCTCAGGGCGCCGGACAAAGCGACCCGCGGGTAGCTGAGCCGTCCCGTTACCCGTTCCACCATTTTGAGGTCGTTTCCGACAATGGAGACATGCTGGACGGGGAACTGCTGGTCGGCAAGATAATCCACCGCCTTCTGGGCATCGAGATAGGAAGTGTAAGAGCCCACGGTGTCGCCCTTGGGGACGCTGCGGGATTCCTCCGTGGCCTTAGGGGCACCGAAAATGTTCGCCATACCCCCATTCTGTCCCATACACATGTGAACCGGCTGAAATTCAGCTAAAAGAGAGCAGACTCGGTAGCCTGTAAGGGTGAGCACAAATCCTTCACGCATCTTTGTTGCGCGCTTGCTCGGCCTCGACGTTTTCGACCCGCTCGGCGATCGCCTGGGCCGGCTGCGCGATGTCGTGGTGCTCTCGCGCGGCCTGCGCGGGGCCCCGCACGCAGTGGGTATCGTCGTCGAAGTTCCGGGCAAGAAGCGCGTCTTCGTTCCCATGACGAGGCTGACGTCCATGGACCAGAGCCAGATCATCTGCACCGGGCTCGTCAATCTGCGCCGCTTCCAGCAACGCGGTGCCGAGCAGCTGGTGGTCGGCGAGCTCTTCGATCGCAAGGTGACCCTCAAGGACGGCAGCGGCGATGCCATCATCGAAGACATCGCCATGGATCAGCAGCGCAACGGTGACTGGCTGGTCTCCAAACTCTTCATTCGACGCGGCACCTCTACCTCCAGGCTGCGGGGGCTGCGCCGCGGTCACACCCTCCTGGTGGACTGGGCGGACACGCTGCAGGGCTCCGAGAACGATCCCCAAGGCGCCAGCCACTTCGTTGCGACCCACGAGGACCTCAAACCGGCCGACTTTGCCGACGCACTCCAGGAGATGTCGGACAAGCGACGGATCGAAGTGGCCAGCGAGCTCCAGGACGAACGCCTCGCGGACGTTCTCCAGGAATTGCCGGAAGAGGACCAGGTGACGCTCTTGTCCGCCCTGGACAACGAACGCGCAGCGGACGTGCTGGAAGAGATGGACCCGGACGACGCCGCAGACCTGTTGGCAGACCTTCCTTCCGCGAAGGCCGAGGAACTGCTGCTCCTCATGGAGCCCGATGAGGCCGACGACGTGCGCCGGCTCCTGCAGTATGACGAAGACACCGCCGGCGGCCTCATGACCCCGGTTCCCGTCATCCTTCCCCCCGAAGCCACCGTCGCTGAGGCTCTCGCCCACGTGCGCAGCGAGGAACTCTCCCCCGCCCTGGCCTCTGCTATCTTTATCTGCCGCCCGCCGCTGGAGACCCCGACGGGCCGATTCCTCGGCGTCGTGCATATCCAGCAATTGCTCCGGAGCGCCCCGCCCGAACAGCTGGGCAGCATCGTGGACAAGAACCTGGAGCCGGTTTCCGATCACGCCAGCGTCAGCGAGGTCAGCCACACCATGGCCTCCTATAACCTCAACTCCCTCCCGGTCGTGAATAGCGCCGGTCGCCTCGTAGGGGCGGTGACTGTTGACGACCTCTTGGACCATTTGCTCCCGGACGACTGGCGAACCCACGAAGACGGAGCCCCGATCAGGAAACTAGGAGGCCGAATTGGCTGAGAAGCCCACCAGCGGAGGACTGGACACCCCGCTCGAGCTACGTTCCCGCATGCTGCCGAACTTCGGCAGCGATCCCGATGCCTTCGGCCGATTTGCCGAGCGCTTCGCCCGATACATGGGTACGGCGAATTTCCTGTTCTACATGACGATCTTCGTGATCGTCTGGATCGCGTTCAACGTTATTGGCTTGTTCGGCTTCCAATGGGATCCCTACCCGTTCATCCTCCTGAATCTCTTCTTCTCCACGCAGGCCTCCTACGCCGCACCCCTGATCCTGTTGGCCCAGAACCGCCAGGACGACAGGGACCGCGTGACAATCGAGCAGGACCGCGCCCGAGACGAGCGCAATCTGGCTGACACCGAATACCTGACCCGTGAGGTCGCGGCTCTTCGCATCGCCTTGCGCGAGGTCGCCACCAGGGACTACGTACGTGCAGAACTCCGCTCGCTCCTGTCAGATCTGCTCGAAGCGCAGGAGGAGTTGGGTCCGAACAATTCCGGCGGCTCCAACAACGGCGAGAAAGCCAAGGACAAAATCAAGGACAAGCGCAATAAACAGCGCAATCCCCCCACGCAACAGATTCCCAAGGTCCATCCGGCCCATTCCAACGCGGAGCAATCTGCCCCCGACCTCTCGGCAGTCGGCACTTCGCCGGCGCGTCACTCAAGTCCTCCCACCCAGCCCGAAAGCTGAACATCCACCCCATGAGCACACCATCTGTCGAGGCCCTCAACGCTGCCTTGGCAACCGTCATCGATCCCGAACTCCGCCGGCCCATCACTGAGTTGGGGATGCTGGATTCGGTAGAGGCCCGTCCGGACGGAACCGTCCGGGTTGTGGTGCTGCTGACCATCGCCGGCTGCCCCCTGCGTGAGACGATCACGGCCGACGCCACGGCTGCCCTTACGGGGGTTCCGGGCGTGGCGGGCGTCGAAGTCGAGCTCAAGGTCATGACACAAGCGCAGCGCGACGCACTCAAGGAACAGCTGAGAGGCGCAGGGGGACAACGCGGAATCCCCTTCAACGAACCGGGTTCCCTGACGAAGGTCTTCGCCGTGGCGAGTGGCAAGGGCGGCGTGGGAAAGTCCTCGGTAACGGTCAACCTCGCGTGCGCCCTTGCTGCGCAGGGGCTGCGCGTGGGAATCGTCGACGCCGACGTCCACGGCTTCTCCGTCCCGGCGCTCATGGGAATCACGCAACAGCCCACACGGGTGGACGACATGATCCTCCCCCCCGTGGCTTTCGGCGTGAAAGTGATCTCCATTGGCATGTTTGTTTCCGGTAACAAGGCTGTGGCCTGGCGGGGACCCATGCTGCACCGTGCCCTGGAGCAATTCCTCACGGATGTCTATTTCGGCGATCTGGATGCCCTGTTCCTGGATCTTCCGCCAGGCACGGGCGACATCGCCATCTCGGTGGCGCAGTTGCTTCCCAACGCGGAAATCCTCGTGGTGACCACCCCGCAGGCCGCAGCGGCGGATGTTGCCGAGAGAGCCGGAACCATCGCAACGCAGACCGGCCAGAAGCTTGCCGGAGTCGTCGAGAACATGTCCTTCCTGGAAATGCCCGACGGCGGCAGGATGGAATTGTTCGGAAGCGGCGGCGGGCGGGTGCTGGCTGAGCGGTTGAGCGCCGCCGTCGGGACCGACGTTCCGCTGTTGGGACAGATCCCCCTGGACATCCTTCTGCGCGAAGGCGGAGACGCGGGCCGTCCCGTAGTGTTGACGGCGCCGGAGACGGCCGCCGCACAGGCACTTCAGGGCATCGCGGGAAAGCTCAACGCCAAGCCGCGCGGCCTCGCCGGAATGTCCCTCGGGATCCAGCCGAAATAGCTCTTCTAGGTGGCCTCAGCGTCGAAGGGCGCCTTTTCACCAATGGAAAGCCGTTCAACAACGCGCTCGGGAACCTTCGTCGGGGTCTCCACGGTTGCCACGGCAACAGGCGCGCCGTCGCTGACGGGCTTCGTGTCGTCGTCGAGCAGTGCTTCCTTGATGATCCGACGTGGATCGTACTGGCGCGGGTCATACTTCTTCCAGTCGACTTCATCTATGTCGATGCCGACTTCTTCCTTGATCTGCTCGCGGGCACCGGACGCCATGCGCCGCAACTCCTTGACCAGGTTCGTCAGCTTCCGCGTGTATTCAGGCAAACGGCTGGGGCCGATCACGATGACGCCGATGATCAGCAGGATGAGAAACTCCGAGCCATTGATTCCAAACACGTATCGAAGATTACCTTGTCCGTTGGTCCGCTCAGAAACCTGCGAGGCCCGCCAGGGCATGGAGTCCCCGTTGCAGCCGCTCATTCCAGGTCTCGGGGCTGTTTTCGGCGGGCCGGGAGACCACCAGCGAATCGCCCGCTTTCACGAGCTCAGGAACGGCTCCCGCAGCCTGATTGGCAGGCATGTCGGAGGAGTATCGCAGCACGGCCACCGGCGAGGAATAGACGGCCTGCCACGGGGCCCCCTGGGTGATGGACAGTTGGGTTCCCGAAGTTCCGCTGCCCTCCAAGTGCTGCTCCACCAGGGTGGCATGGTGGTCACCGTCGCTGAGGTGCAGCTCAACGGCGGGATGCCCGTCCTGCATCAAGGCCCGGGCGGAAACCACGTGGTATCCTATGCTCGCCATTTCGGGACATGCCCAGCCGTCTCTCCGCAGCTCGGACAACTGCTGCTCGCTCAGGCTCACCGTCCCGGCGACGCTCGCGGGCAGACTCAACTGCGCACCAGTCACGGGGAGCTGCTCTCCGGCGTTTCCGGGCACGGTTGAACTCACCAGCGTCCGGACTTCCTGCTCTCCGTGGTTCGAGGCCTGCGGCGCAACTTCACCGCCGACCGCGTAGGCAGCAACCGCCAGGATTCCGGCGCTCACGGCGAGTCCGCCGGCCGCGGCGCTGGCAAGCCGGATACCGTGCCACACACTTCGCTGGGGCACAGGGCGCTCAGGAAAATCGGATTGCGCCAACCGCTGGGTCTGTTCGATCAACCTGTTGGTGAAATCCTGGCTTGCCTCCGGAACGGCGGCACGGCGAAGCCGTTCCAGGTACTGGCGCTCCCGCAGGACCGCGGCGTGGCAATCAGAGCATTCCTGCAGGTGGCCCGGGGCGCGGCTGTGCCGGACACTTCCCCGGGTCAAACCACCGCGTCGTCCTTTCAGCAGACCCATCGGCAACTAAAGGAGACCGGCGATGCGCGGCATCTTGAGCCGCGGCTTGCGGGTTTGGACGGGACGTGGATCCCTGTGCGCCAGCTTTTCACGAAGCATTGTCCGTCCGCGGTGGATGCGGGACCTGACGGTCCCCAGCTTCACGTCAAGTGCTTCGGCAACTTCGTCGTACGAAAGGCCTTCTAGATCGCAAAGCACGACGGCGGCGCGGAAGTCCGGGGGGAGTTCTTCCAGGGCGCGCTGGACGTCGAGGTCGAGGTTGTTCAGCTCGAAGCTCTGCTCGGGCCCGGGTTCATGCCCCGGCAACCGGGATTCGGCGTCTTCGGCCAACGCATCGAAGCGTATGCGGCTCTTCCGGCGCGCCTGGTCAAGGAAGAGGTTGGTGGTGATGCGGTGCAGCCAGCCGTCGAGTGTGCCTGGCTTGAAGTTTTCGAGCGAACGGAAGACCCTGACGAAGACTTCCTGGGTGAGGTCCTCGGCGTCGAACTTGTTTCCAGTGAGCCGGTAGGCAAGGCGGAAGACCTTGGCGGAGTGGTTCTCCACCACTTCTTCCCAGCTTGGCCTGACCCACTCTTCGGCCGGAGGGGCCGTGTCGGTGGAACCCAGGACTGCTGCCGTTGTCTGGACTGGCGCAGCACTTGATGCCCGCATCGTCCGCTCCCCTCAAACTGTTTGTCATCCTGCCGGTCACTCAGGAGTTCGTTGCCGGCCCTCGCTTGGATGGCTGGATATACATCATCCCAGTCTTGCCTGAGATTTTGCTGATCACAGCCAGGCTTTTCCCGCAGAGCGAACATTGTCCGAAGGACACCCGCGAGACACCCGGGAAGACACAGAATTGCGGGCCGCGGGCGTCCGGGCCGGACGCCCCGTAGCCAGTAGTCTGGAAGCAATAACCCTCTGCCTGGAAAGCGAACCCCCATGAGTGCCGACAAGTCAACCAGCTGGTCCTACGCAGAAGATCTGCCTGCCGAGGACGACGTGTTGCTTCGCGCCCGTGAACGCTCCTTCGAGCTGGGCGTTACTCCCGTCAGCCCCGGCGTGGGCGCTGTCCTGACAGTCCTCGCCGCGGCATCGAAGGCCCAGACGGTTGTAGAGGTCGGATCCGGCGCTGGCGTCTCCGGCGTGTGCCTGCTGCGCGGCCTCAGCCCGCAGGCTGTCCTGACCACTATCGACGTCGACGTCGAGCACCTCAAGGCGGCCCGCGAAGCCTTCCTGGAATCCGGCAGCCCCGCGAACCGGACCCGGACCATCTCCGGCCGTGCAGCCGACGTCTTGCCGCGCCTCACCGACTCCGCTTACGACCTCGTGTTCATCGACGCAGACAAACCCAACTTTCCCCGTTACGTCGAGCAGGCCATCAGGCTGCTCAAGTCAGGCGGAACACTGGTCATCAATGACGCGCTGGACAAGGACAAGGTTTCCAACCCGGCTGCCAGGGACAGCACCACCGTGGTGCTGCGCCAGATCGGCAAGGCCATCCGCGACGACGAACGGCTCTCCTCGGCGATGCTTCCTACCGGCGACGGCTTGCTGGTAGCGGTCAAGAAGTAACCGGCCAGCCTTCGCTTTCAGCCTTAAACATGAAAGCAGGGCGCCGGCTCTTCTGCCGGGCCCTGCCCAGTGAATCTATTCGGTAACGCCTACGAGGCATTCCTTGAGGTTCGCCGCCTCTGCTGCGTTGAGCTCGACCACCAGCCGTCCTCCGCCTTCGAGCGGCACACGCATGATCAGGCTGCGGCCCTCTTTGGTTACTTCCATAGGGCCGTCGCCAGTACGTGGTTTCATAGCCGCCATTAGGAAAATCCCCTCCAGTTGTCCCAAATCCCGCCAACCCGGCCGGGTTGGCTCCGCGTGGAATATACGGCGTCGACAGTCATGGCAGTTCAGTCGTCGTCGCCGGGCACCCGAGAGTGCCTTCGTCCTTGCTTGTGTCCATTATCTCGTAATTACCCGCCCGTAGCTAATTGATGGACTTTTCCCGGCGGGCCGTGATCGCGCTTGAAGAGGCGAAACGACGCTCAGGCATCACGGAGGGTAGTCGCCGCCGCCCGGCAACTGCGCCCACGCCCACAGCCAGACGATCCATACGATCTGGAGGAGGAAGAACATGACCACCACAGTGCCGCGGTAGGCCTTGGAGCGGGACAACCAGGCTGCGCCGAGCGCCAAAGGGAACAAGGGCAAGAGCATCCGGAACGTACTCGTCTGGGGGTGCAGGAAGACCAGGAGGTAGCCCATGTAGCACGCGCACCACAGCCTCAGTTCGGTGCCCAGTGCCCGGACCGGTTTGCTCAACATCAGCAGGGCAAAGAGCGCCACGAAGACAAACGGCGCCAGAATACCGAGTACCGGTCCGAAGAGCATTTGACCGGTCTCGAACCATGGCTTGAACGGAACGAGGTCAGCGCCGCGCCAAACAGTTTCGGTCTTGGTGTAGGCCAGCGGATCCCCCGTGACCGCCCACGCAATGGCCGGCCAGGCGAAAGCCCCTGCCACGCTGACGACCACGAGCGCGGCCAACCAAATGAGTTCCCGGAGCGTCAATACGGCGGCTGTTGGCACGGAGTCCGGAATTGACCCGGCGCCGGGGCGGCGTCCGAACCTCTTCCACAGGTGGTGCAGCAGCAACAGGCCCGCCATGCCCGCGAAGGGCACTCCGGTGGGCCGCGATAGGCACATGAGCAAGACCACGGGCATCGCGCCAAGATACTTGCGTCGCACCACAAGTAGAAGCGATCCCGCCAAGAGAAGGGTATTGAGGGATTCCGCATAGGGGACCTGCAGGATGGCCGAGACGGGGAACATCGAGAAGAAGGTCAGTGCCCACAGCGCAGTTGTTCGCCCGGCGAATTCGCGGAACAGTTTGTAGACCACCAGGGCCGCCCCAATCCCGGCAACCATGGCGACGACCGTCAGGGCCGGCAGAGCCGGCAGTCCAGTGAGAGCACCGAGCGCCCTGGCAAGGTAGGGGAAGAGCGGATAGAACGCCCAGGAATTCTCGGCGACACCGCCGTTCGCATCGACCGGCAAAACGGACGGATAACCGTTGTTTGCTGCTTCGGAGTACCAGCGCCCATCCCAGATCGTGATGAAGTTCCAGTAGTCCGGTGCTGGCGGAAACCACGGATTGACGCCTTGCTGCAATGCAGCAGCCATGAAAATACAAGCGCTGACGAGCCTCGAGGCGATGTAAATGAGGGCGACCTGGATCCACCACGGCCAGCTCGCGGCGTGGGCTCCGGCGCGGCTCAGTCTTCGGGCGAGGGATCCCGTCGAGGACCGCGATTCGACTGACGGGGTCACTCTTTTGGTTCTTCCTGGGTCCCCGCTGCTTCAAGGGCCAGTTTCAGCCGTTCAATTTCCCTCTCCCGCCAGGTGAGCTGATCCCTCAGCTCATCGAGGACCTCATCCACCTGGTCCATCCGGTAGCCCCGCAGCCCAAGGGCAAAGCGCACGCGGTCGACGTCGGACGCCTTGGCTCCGGCCGGTAACAGAACGGGCGGCAGGTTCGGAACGGGTTCATCCAAACCAGCGCCGGAGTCGCGGCTGGATTTCGCCATTCCGGCGCCAAGGAACAACACGGCACCGACAATGGCAATGGCGAGAAAGACCAGAAAAAAGCTCACAACAACCATCGTGCCAGACTCAGCTGAGAGCTCAGTTCCGGCAAGGCTACTCCGGGCGCTGGTCTCCGTTGGTCGAGGGTGGCCGCGGGATTCCGTGCAGGACGCGGTGAACGGCATCCGCAGGATCGTCCACAAGCTGGATGAGGTCCAGGTCTTTTGCGGAGACCATTCCTTCGGCCACGAGGGTCCCCTTGATCCATTCGATCATCGGGCTCCAGAAGTCGACCCCCAGAAGAACGATAGGGAACGATGTCACCTTGCGGGTCTGCACCAGGACCATGGCTTCGAACAGTTCGTCCAGGGTTCCCAAACCACCCGGGAGGACGATGAAGCCTTGCGCGTACTTGACGAACATGGTCTTGCGGGCGAAGAAGTACCTGAAGTTGATGCCAAGGTCCACCCAGCGGTTGAGGCCTTGTTCGAAGGGCAGCTCGATTCCCAGTCCCACGGAAACGCCGTTGCCTTCAACGGCCCCCCGGTTGGCGGCTTCCATGGATCCCGGGCCACCGCCGGTGATGACGGCAACGCCGGCTTCCGCGAGGTGGCGGCCGACCTGCACGCCCATATCGTAGTAGCCGGTGCCCGGCTTGGTCCGGGCAGAGCCAAAGACACTGACGGCGGGGCCGAGCTCGGCGAGCGCACCGAATCCTTCAACGAATTCACTCTGGATCCGCAAGACCCGCCAAGGATCGGTGTGAATGAAGTGGTCGGCTCCCCTGGTGTCGAGGAGTCGCTGGTCCGACATCGGCATGGCGGCCTGTTTGCGCCGAAGCTCCAAGGGTCCTTTGTGCTTGGCTGGCGGTTCCGCGGCTACGGCCGGAGCTGACGCTGCCGATCCGTTGCTCATCGCCTTGCCATTGGCGTCTGGACTTGGAACTTGGGGCTGGCTGGTACTCATTGACCTAGGCTAGCGCGGATGGCGGCTGCAGCCGTTCCAGCGTGGCCCTGTTGTTTGCGGTGTTGAGTTCGCTACCCACCATTTGCTGTCAGATAGCTGCAAAGCAGGTATCTGTTGAATCACGATCCGCGGAAGTAACTGTGACCTGGCTCAACTTGAATCATTTGTTCGCTAGATTCGTCTCATGACTATTCAAGCCGCCAGCGATGCCCTCGTCTCCCTGAATGGCGTCAATAAGCACTTTGGTCAACTGCATGTCCTGAAGGACATCAACCTCCAAGTGAAAAAGGGGGAAGTCGTGGTTGTCATCGGGCCGTCGGGCTCGGGCAAGTCCACCCTGTGCCGCGCCATCAACCGCTTGGAGACCATCGATACCGGCGAGATTTCGATCGATGGCAAGAAACTGCCCGAGGAAGGCAAGGAACTTGCACTCCTCCGGGCCGACGTCGGGATGGTGTTCCAGTCCTTCAACCTGTTCGCCCACAAGACGATTCTCGAAAACGTCACGCTTGGACCGATCAAGGTGAAGAAACAGGACAAAGCAACCGCTGACAAGGACGCCATGGCGTTGTTGGAGCGGGTCGGCGTCGGGCAACAGGCACCCAAGATGCCTGCACAGCTGTCCGGTGGCCAACAACAGCGTGTGGCAATTGCCCGGGCGCTCGCGATGAAGCCGAAGGTCATGCTGTTCGATGAGCCGACCTCGGCACTTGATCCTGAAATGATCAACGAGGTCCTGGATGTCATGGTCCAGCTGGCCAAGGAAGGCATGACCATGATCGTGGTCACCCACGAGATGGGATTTGCGCGCAAAGCTGCCGACCGCGTCGTCTTCATGGCTGACGGCCAGATTGTGGAAGACGCCAAGCCGGAGGAATTCTTCACCAACCCACAGAGCAACCGCGCCAAGGATTTCCTCTCAAAACTCCTGACTCACTAGCACTAATCGCACCCAGGCTGCGGGGGTGGCCGCACAATGAAAGGAAAATCATGAAGGCTTTTATCAACCGGAGGAAAACCCTCCTTGTCGCTGCAAGCGCGGCGCTCGCCCTTTCGCTGAGCGCATGTGGCGGCGGCGGGGGTTCCACTTCCGCTCCGAGCAGCGAGTCCGCACCGTTTACGGTGGCTCAAAACGTGTCCATTACGGGCAGCCCCACGTTCGACAAGATCAAGTCGAACGGAAAGATCACGATCGGCGTCAAGCAGGACCAGCCCGGCCTGGGCTTCAAGGATGCAGCGACCGGCGAGTACAGCGGTTTTGACATCCAGGTTGCCCAGTGGATCGCCGCATCCCTCGGTTTCTCCAAGGACAAGATCGAGTACAAGCCCATTCCTTCGGCCAACCGCGAATCCGCCATTACCAACGGCGACATTGACTACTACGTCGGCACATACTCCATCACGGACAAGCGCAAGCAGTTGGTCGACTTCGCCGGTCCCTACTTCGTGACGGGTCAGGGCCTGCTGGTCAAGAAGTCCAACACGACGATCAACAGCGAGAAGGACCTGTCCGGGAAGAACGTCTGTTCAGCCACGGGCTCAACGCCCATCCAGAACATCAAGGCGAACTTCCCCGGCACCAAGACCACCGAGTTCGACACGTACTCGCAGTGTGTCGAGGCCCTGAAGAGCGGCCAGGTCGATGCAGTGACCACCGACCAGGCAATCCTGATCGGCTACGCCTCCCAGGACACCGACAACCTCAAGGTCGTCGGACAGCCGTTCACCACTGAGAAGTACGGTGTGGGCTTGAAGAAGGGCGACACCGCCTTCCGCAAGTTCGTCAACAAAATGTTCACCGACGGCGGCTCCGTGTGGCAGAAGATCTACGACGCCACGCTGGGACAGTCCGGCACCAAGGTCACCCAGCCCGCAGTGGACAACTACTAAACCCATGTTGAGGGGGCGGCCATTGGCCGTCCCCTCGAATATCGGCTGAAAGCGACCATTCTGTGAATACGCTGCTGAATAATTCGGACCTTTTCATCACGGGGTTCCGGAACACCCTCATACTTTTCGGCGTTGCCGGGATCTTTGCGCTGATCCTGGGCACCATCGTGGCGACACTGCGGGTTTCTCCGATCCCAGCGATGCGCGCCGCGGCCACGTTGTATATCAACGTCGTGCGCAACACTCCGCTGACGTTGGTTCTTTTCTTCTTTGCCTTGGGCTACCCGAAGCTCGGCCTCGTGGAAATCGATTTCATGACGGCGGCAACTGTCGGTCTCAGCCTGTACACGGCTACCTATGTGGCTGAAGCCGTGCGCTCCGGCATCAATACCGTTCCTGTCGGTCAGGCCGAGGCTGCCCGCGCCATCGGCCTACCGTTTACGCAAACCCTGACGCTGGTGATCCTCCCCCAGGCTTTCCGCGCCGTCATCCCGCCCATGTTCAGTGTGTTCATTGCATTGCTCAAGAACACCACCGTGGCTGCCGGCTTCTCGGTCGCCGAAGCGGGAGCCATCCGATCGAATCTTTCCGAGCGCGGTGAGCCCGCCATGGCCGGGCTGCTCTGGGTCGCACTCATCTTCGTTCTGCTCGTTTTCATTCTTTCCTTTGTCCAGCGGAAGCTTGAAAAGAAATGGAAGGTGGCCCGATGAGTTCGGTCCTTTTCGACGCTCCGGGCCCAAAGGCCCGCGCACGCTACCGGATTCTCGGCGTCGTGACCGCTTTGGTCATTATCGCCATCGTCGGATTCATCGTCCTTCGCTTCGCCCAAAGCGGCCAGTTCGATGAGAAGAAGTGGCACTTGTTCACCTTCCCGCTGGTTCAGCAGACCATCATCCAATCGGTGGGTGCAACGCTTTCGGCGTTTGCCACAGCGGCCGTGCTCAGCCTGGTGCTGGGTGTCTTCCTGGCCTTCGGCAGGCTCTCCGACCGTAAGTGGATCAGCTTGCCCTGCTACGGGTTCACAGAACTCTTCCGTGCCATTCCCTTGCTGATCCTCATGATGATCTTCTACTACGGGCTCCCTCCGCTCGGCGTCCAGGGGATCACGCCCTTCACGGCAGTCGTTGCAGGCCTGGTGCTCTACAACGGGTCAGTGCTCGCTGAAGTCTTCCGTGCCGGCATCGAATCGCTCCCCCGCGGCCAAAGCGAGGCCGGCTATGCCATCGGATTGCCGAAGAGCGCGGTCATGACGAACATCCTGCTTCCGCAGGCGGTCCGCTCAATGCTCCCGGTGATCATCTCCCAGCTCGTGGTCATTCTCAAGGACACGGCTTTGGGCTTCATCGTGACCTACAACGAGATCCTCTTCCAAGCGAAGTACTTCGGAAGCCAGGCCCAGTACGGTTCGCCCATCATTCCTTCCGCGATCATCGCCGGCGTCCTGTACGTCGGAATGTGCCTGATTCTGGCTGGAATCGCCAAGTGGCTTGAAAGCCGGATGCGCCGCAACGTCAAAGTGGTAAAGGTAGCCAAGTCGGAGATTGTGGCAATCGAGGGCTAGGCGCAAGAACGCCGGAAACGCGGGTGTGGCCCGTGGGCTTGGTTCCGGAACCAAGCCCACGGGCCACACCCGCGTTCACGAGCAAAAGTGAGGTTGCTCGACTTAGTCAGCCAGCCACGACCGCAGCGCGCGGAGGCACTCACGGATGGCGTCGGCGTCGACGTGTTCGTTGTCTTTGTGCGCTAGAAGCGGATCGCCCGGCCCGAAGTTGACCGCGGGAACGCCCAGCTCGCTGAAGCGCGCGACGTCGGTCCAACCGTATTTGGGTTTGGGTTCGGCTCCGACGGCGGCAACGAAGGACGCAGCAGCCGGGTGGTTGAGGCCGGGCCGCGCTCCAGCGGCAGCGTCGGTGCGGACGACGTCGAAGCCCTCCAGCAGTTCGCGGACATGGGCTTCGGCCTGGTCCGGGGTCTTGTCCGGCGCGAAGCGGTAGTTGATCTCCACGACGCAGCGGTCCGGGATGACGTTGCCCGCGGTACCGCCGTTGATCTTCACGGCATTCAGGCTTTCCCGGTAGTCCAACCCGTCCACGTTGACTGTGCGCGGTTCGTAGGCTGCCAAGCGGCCCAGGATGGGGGCGGCGGCGTGGATGGCGTTGCTGCCCATCCAGGCCCGGGCGGAATGCGCCGCTTCACCGGTGGTGGTGGCCTCGAAGCGGCTAGTGCCGTTGCAACCGCCTTCCACCGTGCCGTCAGTCGGTTCGAGCAGGATCGCGAAGTCCCCCTCCAGGAGATGGCCATGGTTACGGACCAATCGGCCAAGGCCGCTCTTGACCGCTTCAACTTCCTCATGGTCGTAGAAGACGAACGTGACGTCTTTGCCCGGCTCGGCGCCGCCGTCGAACATTGTCGCGGCGAGCGCAAGCTGGACCGCGACCCCGCCCTTCATGTCCGTGGCTCCGCGTCCGTAGAGGTTTCCCGTCCCGGGGACGCCGGACTCCCATGTGGACGGCACGGTGCCGAGTGAACCTTCCACAGTGGGCAACGGCACGGTATCGAGGTGGCCGGCCAGGATCACCCGCTCCGGGCGTCCCAGCTCGGTGCGGGCAATGATGGCGTCGCCGTCCCGCACAAGCTGCAGGCCCGGGATGGTGCGGAGGGCGGATTCAACGGCGTCTGCAAGCGCGGCTTCGTTGCCGGACACGCTGTTGATGTCCATCAGCGCGGCGGTCAGCAGCGCAACGTCTTGCCTGATGTCAAGAAGGACTGGAGTAGTTTCAACGGTCACCTCTCCACTGTATCCCGAGCGAATTGCGACCCCTTCGGTACACACACGGTTTCAAGGGAAGCAGTGGCTCTCGATAGACTTGCGCCATGACTGAAACCGCTGCCTCTGCCGCTCTCGATAGCGCTTCTGACAACGATCGCTCCGCCTATGGCTTTGGCCTGGCCACCATCGCCACCTCCGACTCCGGCGAAGCGACAGTGCTGGACGTATGGTTTCCGGCGCCGGCGCTGGGCGAAGCGGCCGCATCCCTGCGGGCCGTGGAGCACGCCGACGAGTCGCTGACCGCTCTCGCGGCTGAAAGCCACGACGCCGACCGCCGGACCGAACAGAAGGTGGTCTTTGCCCAGATCAACCTGGACGAAGCCCCCGCGGACACCGTCGACGCCTACCTGCGTCTCCACTTGCTCTCGCACCGGCTGGTCAAGCCCAACAGCATCAACCTTGACGGCATCTTCGGCAAGCTCCCCAACGTTGTGTGGACAAACTTCGGCCCCGCCGCAGTGGACGGCTTCGAATTGACCCGTGCCCGCCTGCGCAAGCGCGGCGCCGTCACGGTCTACGGAGTGGACAAGTTCCCGCGCATGGTGGACTACGTCGTACCCACCGGCGTCAGGATCGCCGACGCCGACCGGGTCCGCTTGGGCGCATACCTCTCCGAAGGCACCACGGTCATGCACGAGGGCTTCGTGAACTTCAACGCCGGCACGCTCGGCACGTCCATGGTGGAAGGCCGCATCTCGGCGGGCGTCGTTGCCGGTGACGGCACCGACGTCGGTGGAGGCGCGTCCATCATGGGCACCCTCTCCGGTGGCGGCAAGGAAAAGATCGCCCTGGGTGAGCGAGTGCTCCTGGGCGCCAACTCGGGCGTCGGCATTAGCATCGGCGACGACTCCGTGGTTGAAGCAGGCCTCTATGTCACGGCTGGAACCCGCGTGCGCATCCCGGGCCCGAAGGACGACAACGGCGAGGACACCAGCAGCATCATCAAGGCTGTTGAGCTCTCCGGCGTGCCGAACCTGCTGTTCCGCCGCAACTCCACCACAGGTGAAGTCGAGGTCCTCCCCCGCAAGGGCCAGACGGTGGAACTCAACGAAGCCCTTCACGCCAACTAGCTGGTACCTGGATGCGCCGTCTCCGACGCACCATCATTTTGTTGCTGGCGCTTGCCTTGGTGGCGGGCGCAATCTACGCCGTGGTGACTGTACTGCAGCGCTCCGAAACCTTGGTTACGGAGCGCTGCGTCGCCGTCGTCGGCTCCGACTCCTACGAGCTGGCGACGGACCAGGCGGCGAATGCCGCCCTCATCACCGCCATTGCTGTGCAGCGGGGGCTGCCTCCGCGCGCGGCCACGATCGCTGTGGCCACCGCCATGCAGGAATCCAAGCTTCGCAATATCGGCCACGGTGACGAAGTCGGCCCCGATTCGAGGGGACTGTTCCAGCAGCGCCCCTCCCAGGGCTGGGGCACCGAAGCCGAGGTCATGGATCCCGTCTACGCGACAAACGCCTTCTATGACCACCTGGTGAAAATACCCGGCTACGAAACCATGGCGATCACTGATGCGGCGCAAGCGGTCCAGCATTCCGCATACCCGCAGGCATACGCGCAGCAGGAACCCATGGGCCGGGCGTATGCGTCGGCGCTGACGGGACATTCCGAACGGGCACTCGACTGCACGCTCCGGGCCTCGGACACTGCCGGTGACCCGAACGCCGTTGTAGCGGCCATGACGACGGCGTTCGGGTCCCTGCCCGCCGTGGCACAGGGACGCGCGGTCCAGTTGAACACGACGGGTGCGCAGGCGTGGGCTGTCGCCCAGTGGGCCGTGGCGAATGCCAAGGACCTCTCCGTGACGCAGGTCGACGTGGCCGGCGCCACCTGGAACCGGCAGGACCACAAGGGCTGGCAGGATTCAGCAGCAGCATCGGGAACCGTGACCATTACCGTTTCGGCTCCGAAGACGTAGTACTTGGCCAGGGTTCAGGCGTGCGGCGTCAGCATGCGGGCCGCATACCGCGCGCGTCAGACCAGTAGTTCAACCACCGGCTGGACGTAGCTGCGGAATATCTCCGGCTCGGACAGGAGCCTGTGGCTCATGATCATCTTGTCCGGCTCAAGGTACCAGGCCCGTGGTTCGTTGAGGGGTAGTTCGATGATGGTCAGCTCAAAGTCCCGGGAGCTCCGTCCGACTTCGAGCAGCCGGTCCTCCACCATGTCCCCCAGGAGCAACGTGGCGCCGCTCGCTTCGCGTTCAGCTTCCAGCTTTTCGTACTCTTCGAGGCGTTCACGGGCCCACGTCAGGGCGGCCCCGAAGTGGGCCTGCAGAACCCGCCGGAGGGCAGGCGAGTTGCCGAAGGCATTGAATCCCGGGGGTGAAAGCTCCGGAGCGGCATCCGGATACGCCCTCAACAGCTGCTCCCACCATGCCTCCCACTCTGTCTTGAGGGCCGGCACTCCGCCTACCTCAGCGGTGAGGTGGGTGTGGTCCGCGTGTCTGACTTTGGGTGTGGCGTGGGACAACGTCGGCGTACCGGCTCCGTCCAATCCAGCAACGTCTCTCAGATACAAGGCAATGAGCATCGGTCCGGAGGTGTCCATTGTGATGCGCCACCCCTGACCGCCTGTGTCATGCATCCGATTGCCTCCCTTGGCAGGTGCCCACTCAGAGTTCCAGTCTATTCCCGATGAGCCGTGACGTTAACGGTTGGACGGGAGTGCAATAAGGCTGTCCAGATGCGCGGTGAGAACGTCGCGGCAGACTTCGGCTGTCATCCACTCAGGCTGCAGCAGGGCATGCATGCACAGTCCGTCGAGGGTCGCCAGGAGGCGCTCGGCCTCGGTCACCAGACGCTCCTGGCCGGATCCGCCGTCGGGCATCAGCCGCATCACCAAGCGGCCGACGACGGCGGCCACGGCTCGGTGGCTGCGAGCGGCTTCTTGTTCGAGCACCGGCCGGATCCGGGCGGCGTGCCGGAATGCCATCCACACGCAGGCGTCGACGGCCAGTTCCTCGTCGAGCGGCAGGAATTGACCCAGCAGGGTTAACACGGCGGCGTCGTGTTCCGCCGAGCCCGGCACCAACGATTCGACGACGGCGAACGCTTCCTCAAGCCGCCCGGCGATCCTGTCGATGACCACCGCAAAGGAATGGACGAGCAGTTCGTCGCTGCTGGCAAAGTAGTGGCGGACCGAGCCAACGGCGAGCGCGGCTTCGTCGGCCACCTCCCGCAAAGAGGCGCGTTCCAGGCCATCCGAGGCGATGATCCTGAAGACGGCTTCAACTACTTCCTGGCGCCGGGCTTCGGCATCAACAATCTTGGGCACAAGTCTTTTTAGCACAAACGTGCTTGAACCGTTCCGTCCGGCGCACGGGAACCACGGGACTGTGGCGTACGCAACACTGAGCGGGCAGGGACCAAGTTCGGATAGCGTTGCTTGCATGAGAATTCTTGTCACGGGTGGCACCGGCTACATCGGATCGCACACCGTCCTGTCCTTGTTGGAAACCGGACACGAAGTGGTCGTGGTGGACAACCTTGTGAATTCAAGCGAAGAATCCCTGCGCCGCGTTGGTGAATTGGCGGGAAAGACCGCAGCGTTCCATCAGGTGGACCTGGTGGACGAGGCTGCGCTTGAGGCCGTGTTCGACCAGCACAGCATCGACGCCGTCATCCATTTCGCCGGGCTCAAGGCGGTTGGGGAATCCGTCCAGGAACCCCTGAACTACTACTACAACAACATCGTGGGCACGTTGAACCTGCTGCGCGCCATGGACAAGCACGGAGTCCGTTCGATCGTTTTCAGCTCCTCCGCAACGGTATACGGCGAGCACAACCCCATCCCATACATCGAGAAGATGGAGATCGGGGCGAACAACCCCTACGGCCGCACCAAGGAACAGATCGAAGACATCCTCACGGACCTCGGGGCCGCGGACGAGCGCTGGCACATCGCCTTGTTGCGCTACTTCAACCCGGTGGGAGCACACCCCTCCGGCAGGATCGGCGAGGACCCACAGGGCATCCCGAACAACCTGGTTCCGTACATCGCCCAGGTTGCCGTTGGCCGCCGCGAAAAGCTCATGGTCTTCGGTGGAGACTACGACACCCCGGACGGCACCTGCCTGCGGGACTACATCCACGTCGTCGACCTCGCGGATGGGCACGTCGCCGCCCTGGACTACGTTGCCGAGCGCCCCGGCGTGCACCGCTGGAACCTTGGCTCCGGAAAGGGCACGTCCGTGCTGGAGATGCTCCACGCCTTCGAACAAGCCGTGGGCCACCCGCTGCCGTACGAGATCACGGGACGCCGCGCTGGAGACCTGCCCGCGTTCTGGGCCGATGCCTCCTCCGCCCTGGCTGACCTGAGCTGGTCCACCACGAAGACCGTGGACCAGATGTGTGAAGACCACTGGCGCTGGCAGAAAAACAACCCGCTCGGCTATAGCTCTTAAAGCAACGCGGGGTCACTTACGGCCCATGATGTCCCTTGGGACGGACCGTAAGTGACCCCGCGTTGGGTTAGACCGCTGGGTAGTCGCGTTCCGGCTCTCCTGTGTAGAGCTGCCGCGGACGGCCGATCTTCGTCTGGGGATCGTTGATCATTTCGCGCCACTGGGCGATCCAGCCGGGGAGCCGGCCGATCGCGAACAGCACGGTGAACATCTTCTCGGGGAAGCCCATGGCCTTGTAGATCAGACCGGTGTAGAAGTCGACGTTCGGGTAGAGCTTGCGCTGGATGAAGTAGTCGTCAGCCAGGGCCTTCTCTTCGAGGCGCATCGCGATGTCCAGCAGCTCGTCATTGCCGCCGAGCTTGCCCAGGATCTCGTGTGCCGTCGCCTTGATGATCTTCGCGCGGGGGTCGTAGTTCTTGTAGACCCGGTGCCCGAAGCCCATGAGGCGGACGCCGTCCTCCTTGTTCTTGACCTTTTCCATGTATTCCTCGGGCTTGATACCGTCGGACTGGATCTGGCGCAGCATCTTCAGCACGGCTTCGTTTGCGCCACCGTGGGCGGGACCGAAGAGGGCGTTGATGCCGGCGGAAACGGAAGCGAACAGGTTCGCGTTCGAGGAGCCCACAAGGCGGACGGTCGACGTCGAGCAGTTCTGCTCGTGGTCGGCGTGCAGGATGAGTAGGAGGTCCAGCGCCTTGACGACGACGGGGTCCAGCTCGTACTGCTCCGCCGGCAGTCCGAAGCTCAGGCGCAGGAAGTTCTCCACGAGGTTCATCGAGTTGTCCGGGTACAGCATGGGCTGGCCGATGGACTTCTTGTGGGCGTACGCCGCGATGACCGGCAGCTTCGCCATGAGGCGGATAGTGGAAACTTCCACATGCTCGGGGTTGAACGGGTCCAAGGAGTCCTGGTAGAACGTGGACAGCGCGGAGACGGCCGAGGAAAGCACCGGCATCGGGTGCGCGTCACGCGGAAAACCGCCGAAGAAGCCCTTGAGCTCTTCGTGGAGCAACGTGTGGTGGCGGATCCGCTGGTCAAACGCGTCCAGCTCGGTGGGGGTGGGGAGGTTGCCGTAGATCAGCAGGTAGGAAACTTCAAGGAAGCTTGAGTGCTGGGCAAGCTGCTCGATCGGGTAGCCGCGGTACCGCAGGATACCGGCGTCGCCATCGATGTAAGTGATCGCCGATGTGGTGGCGGCGGTGTTCATGAAGCCGGGGTCATAGGCGACGGCGCCCGTCTGCTTCAGCAGCTTGGAAACGTCGTATCCTTCGTTCCCTTCTACAACCTTGATCCGCGGGAGCTCGAGCTCTCCGCCGGCATGGCGCAGGGTAGCGCTGGTGGTCTCAGTCATGGAGTCCCCTTCATGAGGCTCTTGGCCTCGGTCGAAAGCTTGATCCAACCAACATCTGGTGACTCCAGCCAGGAGTCTGCAGGTGCAGACACCATTGGCCGAACTGCCTTCGTGGAGAAAGCCACCATTGATAGTCAGTTAAAAGCTACCGCCAGTAAGCGGGACAAACTAATCCACAAGCTACGGTTACTGGCGGAATGACGCACCCTGTGCGGCAAGTCACAGGATTGTTACCGAGCGGTGTTCAAGCGCTCCACGGCCGCATCGATGCGTTCGTCCGTGCCCGTGAGCGCCACCCGGATGAAACCATTGCCGGCGTCTCCGTAGAACACTCCAGGCCCGACGACGATCCCCAGGTCAGCGAAACGCTGGACCGTGTCCCACGTCGCCTCCCCTGCGGTGGACCACAAGTACAGGCCTGCTTTGGACTCCTGGATCTCCAGGCCGAAGTTCTGCAGTGCCGGCAGGAGGCGCTCACGGCGGCCGCGGTAGAGATCCTTTTGGGCGAGCACATGGCCGGCATCGCCGAGAGCGACGCGCATGGCCTCCTGGACCGGGTAGGGCACGATCATGCCGGCGTGCTTGCGGCTGTTGACCAGATTCGCCACGATCGACGAGTCACCGGCCACGAAGGCGGCACGGTAGCCGGCGAGGTTCGACTGCTTACTGAGGGAGTAGACGCACAACAAGCCATGCGTGGACCCTCCCGTGACACGCGGGTCAAGGACGCTCGGCACTGGCTCGCCGCCACCCTGGGCATCCCATTCGCCCCAGCCGAGTTCGGCGTAGCATTCGTCCGACGCCACGACTGCGCCGATCTCGCGCGCCTGGGCCACTATCTGCCTGAGGGACTCGACGTCACGGACGCTGCCCGTGGGGTTGCCCGGCGAATTGATCCAGATGAGCCGGACCCTGGAGCGGGTGGCCGAGTCCAGTTCGTCCAGGCTGTCCGCGGCGATAGCAGTTGCCCCGGCGAGCATGGCACCGATGTCGTAGGTCGGGTAAGCCACAGTGGGGCGGACCACGACGTCGCCGGCGCTGAGTCCCAGCAGGAACGGCAACCAGGCCACTAGTTCCTTCGAGCCGACCGTCGGCATGACATCCCTCGGATCGATTCCCGGGACCCCGCGACGGGTGGCGAACCAGTTCGATACGGCCTCACGAAGAGCTTCCGTGCCGTGGACCGTTGGGTAACCGTGGGCGTCCGCTGCCCCCGCGAGCGCCTCACGGATCAGCTGCGGCGTAGGATCCACAGGGGTGCCAATAGAGAGGTTGACTGCCCCGCCCGAGTGCTCCGAAGCCTTGGCCACGTACGGCGCCATAGCTTCCCACGGGTAGTCAGGCAGGTTGAGGCCGAAAGCGGGGGCCGCAGAAATCAAAGGAAGCAACCGTTCTTAGTGGTCTTGGTTCTGTGGAGGCAGCGCGGCGATGAACGGGTGGTCCTTGCCGGTGTTGCCGATCTTGGCAGCTCCGCCCGGGGAACCAAGGTCGTCGAAGAACTCGACGTTGGCCTTGTAGTAGTCGGCCCATTCCTCCGGGGTGTCGTCCTCGTAGTAGATCGCTTCCACCGGGCACACGGGTTCGCAGGCACCGCAGTCCACGCACTCATCCGGGTGGATATAGAGGGAACGTTCGCCTTCGTAGATGCAGTCAACAGGGCATTCTTCAATACATGCCTTGTCCTTGACGTCCACACACGGCTGCGCGATTACGTAGGTCACGTCCCTTGCCTCTCCACAGTTGTCCCGGACAATTTCCGGGTAGTACCACCGGCCCTGTGGCCGGTACATCGAATTCTGAGCCTATTATCCACCAGCCGGAACTCAGCAACCTAGCCGGGCGTCTTACTATGAACTGGTGAACCTGCCCCGGCCCCAGGATTTCCTGCTTCATACCGTATCCGGAACACGGGTAGTTGTCCGATACCGCCTGGACAACGGCCTCACCGATGCCCTCGGCTACCTGCTCTCCGTCACCGAGGGTGCGTGCACCATCCGTACCCGACAGTCCGACGTCGAGATCCCGCTGGCCCTTGTAGTGGCGGCAAAGGAGGTCCCCCCTCCGCCGCCGCGCCGTGGTGCTCGCATATCGCGGGAGTAGACCCGCGCTCACCGGCGGCCCCCACAGGACATGCCCCCTGCTCACTCGAACCACTGGACATAATGCCAATATGCCCATTCCTGGCTTTCAGGGCAGAGCATGTCCCTAGGCAGCGCAGGCCCTTGAGAGGGACATGTCCGTTCCTGAGGAGCAGCGATGGGCATGTCCCTTTTGAGCGATGGACATGCCCCTCCTGGCACGGGTGAAAGTTGGCCTACGCCGAGCTCACGCGGCTCGGTCGAGAGACCTCAGAGTGTCCCGGACCATCGCCACAAATTCCCGAGGCCTGTTCTTCACCATGGAATAGCTCACAACCAAGGTGGGGACACCCAACCTGGTGGTGACATTCCACCGACGGCGGTCCTCTTCGAAACTCGGCTTGTCCATGTGGAATCCTGCTCCGTCGGTTTCAATCCCAAGTCTTCCGTCCACCATCAGGTCCAGATGCCCCATGCCCGGTATGTTCACTTGTGACTCAACGTGGAAGCCTGCTTCGCGCAGGAGGTACCGGGCGATGCACTCAATGATCGACTGTGACTGGGGGACGATCCGCGCCACGAGCCTCCGCTCCCGTGCATCGTTCCGCCCACCAAGCCTCATCCTGATGGCCGTGAGCGGTAGCCTGCCAAGGGCCACGGCAGATTCAGCGATGACCAAGCCATCCAGATCCGGCAGGCAACGCAGGGCCTGAATGACTGAATCCATCAAGGTGGGCGGGGCCGCGGATCTGTGGCAGATAAAACCCTCGTACTTTCGGCTGTGAGGGACCGCTACGTGGGGAAATTGCGGGGCGTCCATCACCCACAAACCGGACAGCTCGGCCGCGGAGATGCAGGCCGGTTCCGCAGGAAGGGAACGAATGGACACCAAAACGGGATCGGCACCCGGCACCGCATAGACCCCTCTGGCCACGCGGAGAATCCGCCCGCTCGCCAACGCCGACTTCAACTGGAAATGCGACACCCCGGCTGCAGCGAGATGCTTGGCCCGCGCCACGCCGTCGTACGCTGAAATGACGTCAATGATGTTCACCATACGCCCCATCCTTCCGGCGGAAGCGGGAAGTGCGGAAGCCGCAACATTCACTATGTGGAAAACATCCAGTCCACTTTTGCGGTCGAACACCGGACATGCGCCCTCATCACCGCAGGGCATGCGCCACGTGGGGACCAAGGAATGCGCATGTTGCCATTATGTCCAGTGCTGCGGGCCAGGGCGGGGCATGTCCAGGGAGGGTCAGGCGCCATGCACCTCGTCCGGCAGCCTGCGCATTCCCCACAGCGGAGAGAACACAACAGGCGCAACAAAAACAATGCTTCCGCCCAAGCCGATCCAGAGTGTCGGGACGAGGCCAAAGTTCTCGGCCAGGAGACCCGAGGCAAGGGCTGCGATCGGCATGACTCCCCACACCACGAAGCGAATGGACGCATTCATGCGCCCCAGGAGCCGGGGAGGACACACCCGCTGCCTCATGCTCAACTGCATGATGTTGTACACCAGGACTCCGAAAGCGAACCCGAATTCGGAGACGATGAGCATCACGAGGGACATCCATCGTTCCGGGGCGAGCACGCACAGTGGAACCAGGAGAAGGAACGCCGAACTGATCATCGACGCCACGGGAATAACGGTCCCCTCGCCGATCCAGGCCGCGAACCTGGGCGCGGCAAGCGCCCCGATCAGTCCACCGACCGCACCGACCGCCATGATGAGACCCATGCCCTCCGGACCGAGTTCCAGCTCACGAAGGACCAACACCGGCATCAAGGTGAACGCGATCGTGGTGAAGAAGTTGACGCCGCCCGTGCAGGCCACAATCCTGCTGATCAACGGATGCCTGACCACAAAAACCAGGCCTTCCTTGATTTCGCTTGCCAGCGGCCGCCGATCCTTCGTGGGCACGGGCCGTTCCGCATCGCGTGTCCTGAGCAGGAAAATGGCCGACAGCAGATACCCGATCGCCTCCCCGACGAAAAGCACCGGGGCCGACACAACAGTGAGCAGCCCACCGCCCGCGGCAGGACCCCCGATCCGCGCGATCTGGGAGGTGGCTTCCAGCTTGGAGTTGGCCTGCGGCACTTTCGGCGCATCCACGAGAACAGGCACGTAGCTCTGATAGGAAACGTCGAAGAAGACCGTTGCGGCCCCGACGACGGCGGACACGGCGTACAGGTGCCAGATCTGCAGGATGCCGGACCACCACAGGATTGGTACGGTTGCCATCGCCGCGGTCCGGACCAGGTCCGCCACAATCATGGTGCGGCGCTTGAGCCAGCGGTCAACCCACGCTCCCGCCGGCAAACCGATCAGCAGGAAGGCAGCAAGGCCCGCGGCATTGAGTGCCCCGACTTCGAACTCGCTGGCGCCCAGCAAAGTCACCGCGAGGACGGGAAACGCCAATTGCCCAAGTTGCGCCCCGAGCTGGCTGACGGCCTGGCCCGACCAGAAGGTGATGAAGTTCCGGTCCCGCCAAAGCGATACAGGATGCTGGGCTGCGTCAGTTCGCAGAGCATTGTCAGTGGTCCCGGCATTCACCCGCCCAGTTTCCTTCAGTGATTGGTATATGTCAATCACTAACGGATGGCTACACTGGCCACCATGACGGAAAACGAGCGGGAGGACAGTGACCTGGTGGCCAAGGGACGCGCCTTGAGCTCACCCCTGCGCCTGAGGATTCTCCGGCTCTGCCTGCACCACGCGCGCACCAACAAAGAGATTGCCGGGCTGTTGGGCATCAACCCGGCGTCGAGCCTGCACCATGTCCGGACCCTGGTGCGCACCGGCTTTCTTGTGCCGCAGGAAGGCCGGAAGGGAAAGAGGGGCGCCAAAGAGGTGCCATACATCGCCACACGCACCTCGTGGAGCACTCCCGTCGACGATATTTCCCCGGTCCTGATCGAAACATTCGTCCAGGAAACCCGCGGGCTCGCACCGGAGGACATCGACGTCTGGCGGCTCGGTGTGAAGTTCAACGCTGCACGGCAACAGGAAATGATGGGCAAACTGCGGGCGGTCGTCGAGGAATACATGCGCCTTCCGGCAGACGACGACGGCGAGGCCACCTCGCTCTTGATCGCCCACCACCGGGACCCGAGCGCAGACTAGCTAGCCGCGCGGTCGACGCCCGTAGCGCCGGCACCACAAGAGCATCACGAAGGTAATGCCCGCACTCCCGTAGACCCAGACATTGCCGGGCACATCCGCGACGATCAGCTGCTTGCCCGTTCCGCCCGTAGAGAGCAGGCCTATGGCGGCGTAACAAACAATGCCTGCTACCGCCGTCGGGATCACAGACCGCGACCACGCGCCCAGCAGAAGCTGGAGCGATGCGAGTAGGAGCAATGCCGCTGCGGTGCCCCAATAGATGTCGACGCCGGCAACGAGGAGCGCCTGCCGGTGCAGTGCGGTGCCCGCGAGGGCAGCAAAAAGAGCCACCGGAACAGCCGCGGCAATGCCGCGTGCCGTTCCGGTGGCTCCCTTATTCAATGCGTCAGTCCGTTCAGTACGCAGTCAGCGCAGGATCAGACCTTGGCGCGGGCGCGGGTGGCCTTGGCGCGCTCGTTGGCGTCCAGGATCACCTTGCGGATGCGGATGGACTCCGGGGTCACCTCAACGCACTCGTCTTCGCGGGCGAATTCGAGGGACTCTTCGAGGGTGAGGTCGCGCGGCGGCGTCAGGTTCTCGAAGGTATCGGAGGAAGCGGCACGCATGTTGGTGAGCTTCTTCTCCTTCGTGATGTTGACGTCCATGTCGTCAGCGCGCGAGTTCTCGCCGACGATCATGCCTTCGTAGACCTCGGACGTGGGCTTCACGAAGAAGGAGCCACGTTCCTGCAGGTTGATCATGGCGAAGGGGGTGACGACGCCGGCGCGGTCGGCAACCATCGAACCGTTGGTGCGGTATTCGATGGGGCCGGCCCACGGCTCGTAGCCTTCGGAGATCGAGGAAGCGATGCCGGCGCCACGGGTGTCCGTCAGGAACTTGGTGCGGAAGCCGATGAGGCCACGTGCCGGAACGATGAATTCCATGCGGCACCAGCCCGTACCGTGGTTGGCCATGTTGGTCATGCGGCCCTTGCGGGCGGCCATGAGCTGGGTGACCGCACCGAGGTACTCTTCGGGCACGTCGATGGTCATGTGTTCCATCGGCTCGTGGATCTTGCCGTCGATGGTGCGGGTGACAACCTGCGGCTTGCCGACAGTCAGCTCGAAGCCTTCGCGTCGCATCTGCTCCACGAGGATAGCCAGCGCAAGCTCGCCACGGCCTTGGACTTCCCAAGCATCCGGACGCTCGGTGGGCAGAACCTTGATGGAGACGTTACCGATCAGTTCCTTGTCCAGGCGATCCTTCACCTGGCGGGCCGTGACCTTGGCGCCCTTGACCTTGCCGGCCAGCGGGGAGGTGTTGATACCGATGGTCATGGAGATCGCGGGGTCATCCACCGTGATGAGGGGCAGCGGCTGCGGGTTCTCGGCGTCGGTCAGGGTCTCACCAATGGTGATTTCCTCGATGCCGGCAACAGCCACGATCTCGCCCGGGCCGGCCGAGTCGGTCGGAACGCGGTCGAGGGCCTTGGTGGCAAGGAGCTCGGTGATCTTGACGTTCTTCAGTTCGCCGTTGGCGCGCGCCCAAGCGACGGTCTGGCCCTTGCGGAGGGTGCCGTTGTAGATGCGCAGGAGGGCGAGGCGGCCGAGGAACGGGGAAGCATCCAGGTTGGTGACGTGCGCCTGCAGGACACCGTTCGGGTTGTAGGTCGGGGCCGGAATGTGCTCGATGATCGCCTTGAAGAGTGGTTCGAGATCTTCGTTGTCAGGGGCCGAGCCGTCAGCCGGCTGCTCAAGGGAGGCGCGGCCGACCTTGGCTGCGGCGTAGACCACGGGTACTTCGAGGATCTTGTCGAGGTCCAGGTCCGGAACTTCGTCCGCGAGGTCGGAGGCCAGGCCGAGGAGCAGGTCCATGGACTCGTGGACAACCTCTTCGATGCGGGCGTCGGGGCGGTCGGTCTTGTTGACCAGCAGGATGACGGGCAGGTGGGCGGCAAGGGCCTTGCGGAGCACAAAGCGGGTCTGCGGCAGCGGACCTTCGGAAGCGTCAACCAGGAGGACCACGCCGTCAACCATGGACAAGCCGCGCTCCACCTCGCCACCGAAGTCGGCGTGGCCGGGGGTGTCGATCACGTTGATGGTGATGGTCTCGCCATTGGACGACGGGCCGTTGTAGGCAACCGTGGTGTTCTTGGCGAGGATGGTGATGCCTTTTTCGCGCTCCAGGTCACCGGAGTCCATGACGCGGTCTTCCAGGTGGTTGTGCTCGGCGAAGGAGTTGGTCTGCTTGAGCATGGCGTCGACCAGGGTGGTCTTGCCGTGGTCAACGTGGGCCACAATCGCGACGTTGCGCAGATCACTGCGCGATGCAGTGGCCGCGGCGGTGTTGGTGGTGGTTTCAGACATGCGTAATGGCTCGATTCAGTGGTGAAGTCAGCTGTTGTATCGCGACATTTCCAACCGGAACGCACGACGGATTAGCCCCTTTGACACAGGGCACCTTCCTAGAGTCTAAGCGCTGTGGTATTTATTGGCCTAAAAATCACCCTCCAGGCCGCCGAATTGTGCTCTTCATCACAATGGGCAGTGAGCTCCGAGACGCGCCGGAAACAGCAAAAGAGCCGGGACCACTTCCCCCCACGGAAGTGGTACCGGCTCTTCTACCCGCCAAACTGGCGCTCAGCAGACGGGCGTCAAGCCCGTCAGGCCACCACAGGCGGCAGCATCAGGCTGGCACCCGGGATCGCGTGAAGCAGGGCCTTGGTGTAGTCCTGCTGCGGCGAATCGAACACGTCGTCAGTGCTGCCCGTTTCCACGAGCTTGCCCTTCTGCATCACGCAGACATGGTCGGCGATCTGCCGCACGACGGCGAGGTCGTGCGTGATGAACAAGTACGTCAGTCCAAGATTGGACTGGAGGTCGGCCAGGAGATTCAGCACCTGGGCCTGCACCAAAACGTCCAGGGCGGAAACCGCCTCGTCGCAGATGATCACTTCGGGGTCGAGGGCCAGGGCCCGCGCGATCGCGACGCGCTGCCTCTGCCCGCCGGAGAGCTCGTTCGGGTACCGCTGCATGGTGGACTGCGGCAGCGCCACCTGGTCCAGGAGTTCCCGGACCTTCTTCTCGCGGCTGGCCTTGTCACCGATCTTGTGGGTCCGGAGCGGTTCCTCGATGGTCCTGAAGATGTTGTACATCGGGTCGAGCGAACCGTACGGGTCCTGGAAAATCGGCTGGACGCGGCGCCGGAACTTGAAGATCTCCCGGCTGTTCAGGGTGGAGGTGTCGACGCCGTCGAACACGATCCTCCCGGACGTCGGCGCGAGCAGGTTGAGGACCATCTGGGCCACTGTGGACTTGCCGGAACCCGACTCCCCCACGATGGCCGTCGTCGTCCCGCGTTTGACGTTGAACGAGACGTTGTCCACCGCTTTGAAGTCCGTTGCCTTGCCGATTCCGGAGCGCAGCTTGAAGACCTTGCTGAGGCTCTCGACCTTCAGAACGTCGTCTGCCGATGCCTTTTCGACCCCGGCTTCGGTGGGCGCCAGGAGTTCTTCCGTCTGGATTCCTTCGGCCTTGGCGGCCTGGATCCTCCGGGAAGCGAGGGATGGCGCCGAGGCGACCAACCGCTGGGTGTACGGGTGTTGAGGGTTGCGCAGCAATTCGAGCGAAGGGCCGGCCTCCACCACGTTGCCGCGGTACATGACCACCACTTTGTCCGCACGCTCGGCAGCCAGGCCAAGATCGTGGGTGATGAGCAGTACCGCTGTGCCGAGCTCCGCCGTCATGGTTTCGAGGTGGTCCAGGATCTGCCGCTGCACCGTGACGTCCAGGGCCGACGTCGGCTCGTCGGCGATCAGGAGCCGCGGCTGGCAAGACAGGCCGATGGCGATCAGGGCCCGCTGGCGCATGCCGCCGGAGAACTCGTGCGGGTACTGCTTGGCGCGGCGTGCGGAGTCCGGCAGGCCGGCTTCCCCGAGGACGCGGGCGACGTCGGCAGGACCGCTGGGCTTGCCGTTGGCGCGCAGTGTCTCGCGGACCTGGTAGCCGATCTTCCAGACCGGGTTGAGGTTGGACATCGGATCCTGCGGAACCATGCCGATCGTGTTGCCGCGCAGCTCGATCATGCGCCGTTCCGGAGCATGCGAGATGTCCTCGCCGTCGAGCAGGATCTGGCCGCCGGAGACCCTGCCGTTCTCCGGGAGGAGACCAATGGCGGCAAGCGCCGTCGTCGACTTGCCCGAACCGGACTCACCAACAATGGCGACAGTCTCGCCGGGCATGATGGTCAGGTGCGCGTTCTTGACGGCCTGGAATTCGCCGCTCGCCGTCTGGAAGGAGATGGCGAGGTCGCGGATTTCCAGGAGCGGACGCTCTTCGGATCCGGCTTCGTCGATGGTGATGTTGGACGTTGTCATGATTGCCTCCTTCATCGCTTGCGGCTCTTGGGATCAAGGGCGTCACGCAGCGCGTCACCAAGCATGATGAAGCTCAGGACCGTGATGGACAGTGCTGTTGCGGGGAACATCAGCACCTCGGGGTTGGTGCGCAACGTGTCTTTCGCCGCGGAAATGTCGTTACCCCAGGACATGATGCTGCCGGGCAGCCCGATGCCAAGGAAGGACAGCGTTGCTTCCGTCACGATGAAGACGCCAAGCTCCATGGTGGCCAGGACGATGATCGGCGCGAGCGCGTTCGGAACGACGTGCCGGACCAGCGTGCCGATCTTGGAGACACCGAGCGAGCGTGCGGCGGTGACGAAATCCGCGTTGCGGACCTCGATCACGGCACCGCGGGTGATACGGGCCATTTGCGGCCAGCCGAGCATTACGATGACCATGACCACCGTGAAGACGCTCTTGTTCTCGCGGAAGAACGGGAGCTGGGTAACAACCAGCGCACCGAGGACCAAGGGCAACGCGAAGAAGATGTCGCCGATGCGGGCAATGATGGTGTCAACCCAGCCGCCGAAGAAGCCTGCCAGCGCACCGAGGGTGACCCCGATGATCAGGACGAAGATGACGGAGACGACGCCGACAGTCAAGGATGCCTGCGTGCCGTGGATGACGCGGGAGTAGATGTCACAGCCCTGGAAAGTGAATCCCAGGGGGTGGCCGGCCGAAGGGCCCGCGAGGGAGTCCCCCAGCTGGCAGTTGTCGTTCGGGGCCGTCTGCGTGAACAGGCCCGGGAAGAACGCGACGACGAGGAGCAGCAGAATCATGAGCGCCGAGATGATGAAGAGCGGCCGACGGCGGAGCTTCCGCCAGGCATCCGCCCACAGGCTCAGGGGTGCTGCGTCGACCTTGAGGGTATCGGTCGCCAGCAGCGGTGTCTCGTCGATGGGGGCAACGAAGTGCTCGATCTGACGGTTACTTTTCATAACGGATCCTCGGGTCAAGCCAGGCGTAAAGGAGATCCACCAACAGGTTGGCGGCAACGAAGACCAGTACCAGCACGCTCACAATGGCGACGACGGTGGGGCCTTCGCTGCGGATCACTGCTTGATAGAGCTTCTGGCCGACGCCGGGCACGTTGAAAATGCCTTCGGTGACGATTGCGCCGCCCATCAAGCCACCCAGGTTCGCGCCCAGGTAGGTGACCACGGGAATCATGGAGTTTCGCAGGATGTGGGCCAGGACCACGCGGGGGCGGGAGAGGCCTTTGGCGGTTGCGGTGCGGACGTAGTCGGCGTTCATGTTTTCAATGACAGAGGCGCGGGTCAGGCGCAGCACGTAGGCAAAGGACACGAGGCCGAGGACCGTGGCCGGAAGGATCAGGGTGCCCCAATCCGCATTGGATCCGACGGTCGGCTTCGCCCAGCCGAGCTGTACGCCAACGACGAGCTGGAGCACGAAGCCCAGGACGAACGTCGGGACGGCAATGACCACGAGGGAGGCGACCAGCACGGTGGAGTCGAAGATCTTCCCCTTGCGCAGGCCGGCAATCAGGCCGAAGGCCACACCGAAGACGGCTTGGATGGCCAAGGCCTCGACGGCGAGCATGGCGGTGACCGGGAAAACGCGGCCAAGGGTGGCGGCGATTGGCTGGCCGGTGAAGTCCACCCCGAGGTTGAACGTGAAGAGGTTCTTGAGGAACAGGCCGTACTGGACCCAGAACGGCTGGTCGAGGTTGTATTGCTGGCGCAACGCGGCGATGACGGACTCGCTGGGTGGTCGGTCGCCGAACAGGGCGCGGATGGGGTCGCCCGGGAGGGCAAAGACCATGAAGTACACGAGCAGAGTGGTTCCCAGGAACACGGGAATGACCTGCAGCAAACGCCGGAGGATGTACTGGGTCACAGCAACGGTTCCTTAGCGCTCTTGGAAATGTGGGGATTCATTAGGGACAGCTTTCGTGCCGAATCAAGGCATGGGGGCCCGGTTTGTGGCCGGACCCCCATACGCTAACGAGCTTGGAACAAGTCCAGTAGGACTACTTTGCGGTGATGTTGTAGTACAGCAGGACGCCGTTCCAGCCGGAGTCAACGTTGCTAACGTTCTGGCTCCATACGGCCTGGCGTGCCTGGTACCACAGGGGCAGGTTCGGAAGGTCCTTGAAGAGGATTTCCTGCGCCTGGGTGAACTTCTTGTTGGCGTCGCCCGTGGACTTGGAAGCCAAGCCCTCGGTCAGCAGCTTGTCGAACTCAGGGTTGCTGTAACCCTCGTAGTTGGCGCTGGCTCCGGTCTTCAGCAGCGGGCCGAGGAAGTTGAACAGCGACGGGTAGTCTGCCTGCCAACCGGCGCGGGTGAAGCCCGGGAGGGTCTTGGCCGTGCGGAGGTTCAGGATCTCGGCGAACTTGGCGAACGGCTGGCCTTCTGCCTTGATGCCGAGGTTGTTCTTCAGGTTGTTGGCAACGGCGTCAATCCATTCCTTGTTGCCACCATCGGTGTTGTACGCGAGCTGAAGAACCTTGTCGGCGGGCCACGGGCTCATGGCGTTTGCCTTGGTCCAAAGGTCCTTGGCCTTCGCGGCGTCGAACTTCAGAACGTCGGAGCCGGTCACGTTGGCGTTGTAGCCATCGATGGACGGGGACGTGAAGTCCTTCGCAGGAATGCGGGTGCCGTTGAAGACAACCTTGGTGATCTCATCGCGGTTGATCGCCATGGAGATGGCCTGGCGGCGCAGCTGGCCGGCGGGTCCCTGGAACTCGGGCAGGTAGTTCGGGATGTTCAGGGTTGCGTTGCCGGCGTAAGCCTTGTTGAGGCTGTGGTCCGGGAAGTCCGTGGTGTAGGTCTTCAACGCGTTCGTCGGCAGGACGTCGGTAACGTCAAGGTTGTTGGCCTGGACGTCCGTGTAAGCCGGAGCCGGGTCGGTGTAGAACTTGAAGGTCACGCCGCCGTTCTTGGCCATGCGCGTGCCCTGGTAGTCCGGGTTCTTGACGAGGGCGATCTGGCTGTCGTGCTGCCAGGCACCCTTGGCGGCCATCTTGTACGGGCCGTTGCCGATCGGGTTTTCGCCGAAGGCCTTCGGGTCCTTGAGGGCGTCGGCCGGAAGCGGCATGAAGGCGGAGTAGCCGAGGCGCTGCGGCCAGTCTGCTTCCGGCTGGGCCAGCTTGACCGTGATGGTCGAGTCGTCCTTCAGCACCAGGCCGGACATGGTCTGGGCGGTCGGTGCGGGAGTCGACGTTGACTTTCCGTCCGCGCCCTTGGTCTTCGTGACGGCGCTGACTGCGTCGTAGCCTTCGATGGATTCGAAGAAGCTGCTGCTGGACTGGGCGTTCGTGCTCAGTGCGGCGAAGTTCCAAGTATCAACGAAGCTCTTGGCGGTGACTGCCTCGCCGTTGGTGAACTTGGCGCCCTTCTTGACCTTGATGGTGTAGTTCTGGCCGTCGCTCGTGTCGATGGATTCCGCGAGTGCATTCACGGACTTGCCATTGGCGTCGTAGCTGGTCAGACCTTCGAACAGGAGGTCGACAACGCGGCCGCCGTACACCTCGTTGGTGTTTGAAGGGATCAGGGGGTGCTGGGGTTCATTGCTGTATGCGGTGATGATTTTGTTCGGATCGCCGGCAGCGGTCGGGCCACTGCTTCCGGAGCCAGAGCTGCCGCATCCGGTGAGGGCAAGTGCGGCGACTGCCAGCAAGCCAAGAGCTTTGGAAGTGCGCGAAAAACGCATTCCGCCTCCTATGGATTCAGGGGGATGGGTCGGGGCAACTCATAGCTGCCCCCAGGGCCGGACACAGAATTATCCTGTGACGCGGCCTACATGGATGTGTAATCCTAACCACACCTTGTCCGAAATATGGAATCCCATTGGCATGAACAGCGAAGTGTGCACTTGACAGTTTCAGTAATGAAGCAGTCATTTCAAGTAAATGAAGCAGTCATTTCACGCAATGGTAGTTTCCTTGCTAGACTCGACATGCCTGACCCCTGATTTTCCCCGGAATCTAGGGCTATTTCCGGCACCCCAAAGGGGTACCACCGACACAACCGGCGCCTCAAACAACCACGAAGACAACCACGAAAAAGAGCCCCGCCGGCCAACGGCCAGAGGGACTCTTTTGCGGTTGCGGCAGCCGCCGCGAACTGGTCCGGGCTGCTACTCGATGCCGGCGGCCATGAGCTGGGCGCGCAGTTCCCGACGCTCACGCTGCTTCTCAGGGTCCGGGAGCGGCACCGCTGCCAGCAGCCTCTGTGTGTAGGACTCCTGCGGATTGCGAAGGATCTGCTCCCGGGTCCCCTGCTCCACGATCCGGCCCCGCTGCATCACGCAGATCCTGTCTGCGAGCACATCAACCACGGCAAGGTCGTGCGTGACGAACAAGCACGCGAATCCCAGCTCCCTCTGCAGGTTCTGGAAGAGTTCCAGGACTTTTGCCTGCACCGAAACGTCGAGCGCCGACGTCGGCTCGTCCGCAACCATGAGCTTGGGCTGCAGGGACAGCGCCCGCGCGATGCCGACGCGCTGCTTCTGGCCCCCTGACAATTCATGCGGATACCGGTTGCGGTATCCGCGCGGCAGTTCCACCTGGTCCAGGAGGGTCTCAATCCGTTTCTGCAGATCGACCCCCTTGGCGACTCCGGCGAGGTACATCGGTTCGCCGATGCTTTCGCCGATGGGCAGCCGCGGGTTCAACGACGACGAAGGATCCTGGAACACCATGCCGATGTCCCGCCGCACTTCGTGCAATTGCTTTCCGTTCCGCTTCGCGGCGGAAATGTCCTGCCCCACCACACGCATGCTGCCCGCGGCTACAGGCAAGAGCCCGACGGCGGCGCGTCCAATGGTCGTTTTGCCCGACCCCGACTCGCCGACAAGGCCTACCACCTGGCCGGGGTAGATCACGAGGTTGGCCCCCTCGACGGCTCGGAACGCGGGAACCCGGCCCTGTTTGGGGTACTCGATTGCCACGTCGATCAGTTCAAGCACGGGCTCGCCCTTGGGCTTGGCTGCTTCTTCCGCCGCTGCCTTCAAGGCAGCCTGGTTCTCGAGTTCCCGGCGGACCAGCTCATCGTGATCGACCGATTCCAGCTCAGAGTGGGTAGCGGCGGCCAATGCCGCGGTGACGTCGACGTCGGCGCTGTCAGCACCCTGTCCCAAGTGGGGAACAGCAGCGAGAAGAGCCTGCGTGTATTCATGCTGCGGGTTACTGAAGATCTGCTGGGCAGTGCCGCTCTCCACGATGACGCCTTGGCGCATCACGGCAATTCGATCGGCGAGGTCGGCCACAACGCCCATGTCGTGCGTGATCAGGACGATAGCGCTGTCCAGCTTGTTGCGCAGGTTCCGCATCAGATCCAGGATTTCAGCCTGGACAGTCACATCCAAGGCAGTAGTGGGTTCGTCTGCGATCAGGAGTTTGGGATCGCAGGACAATGACTGCGCGATCATGGCTCGCTGCCGCTGGCCGCCGGAGAGCTGGTGCGGATACGACTTGAAGGCCTTCTCCGGGTCCGGCAGCTCCACCAGCTCGAGCATGCGCAAGGCCCGCTGCCTGGCTTCATCGGGGGAGATCGAGTTGTGCAGCCTGATCGTCTCCACTATCTGTGTACCCACGGTGTACACAGGGTTGAGCGCGGTCATCGGCTCCTGGAAGATGACCGCGACATCCTTGCCCCGGACTTCCCGGATGTTGCCTGACTTCTCACCCAGCAGCTCCTTGCCCGAGAGCTTGACGCTCCCCCGGACACGGCTGTTGCTGGGCAGCAAGCCGAGCAGTGCCATGGAGCTTGCGCTCTTGCCGGAACCGGACTCACCGACGATCGCGAGGACCTCGCCTGCCCTGACCTCGTAGTTCAGTCCAATGGCGGCAGGGACCCATTTCTTGTCCACACCGAAGTCGACGCTGAGATCGCGTACTTCCAGGACCATGGCCCCGCGCGCGCTCTTATCCGACTCGGTCTCGAGGTGGGTGGCCTCCGGTTCGGGGCTGGCGTTGTCAGTCATGTTGGGTCTTCCCTTCCGACCGGGCCACCCTCCAAGGGGTGATTAGTGAAGTAGCCCGGAATCCTGAATTATTAGGGGCATGAGCAGAGCGCCGTATGCCGGAAATGTCGAAATCTTCAAGGCACGCACCAGCAAGATGTTTGCTTGGATCTGCTGGGCAGTTGCCGTTTTCGGAGTAGTCGTTACGCTCGTGGCAGCCGGACCGCGAGCCCTTCCCGGAGCCACTCCCCTGCTCTTCGTAGCGTTTCTTGGCTGGTTGCTTTTCTGGCGCCCGGTTGTGGTGGTCCGCGATTCCGGCGTCGCGCTGGAGAATCCCTTCCGGACCATCGATGTTCCGTGGGATGCCCTGGTGCAGGTTGATACCCGCTACGCCCTCACGCTGGTGACACCCCGTAAGAAGTATCCGGCCTGGGCTGCTCCCGCGCCGGGAATCTGGGGTGGGCGCAATGCCCGCCCAGAGCACCTCAAAGGACTCCCGGGCACCACCTACGGCCCCAGCAGCTCGGTTCGCCCCGGAGATCTCAAAAACACCGATTCCGGCGCCGCGGCGATCCTCGTGCGCACGCGTTGGCAGGACCTCGTAGAGGCTGGACGCGTGGAACCCGGCCGGGCTGAAGACGCTTCGGTGACCGTTGCCATCGGATGGTTCCGGATAGCAGCCACCGTAGTCCTGGCCGCGGCCAGTTACTGGGCGGTCTTCCTTTAGGAAGTTTCCCTGGACGGGTAGCACTCAGCTGCCTTTCGAGGCGTCGGCAACCGGCGCCGTCGTGCTCGAGTGGCGCGTGGTTTCGACCGCGGTCTTGGCTTTGAACTTCTTCTGCCGCGGATCGAAGGCGTCCCGCAGGCCGTCTCCGATGAAGTTGATGCTCAAGCAGATGAGGATGATGAACAGGCCGGGGAACCAGAACAGCCACGGCCTCGTGGCGAACGCTTCTTGGTTCTGGGCAACCAGCAGGCCGAGCGAGGTGTCGGGAGCCTTCACGCCGAGACCCAAGTAGCTGAGGGCCGTCTCGAGCAGGATCGCCGCCGACATGGTCAGCGTCACGTTGACGATCAGCACACCGACGGCGTTGGGGAGGATGTGCTTGAAAATGATCCTTGCGTTGGACGCTCCGGAGATCCTGGCTGCGTCTACGAACTCCCGCTCGCGCAAGGTCAGGAACTCACCGCGGACCAGGCGGGCGAGGCCCACCCAGCTCACAAAGCCGAGAAAGATGCCAAGGACGACGACGCCGTTGTTGGCGGCAAATCCGGTCAGCCAGCTTCCCTCATCCCTGCGGTTGGCTATCTGGCCAACAACGGCCGCGAGGAGCAGCAACGGAATGATGATGATGACATCGGTCAGGCGCATGAGGATGGCTTCCACCCAGCCGCGGAAATAGCCGGCGAGTCCCCCGACGATTGCGCCGACCGCGCCCGCGATGCCGCCGATCAGGACCATGACCGTAATGGACTGTTGCGCACCGCGCATGGTCATGGCAAAGAGATCGCGTCCAATGCGGTCCTGGCCAAAGGGGTGTTCTCCCCAAGCGAGCGGCCAAAACGAGGAGGTGGGAACGCCGTCGTTGACCAAGGGCGAAACGTCCACATGGTTGTACTTCCACCACCCGGGAATCCCGAATGCGCCCACCGAGGTGAAAGCAAGCAGGAAGATCACTGCGAAAACCGCGAGCCCGATCAGGGCGCCGGTATGGCCGAAAAACCTCTTGCGGACAATCTGGCCCTGGCTCAGGCCACTGGTAACTTCGCTGCTTGCATGGGTGGCTGCAGCTTCGGCAAGCGCCTGTTGCGCGAGGAGTTCTTCCTCTTGGGTTGGCTGGCTCATGCTTTGATCCTTACGCGTGGGTCGAGCGCGGAGTACGCGAGGTCCGCTATCAGGTTGAAGACCATGGCGGTGATTGCAACACAAAGGAACACGCCCATGACCGGGTTCGGGTCAGTGTGCAGCAATCCGTCGATGAACAGGAAACCCATGCCCCGAACGGAGAAGACCGTTTCCGTGATGACGGCACCACCGATCAACGCACCGATGTCAAAGGCGACGATCGTTGCAATCGGGATCAGGGCGTTCCGGAAGGCGTGGCCCATGATCACGGAACGTTCGCTGAGGCCCTTTGCCCGCGCAGTCCGGATGTAGTCCATGTTCATGATTTCGAGCATCGACGAGCGTGTGAACCGGGTGTAGCTGGCCAGCGACACAAGGATGAGGGCAATCGTCGGCAAGATGAGGTGGGTCAAAGTATCTGTCGACATGATCCAGAAATCGCCCTGGATGTTCGGGGTTCCGGCCCCGATCGTGGCGATCGGACGACCGCGCACCCGGCTGTTGTTGAAGTAGGACGGCCAAGCCTGCATGAATTTGTCCACGACCACCAGGAACCCGACCAGGAAGGCGGTCAGTCCTGCCGCGCGCATGGACTGGCCGCGGTCGTAACCGCCCATGAAGTACCCCACCGCGACGCCAACCAAGATGGTGGCGATTGCCAGGAGGAAGATCATGAGCCCGGTCGCGTCATTGAGCAGCGGTTGCACAGCGAAGTAGGCAATCACGCCGATGCCCACCACGATCAGGCTCGATTGCAGGGCCTTGCGGTTCTTGAGTCCCGAAACCAATATCGTGATTCCGAAGGCGATTCCCACCCCCATGATGGCGATGATGACAGGCCCAAGGCCCGGATTGCGGAACCACTGAGTCAGCGAGAAGTAGAAGAGGATAAGCGATACGGCCACAAAGACCGAGCCTCCGACGATCAGTCGACGCTTCACCGCACCGCCGACGACGACGGCCCCGATGATGCCCAGGACGGCCCCGATTCCAAGAGCCACGACCGGCGGTATTTCCGGATTTCGCAGGAAATCATTAAAGCCGATAGCACCGAATTCCTTCAGGAGAACGGCTACCCAGAAGATCGGCAAGGAGAAGAACAGGAACGCCATGAACGTTACGCCATAGTCCAATGCGCTGTACTGGCGGAGTGCCGTAACGATGCCGAGCGAAATACCGATGAGAATCGCAAGAATTGTCGCACCGGTAACGAGCGTCAGGGTTTGGACCAGCGCGAAGCCGAGCGCCTCCGTGATTGGCTGTCCGGCGATGTTCTTGCCGAGGTTGCAGGCGTTGCCGAAGGGAACCAGACACTGGGCGGCGCCTCCCAACCACTTGAAATAGCGCAGCGGCGCCGGGGTGTCGAGATCAAGCAGATTGATTCGCGCATCCATCAGTGCTTGCCGGTTCGGCGCGCTGCTGGTGCGGAGCTCTTCCAAGGGGTCTCCGGACAACGCCGTCAAGAGATACACCAGGAAGGATGCTCCAAGGAGAATGAACGCGGCGGTTACGAGCCGCCGGACGATATAGGTCACCATGGTGAAGAACCTCGAAATCCAGGCCCGGGGTCTCCGGCGCCTATCGCAGAATCGTGCCCCTTCCCTGCTTGAGGTTGTTGGGGAAGCAGACAATGTGCCGGTTCGCCAACCCGAAGGCGCCGGGACCATGATACGTCGGTCCCGGCGCCTCGGCTGGCGATATTGCGCGCTAGTTGGGCCTTACTTCTGAGCCCACTCCCAGAAGTTCCACCAAACGCCAGTCTGGTTCGGCATGAGCTTCACACCGGTGATGCGGTCGCTGTAAGCGTCCACGTTCACGGACTGGAAGAGCGGCACACCGTATGCGGAGTCCCAGATCTTCTTGTCGATCTGCTTCTGGAGATCGTCCTGCTTGCTGCGGTCAGTGGTGACCACGAGCTCTTCCATCAACTTGTCAGCGTCAGTGTTGCTGAACTGGTTGAAGTTGTTGCCACCTGCAGTCTTGAAGATCTGCGGAACGCCAGAGACTCCGACGCCCGGGTTGATCCAACCGAAGATGGTGGCATCGTAGCCGCCCTTGCCCAAGGCCTTGCCCCAGTCAGACTTGCCCAGGCCGCCGTCGACGATCTTGAAGCCCGCCTTGGTGGCGGATTCGCGGATCAGCGAGAAAGCGTCAACACGGTTGGGGTTGTCCTTGTTGTACATGATGCGGATTTCCGGAGTAGCGCCGTTCAGGAGCTTCTTGGCACCATCAATGTCCACGTCCTGGTAGGCCGACGAGCCATTGTTCTTGGCGGAGTCGGCGTAGGCAGCCTGCTGGGGAACGAAGATCTGCGAGTCGAGCGGCTTCGCGTTCGGGTCAAGCTTTCCGATGATCTTGCTGACGATGTCCTTGCGGGGCACCGTCTTCATGAATGCGGTACGCACGTTTTGGTCGGCCAGCGGACCCGAGAAGTTCAGGTCCAAGTGGTCGAAGGCCAGCTGGTTGCCCTGGTCGACAGTGACGCCCTGGCTGGAGAGTGCCTTCAACTGGTCGAGAGTGTCCGCGGAAGCCTGCGGGGCAATGATGTCCGCCTCGCCGTTCTTGAGGGCCTGCACTTGGGCCGGCGCCGAACCGATGTACCGGACGGTGATTTCGTCAAGGTTTGGAGTCGGTCCCCAGTTGTAGTCCTTGTTCCGGACCATGGTGAGGGACTGGTCCTGGTTCATGCTCTTGACGATGTAAGGACCGTTTGAGAGGAACAGCGTCGGGTCAGCGGGAAGCGTCTTCGTGTCGAAGCCGGTGTTCCACATGTCCGACATTGCCTTCAGCTTCGCGTCGGCGGGAAGCGGTGCCTTGGAGTCTCCGCGCGGCTTGCTCTTGAAGAAGTCAATCAAGGCCTGGGTGTCCTTCAGGCCGGCCTTCTGCGCAAGGACATGGGCAGGAACGTCAATGCCGGGACCACCAAGCACGATCTCCCAGTCAGCGAACGGCTTGGAGTACTTGAGCGTGAGGGTCTTGTTGTTGTTGCTGATCTCCGGGAAGTCCGTCAGGCTGAGGCCCGTGTTGTCGCCAGCGTAGGAGAAGTAGGACGTACCCGTCTTTGCCTTGGCATCGGCGTCGTCGTAGTAGCCGGAGAAGGCCGCCCATTGGAGGAGGAGGTCAGCTGCGGAGACCGGGGTGCCGTCAGACCACTTCACACCATCGTTGATGGTGTACTTGACGGTCAGCGGGTTGTCCGAGACCTTCTCCATCTTGCCGAACTTGTCGTTGTGAACGACATTCAGCTTGTTGTCGATGTAGTAGAAGCCCGAGTGAGTTGCGTAGCTGACCTTGGAGTTGATGTCAGTATTGCCGTCGGCTGTGTTGGGGTTGAACGTGTTGAAAGCGTTGACCTCGACCACAGTGGCCGTGCCACCCGTCTTGGCTGCTCCGGTGGATGGGGTATTGCCACCGGAATTGCCGGCACAGGCGCTCAGTGCGATCGCGGCGATTGCCGCAATACCCACTGCTTTGGAAGTACGTCCGAAACGCATTCCGCCTCCTATTTTTTTGAGTGGAAAAAGCCGGCGCTGTTGACTCCGGCAGACTGCCACAACCCCCTCAGCAGGCTTGTGGCTCGTCTCACATGAGCAGTAGCCTAGCGCCCGGAACGGATCTTTGGGTCTAAAGTTTCCCGCCGGTAAAGTTTGTTATCGAGATGCAATCATTGAAGGACGTCCTAGTGGTTCCGTAATCCACGCCAACATGACATAAGCCCCGATTCACGGCGAACCTGGGCATATGTCAGTTAATTCCCCATCACTGAGCCTTCCGTGCGGGGAGCGCAGGGAACAGATCCCACGAGCCGCTGGCCCGGTGCAGGGGGTATCCAGGCCCCGTCTCGGGGTCTACGTTGGGGCGTATGGGCGAAAAATTCACTTATGAAGGTGGTCCCCGTGATAAAGAACGCAGCGAGGGCGAGGTATCGGACTTCCCGGAGATTCACCCCGGCGGAGAGTACCAATGGTCTGGTTTGGCGCACGGCCAACCGCTAACCGACGAACCTGCTATTGAATCCGATGACGGCGAGCCCGCAACCGTAGTCTGGTACCCGAAAACCGACTAACCCGATCTGTGTGGACTTCTATATGCGCCGTTTCAGCCCTACGTGGGCGGTCCGGTATCCGAGGCGGGCGTAGAAGGCTCGAGCCCGTTCCCTTGCTTCGTCGGTGGTCACCTGCGCCAGTTGCGCGCCGCGCGCGCGCCCGAAATCGTGTGCCCACTCAAGCATCGCCGTGCCCAAGCCATGTGAACGCTCCGCGGCCGCAACTCGCAGTCCCTCGATCTGGAGCCGGGAAGAACCACCGCGGGAAAGACCTGGGATGACGGTCAATTGCATGGTGGCAACGATGCGATCGGCATCGTCGCGGACAACCCCCAGATAGTTGGATTTGTCGCGGACAACCAGGTTGTAGGCCGCCTCGTATCGTTCGAGCTCGACGCACTCGCGGTCGGAACCGAACTGATCATCCGACAGCAGGGCGGCAATGGCCTCGACATCATCGCGACTCGCCCGCTCCAGCCTGAAGGTCCGGCCCGCCACGCGCAGCAGTCCTCGAACCGAGGACCGCGCATCTGCCTGCAAACGAGCGACCAGCAGATCAAGCCATCCGCCGACGTTGGCTCGAGCCTCAACCGTGTCGGGATAGCGGCATCTCAAGTGCAGGCCGGACTCGTCCAGGATGAACCAAAGCATGACGCCGTCGGTGTCGATTGTCGCGCTCACATACTGGGCGTCGAGTCCCACAGAGTCGATTCGTACCGGCAGTCTGCGCAGGTCCAGCCAGGAGATCGCGAACATACCGGGAGCTACAGGCATGCCGCCCCACGGAGCCAGCACGTCCGCGAGCGACCACGAGCCAAGCTGCACAGCCTCTTTAACCGCGGCCGCCGCAGCGCGCGGCTCGGCGACCGCGGACTCAAGTACCGAATTAGTAATGAACCAGCCCACGGAGTCATGCCAGCGATCATCGAATCGGCTATGCACGGGAAAAACGGCTCGCAGCGGGGTTCCCGCCATCTCGCGGGTTACCGCTGTCATCGCCACAACGGCGAGTGCGAGAGTGGAGACACCTTCGTTGCGGGCCTGCGCTGCAAATGCTGCACCGTCGTCGAGGTCGAACACATCGCGCACTTCTACGCGCTCGCGCTGAGGATCGGGCGAGCCCAGGGGCAGCGGGAATCGCGGCATTGCGCCACCGCTGTCCCCGATGATGTCTTCCCATCGGCGACGCACGTGCTCCGGCGCCGCGTTCCGGTCCAGAAGTGCTTGCGTGTGTTCAACAAATGCCGGCGCCGGCCCGGGCAACGGTTCGTGGCCCGCCCTCCCGGCATCGAGCGCCGACAGCAGGTCGCGGGCAATCACCAGCATCGACCACATATCGACGTGGGCGTGGTCGGCAGCAATCACGACCGTGAGGCCAGCGGCAGTCTCCAGCACGCACAGCCGGTGTGAGGGGCGCTGGTATGGCGAACATGCGGCATCGAGAATGTCCCGCACCGCGTCATTGACGGACTGGCCAGGAGACACCTGATGCTCTACCCAGGTTCCAGGAGCAATATCAATCTCGTGAAGCTCCGGATCACCATCCGCACCGGGCACGAAGGCGGTTCGCAGTGTGCCGTGACGGGCGATGACAGCCAGCCAGGCTTCGGCAATTGACTCGCGACGAGTTGGCGTAGGCAGCCGAAAAGACATTGCCATCCAGGAGCCGGGCCGGGAACCCGCTCCCACATGGAGCCTCTGGTCAAAGGACACGGGAAGACGACGGCCGAGCGCCGACACACTGACGTCGTAGCCCCAAAGTCGTCCGAACGGTAGGCGCAGGTGCGTGACGTTGGTCAGCCGCATGGCAGTATCTTATCGCCCCAGATAGCCTGAATGCTCAACGTCGCCGCCCGAGGTGGCGCTGTCAGTCACGAAACGAGGAGCGAGATGCCCACTTTCGAGGTTCCCGGAGCCGAGCTTGCGGTGGCTTTGAGCGACGAAGGTGGACACCCGGTTGTCCAACTGCATGGCCTCACCTCAAGCCGCGCGCACGATCGGGTACTCAACCTCGACCTCGGCCGAGGGCTGAGTGGAACGCGACTGCTGCGGTACGATGCGCGCGGCCATGGCCGGTCGACCGGGCGGAAGGTTCCCGAGGAATATCAATGGCAAAACCTTGCCGACGACCTCCTGCGGCTGCTCGATCACTGGTTCCCGGGCGAACGTGTCCACGGAGTCGGCCCCTCCATGGGTACCGGCGCACTCCTGCACGCCGCTTCCCGCGAGCCAGACCGATTTAGCGGGCTCACGCTCATGGTGCCGCCCACCGCGTGGGAAACCCGGATTGCACAGGCTGCAACCTACCGGAGTGCCGCGGCGCTCATCGAGTCTGTTGGCGTCGAGGCATTCCTCGCCACCACCCGCGGCGCAACTACGCCGCCGGCCACAATCGGTGCGCCGGAGACGCGGCCCGACGTCGACGACGCCCTCCTGCCGTCGGTGTTTCGAGGCGCGGCACTCAGCGATCTTCCTGCTCCTGAGGACGTCGCGCGAATCGACGTACCGACGACAATCCTGGCGTGGGTCGATGATCCGGGCCACCCGCTGTCAACCGCGGAATCCCTTGCAGCACTGCTCCCCCAAGCAACAGTGACGGTGGCCCGCACCCCGGGAGATGTCGAAACCTGGCCCAATATTCTGAGCCAGGATGTCGCCCGCCGGGGCTAAGCGACCAGTCGCTCGACTACTGCTTGCCACTCGTCACACGTTGAAGCGGGAGCCCGGTGGTTAGGCTGGGTGGATGGCGACAGTTATTCTCGTGCGGCACGGCCGCACCACAGCCAATGCCACCGGGCTGCTGGCGGGTCGGGCCGTTGGCGTCAGCCTGGACCAGATCGGGCGCGACCAGGCGGCTCTGACCGGAGACCGGCTCGCGGCCGTGCCCTTGGTCGCGGTGGTGTCGAGCCCTCTTGAGCGTTGTCAGCAGACCGCCCAGCTCATCCTCGATCGGCAGGTTGGAACGCCGTACGCGCCGGTCGATCCCGATCTTACCGAGTGCGATTACGGCCAGTGGCAGGGCCGCACGCTCAGTGATCTCGCGACCGAGGAACTGTGGCCGGTTGTGCAGTCCCAACCGTCCGCCGTCGTCTTTCCCGGCGGTGAATCCATGGCCGCGATGCAGGCACGGTCGGTGGCAGCGATTCGACGCCACGATGCAGCCATCGAAGCCGAGTACGGGCCAGGGGCGGTGTGGGTGGCGGTAAGTCACGGTGACATCATCAAGTCAATCCTTGCCGACGCGCTCGGCATGCACCTTGACCTGTTCCAGCGTATTACCGTAGGCCCCGGATCCGTATCGATCGTGCGCTACGGAGCTAGCCGGCCGAGCGTTTACGCAACCAACACCGACGCGGGTGATCTGTCGTGGCTGTCGAACGGCATCCCCTCCGGCGATGCGCCGGTGGGCGGCGGTGCAGGGCAAAAGGCGCCATGAACCTCATGTGCCTAGAATACTGACATGCCTACACGTGTTCACGAGTTTGCCTGGCCTGATCGGGTCGTCGTCGGCACCATTGGCCTTCCGGGGGCGCGGACGTTCTACCTGCAGGTGCGGGCAGGGACGCAGATCGTGAGTGTCGCCCTTGAGAAACAGCAGTCGGCCCTGCTCGCCGAGAAGATCGACGAAATTCTCGACCAGCTGATCACCGTCGAGGGCAACCCTTTCAGCGTTCCCACGGGTACCCCCATTGAACTTGTCGACAATGACCAGCTCGACGCCGTTCAGGAGCAGTTCCGCACCGGTGCCATGAGCTTGGGTTGGGACCCGACCACGGCCCAGGTCGTACTCGAGGCCTACCCCATCACCGATGTCGATGCTGATGACAACGACGCATCGCTTGATGGGGACGGCGCTAACGAGACCGAAATGCTGCTGGTGCGAATGCCGGTCGGCACCGCCCGCGCATTCGCCAAGCGCACCCGTGAGATCGTGGGCGCCGGGCGTCCGACGTGCCCGCTCTGCGGTTACCCCATAGACGCCGAGGGGCACATCTGCACCCTTCCCGAGGTCTGATGCCAACGCCGGACCTAGTGACCGCCGAGCTGACGCTCACCGGCCGCATCACGACGGCTTCAAACGCTACATTTCTGGGCCGCATCGGCGACGCGGTGGTCGTCTACAAGCCGATAGCAGGCGAAACTCCGCTGTGGGACTTTCCCCACGGCACCCTGGCACACCGGGAGGTGGCCGCATACCTTGTCTCGCAGGCCTTCGGCTGGGACATCGTGCCGCACACGTGGCTGCGCGATGGTCCGATGGGCGAAGGAATGGTGCAGCTCTGGCAAGAGCAAGACCCCACGCAAAACGCCGTGAACCTGGTCGCGACAGACCACCTGCCCGAGACGGGTTGGAAACCCGTTCTCGAGGGACGGGATGAGGACGGACGGATGGTCACCCTCGTTCACGAAGACTCGCCAGCGCTCAGACGCATGGCGGTGTTCGACACGGTCGTCAACAACGCCGACCGCAAAGGCGACCACATTCTTGCCATGACGGACGGACACCGGCACGGCGTGGACCATGGCCTCACCTTCCACCGTGACCACAAGCTGCGCACCGTACTGTGGGGATGGCTGGGAGACCCCCTGACCCCGGAGGAACGCGACGGCATCGATCGCGTCAGCGAAGGACTGCACGGCGAGCTGGGCCGAAACCTGGCGGAATTGCTCAACGCCGAAGAAGTCGCATCGCTCGCCGCGCGCTGCGCCCGGTTGCGCTTGTCAGGGCGGTTTCCGGCTCCGAGCGGTGACATGTCAGCGGTGCCCTGGCCCCTGTTCTAAGGGAATTCGGCCGGCAGGAGAGTTCGGCTTGGGCTGGATTCCGCAGGATTTACCAAGCTTTTCCCCACGTCACCGTAAATCGTCCATTCAGCCGTTGATGTTCGGGCAGACTTATACCGTCTCCCGGCGTTCCCACCCGGCACTCAATCTAGGGACCCATGAAATCACGTTCTACCCGCATCTCCGCGGTGACCCTCGGCCTGCTGCTCTCACTATCCGGCGGCCTTATCGGCGCCACCGCGTCCACCGCCGCTCCGGTTCCTGCGGCAGTGCCGTCCTCCGTCTACTCTGACGCCTTCGCTAAGACGACTTTGGACCTGATGAATGCAGAGCGCGCCAAGGTCGGCGCCCGGCCCCTGGCGTGGAACCAGCGGATCGCTGACGTTTCGCAGGACTGGGCGAACCATCTTGGCGTCGCCACAATGGACCCAGCCTTCGAATTTGCCACCATCCACCGGACTGACGCCGGCGGCTCGCTCATCCCCGCGGACGCCAGCATGTATCGGGAGATCATCGGCTTCAACTTCACGCCGGAACAAATTGTCGGCTGGTGGATTAACTCTCCTAGCCACAAGGCCGCCATGCTGGATCCACGGCTCACCGACGTCGGGCTGGGCTACGTCGTCCCCACCTCCGGACCGTACCAGGGCTGGCACTTAGTAGTCTCCAACCTGGCCGCCTACCCGATGACCAGCCCTCCTGCCGCGCCGGCGTCGAAGTCCCCGATCGGGGCCAAGGCTGCCTCGTACAACGGTTCGATCGGGACCGCGACCAGCCCGGAGGTTTCCGGGCTCAAGTCCGGCGGCTCCTTCCAGTGCTACCAGGTCGGCTGCATCCTGTACTCCCCAGCTTCCGGGGCGCACCTGACTATGGGCGCCATCCGCAGCAAATGGGCTGAAACCGGATTCGAGAACGGGCGCCTGGGCTACCCGGTCACTGACGAAGTGCCGGGACTCCGGAACCGCGGCGTCTACCAGAACTACCAGAACGGGGCCATCATCTGGTCCCCGGCCACGGGTGCCCACATCTCGTTAGGCGGCATCCGCACAGCGTGGGCCGCCACCGGATTCGAGAACGGGCGCCTGGGCTACCCTGTCACTGATGAAGTGCCGGGACTCCGGAAGGGCGGCGTGTACCAGAACTACCAGAACGGGGCCATCATCTGGTCCCCCGCGACCGGTGGCTTCGTCTCCTTCGGCGGGACCCGCACCATCTGGGGCTCCACAGGTTTCGAGAACGGCAGGCTCGGGTACCCGACCAGCAATGAGTACGCGACCGGCCCGGGAGGTGCTGTCGCCCAGAACTACGAGGGCGGCGTGATCCACTGGACGCCGACGGGATGGTGGGTCACCTACATCTAGGCCCGCCTGTAAACGTCTCCTTCGCTTCACCGCAACGGGGGCGATCGGCGCTCACCGGCGGTACGAGAAGCCCCGGTCTATGAGGACTTGAAGCTCCAGCCTTGGGCATTCTCCACGTTCGGGCACAGTTGGAGGTGTTCCTGGTCGAGGCCGCCCCCGGGCCATCTGGGCCTTTAAAGACAGCTGGCTGACCGCCAGCACTGCAGAATTCAGTTCCCGGCGGTAATAAAAGCGGATAGCCGCTAAGAACAGTGTTCTTGGCGGCCTTCGCAGACGTCTCACGAGGGTCAGGAATTAAACATTAAATCTAAACTCCACCACGTCGCCGTCGGCCATGACGTATTCCTTGCCTTCAATACGGACCTTGCCGCGTGACTTGGCCTCGGCCATGGATCCCGCGGCGATGAGGTCATCGAAGGAGACAACTTCGGCCTTGATGAATCCGCGCTGGAAATCCGTGTGGATGACCCCTGCGGCCTGCGGCGCAGTGTCGCCTCGGTGGATCGTCCAGGCTCGTGCTTCTTTCGGACCGGCGGTGAGGTAGGTCTGCAGTCCGAGCGTGTGGAAACCGACGCGTGCCAGCTGGTCGAGGCCGGATTCGTCCTGGCCGTTCATCTCGAGCATCTCGCGGGCTTCTTCCTCGTCCAGTTCGACGAGATCCGATTCCAGCTTGGCGTCAAGGAAAATGCAATCCGCCGGCGCCACCATTGCGCGCAGTTCCTCTTGCTTTTCCGGGTTGCCCAGGATGCCTTCGTCCGAGTTGAAGACGTAGATGAAGGGCTTGGCCGTGAGGAGGCTGAGCTCCTTGAGGTGCTCCATCTCGAGCTTGTCGCTCTTGACCGAGGAGAAGATCGTGTCGCCACGCTCCAGCACGGCCTGGGCAGCCAGGATTGCTGCGAGTTCCGCGGCTTCCCGCTTCTTGATCTTGACTTCTTTTTCGATCCGGGGAATGGCCTTTTCGATCGTCTGGAGATCGGCCAGAATCAGTTCGGTGTTGATGGTCTCGATGTCCGATCGCGGATCGACTTTGCCGTCGACGTGGACAACGTCGGGGTCGTCGAAGACCCGGATGACCTGGGCGATGGCTTCTGCTTCGCGGATGTTCGCGAGGAACTTGTTGCCCAGGCCTTCGCCTTCAGAGGCGCCTTTGACGATTCCCGCGATGTCAACGAACGAGACGACGGCGGGCAGGAGGCGCTGCGATCCGAAGACCTCCGCCAACTTCTGCAGGCGCGTGTCCGGGAGGTTGACGACGCCGACGTTTGGCTCGATGGTGGCGAACGGGTAGTTCGCGGCCAGCACCTGGTTGCGGGTCAGTGCGTTGAAAAGAGTTGATTTGCCGACGTTGGGCAGTCCGACGATGCCAATAGTAAGAGCCACGAGCATTGATTCTACCCGTTGTGTGCCCTTCTCCGCCTTGCGAGGGGGAACCCAGGACCGGATGCCCGGGTGCCGTGAGCCGGCTTCGCTAAATTGTCCGACCCCTATGCCAAGGTTGGAGACATGGATGGTTTTGCAGTAATACTCGCTTTGTTCATGCTTCTTCTCGGAGCGGCCGCCGGGGTGGTGGCTGGCTTCCTCCTGTTCAGGCGCCGCACTGCCGCGCTTGAAGAAGATTTCGACGGCGTCTCCGCCCGGCTTGCCGCGGTGAACGCCCAGTTTGCCGCCGCCGACGCCGAACGGCGGCTTCTGTTGTCACAGAACCGTGAACTGAACGAGTCCAGGAACCAGGATGGCAGTGTGTTGCGCGCCCTTGCCCCTGTTGCCGAGAAGCTGACGGCTGTCCAGCAGCAGGTGTCCCTTCTGGAGCGGGATCGTTTAGAGCAGTACGGCCAGCTTGCCCAGCAGCTCCAGGAAGCCCGGCTCTCCGATGAACAGCTCCTGCGCTCCACCCACGCCCTGGCCTCGGCCCTTAGGTCGAACAGCGCCAGGGGCCAGTGGGGTGAAGTCCAGCTGCGCCGTGTGGTGGAGGCCGCCGGCATGCTGCGTCACGTCGATTTTCACGAACAGGTGCATTCCGCTTCCGCAGACAATGCCATCCGGCCGGATCTCGTGGTCCAATTGCCTGGTGGGAAGCAGCTGGTGGTGGACGCAAAGGTTCCGTTGGCGTCCTACCTCGCTGCCCAAGAACAAGGCAACACCGGGCACCCTGCCGGGAGCGGCGCGCTCTCTGTAGGCAATGGCGCGGATGCTTTGCTCCTCGCACATGCGAAGGCCCTCAAGTCCCACGTGGATGCCTTGGGGTCGAAAAAATACTGGGACATCCCCGGCAACTCGCCCGAGCTGGTGATCTGCTTCCTGCCAGCGGAATCCATCCTGGCCGCTGCGCTCGAAGCGGACCCCGCGCTCCTGGATCACGCCTTGTCCCGGAACGTAGTGCTCGCGTCCCCCGGCACGTTGTTGGCAGTACTTAAGTCCGTCGCCTTCACTTGGCGCCAGGACGTCCTGACGGACAACGCCCGGGAGCTCTTCGAGCTCGCCCGGCAGCTGTACGAACGCATGGGAACCCTCGGTGACAACGTGGGCAAGCTGGGTTCGTCGTTGAAGACCTCGGTGGATCGCTACAACGCACTCGTCGGAACGCTCGAAGCACGCGTTTTGCCGACGGCGCGGAAGCTCAACTCCATGGACACAGACGGCCTGGTGTCGCCGTCCGCAGTGGAAGCAGTGCCGCGGACCCTTGCCGCACCCGAACTGATCGAAGGAGAGTCGGCGGCCTAGGACCGGCCCGGTAGTGGTCCGGGCCCGGCACCCTGTACCGGGCCCGGACTACGAAGTCGGCCGGTTCCCGCGTCCGCCCAAGGCGCGTGTGACGTCTCCGGCTTCTTTGAGGGTGGCGCGCAGTTCCTTCGGCAAGGAGAACAGCAGGTCTTCCTCCGCCGTCACCACCTCTTCAACGGCACCGTAGCCGTAGTCGGCCAGTAAGCGGAGAACGTCCTGGACCAGGACTTCGGGGACGGAAGCGCCGGAGGTGACGCCCACGGTGGCGACGCCTTCGAACCAGCTCTCGTCGACCTCGTTCGCGAAATCGACCCGGTAGGAGGCCTTGGCGCCATACTCGAGCGCCACTTCGACGAGCCGTACGGAGTTGGAAGAATTCGCAGATCCCACCACGATCACGAGGTCAGCCTGCGGGGCAATCTTCTTGATGGCCACTTGGCGGTTGGTGGTGGCATAGCAAATGTCGTCGCTGGGCGGATCCTGCAACGTGGGGAACCGCTCCTTGAGCATCCGGACGGTCTCCATGGTCTCGTCGACGCTCAGGGTGGTCTGCGAAAGCCAGATCGTCTTCTCCGGATTGCGCACCTTGACTTTGTCCACTTCGTGCGGACCATTGATGATCTGGATGTGGTCCGGGGCTTCGCCCGCCGTTCCTTCCACTTCCTCGTGACCGTCATGGCCGATGAGGAGAATGTCGTAATCTTCCTTGGCGAAGCGGACGGCTTCGCGGTGCACCTTCGTGACGAGGGGGCAGGTGGCATCGATGGTGCGCAGGCCACGGTCTTCGGCCGACTGCACGACAGCCGGGGACACGCCATGGGCTGAGAAGATCACGAGGGCGCCTTCGGGTACCTCGTCCGTCTCTTCGACGAAGATGGCACCTTTCTCCTCCAGCGAGGTGACCACGTGCACGTTATGTACGATCTGCTTACGCACGTATACCGGCGGCCCATAGTGTTCCAGTGCCTTCTCCACTGCGATGACTGCGCGGTCGACGCCTGCACAATATCCGCGGGGGGCCGCGAGCAAGACTCGTTTAGGGCCGGAGACCGGAGCGGCGGCCAGCACCTCTTCCGGCGTCCGACGCCTGCGCGGGATAGAGGGCATCGGAATGGAAACTGCTGAGCTGGTCATCCCTCCATGCTACCGGCAGCGTTCGCCCGCATGCTCGGCCTGGCTTTGCGTGAGAAGATCGCACCGAGCAGGCCGAGAAGTGCAAACACTCCCGCGGCAATCCAGGCGATGGTGATCCAACCGGTGAAGTTGTCGACTGAAGCCGCAACCAACTCCCGCGCAAAGAGGCCGCCCGTGGCGGTTCCGCCCAGTCCCGCGTCGCCTGCGCCCTTGAGCACCGTCGTGGCCACTTGCCACAGCGCAGCGACCGCGGCCAATCCCAGTCCGGTGAACAAAAGAAGCGCTCCCCTGCGCCTCGCGGAAAGCAAGCCCAGGGCAAACAGCAGAACCGCGCCGAGGCCGGGAATCCACCACATTGGCGCATACGCGGCGATGGCGTCCACCTGCTGGCGCTGAGCGGGGCCGCCGATGTTGATCAGGGTGGATTCCGGCGTCGCAACGGGGAGGCCGGTTGCCGCGTGCAGCCGGTCACCGGCGAGCTTAACCAGAGGCCCGACGTCGAGCACCAAGGACGTGCCCGCGGCCGAGTTCCCGGGGCCGGCAGTGCCTGCGAAATTCAGTTGGTGGCTCCGGCGTACGGTTTCATCCCACGCTTGCGGGTATTCAGGCCACGTTGACATCGCGGTGGCGGCGTCCTTGAGGAACGAAGCGCCAAGTTGTTCCACTGGCGCCGGTAGATTGATTTTGGATTCAAGGCTTGCGACGGCGGTAGCCGCCAGCCTCGCCTGGAACGCCTGGTCCTTCCCGATCGGGGAGGTGAGCGCCACAAACCCGTCTTCCCGGACGATGTTGGCGTCTGTCCATGCCATAGGGACGGCGATTCCTGTGAGCAGAAGGGCAAAGATCACTGCGATTGCAGAGACGAACGTGCGCAATGGATTCCTCAAGTTTGGAGTGCAGCAGTTCCAGTCGGGGCGACGACGAGTAAATGTCGGTCATGCATGCTACAAGGTATGGATAGAGTTGGAAGCCTGCCACTTAGCAAAGTACCAGCGAGGACGGAACCATGCACCAGCCACCAGCAGGAGGCTACCCGCGTGTCCTATGATGCCGTACCCGGCGGCGCGCCACAGGCGTTGCCGATTTCAGGACTGCCGAACCCGGGAGCCCAGGGCGAAGGGTCCTCCGGAGAAGAATCCACGAAGGCAGAGTCAACCCTGCCCGCGACGGCGTCGGAGACAAGTCCCGACAATCCTTGGCCGCTGCAGCTGCTATCCCGCAAGCTCAAGACCCACATAGAACGGGCCCCGGCTGCGTGGATCGAGGGCCAGGTCATCGAACTCAACCGTCGTGGCGGCAGCGCATTCGTGACGCTGCGGGACACCGACGCCGAAATCTCCTTGCCCGCTTCGCTGTGGTCCAACGTCCTGGACCGCCAGAAGATGCCACTTGAGCGTGGCTCACGCGTCGTAGCGTTGGTGAAACCCGAATTCTGGCTCAAGACCGGTCGGCTCAACATGTCGATCAAGGACATCCGCCCGGTCGGCCTCGGCGATCTCCTCGCGAGAATCGAGCGCTTGCGCCAGGCCCTTGGCGCCGAAGGGCTGTTTTCAGACTCTCGGAAGAAACGGCTACCCCTGCTCCCCCACCGGATCGGGCTCATCACCGGCCGCGATTCCGACGCCAAGAAAGACGTCCTGCGCAACGCGGCGCTTCGCTGGCCCGCCGTCGAATTCGCCGTCCGGGAGGTCGCGGTCCAAGGAGTTACCGCGGTGAGCCAGATCCTGGCTGCGCTCAAGGAACTCGACGCCGATCCGCACGTGGATGTGATCGTGATCGCCCGTGGTGGCGGAGCCCTGGAAGACCTGCTTCCGTTCAGCAACGAAGATCTGGTCCGGGCGGTATCCGCAGCGGCCACCCCTGTGGTCAGCGCGATCGGCCATGAAGCCGACCATCCCATCCTGGACGACGTCGCTGACCTTCGCGCATCCACACCCACCGATGCCGCAAAAAGGATCGTCCCTGATGTCGTCGAGGAATTGGCGAGGGTACGGCAGGCCCGCGAGCAGCTACGTCGCGGCGTTGGACGCCTGGTGGACCGCGAAACGGATCGACTCCACGCCCTAAGATCGCGTCCTGTGCTGGCGTCCCCCGAAGTAATCGTCAAGATACGGGAGGACGATGTCGAACGGCTCCGGAAACATGCCCACACCGCGGTGAGCTCGGCTGTTACCCGCGCACTTGACCAGGTGCACCATCTTCGCGCCCAGGTAAGGGCATTGTCGCCCCAAAAAACGTTGGACCGCGGGTATGCCGTCGTCCAGGTCGCGGGAGCGGATCGGATCGGCCACGACGTCGTCCGGAGCCCTGACCAGGCCCCTGACGGCACGGAGCTGACCCTCCGGTTGGCGGAAGGCCGCCTTGCCGCCGTATCTTCCGGGGCCCCGGCCGCAGCCGGACAACCCAGCAAGCACCAGCAATGAGGACTAAGAAATGACAGCAGAAAACACATCCCCTGCGGCCAAGGGATCCCCTGAGGAGTTGGACACTCTCAGCTATGAGGAAGCCCGCGAGCAGCTCATGGCCGTGGTTGGCCGCCTTGAAGCCGGCGGAGCAAGCCTTGAGGAATCTCTCGCACTCTGGGAACGCGGCGAGGCTTTGGCGAAGCGCTGCGAAGAGTGGCTGGAGGGTGCCCGCAGGAGGCTCGCCGCGGCCCGAAGCAACGGCGAGGACGGCCCGGCGGCCAGCTAGGATTGGACGGCCAGAGCCCGCTCCGCCGGCACGTCAAAGTCTGCTTTCGGCCAGCTCAGGTCCAGCTTGCCGAGGGCCTCGAGGAGAAGCTCCTGGACAGCGATCCTCGCAAACCACTTCTTGTTCGCCGGAACCACATACCAAGGCGCCACGTCGGTTGAGGTCTTCTCGAAGACCCGTTGATAGGCGTCCATATAGGAATCCCAAAACGCGCGTTCCTTGAGATCGTCCGTGCTGTACTTCCAGTGCTTGGACGGGTCATCCAATCGTGCCAGCAGGCGCGCTTTTTGTTCATCACGGCTGATGTTGAGCATGACCTTGACGATCGCCGTACCTTGTTCGGCGAGGCGTGCCTCGAACTCGTTGATGGCCGCATAGCGCCGTTCCAGTTCAGCTTCATTCGCCCAACCGTGCACCCGGTGTATCAGCACGTCCTCGTAGTGGGATCGGTCAAAAACCCCGACGAACCCGGCGTCGGGCACGGCTCTCTCGACCCGCCAGAGGAAATCGTGGGTTTTCTCCTCATCAGTCGGCGCCTTGAACGGTGCAACCTTGACACCTTGGGGATCCATTGATCCGACGACGTGCTCAACGATCCCGCCTTTGCCTGCGGTGTCCATGGCTTGCAGGATCAACAGCACTCGCTTGGAGCTGCCGAATTTTCCCTCGGCAAAGAGCATCTCCTGCAGCACGTCCAAACGACCATCCTGCGCTGCCAGCAAAGCGACGCCGTCAGACTTCTTTCCCTTGTAGCCGGGCGTCGATTCGGGGTCTACTGCGTCCAGCGAGAATCCCGGCCCGGCCTTCAAGATCGTGGATACCTGCTTGGTGAATTCCTTGGTCCCGGCCATTTCGACGTCCCCTCTGGTCCGGCCGCATTCGTCGCGGCTTGCACAACAGGCTAGTTGCCTTGGTACCGCCCGAGGAAGTCCGCCATGCGGCCAATCGCTTCTTCAATATCCTTGACGTTCGGGAGGGTCACCATGCGGAAGTGGTCAGGACGCACCCAGTTGAAGGCCCGACCATGTGAGACGAGGATCTTCTGTTCCTTGAGAAGGTCGAGGACGAACTTCTCGTCGTCGCGGATGTGATAGACCTCGGGGTCCAGCTTCGGAAACAGATAGAGCGCACCCCGGGCCTGCTGTGTGCTGACGCCGGGGATGGCATTAAGCAGATCGTAGGCCTTGTTCCGCTGTTCAAGGAGCCTGCCGCCGGGCAGGATGAGATCGTTGATGCTTTGGTGTCCACCGAGGGCGGTCTGGATGGCATGCTGTGCCGGAACGTTGGCGCACAGACGCATGTTGGCCAGCAGGTTGATGCCCTCGAGGTAGTCTGCGGCGTCTTTCTTGGGACCGGAGATGGCCATCCAACCGGCGCGGTAGCCACACACCCGGTAGGCCTTGGACAATCCGCTGAAGGTCAGGCAGAGCACGTCGTCGCCGGTGAGCCCGGCAAGATTCACGTGGACAGCGTCTTCGTAGAGGATCTTCTCGTAGATCTCATCGGCGAAGACCACAAGGCCATGCTTTTCGGCGAGGGCCACGATCTTCTTGAGGGTCTCCTCCGGGTACACGGCACCCGTGGGGTTGTTGGGGTTGATGACCACGATGCCCTTGGTTTGAGGCGTGATCTTGGATTCCATGTCCTCAAGGTCCGGCTGCCAGCCCGATTCTTCGTCGCACAGATAGTGGACTGGACGGCCGCCGGCCAGAGCCACCGAGGCCGTCCACAGCGGGTAGTCCGGAGTGGGGATGAGAATCTCGTCTCCCACTTCCAGCAAAGCCATGAGCGACATGGTGATGAGTTCGCTGACGCCGTTGCCAAGGTAGATGTCGTCAACGTGGATGTTTTGGATGCCGCGGGTCTGGTAGTACTGCGAGACGGCGGTGCGGGCCGAGAAAATTCCGCGCGAATCGCTGTATCCCTGGGCATGGGGCAGATGGCGGATCATGTCCACCAAGATCGCGTCCGGCGCTTCGAATCCGAACGGTGCCGGGTTTCCGATATTCAGTTTGAGGATGCGGTGACCCTCTGCCTCCATCTGCTGGGCGGCCTGAAGAATCGGTCCACGGATGTCGTAAAGGACATTATGAAGCTTGGTGGACTGCTTGAATTCTGCCATTCATCAAATATGCCATATCGGGGATGTACTTCCGTTGAGACATCACTCACATTAACGACGACGGCGGCGAGGCCCCCAAAAAGGGTTCCTCGCCGCCGTCGTCCTTGGCAGGGGCCTCCGCCGCCTGGGCCCACGCCACCGAGGGGCCCCAATCGAGCTTGCGAGTTTTGGGGAGGTGGCGGGGAGGACTCCAAGGACGAGCGGAGCGAGGCGAGGGAGGCGGTGGGGACTTACTTCACGATCCCTTTGTCCTTGAGCCAAGCGGCCGCAGCGTCCTTGGGATTCTGCTTTTGATTGCCGCTGACTGCGCGGTTGAGGCTGATGAGGTCGTCCGTGGTGAGGATCTTCGAGACGTTGTTGAGTGCTGCCTTCGCCTTGTCCGTCATCTTGGCCATGTTGTACAGCGGGAGGACCTGCTGGGCCTTGAAGTTGTTCTTGGGGTCATCCAAGACCACCAGGGCGTTGTCCTGGATGGACGGCGTGGTGGTGTAGATGTCGGCAACCTGGACGTCGTTGGAGAGCAGCGCCTGCAGTGTGAGGTTGCCACCTCCGTCGCTGAACGGCTTCAGGCCCTTGAGCACGCAGTTGTAGTTGGACTTGAGGCCCGGGAGCCCGTAGGCGCGGGTCTCAAAAGTTGCCGGTGCCGCAATCGTGAAGTCCCCGCAGTTCTTAGCGAGGTCTTCGATGGACTTGAGCTGGTACTTCTCGGCCGTGGCTTTTGTGACAACCATGGCGTCCTTGTCTTCGGCCTTGGCGGGGTCGAGCACTCCCAGGCCCTGTGGAAGCTTCCCGGGCAGCGCCTTGTAGACGTCGTCGGCCGACACCTGTGAGGCATTGGTGTCCAGGTAGGACAACAGGTTGCCGGAATAATCAGGGGCGAGGTCGATCGAACCGTCTTGCACGGCCTTGAAGTAGATCTCGCGGGATCCGATATTGGGCTTCGTCGTAGCCGTGACGCCGGCGGCGTTCAGTGCTCCGGCGTAGATTTCGGCGATGACCTGGCTCTCGGGGAAATCTGCCGAGCCCACGGTGAGCGAGCCACCGGCCCCGGAAGGAGCGTTGGTGGACGGGCTGGACAGCGGGCTGCCGCCACACGCGCTCAGTGCAAGCGCAATGCCGACTCCGGCCGCCAGGCCGCCGAGCCCGCGGCGGGTCAGGGTGACGGGTTGCTTCATGCGGTACCTCCTTGAACGGCAGTCCCCGCTGGTGCGGCGGCTGCGAGATCTCCGGCGGCCTTGTGGCCGCCGTTGGAATCGATGGAAAGTCCGGGCGGGAGGAGGATCCTCTGCGCCATGGCCAGAACGAGGTCGACGACGATTGCCAACGCCGCGATGAGCAGTGACCCGCCGAGCATGCGGGGGAAGTCCTGAAGGACCAATCCGTCAAAAAGATAACGCCCCAGGCCTCCCAGCGGAAGATACGCCACCACGGAAACAGTCGCGATGACCTGGAGGACCGCCGTGCGGATGCCACCGAACATAACCTGAAGTCCGTTGGGCAGCTCTACGCGGAACAGAATCTGCAGTTCTGTCATGCCCATGGCGCGGGCTCCGTCAACCACCGTTGGATCAACGCTGGAAATCCCGGCGTAGGTCCCGGCCAGGAGGGGCGGCACTGTCAAGATGACGAGGGCCCAGACGGGAGGCATGAGACCGCTTCCGGCCAACAGGGCGAAGAGGACAAGCAGTCCGAGGGTCGGGAGGGCCCGCAAGGCGCCGGCGAACGCCACGGCAACCACGCGCCCGTGTCCTGTGTGCCCGATGAAGAGACCCACGGGCACGGCGATGGCCGCGGCAATCACCAGGACCAGCCCGGAATACTGCAGGTGTTCCAGGAGCCTCGTGGCGATTCCGCCGCTTCCTGACCAGTGAGCCGGGTCCGTGAGCCACGCGAGGGTGTCAACGAAGATATTGCTCATCGGCTTGCCTCCGCGTGCATCCTGGCATCTGCGATGAACTCCCCTGCTTTTGCCTCTTGCTTGGCCGTGACGGCACCGGCACGGGTCCAGGGCGTCAGCAGCTTCTCAAGAAGCACCAAGAATGTGTCCATGACGAGGGCCAGCAAGAGGATCGCAATGATGCCGACCACCACCTCGGTGACGAACGCCCGCTGCAGCCCGTCGGTGAACAGCATCCCCAGGTTCCCGACCCCCAGGAGCGCGGCGACGCTCACGAGGGAGATATTGCTGACGGACACCACGCGCAGCCCCGCAAAAAGCACCGGCAAGGAAAGAGGCAGGTCGATTTGCAGGAACCGCGCGGTCGGCTTGAATCCCATGGACACGGCAGCCATCCGGAGGTCGTCGTCCACGGAATCGAAGGCGTCCATGGCAGCCCGAACCAGCAAGGCGACCGCATACATCGTGAGGGCAACCACCACGTTGAGCGGATCCAGGATCCGGGTTCCCAGGATCGGCGGAAGGATGATGAAAAGTGCCAGGGAAGGAATGGTGTACAGCAGGGAACTTGCAGTGGTGACCACGGTCCTGAGGGTACGGTTCCGTCGGGCCAATTGCCCCAAGGGCACCGCGATGAGCAGACCCAAAACCATGGGGATCAGAGCCAGGATAAGGTGCTCGCCGGCCCGCTCAAAGACCATGCCGCTGTTCGCCAGGAACCATTCCATCAGGGGGCGTCCTCCCTGTTGTGCCGGGTCTGTTCGATGAGCGCCAGCACTTCATCGGCTTTGAGGACGCCGGCGAGCCTGCCGTCGTCGTCCACCACCACGCCAAGGCCCGAAGGTGAGGACAGCGCGGCATCCAGGGCCCGGCGGAGCGTATCCCCGCGCCGGAACAAGGAACCTCCGGGAATCAGCCCGGCGCCGTCGCGCGGCGAGGCCCATCCCATAGGCCGGGAGTCGCCGTCGAGCACCAAGGCCCATTCGCTGCTGCCCGCGGCAGCTTGCGGGGCTTCCACCGTCTTGACCGGATGCACCGGAACAGCGTCGGCGCCATTGAAGGCAAGGTGCCGGAAGCCCCTGTCACGGCCCACGAAAGAGGCCACGAAGTCATTGGCGGGTGCCCGGAGGATCTCTTCGGGCGCGGCGTATTGCGCAAGTTTGCCCCCGACGGCGAAGACGGCCACTTTGTCGCCGAGCACGGTGGCCTCATCGATGTCGTGGGTGACGAAGACAATGGTCTTGGCCAGTTCGCGCTGGAGCCGGAGGAGTTCTTGCTGGAGTTCGTCGCGGACCACGGGGTCCACTGCGCTGAAGGGCTCATCCATGAGCAGAACAGGCGGGTCCGCTGCGAGCGCGCGCGCCACGCCGACGCGCTGCTGCTGGCCGCCGGACAATTGGGACGGGTATCGCTTGCCGAGCCCCGAAGCCAGCCCGACGACGTCGAGCAGCTCTTCCGCGCGTTTGCGGGCGGCCGCCCTGGAAACGCCGTTGAGCCGCGGAACGGTGGCAATGTTGTCCAGCACCGAACGGTGCGGCATGAGTCCAGAGGACTGCATGACGTAACCCATAGAGCGGCGCAACTGGGCGGCCGGTTCGTTCGAAACATCCTTGCCGGCCACGGTGATGGTGCCCGAGGTCGGCTCCACCATGCGGTTGATCATCCGCAGGGACGTGGTCTTTCCGCAGCCCGAGGGTCCGACGAACACGGTGATGGCACCCTTTTCGATGGACATGCTCAATCCATCAACAGCGGGTTGCCCACCCTGATACTGCTTGGTGACGCTCTGGAACTCAATCATGGCTTCAGCCATTCCGGGGCTTACCTAACTTTTCGGGCCGCAAATACCAACGATGGAAATCAATCAACAGTGAACTGATGTTCTACAGCCTAACCAGCACCACCGACGATGTCAGCGCAGGCGCGAAGACCGTAATGAATCGGCAATCCTCAGGGCGTCGGCAGTTTTCCGTTGAGGGGCCGCTCACTGTGCAGGCGGAGGCCGATATCGACCAGGGACACCCGGTTCAGTCCGGGAACCTTGCCCAGCGGCACCCAGGCGGCATGGGTGGTGCTGCCGTCGATCTCGTGGGTCAACTCGCCGCCCGTGATGCTTGCCTCGTAGACCAGCCGGATTGCCTGGAAATCACGGTCCGATCCGTCCAGCCGCTCCTCACCCGGCCAGTGGCCGACGTCGATGCCGAGCATCGCTCCGATATCTGCGTCGTATCCGGTTTCCTCCTGGATCTCGCGGCGGCAACCGTCCACAGGATGCTCCCCCAGGTCCAGGCCTCCCCCGGGAAGGGTCCAGCCCTCTTTGCCGTCTTGCTTCCAATAGGCGAGGAGGATTGCTCCGTCGCGGATGACCACTCCGTACGCGGCCGGGCGGGTGTCGAACTGGATGCTCATGGAGCCAGCCTAGGCCTAAGCTGGGAGGAACACTGTTCAGCACATGGAGTTGTATTGTGACCAACTTGGAAACGGCCCCGCCACAGGAAGTCTGCCCCGCCGGACATCCCGGGCAGGGTCCTTTTGTACAGCTTTGGCCGGCCCGCGAAGTTCCCTTGGGCGGCGTCCGCAACATGACGGTCTCCCGCACCCTCCCCCAGCGCGGAATGCCGACGGTAGGAGCCTGGTGCTTCCTGGACAGCTTCGGCCCGGACCGCGTCGCGATGAGCGTTCTCCCCCACCCGCACATGGGACTGCAGACAGTCACGTGGCCCCTCCAGGGCGAGGTGCGGCACCGCGACAGCGTCGGCAGCGACGTCGTGGTCCGTCCCGGACAGTTGAACATCATGACGGCCGGCCGCGGCATTTCGCATTCCGAGTTCGGCGTGCTGCCGGCAGGACTTCACCCTGACGCGCCCGACGGCGGCACCCTCCTGCCGCTGTCCCGGGGCCTCCAGTTGTGGGTCGCTTTGCCCGACGCCGTAAGGCACCGGGCGCCGTCGTTCCAGCAGATCGTCGACCTGCCGGTGGTCGCCGCGGACGGATTCAGGGCCACGGTGCTCGTGGGCGAATTCGCCGGCCAGCGCTCCCCCGCGATCATGTACAGCCCGATTGTCGGCGTCGAAATCTCAGCCTCCGGCCCGATCGAGCTGCCGCTGAACCCTGAATTCGAGCATGCCGTCCTGGTCCTGGACGGCGCAGCGGTGATCGACGGCCAAGAAGTCGACCCGGGCCCCTTGGCCTTCCTCGGCATGGGCCGGGAAGCCCTCCGCCTCGACGCGGCTCCTGGAACCCGCTTCATGCTCCTCGGCGGCGAACCCTTCGAAGAAGACATCCTGATGTGGTGGAACTTCGTGGGCCGCACTCACGAGGAAGTGGAGCAGGCCCGCGAAGACTGGGAAGCCCAGGCGCTCCTCAGCGACGAAGACGCCCGCGCCGCGCGATTCGGCTGGATCCATGGCCACGGGCCCGACGCCGGAACCGAAGCCGGGCGGATCCCCGCACCGCCGATGCCGGGGGTCCAGCTCAAGCCGAGGTCCCGGAACAGGGCTACTGACTAAGGCTCGCGACACCCAAAAAGTTTGGCGACACGCAGCGGGACTCAGGACACCGGTATCCGAGGGTCGCCAGTCCTTCTCCATATCGGCCAGTCATTTGCGCGTCGCCAACGGGTCAGCGCAATGTCCGGCTAAGGAAGCTCCGCGACAATCCGCAGCACACCGAAAACCGGTTCCTGGTCCAGGACCCGCACATCGGTGATCCCGTGCGCAGCCAGTCCTGCCCGGAAAGCTGCCTGCAAGGGCTCGACGTTCATTCCGAGCCCGCCGCCTAGAATCACCGGTCCGGGGAGGCCAAGCTGGCGAACGGCCTGCGCCGCCAGCTCCGCGAGATCCCGTCCTGCCTGGTCCAGCAATTGGCGGCTGATATCGAGCCCCTCGCGGGCGGTCTCCACCACCGCGCTTGCGCGTTGGGCCCAGTACCGCCGGTCGGTGTCCTCCGAATGGAACAGAGCGATGAGTTTGTTGGGATCGTCTAACCCGCAGGACTCCAAGAGTGCCGCTGTGAGACCATCGGGTTCCAGTCCTTTGTTCATCCGCCGGAGGCTGTGACGCACTGCCTCCCGGCCCAGCCAGTAACCGCTTCCCTCATCGCCCAGGAGGAAGCCCCAGCCGCCGGCACGGGCTTCTTCCCCTTCGGCATTCTTTCCCCAGGCCGCGGATCCGGTCCCCGCGATGACAGCCACTCCCGTGCTGGCCCTGCCTGCCGCCAACAGCAGGCGGGAATCGTGGACCACCGTGACCTGCGCGCCCGGAACATGGGGTTCAATCAGCTCGGCGAGGGCGCGGGCATCGGCGTCGGTATCGATTCCGCCCGCCCCGGCGAGGACGCGGTCAACGTCGCCCCCACCGATCATGGCGAAGAGCTCGGCGAGATTCCTGGCCGCCGTCTCCCGGCTGACGTTCTGGACGTTGGAGCTGCCGGTGCTTTCGTCACGGACCGGCTTGCCGTCCTCGAAGCGGACACCGCGGGTCTTCGTGCCGCCGATGTCGAGCCCGATGACCGTTGCGTCGGGCCGGGGGGTCGTGTTTTCTGCAGTCTCCACGTCCAAAAGCCTAGCGTGGGGGCGCCGCGTGGATCTATTGGGTCGAGGATCGCGCTTTGACGAGGCCTGCGAGCAGCCCCGGCCCTTCGGAAAGCACCATTTCGCGGAAAAGCCTGACGGGGTCGGGTTCCTTGCGCCGTTCACGCCAAGCAATCCCTATCTCGCGGTATGCGAGTTCCGAGTCGAGCGATACCTCCACCCACCCCAGGTCCGTGGAATCCAGGACCCCTTGAGGTCCCGGCCCAAGTCCTCCTGGCGGCAGGATGCTGTAGCCCAATCCGGCAGACACGAGCCCGCGGATGGTATGCGAGTCCTGGCTCTCGAAAGCAACCCTTGGGCGAAAGCCCGCATCACGGAAGATCGCGTCGGTCAGCGAACGCAGGCCGAAGCCTGGCCCCATGGAGACGAACGGCTCGTGTCTGAGCTCGGCCAGCCGCACGCCGGCACGCCGGGCCACGGGATGGCGGTGATGGACCACCAGCCGCAATGGCTCGCGGTACAGCGACGCCGAGCCGAGGTTCCTGCCCGGAGCCGCCACGGGTGCCGTCAAGGCGAAGTCGGCGTCACCGGCAACGAGCGATTCAAGGCAGGCGGCACGCGCTCCTTGGCTGAGCTCGAAAGCCGTGGAGGGGTGCCGGCTCCGGAACGCGCTCATGAGCAGGGGCAACGTGGCCTCGCCGAAAGTGTGCTGGAACGTCACCGCGATTCGGCCGCGGACAACATCGGATTCGTGCCGGACCACGTCCAGTCCCGCCTGGAATTCCGCGAGCGCCGCTTCGATGTAGGGAAGGAGCGTTTTCGCAGCCGGGGTCAGGCGGACGCCGCGGCCTTCACGGATAAGGAGCTCGGTCCCGACGACGGCGCTAGCCCGGGCCAGCGCCCGGCTCACCGTCGATTGGGGTACTCCGAGCAGTTCGGCCGTCTCGGTGACATGTTCCGTGCGGCCAAGCTCAGCCAGCAGCGGGAGCAACGGCAGCAGTTGGACCAGTTGCTTGTGTTCGATGTCCATGCGGGTTCACCCTCAAATTGACTATCATCCAAATTCGCTATCAATTTTAAGTGAATCATGCATTGGAATCATCACTTCTGCACGCCCTACTGTGGAACGGTGAGTACGAGCGCAGCATCCCCGAGCCCCGCCGAGTCCGATTGGGAAGGCCACCTGAAGGGCTCCAGCGCATACCGGCGGATCCTCGCCGGTCTTGCCCTTGCCGGTGTGGCAACCTTCGCGCAGCTGTACTCCACCCAAGCAGTCCTGCCACTCATGGCAAACGAACTGCACATCACGGCAGCAGAGGCAGCGCTCACCATTTCCTTGGCCACGGTAGGCCTCGCGGCAACGGTGCTGCCTTGGTCCTTCGTTGCCGACAAGATCGGCCGGGTACGTGCGATGGCCATCGGAATCGCGGCGGCCACCGTCCTGGGCCTGCTCGTCCCCCTGGCCCCCACCTTTCCGCTTGTCCTTGTTTTGAGGGCGCTCGAGGGCATGGCCCTTGGGGGTATTCCAGCGATCGCCATTGCTTACTTGAACGAAGAGGTCAACAAAGTACACGCCGCACTGGCTGCAGGCAGCTACGTAGCCGGGACCACCCTCGGTGGTCTTGCCGGGCGTTTGCTCGCCGGACCCATCGGTGAATTGTGGGGTTGGCGGGCCGCCGCCTTCGCGGTTTCGATCCTTGCGACAGCATCGGCTGCCCTGTTCCTGCTCCTGGTTCCGAAGCCGCGCCGCTTCACTCCAAGTTCCGCGGGAGGTTTCCGTGGGGCCATGAAGACGTTGGCGGGCCATTCTTCCAATCCGCGGCTGCTGGCTCTGTATGTTCAAGCGTTCCTGTTGATGGGCGGCTTTGTGGCCGTCTACAACTACCTCGGATTCCGCCTCCACGCGGCGCCCTTCGGACTGCCGGCCACCGTGGTCAGCCTGATTTTCCTGGCGTATTTGTCCGGTACCGTGAGCTCCCGCTGGGGTGCCGGATTGTCCATGCGCTTCGGCCGCCGCACGGTCATGCTCGCCGGGATAGCGACCATGACGGCTGGCCTTGGACTCACCCTGTGGGACAACATCGCCGCGGTTTTGGCGGGCTTGGTGGTCTTCACCGGCGGCTTCTTCGCCGCGCACAGCATCGGAGCAGGCTGGACCGGGACCATCGCGACGAGCGGCCGCGCGCAAGCCGCGTCGCTGTACAACCTCTCCTACTACCTTGGTTCCAGCATTATTGGCTGGGCCGGCGGACTCGCCTTCCAGGCGTTCGGCTGGACCGCACTCGCCTGGGCGGTCATCGCACTGGGGTGCACGACGGCGGTGGTCACCGCCGTCGTGCACCGGTCCCCGGCGCCGCAGCCCGCCGTCGTCGGCCGCTTGGAACCGGCCGGACAGGGAAAGTAGCAGCCGCTAGCGGGTCGACTCGATAGCCTGGACCAGGTCATCCATGATGTCGGCCGGATCTTCCAAGCCGATGGAGAGCCTGAGCATGCGGGCCTGGGGCTTGGCCTCCGGGGCAACCGGGCGGTGGGTAAGTCCGGCGGGGTGTTGGATCAGCGTGTCGATGCCGCCCAGCGACACTGCGTGCGTGATGAGGCGGACCGCGCCGGGAATCCGCTCCGCATGCTCGGCTGATTCAAGGTCGAAGGAGATCAACGAGCCCGGACCGCTCATCTGCGTGCCGACCAAGTGCAGGGGATCGCACTCGGGAAGCCCCGGATAGTACACCTTGGCGACGAGTTCGTGACTTGCGAGCGCCGCCGCGATTTTATGGGCGTGATCCTGCTGGGCACGCACCCGGATGGGAAGGGTCGCCAGACCCCGGTGCAAAAGGTAGGCGGGCCACGGGGTCAGGATGCCTCCGGTCACGGCGCGGACCCGGCGCAGCCGCGTGGCCCACTCCGCACTTGTTGCCACCACGCCACCCATGGCATCGCCGTGGCCGCCCAGGAATTTCGTGGCGCTGTGAAGCACCATCGCGACGCCGTGCTTGAGTGGCTGCTGGAGGATCGGGGTAGCGAAAGTGTTGTCCACGAGCACCGGAACGTCTCCGGCGTCGGCCACCAGGCGATTAAGGTCAACGAGGTCCAGGCTCGGGTTCGCGGGAGTTTCCACTACCACCAGGCCTGTGTCCGGGCGAAGGGCATCCCGCACGCCGTCGGCCTTGACGAAGGTGACCTGGTTGCCAAGCAGTCCGCTGGCGAGGACGTGATCTGTGCCCCCGTAAAGGGGCCGCACCGCAACCACGTGCGTCTTGCCTTCTGATTGGGAGGCGAGCAGCACTGCGCTGAAAGCGGCCATACCCGACGCAAAACCGACAGCTTGCGCTGCGCCCTCAAGCGCCGCTACGCCGTCTTCGAACCTGGCTACCGTAGGATTCCAGAGACGCTGGTACACCGTGCTCTGACCGTCGAGGGGCACCCCGCCCGTGGCCATCTGTTCGTAGGCGAGGCCGCCGTCGTGAACAGAGGGCAAAGGCGCAGTGGTTGAAAGGTCGATGGGAACGGCATGCACGCCCTGCTCCGTGAGTCCTGTCCGGCCCGCGTGGACTGCGAGTGTGTCGATGGCTGTCACTGCTCTCCTTGAATTATTCACCGTTGAATTCGGTCAGTATCTGGCAATAATTCGGAGATTGACAGTGCAAATGAATGCATTGAGTGGAAACTGGCACCTATGATGAATACACAGCACTTTCAGGAGGATCCGTGACCACCACCCCGAAGAACATTCGGCCCGTCGACATCAGTGAGCCTTTGGATGCGATCGACGAACGCATCCTCGCGGCTTTGGTTGACGATGCCCGGATCTCCAACAAGCAACTGGCCGAACTCGTCGGAATTGCTCCGTCGACGGCGCTTATGCGCACGCGGTCGCTCTCCGAACGCGGCATTATCGAGGGTTTCGAAGCCGTGCTTAGCCTCCCGGCAATCGGTCGATCGGTCCAGGCCCTGATCGCCGTACGCCTGCGCGCCCACGACCGCGACCAGATCGACCGCTTCACGGCCCGGGTTCCCGCTCTCCCTGCAGTGATCTCCACGTTCCACACTTCCGGCTCCGTGGACTACTTGCTGCATATCGCGGTCGCCAACACCGACGACCTCCGCGACTGGGTCCTGGACAACCTCGCGACCGACCCCGTGGTCGGACACACCGAGACCACTTTGGTCTTCGCCCACATCCAGGGCAACCACGGGCCGCTGCCGGAATAGCGGTTGACTTAGCCGCCAATTAGGCCGCTGCCCGGCTCAGGGACGTGGCTCTAGTCCCGAGTGTGCGGCCCCCATGGCGTCCTGGCGAAGATTACCTAGTTCCTGCCGGCGCGTGAGCGCCGCTCGCTGCATGGCCAGGTCGGCCGGAGGAATGTAGCGCCTCCGCTCGGCCCACGAAACCAGGCTGGTTCCGATTCCGGCAGCTGCCGACTCCAGCATGGAGGGCCGGCGGTAGGTGCCGCATGATGCGGTGGCTGTGCTCATGACTCTTTCCCTTCGGTGGCTGCTGCGTGCGACTTCGCGTCGCGGGATTTCTTGTCTCCGGCCCACGCCGGGACTCCCAGGATCGGGAATGCGTTGAAATGGATCTGCACGGGGCGGGCATCGTCCGCCTCGGGTTCGTTCCGGATTTCTTCCAGAAGGTTGCGGGCGAAGGCTTCCATTGAGCGGGCATAGCGGCCGAGCTGTTCGGCTGACATCCGGGCGTTGGCCGTATTGACGATGGCCGCGTCGAGCCAGTCTTCGTCCAAGGAGTCCATGCCGTGTGCCATGAAGTCGGCGAGCACGGCCTGCCTGGTGCGTTCGAACTCGCGGGTTACCAACCGCGATGCCTCCTGGGTTGCCGGCGAATGTGCCAGCTCGGGCGAAGTGATCTGGATGGCTCCCCGGGGACGCTCCCACCACCGCTCCCGCGCCGTTCCCCTGCCTTGGACTTCGTGGACGAAGTCGAACTTGGCGAGTTGCCTCAAGTGGTAGCTCGTAGCGCCACTGGATTCATCGAGGAGTTCGGCCAAGCTGCAGGCGGTCTGTGGCCCATAACGGGACAGCATCTCGAGGATCTGGACGCGCAGGGGGTGCGCCAGCGCTTTGAGGGATGCCGTATCGACCTTGCGGACGGGGAATTCCGGTTCTTGAACCTTGTCCATGCCGGAAACGCTACTCTTGCAAAGAAACCTTTGCAATAGTTTCTTTGCAAATCAATCTTTGCGAACTTGGACTTCCAGGATGAACAGTCAGTCAGCCCTTGCGGAGAACCCTGCGGAGGGAGACGACAGCGAGTACCGTCGCTGCGAGCCCGCACACGACGGTGAAATAGCTGGCAGCGGCGCCCAGCCCGATGAACGAAGCGGCCAGGCCCAGCCCGATGACCGGCACAGCGCTGCCAAGGTAGGTGATGACGTAGACAGTGCTGATGATTTGGGCATGCCGGGACGCTTCGACTTTGCCGGCAACGTCGTTGAACACGAGTCGGAAGGCGATCCCCTGCCCAACCCCGGCGGACAGGCTTGCTGCCACCAGCAGCAGCGGACTGGACAGGGAGGCCGCAGCGCCGACCAACACAATGGAAACCCCCAGGACCGCCAGCCCGGCGGGCACGGCGAAACGGCCACGGACCTTGAGCAACTGGCTGAGCGCGGACGCTCCGAGCGTGAGCCCCGCGAGTAGTCCGGTCATGGGGCGGGAATCGGCGTGCACGACGACGGCGAAGTAGCCGGGCGCGAGCGAAAGGCAGAACCCGAACACGGCAAAGCTGAGGAAGCCAACGCTCGAGGCCAGCCAAAACGCCCCCCTGGCTTCCCGCGAAACGGAGGGCCGTCGTGGGGCGAGCACCGTGTAGGGACGCGGGCCTTCGGCAGGCCGAATCGCGGGGCGTGCCTTGAGAAGCCACAGCGGGACCAGCAAGAGGAGCAGGACGGCCGCGTGGATGAAGAACGGCGTTGACGTGGCACCCGGGAGCAGCGAAAGCAGTCCACCGATGGCGGGACCGGCTGCCACCCCTCCCGAGGATGACAGCAAGGTGAAGCGTGAAGCCCACTCAGGCCGGGACGGAAGCAATTCACGCAAAGCCGCCGAACTCGCACCGGTGGCAAGTCCCACGGCAACGCCCTGGAGCATGCGGCCGGCCGAGAGCATCAAGAGATTGTCCGCGTTGGCGAAAACCAGGCCACCCACCAAGCCCACCAGGACAGCCAGAACCAGCGCAGCACGCCGCCCGATATGGTCCGACCAGTGGCCGGCGAGCATCAGCACTGCCACGAGCGCCAGAACGTAGCTCGCAAAGGCAATGGTCACGCCCAGTGAAGTGATTCCGAGTTCCGCTTGAAGCAGCGGATACAGCGGGCTCGCCAAGTTGGCACCCACCAGCAGTGTGAACATGACGGCGCCGGCCAGGACCAGCCGTGCCGTGGTGGAAGCATCCCAGCCCCAGCGCCCGGCGGTGGCCTGGCGCATGCGCAGTTCGCTAAAGACAGTCATTTCCGTGCCTTCGCCTCAGCGGCCATCACGGAACCTGGCCTTGTGGGCCGGGACTGGACGGCCCAAAATATCGATGGCAACAGGATGTCGTAAGCCTGCCGGATAGATCAGAGGTCCATGAAAGAATTGATCAGAACAGTCAAAATTGATATTCACCAATGACCAAAAATGAGCCGGAGTGATGATTTGAACAGCCTCGATCCGACGGACCTGAAGATCCTGCTGGAGCTGATCCGCGATCCCAGGGTTCAGATCGGCGAACTCAGCGAGTCCCTGGGGATTGCGCGCAACACCGCCCAATCGAGGATGCGCCGCCTGGTCCGCTCGGGCGTACTGAACGACGGCGGCCGCGAGGTCGACCTCGAAAAGGTGGGGTACGACGTCGTCGGCTTCGTGACGCTGGAGGTGACCCACCGGGAACTCGACGGCGTGATCGGGGCCCTGCGCCGCATCCCCCAGGTCCTTGAGGTGCATGAAATTTCCGGGCGTGGCGATCTCTTATGCCGCGTGGTGGCCACCGACACTCACAACCTGCAAACGGCGCTTCGCTCCGTCCTCAGAACCAAGGGCGTCATCCGCACGGAAACGGTCCTTGCCCTGCACACCCATATCCCCTATCGAACAGAGCCGCTCATCGGCCGGCTCGTGGAGGCCGCAGAAACGGCCAGCGCCTTGAAACGGGTCAAAACGCAGGTTTCCATTGATTCACCGGTCAGGGAAGCCGACTAGGATTCCAGAATGGATTGGCTCTCTTCTCTTCAGCACCTCAACTGGCTGGCGATACTCCTGGCCTTTGTTTCCAGCATGGTCATCGGATTTGTCTGGTACATGCCGGCGGTCCTCGGGAGACGGTGGATGCAGGCTATCGGCAAGACCGAGGAAGACCTCAAGAAGATCGACGGCGGCGCAGGAATCTGGATCCCCATGATGGTGGCCGCAGCATTCACAAGCATCCTGTTGGGCGTCCTCATCGGAAAGCTGGACGTGCAGGGAAGCTTGCACGCTGGTTTCTTTGCGCTAGTGATTGCGGTGGTCTTCCGCGTCGGCGGCCACGTCATCCACAACGGTTTCGCAGGCAGGCCGTCCGCCGTGACTCTCATCGACTCCGGCCATGACATCGTCGCCATGACTGTCGCCGGGGCAATCATCGGGGCGTTGCAGTAGAAGGAGGAGAATAACCTCGTGACCATCATTGACAATGCCGTCTATGTGAACGGCATCCGGACCGCGACTCCGGAAAGCCTTGAGCAAAGCGTCGAAACACTCGCCGCCCATGGCGGAATGGTGTGGATTGGACTGTACCGGCCGGACGAGACGGAAATGGCGGCGGTGGCTGCCGAGTTCGGCCTCCACCTGCTCGCCGTCGAGGACGCCGTCAACGCCCACCAGAGGCCCAAGCTGGAACGCTACGACAACAACCTCTTCACCGTCCTGCGGCCTGCGCGGTACGTAGACGCGACAGAGACCGTGGAGTTCGGCGAGCTTCACATCTTCACGGGGAGGAACTTCGTGGTCACGGTCCGGCACGCGGAAACGCCCGGGGTGGCCAAGGTCCGTCGCGATCTGGAACAACAACCGGAGCTTCTGCGCCATGGTCCCGAAGCCGTCCTGTACGCACTGTTGGACCGAGTGGTGGACGACTACGGCCCCGTGATCTCGGGCCTGGAAAACGACATCGACGAGATCGAGGACCAGCTCTTCGGCGGCGATCCCCTGGTTTCGCGGCGCATTTATGAACTCGCCCGCGAGGTCATCCAGTTCCAGCGCGCAATCAACCCACTCCCGGAGATGATGGCCTCGTTGAAGCGCGGGTTCGAGAAATACGGAGTCGACATCGAACTGCAGCGCAAACTCCGCGACGTCGAGGACCACGTCGAACAGGTAATATCCCGCGCCAATGGCTTCCGCGACCTACTTCAAAATGCCCTGACCCTCGACGGGACCCTGACCGCGAACCGGCAAAACGAGGCGAGTGCGGCACAAAACGAACAAACCAAGAAGATCTCCTCATGGGCCGCAATCTTCTTTGCACCGGCATTCGTTACCGGGCTCTACGGGATGAACTTCGACGTCATGCCTGAGCTCCATTGGCCGTTCGGCTATCCCATGGCGCTCGGCATGATGGTTGCCGCGGGATTTGTCATGTATGTCATCTTCAAGCGGAAGAACTGGCTCTAGTGTTCCTTGCCCCCGCCGGGCGACGCCCCGACGCGTCCGATCTCATAGCGGAAATCATCGCCGACGCCGAGGCTTCAGGATTCATCCTCGAGCCGGCCCAGGCCGCGGCCGCCGCCCGGCTCTGCCAGCTCGGCGAGTCGATTTCCGTCGGACGCAGGGGACTCCTACGACGGCGGATGCCGCGTAGCGTCTACCTTCACGGTCCGGTGGGACGCGGCAAAAGCTGGCTCATGGACAGCTTTTACCGTCAGTTTCCAGGGCGGAAAAGGCGCATCCATTTCCATGATTTCTTCCGTCAGCTGCACCGGGGTGTGCATGCTTCGGCCGGGAGGCCCGAGGCGGATGGCACCGCCATCCAACGTTCGGTGGATGCCTTGCTGTCCGGCGTCGACATCCTGTGCTTCGACGAATTCCACGTGCACGATGTGGGTGACGGGATGTTCATCGCCAAACTGCTCCGGACAGCGGCCCAACGGCGAGTCCCGCTCGTGGTGACTTCGAACTATCCACCGGATAAGTTGTTGCCGAACCCTCTGTGGCACGATCATTTCGTGCCGACCATCGGGGTGATCAAGGAGATGATGGACATCATGGAGATCGACGGAGGCACCGATTTCCGGCGTTCGCCGGTTGCTGGTTCCGCTGCGCCGCGGCCCAGCGACTCCGCTGGCCTGGAGGCCTTCCGCAGGGGCAAGATCATCACTCCCGGAACGCCGGCGCAGCTCGGAGCCTTCGGTTTGTTCCCGCCGGCGAAGTCACAAGAGCGGATCCTCACCCCCACGACGCAACCGCTCACCGTCAAAGCGGCTGACGACATGCTCTGGGTCAGTTTCACGGAATTGTGCGGCGGCCTCATGTCGACGGCCGACTACCTGGCGTTGGCGGATGACTACGGCACATGGGTGATCGACGGCGTACCCTCGCCAGCGCTCGAGTCGACTGCCGGGTCCGCACCGGCCTGGCAACGGTTCAGCAATGTCGTCGATGTCCTGTACGACCAGGACATCACGCTCTTCCTGGTGGGCCACGGCCCCTTGGACTGGGACCTGGCCCAGGATCCGGCCCACCGGACCAGCACCCAGCCCGTTGATCTGGCCAGAATTGCGAGCCGTCTGTCGCTCCTGGGCCGAGTGGAAGACTCGACGCCTTTTGAAGAAGTGGAGGCCGGGGGCAGCTAAGCATGCCTTCCCCGCAGACACTGAGCGAGGCCGGCCTCCAGGCCCCTTACCTCACAGGCGCCCCACGGCGAAAGCTGGGCTGGCCAAGCAGGGCTGTGATAACGCCGAACTACAACGCCGGGCCCCCTTGTCACATAAGGAGTCCCGGCGTCGTAGCAAAGGTTCGTTGTTATACGCGTGACCTGCCGCGGATGAAGTGGAAAATCAGAACGACGACGGCAACAACCAGAAGCAGGTGAATGAGCCCGCCGCCGAGGCCGCCGATAAAGCCGAGAAGCCAGAGAACGGCGATAATGATGGCTATCCAAAGCAACATGTGAGTCTCCTTCGTTTGTTCGCGTACCCAGGCCGGCGGCCTAGGGCATTCGTTACTAAGTATACTTACCAATGAGGGTAAGTGGGTGGATCAGTGCGGTTTTTGTCAGTGGACGGGGATCTCCAGGGGGAAAGCCTCGGCGATTCGCGCAACAAAACATCCTCCGCGGACAGTCGGGACGTGTCGATGACGACGCCAGCTTCTTTCACCATCCGGGAGTTGCCTTTCCCACACCAAAGGTTCCGTTGATCCACATCGTCATTCGCTGAGGGTACCTCCAGAATTGTGCCGAACCCGCTGCTCGCTCCCCGGGATGTGTACGAGGCGAAGACCAGACGGTGGAGGACGGAATGGCCCACGTTGGCGGTGCTCCCGTGGCCGGCGTGAGTTGTACGGCCTGAGTGAGGTTCCTTTTATCGGTGGCCCGTTTGGCGTTCGGAAGAGCGCTATGGGGTCTGTACCGCGCCTGTCATTGCGCGACACCAGGTCGCGTGTTCATCCATTCGGCCCGAAGTATTGAAAATACCTCCTTGTCGTAACGCCTGCCGTCGCAGACCCAGCTACTGCGCAGAACGCCGTCCGAACGCATGCGCAGTCGCTGCGCGACAGCAACGCTGCGGTCGTTGTCGGTGCGGCATCGCCATTCAACGCGGGACATCCCCCGATCTACGAACGCCCACTCCATGAGCAGCTCGACCGACCGGGTGATGAGGCCGCCTCCGACAGCATTGGGTTCGAGCCAGCAGCCGATTTCGCAAATGCCCCAGACGGGGTCAAACGTGACAAACATCACGCCCCCAATGATCTTGCCCTCGTCCCAGAGGCCATAGATACGCGCTCCATCATTCGCGGTGGCTGTGGCGTAACGCTGAAGGGTAGCGCGGGCACCCTCGACGGTGTCAGTGACAAACGCCGGTCCGACCCACGGCCGGATATGGTCTCGCGCCCTGCTCATATGCTCGGCAAACTCGCCGGCGTGCCATGTCTCGAGAGGCTTCAAGACGACCCTGTCTTGCACGACCGTTTCAAACATAGTTTCTCCAAAAGTTTTTCGAGTGTTTGGTTGCCAGTGGGTGTGGGTGATTTCTCGGACGCGTGCGGCTCAGAACAACAAGACCAGCCCGACGCCGGCTGCCGCAGCTCCGACGCATGCCGCCATAGTGCCCACTCCGTTGAGGAGGGCCAGGCCGGTCCGGCCGGCCTGGACAAGCCGGACGGTCTCCAGGCTTGCTGTACTGAACGTCGTGTATCCGCCGAGGAATCCTGTGCCGAGAATCAACTGGAGGGATTCCGAAGCCTGATGTGCCATGACCAGCCCCGCCAGGATTCCCATCAGCAGCGACCCGGAGAGGTTGATGAAGATCGTGCCCAGCGGCAACGCCGTCCGCGCCCAGGAACGGACCACCCCATCCACCACGAAACGGGCGGCCGCACCTGCCCCGCCCGCGAGCGCTATGAGAAGGACGGTCATGTCCGGGCTTTCGGCGTCCGTTGGGCGGACTTGTGCAGGAGCGCCCCAAGCCAAATACCCAGGGTTGTGGCCGCGACACCGCCTAACAGGCTGGCCACCAGGTACCACATGGCGTCCATCCCGCGTCCTGCTCCGAAGAGGTGCACCGAGTCCAGCGCCAGGGTGCTGTAAGTGGTGTAGGCCCCGAGGAAACCACTTCCGATGCCCAAGCGGGCAATCCGGCGGAGTCCGGCGTCGGGCCCGCTCCGGGCGAGCGCCTCGAGCAGACAGCCAAGCGCAAGCGCGCCGGATAGATTGATAAGCAGGGTAGGCAGCGGCCACGCGTTTGGCGCGGGAAGGGCCATACCGAACCCGTAGCGGCTCAAAGCGCCCAGGATTCCCCCGGCCGCGACGAGCAGGACGAACCGCCCGTGCAAGTGGAGCGGGCGGTGCGGGTTCCGGTCCGGAGGCGCCGTCTGGGCTTTGGCTCCCGGCGGTGCGGTGCTGCTTTCCTTCATTGATCCCTGCTTGGGTCGTGACGGCCCAAGGGAACCATGAGCACGGGGCAGTTTTGGCGATGTGCCAAATGCAAGGCTACCGATCCAGTGACAAGTCCTTCAAACTTCGGGCCGAGGCCGTGTTCCTTGGTTCCCACGACGATCATGGAAGCGTTGATACTCGCCGCATATCGGCCTAGCGACCGGGCAGGCTCGCCGGCGAGGGTCACGAAGGTCCACTGCAAACCCGTTCCGTCGAGTTGGTCCGCGATCCGGGATCGGAGCGCCTCCGAGATGGCCGCGGCGTCGTCGTCGATTCCGTCGGGATCGATCGGTTCGGCAGCCAGATGCCCATCCCGGTCCCCTGCCGCCGGGAAGCTCGTGACATCAGCGAAGGCCAGGACCAGTTCCAACCCGGCGCTGAGCGCTACTTCCGCGGCTTTCTCGATCACCGCGACGGGCTGGCGCGGAAGCACCCCTGCCAGCACGGGACCGGTCAACCGGGCGGGTCCCCGCTTGGCGGGCGCGTCCTCGCCGCGGGGGTTGCTCATGGGGCCTCCAGATGTCCGGATTCTCAGGCTGCGGTTCTTCCGTCTTGCTCCAGTATGGGCTTCCACGGCTGGCGTTGTCCCAAGTGCTAGGCGAGAATGTCGGTATGTGCGGTCGGTTCAGTGTCGGTTTCGAAGCAGACTATCTCTCGAGGAAGCTCGGTGCCGTGCTGCGCGGTGATACCGACTATCCCTCGCCTACGCTCCAGATCAACCCGACTGACCCCGTGCTCTTTCTACGGGGACGGACTGGAGACGGTTCGGTCGGACGCGAGCTCGCCGCCGGGCGGTGGGGCTTGGTTCCGACATTCTCCAAGTCCTTCGATTCGAAGGTACCCACCTGGAATGCGCGCTCTGAAACTGCAGGGGCAACCCCGGTATTCAGGGCTTCCCTGCCCAAGTGGCGGGCAGTCGTTCCGGCCTCGGCCTACTATGAGTGGAAGAAATCGGGTCCCGGTCGCAAGGATCCCAAACAGCGATACATCGTCGAACCGGAGGATGAGCTGATTACCTTCGCGGGATTGTTTGCGCCATGGCGTGACGAGAGCATTGAGGACAAGTCCGCGCCCGGCGCATGGCGTTTGTCCTGCTCCATCCTGACCATGGATTCCCCTCCCGAGGGTGTTCATGAGCGACTCCATAATTTGCATGACCGGATTCCGGTTCCGATCTCTGCGGACATGATCGACGATTGGATCGATCCCAAGGAAAGCAGGGGCCAGGCCTTGTTGGACGCCGTGCTGGGCGAGGCCTATGGCTTGTCGGCGGCGTGGACAATGAGGCCCGTCGAACTCGTCGAAGACAACACCAAGTTGGTGGACGTCGCGAACCCGGCTGCCTGACTCAACGCTCGTAGCGCAGTTCGGCCCTCACGTCCGTATCCTTTAGCCACGTCATTCTCGTGCCCGATCCGAAGGGATTAGGCCACCACTGGACCAGGACCTTGCCTTCCGACGTCCGGGTGACCATGGCCGGAACATACTGAAGGTATTTCGGCCAAACGAGCTTGGCGATAACGGGCACCCTTGAAACGGTCGATAACGGTTCCGTTTGCCGCGGGGGCGGGGCGCCGACTGAATTCAACGGCGCGGGATATTCGGGCTGGTCAGGCATGCCCGAATACTACTGCGAGGCATAGACAATATGGAGGTCAGGAGGTTCGAACTCCCTGTCTCCATCACTCCGGACCACCGGGCGTGCGACGGCCACTCCCCATGGCGCTGGGAAATGGCCGCCACTGGCTAAAGCCGCGCTAAAGCCGGGTGTCGAACGAGTCGCAGAACACGTTCTCGTTGAAGGTTCCTTGGAACTCGGACTTGCCCTGGATTTTCTGGATCGTAGCCCGGATGGCCTCCCGAGTCCCAGCATGGGCGTTGATGGCCGTCCTGACCATCGGTACATCGATCAAGTGGTTCGGCTGGTTCAGCGAAACGAACACCGTGGGGACTTCCGTGACGTACCACGGGATTTCGGCCGCCATAGGGCTGGACCACTTGATACGGATCGCAGCCTCTTGGGCAAAGCCCAAGACGCAAGCGAAGACGAACGCGGCGTCATACTTGTCCGCATAATCGCCGGTAGCTTCGTCCGAGATGACGCTCATGAAGTTCACGCCCGACTCCCCCGCAGCCTCACGCTGTTCTGCCGTCTTGAAAAGGTGGACCTCGAAACCGGCGGTTTCAAGTTCCTCCTTGACCGTATCCAGGTAGGCCAGCGGGTCCGCCCGGGTGAAATCGGAACCGCCGGAGATGCCATACAGGCGAATCCGCTTGTGCGTTTCCGGCGTGATGGGCAGGTTGCCGGCGGTGTCCTTGATCAGAGCGACGGTCTTGTCGGCGATTTCGGCGGCGACGGCGAGGTGAGCCTCGCTGCCGATCAGCCGCAGGGCCTCACGTGACGGGGTCAATTCTTCCGGCAGTTTCTTGTGCAGCCCCAGGCTGGCCTTCAGCCCCAGAATCCGGCGCAGCGCGTCATCCAGGCGCTGATCGCTGATCACTCCTGATTTGTAGCCGTCCATCATGTACTGGAAGTCCTCCGCCGGATTGCGGAAGAACAGGAACATGTCGCAGCCGGCGGCGATTGTGGCTGGAACGAGGTCCTTGCGCTTCTTGGCCTGGGTGAGTCCGACCATTTGCGACGCGTCAGTGAGGATCAGTCCGTTGAAGCCGAGTTCGCCACGGAGCAAGTCCTGGAGAAGCTCCGGGGCGAGGGTGGCGGGCAGGATGTCCCTGTCTTCCGTCCCCGGACGGAAATGCCGCGTGAGCTCAGGCGCCCCGATGTGTCCGGCCATGATCGATTGGACCCCGTGGCCGATCATTTCCCGGTACACGTGCCCGTAGCTGGAATTCCACTCCGCGTACCCTAGCGTGTTGTACGAAGTGACCACGTGCTGGTCGCGTTCGTCCACGCCGTCGCCCGGGAAGTGCTTGATGGCGCAGACAGTGGGCGATTCGCTGATGCCGTCGAAGTACTCCTTGGCTCGCTCCACGACGATTTCGGGAGTGTTGCCGAAGGCCCGGGTGGAAATGACCGTGTTGCGCCAGTTGTAGTGGATATCCACGATCGGCGCGAAGGCCCAATTACAGCCCAAAGCCGCGGTTTCCACACCGGCCACCTGGCCCATTTTCCGGGCGATGGACTTGTCCGGGTGCGAACCGGCCTGGAGGTGGGTCGACACGAATGTTCCGTCGTCGCAGCTTCCGGCTCCTCCCATTTCCGGGTTGGAGGCCACCAGAAGCGGGATGCGCGTTTTGGACTGGGCATAACGGATGTGTTCCTGGACAGCGGCGGACGGACCCGGCCGGTACCGCATCCCACCAACGTGATAGTTCTCCAGCACACCGTCGAGGTACTCCGGGGAGTAATCGTTGTTGTGGTTGATGAAGAGCTGCCCGATTTTTTCCTCGAGGCTCATGCCGTGGATGGTGGAATCCACCCACGCAACGGCGTCGTCGTCGAGATTGAACGGCGCAGCCTGGAGGTCGACGTCGAACTGGCGCGCCTGGATGCCCGCGGCACCCGCGGCGCGGCTGCCGGCCGGAGCTTTGGAACCTGCGACGGCGGCAATCCCGGCCAGCGCTTCCGCGACCACCTCGCTCACCGGGACGGCGATGTCCACGACGAACCCGGCCTCGTCGGCGTCGAGCGGTTCCAAGGTGGCGAGCTGCGAATCCAGCAGCGCAGGCGGCATGAAGTGGCCGGAACGCCCTTCGGTCCGTTCCCTCAGCACCTCTTTGCTGCCGTGCAGGTGCAGGAAGACAGTGTCCGGGGCCTTCTCACGAATGGCATCCCGGTAGCTGCGACGGAGTGCGGAACAGGCGAGAACCAACCCGCCGTCTCCAGCGTTGGCGAGTTCCGTGCCGACCGTCGCCAGCCACGGCCAGCGGTCTTCGTCAGTCAGCGGGGTTCCGGCAGCCATTTTGGCGACGTTTTCCACCGGGTGGAGCGAATCGCCGTCGAGGAAGGGAATTCCGAGAGCCCGGGCTACGAGGTCCCCGATGGTTGTCTTGCCGCAACCGGAGACGCCCATCACCACAATGCGCCGCGGCTTTTCCGCGGCTGCGGTGGGCTCGCCAGTCACGCCCACGCTCCTACCAGTCATGAACGGTGCCGTCCACGAGGCGGTTGTAGGGCAGGTAGGCCTGCTGGTACGGGAAGGAGTTGGCGGCTTCTTCGTTGAATTCGACGCCGAGGCCCGGCTTGTCGCCGGGGTGCAGGTAGCCGTCGGTGAAGGTCATGGACTGCTCGAAGACCGTGTTGGTCTTGTCCGAGTGCTGCATGTATTCCTGGATGCCGTAATTGTGGATGGCCAGGCCAACGTGCAGCTGCGCGGCGAAACCGACGGGGGAAATGTCGGTGGGGCCGTGGAAGCCGGACTTGATCTGGTACTGGGCAGCGAAGTCCATGACCTTCTTCAGAGGCGAGATCCCGCCGAAGTGCGTGGACGCGGCCCGGACGTAGTCGATGAGCTGTTCCTTGATGAGCGTCTGGAAGTCATACACCGTGTTGAAGATTTCGCCGATGGCGAGCGGTGTGGTGGTGTGCTGGCGGACCAGGCGCAGCCCTTCCTGGTTTTCGGCCGGGGTGCAGTCTTCGAGCCAGAACAGGTCGTACGGTTCCAGCGCCTTGCCGAGCTTGGCGGCCTGGATGGGGGTCATGCGGTGGTGGCCATCGTGCAGCAGCGGGATTTCCGGGCCGAACTCGTTGCGCACCGCTTCGAAGACGGTGGGCAAGTGGCGCAGGTAGGCGCGGGTATCCCAATCCTCTTCCTGCGGGAACGCACCGCGGCCGGCTGGCTCGTAGTCGTAACGCTCACCCGAAGCCTGCGCCTGGGCGGCCACGCCATAGACGGCCTTGATACCCGGGATGGCGGTCTGGATGCGGATCGACTTGTAACCGAGCTCAAGGTGCTCCCGGACCGAGTCGAACAAGGACGGGATGTCCGCACCGGAGGCGTGGCCGTACGCGCGGAGCCCGTTGCGGGAGGCGCCGCCCAGGAGCTGGTAAACCGGCAGTCCGGCGACCTTGCCCTTGATGTCCCACAGGGCCATGTCGACGGCGGCGATGGCGGCCATGGTGACCGGGCCGCGGCGCCAGTACGAGCTGCGGTACAGGAACTGCCAGGTGTCCTCGATGCGGTGCGGGTCCTTGCCGATCAGCAGCTGCGCAACGTGTTCCTTCAAGTAGGCGGCCACGGCGAGTTCACGGCCGTTAAGGGTCGCGTCGCCGATGCCGGTCACGCCGTCCTCGGTGGTGATCCGCAAGGTCACGAAGTTCCGGGTAGGGCTGGTCACGAAGACTTCAGCGGCAATGATTTTCACAGCTGGTCCTTTCAGGGTTGCTGATCGAGGGCTGGCCTGGCCCGGATGCGACGTGCACCACAGGGCGGGTAAAGACGATCTTAGGATGGATGACAATTATTGGCAACCGGTTGCAGTATTATTTCGTCGAGATTTTTTCTGGCCCAGCGGTTTCCGCTGCGGCCCGCTCGGCGGGGCTTGCGGCTGCACCCTCCTCGCTAAATGGCTCCTCGCCGGATGTTTCCAGGGAACGGCGGGCCTTGATCTCGCCCAGGATCTGGGCGTGGAATGCGTCAGTCAACTTGTACTTGGCCATGACGACAATCGCGAGGATGGTCATAATGGCGGGCAGCGCGCCTGCGGCAAACTGGATGGCCTGCAGGGATTCGGTGCTGTGTGTAGTGCCGGACTTGTAGCCGCCGGCCGCGAGCGCGTATGCGGCAAGGGCGCCGCCGACGGCTTGGCCCGTCTTGCGGGTGAAGGAGAACAGTGCGTAGGTGATGCCCTCAGTCCGGACACCGGTCTTCCATTCGCCGTATTCCACGGTATCCGCCTCCAGGGCCCACACCACGATATTGACGGCCATGACGCCAAGCATGCTCAAGAGCAGACCGGAAAATCCAACCCAGACCATGGAGGCCGGAGCAAAGAAGACGATTGCGCCACCGATGATGGCGAGGAAACCGGCAGCCACATAGATGGTCTTCTTGCCGAAGTTTCGGACCAGCCTCGGCATGAGCGGAGCGAGGGCAAAGGTCACCACCAGCTGGACGATGGAGAGGACCGCGTAGAGATCCAGCCGGCCGAGGACGTCGCGCAAGTAGTACAGCTGCACCGAAGACAGCGCCATGTAGCCGGTCAGGAAGAGGAAGGAGCTCAGGCACAGCATAAGCAGGGGACGGTTTGTCTTGAGTGTCGCCATGCTTTGCTTGAAGGAAACCTTGGGTACCGCACGGTGGACCCGCTCCTTGGCGGTCAGGAACGTGAAGAAGTACAGCGCTGCGCCGATCACGACGAAGACCAGGGTGATGATGGTGAACGTGGACTGCAGGTTTGCGCCGGGTTTGATGAGCGGAGCAACGAAGATGCCCAACGCAGAACTGACCAAAAGTGCGCCGACCATGCGGGCGGAGCCCAGCTTGGCTCGCTCCCCTGGCTCTTGGGTCATCGCGCCGGCCAGCGAACCGTATGGGATGTTCACCAGCGAGTAGGCCAGGCCCAGGGCCGCGTATGTCACGTAGGCGTAGAGCAACATCCCTGTTTCGCCGACCCGCGGAATGGAGAAGGCTGCGACGCTCAGAAGCAGCAATGGGATCGAGCCGAACATGATGAACGGGCGGAATTTTCCGAAGCGCTTGCTGTAGGCGCGGTCAACCAGTCGTCCGGCGAAGACATCGGCGAAAGCGTCGAAGATCCTCACGGTAAGCAACAGGGTGCCGGCGGCCGCCGCGGATATGCCCGCGACGTCGGTGTAGTAGACAAGGAGGAACATGGTGGCAGTAGTGAAGGCAAGGTTGTTGGCGGCGTCGCCAGCCCCATAGCCGAGGATGCTGAGTTTGCTGAGCTTGTTCATTGCGGGCTCCTTTACCCTTGCCGGTACCCCACGTTCCGGCTTGCGATGATGGAAAAGCTTCGGCCGAATCAGGCCTGAAATTGTTGAAGCTTTATGTAATTCTAATCACCCGGGCAATCATTCGGCAAGCGGTTGCCAAATGTTTCCATAGAACTTTCCACTTCAGGCCGGATTCGTCAAAGGTGAGCGAGTGTCAGGGGGAAGTGCCGTAAAGGTGAGCGAGCGTCAGGGGGAAAGTGCCGTAAAGGTGAGCGAGCGTCAGGGGGAAAGTGCCGTAAAGGTGAGCGAGCGTCAGGGGGGAAGTGCCGTAAAGGTGAGCGGGCGCAGTCCTGCCCAACGCCGGCTCACATACACCGGGTGTCCGACAGACGCTCGCTCACATATATCGCGGTCCTGCCGAACGCTCGCTCACTTGTCAGGGCCAAAACGAGGGCGCCCGTTGCCTTCACGTGGAAGGCAACGGGCGCGTCGGAAATGCGTGTCGGACTAGCTGAGGTTTCCAGCGACCGCGAAGGACTCGGCCAAACCCTCAACGAGGTCCACGATCGCCGCGTCGGCAACCAATTCCGGATCCACGAGGCCGAGCAGAGCCTCAAGCCGGGCACGTCCCGTGAGGAGGTTCGCCGCAGCGATGTCCGCCGCCAGCGGATCCTGGAGGCCTGCCGCCGTGGCGGTGTAGGCAGACCAGGCCGCGATCATCCGCGCAGCAGCCTGACCGCTCCGGCCGGCGGCGCGCTCGGCGCGGAGCACAGGCAGCGCCCGCATGCGCAGCTTGGCACTTCCATCCATGGCTATCTGGGCCAGATGGTGGGCGATCCGGGAATTTCCGAAGCGTTCCAGCAGGGCAGCCCGATACTCGGGGATGCGCAAGTCCTCACCGTGCAGGTTGGCAGCGGCCTCGTCCCAGAAGTCCTCCACCGACCGTCGACAGAAATCGTCGGCGAGGGCTTCGGCCACGGTCTTGTGTCCGCGCAACTGGCCGGCATAGGCGAGGAGCGAGTGTGCGCCGTTGAGAAGCCATAACTTGCGGTTCTCGTACGGCTCGATCTCGTCCACGAAAACGGCGCCCGCGTCTTCCCAATGCGGGCGTCCCGCGGGAAAGTCCCCGCTGAGGACCCAGTTGCGGAAGGGCTCGGCGACCACGGGCGATTCGTCGCGATATCCGCAGGCGGCGGCCACGGCGTCGATATCGGCCTCCGTCGTCCGCGGCGTGATGCGGTCAACGGAAGTGCTGACGAAACTGACGTTGGCGTCGATCCAGGCAGCGAGTCCGGCGTCGAACGCCTTGGCCATCCCCACCACGGCGCTCCTTGCGACGGTCCCGTTGTTGGAGAGGTTGTCGCAGCAGACGACGGCGAGTGGACCGGCGTCGGCGTCGCGGCGCGCAGCGAGGCCCAGCACCAGGCGGCCCAGCGGCGTCGTCGGCTTGCCCGAAGCAGAACCGCCAGAGAGCACGGCGAGGTCCGCGACGACGTCGGGCGCCTGGTTGTCCAACTTGCCGCCGGCCCCAAGCCGGTAGGCGGCTTCGGTGATGGTGAGCGTGATGACGGAGGTTAGTGACGCGGCGACAAGCTCGACAAAACGCTCGACGTCGGCACCGTCGACTGCCTCGACAATGCTGCCGATGACTTCGAAAGAATCACCCGCATCCGAACGCTCCACCACGGTGAACAGGCCGTCCTGGGCGGCCAGGACTTCGGCGGCATCCGGGCGGCGGCCCGTGAAGGAGGCGATGCCCCACTCCACCGAGTCGCCGGCATGCTGGGTGTACCACGCCTGGTGCGATCGGTGGAAGGCTCCCAGTCCTATGTGCACAATGCGCACCGGGGCTTTGCCGATGGGCTTGACGGCACGGCTCAAGCGGGGAAGATCCGCAGTTTGCCCGGGTTCGTTGCTCACAGCTTGAAGACCCTTCGGGGTGAGGAGTCGACCACGTCGACGATGATTTCATGGGCCCGGTCTTCGCTGACACGGTGCTCGGCTACGAGACGGGCGAGGAAGGATGCTTCGATCCGGCGGGAGGCGTCGTGCCGGGCCGGGATGGAGCAGAACGCACGGGTATCGTCGATGAAGCCCGAGGACCGGGAGAAGCCGGTTGTCTCGGTAACGGCGGAGCGGAAGCGGAGCATGGCATCCGGTGCATCGAGGAACCACCACGGAGCGCCGAGGTACACGGAGGGGTAGAACCCAGCCAGCGGCGCGAGTTCGCGGGAGAACACCGTCTCGTCCAGCGTGAACAGCACCAGGTGGAAGTCCTTGGCCGTGCCGAAGTCCCGGAGCAAGGGCCGGATGGCTTCGGTGTAGTTGGTGGCGAACGGGATGTCGTGGCCGGTGTCCGCCCCGTAGGCGTCGAAGGTGGGCTGGTGGTGGTTGCGGAAGGAACCCGGATGGATCGTCATGACCAGGCCGTCTTCGACGGACATCCTGGCCATCTGGTACATCATGTGGGCTTCGAAGGTGTTGCGGTCCTCGGCCGTGGCCTTGCCGGCGCGCGCAAGCTCGAAGATCCGCTCGGCTTCGCTCCGGTCCAGCTTGAGGGTCGCCGGGGTGAGGACGCCGTGGTCCGCGGACACCGCACCATGGTCCACGAAATAACGACGGCGGTTTTCCAGGGCCTTGAGGTAGCCGGTGTAACCGGTTGCGCCGTCGCCGGCGGAATCGACAAGCCGCTCAACGTTGGCATTCCACGCCGGGTGGGCGATGTTCAGGTAGGCATCCGGACGGAAGGTCGGCAGCACGCGGCCGTTGAAGGAGGGGTCATCGGCGATGGCCTTGTGGCTGTCCAGGCTGTCCAGTGGATCGTCCGTGGTGGCGAGGACTTCGATGTTGAAGTCCTTGAAGAGCTGGCGGGGACGGAAATCAGGCTCGACGAGCTTGGCGGCAATGGCGTCGTAGCTGGCGTCGGCAGGCATCTCGCCAAGGTCCGCGCCAAGCTTGAACACGCTGTCGAACTGCGTACGCAACCAGTACCCGGAGGCAGTGCCTTCGAAGAGGGGCCACGCCTGGACGAAAGTCCGCCAGATCTCCCGCGATTCGGAGTGGTTGGCGCCTCCCGAGAGCAGCTTTCCCATGGGGACTCCGCTGGCGTGGATCAGCCTGGTGACATAGTGGTCCGGGCTGACCAGGAGCGCGGCCGGATCAGGGAACGGCGTGTTGTGCTCGATGACGGCGGCGTCAACGTGGCCGTGCGGAGAGATGATGGGCAGGTCCTGGACGCGCTCCAGCAGGGAGCGCGCAATGCTGCGCGTCCCGGGATCCGCGGGCAGGAGCCGGTCAGGATTGGCTGCGATCGACTGTGACATAGGTCAATTTTCAGTCGGAAGAATCAATCTGTCAACCGGTTGCCAACTATTGCCATGTCGTTGCAACTCCCCCCGGGGATCGCTTGAAGCTACGCGATGAGCCGTCCGCTGGAGCCGCGCACCACGAGCTCCGTGTCCACGCGAACTGCTCCCGCGGGCCCATCCTGGCCGAGCAGCATGTCCAACAGAAGGGCGGCAGCGCGGGAACCGCACTCCCCCAACGGCGACCTCACGGTGGTGAGGGCCGGCGTCGTGAAGTCTGCCCCGAAGATGTCATCGAAACCGACAATGCTGATCTGATCCGGGACGTGCATGCCGGCGGCCTGAAGCTCCTGCATGAGGCCTATGGCGAGGAGGTCGTTGTAGGTGATCACCGCCGTCGCACCGCTCGCCAGGACGTCGCGCGCTACTTGGCGGCCGCCGTCGACGGTTGGCTTGGACGATTCCAAGCGGACCGACCCCAATTTGTACCAATCGCAGGCGGCTTGGACGCCTTCCCAGCGGCGGCGCGACATCCAGGACTGCGGCGGCCCCGCAACATAAGCGAGCTGCTGGTGGCCGTTGGCGGCTAGGCTCCGCACGGCCTGGCTAATCCCCTTGTTGACGTCCGGGACCACGCATGGCACTCCTTCTATTTCGCGGTTGATCACGACCACCGGCTTGTCTGCGGCCAAGGCACGGATCTTTTCGTCGTCCATGCGCGGACTCGCCAAAATGAGACCGTCGACTGTACTCAACATCCTGCGGGCCGCAATCAACTCGGTTTCGGGCGACTCTGCGGACTCGGCCAGCACCAGGGTGTAGTCCCGGGCGGACCCCGTGGTTTCCGCACCGCGGATGATGTCGAAGAACGTCGGGTTGGTGATATCCGCGACGATCAGTCCGATCGTCTGGGTACGGCCGGTGGGAAGTGCCCGGGCGAAAGGGTTCACCTGGTAGTTCAGCTGCTCGGCGGCATCCTCGATGATCTTCTGGGTCTTGGCACTGACCCTGCCGGGTTTGCTCAACGCGCGCGAAACCGTGGATGGGTTGACTCCCGCGAGCCTCGCGATGTCGTAGATGGTGGGCGAGGATTTCTCCCCGCGGCCACGCTTGGCGGGGAAGGTTGCTGCTCCGGATTTCGTCGCTTCAGTCACGGCTCCATCGTAATCCGGCTTGGCAACAAAAGCAGGACGGTTGCCAAACCGTTCGGCCGGCGACCGCCCTGCTTATATGCCCCGCTTGAGTGCCCCGCTTGAGTGCCCCGCTGATTTACGAGCGCTCGGCGAACTTGCCTTCTTCGGCGATGCGCTGGTTGAGCTCGCGCATGTACTCGTCCTCGTCGAAGTCCAGGGGGACTTCCCTGCCGGTCCAGCTCGACAGGTGGATGGCGTTGGCCAGGCGGACGCCCTTGATGCCGTCCGAGCCGGGTGCCAATAGCGGAGTGCCGTCCAGGATCTTGGCCGCGAAGTTCTCCAGGACGCCTGCGTGCTGTCCGCCCCAGGCCGACTCGAACTCGATGACTTCGGTGGTGTAGTAGTCCTCGGCTTTCAATTCGCCCATGAAGAGTTTGCGGACATCGTCCATGTCCATTCCGTCGCTGAGCTCGCGCTCGGGCTTGACCAGGCGGGTCACTGTGGCGGTCTTGCTGTTTTCCACCACGATCTTGCCCTGGTCGCCCAGGATCTCGAAGCGGTCCGTGCCCACGAGGTCGTGCGTGGCCGTAACGAAAACGCCGGTGGCGCCGTTGCCGTAGTCCACGACGGCGGTGACCTCGTCTTCGACGGCGATGTCCCGGCGGAATCCGTACGCCACCTTGGAGTAGACGGACTTCGGCACGCCGCAGATCCACTGCCACAGGTCGAGCTGGTGGGGTGCCTGGTTGACCAGGACGCCGCCGCCTTCGCCGCCCCACGTTGCGCGCCATTCGCTGGAGTTGTAGTAGCCCTGAGGACGCCACCAGTTGGTGATGATCCAATTGGTGCGCCGGATGGCCCCGATCTCGCCGTTGTCTACGATCTCCTTGAGCTTCTTGTAAAGCGGGTTGTTGCGCTGGTTGAACATGATGCCGAAGGAAAGCTCGGGCTTGGAGGCCGCGAACTCGTTGAGCTCCTTGACCTGCTTCGTGTAGACGCCGGCGGGCTTCTCCACAAGCGCGTGGATGTTGCGCTTGAGGGATTCGATGCCCATTTCCGGGTGCAGGTAGTGGGGCACGCACGTGACAATCGCGTCGACGTCGCCGCTTTCGAGCATCGCAATGTAGTCGTCGTAGAAAGGCGCGTCGGGGTACAGCGAAGCTGCCATTTCCTTCTTTGCAGGATCGGTGTCGCAGATAGCGCCGATCACCATGTTCGGGACCAGGCCGTCAGTGATGAATTTGGCGTACGTGCCGCCCTGCTGGCCCAGGCCGATGATGCCAAGGCGTACTTTCTTGCTCATGAGTGGATCTCCGTTGTTGAGGGATTAGAAGAGGTCGGCGTGGCCCATGGCCACCAGGTTGTCGTAGGAAGTCTGCAGCGCTTCCCACACCGTGCGGCCGTAGAGCTCGTCCTGCTCCACGAGCAGGTACTCCGCGCCGGCAGCCTGGGCCGCCGGAATGATGGACGGGAAGTCAAGGTTGCCTTCCCCCACTTCGGCGAACTGGACCACGTTCTTGAACTCGGCCATGAAGCCCGCGATGTTCCCTGATTCCAGGAGCCCAAAGGCCTCCTCCGGCATCTCACCGATCCGGTAGTCCTTCAGGTGCACCATGGCAGTGCGTCCGGCGTACTTTGCCAGGGTCCGGACAGGGTCCAGGCCGCCGCGCTGCACCCAGTGCACGTCGATTTCCATGCCCATGGCCGGGGAGTTTTCGGCAATGATGTCCAGCATGTATTTGCCGTCGAACTTGGCGAACTCGATGTGGTGGTTGTGGTAGTAGAGGCCGATGCCGTGTTCCCGCAGGCGTTCAGCGTATTCGTTGGCCCGCTTCGCGAAGTCCACCGCGGCGTCGATCGACTTCATGGCCGGGAACGGCATCATGCCAATCCGCAGGAGGTGCGTGTCAAGTCGCTTTGCGTCGTCAACGATCTTGTCGAAGTGGTCCTTGAGGGACTCCCCCGGCGTGCCTTTGGGCGTCTCCATGGCGACCGAAAGCGCCGCGACGTCCATGCCAAGTTCGCTGCGGGAACGGTCCAGATCGGCAACGTTTTCCGGTGTCATCGGGATCTGGGAGATTTCGACGGCGTTGTACCCGATCGCGCTGACCTTGCGAAGCGTTTCAAACGCCCCGGCTTCGGCAAAACTGCCCTTCAGCATCATTGCCTGTACGCCGATTTTTGCCATTTTGTCCTCCGTTGTTCCGGGCCTTCGTGGGCCGGGTGGTTAGCCCACTTGCCCGGAAATCTCCGGGTAGCTTTGGGCATAGATCTCTTTGACGATCCTGAGTGACTTTTCGGCTTCCGCCGGGCTGATCCAGAACGGCGCAGGATCCCCGAGCTTGGCGTAGAAGTCCTTGATGAGGAGCTCGTGCGATACGCCCCAATATGCGCGCCCGCCCGATTCCAAGTCACGCTCCGGGATGGTTTCCACGGTGCCGTCGGCGTAGCTGACAACAAGGTCGCCCCTGAGCCTGAGGGTGGCCTTTTCGGTCACGATGTCCAGCGTCACAGGTGCGTTGCTTGCGTTGGCCAGGGTGGCGTAGAAGACGCTGGTAGCACCGTTGGAGTGCCCGGCCATGAATTCCGCCGTGTCCTCCACCTCGATCACGCCGCCCAGGGAGCGGGTGGAGGCGTGACCCTCGACCTTGGTAACGTCACCTACCAACCACTGGAGCAGGTCTACCGTGTGGATGGCCTGGTTCATCATGAGGCCACCGCCCCCTTCAGCCCAGGTGCCGCGCCACGGCCTGTCACGGTAATACTCGGCCGTCCGGTGCCACATCACGGTTGCCGAGGCGCCGAGAACCTGGCCCAGTCCGCCGTCGTCGAGCAGTCTCCGCATGGCCTGCGACGTCGCGTTGTAGCGGTTCTGGAAACACACTGCGATCTTCGCCGTGCTCCGTTCCGCCGCCTCGACCAGCCGCCGACCCTCTTCGAGAGTGTGGGCGAGCGGCTTCTCGACAATCACGCTAACCCCGCGCTCAAGGCAGTCCGCAGCCAGTGAGGCATGCAGGTGGTGCGGAGTGCAGACATGCACGACGTCGGGCCTCACCGCATCGAGCATCTTCAGGTAGTCCGCGTACCCCGCCACGCCGTAGGCGTCCGTTGCCGCCTGGAGGCGTCCGGCGTCGGTGTCACAGACTGCCACCAGTTCAACGTCGTCCATCTTGGCGATCGCTCCGAAGTGCACGCTCGATACATCGCCGCAACCGATGACTGCTGCTGTAGGCATTCTTCTCCCTCGAAAGATGTTTTCCTTTGAACCTACAGGCCCTCAGGCGAGGGCAACACCGTTCTTGGCTGCGAGTGCCGCAAACGCGCGCGCGGCGGCGCCGAAGGCGACGGGCCCGGAGAATCCGCCAAGTTCGTGGGCGCTTGCAAGATGCGGTTCAAGGGATGCAAAGCCGGCAAAGCCGTCGGCCTGGAGCGCGGCGATGGTAGCGTCCAGTTCGCCGTCGCCTTCACCGGCAGGCACCACCTCACCTGTACCGGCGACTGCATCCTTGACCTGGAAGTACACGAGGTAGGGGCGCAGTACGGCATAAGCCTCCGTGTACGGCTTGACGCCCACCTGGACAAAATTGGCACTGTCCCACGCGACGCGCAGGGCGGGTGAATCGACGGTCTCCATGATGTCCACGACTCGCTCGGGCGTGTCGCCGTATATGCCCTTTTCGTTTTCGTGCAGGAGTACGACGCCGGACGCGGCCGCTTCGTTCGTGAGTGCGGTCAGGCGCTCCATCACTGAGTCGCGGATGTCTTCGTGGCTCTGCCCTTCGGCCCGGTAGAAGGAGAAGATGCGGATGTATTTGGTGTCGAGGCCCTTGGCCACCGAAATGATTTGCCGCAGCCGGGCGAGCTCGTGCTCCACGGGAACACTGACGTCGATCTTGCCGATGGGACTCGCGACCGCGGAAACCTTCAGGCCCTTCCCGTCCAGGATGGCCTTGAGCCGCTCGACTGCTTCCGGCGCGAGTTCAGAGACATTGGTGCCCCATGCGCTGCGCACTTCGATATGGCTGGCACCGAGGGCCAGCAGCACGGCGGCCTGGACCGCAGGATCGGGATCTACTTCGTCGCCGAAACCGGACAGGCTCCACACGGCATTGGTTTCAGTCACGAAAATCTCCTTTGGATCCGTTCGCCCGCACGGCGGCATATGGCGCCAAGTGGTAGTTCACGGGCATGCGTTCACCTCGAGTCTAGCCAGCTTGGCACTCGATTGACAACCGATTGCCAAATATTGGCAACTTGTGATTTCGATTGGCGAAGACCGGGCCGTTACCGTCATAGGGGTACGTCGTGGCGCCTCCCGGCCGCGCGGAGCAGCCCCCGCCCCTGGAGCCGGCCCAGCAGAGTTCGTCGGCGGCGTTGTGGGCGTTGTAGACCGGGAGTCGCCGTCGTCCCCATCTCCTCATACGTCATTCTCAATGACGGTTCGGCCTGCTACTCCGGAGGGCCAACCGCCGCCTACGGATAACCAATCACGGCGAAAAGAATGCAGGGAAGCGAAAGCTTCCCTGCATTCTTTTTTCCGGCGAATTTTCAGTTAGCGGAAAAATGATCCAGAGCGCTATCAAATAGCTCGGGCTCAGCGTACGTCGCGAAGTCTATTTCGATTGTGTGGGGGGAAAGCACTCGCGAAACAGGGCTCTCGTAAGGCAAGACGAGAATATTTGTCAGTCCCCTTTTCCAGGCACGTTTCAAGGCGTCAAAGCTCTTCCGTTCGGGTTGTTCGTCCAGCGGGTCGATATGGAAGCTTCGCAGCCCGGCGCGCCAAATTTCAAAGTCTTCTTCCGGGAACAGGTCACCGTGGAGCACATCGTACCAAATAGGCGGCGCAGCGATCTTTTCGGTGAACTTCTCAATCCCTTGTGTGCTCTTCAAATCTTCCAACTCAAAAAGCCAGGACCTCAGCTCAGACCAGTGTCCGCTCCAATCCTTTGCGAAGGCGGATCTCTGGGCGTCAGTGATCTGAACAGGAGCCGGAGATGGGCCAAGCCCGGGGATATCCTCAGATGCATCGAGACGCCAAGCATCACGTGCATACAAAAGCCTCAGCAGTTCCGGATTGTGCAGGTCTACTGCGATCCGCATTTCTGTCGGCCATGTACTACCTTTGCCGGGCTCTGCCTTCCACATGCCAACACAGTAACCCAGAGCACGATGTGCCATGCCACGGTTTTCGCTATTTTCCGGTGTAGTGGTTGCCATGCCGACTAAAAGCCCATCGGCAAGACCCAGCAGCACGGCTTCCACACCAACCGCCGACAAACGTAGATCCCGGAGCGCCCGGGTTCCGGCGGCCCGCCGCGTCTTTTCTGTGGACGGCTGGGCGCCAGCGGAGGAGCGCCGACCGGCTAGAAATCGGCTCGACTGGTTTGTTTCGCAAGAGCAGTGCCCCTAGCGTCTCAAACACGGACAGGGGACCTATCATGACTGATCAAATAGAGCGCAGCTCCGCCAAGCTCTGGAATCGCGACTTCAGCACACTGTGGTGGAGCGAAGCCGTATCGATCTTCGGAAGCCAGCTCACCCTGTTCGCGATTCCCATCGTGGCGCTCCAGATCCTTGACTCTTCCGCCTCGGACGTCGCGTGGATCAACACGTCAGCAGGACTGGGAACCGTGGTCTTTCTCGGACTGCTTGGACCCTGGACCGACAAGGCGCAGGACGCGGTTCATGTCCCTGATGTCGGGACTTCGAGCACTGGTCCTCAGCGCGATGTCGGATGCGCTCACTTACCTGGTGTCAGCGCTGGCGGTTGGCCGGATCCGGGAAGAGCGACAGGCGCCACCGGAGACTTTCACTTTCAGGGGATATTTCTTGTCGCTGGGTTCAGGATTCGCAATTCTCGTACGGGATCGCGTGATGTGGCCAGTCACCTTGTCGATTGCCCATTTCAACCTATTCACCACGGCGATCCAGTCGGTCTATGTCACACATGCACTGCGGACTGGATCCATGACGCCAGCCGAGATCGGAATCGCTGGAGCTATCGGTGGAATCATCGGCCTGCTCTCCATGATGGCCGCACCCTGGGTCTGGGACAGCTTTCAGCCTGTCCGGGCACTCATGGCAACCTTCATGCTCCCAGCTCTCGCAGGCCTCGGCATGCTTTTACTCACGCCCGGACAAGATGTCGCGAACGTACTTCTCCTCGGGCTTTCGCTCGGTTTCTGGGCGTCTTGCGTGATGGTCAACATCACCGGAACCGAAACACTCAAACAGCTTCTTATTCCCCACGAAGCCCTCGGAAGATTCTCATCCGCCAGCAGGGTCCTCACGTGGGGTATCGACCCGATCGGCGCTGCTCTGGCCGGTGTTCTGGCCCTGTTCCTTCCGACCGGTGCCGTACTCGCCGCGGCGAGCTCCGGCGTCGTGATTTCGGCTTGCTGGATTGCCGCCTCCGGTGCCGTTCGAGAATTGCCGCTCCTATCCGCGATCGGCAAGGGCTCGGACTGAGCCGTCGTCAGGCCGGCGCTCCCTCCGTCTGGGCAGTGATCGGGGCAGCTATGTCTTCCAGCGACCGTCTTGCGGCCTCAACTCCGAACACGATCTCGACGACGCCGGCGGCGACCATCAGCACGGCGCCGATGACATAGCCGAAGGCCACGGACTGGATTCCCTCTCCAACGAACCTACCGAACAGGATGGGGCCGATGATGCCACCCAGTCCGGTGCCCACGGCGTAAAAGAACGCGATGGCCATGGCCCGAGTCTCCATTGGGAAGATTTCGCTCACTGTCAGATACGCAGAGCTGGCGCCGGCGGAAGCGAAGAAGAAGATCACCATCCAGCAGGCGGTGAGCCAGAAAGCATCAAGCGCTCCGCTGGCGAAGACGAATGCCGTGACGGCAAGCAGGACACCTGACGCGATGTAAGTGCCGGAGATCATCGTGCGGCGCCCGACGCTGTCGAAGAAGCGGCCCAAGACGAGCGGGCCAAGGAAATTACCGACGGCGATCGGAACCAGCGTCCATGGGGCAAGGTCGCTGGGGACGTTCAGCAATTTTGTCAGCACAAGCGCGTAAGTGAAGAAAACTGCGTTGTAGAGAAACGCCTGGCCAATGAAGAGCGACAGGCCCAGGACGACCCGCTTTGGGTAGCGCTGGACCGCCGTCTTGATGATGACACCGAAGCCGATTGATTTGCGCTGACGGACCTTGAGCGTCTCGTGGACATCAGACAGCTTCTCCCCCGTGGCCTCCTCCACGTCGTCCTCGATCTTGCGGACGAGCTGATCCGCCTCTTTGTCCCGCCCGTGGATGAACATCCAACGGGGCGATTCGGGCACGTTGCGCCGCACGAGCAGGATCAGCAGGCCGAGAAAGGCTCCCAGCCCGAATGCGAGACGCCACCCGATGCCGGGCGCGAAGAAGGCTGGATTGAGCAGTAGAACCGAGAGAGAGGCGCCGAAGGCGGTCCCCAGCCAGAAAGAGCCGTTGATGGCCAAATCCACGATGCCGCGACGTGCGGCCGGGATGAGCTCGTCTATCGCCGAATTGATCGCAGCGTATTCCCCGCCAATGCCCGCTCCGGTGAAGAAGCGGCAAATGAAGAACCACATCGGGTTGAGGGAGAACGCCGTGGCTACGGTGGCAAGCAGATACAGCCCGAGGGTGAGCAGGAAGAGCTTCTTTCTCCCGAACCTGTCCGTGAGATGCCCAAAAACGAGGGCCCCGACGCAGGCGCCGGATACATAGACCGCGGCGGCCACGCCGATGTCCGCCGTGGACATGCCAAGACCGCCATTCGGCTGCGTGAGGCTGTCACCGATCGCCCCAACGATGGTGACCTCGAGTCCGTCCAGGATCCAGACGGTGCCGAGACCGATGACGATCATCCAATGCCATCTGGACCAAGGGAGGCGATCCATTCGGCCGGGGATGTTCGTTTCGATGACGTCGCGTGTTGCACCTCTCACTGCTGACATGACCCTCCTCCTTGAGTAGATCATCAGTATGCTTTGTATATGCCGTTGACGGAAGCATTTCCGGCGCTGGCCGCCAAGAGAGCCGCTGCGATTCGCTATGGCACAGAGGCCCACGTGCTGCCAAGATGGGCACCATGGACCCTCTTGACATGGCGACACCCCCTCTGGCCGAACCGGTTGTGCTGGTTGTCATGGGCGTTTCGGGCTCCGGCAAGTCCACGGTTGCCGCTCTCTTGGCGGGTCGGCTCGGCTGGGCCTTCGAGGAAGGCGATGCCTTGCATCCCCAAACAAACATCGACAAGATGGCTGCGGGACATCCGCTCACGGATGAGGACAGATATCCCTGGCTGGAGAAGGTCGCCGAGTGGGTCGACCGGAGGCTGGATCAGGGGGAAAACGGCGTCATCACTTGTTCGGCGCTCAAACGGTCATACAGAAACATCATCAATCGCCGGGGTTCAGGCGTCGTCTTCGTTTTTCTGTCCGGGACGCCCGAGACCATCAGCGCACGGCTTGCCGAACGCCACGGCCATTTCATGCCCGCCAGTATGTTGGGGAGTCAGTTCGCGGACCTTGAGGAACTGTCCCCGGGTGAGCCGGGAATCCGGATCGACGTTGGCCCGGCTCCAGGTGTGATTGCCCAACAAATCATGGACAAGTTCGGCCTGCGGCCGAGCGGAACAGGACGAGAACCATGAACGGAATCTCCATCCTCAGCAGGCCTCTTGCCGGGGTCGCCACGGACGCCACCACTGACGCGATGCATCAACCGTGGACCGGCCATGACACACAAGTACTTGTGGTGGCGGCCATTGGCATCGCGATAGTCGTGTTGCTGATCGTCTGGGCAAAGATGCACGCTTTCCTGGCTTTGAGCATCGGGGCCCTCTTCGTCGGCATCGCCTCAGGTATCGCCTTGGACAAGGTGACCACTTCCTACGAAAACGGCGTCGGCGGCGTGCTGGGGTACGTCGGTGTGCTCATCGCTTTGGGAGCTATGCTGGGCAAGCTGTTGGCCGATTCCGGCGGCGCGGACAAGATCGTGGACACGCTTCTCCATGGTCGGCCCGCAACGCTGCCTTGGAAGATGGCTCTCATCGCCGGCATCATCGGCATCCCCATGTTCTTCGAGATCGGGCTCGTGCTACTCATTCCCGTGGTGATGCTCGCTGTGCACCGCTCCAAGGGCCCGGCAATGCGTCTTGGCATTCCGGCTCTGGCCGGCTTGTCGGTGCTCCACGGGTTCATCCCGCCGCATCCGGGCCCGTTGGCCGCGATCGGCATCCTGCACGCCAATGTCGGTGTGACTCTTGCCTTTGGCCTGCTAATAGCCATTCCGACCGTGATCATCGCAGGTCCCCTCTTTGGCCGTCTCGCCGCACGGATCGTGCCGATCGGAGCCGCAGGCGCTGGCCTCGCCGTTACCGTTGGAGCCGGCGAGAACGCCGAGACGGCCAGATCGCAAGGCCCCGGCGCGAAAGCCGCCAGTTCACACGGCGACGCGCCGGTAGGCAAGGCGCAGGATCCGCAAGCAACGCGCAGCCCGTCCTTTGCTTGGACCTTGGTGACCCTGTTGTCGCCGTTGGTGCTCATGCTGATCAAAGCCGGGGCAGACATTTGGATGGACAAGAGCGCCGCGCTCCGTCCTTTCCTGGACTTCATTGGCGATCCGGTCTTTGCCCTGCTCGTGGCCGTGCTTCTGGCAATGGTGACATTCGGTACACGGGTCGGCTTCTCGGCCTCCATCCTGACGAAGAAGATCGGCGAGAGCCTGTTGCCGATTGTCGGGGTCATGCTTATCGTCGGCGCCGGGGGCGGCTTCAAGCAGGTACTCGTCGACGGCGGTACCGGAACCGCGATCGCCAAGATCGCGGTAGCTGCCAGCCTGTCGGCCCTGGTGCTGGGCTGGATCATCGCAGTGCTGATTCGCCTCGCCACTGGCTCCGCGACTGTTGCCACAGTGACAGCCGCTGGCATCATCGCGCCGCTGGCAACCGGCTTGTCGCCGGCTCAGCTAGCGCTGGTAGTGCTCGCCATCGGTGCAGGATCGCTGTTCTTCTCCCATGTCAACGATGCGGGCTTCTGGCTGGTCAAGGAATACTTCGGACTAACAGTAGGCCAGACGATCAAGACCTGGTCGGTTATGGAAACCATAATTTCCGTGGTGGGATTCGGATTCACCCTGCTGCTATCGGTTTTCGTCTAGCCAGGACGAGCCCTAGAGGGCGGCACGCGCCTCGTCGGCGCTCAGAAGCCTTCCACCCAGCCCGCCATTCTGGTGAAGGTCGCCCCGCATCAGCTCGAGCCTGCCGGCCGCCCCGATTCCCCCGGCCTTGACCGGATCGAAACCAGCTGCGCTAATGAGCCTTTCCACCGTTTCGGCCGCCGCGTCGTCGTCGGTTGCGTAAAACAGAACGGCCCGCCCGGATGGCCGGTTGGCTGCCGAACCCAGCGCGTCGGCACCTAACGTACCGAAGGCCTTCACGAAATGCGCGCCGTCAGGGAGCAGGCCTGCCACGATCGAGGCTGCTGATTGGCCCTCCGGCAGCGTAGTGGTGTAGCCCCCCTGGCCGTCAGGGCCGATCGGGTTGGTCGGGTCGATTACCACCTTGCCGACCAGCGCCTCCGACAATTGGGAGATGAGTTCCTTCTCAGTGTCCAGCCATACGGCCATCAGGACGGCATCAGCTTGTGACACGGCCTCGGCGACGCTCGCCGATCTAGCCAATGCACCCAGCTCAGCGGCCAACGATTCAGCATGGGATTGATCGCGGGCCGCCAAGACGACCGGCTCGCCGCCCTGAACAAGATGGCGGGCGACGCTGGACCCGACGTTGCCGATTCCGATAATTGCAGTTGTCACGTCAACCTCCGGATGATGGTGGTGGAGAGTCTGCCCTCTTCCGATAGTACGCGTGGCGCTAGTTGCCAACCATAGGCTGTTTATCAGCGCCCGGACTGGAACCAAAGACGATCAGCTGCAGCCTTATGCCGTCTCCGGGATGTCTGCGGGCCGGACGCTTCGCCGGATAATGCCCAACTGCTCTAGCTGGGCCGACATCCCTGCACCGTCGGGAGAATAGATCCAAGGGATCCCCGGAGTGGGTTGAGCTGCGGACTTCGACCGCCCGCCAGCGAGTACCGCTTCACTGGCGGAGAGCTGGCGGATCGCGATAGCCCTGACGTTCTGCGGATGGCGTTGGGCGAACTCTGCGTAGATGGCCTCGTCGTGCTGTCCGTCGTCGCCAACCAGCAGCCATTTGATGCCCGGGAACTCCGATGCGAGACGTTCCAGGGAGGTCCGCTTGTGCTCCTGGCCGCTGCGGAACCAGCGGTCCGGGGTGGGACCCCAGTCGGTCAGGAGCTTGGGACCGGCGGGATACAAATTTCGGGACAGGAAGCGCGACAGCGTCGGAGCGACGTTCCAAGCGCCCGTCGACAGGTACACCACCGGGGCCGAGGGCACCGTCCTTACGATCCGCTCGTACAGCACAGCCATGCCCGGCGTCGGGGTCCTCGCGTGTTCGTCGAGTACGAACGTGTTCCAGGCGGCTAGGAATGGACGAGGCAGCGCCGTGACCATCACGGTGTCATCAATGTCGGAGACGACGCCGAAGTCTGTGTCGTCCGCGATGATTTGCACCGGGGCTTCCACGATCCTGGATCCGCCGGATTCAATGGTGATTGTGTGCCAGCCGGCGTCGAGGGCTACGGGGATACGCGCGTCGACGACGCCGCCGCGGTCGGCTTCGACGTCATGGACAGTGCCTGCGATCGTCACCCGCACGGCGGCGTGTGCCACGGGCGCACTCGTGAAATTGCGCCAGCCGCGCATGCCGTCCTGCAGCGGTTTGAGCGCACCTGCCTGATCACCACTCCCGCTGTCCCGCGGTTGACTGCGGACAATGCGCGCCAACACCCGCACCCAGGAAGTGGTGCCGTACCCGGTGTACGGGATGACGGTCTCCACCCGACCGCGACGGATCGCGAGGCGCGTCTGGAACCTGAGCCAGCCGTCGTCGAGCCTGAGGGCGAAGTGGCGGCCCGCGCCGCTGGACGGCGTCGGGCCCCCGCTGTCAACGCTGTCGGACAGAGCGAGTGGCTTCACGTAACGGGGGCACATGCGTTCAGTCTGACATGGCAGAAGATGACCGGCGGCATCCGTTCTACAACCCCAAGAGCGGATCCGTGAGCAGCCGATCAAGTGTGCTCCGTCCAAGTGCGCTCATTGTGGGATTCGACTCGGCGTAGTACCAGACGAGCCCGATCGCTTGCTCATATGCCCAGGCGGCACCCCGCCTCCACTCCAGGTCCCCGATCCCGAGATTGATGCGGACAATGTCCCTCTGGCCGAAGTCGAGCATGTGCCATGCGCCAACGAGATCGAGCGCGGGATCGGCAGGACCGAAGCCACCGGTGTCGAGGATGCCCGCGAGGCGACCGTCCCTGAGGATCACATTTCCGGGAATGAGATCCTTGTGGGACATCACATCGTCACCGTGACGAGGCAGCGATCTGAGCGATGCCCAGGCCCGGCGGAGCCGATCCACCGGCAAGAGCCCCTCGCTCTGTTGCAGGCAATGCGCGATCCACCGATCGTGCGCGGCCAACTCCCCGCCGCGGCCTTCGCCGGAGAACGAGCGACCCATTGTGTCCGCCTGCCGAAGGCTCGCGATGAGCGCCGCAAGGTCCACCGCGAAGGATGTCGACGCCGCGACCGAGGCAGGGGTCGCGATCTCGCCGTCGATCCACGTTTGGACAGACCAGGGTAACGGGTACTCTCCGCTTGGCCCACCAATCGCAACAGGCAAAGGGGACGGCACGGTGCTCACTGCGGCGAACTCGCGCATTGCAGAGTGTTCCGCGAGAAGGACTTCGCGGACTTCGCGAACGTCACCGCCTTGCATTGGGAACCTGGCGGCGCACCCTGTTCCCACCCGGTACAGGTAATTGACCGTTCCGGCACTCTCGACCGCGGTCACTTCCGATTCCGAGACCGAAGGAAACAGGCCCCGCACCAGGCGCACGGCTTCAGTTCGTCCGAGGCTGAGCTGGTTCTCATGCATGGTCACCCCCCAAGCCTACGCACGGGCCGTACCAGCCAATCGGCAGGCTTGATAGGCTCCGTCTTGGGCCGTGAAACGAACACTTTGGAGGCTTTCCCATGTCGCGCATCATGCGGTTCGACCACGTCGGTGTCACCGTTCAAGACCTTGACCACGTGACGGCGTTCTTCGTTGGGCTCGGCCTCGAGGTCGAGGGCCGGACCTTCGTGGAGGGCGAATTCATCGACACGGTCATAGCGATCCCCGATTCCCGCACGGAGATCGTCATGTTGCGGACACCGGACGGAGGAACAGGGGTCGAGCTATCCAGCTTCGTCCGGCCGGACCCCGAGCCGGGATCGCCTGCCGCCATGGCCAACGAACTAGGGCTGCGCAGCCTGTCCTTCGAAGTCGACGATCTCCAGGCCCACGTCGACCGGCTTGCCGCCGAGGGATACGGGTTGGTCGGCGGCATCGGCCAGTACGAAGGAGCCTGGCGCATGGCCTACGTGCGAGGTCCAGAGGGAATCATCGTGTCCCTGGCTGAGCGGATCATCTGACGCGAACCGGGCCGCGTCACGCCGAGCGGGTTTTCGGCGCCCCCGACGGACTGCGAGCCCGGGATTCCGGGGTTTCGGAGGAGTCCGGGCGCCAAAAAAGTGCGTGGCGTGACGCAGTTCCAAGAATGGGGAACGAAAAAGGCCCTCCGTCCCAGCGTTTCCGCAGGTCAAAGGGCCTTCCCTGTGGAGCTAAGGAGATTCGAACTCCTGACCTCTTCGATGCGAACGAAGCGCTCTACCAACTGAGCTATAGCCCCTGGTCAACTGAACGTTGCCAGACCCTAGGCTACAAACTTTCTTCGCGCTTCGCCAACCAGGCCTCGAATCTCTCGGTTCCGATTCGCTGCTCCGGAATGAGATTCAGCCCGCTCCGAAGATATTTGCCCATCGCTCCGGGCAGCGGCAGCTCCACGATCCGCCCATGTCCGGTAGATTTTCGCCAGATCCCAGCGAGGTCGCGCATCGTCCGGATCTCCGGCCCTCCGATGGTCCGGACCCGGTGCCGCTCTGGAGACGGCGCCCCGAGCGCCTCCGAAAGCAACTCGGACGCCACATCCGACGGTGAAATCGTTTGAAAGCGTGCGCCCTTGAAGACCGGGATGAGGCGGACTTTCGCCCCGGCCTGGAACACCGCGGCCACGAGGCTGTGGAACTGGGTGGCCCGCACAACCACCGTCTCAAGCGCCGAATTCGCGTAGACCCGTTCTTTATCTGCTTTGGAGACGTAAAAGGCCGCGTTGCTCTGGTCGCAGTTGATGATGGAGAGGAGAACCGCCTTGCGGACGCCGGCATCGGCCGCCGCGGCGAGCAGGCGCGCGCCGCCGTCGGCGAAATTCTTGCGGGCCTTCCCGAACTGCCCTTCCAAGCAATCAATCACGACGTCGGCCCCCTGCAGGGCTTCCGCCAGCCCGCTGCCTGTGGTGACGTCAGCCTGAAAGTAGCGGGCGCCGTCGTGATGGACCGATGACGTACCCGACGGCGGGCGGCGGCTCAGCACCGTCACGCCTAGTCCGGCGTCGAGCGCCAAACGGACGACTTCACGGCCCACCTGTCCGGTGCCACCTGCGACGCAGACACTAGCCAAGGGAGGTTATGCCCGGCGGCGCTGCAAAACGTCGTCGAGGTTGCTGAGCGCGCTCTGAGGCTTGCCGTGCTGCGCCTGGACCGACGGGGCCGCGGACGGCACGCTGGCCGGCTTCAATGTCGGCTTGCCGAGAGGCTTGGGAGCGTCAGGCAAGTCGAGGGGTTCTGGTGCCGGCCGAGGCGCCTTGGCCGCGTCGACGTATGTTGGTTTGGGAACGTCCACCGGCTGCCATTCGGATTCCTTGGATTCCGCCGTAAACCGGACAGTGTTGTCGCCGGCGGCGACGGCAACATTGAGGGCAGCCTGACGAAGTTCGACGGCGGTAAGGCGGGTCGCTTCCCGGGCATGGGCTTCGGCGTCGAAGATCTTGGTAGCCGGGCGGTCCGAGGCCGGAGGACCTACGCTGGGGCTCTCAACCGTGGGGCCCATTGCGTTGCGGAAGGCCCTGTTCATCTTCGCTCTGCGGTCCCTGATGGCCAGCCGGCGAAGCAGGAAGACGGTCCCGACCACGCCGACGATGGATACCAATGGCACCCAGCCCGAAACGAGGCCCAGAATGCGCAGCACGCCGGAAACGGCTGCCGTGAGTAACAGGAGGAGACCGGCGAGAGCAAGGGCGCAGCGCCCGTATCTGACTTTGAAGGCCGCTGTGTCCGATGCAGCATCACGCCGTTCGCCGGCGCCAGCCGATACCTCGGGCAATGCGGTTGCGGTGCTCTGCATGGTTTCCATTGCTTTCTCCTGCCGAGGGGTGATTGACAGAACCACCCCGGCTTGCGGTTCATGAGCGTCTTCGTGGATCACATCTGCTGGCATGTCACCGGCCACTTGGACGTGGTTGTGACGATTCCGCAGTATGTATGGCGCAACCCAAACAATCCACAGCGCGACAGCAATGACCAATATCACCGAGCTGCTGAGAGGGAAGTCCACAATCAAAACCGTAGAAGCAAATACGCGGAGGCCGCCGCATTGCCCACGGTGTGTCGCCGGAGAGTCGGCAAATCAATGGATTTACCGACTCTCGTACACCCAGCGGACTAGTTGGCCCCGCGTCTCAGCCAAGCAGCCAGCAAACCCCCAGGGATCTCCTCCGAGGTCAACGCAAAGCTTCGATGGTCAGCCCATTCGCCGTTGATGTGAAGGAAACGCTCACGGCGGCCTTCGTCTCGGAATCCCAGCTTCTCAACGACCCGCAGGCTCGGCCCGTTCTCGGGCCGGATGTTGATCTCCATCCGGTGAAGGCCAAGGGCCTCAAAGCAATGGTCGGTCGCCATGGCAACCGCAGTAGGCGCTATTCCGCGACCGGCCCGGGCCTGGTCGACCCAATAGCCAAGGGTGGCCGTCATCGCCGATCCCCACATAATCGAGGAGACCGTCAACTGCCCGACGATCCTGGGCTCCGGGAACCCCGGAATGCGCTCCGTGATCACAAACGGAAGGGCACTGGCTTGCCGAGCCTGCGCGTTCAGGGAAGCCACCATCTGCCGGTAGTTCGGCAGGCGACCGCCAGGGGCCGGGTTGGAGGCTTCCCAAGGCGCCAGCCACTCACTATTGCGCGAGCGGACCTCGGTCCATTCCTTCTTGTCCCGGAAATGAATGGGACGCAAGATGAGGTCGCCGCTCTCCAGCGTCACCGGCCAAATGGCCGACCCCCACACGGGCAGCTACTCGCTGAGGCCGGCAGTAAAGCCAGGCAACCACTCACGCAAGCCCGGCCCGAGGTCCTCACTGTCGCACGCAAGCTGGACGCAGGCTTTGAGGTAGCTGAGCTTGTCCCCGGTATCGTATCGACGGCCGCGGAAGACGACTCCGTAGACGCCGCTACCTTCGCCGTCGCCCGCAGCGAGTACTTGAAGCGCATCCGTCAGCTGGATCTCTCCCCCACGGCCCGGTTCGGTTTTCTCGAGAACGTCGAAAACCGAGGGGTGAAGCACGTAGCGGCCGATCACGGCCAAGTTGGACGGAGCTTCATCGACAGCGGGCTTTTCCACAAGTTGCTTGATGCGGACGTAGCCGTCCTCGCCGATATCTTCAATGTCCGCACAGCCGTAGGCGCTGATCTGGGAGGGCTCGACTTCGATGAGGGCCACAACGGAACCACCGGTTTTGTGCTGGACCTCGATCATGTCGCTCAGGAGTGTGTCCCGCGCGTCGATAAGGTCGTCACCGAGAAGAACGGCAAAAGGTTCGTACCCGACATGCTGCTTTGCACGCAACACTGCGTGTCCCAGCCCTTTGGGGTCACCCTGACGGACGTAGTGAATGTCGCCGAGGTTACTGGTAGCCTGCACCGACTCCAGCTTGGTGGTGTCACCCTTGGCCTCGAGGGTCGCTTCCAAAGCCGGTACCCGGTCGAAGTGGTCCTCCAACGCACGTTTGTTGCGGCCTGTGATCATGAGGACGTCGTTGAGTCCCACGCTCACGGCTTCTTCGACGACATATTGGATGGCCGGCTTGTCGACTACCGGGAGCATCTCTTTGGGCATGGCTTTTGTAGCAGGCAGGAACCTGGTGCCGAGTCCGGCAACGGGGATAACGGCCTTGCGGACGGTGCAGTTGTTGGAAGTCACCGGACTAATCTAACGGAAGGAGCTGGACATTGGGCAAAAGGAACCTGTGCGGATAGAAGCGACTCCACTATTTCTTCCCCCTCCCCAAGCTGCAAAGCTGCGTGAACAGGAGCAAAAATGACTTTGAAAGACGATATCCGCCGGGACTACCGCAAGCGCCGGCTGACTTTGACAAGGCAACAGCGGGTTGACGCTGGAACCGGGATTGCCCTCGGTGGCCTCTCCTGGGCGGATTCCGTTGCCCGGGGGAAACCGTCGACTTTTGCCGCCTATCTCGGAGTAGCCGCCGAGCCGCCGACAATGCCCTTGCTTGCGGCGCTCCACGCCGCCGGCCACAGGATCCTTCTTCCCGTCTGTGAACCGGAACGGCGTCTGAGCTGGGTCTATTGGACACCGGATACGGCCTTTGTCCGCTCAAAGTACGCACCGATTGACGAGCCGGTGGGCGAACGATTCGACAGCGACGTCATCAGGGATGCCACTGGAATCTTCCTCCCGGCCACCGCTGTCGATGAAGACGGAAACCGTATCGGCCAAGGGGGCGGTTACTACGATCGGCTCCTTGACAAGCTCGACGCCGATGGGCAGCGTCCGCCGACTGTCGCCGTCGTATATGACCACGAAGTGCTGGCCGCGGGGACGATCCCGGCCGAACCGTTCGACAAGCCGGTGGCGGAGGCACTTACCCCCTACCGGATCGTCCGGCTGGTTCCGGCCGATTGATCGGGGCTTCAGGCCTGTCTACTCCGCCACATTTTGTGGTAGCGGCCCCGACTCCGGATGATAGAATTGGCACTCAGGCCCTGGGACTGCTAATGGACGGAACAATCCGCCTTGGCAGCACAGGACCTGTAGTTCGTCCCGGAGGAGGATCACCAGTGCCCACATATGCCTATGCCTGCAAAGACTGCGGACATGCCTTTGACATCGTTCAGTCGTTCACGGACAGCTCCCTGTCCGACTGCCCTGAATGCCAAGGGTCGTTGCGTAAGAAGTTCAACAGCGTGGGCGTCGTCTTCAAGGGATCGGGCTTCTACCGCACCGACTCCCGGGACTCCAAGGGAAGCACCGTTTCGGCCGCTCCCGCCTCACCAGCTGCGCCTTCGGCTCCAGCGTCGGTTCCGGCGGCTGCCGCGAGCTGATTGCGGTTTCCAGTCGCTCCCGGTTTTCCACATAGCTCAACGTTCCACATAGCTCATAAAGCCCTGCCGCGGGCCCGCGGACCCGGTTAGCGTGGCACCATGCCCGCAATCCCGAACGTACCCCCGGATCCCATGTCCGCCGGATCATTGTCGCTTCCGCGCGATAAACTCCTCGCACCGATCAGCAGGGCCCGCACCCGCCGTCTCCAGGCTCTTCCCTTCAGGGCCGGCGGACATCGGGGCGCTAGCGCGGGACCATCCAAACACCGCAGCTTCGGTAGCTGGTTAAACCGCAACCGTCGCCTCGTCGTGGCGCTCCTGCTATGCGTGGCCGCCGGGATCGCAGTCCATCAACTGACTCCCGCTTCGGAGCAACGAGCCACGGTCCTGGCCGCCGCGCGGGATCTTCCCGCCGGGTCCGCCTTGACGGATACCGACCTCAAGCCCCTCGCTGTCCTTCCTGATGGAATTCCAGCCGGGGCACTCACCCCGGGAACCGGATACGGCGGAAAGCAGCTTGCCTCGCCGCTGCGGAAGGGGCAGATCCCCACAGACGCCCAACTCCTGGGACCGGGCCTGCTGACCGGGACCGCACTCGCGACGGCGGCCGTTCCACTTCGCATGGCCGATCCCGCTTCAATTCAGCTCATCTCGTCCGGCCAGTTGGTCAACGTTGTGCTCACCGTGGCAGACGGACTTGAAGGGCCAGGCAAGAAATCCGAACTCTTGGCATCTGCGGTGCCGGTTTTGTGGACATCCGCGCAAGGAGGCAAAGCGAACCAATGGTTGGGCACGAACGAGGCGGACGGCCTTGTGGTTGTCGCCGCCAATCCGCAGCAGGCCGAAATCCTCGCCGGAGCTTCCACTCGCGGGAAACTGTTCTTTGTCCTCGTCAATCCCTCTGACAACCTGTCATGAAATATTCAGCCCCAGTGCGGGGGCCTTTGTTCCTTCAGCCAAGCGTCATGGTCGTAGCCGGGCTCATCACCCCAGCGGCGCGGATCGTCCTCGGAGGCTTTCTTGGGCAGAATGCTTTCTTCCACCTGCTTCCGCTCGGGCGCGGGCTTCACTCTTGTTTTCTCCTGCTCGTCCAACTCGATGTCAGCGCCTACCGCATCGGCACTGGCGTCCGCAGGGTGCTTGGATTGAGTGCTTTTGCTTTCCGCCATTGCGCTTCCTTAGGGGATCGCCGGTCCCGGGCCAGGGCCTTCGGTACTGCCGGGTCCGGCCGCGGCCGACTCCGCCTGTCTGTTCAGTTCCAATTGTTCAACATCAATGTCCAGGAATCCATCGTGGACTGCACCGTACGAGGGTGCTATCGGCTTCTCCAGTCCCAAGTAGGACCCGATGCGGTCAGCGCAGGACGAAGGATCAGTGAATACTTCAATGGTCCACAATGACATGTAACGCCAGCCAAGTCGTTCCAGCAATTGGGGCCGCAGCCGGCTGCGCTCCCTGACGCTCATGCGGCGGTATCGTTCCGTGCCATCGGATTCAATGGCCACCGGGGTGGGCATTTCGGTGTCATCACGGCCTATGGTGTGCACGGGGTCTGCTGCCGCGGCAATGTCCAAGGCTCCGTCGTAGTGGTGCCACACCCGGGCTCCACGGGCACGGAGTCGCTCGCCCAGATCCGCCACCAAAGGATCCTCACCGAGCGCTTGCTCGCTGGCAGCAGCCCTGGTGGCAGGTGTCCCCAGTTCCGAATTCCCGGACAGTTCACGGTCAAGGAGTTCATGGAATTCAACGGCGCCGTGAGCCAGCCGGTCCAGATCGAGGTCCTCCGGGCGGAAGCAGCTCAGGACGTGCAACGATCTCCGGGAACGGGTCATTGCCAAGGCAAACTTGTTTCGCCCGCCTTCGACGGACAGGGGCCCGAAACTGTGGAGGGCCCTGCCATGGGGAGTGCGCCCGAAGCCCAAGGAGAAGATGATATGGTCGCGGACCAGTCCCTGTGCGCGCTCCAAGTCCACCACGCGGAAGGACTCCGCACCGGCGTTGAAGAAACCCGACAATAGCGGATAGTTGGGAAGCTGGAGCCTGATGGCTTCGCCGATCCTTGCCGCATGGCGAAGGCTTGCGGTGACCACGGCGAGCGAGGTCCGCGGCCGAAGGCTTGCATGTTGAAACACCAGGTCAACCACGCGGTTCACTTCGGCGGCGACCGATTCAACACCTTCGTGATCCGCCCCGGGCAAGCCGGTGCCATCCGGGATGTATTCAACTACTACCGAGCGGTCCAGCCCCGTCACGGATTGCCCGTCCGGCAGCCGACGCAGCCCGCCGTTGTAGTAGTTCTTGCTCAACTGGAGCACCAGATCTTCGTCAACCGCCCGATACACCCAGTTCAACTGCCACGTGGGCAGGACCCGGGCCAAAGCACTGAATGCGCTATCCACGGTGTCCTGGCTGGCGGCACCGGCCATGGGCGGCTCCACCGCGACGCTGAAAGTGCGGGCATTGGCGATCTTCGCGTCGCCAAAGGCAACCACTTGCTGGGCTCGGGCGATGGCCGGCAGCACGGCCTGCAGGGATGTGCTCTCGGCGTCGAGAATCACCACCGCATCGAATTTCTGCTCTGCGGGCAAGAGGCTGGTCAGCAGGTACGGGCTGATGGACCACACGGGAACCAAGCGGGACACAAGGGCAGGCGCCTGGGCGCTGAGCGCCGAGAGAGTAACGCGGCCATCCTTGATCAGGTTCCTGAGGAGTTCCGACTGGCGGGGATGTTCAGCAATTCCTGCCCGCCACATTTCGGCGAGTTTCCACCGGAGCCGGGCGGCTCCGCTGGCGATGTGCGCATGGTCGGCCAAGCGGTACTCCGCTTCGAGGCGGCGGAGGGAATCCCCGTCGGACATCGCGAGATAGTCGTCACCGCTGATCATCGCTTCCAGGGCAGACTGCCACCAGGCGAGGTCAAGTTCCGCGGCAACGGATTCGGCGGGCACTTCGCGTTCAGCCAGGTCAGCAAGAAGCTCGGCGAGTCCGTGCTCGCGCATATCCTCGACCAGAAGCGTGCGCTCCGGGAGCGTCTCAAGGGTTCCCGTGTCCGCCACAAGGCGCTCAAGACGGTCCATGAGATCTTCGTATCGGCTCGCGTGGAGGTCGCCGCCACCGGTCGTGTGTTTGAGGCAATCGCCCAGACGGCGCAGATCCCGGTCCAGTTCACGGTAGCTGGCGCCGAGGTCCGCAAGTCCGGAGGGCACTGCCGGATGGCGCTGGCTGGTCGCGTACTGGGCCCAGAGTGCCCGCTGTTCCTGAACGAGCGCCAAGGAACTGTGCAGATCCGCAATGTGGACACCGGGGCGGACATATTCCTTCGCCACGCGACGCAAGCGGGAGCGCTGCATCGAGGGCATCTCGACTCCCCGCTCTCTGCGCCAAGCCGAGGTACCGGTAGCCGAAATCAGATCGTGGACCGGCCGGTCAAAAATATCAGGGGTGAATTTGTCCAGGCTTTCCCGCACCGCCATCAGGAGCTCGAGCTGCGCGCCCCATTCGGCGAAGTTCGCCCCAAGCCGGATTTCGGAGTGCTCCGCAACCTGGTTCATCCGATCCCGCAGCCGGGGAAGTTGCTCGGCGGCACTGCTGGCCAGTTGCTGGGCTTCCTCGGTCTCCTTGCGCGTGACCAGACGCGCGCCGTACCAGGGGCTCGACGTCGATGCACGGCTGAAGCTGCCAAGCTCGGCAGCGCGTCGGAGTCTTTCAGCCAGCTCGGCCCGGTCTTTGATATTGTCCAGCACGCTGCGCTTCAAGCGGACCGTCGTGGCGGGGGCTGGGTGGATGGAGGTCAGTTCCGCGAGGGACTGCATTGCCTGGTAGGGAGAGCATCCCCAGCGCTGACGCACGTTGTGCAAAGACGCGACATGGTCCATGAGCGCATGGCGGTGCTCGGTCAGGGTCTTGTGGAGATTCGCGAGTTGCGGTTCCAGCGACTTTTCGTTGCGGATAATCGCGCTGACCAGCTGGCCCTTGAGCTGCTGTGGCGTGGCGCCGTTGCCCGGCCTGAACAGCATCGATTCAAGGCCCAGGGCTTCAAAATGAGCCGCCAGGCCGTTGAGGCTCGCCCGCCGGTCACCCACCACAAGCACCGATTTCCCCTCGTTGACGAGGGCACCGATCGCGTTGATGGCCGTCTGTGTCTGGCCACTGCCTGGCGGGGTGCTCACCACCAGCGAATCCCCTGCCCGGACGGCATCCACGACGTATTGCTGATCCGAGTCGGCATCCAGGAGGAGCGATTCTTCGGCGGGGTCGCGCTCGTCGAGGTTCGGGAACCGTCCGGATTTGATGGGTTCGGGTTCCACTTCGCCGCCGTTGGCGGCTTCAAACAGGGAGGCAACGACGCTGCTGTTCTCGTTGATCCAGGGGTCATCCAAGTTCCCGGACAGATCCGCCAGCGTCGTGATGAGGAGATTGGGGGTTACTTCCGCACCGTGGATCGGTTGTACCAGTGTGGCAAGACGGTCGAGGACCGGCAGGGGGTCAAGGCGCGCGGTGTTGTAGGCCATGCGGCTCACCGCGTTGACGTCAAAGACGATTCCATGGACGGTCTTCAAGTGCCGGACCAACGCCGGGTTGATGCCCGCTTGTTCGGTCAGTTGCAGCTCGTAGTCATCTTCGCCCGGCCGCGCCGTGAGCGAGATGGCGGCCAACATCACAGGGGCGGAGACTCGCTGGGGCTTCCCGCCGACAGCCGAGGTCCACACGACCGTGCCGCAGGACAGATAACCGGCGTCGATCCCCCGGTCGTTTCCCAGTTCGAAGATCTTCGAGCGAAGGTTCCTGGCGGCACGCGCGGCAACAAGATACTGCTGGCGATCGCGGATCAGGGTGGAAAGCCGGGTCCGACGCCCGGCGAGGAGCTGTGCCAGGCCCGAGGGGTGGCCGTTGCTGAGGTCTATCGAACCTTCCGGCGTCTTGACGAAGCGCAGCATGGTGTCCGCGCCAGTCACGGGCTTGAGCCCTGACAGCCATTTCCGGAGCTCTGCAGAACTCTCTTCATGGCTTTGACCTACTGACACCGCTGCCTTCTTTTCTGTTATAGCTCGAGACGACTTGGACCAAATCGGCATACTTTCGAGGGTAGCGGGAATCGACCGGCAGTCCGCACCGCAACACTGGTGCAAAGGCAAATTAGCCCTGATTTCAGGGGAAATACAAAGTGACCGGCCTCTGGAACAGAGACCGGCCACTCAGAAAGCTATTCCCACTCGATGGTTCCCGGCGGCTTGCTGGTGACATCAAGTACCACGCGGTTGACGCCGTCAACCTCGTTCGTGATCCTGTTGGAGATCCTGGCGAGCAGGTCATACGGGAGCCTCGACCAGTCGGCAGTCATGGCGTCCTCGGAGGAAACAGGGCGCAGCACGATCGGGTGTCCGTAGGTGCGGCCATCGCCCTGAACGCCAACGCTCCGGACGTCGGCCAGCAGTACGACAGGCATTTGCCAGACGTCATTGTCGAGTCCAGCCGCCGTCAGTTCGGCCCGCGCGATGGCGTCCGCCTTGCGAAGGAGGTCGAGCCGTTCCTTGGTCACCTCGCCGACGATGCGGATACCCAGGCCCGGTCCGGGGAACGGCTGGCGTCCGACGATTTCCTGCGGCAAGCCGAGCTGCGCACCGACGGCACGAACCTCGTCCTTGAACAGCGCGCGGAGCGGCTCAACGAGTTCGAACTGCAGGTCCTCAGGCAAGCCGCCCACGTTGTGATGGCTCTTGATGTTCGCGGCACCTTCGCCGCCGCCGGATTCGACGACGTCCGGGTACAGGGTGCCCTGCACGAGGAACTTGATGCTCTCGCCTTCGGACGCAGCCTCGGCGATGATGGCCCGTTCTGCTTCCTCGAACGCACGAATGAACTCGCGGCCGATGATCTTGCGCTTGGTCTCGGGATCGCTGACCCCGGCCAGGGCGGACAGGAACCGCTCCTGCTCGTTGGCGACGTAGAGTTTGACGCCGGTTGCGGCAACGAAGTCGCGCTCGACCTGTTCGGCTTCGCCTTCGCGCAGCAAGCCATGGTCCACGAATACACAGGTCAGTTGATCGCCCACGGCGCGCTGCACGAGGGCTGCGGCCACGGCCGAGTCGACGCCGCCGGAGAGGCCGCAGATGACCTTCGAATCGCCGATCTGCCGGCGGATCCGGTCCACTTGCTCTTCGAGGATGTTGCCGGTGGTCCAGTTCGGCTTCAGGCCGGCTCCGTTGAACAGGAAGTTCTCCAGGACCTGCTGTCCGTGGACAGAGTGCTTTACTTCCGGGTGCCACTGCACGCCGTAGAGATGCTTCTCTTCGTTCGCGAAAGCAGCCACAGGTGCGCCCGCGGTGGTGGCCAGGACCTCGAAGCCGTCAGGAGCCTCGTGAACGGAGTCTCCGTGGCTCATCCAGGTGTTCTGGGAGTCCGGAACACCCGCAAGGATGGAGCGCGCTTCGCCAACGGTCGTGGCCTCGGTGGCGCCGTACTCCCGCAAACCGGTCTGTGCGACCTTTCCGCCGAGCGCGTTCGCCATGGCCTGGAAGCCGTAGCAAATACCGAAGACCGGGACGCCGGCCTCGAAAAGGTCCGCGCCAACCCTCGGGGCACCCTCGGCATAAACGCTTGAAGGTCCGCCGGAGAGGATGATCGCTGCCGGGTTCTTGGCCAGAAGCTGCTCGGTGGTGAACGTGTGCGGAACAATTTCCGAGTACACATTCGCTTCACGGACGCGGCGGGCAATCAGCTGCGCGTACTGGGCACCGTAGTCAACAACCAGCACCGGCTTCTGGGAAGTCTGAGCTTCAGAACTGAAGGGTGCGGTGGGAGTAGTCACCGTAACAGCCTACTTTGCCGGATGCCCCGGTGCACCTTGAAACCGGTCGTGAAGCCCGGAACCAGCTCCGAAAACAGTCCGACGTTAGCGATCTCACAATCCGCGCGGGGCTACGCCTGTCAGTAGCGCTTGGACGCCTGCGGATTCGCGGCGAGCTCCATCTCTACCTCCGAGTGGAACTTCTTCTCCACGATGAAGGACATGAGAGGAACAACGCCGCCCAAGGCGAGCAGGATGAGCTTCGTGAACGGCCAGCGCATGAGCGACCACAAGCGGAAATCCGAGATGAGGTACAGCACGTACATCCAGCCGTGGACGATCAGGACGCCCACGGAGACATTGACTCCGCCCAGCACCGCCTTGGACTCGGCGTCGGCGAATCCGAAACCGAAGGGCTGACCGGTGATCGCGCTGGTACCGCCGGCAAAGAGATACACGCCGAACGCATAGCGTGCAACGAGCTCGGCGCACAGGAGCAGCAGCATGGTGCCGGTGAGGTAGGCCATGACTTTGTAGAACTTCAGGGCCGAGCGGATCTGGGCCGTCGTTCCACCGAAGCGGCGTTTCTTGGCCGCGCTTGGCTTCGCGGCGGATTCTCCGGACTGTTCGGGCTGGATGGCCGGTTTGGGCTCAATCATGGCTTTACCTGTTCTGGCTTGGTAATTGCTGGCAAATCGTCGGACGGGAATTCGTCGTCGGGCTCGTCCTCGTCTTCCTCGAGGGTGCGCCGGTAGTCATCGGCCACCATCCGCCACCAGATGTAGAGGGCGAATCCTGCAAAGACCACCCATTCCACGGAGTAGAAGAGGTTGAGCCAATTGATCTGTTGGTTGGGTGGTTGGGCCGGGATATTCAAGGGCTTCAGCTGCGCCGGAAGCGCGAGGGCCTTGCCCGCCGATACTTCCGATGTCGCGGCGACGAAGCCGGGATAGCTTGAGACTTCCCAAGTGTTGATGAGTTCGGCGACCGAAACCGCTGAGGCTCGACCCGCTCCGGCGTCGACGTTTGGCACCGGCGCCTCGGACGGCAGGAGCCGTCCGGTCAGTTCAATGGTGCCCGACGGCGGCGGCCCGGCTTGGGCGGGATCGGCTACCCAGCCGCGGGCCACGGGGATCCAGGTCTTCGCGGTCGCGCCGACACCGTGGAGGGCGGGGGCGCCATCGACCGCAAACGCGGTCACTACCCAGTACCCTTTTTGCCCGGCGAGCAGCCGGCCCTCCACAAGGACCTGCTTGGCGGGATCGTAACTACCCTTCGCGCTGACCATTTGGTCTGACGCCGAACCCGGGAAGAACGTTCCGGGCTGCAATTCCCCGGTAAGCGGCTTGACTTGCTCCACCGCGGGGTCGTCAACCGGGACATCGCTCTGGGTGGATCTGCCGAACTGCCACTGGCTGAGCAGCACAAACACCCCGGAGAGCAGGAGCGCGAAGACAAGTCCTGCGATCCAGCGGGGCTTCAGAGCGGTTTTCAACACCCCTTAACCGTACTTCGCCAAGCTGTAGAACAGCTAAACGGGCGGGTCCCTTCCCGTAGGGCCAACCTTAGTGGTCGAAGAACACCAGGCTGGAGTTGATCAGTTCGGCGATGACTTCGGGATCGTGGGCGCGCCTGAGGGATTCCCTGAACGATTCCTTGGACAGGGAGCGGGCCAAGGTCGCGAGGACTTCCAAGTGGTCCGAGAATGAACTGGCGGGCGTAGCGATGAGGAGGACAAGCGTGGCCGGTCCGTCGCTGGCACCGAAGTCCAATGAGTGACCGAACTTCGTGACACCGACGGCAATGGAGACCCGGGAAACAAACTCGCTGCGGGCGTGCGGAAGGCCAATGCCGCCCGGCAGCCCGGTGGCAAGCTGGTGTTCGCGCGAGTTGACGACTTCGAGGAAGCCCTCAAGGTCCGTGATACGCCCGGCGGCGTAGAGCCGTTCCGCGAGCTGCCCTGCGGCATCCGTTTTGTCGACCGCTTCCATCTCCAGGATGACGGTCTCCGGCGTTGTCAGTTCGGCATCGTACGGGTCCAGTGGTTCCGCCAAGTCGTTTTCCCTCCAGTGTGGCCAGCCAACCCGGGCCGCTCAGCGGAGGGGAACGATGTCATCGACACCCATGCGCGCAGCATCGGCCGATTCGTCGTCGGGCTGCTGTTGGCTGAGCCGTTCAGCTTCCACCCGGGCCAGGTAGTGCTTGATTTCGCTTTCCCGCTGCGCGTCGCTCCAGCCAAGAATTTCTCCCATCAGCTTAGCGACAACAGGGACAGCGGAAACACCTCTGTCCCACGACTCGATCGAGATTCGGGTGCGTCGGGTCAGGACGTCATGCACATGCCGTGCACCCTCGTGGGTCGCGGCGTAGACGACCTCGGCCGCCAAATAGTCGTCTGCCCCCGGCAGCGGCTCGGCCATTGCCGGGTTGTCCTTGATGATGGCGAGGACTTCCGGGGTCATGGAACCGTATCGGTTGAGCAAATGTTCCACCCTCGCGACGTGGACTCCGGCCTCATCAGCGGTTCTTGCCCGCCGGTTCCATGCAGCTTTGAACCCCTCGGCGCCCAGGAGCGGGATGGTATCGGTGCAGCTCGCGGGAACGCGCTCGTCCATGGCGCGGGTCGCTTCGTCCACCGCGTCCTTCGCCATGACCCGGTACGTGGTGAACTTGCCGCCCGCAACCACCACTAGTCCCGGAACGGGGTGCGCTACGACGTGTTCGCGTGAAAGTTTGGCCGTGGAGTCGCTCTCCCCCGCCAGCAGCGGGCGGAGGCCCGCGTATACGCCCTCAACATCCTCACGGGTCAGGGGCCGCTTCAAGACACGGTTGACGTGTTCAAGAACATAGTCGATGTCCTTTGTGGATGCGGCAGGATGCGCCTTGTCGAGCTTCCAGTCGGTGTCCGTCGTACCGATGATCCAGTGCCGCCCCCAGGGGATGACGAACAGCACGGATTTTTCAGTCCTCAGGATCAATCCCACCGTGGACTGGAAGCGGTCGCGCGGGACCACAAGGTGTATGCCTTTCGAAGCGCGGACCTTGAGCTGGCCGCGATCCGTCACCATGGCCTGGGTCTCGTCCGTCCAGACTCCCGTGGCATTGACCACTTGTTTGGCGCGGACTTCGATGATGCTGCCGTCTTCCTGGTTTTCCACCTTCGCGCCCACTACGCGTTCGCCCTCGCGGACGAACGACACCACGCGCATCCTGTTCACGGCGTGCGCCCCGTAATGTGCCGCGGTGCGGACGACGTTGACCACCAGCCTGGCGTCGTCGACCTGTGCATCGTAGTAGCGGATGGAGCCGACGAAAGCATCGCTCTTGAGGCTGGGCGCTGCCCTCAGTGTTCCGCGCCGGAAGAGGTGTTTGTGCATCGGCACACCGCGGCTGTGGCCGGAGGTGAGGCCAAGCGTGTCATAGAGGAAGATCCCGGCACCAACATAGGGCCGCTCCCAAAAACGCCTGGTCAGCGGGTACAGGAACGGAACCGGCCGGACAAGGTGGGGTGCGATCAGTTGGATCAGCAATCCGCGTTCCTGGAGAGCCTCCTGGACCAGGGCGAAGTCCAGCATTTCCAGGTATCGCAAACCCCCGTGAATCAGCTTCGAGGACCTGGACGACGTTCCCGAAGCCCAGTCCCGGGCCTCGACGATGCCCACGGACAAGCCGCGGGTCACCGCGTCCAAAGCCGCACCGGCCCCGACCACGCCTCCCCCGACAATCAGGATGTCGAGTTCCTTGCCGGGCTCGGTGGTTCCTTTGAGAACTTCGATGGATCTGGCCCGCGCCTGCGGACTCAATGCACCTGTTGATGCATCATCCCTTTGCGAACCATCTGCAACACTGCTCATTGGACGCCTCCCATCGCACAAAGCCCGTAGTTCCCCACACTACTTCTTGTCCAGCGGCTTGGGCAGGGTTTTCGCGGGCCCGCTAAGGCGGCCCGGGCGTAAGCTACCGGCCCGAGTAAGGCGAGACGACGACGTCGACCCGCTGGAACTCCTTCAGGTCCGAATAGCCGGTGGTCGCCATGGAACGGCGAAGCGCGCCAATCAGGTTGGAGGTGCCGTTGGTGTGGTGGCCCGGCCCGAAGAGCACTTCTTCGAGGGGACCCACAGTGCCGACATTGACCCTGTCACCGCGGGGCAGCTCAAGGTGGTGGGCTTCCTGGCCCCAGTGCCAGCCCTTGCCCGGGGCTTCTTCCGCACGGGCCAAAGCGCTGCCGAGCATGACGGCGTCGGCGCCCATGGCGATGGCTTTGACGATGTCGCCCGAAGAACCCATGCCGCCGTCGGCGATCACGTGCACGTACCGTCCACCGGACTCATCCATGTAGTCGCGGCGGGCAGCAGCGACATCGGAAATGGCGGACGCCATCGGCGAATGGATACCGAGCGCACGGCGCGTCGTGGTCGTTGCGCCGCCGCCGAAGCCCACCAGGACGCCGGCCGCTCCGGTACGCATGAGGTGCAGGGCCGGGGTGTAGCCGGCGGCCCCGCCGACGATCACAGGGACGTCGAGTTCGTAGATGAATTGCTTGAGGTTCAGGGGCTCGTGGTTCTTGGAGACGTGTTCGGCCGAGACGGTGGTGCCCCGAATCACAAAGATGTCGACGCCGGCGGCCACCACGGTCTTGTAGTGCTCCTGGGTGCGCTGCGGTGTCAGCGAGCCGGCCACCGTCACTCCCGATGCTCGGATTTCCGCGAGCCTCGTGGTGATCAGTTCGGGCTGGATGGGCGCCTTGTAGAGCTCCTGCATGCGACGCGTGACCGTCGGGCTGGCCGTTTCATCCGCAAGGGCAGAGATTTCGTCCAGCACGGCCTGGGGGTCCTCGTACCGAGTCCACAAGCCCTCAAGGTCCAGGACGCCCAGGCCGCCCAGCCGGCCAAGGGCGATGGCCGTTTCAGGCGACATCGCAGAGTCCATGGGTGCGGCGATCACTGGCATCTCAAACTTGTAGGCATCAATCTGCCATGAGACGGAAACGTCCTTGGGGTCGCGCGTCCGGCGGTTGGGGACGATCGCGATGTCATCCAGGGAGTAGGCACGACGCCCACGCTTGCCACGGCCAATCTCAATCTCGTAAGTCACTGCTCTAGGTTATCCCAGTGCGGCGCGATGTACCGGCAGGGTGACGCACACCATGACGACAAGGCGATGCCTTGTAAACAGGCGAGCCCGCCACCTCCATGAGGGAGGTGGCGGGCTCGCTTTGGACTGCCTAGGACAGGAATTACGCCTAGCGGGAACCGTAGTTCGGAGCCTCGACGGTCATCTGGATGTCGTGCGGGTGGGACTCCTTCAGCCCGGCCGCAGTGATGCGCACGAACTTCCCGCGTGCCTTGAGTTCGGCGATGGTCGGAGCACCCGTGTAGAACATGGTCTGGCGGAGGCCGCCGACCAGCTGGTACGCCACCGAGGAGAGCGGGCCGCGATAGGCTACGCGGCCTTCGATGCCCTCCGGGATGAGCTTGTCGTCACCGGAAACGTCCGCCTGGAAATAGCGGTCCTTCGAGTAGGACGTGTTCTTGCCACGGGACTGCATGGCACCGAGGGAACCCATGCCGCGGTAGCTCTTGAACTGCTTGCCGTTCACGAAGATCAGCTCACCCGGCGACTCGTCGCAGCCAGCCAGCAACGAGCCGAGCATGACGGTGTCGGCGCCGGCCACGAGGGCCTTGCCGATATCGCCCGAGTACTGCAGGCCGCCGTCGGCGATCAGCGGAACGCCGGCAGGGATGGCTGCCTTCGAGGACTCGTAGATGGCCGTGATCTGGGGGACGCCCACACCGGCAACAACGCGGGTGGTGCAAATGGAGCCCGGGCCCACGCCCACCTTGATGCCGTCGGCACCGGCGTCGATCAGTGCCTGGGCGCCTTCACGGGTGGCGGCCTGGCCACCGATGATGTCAACGTGGGCAGCAACGGGGTCCGACTTCAGGCGCGTGATCAGGTCCAGGACACCCTGCGAGTGGCCGTTGGCGGTGTCCACGAACAGTGCGTCGACGCCGGCGTCGATCAGGGTCATGGCCCGTTCCCAGCCATCGCCGAAGAACCCGATGGCAGCGCCGACGCGGAGTCGGCCTTCCTCGTCCTTCGTCGCGAGCGGGTACTGCTCGGCTTTGGTGAAGTCCTTGGTGGTGATAAGGCCCTTGAGGCGTCCCTGCTCGTCAACGAGGGGCAGCTTCTCGATCTTGTTGGTGGCCAGCTTGTGCGAGGCTTCTTCGCGGCTGATTCCGACGTGGCCCGTGATGAGCGGCATCTTGGTCATCACGTCGCTGACAAGCCGCAGCGGGAAGTCGGACTCCGGCACGAAGCGGGTGTCGCGGTTGGTGACAATACCCAGCAGGCGGCCGTCCGGGTCAATGACAGGCAGGCCGGAAACCCGGTAACGCGAACACAGTTCGTCCAGTTCCTGAAGGGTGGCTTCCGGGTGGATGGTCAGGGGGTTGGTGATCATCCCGGACTCGGAGCGCTTGACGCGGTCGACGTGGTCGGCCTGGTCTTCAATGGACAAGTTCCGGTGGATGACGCCGAGGCCGCCCTGGCGGGCCATGGCGATGGCCATACGGGACTCGGTGACGGTGTCCATGGCGGCGGACAGCAACGGCGTCTGGACCGAAATCCGCTTGGAGATCCGGGAGGAAGTATCAGCTTCGGACGGAATGACGTTGGTGTGGCCCGGCAGCAGCAGGACGTCGTCGTAGGTCAGGCCAACAAAGCCAAAAGGATCGTGTTCGGGCTGGGTCATGAGTGCGCCTCTTACCTTGGTTCTTGGGGGTTGCTCTGGTAGGGGTTGCAGCTGATGACCAGCCCGTCATTACGGGACTGGCCTGTGCAGAAAGGTTCTGAATAAATAGTAGAACCTCGCTGCCAATCCCCATATTCCGCGAGGGCAATGTGAGCAACAGCACCCGGCGCCCGCGCCCGGGCGGCCCGGCCGCATAGCTCGGGCTGGCTAGCTCCATCCGGTCGCGGCCAGCCACCGGTCCCTGAACATAGGCGCCATGCTCGCAACATAGGTCTTGGAGAGGTGGTTGTTGTCCAAGTAGACAAAGGTGTTTCCTACAACGCCAGGGCATTCGCTGCCGTTACAAATCAGATCGGTCATGTCCAGTATGGACAAGCCGACGTACTTGCCTTGTAGTGATGCCAGCGGGTTTTGCGGCGCAAGCAGCTGGGCCTCACCGGGATTGCAGTCGGGGCTGTGCTGTCCTTTGACCGCGACGCAATCTGCCATGTTGAAGTCGAACCTCGGGTTGTCACGAACGGCAATGACGGATATGCCTTTGTCTGTGAGCATCTTCACGGTGTCTTCAAACCCGACAGTCAATTTTTCATCGGGTGATGATGGGACGGCTGCGGTTCCCACGAGGAACACCGCACTTGGCGGGTGCTCATCGATTTGCTGGCGAACGGCGTCATCAAATTCCTTGCATTCCGAGTTTAGCCCCGAGGTGTCCACCGTAAATGGACAACCCCCCAGCAGCAGGTGATACAGGCGCCATTGCTCTTGCTCGGCCAAAGGAGCCAAAGCGGCCAACCACTGTTGTGCATGCGAGTCCCCGAGCGCCAGGATGGTCCGAGCCGAGCCTGCAGCCTGATTGTTCTGGCCACACCCCGGTTGGAGGACTTTCGAAGCAGGTTTCAGATCCCCTGTGCACTGGCCCGACAAGCTTGCCCAGTCCTGTGGCAACTTTTCCGGGGTAGGAAGGAGAGCCGCTTTCGGGCTCACTTCGTTGACAAAGCCGGGCACCAAGGCGGCCGCCCCCGGGTTGTCTTTTTCTGCCTGGTCCATCGCAATCTTGGCGCTCACGTACTGCTGCACATTGAATGCGAGCAACGGAACGACGGCGACGGCCAAGCAGGCGACCGTCGCAATGGCGGCACGCCGCCGGTTCACTTCCGGCCATTTCCACTCCCGCAATGGCTTCTCGACAAACTTTGTGGTGAGGAAAGCCAAAACCAGGGCGGCCGCAATGATCACAGTCCCCGAGAGCCACCCGGCCTGGTCTTTGCCGGTCCAGATGAGAGAGATGACCAGCAGCGGCCAATGCCACAGATACAACGCGTAGGAGTTGTCGCCCAGGCGTACGAGAGGCTTGGAGCTCAGGATCCGGTCAACACCGAAACGGCTGCCTGTCTGGCCAGCAACAATAACGCAGGCCGCGGCCAGGGTGGGCCAGAGTGCCACGAAGCCAGGGAATGCCGTCTGGACCTGGAGCACGATCCCACAGCTCAACATTGCCAGGATGCCCACCCAGCCCATCATCACGCGGACGGGCTTCGAGAACCTCAACGCCGGCAGGATGAGGGCAACCAGCGTTCCTACGGCGAATTCCCACAGCCTGGCGAAAGTGTCGAAATAGGCGGTCGTTTGGTCCGTTGCGGTCGCAATGACGGAGTACGTAAGCGACACCGCGAAAACTAGGCCGAACACATACAGTAATGCGATCCGATACCGAAGACGGTACTTCTTACAAGCCAGGGCAACGAGCGCGAAAATAACCGGCCACAGGATGAAGACCTGGCCTTGGATCGAGAGCGACCAGAAATGCTGCAGCGGACTCGCCTGGCTATGATCCGCGGCGTAGTAGTTGACTGCCTCCCGCTGAAGTAGCCAGTTCTGGACGTAGAAAAGCGATGCCCAGACCTGGTCAACCAAAGCTGCCCATCGGGTCTTGGGGAGCACCACGAAAATTGCGGCCAATGTACCCAGCAGAACGACCACAGTGGCCGGAATCAGCCTGCGGAACAGGTGAAGCCAGTGCCTCAGCAGGTCCATGGGGCGGCCCTGCTCATAACGGCTTGTGAACTGCAGTGTCATCAAGAAAGCAGAGACCAAAAGGAAAACATCGACGCCACCGGAAACGCGACCGAACCACACGTGGTACGACACCACCATGAGCACGGCAAGCGAGCGCAGGCCTTGGATTTCGGGGCGGAACTTCGACTTTCGGCTGGTGTTACTGGAACGACTCTGCCCCTTGATGGAAGCTGCCGTTTGCACAGTTGACACCACAATGCCCCTCAAAGTCCTAGATCGAATCATGAATCTTACTGATTCGTAATGTTCAATGCCAATCGAAAATTCATCCGAGCAGCACTTGTCGTTCAATTGAGCCATACCTAGCTGGGCGTTCACAGGGTGATTGCCCGGTACCAACTGTGGGCCCGCCTGCGGGGAAACGGCGGGCCAAATGCAGGAGGCCCGGCCCCCAAAGGGGACCGGGCCTCGCGCATCGAGCAACCAGGATTAGTGGCTGTGGCCTGCGTGCTCGTCTTCCTCGGCCGGCTTCTCGACAACCAGGGTCTCGGTGGTGAGAACCAAGGCTGCGATGGACGCGGCGTTCTGGAGCGCAGAGCGGGTGACCTTGACGGGGTCGATCACGCCAGCGGCGATCAGGTCCTCGTACACGCCGGACTTCGCGTTGAAGCCGTGGTTGTCTTCCAGCTCGGCAACCTTGGCGACGACGACGTAGCCGTCGAAACCGGCGTTCTGGGCGATCCAGCGAAGGGGCTGGGTCAGGGCGCGGCGGACGATGCCGACGGCAGCAGCCGCGTCGCCTTCCAGTGCCTTGACGGCAGCGTCCTCGTCCAATGCCTTGAGGGCGTGGATGAGGGCGGATCCACCGCCGGAGACAATGCCTTCTTCAAGGGCAGCACGGGTGGAGGACACTGCGTCCTCGATGCGGTGCTTCTTTTCCTTGAGCTCGACCTCGGTGGCTGCGCCGACCTTGATCACGCCGATGCCGCCTGCCAGCTTTGCAAGCCTTTCCTGCAGCTTTTCCCGGTCCCAGTCGGAATCGGTGCGGGTCAGCTCGGCACGGATCTGGGCGACGCGTGCCGCGACGTCCTCAGAGGTGCCGGCGCCGTCAACGATGGTGGTGTTGTCCTTGGTGACGGTGATCCGGCGGGCGCTGCCGAGGACCTCGAGGCCAACCTGGTCCAGGGACAGGCCGAGCTCCGGGGAGACAACCTGTGCGCCGGTCAGCGTGGCAATGTCCTGCAGCATGGCCTTGCGGCGGTCGCCGAAGCCAGGAGCCTTGACGGCAACGACGTTCAGGGTGCCACGGATACGGTTCACGATCAGCGTGGACAGTGCCTCGCCGTCGATGTCCTCGGCGATGATGAAGAGCGGCTTGGCAGCCTGCAGGGCCTTCTCGAGGAGCGGGAGGAACTCCTGCAGCGAGGAGATCTTGCCCTGGTTGATCAGGATGAGCGCGTCTTCCAGAACAGCTTCCTGGCGTTCCGCGTCAGTGACGAAGTACGGGGACAGGTAGCCCTTGTCGAACTGCATGCCCTCGGTGAGGACCAGTTCGGTCTGCGTAGTGGAGGACTCTTCGATGGTGATGACACCATCCTTGCCGACCTTGTCGAAAGCCTCGGCAAGGAGCTCGCCAACTTCATCGCTCTGGGCGGAGATCGCGGCAACGCTGGCAACCTGGGTGCCTTCTACTTCGCGGGCGTTCTCCAGAAGGCGGGCAGCCACGGCCTGGACCGAAACCTCGATGCCGCGCTTGATTTCGCCAGGGGCGGCTCCGGCGGCAACGTTGCGCAGGCCTTCCTTGACGAGTGCCTGTGCCAGCACGGTGGCAGTGGTGGTGCCGTCGCCTGCGACGTCATTGGTCTTGGTGGCGACTTCCTTGGCCAGCTGTGCGCCAAGGTTCTCATACGGGTCGTCGAGTTCGACCTCGCGGGCGATTGTGACGCCATCGTTGGTGATGGTGGGAGCTCCCCACTTCTTGTCCAGAACGACGTTGCGGCCACGCGGGCCAAGGGTGACCTTGACGGTGTTGGCGAGCTTGTCAATGCCTGCTTCGAGCGAGCGACGGGCAGCGTCGTTAAACGCAAGCTGCTTTGCCATGGTTGTGTCCTTTCAAGACGGAAAACCCGCACCGCTGATTCGACCGGAAGAAGTCCGACTCGATCTGCGATGCGGGATCCAGGGAATTACTTAACGACGATCGCCAGAACGTCGCGGGCGGACAGAACGAGGTATTCGTTGCCGCCGGTCTTGACTTCAGTTCCGCCGTACTTGGAGTAGATGACGACGTCGCCAACGGTTACGTCGACGGGCACGCGGTTGCCGTTGTCATCGAAGCGGCCGGGGCCAACTGCAACAACTTCGCCTTCCTGCGGCTTTTCCTGTGCAGTGTCCGGGATGACCAGGCCGGAAGCCGTGGTCTGCTCTGCTTCGAGCGGGCGGACAACAATGCGATCCTCGAGAGGCTTAATGGAGACCGACACTCGGATCTCTCCTTTACGTGAGGTAGTACATGGACTATCAAACCAGGGATGCCGTGGCGGGCTTACCGTCGTCGCGGTGCCGGTAAGTGCCTGGCGGCATGATTAGCACCCGCCTAGGGAGAGTGCTAATCAAGACTCTATGTAAGCATTAGCACTCGGTCAAGGCGAGTGCCAGAATTCCGTCACGGGTGAACGTCCAATGGCGGCTTCCGACTCACACGCTCATTGCCCCGCGAGGTCATCGAAGTCAACGTCCTCGCCGTCGTCGTAGTCTTCCTTCGGTGCGCTTCCGCGGTTCAGATAGAGCACTACGGCGCTGGCGAGCGTGACGAAGCCGAACACCACCAGCCCGACGATCGCTGCGATGCGGGCACCGGTGTAGGTGTCACGGATGTCCCGGGCCTCATCCGTGGCGTCCTGGACGCTGTTTCCGGTCATGGAGTAGGTGGCCGCGTTGAAAGAGTCTAGGAAGAAAATGATGATCAACAGCGCGATGCAGACAATGGCGATCAAGGCACTCACGATGAGCGCGGGGCGGGCATACTTGGAGAGATTTCCGGCGAAGGGACGTTTATCGGGGGCAGAGGGAGAACCATTGGCGTCGTCAGGCTGGCGTACTGGGTTGTCTTCCATGGCATCAACCCTATCGGCCTGAGGGACTCTGTTCCCTCCCGACTCCGTATGACGGGCGAGCACTAGGCTTGTTCCCATGGCTGACACATCCCCGGACCAGATTGCCCCCTTGCTGACAACGGAAGGTTGGGAACTGCTGGCGTCCTTGGGACCGTACCGCGATGACGAAGCCTTCGCCCTGAATGCCCGCCTGCGCAAAGACGGCCGCTCCCCTGCCCTCGTTGCCGCCGTCCTCACCCAATCCAGGCTCCGCACCCGGGCCGAGGCCAAGTTCGGCGAATTCGCCCGGCAGATGCTCTTCACCCAGGCCGGCCTGGAACAAGCCACCCGGCTCAATGTTGCGGCCAGGCATGCCGAACGCTTCGCCAACGCAGGCTCACGGCACGTAGCTGACCTGGGCTGCGGGCTTGGAGCAGATTCCATGGCCATGGCCTCCATGGATATCAAGGTCACCGCGGTGGAGCTCGACGAGACCACCGCAGCGTGCGCCACCATCAACCTCATTCCTTTCCCGCACGCAACGGTGGTGCACTCCGACGCAACCTCGGTGCCCCTCGACGGGGTCGACGGCGTGTGGCTCGATCCGGCACGACGCACCACGTCGTCGTCGGGAACCAAGCGGATCTGGGATCCGGAGGCGTTCTCGCCGCCGTTGTCCTTCGTTGAATCATTGGCCGCCACCGGCAAGTCCGTCGGGGTCAAGATGGGCCCGGGAATGCCGCACGAATCGGTTCCGGCCGGCTGCGAAGCACAGTGGATCTCGGTGGGAGGGGATGTCACGGAAGTCACGCTGTGGTTCAACGACGTCGCCCGTCCCGGCATCCGCCGCGCTGCCCTGGTACTCGGGCCGCGGGGCGCCGCCGAGATGACCAGCGGCGAAGATTTCGACGGCGGTCCGGTGCCCGACGTCGGGCCCGTGGAGGGCTACCTGTACGAGCCGGATGGCGCGGTGATCCGGGCGGGCCTGGTGGCCGACGTCGCGCTCCGGCTCGGAGGCCACCTGGTGGACCCACATATTGCCTACATTTGCGCTCCGGAACTGGTGGAGACCCCGTTCGCCCGCGCCTACAAGGTCCTGGAAGTCATGCCGCTGAACGTCAAGGAACTCAAGGCCTGGGTGAAAGCCAACGGCGTCGGCGTCCTGGACATCAAGAAACGCGGCACCTCCGTTACCCCCGAAGAGCTGCGGAAACAATTGCTGCCGCCCGGGAAGAACTCGGCGAAAGCCCGCGGCAACAAAACAGCCACCCTGGTCCTCACGAGGATCGGCGAGGAAAAGGTGGCTGTTGTGGTGGAGCCGGTAGCGGCTGCCTGAGCTGGTCCCTGACTTGCGGCGCCCTATGGGGCGCGCGTGAATTCCTCGGCCGCGGCCACTTGCTCCGGCGTCGGCGTGATGCCGGTGTAGAGCACAAACTGTTCGAGCGCCTGGATGGTGGCCACCTCGGCGCCGCTGATCACGGTCTTTCCTGCCGCACGGCCGGCCTTGATGAGCGGCGTTTCTGCAGGGAGAGCGACGACGTCGAACACCACCTGCGCGGCCGAAACCGCTGCTTCGGGGAAGGACAGCGAGCCGGACTCGGGACCGCCGGCCATGCCGATCGGTGTGACGTTGACGAGCACGTCCGCCGTCGACTCCCCTACCTCGGATTGCCAGCCGAAGCCATAGAGCCCCGCGAGGGATTGCCCGGACTTCTCATTCCGGGCAACAACGGTGACGCGGGAGAATCCGGCGTCGCGGAAGGCAGCCGCGGTTGCCTTGGCCATGCCGCCGGAACCTCGGAGCAGCACGGACGACGCCGGGTCGATCGCGTTGCGCTCGATCAACTGGGCGATCGCGGTGTAGTCCGTGTTATAGGCAGTGAGTACGCCGGCGTCGTTCACGATCGTGTTGACCGAGTCGATAGCGGCGGCGGAAGCGTCCATGCGGTCGACAAGGGCGATGACGTCTTCCTTGTAGGGCATCGAGACGGCGCAGCCGCGGATGCCCAGGCCGCGCACGCCGGCGATGGCGTTCGGCAGGTCGGTGGGAGCGAAGGCCTTGTAGATCCAGTTCAGGCCGAGCGCCTCGTAGAGGAAGTTGTGGAAACGCGTTCCGTTGTTGCTCGGCCGGGCAGAGAGAGAAATACAGAGCGTCATGTCTTTATTGAGGATCGGCATAACGGGGCTTCCTTCGCGTAGCGGGTTCTCTGCCCAGCCTAGACGGGGAGCTAGCCTTGGCGCGCCTTGAAGCGAGGATTCAGCTTGTTGATGACAAAGGTGCGGCCGCGCCGGCGGACCACTTGCGCGCCGGGGATCTTCTTGAGGGCACGCAGCGAATTCCTGACTTTCATGGGGTTCTCCTTCTGGGGTTTTGACTTGTTTGATTGTGGTTTTGTTCCACCGAGGCCGAAGCCCTGCTAAAGGGTGGATTCGAGTTCAAAAGGGTCCTCGAGTCCGGCGAAGCCGAGCCGCATCTCCGCTTCGCTCAGCGCGCACCCGTCCAGGAGGGCCCGGATTTCGGCGGCGTCGAGGTCTTCCCCTCGTCCGGTCACGGCCAGCACCGTGCCCCGGTCGCCGAAGCGGGGATGCCAGTCAAGGACGGCGTCGACGTCGGCGAGTCCCCTTCCATGCTGCGCGCCCTTGCCGTCGAGGACGGTACCGGCGTCCGCGAGCCACTCGCCCGTGATCTCGAGCCAGACGCGCGGCCCGATTCCCTGCACCGCGATCCGGACCTTGGCCGCCGAGGCAATCCACAACCGGCCCCGCATCCAGTGGGATCCCTCGGCCAACTTGGGCAGTGCTTCCTGGAAGCGACCTGGATGAAGGGGACGCTCCACTTTGTGGAGCACGGTCCGGAAACTCCCAGACTCTTCCTCGAGCGGCACCCGCACGGAACCACGACGAACCCTCGCGAGAGCCTCCGCGCCGTCGTAGCAGCCGGGCCGGAAGTCGTCGTCGCCCGCGGAAACGGCGGCGTGCGGAGCAAGCTGCCCGAGCAGTTCCAACCCTTGGGCCCAGGCCTCGCTTGAGTCCGGGCGCAAGCCTGCCAGCTCCGCCCCAAGACCGGCGTGCACCATGACGGTGTCCGCATGGCCCAGTTCCCCGATGAGGAATTCTCCGCTGGTGCGCTCATCCTCGGGCATGGCCGTGAAGCCGGATTCATACAGCGTGTGCTTGTCCCAGATGTGGTCTTCCAGGCCGGAGGGATCGATCGCCAACACGGCGTTGTCGATGACTGCGGGCCGTCCCAGGCCGCGCTTGAGTTCCGCCACCGCCATGTCCACGGAGACCCCGGGCGGAAGGCCCAGGACGATATGGTCATGGCCGGAGGACGCGAGGCGTTCCGCCGTCGGGACAACATCCAGGCGGACCGTGCAGCTGAGGCAGCCGTGTTCCAAAGCGGTTTGCGCCTGCTCCACCAGTTCGCCGTTGCGGAAGATCCTTCGCAAGACGATGGAGCCGTCCAGGAGGTCGTGCAGGACCACCACCGAATCGCGGTGGGTCCGCCCAAGCCTGGCGGTGGCTGCTTCGCGGCATTGGCTGTCCAGTGAGCTGACGACAGAAAGGTGCATGCCCACTATTCTAGATGCAAATCATTCTCATTAGCAAACGACTTCGCTTTCCCTTTTTTACCTCGCGGTCCCATCATGCGGTACCGTACCGCCCCTGCATTAGACTTGAGCCAACCGCTGACGGCCCCACGGCGGGCATTGCTCAGGGCGTTTTTGGCAAATACCGAGGGGACCCACGTGCAGATTGATTTCGCTTCATCCAGGCAGTCGACCCTGGGGGTGGAATGGGAGCTCGCGCTCGTCAACGCACGCACCGGCGAATTGGTCTCGGTGGCGAATGAGGTCCTGCGGGGCGTTGCATCGCGGCATCCGGATTTGAACGAGGATGATGAGCATCCGCACATCAAGCGGGAATTGCTCCTGAACACCGTGGAACTTGTCACGGGCGTGTGCAACACCGTCAAGGAAGCCAAGGAAGACCTGGCCCGCTCGCTGCAGGCTGTCAGGGAAGTCACCGACCCCATGGGCGTGGAGCTTTTCTGCGCCGGAAGCCATCCTTTCAGCCCGCCGCAGCTTCAGCCGGTCTCGGACAAAGAACGCTATGCCAAGCTCATCGACCGCACCCAATGGTGGGGACGGCAAATGGTCATCTATGGAGTCCACGTCCACGTCGGACTGGACCGGAGGGACAAGGCGCTCCCCATCCTCGACGGGCTGGTCAACTACTTCCCGCATTTCCAGGCGCTGTCCGCCTCGAGCCCGTTCTGGGGCGGCGAGGACACCGGCTACGCGTCACAACGCGCCCTCATGTTCCAGCAACTGCCCACGGCCGGCCTGCCTTTCCAGTTCCCCAGCTGGGCCGAATACGAGTCCTATGTCCAGGACATGTTCACCACTGGAGTGATCGACACCCTGTCTGAAATCCGCTGGGATATCCGACCTGTGCCGAATCTGGGCACCATCGAGATGCGCATTTGCGACGGCCTGGCCACCCTTGAGGAAGTGGGCGCAGTTGCAGCCCTGACCCAATGCCTCGTGGACGAGTTCTCCACGATCCTGGACAACGGCGGCAGCATTCCGACCATGCCGCCTTGGCATATCCAGGAAAACAAGTGGCGCGCCGCCCGCTACGGCATGGAAGCGATCATCATCCTCGACGCCGAAGGCAATGAGCAGCTCGTCACTGAGCACCTCAAGGAAACGTTGCTGCGCCTGGCACCTATCGCGGAAAAGCTGGGTTGCTCGGAGGAACTGGCCGACGTCGAAAAGATCATCGCCCGCGGAGCGGGCTACCAGCGCCAGCGCCGCGTCGCCGCCCAGCACGACGGCGATCTTCACGCGGTCGTCCAGGATCTCGTGCAGCAGATGCGGTCCGTTCCGACCGCGTAGCCTCCAGCCGGGTCCCCGCGCCTACACCGAAACCGTGGTCACCGGCAGCGAGGAATCCGGAGCGAACGTGACGCCGCTGGGAGCGATTCCCGCCATGATGAGCTGCGAGCCCAAGGCCGCCACCATGGCGCCATTGTCGGTGCACAGTGACAGCGGCGGAACATGCAGGGTGATCCCCGCAGCCGCGCAGCGTTGCCCTGTCAGCTCACGGAGCCGGGAGTTGGCTGCAACCCCGCCGCCCAGCAGGAGATCCGTGATTCCATTCTCGTTGCAGGCCAACACTGCCTTGGACGTGATGACGTCGACGACCGCCTCCTGGAACGCGGCGGCGATATCGGCGACCGGAACATCCTCGCCCCGGGCTTCGAATTGTTCAACGCAGCGCGCGACGGCAGTCTTGAGGCCGCTGAAGGACCAATCGTAGCGATGGGGTCCGGGTTCCTCCGCGGTTCCCATGTACTTGGGTTGCGAAAGTCCGCGCGGGAAGAGGATGGCCTTGGCGTTGCCCTGCTTGGCGAGTTTGTCGATGGCCGGTCCGCCCGGGTAGCCAAGGCCCAGGAGCCTCGCCACTTTGTCGTAGGCCTCCCCTGCGGCGTCGTCGATCGTGGAGCCGAGCATCTCGACGTCGTCGGTGATGCTGCGGATGCGCAGGATTTCCGTATGCCCGCCGGAAACCAGCAACGCACCGAGGTTTTCCGGCAGCCGTCCGCCCGAAACTCCCCCAGTGCCACCGGCGGCGCCGTCCAGGAGCCCGACGCCGACATGCGCCACCAAGTGGTTGATCGCGTAGAGCGGCTTGCCCGTGGCAACAGAGAGGGCCTTGGCCGCGCAGACACCCACCATGAGCGCGCCGGCCAAGCCAGGTCCGGAGGTCACGGCGATGGCGTCGATATCGTCGAGCGTCACACCTGCCTCGTGCAAGGCCTCCTGCAGCGTGGGTACGAAGGCGTCCAGGTGCGCACGCGAAGCGATCTCCGGAATGACGCCGCCAAAACGGACATGCTCATCCATCGAAGAGGACACAGTGTTGGTCAGCAGCGTGGTTCCACGGACAATCCCGACGCCGGTTTCGTCGCAGGAGGACTCGATCCCCAGCACGAGCGGCTGGATGATGCGGGAGCGGTTCATGCCGGAATTCCTTCAGTCAATGTCAGCCTCATGATGAGGGCGTCCGTGCCGTCCCGGTAGTAGCGCCGACGGACGTGGATCTGCTCGAAACCGAACCGCGCGTAAAGTGCCTGCGCTCGTGGATTGTCGGCACGGACTTCCAAAAGCACTTCCACCGCGCCGCGCCTGCGTGCCTCTTCGATCAGTTCCGTGAGGATGGCGGAGCCTATACCCCTGCCTTCGAATTCGGGCACGACGGCGATCGTCTGGACGTCCGCGATCGGCTCGATGCACATGAGCCCGGCGTAGGCCACAATCTGCCCGCCGGCTTCGGCTACCACATAGCGGCGGGTATCAACCTGCGCGAGTTCATCGAAGAACATCTGCATCGGCCACGCGTCCACCGGGAAGAGCCTGCGCTCCAGGACCTCGACCGCGCTGACGTCGTCGGCGGTCATGTCGCGCAAGGTCACGCCGCCCAGCTTGAATTGGTACGAGGGGTTCACAATGCACGCTTCCTAGGGCCCGGCACTTGCGCGTCGGATTCCCGCAAATACAAGGGGGTGGAATCCGGCAGTTCCACCCCGGCCGCCAGGAGGGCCATGGCGAACTGGCCCAACGAGGCCGCGTCGGGCTGGGTGGTGCTGAATTCCTCGTTCGCGTTGACCACGTCCGCGTAAATGCCGCCGCCGGCACCGAAGACGGGGAGATCGGGCAACTCCGAGGCGAAACCGACGTGCGGACCGTCCACGAGTTGCGGGAGCTGGCCATCGTTGAGCGTGTAGCGCGCCCAGTAGACCTCTTTGCGACGGGCATCGGTGGCCACCAGGAACTCGGCCTGCGCCTCCGTTGACTCGGCCACTTCCAAGGCGATCGCATCCAGGCTCATGAGACCGAAAAGGGGTTTGTTCCAGGCAAATGCCAAAGTGCGGGCCGTGGCAATCCCTGAACGAAGGCCCGTAAACGGCCCAGGGCCGACGCCGGTGACGATGAGGTCGATGTCCGCGCCGCTTACCCCGGCGTCGGTCAGGAGCTTCTCGATGCCGGGCGCCAGGACCTCGGCGTGGCTGCGGGTGTCCTCGGTCGCGAAGGATTCCACCACGCCTTCCATGGCAACGTCCGAGATGAGCGCCGCACTCGCCACGGCCGAAGTATCAATGGCCAAGATCAGCATCAGGCGTTCTCCTCCAGTATTTCGGGCACGGCGCTCCAGCGAGGACCAAAGCCGCGGAAGACGATGGTGCGGGGTTCGTCGTCGTCCTCCGGGTCGAAGTCCAGCACGGCGTCCTGGCTTGCTTCCGGACGGGTTGCCGCCCGCTCCGTGCCGCCCACCGTCCGGTGCATTTCGATGTCAAGGCGACTATCCGAAAGGTGTTCCACGCGCTCGCGCCCCCACTCGACCACTGTCACGGAGTTGTCCATGGTGTTTTCGAGGTCGATGTCGTCGATTTCCGCGGCGGACGCCAGCCGGTAAGCATCAACGTGGACCAGATCGGGGCCGCCGGGCCGGGCCCCCTCCGGCAGGTTGGGGTGGATACGCACCAGGACAAACGTGGGCGAGATGACGCCGGAACGGACGCCCAGTCCTTCGCCGAGGCCCTGCGTGAAGGTGGTCTTGCCGGCACCGAGTTCGCCTGACAGAACCAGCAGGTCACCGGGCTCAAGGACCCCGGCGAGCGCCGAGCCCAAAGCGTGTGTCTGCTCCGCCGTCGCGACCCTGACGGTCCGTTCCCACAAGGCCTCACTCAACGGGGTCTTGTCAATCGGGGCCCCGCTCACCGGGCATCCGCCCCCGGAGTCTCATTGATGTAAATACGGGGCACGCGTGGGCTGATGCGGGTGACAATCTCATAGTTGTTGGTTCCCGCGGCCACTGCCCAGTCGTCCGCCGTCGGGCCGCCGTCGGTGCCGTCACCAAACATGACGGCTTCGGCGCCCAGCCAGCCGGCTTCGTCCGTCACCGCGTTCCCAAGGTCGATGACCATCTGGTCCATGGCGATCCGACCCACAACGGGATAGTTGACTCCGTTGACCCGCACCGGTCCGCCCGTGGCGACGCGCGGCACGCCGTCGGCGTAACCGAGCGGGATCAAGCCCAAGGCACTCTCGCTGGACGTCCGGTAGTTGAGTCCGTATGACACCCCTTGACCCTCGGGCACCCGCTTGCAATTGGAAACGAGGGTGCGCACTGTCATGGCCGGGCGGAGACCAAGTTCCGCGGAGTTTTGTCCTTCGAATGGGGACAGCCCGTAGAGTCCGAGACCGACGCGGACCAGGTCGAAATGGGCGTCCGGGCGCGAAAGTGTGGCGGGAGTGTTGGCCAGATGCCGGACTTCGGTGTCCACTCCGGCGTCCTCGGCCACGGCAATCGCTTCCCGGAAAGCAGCCAACTGCTCATCGGTCTCGGGACGGTGCGGTTCATCGGCCACCGCCAAGTGCGAGAAGATGCCCACTACGCGCAGGAGGCCCTCGTCCTGGTACTCCATGGCCTGGCCCACCACTTTGTCCCATTGGGCGATAGTGGAGCCATTACGGCCCAGGCCGGTGTCCACTTTGAGGTGGATGCGGGCCGGTCGTTCCTGTTCGCGTGCCGCAGCGACCACCGCGTCCAGCTCCCAGCCGGAAATTCCGACGTCGACACCGGCGGCAACAGCCGCCTGGAAGTTGCTTTGGCTCGTGTGCAACCAGGCCAGCATCGGGGCATCAATTCCGGCGGCGCGTAGCGCCAAAGCCTCCGAAATATGGGCAACACCGAGCCATCTGGCGCCGGCTTCAAGTGCTGCCCGCGCCACCTGCACCGCGCCGTGACCATAGGCGTCGGCCTTGACCACGGCCATGACGCTTGCGGGCGAGGCGATGGCCACGAACTGGCGTACGTTGTGCCGGATGGCGTCCAAGTCGATGACGGCTGATCGTTCGAGGACCGTTGCCGAACCCGATTTCGTCGAGGGTTCGAAACTGGCAGCTGCTTCGTAAGTCACCCTCACGATTCTAGTGCCGGGACGACGTGCGGGTTGACTGGGGGTGAGCGGGTTGACTGGGCGTCAGCCGGTTTGCTGGGGTGAGCGCTGCTCAGGCGTCGGAGTTGTGGGCGATCGTGGCTGTTGCACGACGTTGGGCCCCGGGCGGGACGTCCGCCACGATGTCTTCGAGGAAAGCGAACCGTTTGAGCCACTGGCTGGACTGCCGCTCCCTCCGGGCGTTCGCTCGCTGCCACCAGTCGGCGATGTCACCCCAACCGGGCGCAGCAAGCGAGCCGCCCACTTCCTGCACCGCCAGCGAGGCGCAAAGATTGGCAAAGCGGAGCCGGTCCCCCAAGGGCCATCCGGCCAAGCAGCCCACAACAAACGCCGCACCGAAGCAGTCACCCGCTCCGGTGGGGTCGTACGCCGTCACGGGAAGCGACGGCACCCACTCCTCCTCGCCGGTTTCGGAATCCACGGCCATGGCTCCCTGCGCTCCCAGCGTCACTACAGCCACCGGAACCCGGTCGGCGAGGGTGTAGAGCGCGGACCAGGGGTTGTCCTTGCCGGTGAAGGCCATCGCTTCGCGTTGGTTCGGCATGAAGGCGTGGAAATTGCTGAGCTGGTCCAGCCGTTTCGACGACCACTCTCCCGTCGGATCCCATCCGGAGTCGCCGAAGAGTTTGACGCCGGCTTTCCTCGCCGCCAGCATCCAGGGCTCAGGTTCCGCGCCAAGATCCGCGACGGCGGCGAGCGCCTTGGGCGGCTCGCCAATCAGTTCCGAGGCGCTCATCGGCGACGGGTGTCCGTGAGTGACCATGGAACGATCCTGGTCGACACACAAGGAGACGGTCACGGGGGAATGCCAGCCCTCGAACCGCCTGGACAGAGAAAGATCCACGTGCTCCTGACTTTCCAGGATCCGCCAATTGAAGTCCCCGTACCCGTCATCGCCGAACGCCGCGGCGAGGCTGGTCCGCAACCCAAGCCGGGCAGCCGCGATGGCTTGGTTGGCCACGCCGCCGGGGCAGCTCCCCATGCCTTGGCTCCACACTTCGGTACCCGGTTCCGGGCTTCGGTCCAGTCCGGTAAAGATGATGTCCTGGAACACGGTGCCGGTCAGCAGGAGATCGCAGCCTGAATCGGCCCCGTCCACCAGCACATCCCCTCGGATAGCGGCAAGGGGGTCGAATCGTGCCCTGGGCGTTGCGTCCATGCACCGCAGACTACGCCGCGGCCACGATTGTGCATAGCTTTCAGAGCTCCTGGTACATGACGTGCAGCCCCACGTAGCCAAGGGTCGGATGCTGAAAGGCCTCGGGGATAGTCGCCAGGATGCGGAAGCCCATGGACTGCCACAGTCCCACTGCGCGGACGTTGCTTTCGACCACGGCGTTGAACTGCATCGCCTTGAACCCAGCGTCCCGGGCGGCAACCAAGGAATAGGCGCAAAGTGCCCGGGCGATTCCTTGCCCGCCGTGATCGGCATGGACCATGTAGCCGGCGTTGGCCACGTGGCTTCCGCCGCCACCCTGGTTGGCGTGCAGTTCACCGGTACCCAGCACGTCGCCGTCGCGCACTGCCACAAAGGTCAGGCCGGGCGCTTCCTTGATCCATTTGCTTCGGGCAGCTTCTTCGGTAGTGTCGCGGTCCCAGGTGAAGGTCTCCCCTGCCCGGATCACGGGTTCCAGGACGGCCCAGATCCCGGGCCAGTCGCTTGCCCGGGCGGGCCGGATCTCGTATGTAACGGCCGCCGCCGTTCCTGTTTCGCTGTTTGAGTGGCTCACGTCCGTTACGGTATCAGCCCGCTCTACGATGCTGGCCCTGGTGGGCCGGCTGCAATGCCGGGGAGCTCAGGAGTAGTGTTTTCGCTGGGACGCAGAGGATTTATCGCTTTGCGGAACTTGTTGAATTGCGTTGGATACAGGAGGTAGCGGTGTCGTTGATCCGTCGCGTGGCCTTCCTGTCACTCCATACTTCGCCCATGGAGCAGCCGGGTTCGGGCGATGCGGGCGGCATGAATGTCTACGTCCGGGCGCTGGCCATGGCGTTGGCTGATCTTGGCGTGGAGGTAGAGATCTTCACGCGTTCGACGTCCGCCGGGCAGCCCGCCGTCGAACATCCAGGTCCCGGCGTCTGCGTCCACAACGTCCTGGCAGGCCCGCCCCGGAAACTGCCCAAGGAGGAACTGCCCGATCTTCTCCACGCCATGGTTGCCGAAGTCGAGAGGATCCGGCAGCGGCAACCGCACGGCCGTTACGACGCCATCCATTCGCACTACTGGGTGTCCGGTGTGGCCGGCCTCGAACTCTCCGCATTGTGGAACGTGCCGCTGATCCACACGATGCACACGATGGCGAAGGTCAAGAACCTGGTGCTCGAATCCGGCGAGCGCCCGGAGCCGCGCCTGCGTGAAGACGGCGAACAAAAGATCGTCGATGGAGCCACGCGCCTCGTGGCCAACACTCCTGCCGAAGCCCAGGAGCTCGTGTCGCACTACGACGCCGATTTCGACCACATCGACATCGCTCCCCCCGGCGTTGACCTCACCGTGTTCACTCCCGCCTTCCGGGCCCGGTCCCGCGCCGAGCTTGGAGTGCGGCCCGGCAGTTTCCACTTGCTCTTCGCTGGACGCATCCAGCGGCTCAAGGGACCGCAGGTTTTCATCGAAGCTGTTGGCATCCTCCGCAAGAGGCGGCCCGACATCGACCTCGAACTGACCATCCTGGGCGCCTTGAGCGGTGCCAAGGACTTCAATCTGCAGTCCTTTATCACTGCCGCGGGGCTGGACGACGTCGTAACTCACCGCGCGCCGGTCAAGGCGCCGAAGCTGGCGGGCTGGTTCCGTTCGGCCGACGTCGTGGTGATGCCTTCCTTCAGCGAATCGTTCGGGCTTGTTGCCCTGGAGGCGCAGGCCTGCGGGACTCCAGTGGTGGCCACCAACGTTGGTGGCCTGTCCCGTGCCGTTGCGGACGGGCGGACGGGTATTCTGGTCGACGGCCACGATCCTTCCCGCTGGGCCGACGTCATCGAAGCCCTGTACGACGATCCCCGGACCCGCGAAGACATGGGCCGCGCCGCGGCAGTCCACGCGGAGGCTTTCGGCTGGCACAGGACGGCCGCCATCGCGCTCGAGAGCTACCGCGCAGCCATCGGCGCTGTCCTCGTCCGACCGAGCTAGACCCTCGCTCACAAACAAGCCCCCTCCCGGCGACCCGCGCTCACCTATCAGGGCAATCCCGACGACGCCCGCTCACCTATCAGGGCAATTCCCCAAACGCTCGCTCACCTATCAGGGCAATTCCGACGACGCCCGCTCACCTATCAGGGCAATTCCCCAAACGCTCGCTCACCTATCAGGGCAATTCCCCAAACGCTCGCTCACCTGCGGGGGCACGACTGGTAGATTGTCGCGGACAGTGTTCCGCACAGAGTTGAGGACAAGGATGTCTGAAAACAAGATCTCGAGCGACCTCGAAATTGCCCAGAATGCAGCGATACGTCCCATCGAGGAGATCGCGGAGCGTGCCGGGATCAACGTCGATGCGTTGGAACTGTACGGGCGGTTCAAGGCGAAAATCGATCCGGCGAAGCTGCGTCTCCCGGACGTCAAACGCACGGGCAAGATAGTCCTCGTCTCGGCCATGTCCCCCACGCCGGCGGGTGAGGGGAAGTCCACAACCACGGTAGGCCTCGCCGATTCCTTGGCGCGGGCCGGTCACCGGGTGATGATCGCGCTACGCGAACCGTCCCTTGGACCGATCCTGGGCATGAAGGGAGGCGCGACCGGGGGCGGCTACTCCCAGGTTCTTCCGATGGACGAGATCAACCTGCATTTCACCGGCGACTTCCACGCGATCACCTCGGCCAATAACGCCCTGATGGCCCTCGTGGACAACCACATATTCCAAGGCAACGAGCTCAACATTGATCCGCGGCGCATGACGTTCAAACGGGTCCTCGATATGAACGACCGCTCGCTGCGCGAGGTCATCATCGGCCTGGGCGGGCCCGCTCAAGGCGTGCCGCGACAGGACGGTTTCGACATCACCGTGGCCTCCGAAATCATGGCCGTCTTCTGCCTCGCAACGAACTTGGATGATCTGCGCGAGCGCCTCGGCCGCATCACTTTCGGATACAGCTATGACCGGCGGCCGGTCACCGTGGCCGACCTCGGTGTCCAGGGCGCGCTGACCATGCTGTTGAAGGACGCCATCAAACCGAATCTCGTGCAGACGATCGCGGGAACCCCGGCTCTGGTGCATGGCGGCCCGTTCGCCAATATCGCGCACGGCTGCAACTCACTCATCGCCACCCGAACGGCCCAACAGCTCGCCGACATTGTGGTCACGGAGGCCGGCTTCGGCGCCGATCTCGGTGCCGAAAAGTACATGGACATCAAGTCGCGCATCGCAGACGTGGCGCCGTCGGCCGTCGTCGTGGTTGCAACGATCAGGGCTCTGAAAATGCAGGGCGGCGTCCCGAAGGAGCTTCTCAAGGAGCCCAACGTCGAGGCGCTGGCCGCCGGCGTCGAGAACTTGAAACGGCATGTGCACAATGTCGAGAAGTTTGGCGTCACACCGGTTGTTGCAATCAACAAATTTGCGTCGGACACAACAGAAGAGCTCGAATGGCTGCTGGCTTGGTGCGCCCAGGAGGGAGTGCAGGTGGCTGTGGCGGACGTTTGGGGTCGCGGTGGAGGGGGCGACGGCGGTGATGAGCTCGCGGCGAAGGTCGCCGCGGCGGTGGCGGCAGCAGCGCCGTCGGACTTCCGCCATTTGTACCCCCTGAGTCTGTCCGTGGAGGACAAGATCCGCACGATCGTACAGGAAATCTACGGCGCCGACGGCGTTGAGTTCTCGGTCCCTGCGCTCCGGCGTCTGGCGGACATCCGGAAAAATGGCTGGGGCGGAATGCCCGTTTGCATGGCGAAGACGCAGTATTCATTCACCGACGACGCCTCCCAGTTGGGCGCCCCCAAGGGGTTCACGGTGCACGTGCGCGAGCTGATTCCCAAGACCGGCGCGGGCTTCATCGTCGCGTTGACAGGCGCGGTCATGACCATGCCCGGCCTGCCCAAGGAGCCCGCCGCGATGCGGATGGACGTCGATGAGCAGGGAAACCCGGTGGGCCTCTTCTGACGCGCGCTCACGTATGCGGCTCTTTCGGGAAACCCTCGCTCACGTATATGGCACTTTCGGGAAACGCGCGCTCACCTACAGCTCCCAAGGACGATAAGATCTAGAGCCGAATCCCAAGCCTGTGGATAACTTCTGCAGGCACCCGCCCATTTGCGCAACAATGCGGGTATGCGAAACGAGTTTGCCCTTCCCACTGAACTGCTTTCAGGACCGTTCACGCTTGCCGAGGCCCTAGCCCAAGGTGTGCCGCGCAGCCGCCTGCTTCGCGCCGACGTCGAACGCGTCAGCCGTAGCCTCTACCGTCCGATCGGCTGGGACTTCGATCTTGAGGCCGCCGCCCGTGCGCTGTCCGCCGCTACCCCAGGGGCCTGGATCTCCCATGTGACGGCAGCGCGCCTTCGCTGTTCCTGCCTTCCGCCGTGGCTTGCCGATTCCACGGAACTGCACCTCAGCAAGCCCCGATCGGTGCCTGGAGCGCGTCGGAAAGGCGTGATCGGCCATAGGGTGATCGCCGCCGATGACGAGGTCGAATCCGTTGATGGAATACGCATAAGCACGCGCCCACGCACGTGGCTGGACATGGCCCGGCTGCTGCCATTGAACGACCTCGTCTGTATGGGCGACGAGCTGATTCGCGTACCCCGCCAGGCGCTGGAAGGACGAGACATGCCGTTCGCGACCCTTGAAGAACTGCACGCCTTGGTGAAGCGGCATCCAAATTTGCAGGGCGTCGTGCGCGCCCGGCAGGCGCTCGAACTGATGCGCGTAGGCGCGGATTCGGCGCCAGAGTCTCTGCTTCGCTTGGCCATGCTGGACGCTGGAATTCCCGAACCCGAACTTCAACTCAAGTTGCGAAGTGACGATCCGTTCTCGCCGTCGGCCGATTTGGGGTTCCGTCAAAGGCGGGTCGCCATTCAGTACGACGGCGGCCATCACCTCGCGGAGGCGCAGACACTCAGTGATCGACGCCGGAACAAAGCCTTCGAAGCGGCCGGGTGGACAGTACTAGTGTTCCGCAGGGACGATTTGGCGGATCGTTTCGAGCTGGCAACCAAGAAGATCAAGAAGGCACTGCGATCGGCGTGGGTCGATCCCGCCGTCACATCCGGCTTTGCAAGCGCCGTGTAGTGAGCCGGCGTTAAACGACAGACGCCCGCTCACTTGTTGGTGAGCGAGCGTCCGCCCGAAACCCGACATATGTGAGCGGGCGTCCGCCCGAAACCCGACATATGTGAGCGGGCGTCCGGCCAGAACCCGGCATACGTGAGCGGGCGTCCGGCCAGAACCCGGCATACGTGAGCGGGCGTCCGCCCGAAACCCGGCATACGTGAGCGAGCGTCCGCCCGAAACCCGACATATGTGAGCGGGCGTCCGCCCGAAACCCCACACACGTGAGCGAGCGTCCGGCCGAAACCCGGCATACGTGAGCGGGCGTCCGGCCGAAACCCGGCACATGTGAGCGGGCGTCCGGCCGAAACCCGGCCATATGTGAGCGCGCGTCCGGGCAGCCGGGCAGGCAGGGGAGGAAGCGGGGTTAGCGCTCGACGTCGCCTCGGATGAAGGCCTCGACCTTTTCGCGGGCGAGGTCGTCGTTGAACTGCTCCGGCGGGGACTTCATGAAGTAGCTGGAAGCAGAGAGCAGCGGGCCGCCGATGCCACGGTCCAGGCCGATCTTGGCGGCTCGGATGGCGTCGATGATCACGCCTGCGGAGTTCGGGGAGTCCCAGACCTCAAGCTTGTACTCGAGCGACACCGGGGCATCGCCGAAGTTGCGGCCTTCGAGGCGAACGAACGCCCACTTGCGGTCATCGAGCCAGGCGACGTAGTCCGACGGGCCGATGTGGACGTCGTCGGCGTGCAGGACGGCCTCGACGTTGGAAGTCACGGCCTGGGTCTTGGAGATCTTCTTGGATTCCAGGCGGTCGCGCTCCAGCATGTTCTTGAAGTCCATATTGCCGCCGACGTTGAGCTGGTACGTGCGGTCCAGCGTGACGCCGCGGTCTTCGAAGAGCTTGGCCATGACGCGGTGGGTGATCGTGGCGCCGATCTGGCTCTTGATGTCATCGCCGACGATCGGCACACCGGCGGCGGTGAACTTGTCGGCCCATTCCTTGGTGCCCGCGATGAAGACGGGCAAGGCGTTGACGAAGGCAACCCCGGCGTCGATGGCGCACTGGGCGTAGAAGTGCGCGGCGTCCTCGGAACCAACGGGCAGGTAGCAGACCATGACGTCGGCCTTGGCTTCGCGCAGTGCGGCGACGATGTCCACTGCCTCTTCCGGAGCCTCGACGATGGTCTCGCGGTAGTACTTGCCCAGGCCGTCCAGGGTGTGGCCACGCTGTACGGTCACGCCAGTGGAAGGCACATCGGCGATCTTGATGGTGTTGTTCTCGCTTGCGCCGATGGCGTCAGCGAGGTCGAGTCCGACCTTCTTGCTGTCGACGTCGAAGGCAGCGACGAACTGGACGTCGTTGACGTGGTACTTGCCGAACTCAACATGCATCAGACCCGGAATCGTGGCCTGGGGGTCGGCATCGCGATAGTAGTGGACACCTTGGACCAGCGAAGCGGCGCAGTTACCTACGCCGACAATGGCGACACGAATCGGATGTGAAGACACGGAACTCCTTTGAGAACTAACCTCAGGTGCCTAGCGCGTCAGTACCTGAATGTACGACGGCGTCTTAAAGGCACAGCGCCATTCGGCGCTCTTAGCATTGTAGCCAACCCAAACGGGGCCGGCTTTGTTCCCAGCCGGCCCCGCAAGTGTGTTAAGTTTCCGAATCTACTTCTGCGCCCACAGATTGATGTCAGATTCGACGGCGAACTCGTCAATCGCTGTCAGTTCCTCCGACGTGAAGTCGAGGTTGTTGATCGCGGACACGGTGTCCTCGAGCTGTGCCACGCTGGACGCCCCGACAAGCGCCGAGGTCACAGGCGAACCCTTCGGCTGAACGCGCAGGATCCAGGCGATAGCCATCTGGGCGAGGGTCTGCCCGCGGCCTTCGGCAATGGCGTTCAAACCACGCACCCGGCTGAGCTTTTCCTCGGTCAGCGCTGATTCGGACAGGAACCGTTCCTTGGCGGCGCGTGAATCCGAGGGAATTCCGTTCAGGTACCGGTTGGTGAGCATCCCCTGTGCCAGCGGGGAGAAGGCGATGGATCCTGCGCCAACCTGGTCCAGCGTTTCGTAGAGGTTGGGCGAACCGTTCTCGGTCCAGCGGTTGAGCATGGAATAGCTGGGCTGGTGGATGAGCAGCGGCGTGCCCATTTCCTTGAGAATCCGGGCTGCCTCGAGGGTCTGCTCCGGGGTGTAGGAGGATATTCCGGCGTAGAGGGCCTTGCCGGAACGGACTGCGTGGTCCAGGGCGCCCATGGTTTCTTCCAGCGGGGTTTCGGGATCGGGACGGTGGCTGTAGAAGATGTCCACGTAGTCCAATCCCATGCGCTGAAGCGACTGGTCGAGGCTGGAGAGCAGGTACTTGCGGGAGCCCCATTCTCCGTAGGGGCCGGGCCACATGTAGTAACCGGCCTTGGTGGAAAGGACGAGTTCGTCGCGGTACGGCTTGAAGTCGTCCTTCAGGTGGCGGCCGAAGTTCGTTTCAGCCGATCCGTCCGGCGGGCCATAGTTGTTGGCAAGGTCGAAGTGGTTGACTCCCAGGTCAAAGGCCCGCCGCAGGATGGCGCGCTGCTCTTCGAAACGCTTGTCGTCGCCGAAGTTGTGCCATAGTCCCAACGAGATCGCGGGAAGTTTGAGGCCGCTGCGTCCGACGCGGCGGTAGGGCATGGTTTCATAGCGGTTTTCCGCAGCCGAATAAGTCATACCTACCATCCTGCCACCGCCTTCGAGCCTCGGAGGCCGATGTCCGTCATGTGGGCGCGGTCACTTGCCAGGTTCCAAATTCACCATCGCTGATTGCGGTGACGGGCTGCGCCGGGCCAGAACCTCCTTCAGCGATTCGATCCAGAGGGTGGTGAGGGGTAACGACGCCCAAGGGGCACTTACAGCCGCAAAGGGCCAAGGCACCGATAAGGACAGCACGTGCAGCGCGGGAGCCAGCCACATCGCCACGAATGCTGCCACCAACATCACACGGATAAGAGGAGACGGGCGCCGTTCCAAGAGAAAGAGCGCGACGGGGACGAGCAGGATAGCGTCGTAGATCATGAGATGCGGCGAGAAAACGACGGTGGTTGCCAGCGTGGCCACCCAGACGGCGTGGGTGTCCACAGTGGTAGTACTGGCTGCACGGATTCTTTGGAGGAGAAAAACAAAACCGATGGCGATGAATGCCCACCCCACGTATGTGGCGAGCCAGGCACTCCATCCCGGCGGCAGAATGGCGATGATGAACGCCGGAAGGCTCACCATCTTCCAGGCTTGGCCTTGCTGGACCTGTTCGGTATAGACCGAACTAGTGATTGCGGCCACCCAATGTTGGACTCCGTCGATTCCAACAAGTAGTACCGATACCCCAGACAGTCCCGCCACAACCGCCACGAAGGCAGCGAGTGCCCTGTATTTTCGAGTGAAAAGCAGGATGAATGGGACGAGAACTACCTGCTGGGGTTTCAAGGACCCAAGACCAATAGCCGCCCCCGCGAGGCCTTGACGGCGCGTTGCCATGAGGCGCAGCCCGACGAGCCAAACGGCGAGTACGAACGCAGAATCCTGCCCGCCACCCACTAATTCAAGGACCGGCGCGGAAGCGAATATTGCCAGGAACACATATTTGCGCCGTCGTCGCATGAGGTTCGGGGCGAGGAAGCCAAGGCTATGAACACACCAGATCAACATCGAAGCGCTCAAGACTACCCAGCATGCCGCGCTCACGTTGTAGTTCAAAACTGAAAGGGGTGCGTACAGGGCCGCGACGAGTGGAGGAGAAACAAACCATGCCAAATAGGCGGTGGGACCCAAGGCTGTAACCTGATGCCCCAACTGGATTGCGGGGTCGTACAGCCCTTCACGCTCACCGGATAGAAGGAGTCCGCCTCCCGTCCAATGTGCGAGATAGTCAGGAAGAAATGCCCCCTGCGCTCCGGGATCGATGACGCGCTGCGCGGACGAAACGACCGTCATGAGCGCACCCAGGACTATGAAAATCATCGGATAGTTCCGCAGGCGCTCCGGAGTAATCAGCCTGTCGAGCGCTTGAACCAAATTTCGGAAGAAACGTTTGCAAGATCGCGGAATTCGACGAAATCCCCCGTTTTGTTTTGGACCGCGCAGCAGCATGTTGCGGAGCCTACCTCAAACACATTTACCGGGCCATCCCCCTGGAGTCTGTGGCGGGGTGCCGCGGAGCCGGAGCTCACCGTCCGGGCCCCCCACCGCCTTACTTAAGGCGCACGACGGCGGCGCTCTCCCCAGGGAGGGTCAGCTCGCCGTTCCCGACGGCGGCCGTGGAGTCCGTAGCGAGCAGGACTTCGCCATCCATCGCCTTCGTCAACGACCGGTCCCCGAAGTTGCAGGCAACCCTCGCGGCGCCCCTGCTAAGAACCAGCCACTTGTCCTCTTCGCTGAAGTCAACGTGGGTGTCAGTGAATCCGCCGCCTGCGAGCTCCGGAGTCGAGCGCCTGAGGGTCGCCAGCGCCCGGTAAAGTTCCAGCAGCCGGGCGTGATCGCCGTCGTGCGCTTCCTCCCATTTGAGCTTGGAACGTTCAAACGTCAGCGGGTCTTGGGGGTTGGGCACTAATGCGGGATCCCAGCCCATCCGTTCGAACTCCTTGAGCCGGCCCTCTGCCGTCGCCTCTGCGAGCCATTCCTCGGGGTGCGATGTGAAGAACTGCCAAGGCGTGGACGCACCGAACTCTTCGCCCATAAAGAGCATCGGAGTGAACGGCGACGTCATGGTCAGTACGGCGGCCAACGCCAGCCTGCCGTATGACAAGCTCGAACTCAGGCGGTCTCCAGCGGCGCGGTTGCCGATTTGATCGTGGTTTTGGTTGCAGACCACCAGCGCGGCAGGATGGACCAGGCCCGGCCGGATGGGGCGGCCATGATGCCTGCCGCGAAAGCTTGAGTAGCTCCCGTCATGGAAGAAACCGTGTTCAAGGACCTTTGCCAGTGCGCCTAGGGAATCGAAATCCGCGTAGTAGCCAGCTGTCTCCCCGGTGAGGTTCACATGCACGGCGTGGTGGAAGTCGTCGCTCCACTGCCCTTCCAGACCGTAGCCGTTGGTGTCCCTGCGGTAGATGAGGCGCGGATTGTTCAGGTCCGATTCCGCAATCAAGGTCTTGGGGACGCCTGTTTCCGCTTCGATCCCATCCGCGAGGCTGGCGAGGTCTTCCAGGATATGGACGGCCCGCTCATCGCGCAGGGCGTGTACGGCGTCCAGGCGCAGCCCGTCCACGTGGAACTCGCTCAACCACATAGCGGCGTTGTCCAGGATGTATTGACGGACTTCGTCGGAGCCGGGGCCGTCCAGATTCACCGAGTCGCCCCACGTGTTCCCTTCGCCGGATTTCAGGTAGGGGCCGAATTTCGGCAGGTAGTTCCCGCTGGGCCCCAGATGGTTGTAGACCACATCCTGGATCACAGCTAGTCCGGCAGCATGCGCGGCATCCACGAATCGCTGATACGCCTCCGGACCCCCGTAGGCCTCGTGGACGGCAAACCACAGCACGCCGTCGTAGCCCCAGTTGTGGGGGCCGTTGAAGGCATTGACCGGAAGGAGCTCAACGAAGTCGATTCCCAGTTCGACGAGGTAGTCGAGTTTTTCCGCGGCCGCATCGAGCGTGCCTTCCGGGGTGAAGGTCCCGAGGTGAAGCTCATAAATGACGGCGCCGCCGAGCCCGCGTCCCGCCCAATCCGAGTCTTTCCAGGCATAGGACGTGGCGTCGAAGGTGCGGGAAAGGGCATGGACCCCGTCCGGCTGGCGCTGCGACCTCGGATCGGGAAAGGGCCCCTCCCCGTTCACCAAATAGCCGTAGTCAGTCCCGGCCCGCCGGGGTACGTCTGCCGTCCACCAGCCCGCGGCGCCGTCGTCGTGCAACCGCATTTCGTGGTGCTGACCCTCCGCAAGCAAAGTAACAGATTCTGCAAACGGGGCCCACACGTCGAACTGTTTCCCCGCGCTGGTCTTCTCGGCCATCGCTTCCCCTCAATTGTCTCGTTCGGGCTTCGTTTGCCCGCCGTTGTTGGTGCTCTGGCTAGCCAATGGGCACAAGCAGGGCCACCGGATATCTCTGCAGAAGCCTCGCGACGTGAACTTCGCCCGCAGGATAACTGTTGCCTGTCAGTTCATCCTGGACTGCGCTCCCAAGACGGATGAATGTGTCCTGCCACCCGCCGTTCCGCTGAAGCTTCCGCGGGAGCCTGGTTGCCAAGGTGATGGCGCCGCCACCGGCGGCAAGGGCACCACGGTCGAAGGCGATGAGATGTTCGGCCGCGGGACCCTCCGCATTGACAGCACTGTAGCCATCGAAAAGCTCCGGCCTGTCTCGGCGCAACCGCAAGGCCCGGGAAGTCAGCAGCAGTTTGGCCAGCTCGTCCCTCGCTTCAGTCTGGACACCGGCGTCGAGGGCTGCGAGAGCGGCCCTCCGCCGTTCGAAGTCGACCGGGCGCCGGTTGTCCGGGTCGGTGAGTGACCGATCCCAGAACTCGGTGCCTTGGTAGACGTCCGGTACGCCCGGCATGGTCAGTTGGACTATCTTTGCCGACAATGAGTTGGACGTCCCATACGGGTCCACGAGGGCAACGAACTCTTCCAGGGCGGTCGTCACCTCCGGCACGTCGAAGACGGCGTCGACGGCGGAAGCCAGCTTCGCTTCGAAGCCCTCGTTCGGCTCTGTCCAGTTGGTGGAGTTGCCGGCTTCGCGTGCAGCCTTGACGACATAGCCCTTGAGGCGTTCCCGGCTGGCCGGCCAGGCACCCGCGATGGCTTGCCATACGAGGACGGCGAGCGGCCCGTCGGGAATCGGAGCCAGTTCCTGCATACGATCCACGAATGCTTCCCATTCGTCGACCGCCTCGGAGATAGCGGAGATCCTGGCCCGGGTGTCTTCGCTGCGTTTGGTGTCGTGGGTGGTCAGTGTGGTCATGGACAGCGGCAGCAGTGCCTGGCGACGTACCATCCGCTCGTGGAATCTGGCCCCGGACAAGGCGAATTCCGTGGGATCCGCTCCAACCTCGGTCAGCGTCCCAAGGCGCGTGTAACGGAAGAACGCAGTGTCTTCCACGCCCTTGGCCATGACCATGCCGGAGGTCTGCTGGAAGCGGCGGCCCAGTTCGCTCCCGGCGTCGAGCAGCAGCGGAAGCAGGGCCTTGAGGGTCTGTTCCAACTCCGGCCTGGTGCGGGCAGCGCGTTCAACGGCCTCAACCAAGGTGTCTTTTCCGTACGGGAGATAGCTCCGGTAGACATGAAACGAGGCAATGGTCTCGGCCAGGGCGTCTGCCACGTCCGGACGGCGCATCTTCGGAGAGTCCGGGACGAGCCGCGCGAGCCGCAGGATTTCCGAATGCAGGATGCCGTCCGTGATACGCCGCTTGGTGCCGTGGATCACGGCCTGGTAATCGACGGGCGAGCCCGTGCCCCGCAGCCTGGCGTCCAACGCATCAAGCCGCACCTCGGCGTCGGGATCCACGAAAAGGCGGTCGACGTCGGCGAGGGCGTCGTAGCCTGTGGTCCCCTCACAGTTGAAGTTCTCCGGAAGCTCCTCCCCTGGCTCGAGGATCTTCTCGACGAGCAGATAGGATCCGGCCGTGGTTTCCTTGAGGCGCTCCAGGTACCCGGCAGGGTCCGCGAGGCCGTCCGGGTGATCGATCCTCAACCCGTCAACAAGCCCGTCACGGAACCATCGGGCGATCTCCGCGTGGGCTTCATCGTAGACCCATGGGATTTCGACGCGGATCCCGGCCAGGGTGTTGACCGCGAAGAAGCGCCGGTAATTCAGTTCGTCGTCAGCCCGGCGCCAGCCGACCAGCTCGTAGTGCTGGCGCGCATGGACGTCCCCGGCATCGTCACCCGCGGCATAGCTGCCTTCGGCCAGCGGGAAGCGGTGGTCGAAGTAGCGCAATTCGCCGTCGACCACTTCCAGCTTGTCGAGGTCGTCGTCGCTTCCGAGGACCGGGAGCCGGAGTTTTCCGCCGCCGAAGTCCCAGTCGACGTCGAACGCTTCCGCATAGCGGGAGGCCTTTCCCTCTCTGAGGAGGGACCACCACCAAGCATTTTGCGGGGGCGACGCAACGCCCATGTGGTTCGGGACGATATCCACCAGGACCCCGAGCCCGGCTTCCCGTGCTGCCTTGGAGAGCGCGGCGAGCCCTTCTGCGCCGCCGCGCGAAGCATCTACGGTTGAGGGGTCGGTGACGTCGTAACCGTGGTCCGAGCCTTCCTCCGCCGTCAGGATGGGTGACAGATACACCCAATCCACCCCGAGCTCACGCAGATAGCCCGTGAGGGCCGCCGCGTCCTGGAGCGTGAACGACGGCCTGATCTGGAGCCTGTACGTGGAGACGGGCGTCTTCATGATCCCCCGTTCTTGTGGGCGCGTGGCTTTCTGGGCTTCTTCGGCGCAGCGGCAGGCTTGGTTTCGGGGTCAGCCTTTGGCTCCGGAGCATGGTGCTTCTTCGGTTCAGGGGCTGCTTCCGGTACAACCTGGAGCTTCCGGGTTGACGGTGACGGTGTGGCTGGCGCAGTCAAGGAGGCCGTTTCGGTGGTGGCTGTTTGCGACAACGCGGCGAGGGACGCGGCCACGGAATGGTCCGGGTCCGTGTCCGGGACGCTATGCGCCCTCAAGACCACGAGTGATTTGGCCCCGACACCCAGGACTGCTTCTGCCTGAACGGGTTCCGTGTCGGCTCCGCCGCCGGCGGTGTCGATAATGATGTCCCAAGCAGGTGCGTATTCATCCGAGGGCACCTTGAAGCCGACTTCGTCGTCGTGGGCGTTGAAGTAGAGCAGGAAGTTGACGTCCGTGATGCGCCGTCCCTGGTTGTCCCGGCCGCGGATCCCGTCGCCGTTGAGGAACACGCCCACGGAGCGGCCGAAGCCGCTGTCCCAGTCCGACGGCGTCATGGTGGTTCCGTCGACGTCGAGCCATACGATGTCCGGAAGCCTCTCGCCTTCGCCCCGCAGCACCGGGCGTCCGTCGAAGAAGCGGCTGCGGCGGAAGGTGGGGTGCTTGGCGCGCAAAGCGCTGACCGCGGCTGTGAACTCCACGAGCGGCTGGTCCACGCTGTCCCAGTTGATCCAGGTCAGCTCGGAGTCCTGGCAGTAGCCGTTGTTGTTGCCCCGCTGCGTCCGGCCCAGCTCGTCACCGTGCAGCAGCATCGGGACACCCTGGGACAGGAGCATGGAGGCGATGAAGTTCCGCTGCTGGCGGGCACGAAGGCCCAGGACCTTGGGATCCTCCGTGGGTCCTTCGACGCCGCAGTTCCAGGAACGGTTGTGGGATTCGCCGTCGTTGTTGCCCTCGCCGTTCGCTTCGTTGTGCTTCTCGTTGTAGGACACCAGATCGGCCAGGGTGAAGCCGTCGTGGGCCGTGACGAAGTTGATGGAAGCCACCGGGCGGCGCCCCGAGTGCTCGTAAAGATCCGCCGACCCGGTCAACCGGGACGCGAACTCGCCCAGGGTGGACGGCTCGCCACGCCAGAAATCGCGCACCGTGTCCCGGTACTTGCCATTCCATTCCGTCCACTGCGGCGGGAAATTGCCCACCTGGTAGCCGCCCGGGCCGACGTCCCACGGCTCGGCGATCAGCTTGACCTGCGAAACCACCGGATCCTGCTGGATGAGCTCGAAGAAAGTCGACAGCTTGTCCACGTCATAGAACTCACGGGCCAGCGTGGACGCGAGGTCGAAGCGGAAACCATCCACATGCATTTCGGTGACCCAGTAACGCAGGGAATCCATGAGCAACTGCAAGGAATGCGGGCTGCGCACGTTCAGCGAGTTGCCCGTGCCCGTGTAGTCCATGTAGTGCTTCTCGTCGCCCTCCATCAGCCGGTAGTACGCGGAGTTGTCGATGCCCTTGAAGGACAGCGTCGGGCCAAGGTGGTTGCCTTCGGCGGTGTGGTTGTACACGACATCGAGAATGACCTCGATCCCGGCCCGGTGGAGGGACCGGACCATGGCCTTGAAGTCTTGCACCTGCTGGCCTGTATCGCCCTTGGAGCTGTAGCTGTTGTGCGGGGCAAAGAACCCGATCGTGTTGTAGCCCCAGTAGTTGTTCAGCCCCTTGTCCTGCAGGATGCCGTCGTTCGTGAACTGGTGGACGGGCATGAGTTCGATGGCCGTGACGCCGAGCTTCTGCAGGTGGGAAATGACCGACGGGTGGGCGACGCCGGCGTAGGTGCCGCGCTGCTCCTCCGGGACCTCGGGGTGGAGCTGGGTCAGGCCCTTGACGTGCGCCTCGTAAATCACGGAACGGTGGTACGGGATCCGCGGGAGGTGGTCCCCGTCCCAATCGAAGAACGGGTTGATGACCACGCCCATCATCATGTGCGGCGCGGAATCCTTGTCGTTGCGGGAGTCCGGATCCCCCATGTTGTACGAGAAAAGCGCCGGATCCCAGTCGATCTGCCGGTGGATGGCCTTGGCGTAAGGGTCCAGGAGGAGCTTGTTGGGATTGAAGCGCTGCCCGTTGGCAGGGTCATACGGACCATGCACGCGGTACCCGTACTTCTGGCCGGGCTGGACGTGCGGCAGGTAGCAATGCCATACGTAGCCGTCCACCTCGCTGACAGTGTAGGAAATCTCTTCTCCGTCGTCGTCGAAGAGACACAATTCCACCTTTTCCGCCTTCTCGCTGAACAGCGCGAAGTTGGTTCCCGTGCCATCGAAAGTAGCCCCCAACGGGTATGCGGATCCTGGCCAAACGTCCACGTGTTCTCCTTCATGTGCCGGATAACTTTCTGCCAGCCTAGCGAGACTAAGCGACTTTCACGGAACATCCGGGATCATCCGGCGCGATGTTCCCCGAGAAATCGGAACACATCGGGGACGGCCCGGGCAATATCGGAAGCGGTCACCGGCCCGCCCGCCGAGGCTGCGCTGCCTGCCATTCCGTGGATGCCCGCGCCGACGGCGGCTACCGCAGCCCAGCGCTCATCAGGGGCGATTCCCAACGCTGCGAAAGGTCCGTCGTCGTCCAGCCCGGATTCCGCGTACGCCGCAGCCAACGCGCCGACGATCCCGCCAAGGACGTCCCCGCTGCCTGCCGTTGACATCCACGGGCATCCATCCGACTGGCTGAAGACCGCCCCGGAAGGCGAGGCAACCACCGTTGTGGCACCTTTGAGCAAGACGACGGCACCGGTGTGCTCGGCCGCAAGCCGGGCGAAATGCACGGTCCGCGATTCCACGTCGTCCCGCGTGACGCGCACTTCGCCTCGGCCGAGAAGAGCCGCTAGCTCCCCGGCGTGCGGGGTGAGAATCCAGTTCGGCGGGCAGCGTTCCGGCAGGAGTTCCAGGGCTCCGGCGTCGACGACGGCGGGCTGGCCGGCGCTGGCTGCCGCGGCCAATACGTCGCGGGCTCGCTGGAGTTGTTCGGCTCCGTCCAGGCCAGGACCGAGCAGCCAGGCCTGGACCCGGCCGGGCCCCGCCGGCTCCCAGATGGCTTCGGGGGTTCGTGCCAGGACCTGCCGCGCCACGACTTCCGGGCCGAGATACCGCACCATTCCCGCACCGGCCGCGGAGGCGGCCTCGACACAGAGAGCCGCGGCCCCGGTGTAGCGCTCGGAACCTGCCACGATGCCCAGGACTCCTCTGGTGTACTTCTGGGCCCGACGCCCCGGCTCCGGAAGCACGGCGGCCAGGTCAGGTGCGGAGAAGCGGCGCAGGGCAGGTGCCGGAAGATGCTCCTCGACGCCGATGGGCACCAGGATCACCCGGCCGGCGCGGCCCTCGCCCGGGTCGGCCATCAGCCCGGCTTTGATTCCTCCGAATGCCACGGTCAGGCGCGCCGCCAATACAGGCCAGTGGACCTCGCCTGTGTCGGCGTCCAGTCCGCTGGGAGTATCGCAGGCCACCACCAGACTGGGCCTCAGCTCCTCCAGTGCGGCAATTAATTCCGCGGCCGGACCTCCGAGGCCGCCACGGGCGCCGGTGCCCAAGATGGCGTCGAGGATTGCGTCGTCGCCGGCGATCAGCACGGCCAGTTCTTCGGCGTTGTCCTGGTCCAAGACGTGGATGCGTCCGCCCGCGTCACGGAAGGCCGCGAGGGCCTCAGGATGGGCGGAACCGGCGGTGAGCACCGCCGTCGTGCGCATGCCGCGCCTCGCGAGCATTGCCGCGGCGAAAAGACCGTCCCCGCCGTTGTTGCCCTTGCCCGCCAGCACGGTGACGCTCGAGCCGTAAAGGCGGCGGCCTTCCGAACGCAGTTCACGCACGACGGCGTTTGCCAGTCCGTGCGCTGCGCGTTGCATGAGAACAGCGCCTTCGCCGGCATCAAGAAGCGGTTGTTCCGCTGCCCTGATCTGTGTTCCGGTGAAGGCGCTGATCATCGTTGCTTGTGCTGCTAGGCTTCGGCGATGACCATGGCTGTGGCGATTCCGCCGTCGTGGCTCATGGACACGTGCCAGCGCTTCACGCCCATGGACTCGGCAACTGCCAGCACGGTGCCCTTGACCTTGATGGTGGGGCCGTTCTGGTCGAGGCCGATCCAGCAGTCCTGCCAGTTCATGCCGGCCGGAGCCCCCAGGACCTTGGCTACGGCTTCCTTGGCCGCGAAGCGTGCGGCCAAGGACCGCGTGTTGAGTTCGCGTTCCGCGGGAACGAACAAACGGTCCCGGAGGCCCGGGGTCCGCTCGAGTTGGCGCCCGAAGCGCTCTATGTCTACGACGTCTACGCCTATGCCAACAATCATGCGGCTATTCTACGGTCACACTCTTGGCGAGGTTGCGCGGCTGGTCCACGTCGTATCCCTTGGCCTTGGCCAGCTCTGCAGCAAAAATCTGCAGCGGAACAGTGGTGAGAAGCGGCATCAGCAGGGTAGGCGTCTGAGGGACGTAGAAAACGTGCTCGGCGTACGCACGCACGGCTTCGTCGCCTTCTTCGGCGATCACCAGGGTACGCGCACCGCGGGCGCGGATTTCCTGGATGTTGCTGACGACCTTCGCATGGAGGGAATCGCGGCCCCGAGGCGAGGGAACCACCACAAAGACGGGCTGCCCTTCGTCGATCAAGGCAATCGGACCGTGCTTGAGCTCACCGGCTGCGAACCCTTCAGCATGGATGTACGCGATTTCCTTGAGCTTCAACGCGCCCTCGAGCGCTACCGGGAAGCCCACGTGGCGGCCTAGGAAGAGCACCGACTTCTCGTCCTTCATGCTGCGGGCGAGCTCGCGCAGGGGACCTGCGTTGTCGAGGATCTTCTGGATGTGGGCGGGAATCTTTCCAAGGTCCGCCAAGACGTCCTTGATCTGGCCGGAGAAGATGTTTCCCCGGAGCTGGGCGAGGTAGAGACCGAGCAGGTACGCGGCCGTGATCTGGGCCAGGAACGCCTTGGTGGAAGCGACGGCGATCTCCGGACCGGCGTGGGTGTAGAGAACAGCATCTGATTCGCGCGGGATGGTGGATCCGTTGGTGTTGCAGATCGAGATCGTCTTGGCGCCCTGTTCGCGGGCGTAACGGACGGCCATCAGGGTGTCCATGGTCTCGCCGGACTGGCTGATGGACACCACCAGGGTGTTGGCGTCCACGATCGGGTCGCGGTAGCGGAATTCGTGCGCGAGCTCCACCTCGGTGGGGATGCGGCACCAGTTTTCGATCGCGTACTTGGCGACCATCCCGGCGTATGCGGCCGTGCCACAGGCGAGGACGATGATTTTGTTGACCTGCTTCAGCAGCTCAGGGTCGATCCGAAGCTCGCTCAAGGTCAGCTGGCCGTTAATGTCGGAGCGGCCGAGGAGGGTCTGGGTGACTGCGTCCGGCTGGTCGTGGATTTCCTTCTCCATGAAGGAGCTGAAGCCACCCTTTTCCGCCGAAGCGGGGTCCCAGTCAACGTGGTATTCCTTGCCCTGGGCGGGTGCCCCGAAGAAGTCGGTGATCTCCACGGTCTCGGCGGTGATGGTGACGATCTGGTCCTGGCCCAGCTCGACGGCGCGGCGCGTGTGATCGATGAAACCGGACACGTCGGAGCCGAGGAAGTTCTCGCCCTCCCCCAGTCCAACAACAAGGGGGGAGTTGCGACGGGCGGCGACGACGACGTCCGGCCGCTCGGCGTGCACGGCGAGGAGCGTGAACGCGCCTTCGAGCCGCTGGCAGGCGAGCTGCATCGCTTTGGTGAGCTTGCCGTTGGAGGAGTCCCCGTTGAGCTGGTTCCGGAAAATATCGCCCAGGAGTGCTGCCGCTACCTCGGTGTCCGTCTCTGACTCGAAAGTGACACCCTTGGCGATGAGCTCCAGCTTGAGCTCGGCGAAGTTTTCGATGATTCCGTTGTGGATCATCGCCAAGCGTCCGCCATCCGCCAGATGCGGGTGGGCGTTCTGGTCGGTGGGTCCACCATGTGTGGCCCAGCGGGTGTGGCCGATGCCGGTCAACGAGTCCGGGAGCGGATTCACCTCGAGCTCGTTCAGCAGATTGCTTAGTTTTCCGGACTTCTTCCGGGCTGTGATGGTTCCATCAGCCACCACTGCAACTCCGGCTGAATCATAGCCCCGGTATTCAAGCCTCCGGAGTCCTTCAAGCACGACGTCGAGGGCCGAGTGCCCGGCATCTGCCCGGCGGGATGAATTGCCAACGTAACCTACGATTCCACACATGCCTACAAGAGTAGCGGGTGCCCCGTGAAATGGACGTAGGATATCCGGGCCCGCACGTAGGCCAGACCGCGGAATATGCCGGATAGCGCACCTTTTCCGGAGAGCATGCTCACACAAAATCTTCCCGCCGTTCATGCTGTATTTCCGGATCAGCCAACGGAGGGGCAGAATCTCTATAGTGACTTTGCAACGCAATGAAGCGAACGGCGACAGCTCCTCTCCGTTCGTGGAGCTGGACAGGCAGACGTGGTCCCGGCTGGGTGCACAGATGGAGCAGCCGCTTAACGAAGAGGACATCATCCGGCTTCGCGGGCTCGGCGATCCCCTGGACATGAAGGAAATCCGCGAGGTCTACCTTCCGCTCTCCCGCTTGTTGCACCTTTACGTCCAGGCATCACAACAGCTTCATGCAGCCACAACCACTTTCCTTGGCGAGCAGACCCAGCGCACGCCCTTCGTGATCGGCGTCGCAGGTTCGGTGGCGGTCGGTAAGTCCACTATTGCCCGCGTGCTGCGCGAGATGCTTCGGCGTTGGCCTGGCACCCCGAACGTCGAACTCATCACCACCGACGGCTTCCTGTACCCGCTCGCTGAGTTGAAGCGCCGGCATTTGCTTGAACGCAAGGGCTTTCCGGAGTCCTACGACCGCCGGGCCTTGCTTCGATTCGTGAGTGCGATCAAGGGGGGTGCCGAAGAGGTCCGCGCTCCTTGGTATTCGCACGTCACCTACGACATCGTCCCGGACAAGGAAGTGGTGGTCCGACGGCCTGATGTCCTCATTGTCGAGGGCCTCAATGTGTTGGCGCCCGCCCGTCCCCGGCAGGACGGCCGGCAAGGCTTGGCCCTGAGCGACTTCTTTGATTTCTCCATTTACGTTGACGCCAAGACCTCGTACATCGAAGACTGGTACGTGGACCGTTTCCGCAAGCTTCGAACCACGGCGTTCGCCCAGCCCGAATCCTACTTCCACCGTTACGCCACGCTCTCGGACGCCGAGGCGGAAGCCACTGCACGCGGCATTTGGAAGCGCATCAACGAACCCAACCTTGAGGAAAACGTGCTACCTACCCGTGGCCGTGCGCAGCTTGTCCTCACGAAGGACGCCGACCATTCCATCCGCCGCATGCTGCTCCGAAAGGTCTAGCACGGATGTGCTACAACTGCGGCCCGAGCCGAAGGTCCTTCACGACGCTGCTTGCCGCAGGGGTGGGAATGGCGGCCCTGGCAGCCTGCAGCCCGGACACCCGGGTCGCTTCGCCCGCATCCGCACCGTCCTCTTCGGGCCCCCAGACCGCAACGCCGACGCCGACGCCGACGACCCCTGTTCCCGCCACAGCGGCGAGTGAGCCGCCGTCGAGCGCACCGCCGTCGAAGGCTCCGCCGTCGGGTGTGCTGTCCCAGCAGTTTTCCCTGAGCGACCCGGCGAGCCAGTGGGTCATCGTCAACAAGCGCCGGCCGCTGACCCCCTTGCAGTTTGTCCCTGCCGACTTGGCCCAGCCACGCGTGCAGCTGGCAGTCAGCGGAGAGGCGTCCCTGCTCAACAGCACCACCGCCGGAGCAGCCGAAGAGCTCTTCGCGGCAGCCGCCTCGGCCGGCGTCACCATGACTTTGGCGTCCGGTTACCGTTCTTTCCAGACCCAAACGGCCACGTACAACGGCTACGTGAGCACCCGCGGCCAGGCCTCGGCGGACACAGCTTCCGCCCGTCCCGGCTTCTCGGAACACCAGACGGGTTGGGCGTTCGACATCGGAGACGGCGGCGGGGCGTGCAGCTTCGAGCCCTGCTTCGCTGACCAGCCGGCCGCCGTTTGGGCCAAGGCAAATGCGTACAAGTACGGCTTCGTTGTCAGATACCCGTGGATGCTCAATGAAATCACCGGGTATTACTACGAACCGTGGCATTTGCGATTCATCGGGGTTGAGGCTGCGACGGATATGGCCAAGCGGGGCATCGGCACCCTCGAGGAGTACTTTGGACTCGACGCGGCGCCAGGCTACCCATAGAGGTTGATTAACCGGGGAACTTCCCGACACTCCTGGGAATTGAACGGCTGCTCACTTCGAATTCACAAGCATGCACTAGCTTGGTGCCATGTTGAGTGGATTTAAGAATTTCATTCTGAAGGGCAACGTCGTAGACCTTGCCGTAGCCGTCGTCATGGGCGCCGCCTTCGGTGCAGTGGTTGATGCACTCGTCAAGAACGTCCTCATGCCGCTGATCGCTGCCTTGGTTGGATCCCCCAACTTCGACAGTTTCGCGAAGGTAACCATCAACGGAAATGACCTGCAGTTCGGGGTTTTGCTGACCGCGATCGTCAACTTCGTCCTGGTAGCCGCCGCAATCTATTTCGTCGTGGTAGCACCGATGAACCACCTCATTGAGCGCCGCAACGCCAAGTTGGGCATCTCGGAAGATGAGCCGGCGGCCGATCCCACGGTCACGCTCCTCACCGAGATCCGCGACAACCTGGTCCAAAGGTAAGCCGCTGAAATAACTGTGGCCCGCCTCCACACGGAGACGGGCCACAGTTGTTTGGTGCTTTCGGGCCTAGAGAGCCACTTCGCGTGGAATAGCGAGGCGGTCTTCGACGACGCCGGCCAGTTCAGTGCATATGCGGGTGGCGGTTTCCATGTCCGCGGCCTCCACCATCACGCGCACCAGCGCTTCCGTGCCCGACGGCCGCAGGAGCACCCTGCCGGTGTCACCAAGTTCGAGTTCGGCGGCAGCCACCGCAGCGGCCACGCCTTCGTCCGTGGCGGCACGTGACTTGTCCACGCCCTTCACGTTGATCATGAGCTGCGGCAGCTTGGTCATGGCACGGGCGAGGTCTTGGAGGGTGCGGCCTGTCCCGGCCACCTGGGCGGCGATCTGCAGACCGGTCAGGACGCCGTCGCCAGTGGTGGCGTAATCGGAGAAGATCACGTGGCCCGACTGTTCTCCCCCAAGGCTGAAGCCGCCTTCGCGCATTGCCTCCAGCACGTACCGGTCCCCCACCGCGGTCTCACGGAGGGTGATTCCCGCGTCGCGCAAGGCGATCTTGAGCCCGAGGTTGCTCATCACCGTGGCTACCAGGACGTCATCCTTCAGCTTTCCGGACGCTTTCAGCGCAAGGGCCAGGATCGCCATGATCTGGTCGCCGTCAACCTCGTTGCCTTCGTGGTCCACGGCCAAGCAGCGGTCGGCGTCGCCGTCGTGCGCTATGCCGAAGTCCGCACCGTGCTTGACGACCGCTTCCTTGAGCTGGCCAAGGTGGGTGGAACCGACGCCGTCGTTGATGTTCAGACCGTCGGGTTCCGCGCCGATCACCACCACTTCGGCGCCCGCGCTGGCGAAGACCTGCGGGGAACAGCCGCTGGCTGCACCGTGGGCGCAGTCCAGCACAACCTTGAGACCCTCGAGGCGGTGCGGCAGGGTGCCGAGCAGGTGGACGATGTATCGGTCCTCGGCGTCCGAGAAACGCTGGATGCGGCCAACCTCGCCCCCCACTGGGCGTGAGGGTTCCTTGCCGAGCTGGGCCTCGATCGCGTCTTCCACCTCGTCCGGGAGCTTCTGGCCGCCGCGGGCAAAGAACTTGATTCCGTTGTCCGGCGCCGGGTTGTGCGAGGCCGAGATCATGACGCCGAAATCGGCATCGAGATCGGCGATGAGGTAGGCCGCGGCGGGAGTGGGCAGCACACCGGCGTCGTACACGTCGATTCCGGAACTCGAAAGTCCGGCTTCCACGGCTGCGGCGATAAACTCCCCGCTGGCGCGCGGATCCCGGGCGACCACGGCGCGGGGCCGCGTTCCGTTGGCCGCACGCTCGTGGCCAAGGACCACCGCGGCAGCTTGGGCCAACTGAAGAGCAAGCTCCGCGGTGAGCAATCCATTGGCGAGACCACGCACGCCATCTGTTCCAAATAATCTAGCCATCGCGTTCCAGTCTAGACGACGGTTGCGGGGGTCGAGGGAAGGCGGCCCGCCGACCCTGCCTCTACCTCTTCAGCGGCGCGAGCGCAAGAGTGGAACTACTTGACTTGCGTCTTATGCTCCACTCTAGTAATGCCCCTTAACAAGTATCTACGATTACCGCATGACACCTAGCTCTGGGGGCTTGGCGCTCGAAATAATTGTCCCCGTTTTCAACGAGTCCGCCATACTCGAAAGAAGCATTTGCCTGCTTTCTAACGACGAGTGCCGGGAATTGTTGGCTGGCTCCACCATCAAGCAGTTGGCAGTTTGAGCAACAAATCCAGCAAGATTCCCGGACGGGCAGCCCCTGGCGCCGTCCTCGGAGGCCGCTTTCAAGCCATTCTTAAGTGGTTTCGTGGGGATCCCTCGAACGCCGCGTGGGTGCGCCTGGCGCTTCTGGGTCTCCTGGTCTTTACCTCGGTCCTCTACATGTGGGGACTTGATAGCAATGGCTGGGCCAACGCTTACTACTCAGCTGCCGCCATGGCCGGGTCGGAAGATTGGACGGCCTTCTTCTACGGGTCCTCGGACCCAGGTAATGCAATAGCCGTTGACAAGCCACCGATGGCTTTGTGGATCATGTCCCTGTCCGTGCGCATTTTCGGACTCAACTCATGGAGCCTCCTCCTCCCACAGGCACTGATGGGAGTACTCAGCGTCTATTTACTTTATCGAATGGTGCAGAAGAGGATCGACCCTGTAACTGGCCTGCTTGCGGGACTTTTTTTCGCAGTTACCCCCGTTGCCACCGTGATGTTTCGATACAACAATCCGGATGCCCTGCTGACTCTGCTCATGATCGGGGCCGCTTACACCGCCCTCGAGGCAATCGACAGTGGTAAATTGCGGTGGTTGCTCGCGGCAGGAGCCCTGATCGGCGCAGGGTTCCTAGCCAAACAACTTCAGATCCTGCTCATCGTGCCGGCCCTGGGAGTAACTTACTTCGCTTTTTCCCGTGCCCCAATCATCAGGAGGTTCGTGCATTTATGTGGGGCTTTCCTGGTTGCAGCCTTTACAGGCGGCTGGTGGTTTGTTCTCGTTCAGCTAACAAATCCGTCGTCGCGGCCCTTTATTGGCGGTACAAGGAAGAACAGCGTTATAGAGCTCACGGTGGGGTATAACGGTCTGGATCGTTTGACCGGCGAGGCCGCTGTTCGATCCATGACCCCAGGAAATTCAGACGATCTCCAAGCCGGGTTCCAGCGATTTCTTCAACCACAATTTTCCGGCCAATTCGGCTGGTTCCTGCCACTTGCCCTCGCCGGAATCTGTATCATTTCTTGGTTTTTGTGGAAGCGCACTGGCGGGGCACCGAAACGCTATCTCCTGCTCTTGTGTGCCATCTGGTTTGTAACTTCGGCCACGGTCCTTGCCTTCATGTCTGGGATCGTCCACCCCTACTACTCAATGGTCGCCGTGCCATCGTTGAGCTGTCTGGCCGCCTTTGGGTTCATTCACCTCCTGCGGTTCAGAAGACACTGGAAACCGCGGTTTGGCCTCGGATTAGCCCTCCTGGGTTGCATGATATTTGCCTATGTCTCCGCTGTACGTTCCACCAGCGATTTCCCTTGGTTTCCGCAGACGCTTCTTATCCTGGGATCCGTGTCCATCGCAGTCCTGCTCATCCCCGCCACGGGACTTCGTACGCAATGGATCTCCATTGCCGTGCCCCTGTTCACGCTGTTGGCGGGCCCAGCGCTCTGGTCGATAAATACCGCCCTGAGCCCTCACGTCGGCGCTGAGGTAATAGCTGGTCCGAGCATCCTGCATATCCGCACAGACAGTCCGGACAGGCAACAGTTACCACCAAACCTAGCGCCGACACTCTTGATTCTTTCCTATGGCGACATCCCCGTGCCCGGCGTCGTCGATCGGCTGCGAGAGGAGCCCCCCAATGTCATTTGGCCGGCAGCCATGGTTGGTTCTGAATCCGCGGCGAACTACCAGCTTGCGAGCGGAAGGGCGGTGATGCCGGTGGGGGGCTTCGATGCAACCGACCCATTTCCAACGCTTGAAACGTTCCAGGAACTGGTTCATGCTGGCCGCATCGGGTCCATGGTTATCCAGAAACTGCCGCAAACCACATTAGATGGCCATGGTGAAGCCGCCCGAATAGTCGACTGGGTGAGCACTCATTTCAAGGCAGAAATGATCGATGGGGCGCATTACTACAGACTCCGCCCTTAGTCACCTTCTGTTTCACCTGCGCTTAAAACGACAGCAGCCCGTCCCGCCGAATGGCGGGACGGGCTGCTGAGCAAGCATTTTCAGCGCTTGTGGAGCCGAGCGCGTAAAACGCGCTGAGGGCCCCGGACGGTGGTCGCGCCAGCGGCCACCGTCCGGGAAAGCGCGGTTAGCGCTTGGAGTACTGCTGAGCCTTGCGTGCCTTCTTGAGACCAGCCTTCTTACGCTCGATGACGCGTGCGTCACGACGCAGGAAGCCGGCCTTCTTCAGGGTGGCGCGGTTGTTCTCGGTGTCGATCTCGTTCAGTGAACGGGCGATGCCGAGACGCAGTGCACCGGCCTGGCCGGAAATGCCACCACCGTGGATGCGGGCGAAGACGTCGTAGGCGCCGTCAAGATCAAGGATCTTGAAGGGCTCGTTGACGTCCTGCTGGTGCAGCTTGTTCGGGAAGTAGTTGGCCAGTTCGCGGCCGTTGATGATCCACTTGCCGGTGCCGGGCACGATGCGAACGCGTGCAACAGCTTCCTTACGACGGCCAACTGCGGCGCCGGCAACGGTCAGTGCCGGGCGCTCCTTCTTCGGCGCTTCTGCTTCCGCAGGACCGCTCTCCGAGGTGTAGCTGGTCAGGTTTTCCTCAGCCACAACGGCCTCGGTGGTCAGTTCTTCGTTCTGAGCCACGATTCTCCTTGATTAAAAGTTGTTTGGTGGCCAGGACTACTGGGCGACCTGGGTGATTTCGAAAGTCTTGGGCTGCTGGGCGGCGTGCGGGTGCTCTGCACCGCGGTAGACCTTCAGCTTGCCCAGCTGCTGTGCAGCGAGGGAGTTCTTCGGGAGCATGCCCTTGATGGCCTTCTCCACGGCGCGGACCGGGTTGGATTCCAGCAGCTCCGCGTAGTTGACGGAGGTCAGGCCGCCCGGGTAGCCGGAGTGGCGGTATGCGCGCTTCTGCTCCAGCTTGGCGCCGGTCAGGGCGACCTTTTCAGCGTTGATGATGATGACGAAGTCGCCCATGTCCATGTGGGACGCAAAGGTCGGCTTGTGCTTTCCGCGCAGCAGTGTTGCGGTCTGGCTGGCAAGACGACCAAGGACAACGTCGGTGGCATCGATGACGTGCCACTGGCGGTTGATATCGCCGGGCTTCGGGGTGTACGTACGCACGGTTTTGCCTCGTTCTTGTTCTGGCGTTCATGTTTTAGGCGGCACGCTTGAAGCGTGTGCCTACTAGGTATGCGTTACCGGAGCAGAGGTGAGGGCTCTATGTACCAGTTATCCCGAAGTCCCGATATGCCTGTCGAGTTAACGATCCTGCAACTGGATCCCCAAGCGGGCATGTGTCATCGAGAAAGGACACGCACAACGACTATCAACAATAGCGGCAACGAGCTCCAGGGTCAAAATAGGCTGGAAACCATCGTGAACGACTGAGACCATTCCTGAGCTCCTAGGAGATGCCATGACAGCAACTGCCGCCCAGCCCTTGCTTGTGGCCGCCTTCGGGCTCCTGGGGCTCCTCACAAGCCCTCTCGCGGAGCTTCTGATAGCCCGTTCCCTGCCGCGGCTTGGCGGACTCCCCTCCCCCATTATCCGGATCACGACGGCGGTGGCCACCGCCGCGCTGTTTGCCCTCCTGACGCTCCGGTTCGGATTCGCACCGGCTCTCCCCGCCTACCTGGTTTTAGCAGCGATGGCAGTGCAGCTGTCACGCGTGGACTTGGCACACCATTTGCTTCCAAACCCGCTGATCCTGCTGCTGCTTGCGGCCGGCCTTGTCTTGTTGTTCATGTCCGCCATGTTGGCGCCGGACTGGTCTGCCCTGCTTCGCGCGGCTGCTGGAGGCGTCATTTTGTTCCTCGGATACTTAATTCTTGGATTAATTTCTCCTGGAGGCCTCGGAATGGGCGATGTGAAGCTCGCAGCGCCACTCGGAATGTACTTGGGCTACTTGGGCTGGAGCCAAGTGTTCTACGGGGGACTGCTGGGCTTCGTGGTTGGCGGGGTGATGACGGTGCTGATGTTGCGCGTCAAGCGCGGAATCAAGCCATCTGAGGCGGCACACGGGCCCGCTATGTTCGCCGCGGCCATTGGAGTGGTACTTCTTATCGCTTGAGCCTGCGGCACGCCTCCCCCGGTTTCCCTCATCCCACAGGGGTCCCATACGTGTCAGTAACCGGGTGGTACTTAGCCAGAAAAACCGAGTACCAGCGCAGGCCCTTTCGAGTAGTTGACGCCTCCGGTACCACGAAAGACGAGTACCACTACGCATTGTTTGTTAACCCTCCCAGGGGCAATTCTTGTCCTAACGAAATCCGATCCGCTAAACGGGATATGCGAGCGGCAGGAATTCGTAGACAAAATCACTTATCTGGGAAAGGTTTTTCCAATGTCAACTCTCATGATCCACACCCTCGCATTCATCGCCGGCGTAAAAGACCGGTTCTCCTCCGAAAAGGGCGCGACTGCCGTTGAATACGGCTTGCTGGTTGCACTGATTGCCGCGGTCATCGTCGGCGTCGTTGCAACCCTCGGCACACAAATCAACACCGCCTTCACCACAATCTCCGGCAGGCTGTAAAAATCCGATGAAGACCCTGATAACGGGAGCGCTGTCCCTTAGATGGTGGGCACAGCAGTTGGTCAGGTCCGAAAAGGGTGCGACGGCCGTCGAGTACGGCTTGCTTGTGGCACTAATCGCGGCCGTCATCGTTGGCGTCGTTGCAACCCTCGGCACGCAGATCAACACGGCCTTCACCACAATCTCTAGCCAGCTCTAACAACTAGAGACACAGCAATGAGCCCAGGGGCGGCCAGGACAGTTCGGGCGTCTGCTCCGACTGGCAATGACCGCCCCTGGGCTCTTCATTTTGGTAATCACTTTCGTCAAGGAGCGGTTGTGAAAGGTCTCAAGTCCCACGTTGGCGCTTTCTCATCGCGGCTGAGGAAAATTCTCGGGGCCGCAGATGGCTCCGAAACCGGGGCGAGCGCCGTCGAATACAGCCTTCTGGTCGTGTTCATCGCCACCGCCATAGTCGTAATCGTTGGCACCCTCGGCCTTCAACTCGTACCAGGATTTCAACAAGTTGTGGCGGGCCTGTGATGAGGACCCGGCACAACACCAAAGCCAATCGTCGTTCTCCGCGGGAATCGGGTGCCGTCGCAGTCGAATTCGCCCTCGTTCTTCCTATATTCCTTGTACTCGTGTTGGGGATTGCCGAGTTTAGTAGGGCTTTCAACATTCAAGTTTCCCTCAGCGAAGCAGGACGTGAAGCCTCACGCTACGCGGCCATTCACTGTTCCGAGTCAACCTACAGCGTTGCGGCCGCGCAAAGCGCGGGGATTGCTGCAGCGCCTTCCGTTGCTCTGGGGGCGTCAAACATCTCCATCACCTATTCCGGTACTGGTACTTGCGATCCGGCAAACAACGCAATAGCCACGGTGAGCTACACCACTCCGTGGATGACCGGTTTTCCTGCTCTCATTCCAGGGATGCCCTCCTCTCTCTCAATAGGCGGAAAAGGGGTCATGCGATGCGGCGGATAAGAATTGACAATCCGGAGCGCGGCGTCATCGCTCCGATGACGGCATTCCTCATGGTCTTCTTGCTCGGCATGGCGGCATTCGCCGTTGATGTCGGGTCCATGTACTCGGAGCACTCGCAGCTCCAAAATGGCGCAGACGCGGCAGCCCTCGCCATCGCCCAAAGGTGCGCAAAACTGCCTGCCGGCACCACGTGCGCCGCCGACCAATCGACAGATGCCGCACCGTTTGCCAACGGCAACACCTTGGACTCTAACGGACAAGCGATCGTGGCCACCGTCACAGGCGGCACCGTCGATGTGACCACCCAGGCCCAGGACCCGTCTGCGGGCAATCACTTCTCGCTGGTATTTGCCCACGCACTGGGCATCCAAACCGCGGATATCCGTGCGACCGCTCAAGCGAAATGGATCTACCCCACCAAAGGCCGCACAGTCCTGCCGCTCGTCTTTTCAACCTGCGAGTTCGTCGACGATGGCCTTTCACACACGATTCTGACGCAAGGAGGAGGACACGGCGCCCAGGATTGCAACGGCAGAAACCCGTCAAATCAGATCATCCCAGGCGGGTTCGCATGGCTGGCTCCTGACGCCGGCGGCGGATGCAATGTCACAGCCAACGTAGGCAGTTGGAGTCAAACAAGCACCGGCGGTTCCATACCGAACGGGTGTGGCAGCCTCTTTGATTCATCCCTCATAGGCCAGACGGTCGCGCTTCCTGTGTACGGGTATACGTGTGCGGGAATCACTGCCACTGGTTCCCCGAACTGGGGAAACTGCACAGGAAACAACGTCTACTACAAAATCACGAAATGGGCCGGATTCAAGGTCCTCGGCTTCAACTTCCCCGGCTCCAGCGCTGGAGATATCAGTCACTTTGGACCCAGCGAGAAAGGCCTCTACGGCACTTTCGTCGGATATGCGGCGGACCCGACCCTCTTCAGCGGCGGTTCAAGCACACCCACCGGAAACGTCATTGTTATCGGACTTACAAAGTAAGAATTAGAAGGGAGATTGAAAAGTGAAAACTCGCCTACTGGGAGGCATCGTTGCACTCGTGCTCGCAATTGTCGGCACACTGCTACTGGTCTCATTCGTACAGGGGTCCGAAGCCCGGGCCCAAAAAGATCTTCAACCCGTTGACGTCTTGGTTGTGCAGACTCAAATCCCGTCCGGAGCGACCCTCGATACCATCAGGTCCTCGGTCAAACTGACGTCTTTGCCCACAGCTTCCGTTCCCAACGGAGCACTCAAGAGCCTGGACGGGGTCCAAGGGAAGGTAGCCGCCACGGATTTGATGCCCGGCGAACCGTTGCTCGGAGCCCGCTTGGTTGACCCCAACAGTCTGGCGGCCCCAGGGTCCGTCCCCGTCCCGGCCGGAATGCAGGAAATCTCCGTTCAGCTAGAGGCACAGCGCGTGGTCGGCGGGCGGATCGCGGCCGGTGACACGGTAGGTATCGTCGTCCTCTTCGGTGCTGGATCCGGCGGTGACGCCGCGAGCGGAGCAACGTCACAGGAAGTGTTCCATAAAGTCCTGGTCACGAGCGTGCAGCGCTCCCAATCCAAGGCGACGAACTCGACGTCAAATTCGCAGGAGCAGGCGAACACTGAACTGCCAACCGGTCAGCTGCTCGTGACTTTCGCCCGCAGCGACGTGGATTCGGCCAAACTCGCTTTCGCGGCTGAATTCGGAAAGCTGTGGCTCACCAAAGAGCCGGCTTCCGCCGCGGAAAGCGCACCGGTCGTCATCAAGAAGACGGAGTTGTACCGATGAGCCGGTTCGTAGTGATCACGTCCGATGCGGACTTTGAGCGCAGGGCACGGCATGCAGCCACAGGGCTGCGTGGCACCCTCCACGTGATCACCGCCGACTATCTGCCTCCCGGTCCGGACGACATCCTGCGGGTGCTGACCGGAGAACTTGCCGAGGTCATCCTCTTCGGCCCTGGGCTCCCGCTGGAAGATTCGATCCGGCTCGCCAGTCTTTTTGATCTCCAGTTCCCGGAAATCAGCGTTGTTCTTGTGACGGAGAGCAGGTCCGAGGTAGCCCTGCCGGCCATGCGCGCCGGCGTACGGGATCTGCTGTCACCAAGCGCAGACGTGGATGAAATCCGCTCACTGCTCGAACGGGCCAGCCTTGCTGCAGCCGGACGGCGCCGAGGGCTTGGAAATTCGGTCGAAGGCCAACCTCCCGGCGGCCGCGTCATCGCGGTCATGTCCCCGAAAGGGGGCGTCGGCAAGACGACCGTCACCACAAACCTGGCCGTGGGGCTGGGGAAAGTGGCGCCGATGGGCGTCGCTGTTCTGGATCTGGACCTACAGTTCGGAGACGTTGCCTCCGGGCTCATGTTGGAACCCGAGCGAACTCTTGCGGATGCCGTAACGGGTGCCGCGACCCAGGACAGCATGGTTCTCAAGTCCTACCTGTCGGTTCATCCCGCGGGCATCTATGCGCTTTGTGCTCCGCTCAACCCTGTTGAAGCCGACAGGATTTCCGGCGATCAAGTGGGGCACCTGATCAGGCAGCTGTCCGATGAGTTTCAGTTCGTGGTGGTGGATACGGCGCCAGGCTTGGGTGAGCATGTGCTCGCCACCCTCGAAGTGGCCACCGACGTCGTGTGGGTATGCGGCATGGACATCCCGAGCATTCGCGGACTCCGGACGGGATTGACCATTCTCAACGAGGTGGGACTCCTTCCCGAGCGCAGCCACATTGTCCTGAATTTCGCCGACCGTCGAAGCGGCCTCACGCTCCAGGACGTCGAGGCGACCATCGGCTTCCCCGTGGACGTAGTTCTTCGGCGCTCCCGAGCAGTCCCGTTCTCCACAAATAAGGGTGTCCCGCTCTTGCAGGACGGAACCAAGGATCCTGCGACCAAAGGACTCGCGGAGCTGGTGGATCGGTTCAAGCCGAATTGGGAAGACAGACCACACAAGAAACTTCACAGAAGGGTTGTAGTCCAATGAGTCTCGCCAAACGTCTCGAGGCCAGCCGTGGTCTTGACCAGATCTCCGCGCCGCCATCAGGCCCGTCCTCACAGGCAGCCCCGTGGGCGCCCGCTGTGCCCGGGCAAGCAGGCAACACAGCTCCTTCACCGGCCGACCGGCACGCGTCCGAAAACAATGAAGCGCTCAATGCAATCAAGGAACGGGCCGGCATCGCCCTCTATGAGCGAATGGGAAGCCGAATCACCGATTCGTCCGTGGACGAATCGGAATTGCACCAGTATGTCAAAGACGAACTTCGCGCAATCATCGACGAGGACGAGATTCCGCTGTCCGTTCTCGAGCGGCAAAGGCTTGTCCAGGAAATTATCGACGACGTCCTGGGGCTCGGTCCGCTGCAACGGTACCTCGATGAGGAAGCCGTCACCGAAATCATGGTCAACGGACCTGACAAGGTCTACGTGGAGCGGGCCGGGAAGCTCTATCTGACCGGCGCGAAATTCAGCGACGAGGAGCACCTCAGGCGCATCATCGAACGCATCGTCACCAAGGTGGGCAGAAGGATCGATGAATCGTCTCCGCTGGTCGATGCCCGGCTATCGGATGGCTCCCGTGTGAATGCCATCATCCCGCCTCTGGCGGTCGGCGGTTCGTCGCTCACGATTCGAAAGTTCGGCCACGTTCCCCTCACTGTGGACAATTTGATTTCCTTCGGAACCATGTCTCCGGAGATTGCCGAACTGCTCCACGCGTGTGTGATGGGGCGCCTGAACATCATCGTTTCCGGCGGCACCGGCACAGGCAAAACCACGCTTCTCAATGTCCTGTCTTCTTTCCTTCCACCTGAAGAACGCATCATCACGATAGAGGACGCCATTGAACTTCAGCTCCAACAGGAGCATGTTGTCCGGCTGGAAAGCCGCCCACGCAACATCGAGGGGAAGGGTGAAATCAGCATCCGGGAGCTCGTCCGGAACTCTTTGCGTATGCGCCCCGACAGGATCGTTATCGGTGAAGTCCGCGGCGGTGAATCCCTGGACATGCTGCAGGCCATGAATACCGGCCACGACGGCTCCATCTCCACTGTTCACGCCAACTCGCCCCGGGATGCAATTTCACGTCTGGAAACACTGGTTCTCATGGCCGGGATGGATCTGCCGCTGCGTGCCATTCGCGAACAGATCGCCTCAGCCGTAAACCTGATCGTCCATATCTCCCGGCTCAGGGATGGAACGCGCCGCATCACTCACGTTACCGAGGTCCAAGGGATGGAAGGAGACATCGTCACTCTCCAAGACGCCTTTGCCTTTGACTACGGGGCCGGCGTCGACGCCAACGGCAAGTTCCTGGGACGACCCGTCCCCACAGGAGTGCGGCCCCGGTTCGTCGATCATTTCGCCGATTTGGGCATTGCGCTTTCGCCTTCTGTCTTTGGCAGCGTGCCCATTGGCGGTGGATACCGATGACCATCACAGACCCGATCTTCCTCGCAATCGGTGTTGGACTGTGCGTCGCCGCACTAGCCGTCCTGCTGCTTGTAGCTGTCGGACCCGGCAAGCAAATTGCCATCTCCCGCCGTAGACCCGGCGTAATGGAGCAACCTTCGATGCTCACCCGCGTAACTGATCAGGCAACAACATTCCTCGACCGGAACGTCAGCAGGAACGCGAGCTTCGGCAGCCGTAACTCGCTGGAACAAGCGGGCCTCAAGATGCGCCAAGCCGATTTCATTCTGCTGGTAGCTTGCATCGCCGTGACCGTCGGAGTTGTGGGGTTCATCCTGTCGGGGCCATTTCTCGGCATAGTATTCGTCCTCGTGACGCCTCTGGGCGCCATGGCAGCCCTGAAATTGCTGGCCGGCCGGCGCCGCGGAAAGTTCGAGGACCAGCTCGGCGACACCTTGCTAATGCTGGCCGGAGGACTTCGAGCAGGCCACAGCCTACTCCGTTCGGTTGACGCAGTAGCCAAGGAAGCCGAGTCGCCTACCTCTGAAGAATTCGCGCGGCTCGTCAACGAGAACCGTTTGGGCCGCGATTTGAAGGACTCAATGCTGGACGCCGCCCGCAGGCTCCGCAGCGAGGACTTTGACTGGACCGCCCAGGCCATCGAAATTCACCGCGAAGTGGGCGGAGATCTGGCCGACGTCCTGGACCATGTAGGCGAAACCATTCGGGAAAGATCACAAATCAAAGGGCAGGTTCGCTCGCTCAGTGCTGAAGGCCGGTTGTCGGCCTACATTCTGATGGCTCTTCCGATTGGAATGTTTCTTTACCTGAGCGTTGCCAGCGCCAACTACATCGGAACGCTGTACACCAACGGATTGGGCTGGCTGATGGTTGGCGCAGCAGTGGTACTACTAGCAGTCGGCGGGTTCTGGCTCAGCCGCGTCGTAAAGATCAAGTTTTAGGAGGGCATCGTGACCGCCATGGCGTGGTTGATCGTTGGGCTGATCGTACTGCCCAGTTCTTACATCGTGTGGTCCTTCGTATCCATCGATCGAAGCGGCCTCGCAGCTGTCCAGACCAATCTAGGACGTGATCGGGGGCGCCTCGTTGCCTCACCCGACGGAACCTCGGTTGGTGCAGGCCCTCAAGTGAAGAGGGCTGTACCTTTGGGGCTTCGGCTTGCGCCTAAAGGCTACGCCGGATGGCTGGACAAACTGCTGGCAAAAGCAGGCCGGCCAAGTGGGTGGCCGCTGGAACGGTTGCTGATTGCGAAGCCTGCCCTGGCGCTGACAGTCGGGATTCTGGGGATTGTTCTAATAGTCAGAACGCCGACAAGCACGACAGTGTTGCTTGCAGCGTCTCTAACCGTCTTGGCGTACTTCGTTCCAGATATTCTTGTACACGGCCGCGGGGCCGAAAGGCAGAAGGCAATCGAACTGGAACTGCCGAACACTCTTGACCAGATGCTGATTTCGGTCGAGGCCGGACTCGGCTTTGAGACGGCAATGGCTCGTGCCGGACAGAACGGCAAAGGTCCGCTCGCCGCGGAGTTGATCCGTACGCTCCAAGACATGCAGGCCGGGCGAAGCCGAAAGGACGCCTATCTCGCTATGGCGGAGCGGGCGGACGTCCCTGACCTCAGGAGCTTTGTAAGGGCGGTAGTCCAAGCTGACGTCTACGGGATCGCCATTGCAAACGTACTGCGTTTGCAGGCAAAGCAAATGCGTGTCAAGCGGCGCCAAAGGGCCGAAGAAAAGGCAATGAAGTTGCCAATCAAGGTCTTATTCCCGCTCATGTTCTGCATTTTGCCGGTGCTCTTCATCGTGATCATCGGGCCCGCGGTCATCAACGTGATGAAGAGCTTCGCGGGAGTGTTCTAGGCGATTAGTGAACCTGCGCCCTGAAAGCGGCGCCAGCCCCAAAGACCGGTCCTCCTCGACACCCAGAGTCGAGGAGGACCTCCTCGCGGGTGCCCTTGGTCGCCCCCACCTACTCGCGCCGCGCCCGCGTCAGCTCGGCCCGCGCGAACAGTTCATTGTCAGAGGGATAAGCCACTTCCTCGAGCACCAAGGGGTGCGGAGCAGCCAACACGGACTTGGCATCCCTCACACCAGCGAGCAGGCGCTGGTGCAGCCACTCCGGGCTTTCCAGGCCCTCCCCCACACGCAATGCGGATCCCACCAATGCACGCACCATGTTGTGGCAGAAGGCATCTGCTTGGACATTGGCCACCAGCACGCCGTCGCTGCTGCGGACGAACTCAAGCCGCTGCAGCTCGCGGATGGTGGTGGCTCCCTCACGGGGCTTGCAGTACGCGCGGAAATCCTGGAGCCCCAGCAGCGCCGCGGCTCCCTGGTTCATCGCTTCCTCGTCCAGGGTGGCCTTGTGCCAAAGCGTCAGCCTGCGCAGGACGGGGTCCCAGCGTTCCGGGCCGTCGGCGATCCGGTAGCTGTAGCGGCGCCACAACGCTGAGAAGCGAGCGTCGAAACCGTCAGGCGCCAGTCCGACGTCGTGCACTTCAATGGCGCCGGTTTCGTCCTGGAGGACCCGACTCAAGGCGCCGCGAAGCCTCCGCAGCAGCGCGGCTGCGGGGTCGATCTCGTGGCCTCTCGGCAGTCCGCCCCACTCGGCTTCGGACAGGTCAATATGCGCCACTTGTCCTCTGGCGTGGACCCCGGCGTCGGTCCGCCCAGCCACGGTGACCCGTACAGGGCGCCGCACGATCAGCGCCAACGCCTCTTCCAGCGATCCCTGCACGGTCCGGAGACCGGGTTGAAGCGCCCACCCATTGAAAGGGCCGCCGTCGTACGAAAGATCCATCCGGACACGCAAAAACCCGCCGCCCCCCGAAACGGGGGCAGCGGGTTTTCGTTCGTTCATAGACTTAAGTCTACTGTGAAGAATTCAGTGAATTACTTCTTTTCCTCAGCGGCCGGAGCCTCTTCGGTTTCAGCAGCTTCAGCTTCGGGAGCCTCGGCTTCGGTCTCTGCGGCTTCAGCCTCAACGGCCTCTTCCTCGACAACCGGAGCGGTCTCTTCGGCAGCCGGAGCAGCCTTCTCAGCGTCCTTCTTGGCAGCGGCAGTTGCCTCGGCAACTACAGCCTGCTTCGGGGAAACCGGCTCAAGAACCAGCTCGATGACAGCCATGGGAGCGTTGTCGCCCTTGCGGTTGCCGATCTTGGTGATACGGGTGTAGCCACCATCGCGGTTGGCAACGGCGCCGGCGATGTCGGTGAACAGCTCGTGGACGATGCCCTTGTCGCTGATCAGGCCGAGCACGCGACGGCGGGAGGACAGGTCGCCGCGCTTGGCGAAGGTCACGAGGCGCTCTGCGTACGGCTTCAGGCGCTTGGCCTTGGTGACCGTCGTCGTGATGCGCTTGTGCTCGAACAAGGCTGCTGCCAGGTTCGCGAGCATCAGGCGCTCGTGAGCCGGACCGCCTCCGAGGCGCGGACCCTTAGTGGGGGTAGGCATAGTAATTTCTCCTGTAATGAAGGCCGTCCGGGTCCGAACGTGGACTCGGTGGCCAAGATCTGCTTGTTAGAGCTCGTCGTCGCTGAACGCGGCGTCGTCCTCTTCGATGGCTGCGGCGCGGGCTGCAAGATCGAAACCGGGAGGCGAGTCCTTGAGGGACAGACCCAGTTCAACCAGCTTTGCCTTGACCTCATCGATGGACTTCGCACCGAAGTTACGGATGTCCATCAGGTCAGCCTCGGAGCGGGCAACGAGTTCACCCACGGTGTGGATGCCCTCACGCTTGAGGCAGTTGTAGGAACGGACGGTGAGGTCCAGATCCTCGATCGGGAGTGCCATGTCAGCTGCCAGGGCAGCATCCGTCGGCGACGGGCCGATCTCGATACCTTCAGCTGCGGTGTTCAGCTCACGTGCAAGACCGAACAGTTCCACCAGGGTGGTGCCTGCCGAAGCGACGGCGTCGCGCGGGGCGATAGCCTGCTTGGTCTCGACGTCGACAATCAGCTTGTCGAAGTCAGTGCGCTGCTCAACACGGGTAGCTTCCACGCGGAAGGTAACCTTCAAGACCGGCGAGTAGATCGAGTCGACCGGAATACGGCCGATCTCGGAGTCGCCGGACTTGTTCTGAGCTGCCGAAACGTAGCCGCGGCCGCGTTCGATGGTCAGTTCGAGTTCGAACTTGCCCTTCGAGTTCAGCGTGGCAATGTGCAGATCCGGGTTGTGGAATTCGACGCCGGCCGGCGGAGCGATGTCCGCGGCCGTGACGACTCCGGGGCCCTGCTTGCGCAGGTATGCAACAACCGGCTCATCGTGCTCGGAGGACACGGAGAGGTTCTTGATGTTCAGGATGATCTCAGTGACATCTTCCTTGACACCCGGAACCGTGGTGAACTCGTGCAGCACGCCATCGATCCGGATGCTGGTTACAGCAGCACCGGGGATGGAAGAGAGCAGGGTACGGCGGAGGGAGTTTCCGAGGGTGTAACCGAAGCCCGGTTCCAGCGGTTCAATGATGAAACGCGAGCGGTTCTCGGAGACTACTTCTTCAGACAGAGTGGGGCGCTGTGCAATAAGCACTTAGGTTTCCTTTCGGCGAGCATCCGCTATATGACGCAACACAGGTGGTGGAAATCGGCTTGGTTCCGGCTTTGCCGGCCGGGCGCCACGGAGCAGTCAAGCTGTTCCGTGGCGGGCCCGGCCGGCAAGCCAAGAATCCAATTAGACGCGGCGGCGCTTCGGCGGGCGGCAACCGTTGTGGGCGCTGGGGGTGACGTCCTGGATGGAGCCAACCTCGAGGCCAGCGGCCTGCAGCGAACGGATTGCAGTCTCGCGTCCGGATCCCGGTCCCTTGACGAACACGTCAACCTTGCGCAGACCGTGCTCCTGGGCGCGCTTTGCAGCAGCCTCGGCAGCCATCTGGGCGGCGAACGGGGTGGACTTACGGGAGCCCTTGAATCCAACCTCACCGGCGGAAGCCCAGGAGATTACAGCACCGTTCGGGTCCGTGATGGACACGATGGTGTTGTTAAAGGTGCTCTTGATGTGCGCCTGGCCAAGCGCGATATTCTTCTTGTCCTTCTTACGCGGCTTGCGAACCGCGCCACGAGTCTTCGGGGGCATTATTTCTCCTACAGAAAGTTATCGGGGGAAAACCGAGCTAATCCCAAGGGATTAACGTCCGGCCTTCTTCTTGCCGGCGACGGTACGCTTCGGGCCCTTGCGGGTACGAGCGTTGGTCTTCGTACGCTGACCGCGTACGGGCAGGCCCTTGCGGTGACGCAGGCCTTCGTAGCTGCCGATTTCAACCTTGCGGCGGATATCTGCTGCTACTTCGCGGCGAAGGTCACCCTCAACCTTGTAGTTGCCTTCAATGTAGTCACGCAGCTGGACCAGCTCGGCGTCAGTCAGGTCCTTGACCCGAACGTCAGCGCTGATGCCGGTGGCAGCCAGGGTTTCGTGTGCACGGGTCTTGCCCACGCCGTAGATGTAAGTAAGCGCAATTTCCAACCGCTTTTCGCGGGGAATGTCTACGCCAGCGAGACGAGCCATAGTGGCAGTACTCCTTGAATAAACCGGAGGTCGTAGGCAGTACACCCGCACTTTCAGTGCGGCCCCAGCCTCCGACCGGGGGTTAGCTGTCCAGGCTCTAAAACGTCCCGATTCAGCTTGTGCTGCCTTTATTTACTTGCGTGGGTTAGCAACCCAGGTTGCCCTCGCGGGCGCTAGTTCCCTTGCGGGGAATTAGCCCTGGCGCTGCTTGTGGCGCGGGTTCTCGCAGATCACCATGACCCGGCCATTACGGCGGATCACTTTGCACTTGTCGCAGATCTGCTTAACGCTCGGCTTGACCTTCATGGCGTTCCTTTGCGTGTTGCAGTTGGTCAGCTGTTGCGGCAACTACCCCGGCTTCCCGAGGCTGCCGCCCAGCAATTACTTGTAGCGGTAGACGATGCGACCACGTGTGAGGTCGTAAGGGCTTAGCTCCACCACTACGCGGTCCTCAGGGAGAATCCTGATGTAGTGCTGTCGCATCTTCCCCGAGATATGTGCAAGAACGATGTGCTTGTTGGTGAGCTCAACGCGAAACATCGCGTTAGGCAGTGCCTCAGTCACAACGCCCTCGATCTCAATGACCCCGTCCTTCTTGGCCATATCCTCCGCTAACTGTTGTTTGCCGCAGCCCTCCGGTTAGGCACCGGAAAATCTGCGGACGTTTTTTGTTTGTTTGGCCGTCCGGCTCTTGCCACTCCACGAAGCAGGACTCGCGACCTGTAAAATGGGCGTGGCTGTGGAGACAACCAACAAACAACTCTACGCCAAGATGGCACGAAAGTTAAATCCGCCCATGCTAGCGCAGACACCGGCACGGTGTCACCCTTCCCCGGGTCGACGAACCCCCTTGGATCCCGCTAAACCGCGCCGTAGGCAGGGAAGGTGCCTGCCGCCGTCGTGATGGATTCCGCGGCCGCCACGCCGTCAAGGACAGCCAGGCGGACGGCGTCCGCCGCCGCGCTTTGCAGGGTAATGAGCGAAACCTGCCGTGCTTGTTCCGAACTGCGGTCAAGCCCGACGGTGCCGGTCGCCAGCGCGAACACAGTGTCGCCGTCGGCGAGGGTATGGGAAGGACTCAGCGCCCGGGCGAGGCCGGCGTGTGCCGCACTCGCAGTCCGCTTGCATTCGGCGGGGTCGAGGACCGCGTTGGTCGCGACAACGACGAGCGTGGTGTTCAAGGCCGGGGGTCCGGCCTGTTCGGAACTGCCGGATTCGGCCGGCCGCGACGATGTGCCGAAAGGCATCCCCAGGGCATTGACCACTGCGAGCGCGCCCACCACCACGCCGCTGTCCAAGGTGATGGCTGAGGTGCCCACTCCCCCCTTGAACGCGCCGCGTCCAATCACCGCTCCGGTACCGGCGCCGACGCTTCCGCGCCCGACGTCGGCGTGCTCGCTTGAGGCCGCGGCCGCAGCTGCCGCTTCGTACCCCATGGCTGCGTCGGGTCGGGCGGAGAAGGCACCGCCGCGACCCACGTCGAAGATCGCGGCGGCCGGAACGATCGGCACCACTCCCCCGGGCACCGCGAAACCGCGTCCGTGTTCTTCGCACCATCGCTGGGCGCCGTGGGCCGTGACCAAACCGAAGGCACTCCCACCGGTGAGCACCACGGCGTCGACCGTGGGGACGAGGGTGGTGGGATCGAGGGCGTCCGTCTCATGCGTGCCGGGGCCGCCGCCGCGTACGTCCACCGATCCCACTGTCCCTGGCGGCGGAAGGACAACGGTCACCCCGCTGAGCCAACCGTCGCCGATCCGCTGGACATGTCCCACTCGGATTCCCGGCACATCAGTGATCTTCGAAGTCATGTGCCTATTCTGCTCCCCGCCACCCAACTAGCTCGCAGTTGTTGTCGTTCTGAGCCGTCTAAACGACAACAACTGCGAGCTACTTGGGTGGGGACGCTGCACTCCGGCCTATACCGCGGCACCGATCCGGGAAAGCGCGTCCCTCAGGGCTTTCGCCGATACGTCGATGAAGTGCGCACCGTCGTACGGGGCGGCGCGCAAGTCGCTGATCCGCGGCGCCTCGCCCCTTACCGTCCGTTCCGCGTACTCCGCAGCCATGCTCCGGATGCTGGCGACTTCGTCCCGATCAAGGTCAGGGTGCATCGCAATCCATTCCGGATCGTCGAGGCCGATCGGCAAGTGCAGGGTGGGACCCGCGTTCTCGATCGAGAGCGGCAGCTCCGGGTTCCCGGCGTGCAGGATGCCAAGCACCGCATCCCAGTCGATCGAGCCCTGGCCGATCGGCGCGAAGACCCTCCCAAAGATCCCGTCCTGTTCACCGAGGACAAAATCCCGCAAGTGCGTGGCCCTTGTGTACGGTGCCACACGACGCGCGGCAGCCACAGGGTCTTCCCCACGCACCACCACGTTGGCAGTGTCGAAGGTGACGCCGAGGACATCCGGCCCCACTGCTTCCACCAGGCGGACGATTTCGTAGCTCGTGATCTCTTCGTGGGTCTCGATGTTCATGTGCACGCCGTGGTCCCTGGCCACCGGGGCAAGGAGCCGCAGGAACTTCTCGATCGCCACGAGCTGGTCGGCCCACGGTGCGTCGGTCCGGAAGCGGTCGAAAACGTAGTAGCCCGGCATACCCCGCTGGTAGTTGGCACACGCCACCCACAAGTCCGTCACGCCTGCGGCTTCGTGCGCGGCCTCGATCATCTTGATCATGCCGCGTGTGTAGTCGCCGTCGCCGAGCCTGCGGACCTGGGGGGCTTCGGCTGTCGCGTAAGGGTTGACCTTGGCGAGACCCATCTGGAGGTAGAGATTGAGTGAATCCGCGCAGTCCCGGACCTCTGCGAGCAAGCCGCGGTCCAAGGTCGGGGAGACGTCCATGACGCTACGGAAATACACCCCTTCCATCCCCATGCCATGTGCCCGCTCGAGGATGCGGACCGCCGAGTCGTCCGCTTCGTGGGGGATTTTGCTTCCATCGACACCAATTCGCATTTTCGCGTCCTTTACTAGTTCTTCGTGTTTGTCTTGTCCGCCCCAGGTACCGGCGGGTACCCGCCGGTACCTGCGGCGGATCCCGGGAGGTCGCCCTAGCGTCCCCAGTTGTAGAAAGTGGTTGACGAGGCGTAATCAAAGGCCTTCACCGAGTGGGCCAGCACCGCCGTGAATTGCGCACGGTAGAGGATGATGGTGGGCGAACTGGCCCGCCACGCGTCCACGAGGGCATTGATGTACGGCTGCTGCGCTTGGAGATCCGGGGCGTTGTCGAGCTGCTTCATGAGATCCGGCGTCCCTGGAATGCAGATGTGCTGGTTGTTGAAGCTGCTGCCGCACGTCATCTTCTTGCGGAGCTCGTAAGCTGCAACCGCCCCGGCGCTCTCGAAGAGCAGCGCAGACTGGTATTTGCCTGTGTTGAACTTCGTGGCGAAGGCCGTGGGCGTCTGCGAGTCGATGTTGACCGTGACGCCTATGTCCTCCCACGAGGCCTTCAGGATCGTCGCAAGCGTAGAGACCCCTGGCGATGTCGGGTTGATCATGAGGTCGATCTGCGGATTCTCCAATCCCGACTCCTTGACCAAGGCCCGCGCCCGGTCCTTGTCGAGAGGGCGGGGGGCCGAGTGCTGCGTGTCGAAGCCGGGTGTTCCGGGAACGAACGGGCCGTAGTAGCTGTCCGCGTAGCCGTATGCCACGCTGGCCTTGATCTGTTCATAGGGCACCGCGTACGTCAGCGCTTCGCGCAATTTCGGATTCGAGGTCACGCCGGAGGAGTTGTCGAAGGACACAGTGACCGGGGCAAAAGCGGGGGCCGCGGTGACGGTGCAGCAGTCGTTCTGGCTCAGTTCGTGAACCACGTACGGCGGCAGCCCCAGTGTCACGTCGGCCTCGCCCCGGCGCGCCTGCAACATCAGGGTCGGGATCGAGGTGATGAAGTTGACGCGGACCACCGGTTCCTTGGCGGCTTGGCCGTAATAGTTCGGATTCCGTTTGAGCACCGCGTAGTTGTTGGCCACGTATTCGTCGAGGATGTAGGGGCCGCTGCTGCTGGCAGTGTGCGCGGCCAACCATTGATTCGGCACGCCCTTTTTATCCTCGCCATGTTCCTTGATGACCTTCGGGTCATAGATCGACCCGCGGCTCTGCGCCAAGGTCACGAGGATTGCGGGGTACGCACGTGAGAGCTCAAGCCTGACGGTCCCGGGATCCACCACGACGACGCCGCTAATCAGGGGCGGGTCCGTCAGGCCGATCTGCAGGCCCAAGGATCCGCATCCTCCGATCGTGAGATTCCGCATGATCGAGTACCGGACGGCCTCGGCATCCAAAGGGTTGCCGTTCGCGAACTTGGCTCCCGGGTGCAAGGAGAACGTGTAGGCCTTCCCGTCGGGGGAAACCGTCCAGGACGTGGCCAAGTCGCCTTTCACCCGCCCAGGATCCGTATTGGCCACGAGCGTGCCGTCGGGCCGTTGATCTTCGTCGAGCTTGACCAGCCGGGCATAAAAGTTGCTGGCGAAGCTGTTCTCATTGCCGGCGCAGACGAACGCCGGATCGATGTTGGTCAGCGTCGTGGCCCAGTTCACGGTGAAGGGCCGGCTGCTCGGGCTTGACGAAGCGGCCGGACTGGCACAGCCCGCCAAGGCGAGCAGGCCTGCGGCGGCGAGGAACGCCGTCGTCCTCTTCGTCAGGGTACGCAGGGAGGGCAGGGTCCTCATTTCACTTTCCTTCCACGGCTACGGCCGTCCCGGCCGCCGCAAGGGCCTTGGCCCGACGGCGAGCGCCCGGGACCGCGTCGAGCAGCGCACGGGTATAGGGATGGGCGGTGTTGTCGAAAACGTCCGCTGAGGTTCCGGCTTCCACGATCTGTCCCGAGTTCATGACGGCGATGTGATGGCTCATGAGCCGGGCAACGGCCAAGTCATGGACGATGAACAAGTAGGTCAATCCGAGCTCATCCTGGAGATCGCTCAGGAGGTTCAGTACCTGGGCCTGGATCGAGACGTCCAGCGCGCTGACCGGTTCGTCCAGGACCACGAGGTCCGGGTTCAGTACAAGCGCCCTGGCAATCGCAATCCGCTGGCGTTGACCGCCCGAGAACGCGAACGGATAGCGATGCGCCTGCTTAAGGGTGATCCCGACGCGGTCAAGCACTTCCTCGACCCTGCGCGAGCGCTCCGCCCGGTCCGAGACGCCGTGGATGACCAACGGCTCTTCCACTAGGTCGGCAACCGTGAAGCGCGGGTCGAGTGATCCGTTCGGGTCCTGGAACACCATCTGGATCCGCCTGCGCATCCGCCGCATCTCCGGCTTCGACAAGGAGGTGAGGTCGACGCCGTCGAACTCGATCAGTCCGCTGTCCACCGCGGTCAGGCCCATGACGCACGCAGCCGTGGTGGACTTGCCGCTGCCCGATTCCCCCACGAGCCCGAGGGTTTGTCCGCGGTGAAGTTCGAATGAGACGTTCCGCAGGATCTGTGTCCGGTTCCGGGAACCGACAACACCCCTGCCGTAGGACTTGTTGAGGTTCGCCACCCGCAAGAGCGGGGCTGTGGCTACGTTGCTCATGCTGCATCTCCTGGGGTATCGCTCGCGAAATGGCAGCGGACGACGGCGCCGCCCGCCAAGGTGCGCGCCTCTGGTCGTTCCGTTGCGCACCGTAGTTCGTCCCGTCCGATCGGGCATCGCGCGGCAAAGGGGCATCCGGGCTCATCCACCGAAAGGTCCGGGGGCGATCCGGGAATGGCCGGCAACGCGCCACGCTTGGCCGTAGCGGGGTCGATGACGCAGTCCAGCAACGCCTTCGAATACGGGTGGGCCGGGGTGCCGAAAAGGGATCGGGTGCTGGTGGATTCGACGAAGCGCCCCGCGTACATCACGTTGACGCTGTCGCACAGTTCTTCCACGATCCCCAGGTTGTGGGTAATCATCACCAGCGCATTGCCGCGTTCGTCGCAGATTTTGGCCAGGAGGTCGAGGACTTGCGCCTGCGTGGTGACATCCAAGGCCGTCGTCGGTTCGTCGGCGATGACGACGGCGGGATCGTTGGCGATGGCCATCGCAATGAGCACGCGCTGCCTCATGCCCCCGGAATACTGGTGGGGGTAGTCGGCGATCCTCCGTTCGGGATCGTTGACGCCCACCTCGGCGAGGAGTTCGCACGCCATCCGCCGGGCCACCTTGACGGACACGTCCTGGTGCACCCGGATGGTTTCGACGAACTGGGTTCCAATGGTCTTGAGGGGATCCAGGGCAGCCATCGGATCCTGGAACACCAGGCCGATGTCCCGCCCGCGGATCTTGGAGATCCCGGCGTCGTCAAGGCCCACGAGCTCTGTCCCGTTGAGCTTGACGCTGCCGCCGACAATGCGGCCCGGTGGCGGAACGAGACCTACGAGGGACATGGCGAGGGCGGATTTCCCCGAGCCCGATTCCCCGACGATCGCCAATCGCTGCCGCGTGTGGAGGTCGAAGGATACGTCCCGCACCGCGTGGACGGTTCCCGAGGCTGTGTCGAAGTTGGTTGTTAGTCCTTTGACGCTCAGTACGGGCGCCTGGTCCGGCATCCCGTCACGGGCCATGCTCCGGGAAGGATAGGGAAGAGCGTTGGTGTGCGACATTAGCGGGCTCCTACTCGGGTGCGGGGATCTGCCGCAGTCATGATGAGGTCCGCGGCAAGGCTGACCACCACGTAGAGGATGGCGGCCAGCAGGAGCACTGCCTGGACCACGGCAAAGTCCTTCTGGATGATGGCATCGGCAGTCATGGAACCTATTCCAGGCCACCCGAACACTTTCTCGACGAGCAGGCTTCCTGCAAGGAGATCGGCGAACAAGAGCGAAGCAGCCGGCAACAGCGACAGCAGGCCGTGCGGGGCCACGTGGCGCGAGTAGACCGGGAACCTGCGCAGGCCATGGCTTTGGGCCACGGTGACGAAGGTTTCGCGCAGCGTGCCGCGGAGTTGGTTCCGGTACAGCCGGCTGAGGAAGGCGAACGGACCCAAGGCCACAATCGTCGCGGGCAGGATCAGGTGCCAGCTCGCATTGGCGAAAGTCCCCCACTGCCCCGCAAGCAGGGCGTCCACGGTAAACATGCCGGTGACGTTCGGTGGACGGAGCATGCCCGGTGACAGCCGGCCTTCAGGACCCGGGAATATCCCGAGCTGGATCGAAAGAACCAGCAGGGCAAGAAGGGCGATCCAGAAGGGTGGCGATCCCATGGCCAGGGAAGAAGCGATTCGAAGGACCCGGTCCGGCCAACGGCGTCGTGAGTAGACTGCGATGCTCGCGGCCAGGACCGCCGCCACAATGGCGATGATGACCGACAGCAGCCCCAGTTCGATCGTCGCCGGCAGCCTTTGGGCAAGGAGGTTGCCCACGCTGTTGCCTGTGCTGTAAGAGAAGCCGAAGTCACCGCGAAGGAGCGAGCCCATGTAGTTCCCGTACTGGACAAACAGGTTGTCATCCAGTCCCATCGACTTCCGCAGTGCCGCGATGGCGTCGTCGGTGGCCGCATCGCCCGCAATGGCCCGGGCCGGGTCACCCGGAACCTTGCGAAGGAGGATGAAAGCGAAGATAGAAGCCCCGAAGACCGTGGCGAGTGCTACGCCGAGCCGTTTGAAAATGGTGCTAATCATCGGAAAACCTCACTTTGCCTGGATGAATTCGCCGCGCGGATCCAGGACTTCCCGTGCCCTGTCCGCGATCATGGTGGTCAGGCTGACGGCAAGGAGCAGGCCCAGGCCGGGGAACCCCGCGATCCACCATTGACCGGTCAGGAAGAATTGCTGACCGTCAGTGATCATTTCTCCCCATTCGGCCGTCGGGGGTTGGGCACCGAGGCCCAGGTAACCGAGGGCAGCCAAGGAGAGCACTGCCGCACCGAAGACGGCGGCCATCTGCAGGATCATGATCGGAACCAGGTGCGGGAAAACGTGGCGGAACAACACGCGGGCAGGGTGCGCTCCGAGTGCGACGGTGGAACGAACGAAATCCTGGCCGTACAAGCGCATCACCTCCCCGCGAAGCGTCCGCATGTACCACGGGAACGAGTGAAGCGAGAGCCCGATGACGACGGCTGTCACTCCCGGCTTCAATGCCATTGCGATCGCCATTGCCAAAAGGATGGCCGGGAAGCAGAGGATGGAGTTGGTCAGCCATGTGAAAAGCGTGTCCACCCAGCCGCGCATGGATCCCGCCAAAAGGGCCGCGATACACCCGGCGATTGCGCCGATCAGGGCAATCGTCAGACCGGCCAGGATCGATGTCTGGCCACCCGCCAGGACCCGGGCCAACACGTCACGTCCGGTGTCGTCAGTGCCCATGGGGTGTCCCAAGTTCGGAGCCTGCAGGACCGCGCCGAGGTTGATGGCATCGGGCTGAACGCGCCAGATGAACGGGCCAATCAAGGTGGCCACGATGAGGGCGGCCAGGAACGACAAGGTCATGGTCAACGTCCGGTCCCGCCGAAGGAAGCTCCTGAAGGGTCTCCTTCTGGCCGGGACAACGATCTGTGGGGCGGCAATGGTTGTCATGAGAGTCCTTCCTCTCCGGAAAGGATCGTGGCCGGCTTCTGCACGCGGGCACCGATCGATGTGAGGATCGTCCGCAGCGTGGCGGCGCTGTGGAGCAGTTGACGACGACGCTCGGCAGGGCCGGGCTCGTCGTCCCAGTCGGCGAGCGCCGGGATATGCCCGCGCGCCACGCCGTCGTGCGTCGCAACACCGAGCCGGGCCAACTGGCCCAGCCCCGCGGCGTCGAGATGGGCTTCGTGCGTGAACCACGAACGGTCGAAAACCGGTGCATCGAACTTTCCCCGGTGCTGTTCCAGGGTGAAGTCGCGCACCCCGGCACGGAAAAGGTGGCCGAGGATCGCTTCCCAGTCGAAGACCCCCTCCCCGACTGCCCGCAAGCGGCGACGATAACCGTGCGGAAGCGGAAACAGGACCGCGTCCTCCAAATGGGTCATCCGGACCTGCGGTCCAAGCGCCCGGGCTGACTCCACAGGGTCCTCTCCACGAACCACCAGGTTTGCCACATCGAATCCGATCCCGAAGACTGCGGGATCCAAGGCCTGGACAAGCGCCTGCACTTCCGGTGAAGCCAGGTCTTCGTGGGTCTTGACGTTGATGTGGGCCTTTGCGTCACGCGCCGCGGGTGCGAGCGTCTCCAGGTTCGCCCGGATGAGCCGAAGCTGGGCAGGGTGGTCAAGGAACCTGCCTTGTTCCACGGCCCTTTCGCGGACGGACCGTGTGTGAACGAAGAACTCAGTGACGCCTAGTTCCAAGCCCCGGACGAGGGTCCGGCTCAGATCGGCCCGAACCGCGGCCGGATCATCAAACGGTCCCGCACAGCCCAGGCCAAGCTGGAGCTCGACCCCTGCAAGCCGGGCTTCCTCTGCCAGCTCATGCAGTTCGCCAGGCTTGTCCAGTTGCCCACGCGCTTCACCGGAAGGTTCCGAGGCGATGCTGTTGAGCACCACGAGGGTGAAGCCGTCAGCTAAGGCTGCCCGAAGCGATTCCACCAATGGACGGCCTTCGTGACCCGGGTAGCGGGTGAACTGGACCCCCAGGCGCGTCTCCGGCGGTTCGCCGGTGCCGAGGGGCCGCGAATCAGGTAGCACGTGTGTGATCTGGGTCATGTTTGCCAAGATACACTCGTAAGACGTCTTACGAAAGAGTAGATTTTCGGGGCCCCGTGTGAGACGCTTCGTTGAACAGAGAGCATGCCTAGCAAGGAGGGCACCATGACGGTGAATGGCCGGCGCAGCGTCGTCGACGATGCGATCGACGACATCCGCCTGAGGATCCGGGAGGGGGAATGGGGCCTCGGAGACCGCATTCCGCCCGAGCCCGAACTCGGAAAGGCCTTGGGCCTCAGCCGGGCACCCCTCCGGGAAGCCCTCCGCGCCTTGGTACACGCAGGACTCCTGGTGACACGGCAAGGTGACGGGACCTTCGTTGCCGCGGTGGACGAACAAGAAGTCGCCTTGCGCAAGGGCCTCGAGGGAGCTGACCGGCTCGAAGCCATCGAAGTCCGCCGCAGCCTTGACATTCCTGCGGCCGCCCTCGCCGCGCAGCGCCGTGACCAGGATGACCTGGACAAGCTCCAGGACGCGCTCGATCGACGCCGCGCCGCCGCGGAAGCCCACGACGAAGACGGATTCCGGCTGGCAGACATCGACTTCCACCGGGCCGTGGTGGGCGCCGCGCACAACCAGCTCTTGGCCGGCATCTATGGTTCCCTCGCGGAGAGCATCGACGGTTCATGGACATCGCCCGAGGGCCTGAACCGTGCCGCCCACGCCGAGCACGACAGTCATGACGAGCTCTTTGACGCCATCCGCGACCGCTCGGCACAGGACGCCATGCTCGTGGCTGGAGCGATCCTGGACAACCAGGCCTCGGATTTGGAGGGCAAGCTCCCGCGCCCCGCCGGCTCCTAGGATCTCCCGGACCGCCCGAATTGCTTCAAGGAGATCCATGATTACGCGCATCAAGGCCGCATTCATCATTGGGTATGCCGAGGGCGACCACTGCATCATGCCCGACGCGGAGCTGGTCCACGAGGGAGGGACGATTGTCTTCGTGGGCAGGGACTACCCCGGAATAGTAGACATCGACATCGACGCCGGGCAGGCAATCGTCTCCCCCGGATTCATCGACTTGAACGCCCTGGCGGATATCGACCACGCCCTTTTCGATTCGTGGACGGATCCCGGCCGGCGCTTGGGCCTCGTCTGGTCCGAGTCCTACCTGAGGGATCACGGAGCCGTGTTCACCCGGGAGCAGGCACGGTTCCGGCGCGAGTTTGCCCTTTCGCAATTGGTCCGCAACGGCATCACCACACTCATGCCCATCGCATCCGAGAGCTACCACGAATGGTGCGAAGACTACGAGGACCTTGCCGCCACCGCCGCCGCTGTGGAAGCCCTTGGCGTCCGGGCCTACCTGGGGCCGAGCTACCGCACCGCGGTCCCCTATACGGACGGCAAGCGGCTGATGCTCCACGAGGACGAACGGCGCGGCCTCGACGGGCTTGACCAAGCTGTTCGCTTCGCCCAGGACTACGAAGGGCGGGCCCAAGGTCTGATCAGGACGGCCCTGCTACCCGCCCGGATCGAAACGCAGACCGAACAGACCCTCCGCCTCACGCGGCAGGCCGCCGATGAGCTCAAGATCCCCGTGCGCCTGCACGCCGCCCAGGGGCTCTTCGAACTCGAGACGATGATCGCCCGCACGGGGCGGCGCCCGCTCCCCTACCTGGCCGATCTCGGTTTTCTCGCAGAGCGCACCTACATCCCCCACGCCTGGACCATTCCCGGGCACCCACACATGCCTGCCGCTGCCGGCACCGGGGACGATCTGGCGCTGCTCGCCGGGTCCGGAACTACGGTCCTGCTGTGTCCCATCCCCATGGCCCACTACGGCGGAATGCTCGACAACTACGACTCGTACCGCGAGCGCGGAGTGCGGATCGTACTGGGCACCGACTCTGCCCCGCCCAACATGATCCGGGCCATGGACCTGGCGATGGGAATGACCAAGACCCTCAGCGGGGACCGCTCAAGCGCCCAGGCCGCAGACCTGTTTCGCTCGGCCACCCTGGACCCGGCCGAATCGCTCGGCCGTTCCGACCTGGGCTGCCTGGCAGCCGGAGCACAGGCCGACTATTTCGTCTTGGACCTGAGTGGCAGCCACATCGGCCCGCACGCCGACCCCGTCCGCACCCTGATCATGAACGCGGACGGACGGGACATCACCCGGGTGGTGGTGGCCGGCCGGACCATTGTGGACAAGGGAGAAATCGTCACCGTGGACACGAGCGACTACCGGGAACGCGCCCAAGACTTCCTCGACCACTACATTGCCTCGCTGAGCGACTCGGATTACGCCCACCGCCCCACCCCCGAGCTCCTGCCACCCAGTTTTCCCCTGGGGTGAGACCGCGCGGCGCCGGGCTTACGGTGGCCGGAACACAAACGGTAGTCGTGCCTCGAATGTAAACACGGCCCCATCTGCCACGAAACATCGAGTGAACGAGCGCAAAAGGCTTGTCCAACAATCCCGCGAACAGCCCTATTTTTGACTTGACAGGAGCTCCCGTGTGGTGAGCTAAAACTAGCCGCCTCCTTGACCCAACAGTTCGGGTCCGGCGCGCCCCGATATCTGCGAACCGTTAGAGACCTCCCATGACTAGACAACTGACAGGCAGCCCCGCGGACACCGCGCATGCTGTCCCGGCCCCTCAGCGCCGGGGACGCTGGTCCGGCCGAACCCGACGCGACTTCTTTGTGTTCCTGGCACTGGCCTTGCCGAACTTGGCGCTGATCGCAGTGTTCACGTATCTGCCGTTGATCAACAACATGTATTACTCGACCCTTGACTGGACCCTGGGCTCCACCTCGGCCACCGTTGTGGGCTTCGAAAACTACGTCAACTTCTTCACCAGCTCCGACGCCCCGCAAGTGCTTGGCACCACGCTCGTCTTCACCGTGGTCACAGTCGGCGGTTCCATGGTGCTGGGTCTCTTGGTGGCCCTGGCCTTGAACGCCAAGGTCCGCGGCACCACCTTTGCGCGCTCAGCCGTCTTCGCCCCCTACGTCCTCAGCGGCGTAGGAGTCGGCCTCGTGTGGTTGTTCATCTTCGACCCCGGATACGGCGTGCTGTCTTGGCTGCTCCGGGGCATCGGCCAGCCAAGCCCGCAGTGGATCAACGATCCGCAGCTCTCCCTCGTGATGGTCATCATCGTCTACGTCTGGAAGAACCTGGGCTACTGCGCCGTCGTGTACCTCGCCGGACTCCAGTCGCTTCCGAAGGACGTCATGGAGGCAGCCTCCCTTGACGGCGCCAACGGCTTGCGCCGCTTCATGAGCATCTCCGTTCCGCTGCTTTCGCCCACCACGTTCTTCCTGCTGATCACCACGATGATCAGCTCGCTGCAGGCCTTTGACCTGATCCGCATCATGACGCCGCTGGGCAACGGCACCAGCACGCTGATCTACGAGGCCTATCTGCAGGCCTTCGGCGCCTACAACCGCGCAGGCTACTCCGCCGCCATCTCAGTGGTGCTCTTCGCCATCCTGCTCATCATCACCGTGCTCCAGCTGCGGTTCGTCGAACGGAAGGTGCACTACTCATGAGCACTCTCTCTCCCGTCAGCCCCAACCCCGCAAGCGGCGTCGGAACCCTTGAAGGTCCCGACGGCGGTCCGGAGCTCCCAGCGCGGCGCGACAAGCCGTTCTCCCGCGCAAACCTCGTCCAGACACTGGCCGGAGGCTACATCCCGCTGATCGTGGCCACCCTCGTGGTGGTACTGCCGCTGTTGTGGATGTTGCTGAGTTCCTTCAAGCAGCCGGGCGAGATCGTCACCACGGATCTCAAGATCCTGCCGCAGGGCTTGAATCTGGAGAACTACCACACGGCCATGACAACAGTGCCGTTCGCGCGGTTCTTCCTGAACAGCCTGATCGTCACCGTGGTTGGTTCCACTGTCAAAGTGATCCTCGCCATCCTGACGGCTTACGCCCTGGTCTTTGTCCGTTTCCCGTTCAAGAACGTCATCTTCGTCGTGATCCTCGTGGCCCTGATGGTGCCTCCGCAGGTGTCGATCCTCCCCAACTACATCCTGATCGCTGGGATCGGCGGGAAGAACACTCTGTGGGGGATCATCCTTCCGGGACTCGGTACCGCCTTCGGAACCTTCCTGCTGCGCCAGCATTTCAAGACGCTTCCGGGGTCCATCCTCGAAGCCGCGGAAATCGACGGCGCGGGCCATTGGCGCAGGCTGTGGCAAGTAGTCGCCCCCGTATCTCTCCCCTCCATCGCCACCGTCGCCCTCGTCACCGTGGTCAGCGAATGGAACGACTACATCTGGCCGCTGATCATCACGGACCGGCCGGAAACCATGACCCTCCCCGTTGGACTGACCTTGCTTCAGAACTCTGAAGGAAACGGCGCCGGCTGGGGGATCCTGATGGCCGGGGCCGTCCTGGTGATCATCCCCATCCTCCTGGTCTTCGCAGCGTTGCAACGCTACATCGTTGCCGGGCTCACCCAGGGCAGCGTCACTGGCTAGTAACACCGCCCCTTCCACACAACCCCATCACCACCTTTGCATCCTTGAGAGGACCAACCATGGCAATGAATCTTGATCGTAGAAACTTCCTGGGGCTCGCCGGCCTTGGGGTCGGCGCTGCCGCCCTTGCAGCATGCGGCGGTCCGTCGACCAGCGGCAGCGCAGTGAGCAGCAGCCCGTCGGACATCGACTTCACCGGCGTCAAGCCGGCAGGCTCGTTCGACTTTTGGACAAGCCACCCCGGGCAGTCCCAGGCCGTCGAGCAATCCATCATTGACAAGTTCCAGGCGAAGTTCCCGGACATCAAGGTGAACCTCGTGACGGCAGGCGCCAACTACGAGGAAATCGCGCAGAAGTTCCAGACCTCGCAGGCCGCGAAGTCGGCCCTCCCCGGCCTGGTCGTGCTCTCCGACGTCTGGTGGTTCCGCTATTACACGAACGGCAACATCATTCCCTTGGACGGGCTCATCAAGCAGCTGGACGTCAAAATTGACGACTTCCAGAAGTCCCTCGTAGCGGACTACCAATACGCCAACAAGCAGTGGGCGCTCCCCTATGGCCGCTCCACCCCGCTCTTCTACTACAACAAGGACCACTTCAAGGCCGCCGGCCTTCCGGACCGGGCACCCAAGACCTGGCAGGAGTTCGCCGAGTGGGCCCCCAAGCTCCAGGCCAGCTCGGGCGCGAAGTACGCCTACATCTACCCGGCCCTTGCCGGATACGCCGGCTGGACCCTGCAGAACAACCTGTGGGGCTGGGGCGGCAGCTGGTCCAACGGCTGGACCTTCAACTGCGATTCCGCCGAGTCGGTCACGGCCCTGCAGTGGGCACAGGACTCCATCTACAAGGACAAGTGGGCCGGCGTCTCCTCCAAGAACGCCGCGGACGACTTCTCCGCAGGCATCACGTCCACCACGATCTCCTCCACCGGGGACCTGTTGGGCGTGTTGAAGTCCGCCAAGTTCAACGTCGGCGTCGGCTTCCTGCCGGGCGGGCCCAAGGCCGAGACCAACGTCTGCCCCACCGGCGGCGCCGGACTCGGGATTCCCAGCGGTGTCAGCAAGGAAGTCCAGCTCGCGGCCGCGACCTTCCTGAAGTTCATGACCGAGCCGGAGAACACCGCGGCCTTCTCCGCTGCGACCGGCTACATGCCCACCCGCGTCTCAGCGGACATGACTGCAGTCCTCGCCAAGACTCCCCAGATCAAGACGGCCATGGACCAGCTCGCCGTGACCAAGGTGCAGGACAATGCCCGCGTGTTCCTGCCCGGCGCCGATCAGGAGATGGCCAAGGCTGCCGCGAAGATCCTCACGCAGCAGGGCGACGTGAAGGCCACCATGACGGACCTCAAGACAACCCTCGACGGCATCTACACCAAGGACGTCAAGCCCAAGCTCAAGAGCTAGGGCTCCGCGCGCCGAGTGCGCTCCCGCTGCCCAACTAGCTCGCAGTTAATGTCGTTTTAACGGGTCAGAACGACATCTAATGCGAGCTAGTTGGGCAGCCGCGTCTGTTCAGGGAATCGGAACGGGCACGACGCCGAGCGGCACCAACTGCTGTGCACCGCCGTCGGGGGCGGAGAGCACCCAGATGCCCTTTTCGTGGACGGCAACCGAGTGCTCCCACTGGCACGAACGCTTGCCGTCGGTGGTCACCACGGTCCAGTCGTCGTCGAGGGTTGCTGTTTCAATGCTGCCGCGGACGAGCATGGGTTCAATCGCAAGGCACAGTCCCGGCCTGATCTTCGGACCGCGGTGCGTGGTGCGGTAGTTCAATACATCAGGCGCCATGTGCATCTCGGAACCGATGCCGTGGCCCACGTAGTCCTCCAGGATGCCGAGCGGTTTCCCCGGTACGGAGGAGACGTAGTCATCCACGGCGTTCCCGATATCGCCCACGAACTTGCCCTTCGCCAAAGCAGCGATTCCACGCCACATGGCGGCCTGGGTGACATCCGAGAGCCGCTGGTCTTCAGGATCAGCCGTCCCCACTATCACGGTGCGTGCCGAGTCGGAGTGCCAGCCGTCAACGATCGCTCCGCCATCAATCGAAATGATGTCCCCGTCCTGGAGGACCCGGTCCCCGGGGATGCCGTGGACCACTTCCTCGTTGACGGATGCGCAGATGGTGGCCGGGAAGCCGTGGTATCCGAGGAAGTTCGACTTCGCTCCAGCGTCGATGAGGACCGCCGCGAACACGGCGTCGATCTCACGCGTCGTCACGCCGGGTTTCGCGGCCTCAACGGCTGCGTCGAGCGCTCTGCTGAGGACCAGTCCGGCCTCGTGCATCTTGCGCATTTGCTCATTCGTTTTGTATTCGATGCGGGGCTGGCCGAACGCCATGGTCTCCTCTTGTCGTGTGCTGCTTGTGGTGGGCTGCGGAACCAGATCACCCTCAGATCTCTTATTTTCCCGCATCGGCAGTAGTGCTCGAAACCGGAGCCGCGAACGCCCGGAAGCGGTCCCGGGTCCCGGACCCCAGACGGGGAACAGAAAAGGGCGTGTCCAGCGTGGGGAGCAGTTCACTCCAGCGCGGGACACACCCTTTTCAACAGTCGTGCGGCGACTAGACTGCCTTGGCTGCCTCGATGGCCAACAGGACGCGATCCGTGACCTCGTCGATGCCGCCAATGCCATCGACCTGGGTCAGGATGCCGCGTTCGGCATACTTGGCAACGACGGCCTCGGTCTGCTCGTGGTAGAGGTCCAGGCGGTGGCGGATGACACCTTCGTTGTCATCCGAGCGCCCGGTCTCCTTGGCGCGGCCCAGCAAGCGTGAAACAAGTTCCTCGTCGTCGGCCGTCAGCTGAAGCACGACGTCGAGCTTCGCTTCCGTATCGGCGAGGATCTGGTCCAGGTATTCCACCTGGGCGGTGGTGCGCGGGTATCCATCAAGCAGGAAGCCGTTCTCGACGTCGCTCTCGCTCAGTCGGTCACGGACCATCTTGTTGGTCACGCTGTCCGGAACGAAGTCGCCGGCGTCCATGTACTTCTTGGCTTCGATACCCAGCGGGGTTTCGCCCTTGACGTTTGCCCGGAAGATGTCGCCGGTAGAGATGGCGACTACGCCCAAGCGCTTGGAAATCCGCTCGGCCTGGGTTCCCTTGCCCGAACCCGGGGGTCCAATGATCAGCATTCTCGTCATCGCAAAAGCCCTTCGTAGTGACGTTGTTGTAGCTGCGCATCAATCTGCTTGACGGTTTCCAGGCCCACACCCACCATGATCAGAATTGACGTGCCACCGAACGGGAAGTTCTGGTTGGCGCCGATCAGGACGAGTGCGACCAGCGGAATCAACGCCACGAAGCCCAGGTAAAAGGCGCCGGGGAGGGTGATCCTGGAAAGCACGTACTGCAGGTAGTCCGCGGTCGGTTTACCCGCCCGGATGCCCGGAATGAACCCGCCGTACTTCTTCATGTTGTCCGAGACCTCTTCAGGGTTGAAGGTGATCGCGACGTAGAAGTAGGTGAAGAACACAATCATGACGAAGTACAACGCCATGTAGATGGGGTGGTCGCCCTTGGTGAGGTTGTTGTTTATCCACTCAACCCACGGGGCGATGGACTCTCCGGCCTTCGGCTGGTTGAACTGCGCAATCAGCCCGGGCAGGTAAAGCATGGAGGAAGCAAAGATGACGGGCACGACGCCGGCCATGTTCACCTTGATGGGGATGTAGGTGCTGGTGCCGCCCACAGTGCGCCGGCCGATCATGCGCTTCGCATATTGGACCGGAATGCGCCGCTGGGACTGCTCCACGAAGACTACGAGTGCGACCGTCACGAGGCCGATCGCCAACACCGTGAAGAAGGTGCCCGGACCCTTGGAGTTCCAGATGGCACCAAGCGAGGTCGGGAAGCCGGCAGCGATGGACGTGAAGATGAGCAGCGACATGCCGTTGCCCACGCCCTTCTCCGTAACCAGTTCGCCCATCCACATGATGAGGCCTGTACCGGCCGTCAAGGTGATGACGACAAGAATCGTGGCAATGATGCTCGTGTCGGGGATGATCGGCAGCTGGCAGTTGGGCAGCAGCTGCCCGGAGCGTGCCAGGGACACCAATGTGGTGGCGTTCAGCAGGCCCAGAGCAATGGTCAGATAACGCGTGTACTGCGTCAGCTTCGACTGGCCCGAGGCGCCTTCGTCATACAGCTCCTGGAACCGCGGAATGACCACGCGGAGCAGCTGCACGATGATGCTGGCCGTGATGTACGGCATGATCCCCAGGGCAAAGATCGAAACCTGCAGCAGTGCACCACCGCTGAACAGGTTGACGAGCTGATAGAGGCCGCCCTGGTCCTGATTGCTTGACAAACATTGCTGAACATTTTGGTAGCTCACACCAGGCGAGGGGATAAAAGCTCCCAAGCGGAAGATTGTGATGATTCCCAGCGTGAACAACAACTTGCGTCGCAGATCAGGCGTACGAAATGCCCGGCCGAATGCGCTTAGCAAGCGTCCTCCTGAGTTAAAAGTCCAAGGGTGTCGAAAGGGGTCATTGAAACCCAACACCCGAGTCTAACGGTTTGATGCGCCATGCGAACAATCGAGGGTATGCGCCATGTGAAAAGACTCCCGGCGCGAGGGGCCGAAGCCCTCCGCTCCGGGAGTCTTTTTACAGCGGGCGAACGCCCCAGAGCCCTTAGAGGGCAGTGGTGGTTCCGCCTGCTGCTGCGATCTTCTCAGCTGCGCTGGAGGAGAAAGCGTGGGCGGTGACGTCAACCTTGACGGTGATGTCGCCGGTGCCCAGCACCTTGACGGGCTGGTTCTTGCGAACGGCGCCCTTCTCAACCAGCGATTCGACGGTGACAGCGCCACCTTCCGGGAACAGCTCGTTGAGCTTGTCCAGGTTTACAACCTGGAACTCAACCCGGAACGGGTTCTTGAAGCCGCGAAGCTTCGGCAGGCGCATGTGCAGCGGCAACTGGCCGCCGGCAAAGCCAGCCTTGACCTGGTAGCGGGCCTTCGTACCCTTGGTACCGCGACCCGCGGTCTTACCCTTGGAGCCTTCACCACGACCAACACGGGTCTTGGCAGTCTTGGCACCGGGGGCGGGACGCAGGTGGTGGACCTTCAGAGTGTTCTGCTTGTCGGCAGCCTCTGCGGCAGTCTTGTTCTCAGCCATTACTTCGCCTCCTCTACATTCACGAGGTGCGGAACCGTGTTGAGCATTCCAACGGTTACGGCATCAGCGGTACGGACAACAGTGTGTCCGATGCGCTTGAGGCCGAGGGACCGCAGGGTCTCACGCTGGTTCTGCTTGGCGCCGATGACGCCCTTGATCTGGGTGATCTCCAACTGAGCGTCGGAGGGAGTCAGGTTCTTAGCCATGACTAGACACCTGCCTTCTGGTTCTGGAGTGCGCGCACCAGAGCAGCAGGAGCAACCTCGTCCAGCGGCAGGCCACGGCGGGCTGCCACGGAAGCGGGCTCTTCCAGTCGCTTCAGGGCGTCAACAGTCGCGTGAACGATGTTGATGGCGTTCGAGGAACCGAGCGACTTGGAGAGAACGTCGTGGATACCGACGCATTCCAGTACCGCGCGGACCGGACCACCGGCGATAACACCGGTACCCGGGGAAGCCGGACGCAGCATGACAACGCCTGCTGCGGCCTCACCCTGCACGCGGTGCGGGATGGTGCTGCCAACGCGGGGAACGCGGAAGAAGGACTTCTTAGCCTCTTCAACGCCCTTTGCGATAGCTGCCGGAACTTCCTTCGCCTTGCCGTAGCCAACGCCAACCAGGCCGTTGCCGTCACCGACGACGACGAGTGCGGTGAAGCTGAAGCGACGACCACCCTTGACGACCTTGGCAACACGGTTGATGGTTACAACGCGCTCTACGAACTGGCTCTTCTCGGCCTCGCGACCGCCGTCGCGGCCACCACGGCCACCACGGTCGCCGCGGCCCTGGCCACGGTCACCACGCTCGCCACGACGGCCGCCGCGGCGGTCGTCGGTGGCAGCAGCAGTCTCAGTTGCCTCAGCAGCTGCAGCTTCAGTCACCTGAATGTCCTTTTCGTTATTCTCAACGGTCACAGTGCCAGCCCACCTTCACGTGCACCGTCAGCGACGGCGGCGATCCGGCCGTGGTACTTGTTACCACCGCGGTCGAAGACAACAGCTTCGATGCCTGCAGCCTTGGCACGCCCGGCAACGAGCTCGCCGACGCGCTTGGCCTTGGCAGTCTTGTCGCCGTCGAATGCACGAAGGTCAGCTTCCAGAGTGGAAGCGTAAGCCACGGTTACACCCTTGCTGTCATCGACAACCTGGACGAAGATGTGGCGTGCGGAGCGGTTGACGACCAGACGAGGACGAGCAGCCGTGCCGGTGATGCGCTTGCGGATACGAAGCTGGCGACGGCTGCGTGCAGCAGACTTGCTCTTGTTCGTACGCTTCTTGTTAATTGCGATGGCCATGGTTTACTTACCAGCCTTTCCGACCTTGCGGCGGATAACTTCGCCGGCGTAACGGACACCCTTGCCCTTGTAGGGGTCGGGCTTGCGCAGCTTGCGAATGTTGGCAGCAACCTCGCCGACCTGCTGCTTGGAGATACCAGCGACGGAGAGCTTGGTCGGCCCCTCCACCGTGAAGGTGATGCCTTCGGGAGCGGAGACATTGACCGGGTGGCTGAAGCCGAGAGCGAACTCAAGGTCAGAACCCTTGGCCTGAACGCGGTAACCGGTACCAACGATTTCAAGCTTCTTTTCGTAGCCCTTGGTGACGCCCTCGATCATGTTGGCGATCAGGGTGCGGGTCAGGCCGTGCAGGGAACGCGAAGTGCGCTCGTCGTTCGGGCGGGTGACAGTCAAGGTGCTTTCGTCCAGGGTGACCTCGATCGGGCTGGCTACAGTGTGGCTCAGCTCGCCTTTGGTGCCCTTGACGTTGATGACAGAGCCATCAACCTTAACTTCAACGCCGGCAGGAACGGTGATGGGGAGACGTCCAATACGTGACATTATTCTCTTCCTTTCCCGTTACCAGACGTACGCGAGGACTTCGCCGCCCACGCCCTTCTTGCCGGCCTGCTTGTCAGTCAGGAGGCCGGAAGAGGTGGACAGGATTGCGATACCCAGGCCACCCAGCACGTGAGGCAGGTTGGTGGACTTCGCGTAAACGCGGAGACCAGGCTTGGAAATGCGGCGGACACCAGCGATCGAACGCTCGCGGTTCGGACCGAACTTGAGGTCGATGGTCAGCTTCTTGCCGACTTCGGCTTCCTCTTCCTTCCAGGCAGCAATGTAGCCTTCTGCCTTCAGGATGTCGGCAACGCGTGCCTTGAGCTTGCTGTACGGCATGCTCACGGTGTCGTGGTATGCCGAGTTGGCGTTGCGCAGACGCGTAAGCATGTCTGCGACAGGATCTGTCATAGTCATTGTGGGCTCTTGCCCTTCCTCGTAATGGTTTCCGCGTTGGCTACAAAGGAGCCGCGGCCGGACCTACTACGTAGTTATTAGTCTTCGGATTTGAACGGGAAGCCAAGTGCCTTGAGCAGCGCACGGCCTTCGTCATCGGTCTTTGCAGTGGTGACAACCGTGATGTCCATACCGCGAACGCGGTCGATGGAGTCCTGGTCGATTTCGTGGAACATAACCTGCTCGGTCAAACCGAAGGTGTAGTTGCCGTTGCCGTCGAACTGCTTGCCGTTGAGGCCGCGGAAGTCGCGGATACGGGGCAGGGCGAGGGTCACGAGGCGGTCCACGAATTCCCACATACGGTCCCCACGCAGAGTTGCGTGTGCACCGATGGGCATGCCTTCGCGCAGCTTGAACTGTGCGATGGATTTGCGGGCCTTGGTTACCTGCGGCTTCTGGCCGGTGATCAGGGTGAGGTCGCGGACAGCGCCGTCGATCAGCTTGGAGTCCTTGGCGGCATCTCCAACACCCATGTTCACAACAACCTTCACCAGGCGGGGAACCTGGTTCACGTTCTCGTACTTGAATTCCTCAACCAGGGTCTGCTTGATGGAATCGGCGTACTTCGTCTTCAGACGCGGAACGATCTTCGCTGGAGTCTCGAGAGTCTCAGTCATTAGATGTCCTTCCCGGATGCCTTGGACACGCGGACACGGACGGCCTTGGAGACGCCGTCCTTCTCAACGGTCTCGAGACGGAAACCAACGCGGGTCGGCTTCTTGGTCGAGGGGTCAACAAGAGCAACGTTGGAGACGTGGATCGGGGCCTCAACGACCTCGATGCCACCGGTCTTGGTGCCGCGCTGCGACTGACCGACCTTGGTGTGCTTGGTGACGCGGTTGATGCCTTCTACCAGGACGCGGTTGGTCTCGGTGAACACGCGCAGAACCTTGCCCTGCTTGCCACGGTCGCCGCCGCGTTCCTGCTTGGCGCCGGTGATGACCTGAACCAGGTCACCCTTCTTGATCTTTGCACCCATGGGTTACAGCACCTCCGGAGCCAACGAAACGATCTTCATGAACTTCTTGTCACGGAGCTCACGACCAACCGGGCCGAAGATACGGGTACCGCGGGGGTCGCCGTCGTTCTTCAGAATCACAGCTGCGTTCTCGTCAAACTTGATATAGGAACCATCCGCACGGCGGCGTTCCTTCTTGGTACGAACGATGACAGCCTTGACGACGTCACCCTTCTTTACGTTGCCGCCCGGGATAGCGTCCTTGACGGTTGCGACAATGACGTCGCCAATGCCTGCGTAGCGACGGCCGGATCCACCGAGAACGCGAATGGTAAGGATTTCCTTAGCACCCGTGTTGTCGGCGACCTTCAGTCGCGACTCCTGCTGAATCAATTTTTACTCCTTGCGTCGCGCGGGTTCTCAGGCCGAAATGGAGCATACGGAATGAGCCTTGCGGAACGGTTGATCGGGGTGTCTCTTGACCTGCCTGGATTTTGCCAGAGCAGGCCTAAACTCCCGTGCCGCCAGCATCAGCTTCCCTTGCGGAAATAGCTGCGCGGGGCAGTATGCCGCGGCACGATTGTTTACGAGGTGGTTGTTGACGCACAACTGGCGCCATACAAACTCAATATCCTAGCACGTTTTACGCTAAGGACCGAAACGCGGAAAGGCCCGCATTCCTTCCGGAATACGGGCCCTCCCACCAATCCATATCGCTGCCGGACAAAGCCCGGCGCGGGATTACTTAGCCTTTTCGAGGATCTCGACCAGGCGCCACCGCTTTGTAGCGGACAGCGGGCGGGTCTCAGAGATCAGAACGAGGTCGCCGATGCCGGCGGTGTTCTGCTCGTCGTGAGCCTTGATCTTCGAGGTGCGGCGAATGACCTTGCCGTACAGAGCGTGCTTCACGCGGTCTTCGACCTGAACAACGATGGTCTTTTCCATCTTGTCAGAGACAACGTAGCCGCGACGCGTCTTACGGTAACCGCGCTGTTCAGCGCTGGCTGCTGCTTCCGTCACAGTTTCCTTCTGTTCGCTCACTTGGCGTCCTCTCCAGCCTCGGCTTCGGCCTTTTCAGCCTTGGCTTCTGCCTTCTTGGACTTCTTTTCTTCCTTGGCTTCCACAACCGGTGCGGCAACCTCGGCACGAATGCCCAGCTCGCGCTCACGGAGAACGGTGTAGATGCGTGCGATGTCCTTCTTTACCGCGCGCAGACGACCGTGGTTCTCCAGCTGTCCGGTGGCGGACTGGAAACGCAGGTTGAACAGCTCTTCCTTGGACTTGCGGAGTTCTTCAACGAGACGCTCGTTGTCGAAACCGTCCAGCTGTGCGGGTGCGAGATCCTTCGACCCTACTGCCATTTCTATTCACCACCTTCGCGACGCACAATGCGTGCCTTCAACGGCAGCTTGTGGATTGCCAGGCGCAGTGCCTCGCGAGCTACCTCTTCATTGACACCGGCGAGCTCGAAGAGAACGCGGCCCGGCTTGACGTTTGCGACCCACCATTCCGGAGAACCCTTACCGGAACCCATGCGGGTTTCGGCCGGCTTCTTCGTCAGCGGACGGTCCGGATAAATGTTGATCCAGACCTTGCCGCCACGCTTGATGTGGCGGGTCATCGCGATACGGGCAGACTCGATCTGACGGTTCGTGACGTAGGCCGGGCTCAGCGCCTGGATGCCGTACTCACCGAAAGTGACCTTGGTGCCGCCCGTTGCAGCGCCGGAACGACCCGGGTGGTGCTGCTTACGGTGCTTGACTCGACGTGGGATAAGCATTTAAGCCTGTCCTCCTTCTGCTGCGGGAGCAGCAGCTTCAGCTGCCGGAGCCTCTGCAGCAACGGGTGCTGCGTCAGCTGCCGGACGGTCGGTACGACGACGGCGGTCACCACGGTCTGCGCCACCCGGGCGGCCCGGACGGTCGCTCGGACCGCGGCCGCGGGACGGAGCAGCAGCTGCCTGCTGAGCCAGTTCCTTGGCGGTGACGTCGCCCTTGTAGATCCAGACCTTCACGCCGATGCGGCCGAAGGTGGTCTTGGCCTCGTAGAAGCCGTAGTCGATGTTCGCGCGCAGGGTGTGCAGGGGCACACGGCCTTCGCGGTAGAACTCCGAGCGGGACATTTCTGCGCCACCCAGTCGACCGGAGCAAGCGATACGGATACCCTTGGCACCCGCACGCTGTGCGGACTGCATGGCCTTCTTCATCGCACGGCGGAAAGCCACGCGGGAAGTCAGCTGCTCAGCAACGCCCTGGGCAACAAGCTGTGCTTCCATCTCGGGGTTCTTGACCTCGAGGATGTTCAGCTGGACCTGCTTGCCGGTGAGCTTTTCGAGCTCGCCGCGAATGCGGTCTGCTTCTGCGCCGCGGCGGCCGATGACGATGCCCGGACGAGCCGTGTGGATGTCCACGCGGACACGGTCACGGGTGCGCTCGATTTCGACCTTGGCGATACCGGCGCGCTCCATGCCCGTGGACATGAGCTGGCGGATCCGGATGTCTTCGCGAACGAAGTCCTTGTACCGCTGGCCAGCCTTGGTGCTGTCAGCAAACCAGTGCGATACGTGATCGGTGGTGATGCCGAGTCGGAACCCGTGCGGGTTTACTTTCTGTCCCACTTAGCGAGCCTCCTCTTTCTCCGGGGTAGCGACTACCACGGTGATGTGGCTCGTGCGCTTCTTGATCTGAAATGCGCGACCCTGAGCACGCGGCTGGAACCGCTTCATGGTCGGGCCTTCATCAACAAACGCTTCGCTGATGTAGAGGTCTCCTTCGTCAAAGGCAACGCCGTCGCGGTCCGCGAGGACCCGTGCGTTTGCCATTGCCGACTGAACTACCTTGAATACCGGCTCCGAAGCTGCCTGTTCGGCGAACTTCAGAATTGCCAGAGCCTCATTCGCTTGCTTACCACGAACAAGGTTGACGACGCGCCGGGCCTTCATAGGCGTTACGCGGATGTGACGCGCAATAGCCTTGGCTTCCATTGCTTTCCTTCTCTCGTCTTTGACGTAAGTGCAGGCGCCTAGCGGCGCTTGCCCTTACGGTCGTCCTTGACATGGCCGCGGAATGTCCGCGTGGGAGCGAATTCGCCGAGCTTGTGCCCGACCATCGACTCGGTGACAAACACCGGAATGTGCTTGCGTCCGTCGTGCACGGCGATCGTGTGGCCGAGCATGTCGGGGACGATCATCGAACGGCGGGACCAGGTCTTGATGACGTTCTTGGTGCCCTTTTCGTTTTCCCTGGCTACCTTTACAAAGAGGTGCTGGTCAACGAAAGGACCTTTTTTCAGGCTGCGTGGCATGTGTCCAGGCTCCTATCGCTTGTTCTTGCCAGTACGACGGCGACGAACAATAAGCTTGTCGCTCTCTTTGTTGGGGCGGCGGGTGCGGCCTTCACGCTTACCGTTCGGGTTGACGGGGTGACGTCCACCGGACGTCTTACCCTCGCCACCACCGTGCGGGTGATCGACCGGGTTCATCGCGACACCACGGACGGTCGGGCGAACGCCCTTCCAGCGCATACGGCCGGCCTTGCCCCAGTTGATGTTCGACTGCTCGGCGTTGCCGACCTCGCCGACGGTTGCGCGGCAGCGCACGTCAACGTTGCGGATTTCACCGGAGGGCAGACGCAGCTGGGCGAAACGGCCTTCCTTGGCGACGAGCTGAACCGAAGCACCTGCGGAACGGGCCATCTTGGCGCCGCCACCCGGACGCAGTTCAACTGCGTGGATGGTGGTACCAACCGGGATGTTGCGCAGCGGCAGGTTGTTGCCCGGCTTGATGTCAGCATCGGGACCAGCCTCGACGAAGTCACCCTGGGACAGCTTGTTCGGGGCGATGATGTAACGCTTGGTGCCATCAACGTAGTGCAGGAGGGCGATGCGAGCCGTACGGTTCGGATCGTACTCGATTTCGGCAACGCGGGCGTTGACGCCGTCTTTGTCGTGGCGACGGAAGTCGATCAGACGGTACTGGCGCTTGTGGCCACCACCCTTGTGACGGGTAGTGATCTTACCGGTGTTGTTACGGCCGCCAGTCTTGTGCAGCGGACGCAGCAACGACTTTTCCGGAGTCGATCGCGTGATTTCGGAGAAGTCGGCTACGCTCGAGCCGCGACGGCCCGGGGTAGTCGGCTTGTATTTACGGATTCCCATAATTCATTTCCTCGTTAAAGTGGTCTCCGCTACGCGAGCGGACCGCCGAAGATGTCGATTGTGCCTTCTTTGAGGGTGACAATCGCACGCTTGGTGCTCTTGCGCTGTCCCCAGCCGAATTTGGTGCGCTTGCGCTTACCGGCACGGTTGATGGTGTTGATCGATTCGACCTTGACGGAGAAAATCTTCTCCACGGCCAGCTTGATCTCGGTCTTGTTCGAGCGGGGGTCCACCAGGAAGGTGTACTTGCCCTCGTCGATCAGGCCGTAGCTCTTTTCCGAAACGACGGGTGCAATGACGACGTCGCGCGGGTCTTTGATGGTGGCTGCACTCACTTGGCATCCTCCTCGTTCTTTGCCTTGTCAGCGATGAAAGCCTCGAACGCAGCCTTGGTGAAGACAACGTCGTCGGAAACCAGCACGTCGTAGGTGTTCAGCTGGTCTGCGTACAGAACGTGAACATCCGTGAGGTTGCGCACGGAAAGTGCAGCAACATCGTTGGCGCGCTCGATAACAACGAGCAGGTTCCTACGCTCGGAAACTGCACGCAACGCGGCCAGTGCTTCCTTGGAGGACGGCTTGGGGCCGGCGACCAGTTCAGCAACGACGTGGATGCGGCCGTTACGGGCGCGGTCGGACAGGGCGCCACGCAGTGCGGCAGCCTTCATCTTCTTGGGGGTCCGCTGGCTGTAGTCGCGCGGCGTCGGGCCGTGGACAATGCCACCACCGGTCATGTGAGGAGCACGGATGGAACCCTGACGGGCGCGGCCGGTGCCCTTCTGCTTGAACGGCTTGCGGCCTGCACCGGAAACTTCGGCGCGGGTCTTGGTCTTGTGGGTACCCTGGCGGGCAGCAGCGAGCTGTGCGACGACGACCTGGTGCAGCAACGGCACGTTGGTCTGGACGTCGAAGATCTCTGCAGGCAGGTCTACCTTGACAGTGCTAGTCATTTAACTAGGCTCCCTTCACGGCGGTGCGTACGAGGACGACCTGGCCGCGGGCGCCGGGGACGGCACCCTTGATAAGGAGCAGCGACTTCTCGGCGTCAACAGCGTGAACCGTGAGGTTCAGCGTGGTGTGACGTTCTGCGCCCATGCGACCGGCCATTTTCAGACCCTTGAAGACGCGGCTCGGGGTGGATGCGCCACCGATGGAACCGGGCTTGCGGTGGTTCTTGTGCGCACCGTGGGAGGCTCCAACACCGTGGAAGCCGTGACGCTTCATAACACCGGCGAAGCCCTTACCCTTGCTGGTGCCGACGACGTCGATCTTCTGACCGGCTTCGAAGAGCTCAACAGAAAGCTCCTGGCCCAGTTCGTAAGACGCGGCGTCTGCAGTGCGCAGTTCGACGACGTGGCGGCGAGGAGTTACGCCAGCCTTTTCAAAGTGACCAGCCAGCGGCTTGGTGACCTTGCGGGGATCGATCTGGCCGTAGCCGATCTGAACGGCGACATAGCCATCAGTCTCTGCATTGCGCAGCTGGGTGATGACGTTGGAGTCAGCCTGGACGACAGTTACCGGGATGAGCTTGTTGTTCTCGTCCCAGACCTGGGTCATGCCGAGCTTCGTGCCCAGCAGGCCCTTTACATTACGGGTTGCGGTCATAGTTTTCTCAGCACCTCCCTACAGCTTGATTTCGATGTTCACGTCGGCCGGCAGGTCGAGACGCATAAGCGAGTCAACAGCCTTCGGCGTGGGGTCGATGATGTCGATCAGACGCTTGTGAGTACGCATTTCAAAGTGCTCACGGCTGTCCTTGTACTTGTGGGGAGAGCGGATAACGCAGTACACGTTCTTCTCCGTCGGCAGCGGCACGGGGCCCACTACCGTTGCGCCTGCGCGCGTGACCGTCTCAACGATCTTCCGCGCTGAAACATCAATGACCTCGTGGTCATATGACTTCAGCCGGATGCGGATTTTTTGTCCCGCCATGTCGCCTGACTCTCTTTCAGTCTGTGCTGCCCTCGAATAAAGGCTGCCCTGTTCACTTACGTGTTGTATGTGGCTGCCGAAGCATTTGAAGTAGTACTACCACCCGCCGCACAAGCTGAATCCGGAGGGATCCGGGTTCCTCAACTTGCCGGTGTAACCGACCCCCGCGGTCGGGCGTGTCGCGATTTCCACGCAAACGCGTCCGACTTCCTTTGGGGATCTGGGTTATGTTTGGGCTTCAGCTTGGACCCTGGCACCCGGCATTATCCGGATCGGGACGCGAAGAAGCGCTTGAACAACTCACCTAGTATGCCGGAATTCCCCGGCATAAGCCAATCGGGCTTCGTCCGACCATTGCCATCGGCTCCTGCGCTCGGGATGATGGGGGCATGACCGTCCAAGATGCTGCCACTGTGGGGGATCTTGCAGGCCGCATCCGGCCGGACTTCACCCTGGGCGTCGCCGCGGCGGCCTTTCAGATCGAGGGATCGCTCACGGCGGACGGACGCGGACCGTCAAGCTGGGATGCATTTGCCGAGAAACCAGGAGCGATCGTCGACGGGCACTCCCCCGCAGTCGCGTGCGACCACTACAACCGGACAGACGAGGACATTGCCCTCATGCAGGACCTGGGTGTGGACTCCTACCGGTTCTCCCTCTCCTGGCCACGGATCCAACCCGGCGGCAAGGGACCCATCAACCAACAGGGCCTGGACTTCTACGACCGTCTGATCGACAAGCTCCTCAAGGCCGGGGTCTCCCCCATGGTGACCTTGTTCCATTGGGACACTCCCCTGCCGTTGGAGCACGACGGCGGCTGGCTGAACCGGGCGACGGCAGAACGGTTCGCCGAATACTCCGCAGCGGCCGCACACCGCTTCGGTGACCGAGTAGCGCAATGGGTCACCCTCAACGAACCCGTTTCGGTCGCATTGCAAGGATATGCGCTCGGCGTCCACGCCCCCGGCAGGCGGCTGCTTTTCGATGCCTTGCCGGCCGCCCACCACCAGTTGTTGGGCCACGGCCTTGCCGTCCAGGCCCTACGCGCTGCCGGCGTGGCGGGAAGTATTGGCGTAGCCAATGTCCATTCGCCCGTCCGGCCCGCAACTAAACGCTTGGCCGACGTTCTCATGGCCAAGGCCTTCGACCTCATCTTCAACCGGGTGTATGCCGATCCCATCCTCCTGGGGCGGTACCCGAAACCTCCGCTACAGGTGAGGCCGTGGTTCCGGGCCTTGCACAAGGTCGGGGACGAGGATCTCAAGACCATCCACCAGCCGTTGGATTTCTACGGCTTGAACTACTACTACCCCGTCAAGGTAGCTTCGGGCCGCGGCGACGGGGGAACCCCCGTCAGCAACCCGGAGATGATGGCCAAGCTGCCGTTCCACCTGGCGGCCTTCCCGGAATACGAAACGACGGGATTTGGCTGGCCCGTGGCTCCCGAACACCTCGGAATCCTGCTGCGGGAACTCAAAGACCGGTACGGGGCAGCATTGCCTCCACTCTTCATCACGGAGAGCGGCGCGAGCTTCCCGGAGCCGGACCATACCCGGGGTCCAGTGCACGACGCCGATCGCATCAGCTACCTTGCTTCGCACCTTGGCCAGGCTTTGAGGGCCACGGGCCCCGGAGGGATCGCCCACGACGTCGAACTGCTGGGTTACTACGTCTGGACATTGCTGGACAACTTCGAATGGGCCGCCGGATATTCCCAGCGATTCGGGCTGGTGCACGTTGACTTCGACACCCTCGAAAGAACCCCCAAGGACTCGTACTACTGGTACCAATCCTTGAGCAAGGCACGCAGGAGCTGATTCGAGCCCCGTTTGTGGACCGATCGTGCTAAATCAATCTTTCCTGTTGGCCCGATTGATGCGCTTGGCGCGCTCGATCTCGCGGCGGAAGTATTTCCTTCCCCACATCACGCCAGCTACCACCACAACCACCACGACCAGAAAAATGAGCCATCCCATTCCGCATTCCTCCTTTGAGGCAACGCTATCAGGGCGCGGTCCTGTTGAGGCGCCAGACGGCAAGGACGATCAACGCCAAGGCGATCACGGCGAGCATCGCGAAGGCATAGGAACGAAGCGCCCACATAACACTGAGGGCAACGCCTGCGGCACCCCACCATACAAACATGCGCTCGGCGAGGACCAGTCCGGCAAGCAGTAGCACCGCGCATCCGATGAGGACCCATAGTTGCTGTGTCACAGTGCCCGTGAAGACGCTGCCTGGCACTATCGAGAGGAGGCCACCGAGGGACAACAAGCCTGAGGCGAGGCCCAACCTGATACGCCCCTCCAGCCTGTTCCCCGCGTAATAGCGCAGCCCTGCCAAAACGGCACCGAGGACCGTGAACCACTGCACCACCCAAAAGAGCTCCGGCCTGGATCCGTGGACGAAAAGGATCGCCCGCTGCGCAGCGGCAAGGACCAGCACCGCACCCAGCTCGGCGACGGCGAATCTGATGGCCCGGGGTGCCTCTAGGAAAGCCACCGCCACCACAGCGCCGAGCAAGCAAGTTCCTGCCAGAGCGGTGCCATCGTGCAGTAGGCCTGCAACTGCGGCCAGGGCAAATCCCCCTCCTGCCGCTACTGCGAGCGACAACTTGCGCACGGGCTGCGACCCCACCCCCCGGATCCGGGACCAACGGACAGCGTAGAGAACAGCGGCTGTTCCTGCGCAGCCCAGGAGCCACGGGAGGAAATCCGCCCATTGAGCCCCGGTCCGGCCAACGATCGGAGCCTTTTCCAAGGCAGAAGAGGCGAAGACCGTAGCCCCGACGAGGCTCGCGGCGGAGGCAAGCGGGTAGAAGCCGGGCATTCCCTCGACGTGTGAGGCCACGAAGCACACTATGGCCAATACCAGTCCCGCCATTCCCGTGGCGGTGTCCGACACGTCCACTGACAGCGCTCCACCGGCGCCGGTGAAAGCCACCGCCGCCACCAGCCAGAACCAACGTTCAGGGACGCCGCTTCCCGGCTGGACGAGTAGCCTCACAACAGTCACCAAGAGTGACATCGCGAGCAGCACCAGGGACACCGCCAACTGGTCGAGGAGAGGTGCGGCAAGCCACGTCCCGGAAGGGAAGGACACCTCGGGTCCGGCTGCCGCCACCGCCGCGATCGACGCCGGAATGGTGAAATACACAGCGCCTCGGGCGGTGAAGATCATGTTCGCGGCAACGGCGGAAACCAACAACACGGCCAGCTCAAGCAACAGGACCCAGCGGCCGCCGTCGTGGGCTTCCTGCTGAACCACAGACGAAAGGTACGTCGCAGGCAGCGCGGCCTGCGCGCCGAGGGTCACCCACACTGCTGCCTGTTGGAAGGGAATCTGCTGCAATCGGTTCCGCATGAGCCAGCGGATGATGTGCTGCAGCTGCAGGACGCCCGCGAAAGTCAGCGATACCACCGTGGCGGACGCTGAGAGGTCATGGGCAAAAACCGCGGCAACGGCGGCCGTGAGAAACCTGGCGGTGATGAAGTAGATGCCCTTCGCAGTGCGTTCGGGCACCGCGGCCACCATGACGGCGCTGAATACGGCGAAGATGGCAAGCAACGCCTCGACTTCGTGAAGGTGCGCACCGCGAAGCAACAGCAAGAGCGCCAACGTCGCCGGTGCGAAGACCGCGGACGCGCCCTCCGAGCGAAGCATGAACCCCGCCGCCACAGCCGACACCGCCATGATGATTGACACCGCCACCGCCTGCCAGCTTGCAGCCGCGGAGCTGTCGAAGTAGCTCCCGGAAATGCTCACGACGGCGGCACTGGCCATGAAGGGCAGCACCACGGCAGCGTCAAGGGCCGCGAGACCTCGATCAGGGCCTCGTAGCGCCTCCGCGAGGGGCGGAATCAGTTGGAGTGCCAATGCCACGAAGACCACGCTGGCAAGCTGAAGCCGCTCCCCCGCCACCACCAGGCCGCCTCCCTCCCGGAGCAACTGCAGATAGGCTGTGCCGGCGAGCAGGGTGACGAGCCCACGGGCGGCCCACCAATAGCCGCGGCGGTGCAGGGTGCGGGGAAGGCGGAGTGCCTGAACGCTGAAGTAGACCACGCCAACGAGCAACACAACGTTTCCCGAAGCCACGGACACCGCCCCGAAGGACAACGCCCCCGCCCAGGCAAGGGCTGCCGGCGCGAGAAACTCAACCACCCTTCCGCGCAAGGTAGCTCTCACGGCTTTTGGGAACAGCGTCCAGCCAAGCAACGCGACAGCGAGGACATGACCGACGACGGCAGACACTGTCAAGGGCTGGCCCGGCGCTTGCTCGAACAACACAAGCAAAGGCATCCCTGCCATCCCGGCACCGGCAAAGGCTGCGAGGCAGGCCGTCGGCGCGAAGGTCCTGACTCCGGAGCGGATCAGCGCGGCTTCCACCAGCAGCTGGAACGTCGCTGCGGCAAGAAACGCCAGGACGACGGCGGCAATGCGGTCGGGATTCTCCGGCAATATCCCCACTGTCATCGCCGGGACGCCGAGAGTGAGCGCAATCCGCCCCGCCAAGACAAACACCCTGCGCTTGGGCTCCGTTGGCCTCCTTGCCCGCAACAGCCAGAACGCGCCGGCGGTAGCCAATAGGGCCGCCGTCGACCAACCGCCCAGCTCATCGACAAACGGAGCAGCCACCACAATGGCTGTCGCAGGGAGCCACTCGGCCTGCCCTCCCAGCTTCCACGCCAGGACCAGACTGCACACGAGGGTCGCGAACAACGGGATCCCCAGAGGCGTCTCGGAATGCCACACCAAGATGGCGCAGGCCGCCATGAAGACGGCGGCCAATTGAAGGCCGAAGCACACCACGGCATCAATCCAGCAGCGCCGGATCGCCTGGGGTGTGCCCGGTACCGGGAACCAACGGGCGAGCCGGCGGCTGTCGAATGCCGACCACAGCGACTGCAGTGCAAAGAGAACGGCCGCGGCCAGCAGCACTTCCGGCAGCCCAAGCCCGGCGTCGGACAGGGCCACGAGGAAAGCCACGGTGAATGAGAGCCTCGCCGCATAGAACTGCGGGAGCCGGAACACGCCCTGGGGAATGGCAGCCATCACGGCGAAATACAGTCCACACGCCATCATGATCATGGCGTACTCACCCTTCCCCAGATGTTGGGGCACGAAGCTGGCGGCCAATGCAACGAACGGCACGACATAAGGGTGGAGGGACATCAAAGGCCGGACATAGACCGGCGGAAGCCAGCGCGGTCTGCGCATGGCCGCCAGGGTCAGGACCGCGGCGAACCCGATCAGGGAAGCGAAATACCAGACAAGGGCGCCGCCCAGCATGGATACGCCGGACCAAGCAGCGGAGACCACGAAGCTCAACGACAGGAAGGCGAGAACCCTGTTGTCGAGTCGTACCGCGGCGACAACGTAGGCCACTGTCCCAACGATGGACGTGACTAGCCAAGCGGCCAGGCCGTTGTGCAACGCGAAGTTGTACATCGCCAAACCCGTCACGGGGATCAAGGCAAGGCCCGTTCCCGCAAAGGCGATCGCGGCGGGCCGCAGCCTGGGAGCCCTTGCGTGGAGGATGAAACCCCCGGCGTAGAAGGCAGCAGTGATGGTCCAGACACCGGCAAAGCGGAGGACAGACGGGAGGCTAGTGCCGATGAACAGTGCCGAAGCGGCGACCAATAGAAGGCTCGCCACATACAGTGTGACGTTGATGTTCTGCCGATCCCGTTTCAGTTTCCGGGCCGCTTGCTCCTCTCGCAGTGCCTCCGGCGGGATCCGGGCTCCTTGCGGATGGATGGGGAGTGGGCCGGGCATAACAGGAACGGGCCAAACCGGGGCGGCCTGGGCTGGCGGGGTGGTTTGAACTGGAGCAGTCCGGACCGGGACCGTCTGGACGGGAGCAGGCGCGAACGTTTGACCGCGTTCCGCGCCTGGCGGGCGGGAAACCCCTTCCTGCGAGGGAGCACCCTCGCGGTGAGCCTCGGCGTCGCGCCATCCTGCCAGGTGACCAGCCAGATAGCCTGAGCGATACTGCCGGACAGAATCGTCAGCAAGCCGTTGGGCGGCTCTTGCGGCAAGGGATCGAGCTGTCGATCTCCCTGAGGAGTATGCCACCAAAGCGGTGACGAAGATGACAAGCAGTACGAGGATGGTGCCAAAGAAGCCAGACATTCCTGCTCTCCTGTCCAAGGACGACGAAGCCGCACAGGCTTTGGATTCGCAAGGGCACGGATCCACGCTTCGCTATTAATCCATTCGATAGATAAACCATAGCAAAGAAGAACCCCGCCACGATAGTGACGGGGTTCTTCTTTGGTTTGCTACCGGTCGCCAGGCGGCCGGTCCTCCACCGATCTAAAAGTAGAAACTACTTGAGGATCTTGGTGACACGTCCCGAACCAACGGTGCGGCCACCTTCACGGATTGCGAAGCCGAGGCCCTCTTCCATGGCGATCGGCTGGATGAGCTCAACGGTCATCTCAGTGTTGTCGCCGGGCATAACCATTTCCGTGCCTTCCGGCAGGGTGATAACGCCGGTTACGTCCGTGGTGCGGAAGTAGAACTGCGGGCGGTAGTTCGAGTAGAACGGGTTGTGACGTCCGCCTTCGTCCTTGGAAAGGATGTAGACGTTGGCCTCGAAGTCGGTGTGCGGGGTGATGGAACCCGGCTTGACGACAACCTGGCCACGCTCGACGTCGTCGCGCTTCAGACCGCGGAGCAGGAGGCCACAGTTCTCGCCGGCCCATGCTTCGTCGAGCTGCTTGTGGAACATCTCGATACCGGTAACGGTGGTCTTCTGGACCGGACGGATACCAACGATTTCAACTTCGGAGTTGATCGCGAGGGTACCGCGCTCGGCGCGACCCGTAACAACGGTGCCACGACCGGTGATCGTGAAAACGTCTTCGATCGGCATCAGGAACGGCTTGTCGCGGTCACGAACCGGGTCCGGAACCGAGTTGTCGACAGCTTCCATGAGGTCCTCGACGGACTTGACCCAAACCGGGTCGCCTTCGAGTGCCTTGAGGCCGGAAACACGTACAACCGGAGCGTCGTCGCCATCGAAGCCCTGAGCGCTGAGCAGCTCGCGAACTTCCATTTCAACGAGGTCGAGAAGCTCTTCGTCGTCGACCATGTCGGACTTGTTCAGCGCGACCAGCAGGTAGGGAACACCAACCTGGCGGGCGAGCAGAACGTGCTCGCGGGTCTGAGCCATCGGACCGTCAGTGGCGGCAACCACGAGGATCGCACCGTCCATCTGTGCAGCACCGGTGATCATGTTCTTGATGTAGTCAGCGTGACCCGGAGCGTCTACGTGTGCGTAGTGGCGCTTCTCGGTCTGGTACTCAACGTGGGAGATGTTGATGGTAATACCACGCTGGCGCTCTTCCGGAGCAGAGTCAATCGACGCGAAGTCGCGCTGCTCGTTGAGAGTGGGGTACTTGTCGTACAGCACCTTGGAAATGGCGGCAGTCAGCGTCGTCTTACCGTGGTCAACGTGACCAATGGTGCCGATGTTGACGTGCGGCTTAGTCCGCTCGAACTTTGCCTTTGCCACAGGTTCCTCCTAGAACGATTTCAAGTGAGTTGCTCCTCGGCCGCGCTTTTCGCGGCAGAAACTCCAGCAAGTCTACTTGGGGGCTTTGGATTTGGTGAAATTGCAGATTCAGGGACCACTATCGGGACCTGGAGTCTGTTCGCACAGGGACCGGACTGCTGCCTGGGCTACAGCCCGGCGCCTGCGCTGAATGCTTTCCCGGAACGGGCAAACATCCTGGTTTATCCGTCGGTGATTACTCGCCGCGGTTCTTCTGGATGATCTCGTCGGCGACTGCCTTCGGGACCTCGGCGTAGCTGTTGAACGTCATGGAGTACACAGCACGGCCCTGGGTCTTCGAACGCAGGTCACCGATGTAGCCGAACATGCCGGACAGCGGAACGTGCGCGCGGATCACCTTGACGCCGGCGGCATCTTCCATGGACTGCATCTGGCCACGGCGGGAGTTCAGGTCACCGATTACTTCACCCATGTATTCCTCAGGGGTGCGGACCTCAACATCCATCAGCGGTTCGAGCAGAACCGGGTTCGCCTTGCGTGCGGCTTCCTTGAAAGCCATACGGCCGGCGATCTTGAACGCCATTTCCGAGGAGTCAACATCGTGGTACGCGCCGTCAATCAGCGTGGCCTTGATGCCGACAACCGGGTAGCCGGCCAGAACGCCGTCGTTGAGTGCATCCTGGATGCCCGCGTCAACGGACGGGATGTACTCGCGGGGCACGCGGCCACCGGTGACCTTGTTCTCGAACGCGTAGAGCTCGCCGTCGGCGGTGTCCATCGGCTCGATGGCGATCTGGATCTTTGCGAACTGACCCGAACCACCGGTCTGCTTCTTGTGCGTGTAGTCGTGACGCTCTACAGCGCGCTTGATGGTTTCGCGGTAAGCAACCTGCGGCTTGCCGACGTTTGCCTCGACCTTGAATTCGCGGCGCATGCGGTCCACCAGGATGTCCAGGTGGAGCTCGCCCATGCCGGCGATGATGGTCTGACCGGTGTCCTCGTTGAGGGAGACCTGGAAGGTCGGGTCCTCGGCGGAGAGCTTCTGGATGGCCGTGGAGAGCTTCTCCTGGTCACCCTTGGTGTTCGGCTCGATGGCAACCGAGATCACGGGCTCCGGGAAGCTCATGGACTCGAGGACGATCTGGTTGTTCGCGTCGCACAGGGTGTCGCCCGTGGTGGTGTCCTTCAGACCGATCGCTGCGTAGATGTGGCCAGCGGTAGCGCCCTCAACAGGCATTTCCTTGTTGGCGTGCATCTGGAACAGCTTGCCGATGCGCTCCTTCTTGCCCTTGGTGGAGTTGACCACCTGTGCGCCTGCTTCCACGTGACCGGAGTACACGCGGATGAAGGTGAGCTGGCCGAAGAACGGGTGCGCGGCGATCTTGAACGCCAGGGCCGAGAACGGCTCTTCGGCAGAAGGCTTGCGGGTGAGCTCCTTCTCTTCGTCGCGCGGGTCGTGACCGACCATGGGCGGGACGTCGAGCGGGTTCGGCAGGAAGTCGACAACAGCATCCAGCATCGGCTGTACGCCGCGGTTCTTGAAAGCAGAACCACAGAGAACCGGGTAGAGCTCGGAGTTGATCGTCATCTTGCGGATGCCGGCCTTGAGCTCCTCGACAGTGAGTTCTTCACCCTCGAGGTACTTCTCCATGAGTTCTTCGGAAGCCTCGGCAACAGTCTCAACGAGCTGTGCACGGTATTCCTCAGCCTTGGCCTGAAGATCAGCGGGGATCTCCTGGACCTCGTACTTGGCACCCATGGTGACGTCACCCTTGGCATCGCCCGGCCACACCAGGGCGCGCATCTCAAGGAGATCCACAACGCCGATGAAGTCGTTCTCTGCACCGATCGGCAGCTGGAGGACCAGCGGCTTGGCGCCGAGGCGGCTGATGATGGTGTCTACGGTGAAGTAGAAGTCAGCGCCGAGCTTGTCCATCTTGTTGACGAAGCAGATACGCGGCACGTTGTACTTGTCGGCCTGGCGCCAAACAGTCTCGGACTGCGGCTCAACGCCTTCCTTGCCATCGAAGACAGCAACGGCGCCGTCGAGGACGCGCAGCGAGCGCTCGACCTCAACCGTGAAGTCCACGTGGCCCGGGGTGTCGATGATGTTGATCTGGTTCTTGTCCCAGAAGCAGGTCACGGCGGCAGACGTGATGGTGATGCCGCGTTCCTTTTCCTGTTCCATCCAGTCGGTCGTCGAAGCACCGTCGTGCGTTTCGCCGATCTTGTGGTTCACACCCGTGTAGAACAGGATGCGCTCGGTGGTGGTGGTCTTGCCGGCATCGATGTGGGCCATGATGCCGATGTTGCGGACCTTGCTAAGGTCGGTAAGCACGTCCTGTGCCACGGTGTCTCCCTTTCGGATGGACTACACGTTCGCCGCCAGCTCAGGGAGCCGGCGGCGTACGGGAAGTTTTACCAGCGGTAGTGTGCGAAGGCCTTGTTCGACTCGGCCATCTTGTGGGTGTCTTCGCGACGCTTCACAGCGGCACCGAGACCGTTGGACGCATCCAGGATTTCGTTCTGGAGGCGCTCAGTCATCGTCTTCTCGCGGCGGGCCTTGGAGTAGCCAACCAGCCAGCGGAGAGCGAGGGCGGTGGAACGGCCCGGCTTGACCTCAACGGGAACCTGGTAGGTTGCGCCACCGACACGGCGGGAGCGGACCTCGAGGGAAGGCTTGACGTTGTCCATTGCCTTCTTGAGGGCGGCGACGGGGTCGCCACCGGACTTGGCGCGTGCACCTTCGAGTGCGCCGTAAACGATGCGCTCTGCGGTGGACTTCTTGCCGTCGATCAGAACCTTGTTGATCAGCTGGGTGACCAACGGGGAACCGTAAACGGGATCGGAAACTAGCGGCCGCTTCGGGGCCGGACCCTTGCGAGGCATATTACTTCTTCTCCATCTTTGCGCCGTAGCGGCTGCGGGCCTGCTTGCGGTTCTTGACACCCTGGGTATCGAGGGCACCACGGACGATCTTGTAACGGACACCCGGAAGGTCCTTCACACGACCACCACGGACCAGCACGATGGAGTGCTCCTGGAGGTTGTGGCCAACACCGGGGATGTAGGCGGTAACTTCAACGCCACCGTTGAGGCGCACACGTGCAACCTTACGGAGAGCCGAGTTCGGCTTCTTCGGGGTGGTCGTGTAAACGCGGGTGCAAACACCGCGGCGCATCGGGCTGCCCTTAAGCGCGGGAGCCTTGGTCTTGGAGACCTTCGGCGTGCGGCCCTTGCGGACCAGCTGGTTAATCGTAGGCACTTTCGTGTTCTCCGTTGGTTGATCTCTGCTCCGCGCCCAGGCGTTGGCCTGTGTTTGCGTGAGAGCTTTGGCGTTGTCCATGCGGCCCAGGTCCGAAGACCCGATGGGCGTGCAAAAGTGCGGCATTCGTTGCGCACGTAGCCCGCAACCCGGAAACAGGCTCCACCCAACATCATGAGAACAAAACCGAAATGATGCTGCGGCGGCCTTCATCCACTGCCACACAGAACAATTACCAAAATTCTAGCATGGCTTGATCTGAGGCCTTAATCGGGTGTAAGGGGCGAACGACGACGGCGGGTGCCGCCCGCCGTCGTCGGGCACCTTCGCGGACGGAGGGCCCCAAACGGGAAGGACCCCGCACTCGCCGAGTACGGGGTCCTTCCTTTGCGATACAGACTCCGCCGTCAGCGGAAGTCGTTGCCGAGATCGTAGTCATCCAGCGGGATGGCGTGGAACTCGGGAGCTCCGTCGCCGCCCAGGGCGTCATACGAGAAGTCGGTGAAGGCGCTGGGGCCCGTGAACAGGCTTGCCTTTGCTTCTTCAGTCGGCTCCACGGTGACCTCGGTGTAACGGGGCAGGCCCGTACCGGCCGGGATGAGCTTACCGATGATGACGTTCTCCTTGAGGCCAAGCAGCGGGTCGCTCTTGCCTTCCATGGCCGCCTGCGTCAGAACGCGGGTGGTCTCCTGGAAGGAAGCGGCCGACAGCCAGGACTCGGTTGCCAGAGATGCCTTGGTGATACCCATCAGTTCCGGACGGCCGGAAGCCGGGGTACGGCCTTCGGACACCACGCGACGGTTCTCGTCTTCGAAGCGGCTGCGCTCAGCGAGCTCGCCCGGAAGCAGATCGGAGTCGCCGGATTCGATGACGGTCACGCGGCGCAGCATCTGACGGACGATGACTTCCACGTGCTTGTCGTGGATGCCGATGCCCTGGCTGCGGTAAACGCCCTGGACCTCGTCCACCAGGAACTTCTGGGCGGCACGCGGACCCATGATGCGCAGAACCTGCTTCGGGTCCACCGGACCGTTGATCAGCTTCTGGCCGACGCTGACGTGCTCGCCATCCTCGATGAGGAGGCGGGAACGGCGCAGCACCGGGTAGGCGATCTCCTCGGAACCATCGTCCGGGGTGATGATGAGGCGCATCTGGCGCTCGGACTCTTCGATGGCGATGCGGCCGGCTGCTTCAGCAATCGGTGCAACACCCTTCGGAGTACGGGCTTCGAAGAGCTCCTGGATACGGGGCAGACCCTGGGTAATGTCGTCCCCACCGCTTGCGGAAACAGCACCACCGGTGTGGAACGTACGCATCGTCAGCTGGGTACCGGGTTCACCGATGGACTGTGCGGCGATGATGCCGACGGCCTCTCCGATGTCCACGGTCTTGCCTGTAGCCAGCGAACGGCCGTAGCAGAGCGCACAGGTACCGACCTTGGACTCACACGTGAGCACGGAACGGACCTTGACCTCGGTAATGCCGGCTGCGAGCAGCTCGGCAATGACGACGTCGCCGCAGTCGGTGCCGGCAGCTGCCAGCACCGCACCCTTGGAGTCGACGACGTCGACGGCGAGGGTACGTGCGTAGGCGCTGTTCTCGACGTTCTCGTCCAGGACGAGCTCACCATTGGAGTCCGGCACGGCGATTGCGGTCATGAGACCACGCTCGGTGCCACAGTCCTCTTCACGGACGATGACGTCCTGCGAAACGTCCACCAGACGACGGGTCAGGTAACCCGAGTTGGCGGTACGCAGCGCGGTATCGGCCAGACCCTTACGGGCACCGTGCGTGGCGATGAAGTATTCCAGCACCGACAGGCCCTCGCGGTACGAGGACTTGATCGGACGCGGGATGATCTCACCCTTCGGGTTGGCCACAAGACCACGGATACCCGCGATCTGGCGGACCTGCATCCAGTTACCACGTGCACCGGAGGACACCATGCGGTTGATGGTGTTCATCGGGGACAGGCTGTCACGCATCGCCTGGGCGATTTCGTTGGTGGCCTTGTTCCAGATCTCGATCAGTTCCTGGCGACGCTCGTCGTCGTCGATCAGGCCCTTGTCGTACTGGCCCTGGATCTTGGCAGCCATGGTCTCGTAACCGGCCAGGATGGCCGGCTTGGAGGTGGGCACCTCGATGTCGGAGATGGCCACGGTGACGCCCGAGCGGGTTGCCCAGTAGAAACCGGCGTCCTTCAGGTTGTCCAGCGTTGCGGCCGTGACAACCTTCGGGTAGCGCTCTGCGAGGTCGTTGACGATCCGGGAAAGCTCGCCCTTGTCGGCAACAGCCTCAACCCACGGGTAGTCCTCCGGCAGGGTCTCATTGAAGAGAACCTGGCCGAGGGAGGTCTGGACCAGTGCGACCTGACCCGGCTCCCAACCTTCCGGAGCTTCCCAGCCGGCGTAAGGGACAAAGCCCTCAAGGCGGATCTTGACCTGGGAGTTCAGGTGCAGCTCGCGGGCATCGTAGGCCATGATGGCTTCCGCGACCGATGAGAAGATCCGGCCTTCGCCGGCGGAACCAACGCGCTTGGTGGTCAGGTGGTACAGACCGATGATCATGTCCTGCGAAGGCAGGGTCACCGGGCGGCCATCAGACGGCTTCAAGATGTTGTTGGAGGACAGCATCAGGATGCGGGCTTCAGCCTGGGCTTCGGGGCTCAGCGGCAGGTGGACTGCCATCTGGTCGCCGTCGAAGTCGGCGTTGAAGGCGCCACAAACCAGCGGGTGAAGCTGGATGGCCTTGCCTTCAACAAGCTGCGGCTCGAATGCCTGGATGCCGAGGCGGTGCAGGGTAGGTGCACGGTTGAGCAGCACCGGGTGTTCGGTGATGATCTCTTCCAGTACGTCCCAGACCTGCGGGCGGTAACGCTCGACCATGCGCTTTGCCGACTTGATGTTCTGCGCGTGGTTGAGGTCAACCAACCGCTTCATCACGAACGGCTTGAAGAGCTCCAGGGCCATCTGCTTGGGCAGACCACACTGGTGCAGCTTCAGCTGCGGGCCGACGACGATGACCGAACGGCCGGAGTAGTCGACGCGCTTGCCGAGCAGGTTCTGGCGGAAACGACCCTGCTTGCCCTTGAGCATGTCGCTCAGGGACTTCAGCGGACGGTTGCCCGGACCCGTGACCGGACGGCCGCGACGGCCGTTGTCGAAGAGGCTGTCAACAGCTTCCTGAAGCATGCGCTTCTCGTTGTTGACGATGATCTCCGGAGCGCCGAGGTCAAGCAGTCGCTTGAGTCGGTTGTTGCGGTTGATCACACGGCGGTAGAGGTCGTTGAGGTCGGAGGTCGCGAAGCGGCCACCGTCCAGCTGGACCATCGGGCGCAGTTCCGGCGGGATCACCGGGACGGCGTCCAGAACCATGCCAAGCGGGCTGTTGTTGGTGGTCAGGAATGCGTTGACAACCTTCAGTCGCTTGAGGGCGCGGGTCTTGCGCTGGCCCTTGCCGTTCTGGATGGTGTCGCGGAGGGACTCCGACTCTGCCTGCATGTCGAAGTTCTCAAGACGCTTCTTGATGGCTTCGGCACCCATGGAGCCTTCGAAGTACATGCCGTAGCGGTCGCGCAGTTCGCGGTACAGGCCTTCGTCACCTTCAAGGTCGGCGACCTTGAGGTTCTTGAAGCGGTCCCAGACCTGCTCGAGGCGCTCGATCTCAGCATCCGCGCGCTTGCGGACGTTGGCCATCTGACGGTCCGCGGAGTCGCGGGCCTTCTTCTTGTCCGCAGCCTTGGCGCCTTCACCTTCGAGGCGGGCAAGCTCGTCCTCAAGGTCGCGGGCGATCGTCGCGATGTCGCTGTCGCGGTTGTCGACGAGCTGCTTCTTCTCGAGGTCGTGCTCCACCTGAAGGTTCGGCAGTTCCGCGTGACGGCTCTCGGTGTCGACGCTCGTGATCATGTAGGCGGCGAAGTAGATGACCTTTTCAAGGTCCTTCGGTGCCAGGTCAAGGAGGTAGCCCAAGCGGGAGGGAACACCCTTGAAGTACCAGATGTGCGTGACGGGAGCGGCCAGCTCGATGTGGCCCATGCGCTCGCGGCGCACCTTGGCGCGGGTGACTTCAACGCCACAACGCTCGCAAATGATGCCCTTGAAGCGCACGCGCTTGTACTTGCCGCAGTAGCATTCCCAGTCCCGGGACGGGCCGAAGATCTTCTCGCAGAAGAGGCCGTCCTTCTCGGGCTTGAGCGTGCGGTAGTTGATGGTTTCCGGCTTCTTGACCTCACCGTAAGACCAGCCGCGGATGTCTTCCGCGGTGGCGAGGCCGATCTGCATGAGGCCGAAGGAGGATTCGCTGGACATATGGTCCCTGTTCTCTCTTGTTCTCTAAATTCTGAAGTCTTGGGTTTACGGAAAGAGGCAGCTGCCTTGGCTGGCGGTCTGCACCGCCAGCCAGAGCGGCTGTTTAGACCTCTTCTACGGAGCTGGGCTCTGCGCGAGACAGATCAATGCCCAGTTCTTCCGCAGCCGTAAAGACTGCGTCATCAGAGTCACGCATTTCGATCGTCGTACCGTCCGTGGAAAGAACTTCCACGTTCAGGCACAGCGACTGCATTTCCTTGATCAAGACCTTGAAGGATTCCGGAACGCCGGGCTCGGGGATGTTCTCGCCCTTGACGATGGCTTCGTAGACCTTCACGCGGCCGTGGATATCGTCCGACTTGATCGTCAGCAGTTCCTGGAGGGTGTAGGCAGCGCCGTATGCTTCGAGCGCCCATACTTCCATTTCACCGAAGCGCTGGCCACCGAACTGTGCCTTACCACCCAGCGGCTGCTGCGTGATCATGGAGTACGGGCCGGTGGAGCGCGCGTGGATCTTGTCGTCCACCAGGTGGTGGAGCTTCAGGATGTACATGTAGCCCACGGAGATCGGGTCCGGGAACGGCTCGCCGGAGCGGCCGTCGAACAGACGGGTCTTGCCGGAGGAGTCGATCAGGCGGTCGCCGTCGCGGGTCACGTTGGTGGAATCCAGCAGACCTGTGATTTCCTCTTCGCGTGCACCGTCGAACACCGGGGTGGCGACAGTGGTCTGGCCGGATTCACGAGGCAGGTTCGGGAGGTTCTTGACCCACTCCGGCTCGCCTTCGATCTTCCAACCGGTCTTGGCAACCCAGCCGAGGTGCGTTTCAAGCACCTGGCCGACGTTCATACGACCCGGAACACCCAGGGGGTTCAGGACGATGTCCACCGGCGTACCGTCGGCAAGGAACGGCATGTCTTCGATCGGGAGGATCTTGGAGATGACGCCCTTGTTACCGTGGCGGCCGGCGAGCTTGTCGCCGTCGGTGATCTTGCGCTTGGCAGCAACGTAGACGCGGACCAGCTGGTTGACGCCCGGGGGCAGCTCGTCGTCATTGTCGCGGTCGAAGACGCGCACGCCGATGACCGTGCCGGACTCACCGTGGGGAACCTTCAGGGAGGTGTCACGCACTTCGCGGGACTTCTCGCCGAAGATCGCACGGAGGAGGCGCTCTTCCGGAGTCAGTTCGGTTTCACCCTTCGGGGTGACCTTTCCGACCAGGATGTCGCCTGCTTCAACCTCGGCACCGATGTGGATGATGCCGCGCTCGTCCAGTCCTGCGAGGACTTCCTCGGACACGTTGGGGATGTCACGGGTGATTTCCTCGGCACCAAGCTTGGTGTCGCGGGCATCGATCTCGTGCTCCTCGATGTGGATGGAGGAAAGAACGTCCTCAGCGACGATGCGCTGCGACAGGATGATGGCGTCCTCGAAGTTGTGGCCTTCCCAGGACATGAATGCCACGAGAAGGTTCTTGCCGAGGGCGAGTTCACCCTGGTCCGTTGCCGGGCCGTCAGCGATGATGCCGCCAACTTCGAGGCGCTGTCCTTCGTTGACCAAGACACGGTGGTTGTAGCAGTTGCCCTGGTTGGAACGGGCGAACTTGTTAATGCGGTAGCTGGTTTCCGTGCCGTCGTCGTTGAGCATGGTGACGAGGTCAGCGGAAACTTCGTTGACGACACCGGCCTTCTTCGCGATGACGACGTCACCGGCGTCGACGGCTGCAGCGCGCTCCATGCCGGTGCCCACGAACGGGGCCTCGGAACGGACCAGCGGCACGGCCTGGCGCTGCATGTTGGCACCCATGAGTGCGCGGTTTGCATCGTCATGCTCAAGGAACGGAATCAGGGCGGTAGCCACGGACACCATCTGGCGCGGGGAAACGTCCATGAACTGAACTTCGCCGGCCGGGACCAGGACGGGCTCGCCTCCACCACCACGGGCACGGACAAGCACGGTTTCTTCCGCGAACTTCTTGTCTGCGTCCAGCGGTGCGTTGGCCTGTGCAATCAGGACTTCGGCTTCGTCGTCGGCGGTGAGGTACTGGACCTCATCGGAAACGACACCCTCGGACACCAGGCGGTACGGAGTCTCGATGAAACCGAACGGGTTGATACGGCCGTAGGAAGCCAGCGAACCGATCAGACCGATGTTCGGGCCTTCAGGAGTTTCGATGGGGCACATACGTCCGTAGTGGGACGGGTGAACGTCTCGAACTTCCATGCCTGCGCGGTCACGGGACAGACCACCCGGGCCAAGTGCCGACAGGCGGCGCTTGTGGGTCAGACCCGACAACGGGTTGTTCTGGTCCATGAACTGCGACAGCTGGGACGTTCCGAAGAACTCCTTGATAGCTGCCACAACAGGGCGGATGTTGATCAGGGTCTGCGGCGTGATCGCTTCGACGTCCTGCGTGGTCATGCGTTCACGGACGACGCGCTCCATGCGGGACAGGCCGGTGCGGACCTGGTTTTCGATCAGTTCGCCGACGGCGCGGATGCGACGGTTGCCGAAGTGGTCGATGTCATCGATCTCGACGCGGAGCTCGTGGTCTTCGCCATCGCGCTTGCCCATGAGGGTCTTCTCGCCGGCGTGAAGCGCGACGAGGAACTTGATCATGGCCACGATGTCTTCAACGTGGAGGACCGAGGCTTCCTTGTCGCCAAGGGAGCGGTCGATGCCGAGCTTGCGGTTGATCTTGTAACGGCCAACCTTGGCCAGATCGTAGCGCTTGGCGTTGAAGTACAGGTTGTCCAGCAGGGACTGGGCAGCCTCGACGGTGGGCGGTTCGCCCGGACGCAGCTTGCGGTAGATGTCCAGCAGGGCGTCTTCGCGGGTTTCGGTGGCGTCCTTCTCCAGCGTTGCGCGCATGGAGTCGTACTGGCCGAACTCTTCGAGGATCTGGCCTTCGGTCCAACCGAGGGCCTTCAGCAGAACGGTGACCGACTGCTTGCGCTTGCGGTCGAGGCGTACGCCGACCTGGTCGCGCTTGTCGATTTCGAGCTCGAACCATGCACCGCGGGACGGGATGATCTTTGCAGTGAAGATGTCCTTGTCACTGGTCTTGTCGGCGGTGCGCTCAAAGTAGGCGCCCGGGGAGCGGACCAGCTGGGAGACGACGACACGCTCGGTACCGTTGACAACGAACGTTCCCTTCTCGGTCATGAGAGGGAAATCGCCCATGAACACGGTCTGCTGCTTGATTTCGCCCGTGTTGTTGTTCATGAACTCGGCCTTGACATACAGCGGTGCCGAGTAAGTGGCGTCACGGTCTTTGCATTCGGCCATGGTGTACTTCGGGTCAGCGAACTCCGGCTCGGAGAAGCTCAGGGACATAGTGCCCTGGAAGTCCTCGATGGGGGAGATCTCTTCGAAGATGTCAGCAAGTCCTGAGGTGGTGGCGACGCTCAGGTCGCCTTCCTCGACAGCCTTCGCTACCCGCGACTGCCAGCGTTCGTTTCCGACCAGCCAGTCAAAGCTGTCTGTCTGCAGTGCGAGCAGATTCGGAACGTCCAGCGGTTCGTGAATCTTTGCGAATGAGAGCCGGCGAGTTGCACCATCGGTGCTTGCCGTATTAGCGGTTTCGTTATTAGAGGTGCTCGAGGCGACCAAGAGGGATCCTTCCACAGACCTTCAGGCGTTTTCAGATCTCCCCCGCTTGCACCCTGCAGATTGAATCCGCAGTGTACCTTTCCGGTTCCGCTATATGACCCGGGACCTCCGCTGGCCAAGACCATGCTCGTTCTTAACGGCACGTCGATGGCGCAGCTGAGAGGTAAAGCCCACCGCTATATGAAGGCTGAAGGTTAACAGGGAAGACGCAAATATCCACAATACGGCAAATCAACCCACCTGTCTACCCCACATCCCGCCCGAATGCAAGCACAGTTGCTGCAGGCACCTATGCGACCCCGCTCCGTGCTGCCCTCGGCGGAATGTTGATCCAGGCTCCATTGTTGAATGGAGAGGTGATGTACGCCACGGTAACCTAGGCTCACCACCCTTGATCGGAAGAGAGAAAATGAGCACCCCCTCAGACACAACGGACAACAACAACGACGTTGTCATCCTTTCCGCCAGCCGTACCCCACAGGGACGGTTGAACGGGCAACTGGCCGGCCTCACCGCCGTCGAGCTCGGTGCTCACGCCATTTCAGGCGCCATCGCGGCGAGCGGCCTCACCGCGGACAAAGTGGACGCAGTGATCATGGGACAGGTCCTGCAGGCGGGCGCCGGCCAGAATCCGGCACGCCAAAGCGCCATCGCCGCCGGGATCGGCTGGAACATCCCGGCGGTCACCATCAACAAGGTCTGCCTCTCCGGACTGACTGCCGTGATCGATGCCGCGCGAATGATCCGCAGCGGCGACGCCGCCGTCGTGGTTGCCGGGGGCCAGGAATCGATGAGCCGCGCTCCCCACTTGCTGCCCGGTTCGAGGCAAGGATGGAGCTACGGAGCGATCCAGGCCCTCGACGTCGCCGCACACGACGGGCTCACCGACGCTTTCGATGGACAGTCCATGGGCTTGTCCACCGAGATCAAGAACCTTTCGCTTGGCATCGACCGCCGATCCCAGGATGAAGTGGCGGCCGCTTCGCACCAGCGGGCAGCCGCAGCCGCCGCGCAAGGCGTGTTCGACGGCGAGATCACACCCATCAGCGTCAAACAGCGCAAGGGCGAACCCTTGGTGCTGACAAGCGACGAAGGCGTCCGCCCCCAGACAACACTGGAGACTTTGGCCCCCTTGAAGGGCGCCTTTGCCACCGACGGAACCATCACGGCGGGCAACTCCTCTCCCCTGTCCGACGGCGCCTCCGCGCTCGTGCTTACGAGCCGCCGCTTTGCCGAGGCAAACGGCCTTGATTACCTCGCCGTGGTCGGCAAGCCCGGCCAAGTAGCCGGACCCGACAACAGCCTGCATTCGCAGCCTTCCAACGCGATACGGCACGCGCTGGACCGCGCGGGGTGGACAACGGCCGATCTGGACTTCATCGAGATCAATGAAGCCTTCGGTTCTGTTGCGGTGCAGTCCTTGAAGGACCTGGACTATCCCTTGGAGAAGTGCAATGTCCACGGCGGAGCCATTGCGATCGGACACCCGATCGGTGCGTCGGGAGCGCGCCTAGCCCTCCACGCAGCCCACGAGCTGAAGCGCCGCGGGAAGGGCAAAGCGGCCGTCGCCCTGTGTGGTGGCGGCGGCCAGGGCGAAGCGCTGCTTCTCTACCGCGACTAGACATTCGGCGAATTCGGAAGCGGAAGCGGTCTTGAACAGAAACGGGGCGTGAATGCGGGGCACTGAGCGATTCCTGGCAGATGCGGCCACGCGTGGACTCGAAGTCCAACTCGTGGAGCGGGCGGCGGCAAGCAGCCTTGACGAAGCGGCCCGCATCATGGGGATCAGACCGGCGGACATCGTGAAGTCCCTCGTGGTCAAACACCGGGATGGCACGTTCCTGTTTGCGTTGGTTCCTGGTGACCGGCAGATCTCCTGGCCCAAGCTGCGCGCCCTATTGGGCGTCAACAAGCTGTCCATGCCGTCCGCCGACGTCGCTTTCGAGGCAACCGGATATGAGCGCGGCACCATCACGCCGCTCGGAAGTTCCACGCCCTGGCCTGTCTATGCGGACGCCAGCATCGCCGGACGCAGGATCTCCATGGGGGCGGGCGAGCACGGATTCAGCGCTTTCGTGAAGGCCGATGAGCTAGCGGCAGCGCTACAGGCCGTAGTGGCCGACATCAGCGACCCCATCTGACCCTTCCAACCGCAACGCGGGGTCACTTACGGCCCATCCAGCAGCGCCCGATGGGCCGTAAGTGACCCCGCGTTGCTCTTAAACGCAAGAGAGCCCCGCCCGGACGAATCCGGACGGGGCTTCCTGTGTAAAGCGCGAGTTACTTGACAGTAACCGTGGCGCCTGCAGCTTCGAGCTGGTCCTTGGCCTTCTCAGCGGCTTCCTTGGTGGCGCCTTCGAGAACAGCCTTCGGTGCACCGTCAACCAGGTCCTTGGCTTCCTTGAGGCCGAGGGAGGTGATGGCGCGAACTTCCTTGATCACTGCGATCTTCTTTTCACCGGCAGCTTCGAGGATGACATCGAATTCGGTCTTCTCTTCAACTTCTTCGCCAGCGCCGGCGCCAGCCGGGCCTGCAACTGCAACAGCAGCAGCAGTAACTTCGAAGGTCTCTTCGAAGAGCTTGACGAACTCGGAGAGCTCGATGATGGTCAGTTCCTTGAAAGCTTCAATGAGCTCTTCGTTGCTGAGCTTCGCCATGTTTGGCGTCCTTCCTTTAGGTGGTGCTGCCACGGACGTCGTCCGTTGCTGCACCGCAGTTTGAATGGGGAGAACTTAGTTCTCTTCGGTTGCTGCTTCAGCGGCTTCAGCCGGAGCGGCAGCCTCTTCTGCAGCAGCCTCGGCGGGAGCCTCTTCGGCAGCCGGTGCTTCTTCAGCGGCCGGTGCTACAGCGCCGCCCTCTTCTTCCAGCTTGAGGCGCAGAGCGTCAATGATGCGTGCAGCCGCGGCAGCAGGTGCCTTGAGGATGCCTGCAACCTTGGCGAGCTGCAGCTCGCGGGACTCGAGGGCTGCCAGTGCGGCAACCTCTGCTGCGTTCAGTGCCTTGCCTTCGAAGTAGCCGGTCTTGATGACCAGCTGCTTGTTGACCTTGGCAAAGTCCGTCAGGCTCTTGGCGGCAGCAACCGCGTCACCCTTGATGAATGCAATTGCAGTGGGGCCGGCGAGCTGACCGTCGAATGCTTCGACACCAGCTTCCTTGGCTGCAATGGCGGTCAGGGTGTTCTTGACGACCGAGAACTTGGTGTCCAGGCCGAGAGAAACACGCAGCTGCTTGAGCTGTGCAACAGAGAGCCCGCGGTATTCGGTCAGGACAGCGGCGTTCGATTCCTTGAAATCGTTGGTGATCTCAGCTACTGCAGAGATCTTGCTAGGCGTTGCCATAACCCTCCTTCCGGGGAATAAAGCCGGTTTTCCGGGTCCCCGCTCAAAAGAGCTGCAACTAAAAACGCCCCGCGCAGATGCACGGGGCTTGGCTCGACACGATCAAATGATCGCGGAGATTTGCTTCGTTCACCTGCGCCGGCCGCCCTTTGTCAGGGTCCTTCGTCAAGGAAGCCACTTGGTTCTTCCGCGCGTGGCTGCAGAGTTGAGCTGCGCGCGGAGGAGTGGATTCCCATCAACCGACGGTCTTTGGTAGTTCAAGCTTACGGGACGGGCAAGTGCATCGCCAAATCGCGCGGCTCACTCGGAGGAGGTGACCCGCGGGCCCATGTTAGGCAGTTCCTTCTGCCACAACCCCGTGACTCCGGCCGTGGTGAATCCCAATTGCTTGTTCACTGTCAGCAGGTACCGGTTTTCGGGGGCATTCCAGGTGTAGATCACCCGGGCGTCGGGGAACTGTTCGCTGAGGCGCTGCATGTTGGCCACCTTGATGAGGAGCCCGAGCTTGTTTCCCCGGTGTTCCTGCAGGACGATCGTGTCGTCCTGGAAGACGACATCCTGGCGTTGCGCCAGGACCCCGATCGTAGTGAGCCCGACGATCCGCCCGCTCGCGAGGTGCTCGACGGCGGTGACCACCGTTCGGCGCCCCTGCGCAACGGCGGCGTCTTCCGCCTGACGCAACACACCGGCGTCGAACACCAACTGCTGCTGCTCGGCTTCCGCGGTCTCGCTGCCCTCGGACACCACTTCCCCGGCCGCGTTCTCCAGCGCGGCCACCGCTTCGAGCCACTGTTGCGGGCAACGGTCGGTCCAGTGGTGGACTCGGTAGCGGCCGGCGTTCGCGTCTTCCGCTTCGGCTTCAAGCTCAGCCACGAGCTTTGAATCCAGCGGGAGCGCACAGGAACTGAACTGTTCGATGTGCTGGAGGGTGTAGCCGGTGCGCCTGGCAAAATCGACCTCGCGGCTGGCCAAAGGAACAAAGCCCAGGCCGCTGCCAGGCACGAGCTGGCCCTCGGCACCGCCGCGCAAGGATTCGGCGGGGTGGTTCGTGTCCACCATGATCATCGTCCGGCCCTCGCTTTTGGCGAAATGTTCGGCAGCTTCCAGAAGCTGCCGGCCGACGCCCCTGCGCTGGAATTCAGGAAGGATGTCGAGGGTGAACTCGGCCAGGTCCATGTTGTCGGCAAGCGGCAGGGCGATATCCACGGTACCGACAATGCGGCCGTCAACGCGGGCCACCAGAATGACTTGGCGTTCGTAAGGATCGCCGAGTTCGAGCAGTTTCTCCAACGGGGTGTAGGCAAGATCGTCCGTGCCCCAGATCTGCATGCGGACCCTGCGGCTGACTTCGACGGCGGCCAGAAAATCCTTGGCGTCATCGGCGTCAAGGGAATCCGGGATCCAGAGTTGGCCGATCTCCACCGTGCTCGTCATTTGATCCTCTTTTGCCATTCGCCGTCGTATCCCGCCGGTTTGAAGCCGAGCTGTACGTTGATGGACAGCATATGTTCGTTTTCCTCGGCGTTAAAAGTCATGACGCGCTGGACGGCTGGGTATTCCGTTTGAACCCTGCGCAGATTGGCCAGTTTCACGAGCATTCCCAGTCCATGGCCCCTGTGCGGCTCTGCCACCAGAGTATCGTCCTGCTCGGCCACCCAAGGTTTCGCGGAATCAAGGTAGATCACGGTGTAAGCGACGAGTTCCCCTGTCCGCCGATGTTGTGCGGCAGCCACAAGGGCCGTCTGGCCCTCGGCAAGCGTGGTGTCCTCGAGTTGCCTGACGCGGGCAGCATCCCAGGACTCTGCCTCGATCTCAAGGCCGCCCGCCGGGGTATCCGTGCTCATCCGGCCCATCAGCACGGCCATGTGGTCCACGTATTCGCCGGGGCAACGGTTGGTCCAGGCACGGACCTCGTAGGCGGCGTCGGCCTTGGAATGGGCCGTAAGCTCCAGCCTTTGCCACTCCCCATTGTGGTCCATGTCCAGGCTGCTGAATCTGCTGGCCTGTTCCAAGGTGTATCCATTCTTGAGGCAGAAAGCCACTCCCGGACTGTCATCGGGCACTCCCCGGGGTACCTCTCCTGCTCCCGTGGCTGCGGAGCCGATCGGGTGTTCGGTGTGTGCCTGCAGGACATGCCGGCCCTGGGCCACCGCGACACCCTCTACAGTCCGGAGCAATGCAGTTCCGATTCCTTGCCGGCGGTGCCCCGCCAGGACATCTGCCTGGAGCCACGCAGTTTGAACGTTGTCCTTGAGCGGAACCTGGCAGGAAGCGTGCCCAACGACGCTTCCATCAACCCGGGCGAAGAAGTTTCTCGAGGCCTCGTACGGAGTATCGCGCCATCCCGCGAGCCGGGCTTGGGCCGAGGATGCCCGGTCCAGGTTTCCCCAGGTTTCCAGCACCATGGCATCCATCACGGAAGAGAGCTCCCCGAATTCCATGGCGTCCGGCCCATCCAGCGACTCCGGCAGGTGGAGCTCATGGATGCTGAAATCCGGAGGCCGGTCTGTCATGACCTCAGCCTAATCAGCGGTCGCCACGCGCGATAGGTGCCGGTTTGCATACAACGAAAGGACCGCCCGGCGAATGCCGGACGGTCCTTTCAGGGTCAATGCTCCCGGTGGCTTACGCCTCGGTGAGAACCTTGGTGACGTTCGGGTCAACGGAGATGCCCGGGCCGAACGTGGTGGCGACCGTAGCCTTCTGGATGTAGCGGCCCTTGGAAGCGGACGGCTTCAGGCGAAGCACCTCTTCCAGGGCAGCTGCGTAGTTCTCGGCCAGCTTCAGTTCATCGAAGGAAACCTTGCCGATGATGAAGTGCAGGTTCGAGTGCTTGTCGACGCGGAAGTCGATCTTGCCACCCTTGATGTCGTTGACGGCCTTGGTGACGTCTGCGGTCACGGTACCGGTCTTCGGGTTCGGCATGAGGTTACGCGGGCCGAGGACCTTACCGAGACGGCCAACCTTGCCCATGAGGTCAGGGGTTGCCACTGCGGCGTCGAAGTCGGTCCAGCCGGCTGCGATCTTTTCGATCAGGTCATCGGAACCAACGAAGTCGGCGCCTGCAGCGATTGCTGCTTCGGCCTTGTCGCCCGTTGCGAAAACGAGGACGCGGGCAGTCTTACCCGTGCCGTGCGGCAGGTTGACGGTGCCGCGGACCATCTGGTCGGCCTTACGCGGGTCAACGCCCAAACGGAAAGCAACCTCAACGGTGGCGTCGAACTTGGACGGGTTGGTGTCCTTGGCGAGCTTGATGGCCTCGAACGGGGCGTAGAACTTGTCCGCCTCGATCTTGGCTACGGCTGCCTCATATGCTTTGCTGCGCTTTGCCATGCTGCTTATTCTCCTTGTGCAGTTGTGGTCTGCGGACCGCGCTGGGCCCTGCCACAGTTGGAAATCCGGCGTGGATCTCCAACATTTTCAATATTTCAGTGGTGCCGGTTTCCCGGCGGTTGAAGGCTGGTATCAGCCTTCGACGGTGATGCCCATGGAGCGTGCGGTGCCGGCGATGATCTTGGCAGCGCCCTCAAGGCTGGTGGCGTTGAGGTCTTCCATCTTGGTGGTGGCGATCTCGTTCACCTGTGCCTGGGTCAGCTTGGCAACCTTGACGGTGTGCGGCGTGGCCGAACCCTTTGCAACGCCTGCAGCCTTCTTGATGAGCTCTGCAGCCGGCGGGGTCTTGGTGATGAAGGTGAAGGAGCGGTCTTCGTAGACCGTGATTTCAACCGGGATAACGTTTCCGCGCTGGGCTTCCGTTGCAGCGTTGTACGCCTTGCAGAATTCCATGATGTTGACACCGTGCTGGCCAAGCGCAGGACCGATCGGCGGGGCCGGGTTGGCGGCACCTGCCTGGATCTGCAGCTTGATGAGGCCGGTGACCTTCTTCTTGGGAGCCAATGTAGGTCCTTCTCTCAATAACTTCCTAGGACACAGGAGCGTGCCTCAGGTTTATGGCCGCCATGGCAAGGCGACCGACCGCTCCGTGGCTGCTAAGCGGGCAACCGCGGGGCGAAATTCTTGGATCAACTAGATCTTGGTGACCTGGTTGAATGCGAGCGTAACCGGGGTTTCGCGTTCGAAGATCGACACCAGGACCACAAGCGTCTGGGAATCCATCTTGATCTCGGAGATCGTGGCGGGAAGGGTCTCGAACGGACCTTCCTTGACGATGACGGACTCTCCGACCTCGAAGTCGATGTCGACGGGCGTCTGGTGCTGCTTGTTGACCGGCTTGCCCTTTTCGGCCTGCTGCTCTTCGAAGACCGGAGCCAGCATGGAGAAGACCTCATCGAGGCGAAGCGGAACGGGGTTGTGTGCGTTGCCCACGAAGCCGGTGACACCCGGGGTGTGGCGGACGGCGCCCCAGGATGCGTCGGTCAGGTCCATACGGACGAGGACGTAACCCGGAATGCGTACGCGGTTGATGATCTTGCGCTGGGCGTTCTTGATCTCAACGACTTCCTCCATGGGCACCTGGATTTCGAAGATGTAATCTTCCATGTCCAGAGTCTGGATGCGGGTCTCAAGGTTGGCCTTGACGCGGTTTTCGTAGCCGGCGTAGGAGTGAATGACGTACCAGTCACCTTCCTGGCGGCGAAGCTTGGCCTTGAACTCCTCAGCGGGGTCGGCGGGCGCTACAGCTGCAGCGGCGGCCAGGGCGTCGGCGTCGTCGGCAGACTCGTCCTCAGCGGACTCGCCGTCGGCGTCGGACTCCTGGTCGGCGTCGTCGACGTCGGCAGTTTCGGGCGCAGCAGAATCGACCTCGGATCCTTCCACGGCGTCAGCCGTGGCGTGGGCCGTGCTTTCAGCGGGCCCATCCAGCTCAGTCTCAGTTACCTCGAGCTCCTGCTCAGACACTTGGTCTCCTGCTTCCTCATTGCCTAACATGCCTATTTAAATGGCTCAATTCCGCAAACCCTGCGAAATCCCTTGATTTTCCGGGGATTCCACGCGGTTTGCGGAGCGATCCGCTTAGTGGTTCGTGGTGCCAGTAGCGCCGAAAACCCATTTGATTCCCGTACCGAAAGCCAGGTCCAGGATGGTGACGACCAGCATCATGATGGCCACGAACACCAGCACCACGACTGTGTAGTTGACCAGTTCCTTACGGGTGGGGGCAACTACCTTCTTGAGCTCACCAATTACCTGGCGAACAAAAAGAGCAATTCGAGCGAAGAGGCCGGAATCGGACTTCTTGGCAGGGCGGCCCTTCGAGCTGCTCGCAGCTGTTTCGGTCACCTGATCCTCACTCATCTATGCAAACGTCGTTGACCCGACTCTGATCAGAGTCATGGTTGCTGCGCTTGTTCCGGGCAAAACCCGGAACAGCTTGCGCAGGGCAGACAGGACTCGAACCTGCAACCTGCGGTTTTGGAGACCGCTGCGCTACCAATTGCGCCACTACCCTATGGAACGAATCCATATTTCGGCCGCACTCCATCCAAGCCAAGGAATCCAGAAGAACACGAGATTCCGGAGCCTATCTGGGGCGCGAACCATTGTGATGTTTTTCAACACCGGTGAACCAGTCTACGCAACAACGTCGCGATAGTCGAACCGGGCCATTCCCGGAGCGTTCAGGCCGTCCCGCTCGTGTGATCAGCGCTCGGTTGTTCAACCTGCACTGTCACTTTCCCGGGGTTAGCCCGATAGCTCCGCAGAACAGCATAAAGTAGATTTCGTCGAATCCCACCATCCAGCCCATGAGCTGCCCGCGAAGAACGGTGCTTTAATGTCTGCCGGAATACCAGCCGCCCGCATTTCACAGCGAATTTCCGCCATCGCCGAATCCGCCACCCTTGCCGTTGACGCCAAGGCCAAGGCGCTCAAGGCAGCGGGTCGCCCTGTGATTGGCTTTGGCGCCGGGGAGCCCGACTTCCCGACCCCCGACTACATCGTCAAGGCCGCCGTCGAGGCCGCCAGCCAGCCGAAGTACCACCGCTACTCCCCTGCCGCCGGCCTGCCGGAGCTGAAGCAGGCTATCGCGGACAAGACGTTCCGCGACTCGGGCTACAAGGTAGATGCATCCCAGGTGATGGTTACCAATGGCGGCAAGCAGGCCGTCTACAACACGTTCGCCACCCTGGTTGATCCGGGCGACGAAGTAATCATTCCCACGCCTTTCTGGACCACCTACCCGGAGGCAATCCGCCTCGCCGGAGGCGTTCCCGTCGAGGTCTTCGCCGGCCCGGAACAGGGGTACCTGGTCACCGTGGAACAGCTCGAGGCCGCGGTTACCGACAAGACGAAGATCCTGCTTTTCGTTTCCCCGTCCAATCCGACCGGCGCCGTCTACAGCGCCGAACAGGTGGCGGAGATCGGAAAATGGGCAGCAGCGAAGGGCCTCTGGGTAGTCACCGACGAGATCTATGAGCACCTGACGTACGACGGCGTCCCCTTCACCTCGATTGCCACCGCCGCCCCCGAACTCGGCGACAAGGTGGTCATCCTCAACGGTGTCGCCAAGACCTACGCCATGACCGGATGGCGGGTCGGATGGATGATCGGTCCGGCCGACGTCATCAAGGCCGCTACCAACCTCCAGTCGCACGCGACGTCGAACGTTTCCAACATCATGCAGATCGCTGCGCTGGCCGCAGTCTCGGGTCCGCTGACCGCCGTCGACGAAATGAAGGTCGCCTTCGACCGCCGCCGCAAGGCGATCGTCGCCGGACTGAACGCGATCGAGGGTGTGGAATGCCCGACGCCGACCGGCGCCTTCTACGTGTACGCCGACGTCCGCGGACTGCTGGGCAAGGAATTCCCGACGGCGAACGGTCCCGTCCGTCCGTCAACGTCCGCTGAGCTTGCCTCACTGATCCTCGACGAGGTCGAGGTCGCCATCGTTCCGGGCGAGGCCTTCGGCCCCTCCGGTTTCGTGCGCCTCTCGTACGCTTTGGGCGACGACGACCTCGCCGAAGGCGTTCGACGCCTCCAGGAATTCCTCGGTCAGGCCAAGTAGCCCTTCCCGCCTCCACAAACGCCCGTTCACCTTGGGTATAGGTGAGCGGGCGTTGGGGTTTAAGCCCCCTATAGGTGAGCGGGCGTTTGGGTTTAAGCCCCTAAAGGTGAGCGGGCGTCAGAGGAGGCGGCGCTCGGCGGCCCACTTGGTCAGTTCGTGGCGACTGGAGAGCTGGAGCTTGCGGAGCACCGCGGAGACATGGGTTTCCACGGTCTTGATGGAAATGAACAGTTCCTTGGCCACCTCCTTGTAGCTGTAGCCCCGGGCGATGAGGCGCATGACTTCCAGTTCCCTCGCGGAGAGACGATCGAGTTCGTCGTCGGCGATCTCGGCCGGGGAGGTTCCAAACGCGTCCAGGACAAAACCGGCCAGTCTCGGCGAGAAGACGGCGTCCCCGTCGGCCACGCGGATCACGGCATCGGAGATCTCGGGGCCGGAAATGGTCTTGGTGACATAGCCCCGGGCTCCGGCGCGAATGACGGCCACGACGTCCTCGGCGGCATCGGAGACGCTCAATGCCAGGAAGCTCGTGCTCCCACGCAACGGAGCGGATGCGCTGATGACCTCCCGACCGCCACCGCCAAGGCCGCCAGGCAGGTGGACGTCGAGCAACACCACTTCCGGGTGAACCTCGGCAATCACGGCGATAGCTTGCTCCACTGTTCCGGCTTCGCCGACGACGTCGATCCTGGAATCGAGGTCGGCCTTCAGCCCGGACCGGAAAATGGCGTGATCGTCCACGATCACCACACGAACCTTCCGCGCTACTTGCTCTGATAGGGCGTTCATGCTTTGGCTTCTCCGTTTCGGTTCTCTGCTTTGTCGGCGTTCTCGACGGGCAGCTTCAGGCGGACTTCGGTGCCCTCGGAGCTACTGCTGATGACCGCAGTACCGCCGTGGCGCTTCATCCGTCCGATGATTGATTCCTTGACTCCGAGCCGGTCTTCCGGGACGGCATCCGGATCAAAGCCTGGTCCGCGGTCCCTGACGAAAACCTCGCTGCCCGTGTCCGAGCTCTCGAGATAGACGGACACGGCGCCGCCGCCGTGCCTGGCGGCATTGTGCATGGCTTCACGGGCCGCCAGGACGAGGGCTTCGTGCCTGTCCGTCATGGGTGCGTCTCCGACGCTGACGACGTCGACCGGGTGTCCGTGGGCGTCCTCGACCTCGGCTGCGGCCGCGGCAATCCGCTCCGCGAGGAGTCCCGCATCCTTGGCGGCGTCCCGGTACAGCCAGGTGCGCAGTTCACGCTCCTGGGCACGGGCGAGGCGGACCACGTCCTGTTCGGAGCCGGCGCGGCGCTGGATCAGGGCGAGCGTCTGCAGCACCGAGTCGTGCAGGTGGGCGGCAATCTCGGCTCGCTCCGTCTCGCGGACCCGCGCTGCCCGCTCAGTTTCAAGGTCCTTCCAGAACTTGAGGCCCCACGGCAGAAGCACGAGGGCGACGCCGCCCAGGACCGCAATGGAAGCGAGCAGCGCGAGCCAGGTCTGCTCCCATGAGCCGGAACCGGACACCATGACCAACACACCGGCAACCACCAGGGCCAGGCCTGCAGCAAGGCGGACCCAGCCGCCGGCTTGGTCCGCCTTGGTCTTGTCCACCAGTCCTGCCCGACGCGTCTCATCCAGCTGCATCCACGCGATCGCCGCTCCGCCGAGTATCGCCGCCGCCGGAATCAGCGTGCCGAGAGGAACCTCGACGCCGAACTGCCGTGCGATGAGGATGGCGGCCACCAGAAGCAGGCCGGCTCCCAGGAGGATCTCTTTCCCGTACTGGATGCGCCGAATCCTGAACCAGGAGGCGAAGACGGGAGCGGGGGCGGACAGCGGTAGCGGCTGCGCTCCGCCGTCGGGCGCTGTTAGGTCGGGAGGCATGCTCATGGATGGAGGGAGGCTCACCGAGGGAGGTAGGCTCACCGAGGGAGCAATGGGCGACGCCGGCCGGCGGCTATTGCGGCGGGCGCTTTCGTCGGCGGTGGGCACCATGACCCAGAGCCAGGCGTAGAAGGCCAGGCCCGCGCCGCCTGCGAATGAGGCAAGGACCATGCCGAGCCGGATGTACTTCACAGGCCAGCCAAGGTGGTCCGCCAGGCCGCTGCACACGCCGGCAATCATCCGGTCGCTCCTCCGGACCAGGGGCGGGCGTTGCAAGGCGGTTGTCATGGATCCATCCAAACACGTATCAGGGCCTCCGGCGCTCGAAGCTAGGGCATCTCAGGGGAGCACTCAGGGAACGTTCAGGGTATCCCCCAATAGAGGGCGGCTTCGCCAGGCGGCAAGATCGAAGTATGAACGCGAACAGCATGAATCCCGAGGACTCCGGACAAGCAGCGGAGCCCGGACAACCCGCAGAATCCGACCAGCCGGCCGGGACCGGCGCGGCGGAAGAACCGCCCCAGCCAAACACCGGCGGCTACGGCGGCGCGGCACCGAACTACGCCGTTCCCGCTCCCCCGCAGAACTTCTTCAACTGGATCCGCAGCCAGGGCATCAGCCGCGGCCGGGACCGGTGGATGGGCGGCGTGGCCAGCGGCATCGCGCACCGCTTCGGCATCGATCCCTTGATCGTCCGCGGCATCTTCATCATCCTCACCCTTTTTGCCGGCATCGGCATCCTGCTCTACGGCGTCGCCTGGGCGCTCCTGCCCGAACCCGATGGCCGTATCCACGCCCAGGAGGCCGGGGCTGGACGCTGGTCCGCGGGCATGACCGGCGCCCTCATCACAACCATCATCGGATTGCCAAGCCTCGGCCGCGGCTTCTGGGGCTGGAACGGCGTTCCTGGAATCCTGTGGACGCTGTTCTGGGTAGGCGGCATCATCTACCTGGTCTACTTCCTGGTCCAGCGCAGCAAGTCCCGCAACGGAAGGCAGACCATGGGCACGCACAAATATGCGGCCGCTCCAAGTTCCCCTGGCGGGGCGGGCACCTACGCCTCGGCAGGCTATCCAGCCGGCCCTTACGCCGCAGGTCCTTACGCCGGAGGTCCTTACAGCGCAGCTCCTTACGGGTCCGGTACTTACGGGACAGGCGGCCCCTCAACTCCCGCAGGCCCCGTCAATCCTGCGGGGCCGTACCCGCCAGCTGGCGTGCCGAACCGCCCCGAGCGGCCCGAACGGCCGAGGCGGCAGGGACCGGGAGCGGCCATCGTAGCTGTCTCAGCCGGAGCGGCCTTGCTGGCCGGCGGAACGCTCAAGCTGCTCGACGCCGGCAACGTCATCCACCTTGGCGACGCCGCCAACGCGGTGGTCTGGGCCGCGGGCGCCGCAGTCCTCGGTCTCGGCATCCTCGTCGCGGGGCTTCGTGGCCGCACATCGGGGCTGCTCGGTTTCCTGGCCGTTGCGACGCTGGTGATCGGGGGCATATTCAATATTGCCCCCAGCGCAGACCACTTCCGTCTCCAGAATGCCCAATGGAATCCCGTGAGCATCGACGATGCCCGCAAAGGCTTCGACATTACCGGGGCCAACGGAACCATTGACTTGACCAAGCTGAACCTGGGCGCACCGCTGAGTTCCGACGTCGTGGTTCCGATGGACGTGACCGCAAGCAACATCAAGCTCCTCATCCCCGCGACCGTGCCGGTGGAGGTCCAGGCAGACATGACCTTCGCGAACCTCAAGCAGGACGGCAGCGCCGTCACCCAAAGCAACGGTGGCACCCGGGACAGCTACAACACGGACAAGCCCGGCGCCAAGCTGGTCGTCAAACTCAACGGCACCTTCAGCAATGTGACCGTCCAGGAAGGAAACTGACATGAGCACGCACGAACCCACGCGGGCATTTGAAACGGCACCCGAACCCACGGCGCAAGCCGCACGGGCCAGGGTGGGCACGGTGGTCTGGGGGCTGATTGTCCTGGCACTCGCAGCTTTGATCATCATTTCCAAGCTCGGCCTCGTGGCTCTGAACGGCAACTATGTGCTGATCGGGCTCATGATCGGGGCCGGCGCGGCACTCGTGATCGGAGGCCTAGTGTCGGCCCGCTCCCGAAAGGGCAGTGGGTCCGGCCCGGACTCGGGGGCCGGCGCCGACGATTCCGACCGCCCGTAGCAAGCAGCACGTGACAAAGCAGCCACAACAGGGAAGGCTCTAGCCATGAACAAGTTCTTCAGCATCGTACGGGGCATTGGCCTGAAGCGCGGTCCGCAGCGTTTGATCGGAGGGGTGTGCGGTGGCATTGCCGCCAAACTGAAAGTGGACGTGGCCTACGTCCGCATTGGCTACCTGATCTTCTGCCTGCTACCCGGGCCCGCCGTGGTGATATACGTGGTAGCTTGGCTGCTGCTTCCCAACCAAAGCGGCACCATTGCGCTGGAATCCTTCCTCACCCAGCGTTCGCAAGGCAGGAACTAGCACAGCCCGGGTTTGCCGGCGAGTTTCGCCCTTGTTTCAAAAGTCTCATCCCTGGCGATGGTCATGGTTTGTGTCCCACCCCACATTTCCCCCTACAATCATTGTGAGCTCAGCGTGGCGCTCTGCACGTATACCTCCTAACCAGGATTTGAGCCCTCATGAAAATTGGAATCCTTACCAGCGGTGGCGACTGCCCCGGACTTAACGCCGTCATCCGCGGCGCCGTCCTCAAGGGAATTGCCATTCACGGCCAGGAATTCGTCGGTTTCCGGGACGGTTGGCGAGGCGTCGTGGAGGGCGACGTCATCGACATTCCCCGCACCATGGTCCGCGGTATCGCCAAGCAGGGTGGAACCATCCTCGGCACGTCCCGCACCAACCCGTTCGAGAACGGCGGCGGGCCGGATGTCATCAAGGCCCACATGGACCGCCTCGGCATCGACGCCATCATCGCCATCGGCGGCGAAGGCACCCTGGCCGCCGCGAAGCGCCTCACCGACGCCGGATTGAAGATCGTGGGCGTCCCCAAGACCGTGGACAACGATCTCGACGCCACCGACTACACCTTCGGGTTCGACACCGCCGTCCAGATCGCCACTGAGGCTATCGACCGGCTGCGCACCACCGGAGAATCCCACCACCGCTGCATGATCGCCGAGGTCATGGGCCGCCACGTCGGCTGGATCGCACTGCACGCGGGCATGGCTGCCGGCGCGCACGCCATCCTGATCCCGGAGCAGAAAGTCAGCATCGAGCAGATCACCGAGTGGGTCCAGGAGGCCCACGACCGTGGCCGTGCACCGTTGATTGTTGTTGCGGAGGGTTTTGTTCCGGACCACATGGAAGCCCCGCACTCCGAACGCGGCCTGGATACCTTCGGCCGGCCCCGCCTGGGTGGCATCGCCGACCAGCTGGCCCCCGAAATCGAGGCCCGCACCGGCATCGAGACCCGCGCCACGATCCTCGGCCACATCCAGCGCGGCGGCGTGCCGTCGGCTTTTGACCGCGTCCTGGCCACCCGTCTGGGCATGGCAGCCATCGATTCGGTCGTGGAAGGCCGCTGGGGAACCATGGTGGCCCTCAAGGGCACGGACATCGAGCACGTGGGCTTCGAAGCTGCCCTGGGCAAGCTCAAGACCGTCCCCCAGAACCGCTACGACGAAGCCGCGGTGCTGTTCGGCTGAGCCGGATCCGTTCGGCGGAGCCGGTTCCTCAAGGAGCAGGCGGGCACCACCGGGTGCCTGCCTGCTCTTTCCTTTCCAGGGACTGCATAGACTCGATGTCATGGAACTTGATGCGGGATCGGCGGAAATCGTGCTGCTGGTCTGGGCCCGGCATTTAGGGTTCGACGACGAAGCCTTCAGTTTCGTCTCCGGCTCACCTGCTGCCCGCGTCGGGGAGCGGCTGGTCAGGGAAGATGAGGACGCTGAATCCATCACGTTCGTGAGGCTCTTTGGCCGCTCGGCGTTGGTGGCTCCGGGATGGGCGGCGGCCGCCGCCGTCGAGCTCTCGGACGATCAACTGAGCGAGCATTCCGCACTGTTGCGGATCAGCCGCGAACACGGTGGACACGGGCTCGGGACCTCTGCGCTGCTGTTCGCCGACGACCTTCCCCTCTTCCAGCCAGGCGGCGAAGTCACCGTCTCCCACGGCCATCCGGAGGCAATCGAGTTGGAGGGCAGATGCCCTCCGGACGACGTCAACGAAGTCCACCTCTCAAGGATGGACCACCATTTCACTGTGATGGATGGCAACGAACCGGACCGCAAACCGGTGGCCTGCGGCGCTTATGCGGAGTGGCAGGGGATCCTCGCGGACTTGGGCGTCCTGGTGCCCCCGGAACTGCGCCGGCAAGGACTCGGAACCCTGGCTGCGTCGATCGCCGCCCACGAGGCACTCGCCTCGGGCCTCACGCTGCAATGGCGGACCGCACTGGACAACCGGGGCTCGATGGCGTTGGCCCGAAAGCTGGGATTCGTCGACGGCGGCATCCAGACCTCCGTGCTGCTCCGCTAGCGACCTCCACCGCCCGCGAGTTGGCAGACGATGCCCCCAAAATCGTATTTTGAGGGCATCGTCTGCCGGCTCGCGCGGGCTAACCGTCTTGCGAAACAGTCTCAGGCTTCGCGGCGGCAGCCGGCGCGCCCCAACCCTGGACGGCTTTGGGCTTGCCGAACAACAACGCCGCTACTGCGCCCAGCAGAATCGCGAAGGCCGGGAGCAGGACCGACTGGCTCATCGCCGTCGAGAAGCCGTCATGCAGGAATTCCGGCAACTTCCCGGTGAATCCGCCTTCGCCTGCCGGGGCGGCCCCTGGGGGAGCCGCGGGCAGCTCGGCCGCCAGTCGGGACTGGATGAGGGCAGCAATCGCGGCCGATCCCAGCACCGCACCAATCTGGCGCGTCGTGTTGAAGACACCGGAACCGGCGCCGGCCGAGCGCGGCGGGAGGTTGCGGGTAGTGGCGTTGGAGACCGGGCCCCAAATGAAGCCGTTGGCCACACCCTGGAGGGCGCTGGGCAGCAGGAACATCCAGATGGGAGTGTCCGGCTTCAGAAGGGTCGAGGTCCAGAAGAGTGCGCCGGACAGGCAGACGAGGCCGAACGCGGCGAACCAGCGCGGGTTGATCCGGTCGATCAGCTTGCCAACAAAAGGTGCCAGCGCGCCGGAAATCACGGCCATGGGGATCATGAGCAATGCGGACTGCGTCGGGGTCAAGCCGCGGACTACCTGGTAGTAGAAAATGGTGGGCAGCGGGAACGCGGTGATGGTGAAGCCCACCGCCATGATGGTGGTGTTGCCCAAGGAGAAGTTGCGGTCCTTGAACAAGCCCAACGGCAGCAGGGGTTCGCCGCCGCGGCGCTCCAGGAGCCACTGCCACAAGACGAACACGGCCAAGACCACGAGCCCCGTGATGATCAGTCCCCACACGGTAATGGCTCCGGTGACGGTCCCCCACTTGTAGCTTTGGCCTTCCTGGATGCCGAACACCAGCAGGAACATGCCTGCTGCCGACAGCAGGACCCCCAGGACGTCGAACTTGTGGCTGTGCGTGGTCAGCTTCGGTACGAGCCGGGTCACGAGGACAAAGGCAACGACGCCGATGGGAACGTTGACGAAGAAGATCCACTGCCAACCGAGGCCGTCGACCAACACGCCGCCGAGGATCGGGCCGACGAGGATAGCCATGCCGGCCGTGGCTCCCCAGAGGCCCATGGCCGCGCCGCGGCGGTCGGGCGGGAAGATCCGCGTAATGACGGCCATTGTTTGGGGCGTCATCATGGCCGCGCCGATGCCCTGGACCACCCGGGCGGCGATCAGCATGCCGATATCGCCCGAGAGGCCGCACCACAGCGAGGCCAGGGTGAAGACCACAAGGCCGATCAGGTAGAGGTTCTTCGGCCCGAAGCGGTCACCGAGCCGTCCAGTGATCAGCAACGGAACGGCGTAGGCGAGGAGGTAGGCGCTCGTCACCCAGATGACGGCATTGATATCGGTGTGCAGGCCCTCCATGATCCGTGGGTTCGCCACGGAAACAATGGTGGTGTCGATCAGGATCATGAAGAACCCGACCACGAGGGACCACAGTGCGGGCCACGGTTTAGCTACGTTTTCCATGGGTTTCCTTAGACTGTGCTGAATTTCTTGCAAGTTGGTGCGTGGGATGGGCGGTCACCATGGCAACTGCCCGCTGCGGAGATCGTTTTGGAAGCTGCGTATCCAGTCGATTTCCGTCCGCAGCATGGTTTGTTGGTACTTGACGTCGATCCAGAACTTGGGCTCGACGCCTTTTGCAGCGACAGCTTCTTCACCCCGGACCAGGAAGTCGAGTTGGTTTTCCAGGTTCGCCACGCGATGGTCCAGGAGTTCGAGTACGACGCCGGACGGCAGGTTGTGTGCCTCGGCGATAGCGTGGGGGAAGACCGGGTATTCGTTCACGGGTTCCGCCAGCATGTTCTGGAGGCGCTCGGTCAGCGCGTCCCTGCCGCTTCCGGTGATTCGGTAAGTGGTGCGCTCGGGCCGGTTTCCGGCACGGTCAATGCCTGTGGACTCGACCAAACCCGCCTCTTCCAGGCGGCCGACTGCGTGGTAGAGCGTACCCGGCCGGACTTTGACCAAGCGGTCCTCGTGGCGGGCCATCAGGAGCTGGTACATCTCGTATGGATGCATCGGCGCCTCGACAAGGAGGGCCAATGCAGCGACGCCCAGTGGAGTCAGTGCGGCTCGTGCCATTTACCCATCCTCCGTGCGAACTATTCCACAACAACTATTCCACATGGAATATTTGAACGCAAGGCAGCCAGCGCGGCGAGGCCGTCACGCATGGGCAAAGCCCGACGGCCCCGCCTTGGCTTATCCGAGCAGTCCGAGAATTTCCGTGCGGGCAAACATCCGGGCGGCGTCGCGCGCTGTGGGTGCACCGGCGTCGGGATCGGCCCCCGCGTCGATCAGAACCCGGGCCACCTCCGTGTAACCCTTGAAAACTGCGCCGGCCAGCGGAGTCTGGCCACGGTCGTTCGCGCCGTTTGCATCGGCACCGTGGTAGAGCAGAAGCTGTACGGTTTCAGCGTGGCCATGGTATGCGGCCAGCATCAGCAGCGAGTCACCCGCGGCAGTGCGCATTCCAGCCGGCGCACCGGCATTGAGGTAGCTGCGCAGGATCTGCGAGTTGCCTTCCCTGGCGGCATCGAACAAGGCATGCGCCAAGGCAATGGCCTCGTCATCGGCACTGCCCGTTTGGGCTTCGGCGCCCGTCGTTTCGCTCATCGATGGGGTCCCTTCAGGAATCCGGTCTGACGCCCCACCACCTGTCCGGCATCGGGCGCAACGATTACTTCCTGGGCGGCCGGATAAGGCTCCTCACCGTCCAGCACGGTCAGCACTTCGTGCGGGTCGACAGACCGCTTGATCAGAGCCAGCCCTACTGCCCCCATTTCGAAATGCTGGGCCACGGATGTCAGCGTACCCACCTTGCGCTCTCCGGCAAATACGACGCTGCCCGGCGCCGGAAGGGTGTGCTGCGAGCCGTCCAACTGCAGGAAAACGAGCCGCCGGGGCGGGTGTCCCAGGTTGTGGACGCGGGCGATGGTCTCCTGGCCCTTGTAGCAGCCCTTGGACAAGTGGACCGAGGTCCGGAGGAGATCGAGCTCGTGCGGAATGGTCTTCTCGTCCGTCTCCGCGCCGAGCCGGGGACGCCAGGCGGCAATGCGGAGCGCCTCCGCGGCCAACGAGCCGGCGAGGGCCATACCCTCAACGGCCGCTTCGAGCTCGGCCGCGGGAATGAGGTACTCGAACCAGGGTCGCTCAAGGCCGGGGTGAGAGCCTTCCTCCACCACGCTGTAGGAGTAGCCGCCGACGCCGATGTGCGGCCACGGGTCCTCCCAGACGAGCCGCCCGGACCAGGCGTCAACAGGCTTGGTTGAGCCGACGACGGCCCAATCGGCGGACACGTCGGCCACCTCGACGCGCAACATGAACCGCATTTTGTCGAGCCACTCCGCCAGCGGGGCAGCCTCGGCGGCTTCGACCAGCAGCCAGGTGGTCTCGCCGTCGTCCACCACGCGGGCGTCAAACTCGATGCGGCCCTGGATGGTGAGGAGCAAAAGCTCACTGGAGACGCGGGGCTGGAGGTTGGTCAGTTGCTGCGAAGAAAGGGTGTTGAGCCAGCTAAGGCGGTCCGGTCCGGTGACCGTGACAACGCCCCGGTAGGAAAGGTCGACGACGGCGGTGCCGGCGGCGAGTGCGCGCTGCTCCCGCAGGGGCTCGCCGTAGTGGGCCGCGACGCCGGAGTCCTCGCCGCCGCCTTCTACAGTTCCGGGGCGCGACAATAGGGGGCTCTTGTAAGTCATATGTAGTAGAAGTCCTTGGGGCTCAGCGGTATTCCGGGTTTTCAAAATCGAAGCGTGTGCCGGCTTTCCAGTCATCCGGGAGGTTGCCGTAGGCAGGAATGCCGCCGACGTCCTTGAGCATCCGGGCGTAGTGGAGCAGGTTCCACGTCATGAAGGTGGTGTTCCGGTTGGTGAAGTCGCTCTCGGGGCCACCAGATCCTTCGTCGAGGTAGCTGGGGCCGGGGCCGACTGCACCGATCCAGCCGGCATCGGCCTGGGGCGGAATAGTGAAGCCGACGTGCTGGAGGCTATACAGCACGTTCATGGCGCAGTGTTTGATGCCATCCTCGTTGCCCGTGATCAGGCAGCCACCGACCTTCGGATAGTAGGCCCACTGGCCTTTGCTATTGAGCTGGCCCGAATGGGCGTAGAGCCGCTCGATGAGTTTCTTGGTCTGGGAGGAGTTATCTCCAAGCCAGATAGGACCGGCCACCACCACGATGTCGGCCTCCAACACGGCCGGGTACAACTCCGGCCATTCGTCAGTGGCCCAGCCATGTTCGCGCATGTCCGGATACACTCCGGCGGCAATGTCATGGTCCACCGTGCGGATCACCTGCGTACTGACGCCCTGCTTTTCCATGATGCGCCGGCTGATGGCTATCAGTCCGTCGGTATTGCTCACTTGCGGCGATGGCTTGAGCGTCCCGTTGAAAAACACAGCCTTGAGATCGTCATAACTGGCAGGCTTCGTTGCTTCGTTCACTTGCTGCTCCCCTTTGGTTCGGACTGCGAAACGGGACGTTCAGTGAGACCTCTTCGGTGAGACCTTGAAGCCAGGGAACAAGCCCTCCTACTAAAGCCTGTTCAGGAAAGCCGAAGCGTGGGCCTCGAGCGACTTGCCCGGTGTGGACACATCCCAGCGCCACAACAGGTTACCATCCACGAGGCCGAAGATGCGTGTGGCCGCAGTGTATTCCTTGGAGTGGCCGCCGCGCATCACCATATCGGTGCTCATTTGGATCTGCGGCCCCTTGATTTGGCCGTAGTACAGCTCGCTGATGCCCCCCGGATGGGCGATCGTCACGGCGATGTCGAACCCGCCGTCCGCGTTCCGGTGGGCCTCGACGTCGTCGGCGGTTTTCAAAACCGGGACCATTTCCGCGGGAATCAAGCCGGGGCCGCCGTCGGCGTCGAGCATTTTCCGTTCCAGCGCCCAGAAGCCTGTTTCCACCGTGAGGGGCCGCAACTTGGTGCCGTCCTCGTCGCTGAGCCAGCTTTCCGCGCGGTACTCCAGGTAGGGCAGACCGTGGTGCGTGAAGGAGACATGCTGGATGAAATGATCCGAGTCTTCTTCACCGGTTCCAAGCCGTCCCCGGCCTTCCCACTCACCAATGAGCCAGGAAAGGGGTACCAATTCGGGTGTCAGGTCGGAAGGGATTTCGATGGGCACAGCAATTACCTCAGCGGACCGGAAGGTACAGAAGCTCTACTTCTGGCCCTTGAAGAGACGGTAAACGACAAAACCAGCGAACCACGCCATCGAGAGGCTGGCCAGGCCGAGGAGGACAAGGAAGAAGATTTCAAATGCAAGTACGGACATGATGCCATCCTAACTGTTAGTAGATGAGTAGTTTGTCGATGAAGTAGCACATGGCGCCAACCGCCCAGACGGGGGCGACGCCCATTCCAAGGACGGCCGGGAAATTGAGGCGGCCGAGCCGAAGCGTCACCATCCGGCGGAAACTGACCAGGACCGAGCCGATGACGACGCCCACCACGATGGCGGCCACGATCGCGATATTGGAGAACACGAGGCCTGCCAGCGGAGCCACCAATCCCGCCGCCACGATGCCCAAAGGCGCCACGACCCGGTCCGGCCAGCGCAACAAGCCGGCGAGGAGGGCGACGGCGGCGCTGAGAGCGGCGACCAACACCATTTCCTTGATCCCGTTGAACCTCGCACCCGCAATCCAACCCGCGCCAAGGCAGCTCAGCAGGACGCCGGCGCAACTGCCAAGGGTGGATTCGAGCCGTTGGGCCTGACCGGTTCCGCGAATCAGCTGCACGACGAACACCGCGATCACGCCTGCGGCGATGAAGGCGGGGGTTGCGTCGAGAAATCCGGGGGCTGGCACGAATCCGGCAGCCAAGGCTGAACCCGCACCGCTCAGGCCGATCACCGTGGCGAGCGTTTTTTTCGCGGGGACGGCCAGGAAATGGGGCCAGCCGATGCCAACCGCGGCCGACGCCAGAATTCCGACGGCGACCAGCCCTTCCGTGGGACCGTAAGAGCTGGCGACGAAAACCGCGAGCGCCACGAGGCCGACCACCCCGATGCTCCAAGACTTCACTTCGCCCCTGACCTCACTGTGTCCCTCACCTCGTTGCGCCCTCGTGGGGTCCTCGATGGGCCCCATTTCGTTCCAGGCTGCGAGCAACCTCCTGCCAATCCTGCCTTATACGGCACAAATATGTCGCAAACATGGGTTGAAGGTGACACGAATCCCTGACGTTGCAGGGGCCTTTGGGTATACTCGGTTGTCAACAGCGCTTCTTGTTGCAACGCTTCCGTTACAACGGAACCACGCCCCATAAGCAGCTACCGGCCGGTGGAAACCCGGTTCAGACGCCCGATGATGCGCGGACCGCCCATTGGAGGAACTATGTCGCACATCCTGCTCCTGACGAACAGCACCGGGTCGTCGGTAGACATCCTGCCCGCCTTGGAGCTATTGAACCACCGGGTCCACATCCTTCCGGCAGAGCCAACGGCATTGCTCGAAACCGACCCCACCGACGTCGTCTTCCTTGATGCCCGCAAGGACCTCGTGGGGGCCCGCTCCCTGACCCAGTTGCTCAAAGCCACGGGCTTGAGCGCCCCCCTCATCCTGATCCTCACCGAAGGCGGCATGGCTGCCGTCTCTTCCGCATGGTCTGTTGATGACATCGTCCTCGACTCGGCGGGCCCGGCCGAAGTCGAAGCCCGGATCCGCCTGGCCGTGGCCCGCGCCATCCCCGGCGAAGAGGAAACCAACACCGAAATCCGGGCGGCCGGCGTCGTGATCGACGAGGCAAGCTACACGGCCCGCGTGAACGGGCAGCCGCTCAACCTGACCTTCAAGGAGTTCGAACTGCTGAAGTATCTGGCCCAGCACCCGGGCAGGGTGTTCACGCGCCAGCAGCTTCTCACCGAGGTGTGGGGCTACGACTACTACGGCGGCACGCGCACCGTGGACGTTCACGTCCGGCGCCTGCGTGCCAAGCTGGGCGTGGACCACGAGAACCTCATCAGCACGGTCCGCAACGTCGGCTACCGGCTGACCTTGGTCCGCTTGACGGAAGACGAGCTCACGGAGGCCTAGGCTTCCGAAACGCTTCAAAACCCCGAGCTTCTGAAACACAGGGAAGGCCCGGACTCACTGAGTCCGGGCCTTCCCTGTGTTTGAGTGGAGGACATACGGGTCGAACGTATCGAGGCCACCCCACTGGTGGATCCCCCTCGTATCCTGCTTCGCGAAGCCGGACGAGATATAGACCTTACACGGCCAACACAGTGGCCGCAAAATCGATCCCGCCAAACCGGCCGGAGACGTATAGCCTTGCAGCATGAGCCCTGCGCACCCGGAGAACTGGCCCGTCCTCGTCGTCAAAGGCGCGTCGGATAACGACTTGTTGAAAGACATCAAGACGCTGGCCGCAGCTGCCGAGGAGTCGGACGGCAATCCCCCGCTGTCCGAACAGACCCTGGTCATGCTGCGCGGAGCCGATGCCGGCGACCACTCGGTGCTCACACTGGCCTTGTATGCCCCGGACGAGCAGTCCGATCCGGCGAGCGGCCAGGATCTGGCGGGAATCGCCGTCGTGGTTGAAGCGGACGACGGGACAGGAGTCCTTGAAATGGCGGTGCACCCCAGCTACCGCAACCAGGGTGTCGCAGGCCGGCTGCTGGACTCGCTCCGGAACAGCCGCGGGCTCGAGGGGCTGAACGCCTGGTCCCATGGGAACCACGAGGCCGCCGCGGAGCTTGCGTCCCGTTACGGCTACGGCCCGGTGCGCGAACTGTGGAAGATGCGGCTCATGACCTCCACAGCGGAACTGCCCGACGCCGGCCTCCCTGAGGGAGTCTCGCTGCGCGCCTTCGTGCCGGGTCAGGATGAGTCCGCCTGGCTGGCCGCCAACAGGGCGGCTTTCGCCCACCACCCCGAGCAGGGTTCCCTGACCCGGGCCGACCTGGAAGCCCGGATGGCCGAGGACTGGTTCGATCCCGCAGGTTTCCTGCTGGCCGTGAACCCGGCCGGAGAGTTGCTCGGTTTCCATTGGACCAAGGTGCACCCCCGGCAAGGACCCCATCCGGCCATCGGTGAGGTCTACGTCGTCGGCGTGACCCCTGCGGCCCAGGGGCTGGGGCTTGGCAAGGCGCTCACTGTCGCCGGGATCAGGTACCTCCAAAGCCACGAACTGCACTCCGTGATGTTGTACGTGGACGCCGACAACACCGCTGCCGTCGCCCTTTACCAGAAGCTGGGATTCGTACGATGGGACGTCGATGTCATGTATGCGCCGTTAACCCGGGAGTAACCCGGAACCAAGGCGTATCTGAAAGGCTAGGACATCTAGGATTCCGGCACGTGGAATCCTTGTAGGGTTGAATCAAACCCCCGCGCTGAACGAAGGAGAGCCCGATGAACCCGGACCCGGTCGGAACCACCAAAACCGAGGTCAAGGGCGCAACCTTGCCTCCCCGCTTCGGATCTTCCGAAGTCCCGGCTGCGCGGGCAACACAGGACCGCATCGACATTCCCGAATTTGCGCCCTCCCTTGAACCGGAAGGCGACATCACTCCGGACCGCTTCCTGGACCGCGAGCTGAGCTGGCTCGCCTTCAACTCCCGGGTTCTCGAGCTCGCGGAGGATCCGGACCTGTTCCTCCTGGAGCGGGTCAATTTCCTCTCCATCTTCGCCTCGAACCTGGATGAATTCTTCATGGTGCGGGTTGCCGGCTTGAAGCGCCGCATCGCCACCGGACTCGCGGTGCCCTCCCCCGCCGGGCTGAGCCCCATCGAAGTCCTGGAGCAGATCGGCGATGCCGCCCGAAAGCTGCAGGAACGCCACGCGCGCGTGTTTGCCGAGCAGATCCGCCCCGCTCTGGCCTATGAGCACATCCACCTCATGCGCTGGGACGAACTCGACGACGAGGCCCAGCACCGCTTGAGCATCATGTTCGGCGAGAAGGTCTTCCCGATCCTCACCCCGCTCGCCGTTGATCCCGCCCACCCGTTCCCGTACATCTCCGGCCTTTCCCTCAACCTGGCCGTGATTGTCCGCAACCCCGTGAGCGACAAGGAACTCTTCGCCCGCGTCAAGGTTCCGGACCAGCTGCCTCGGCTCGTCTCGATCGACGGACCGCGCGCCGGTGCCGTCCCAGGCCGGGTGGCACGATTCATCGCCCTCGAAGAGGTCATCGCGGTGCATTTGGACAAGCTGTTCCCCGGAATGGAAGTCATGGAGCACCATTCCTTCCGCGTCACCCGCAACGAGGACGTGGAAGTTGAAGAGGACGACGCCGAGAACCTCCTGCAGGCGCTCGAAAAAGAACTCCTGCGCCGCCGCTTCGGCCCGCCCGTCCGGCTTGAGGTCACCACCGACATCAACCCGAACATCCGTGCGCTCCTGGTGCGGGAACTCGGTGTCGAGGAATCCGAGGTCTACTCCGTTCCGGCTCCCTTGGACCTCCGGGGCCTGTCGGTCATCGGCGGAATTGACCGCGCCGACCTCCACTACCCCAAGCACGTCCCCCACACCTCGCGGTACCTGAACGAATCCGAGACCTCCAAAGCCGCCAACGTCTTCGCGGCGATGCGTCGCCGCGACATCCTCCTGCACCACCCTTACGACTCGTTCTCGACGTCGGTCCAGGCCTTCCTGGAGCAGGCCGCCGCCGACCCCAAGGTCCAGGCCATCAAGCAGACCCTGTACCGCACGTCCGGCGATTCCCCGATCGTCGACGCACTGATCGACGCCGCCGAGGCTGGCAAGCAGGTCCTGGCCCTCGTGGAGATCAAGGCCCGCTTTGACGAGCAGGCCAACATCTCCTGGGCACGCAAACTTGAGCAGGCTGGCGTGCACGTGGTGTACGGCATCGTGGGACTCAAGACGCACTGCAAGTTGTCCCTGGTTGTCCGCCAGGAAGTGGATGGCCTCCGCCGGTACTGCCACATCGGCACAGGCAACTACCACCCCCGGACGGCCCGCTACTACGAGGACCTGGGCTTGTTGACCTCCAATGAGCAAGTCGGCGAGGACCTGTCCAAGCTCTTCAACCAGCTCTCCGGATATGCCCCCAAGTCAACCTTCAAGCGGCTCCTCGTGGCGCCGCGCTCGGTACGGTCCGGCCTGATCGACAGGATCGAGACCGAGATCCGCAATGCCCGCGCAGGAATTACCGCCAAGGTCCAGATCAAGGTCAACTCCATGGTTGACGAGGCCACCATCGATGCCCTTTACCGGGCGTCACAGGCCGGGGTAAAGGTTGACGTCATTGTCCGTGGCATCTGCTCGCTGCGTCCGGGAGTGCCTGGACTGAGCGAGAACATCACAGTCCGCTCCGTCCTTGGCCGTTTCCTGGAGCACTCGCGCGTGTTTGCCTTCGCCAATGCCAACGATCCCGTGGTCTACATCGGCTCCGCGGACATGATGCACCGCAACCTAGACCGCCGGGTTGAAGCCCTGGTGCAGCTCTCCAACCGCGAAGACACGGCCGAGGTCATGGACCTGCTGCGCCGTTACATGGACCCGGGCACGGCCAGCTGGCACCTCGACAACCAAGGCCACTGGACAAGGTTCCACCAGACCGAAGACGGCACGCCGCTGTTGGACATCCAGTCTTGGCTGCTTGCCTCCCGGTCCCGCCAACGTGCAGTTGCCCGGCGGTAGGCAGCGAAAGTTGAAGAGCGATACACCTGTTGCAGACCAGACGGACCATCCCGGAGAGCCGATCGCCGTCACGGCGGCCGGCGCTATTCCTTGGCGCGTTACCAAGGGTGCCCTCGAGGTCCTGCTGATTCATCGGCCAAAATACGACGACTGGTCCTGGCCCAAGGGCAAGCTCGACGCCGGGGAAACCATCCCGGAGTGCGCCGTCCGCGAGATCAGGGAAGAGATCGGCCTCGACGCCGCCCTCGGGATCCCCCTTCCTCCGACCCACTATCATGTGGCGGCCGGGTTGAAGGTGGTGCACTACTGGGCGACCCAGGTCAACGGGTCCATCATCAAGCCGGACGGCGAGGAAGTGGATGCCTACATGTGGGCCGCGCCGGACAAAGCCGCACGTTTCCTGAGCAACCCGACAGATGTGGGACCCCTCCAGGCGCTCGCGAAGGCACACCTGAACAGTGAGCTGGAGACCTGGCCCCTGATTCTGGTGCGCCATGCCAAGGCCAAGCCACGATCCTCCTGGTCCAAGGCCGAAGGCAGCCGGCCGCTGGCCGTGACGGGACTGCGGCAGGCGCTGGCCGTGGAACGGCTCCTGGGCGTGTGGAAGCCGCTGCGGATCGTGAGCAGTCCGTGGGCCAGGTGCGTATCCACCATCGCGCCGTATGCCAAGTCGGCCGGAGCCAAGGTGAAACTTGTGGAGGCCCTGACCGAGCACAACCACCAGCGGAGCCCGAAGAAGACATCCGCCGTCGTCGAGGGCCTGTTCGACAAGCAGCGCGGGGTTGCGCTCTGCACCCACAGGCCGGCACTCCCCACCGTCTTGAAGACGCTCGGCGCGCGTATGGGCCCCGAGCTTCACGAGATGCTGCCTGCCCAGGATCCGTACCTGGCGCCTGGCGAGCTGATCGTGTGCCACGTGGCCCGGGCAAACGGCCAGCGCGTTGTGGCCGTGGAACAGATCAAGCCCTTCGACGACTGACTCCAGTAAGCTGGGTGCGTGAGCATCCCAACCCCATATGAAGACCTCCTGCGCGACGTCATGGCCAACGGCACGCATAAGTCGGACCGCACGGGCACTGGCACGCGGAGCGTTTTCGGCCGCCAGCTGCGCTTCGATTTGAGCCGGGGTTTCCCGCTCATAACCACCAAACGGGTGCATTTCAAATCACTCGCGCTGGAGCTCTTGTGGTTCCTCCGCGGCGAGTCGAACGTGAAGTGGCTCCAGGAGCAGGGTGTCACCATCTGGGACGAGTGGGCGGACGCCGACGGCGAACTCGGCCCCGTGTACGGGGTTCAATGGCGCAGCTGGCCGACCCCCGATGGCGGGCACATTGACCAGATCGCCGAGCTCATGAAGGGCCTGGCCGCCAACCCGGATTCACGCCGGCACATCGTTTCGGCATGGAACGTGTCCGAGATCAAGGACATGGCCCTGCCGCCGTGCCACGCGTTCTTCCAGTTCTACGTGGCCGACGGCAAGTTGTCCTGCCAGTTGTACCAGCGTTCGGCAGACATGTTCCTGGGCGTTCCGTTCAACATCGCTTCCTATGCGCTGCTGACCTGCATGGTGGCCCAGCAACTGGGCCTTGAGCCCGGCGATTTCGTCTGGACAGGCGGGGACGTCCACGTCTACGACAACCACGTCGAGCAAGTCACCGAGCAGCTCTCCCGGGAGCCATACGAGTACCCGCAATTGCGCTTCGCCCGCAAGCCGGACTCGATCTTCGACTACACCTTCGAGGACTTCGAAGTAGTCGGCTACCGCCACCATCCCTCGATCAAAGCGCCCGTGGCGGTATGAACATCCACGAATCTCCTGCCGCGGAGTCGCCTTCCTCCGGGGAGGCCGCGGAAACGCTCAACGGAATCGGCCTGGTCTGGGCACAGACCGGCAGCGGAGTGATCGGCAAGGGCGGGACCATGCCCTGGCATGTCCCCGAGGATCTGCAGCACTTCAGCCGGCTGACAACAGGACATCCGGTCATCATGGGCCGGAAAACCTGGGAGTCTTTTCCCGCAAAGTACCGGCCCTTGCCCGGCCGCACCAATATCGTGGTGACCAGGCAACACGGCTGGGCCGACTCGCCCGAAGCACGTGGCGCCGTCGTGGTTTCCTCCCTTGATGCCGCCCTGCTTGAGTCGCAGTTCGCACCCGGCGGCCAGAATGTCTGGATCATTGGCGGCGGCGAAATTTACCGGCAGTCCATGGATATCGCGAATGTCGCTGTCGTCACGGTCATAGATTCCGACACCGACGGCGACACGTTCGCGCCGGAGTTCGGCGAGGCGTGGAGTCTTGAGTCGACGAAACCGGTTGAAGGCTGGCTGACGTCGAAGAACGGCACCAACTACCGGATCGCCACGTGGCGCCGGACGGAAGACTGAGAATGCTGAAGAAACCTGAGACCCTGTTCGTGCTCGGCTACATGTTGTTGCCGCTCTTCGCGCTCTTGTCCGCGATCGTTGGACTCACCATGATCCTGGGCGGCAACAAGATCCTGGGAATCATCGTGCTTGTAGTTGTGACCCAGGTCTTCGCTTTTGGAGCCTTCTACGCCTTGCGCGCCCGCAAGGCGGCCCTGCTGGAAGAACCCGACTCCTCGCCCAAGTAACTCGCATTAGATGTCGTTTTGAGTCCCCAAAACGACACCTACTGCCAGTCAGTTGGGTCCGGGTCACCTCGTGACGTAACCGACAGCGGCCGGGAGCCGCGAAAGTCTAGACTGGTTCAATGACTACAGCAGCTAATCCGTCCGTTGGACTGGTCGGTTGGCGTGGCATGGTCGGCTCCGTCCTGATGCAGCGCATGCAGGAAGAAGGCGACTTCGCCAACATCAACCCGGTATTTTTCTCCACCTCGAACGCTGGAGGTGCCGCGCCGTCATTTGCCGACGGCTCAGGCAAGCTCGAGAACGCGTTCGACATTGAGACTCTTGCCAAGCTGCCGATTATTGTCACGGCCCAGGGTGGCGACTACACGAAGCAAGTCCACGGTGAGCTGCGCGGCCGCGGCTGGGACGGGCTGTGGATCGACGCCGCGTCCACCCTGCGCATGAACGACGACTCCATCATCGTGCTGGACCCCATCAACCGCGACGTCGTCGACGCAGGCCTGTCCGGCGGCGTGAAGGACTACATCGGCGGCAACTGCACGGTTTCCTGCATGCTTATGGGGCTCGGCGGCCTGTTCAAGAACAACCTGGTTGAGTGGGGCACGTCCATGACCTACCAGGCGGCCTCGGGCGGCGGTGCCCGCCACATGCGCGAACTGCTCAACCAGTTCGGCACCCTCAACAACGAAGTCAGCAGCGAACTGGACGATCCCGCCTCGGCGATCCTGGAAATCGACCGCAAGGTCCTGGCGACCCAGCGCTCCGGCGTCGACGCCACCCAGTTCGGCGTTCCGCTGGCCGGCTCGCTGATCCCCTGGATCGACGCCGACCTCGGCAACGGCCAGTCCAAGGAAGAGTGGAAGGCCGGGGTGGAAACCAACAAGATCCTCGGCACGGGCAACGGGAAGCCGGGCAAGGACCATGTGGTGATGGACGGCCTCTGTGTCCGTATCGGCGCCATGCGCTCCCACTCCCAGGCGCTGACGCTCAAGCTGCGCGAGGACTTGTCCGTCGCCGAAATCGAGAAGCTCCTTGACGCTGACAATGAGTGGGCCAAGGTCGTTCCCAACACCAAGGAAGCCTCCATGGCGGACCTCACCCCGGTAGCCGCGTCCGGCACTTTGGAGATCCCCGTGGGCCGTATCCGCAAGCTCGAGATGGGCCCGGAATACATCAGCGCCTTCACCGTGGGCGACCAGCTCCTCTGGGGCGCTGCCGAGCCGCTGCGCCGCATGCTGAAGATCGCCACCGGCACCCTCTAGGACTCCTGCTTCTAATCAACTGACTCGCAGTTGTTGTCGTTTTGAGGGCTCATAACGACAACAACTGCGAGTCAGTTGGGTCAACTCTCCATGAACCGCACGTACTTCGCGGCCTGGAGTTCGAAGGAGCGCTTGGCCGCCGGAGTCAGGCCTTCCGTGGCGAACGGTTCGGGCTCGACGACGGCGGTCCGGCCGGTGCCGCTGCGGGACCACGTGCCCACCACTTCACCGCCGGACACGATCATCCGCTTGAAGACACCGTTGCCGCCCGGAACGACCTTCTGGAAATGCTCGGGGGGCAAGACAAGGCTGCGGTCCGTATACCCCAGCAGGAATTCATCGAATCCCGGCAAGGCGAGGACCGTCCGCGAGCCGGGGACTCCGTCGTCGAGCAGTGCCGCCGTCTCGGGCGACAGCCAGTAGGACGTTCCCCGGAAGACGAGCTCAACGACTTGGCTGCGAATGGCCTCATGCGCTGCCCGGACCTCGGCTTTAGGGATCTGGGTCCACCACGCGAAGTCCAAGAGCGTGACCGGTCCGTGGCTGCGTATATACCTGAGCAGGAATTCGGCAATCCCTTCTCCTCGGCTCAGACTCTTGGATTCCGGAATCCACTCATCGAAGGCCACGAATAGTTGCTGTCCAAGCGCTTTGCCTGCCGTACCGGCCGGAGGACCTTGGACCAGCCAAGCGTTCTGGCACAGAATCCACAGCAAATGGATCCCGCGTTGGGCCGCGGTCACTTGGCCAGCGGACTCGAAGATCTTGAAAAGCTCCTCGCGCGTTGCGCCCGGGCTTCCGGCGACCCGTTCAAGGGCAAGGTCCCGGCACGTGGCGATGTCTGCTTCGTCGATGCCGAGCTCCCGGTGCCGCGCGGCCACCGAACGCATGGATCGTTCGGCGGTGATGGCCAGGATCCAGCGCAAGTCCCGCGGCGGAACCAGGTGAAGTGTGCCCCGCATGGGCCAGGACCGCACCACTGTGCCGTTCTCCAGCGCTTCCAGCACCTTAGAGAGGCCGGAACCAGGGACCCGCTGTCCCACCGCCCAGAACGCCGAGGTGAGGTCCTGGGCCTGCATGGCACCCATCCTGGAGACGCATTCCTCCGGGCTACTGAATCCGCCAAGCAATCCTTGGCTCGCGAGGCGCAGCCTCCCCATGACTTTGGGAGTGACGCTGATCTTCGTCGAAGCTGCCATGGCCCCATCATAAGACGCACGGCGGACAGCTTCGGTCCTCATTAACACGCTGGAGGAACTCCCACGCCGCTCACAGGGGCCTTCCAGCGGGCCCTCCTACGCTAAGGGAATGCTGTTCGGTGAGTTGGGTCCGCTGCTGCGGCCGCTCAGCCGGCGGTTAGCGGCCGCTGGTTGGTGCGCCGCCGCCGTCGGGCTTGTCTGCGGCTTGGCAATAGCTGTTGGTGCGGGGGTCCGGTTGTCCCCGTCGATGCAGGCTGTCCAAGAGGTGGGACTTGCCGCCACGGGAGCCGCGGCGCTCCTCCTGGCCCTTGCCGCCGCGTGCCAGCCGTCGTCCGAGCGGCACGTTGACGATTCCGAACCAGCGTTCCAGGCAGGCGCGAGCGATCAAGTGCGCAGCTTCCTGCTTGCCGCCATAGTTATGCTCCTGGGGGTGGCAGGCTTTGCGGCAGCCGGCTGGATGTCGCCAGGCGGTCCGTCGCCGCAGAGCATTGCGTTCAGCCAGATCTTCCTCTTGGGGGCAGCCAGCTGCGGGCTGACGTTCCTGCTCCTCAACAAGGTCCTCCCGAGCGGAAAGCGCTGACGGGCGTTCTTCGCGGGTTCCTGAGCGGTTTTCTACAGGGCCAGACCGATCAATAGCGGCTCCGGATGCAGCTCAATGCCAAAACGCTCGACGACGCCGCGGCGCACCTCGCGCGCGATCGCCACCATGTCCTCCGCGCTGGCTCCTCCCCGGTTGGTGATGGCCAGGGTGTGTTTGGTGGACAGGGAGGCGCGGCCGCCGGAGACGCTTGCGGGTTCGAGTCCGAAGCCCTTTCCGAAGCCGGCCTGGTCGATCAGCCAGGCTGCCGACAGCTTGACGAGGCCATCGTTTCCGGCCGGGTACTGGGGCGCTCCCTCAGGCAGTGCCGCGGCCGCTGCCGCAGGGACAATCGGGTTGGTGAAGAAGGAGCCCGTGGAATACGTGTCCCTGTCCGAAGCGTCGAGGACCATGCCCTTGGATGCACGCAGCCGCAGGACTTCACGCCGGACGTCGTTGGAATACGCGCGTTTCCCGGCCTCGACCCCGAGTGACCGGGCCAGCTCTGCGTACCGGATGGGCGCGCTCATGCGTCCGAGCGGCAGCTGGAATTCAACTGTCAGCACCACGTATCGGGGTGAGCCCTCGGTGGTGGTCTGTTTGAGGATGGAGTCCCGGTAGCCGAACTTGAGTTCGGAGTTGGTGAAGGTTTGCACGGCGTTGCGTCCGCGGTCCCAGGTACGGACCGCGGCGATGGTCTGGGAGACGTCGGCACCGTAGGCGCCCACATTCTGCACAGGAGTGGCGCCCGTGGCTCCGGGGATGCCGGAAAGGGCCTCAAGTCCGGACCACGCGTGCAGCACCGAGTGCTCCACAAGGGCATCCCAGTTGTGCCCGGCCTGGACCACCACGGAAACCCCTCCGCAGCTATCCTCCGAATTGACGGTGAAGCCTTGCGAAGCGATCTTGAGCACGGTGCCCGGGTATCCGGCGTCGGAGATCAGCAGGTTCGAACCACCACCGATGATGAGGAGTTTGTCACCCGCAGCATCCGCCGAGCGGACGGCGTCGATGATTTCCGCTTCGTTGCGGGCCTCCACGAAGGTGCCGGCGGGGCCACCAACAGCGGCCGTGGTCAGTTCGGAAAGCATCGTCTGGGTCACCAAACAAGCCTAGCGGGGATTGTCTGCCCCAGCCGACTCAGGGACGCGCGCGCTTAGGCGCGCGCTTCCGCTCAGGGAAGCGCCCGCTCAGGCGCGCTTCCGCGAGACGGGCGCCAGGAAGAAGCTCGCGACGAGCAGGACCAGCACGGCGAGCAAGGAATGCAGGATGCCGAAGTGCTCCGCCAGCAACCCCAAGAGCGGCGGACCGCAAAGGAAGGCCCCATAGCCGATCGTGGAGACGACTGAAACCCGGGCCGCCGCATGGGCGGGATCGTCCGCGGCGGCGGACATGCCCACCGGGAACCCCAAAGAGGCGCCCAGACCCCAGATGGCCAGGGCCGCGAAGGCGAGCCACGGCACGGGGGCGAAGACAAAGAGCGCCAGCCCCACCACAGCCGTGGCCGAGCACCAGCGCATGACGGGCACCCGGCCGAAGCGGTCCAGGACCACCGTCCCGGCAAAACGGCCCACAGTCATGAAGGTCACGAAGATTCCGTAGCCGATGGCTCCGGCAGCATCGGATTGACCGTGGCCATCGGCCAACGCCAAGGCTACCCAGTCCCCCGCCGCGCCCTCAGCCAGAGCGAGCCCCAGGACGAGCAATCCAAGCAGGAGGGTCCGGCGTTCGCGCCACGCCCGCGCCACCATGCGCTTGCTGTCCAAAGGTTCGGCCGGTCCCTGCTGGCCGGGCTGGCCCGTCTGGATGACCGGCAAGGGGCCGGTTGAAGGATCTTCGAAGGTGTCCGGTTTTTCCGGCTTAAAGGCCTTGGCGGTGCCTCGCGCAGCGGAATGGCGGGTGATATCCGCGCGGAACCAGGCAGTGGCTGTCACCACCGAGACTGCGACCACCAGGCCGGCCGCGGCCAGATGCCAGAAGACCGGCAGTCCCGCGGCAGCGGCCCACGCGCCGAGCCCTGCGCCCGCAACAGTGCCAAGGCTGAAGGATCCGTGGAGACGCGGCATGATGTGCCGTTCGAGGGCGCGTTCCAGTGACGCTCCCTCGACATTGGATGCCGTGTTCCAGCTGGCCGTGCCGAGGCCGATCACCATGAGTCCAAGCGCTACGACCACCGGGTTGGCCAGCACGGACGTGCCAAAACCGGCAACCGCGAGGCCCAGACCCACCATGGCGCCGCCGATCCGCGTGGTCAGTCGTGATCCGAGCCGGATCACGATCACCCCTGACGCGGACACGGACACGAACGATGCCACCGTCATGCACATCAGCAGGAGCCCTACCGTGCCGGGCGTCAGGTTCAGGCCATCGCGGATCGCCGGCAAGCGGGAGACCCACGACGAGAAGGCCAGGCCGCTGGCGCCGTACGCGGCCACCACTGCATTGCGCCACCGCGACAATTCCGCCGCGGTGGCGCGAGGTGGTGATTGTTGCAGCTGGCTCAAGCGAGCTTCACAACGGCCTGGGATTTCATGAGGACCTTCTGGCCTGCAAAGGTGACGGTCAGGTCGATGCGCGCGGTGCGGGCTTCGGCGTCGAGCGCTCCCACCACTCCGGCGACCTCGATCACGGCGCCGGGCTCGCTGGTCCCCGTGGTGTCGGTGACCAGCACCGGTTTGGTGAAGCGCGTCTGGTAGTCGACGACGGCGGCGGGGTCGCCGGCCCAGTCGCTCACCAATTGCACGGCGGAGCCCATGGTGAACATGCCGTGGGCGATGACTCCGGGAAGTTCGACGCCGGTGGCGAAGGATTCGTTCCAGTGGATCGGGTTGAAATCGCCGGACGCGCCGGCGTACTTGACCAGGTCCTGGCGGGTGACCTCGATGCTGCGGGTGCCGATTTCCTGCCCGACGGTGAGTTCTTCAAGTTTCAAGCTCATGGTTACTGTCCCTCTCCGCGGACCAGGATGGACGAGGTGGTGGTGGCGACCCTCTGGCCGTCCACGGTGGTGATTTCCGAACGCGTGGTGATCATTGCCCCGCCGCCCATGGCGCGGACGCTGTCGACGTGCAGTTCGGCCCGCAACTGATCCCCTGCAACGATCGGGCGGTGGTGCGTGAAGCGCTGATCGGCGTGCACTACGCGGGTGAAGTCGATCCCGGAATCGGGGTCCTCGATCAGCTGGGCATCGGCCCGCTGGGCGACGATGATGGCAAAGGTCGGCGGGGCGACGAGGTCGCTGTGGCCGAGGGCCTTGGCGGCTTCGACGTCGAAGTGGGCGGGATGGGTGGCTTTCACGGCCCGGGCGAACTCCCGGATCTTTTCGCGGCCGACGTCGTACACCTCTGCGGCAGGGTAGCTGCGGCCCTGCAAGTCCGGGTTAATAGTCATAGTCCAACCCTATCGGCCCGGGACGTGTCTCCGGATGAGCATCGACGCCGTACCGCTAGTCCGCGGCAGGCGGTCCGAACCATGTGGTCAGCGCGTCGTCGAGGCCCAGTCGGGTTCGGTCTCCCACCCAGGCCACGTATCCGTCGGGCCGAATCAACACGGCGGCCGGAGGTGTGACGGCCCCTAGTGCCGGAAGCTCCCAAGTCCCGGTGTATGTGGCGTCGATCAGCTGAACGCGGTCCGCCCACGGCGTGATGTCGATGCCGCCCGGCTCACCCAGGTTGAGGAGGACTGCACGGGCATCGTGCAGCAGGCTGAAGACGCGCAACAGGCCGGCCGGGGTGACAAGGTCGAGATCGGGCATGCGGCGTCCGAGCAGCGGGTGCCCCTCGCCGACGTCGTAATGCACGTCGAGGCCGGACTGCATCGCGGCGTAGCGCTTGCGCGGTTCCTCCATGCCGAGGAGTTCGGCAATGATCTCGCCCACGGCTTTTGTGCGTTCGTCCGGGCGGCGAAGCGCGACACTCGCCATCGTGTTGCGCAGCACGCGGGCTGCCACCGGGTGGCACTCGGCGTGGTAGGTGTCGAGGAGGCTTTCGGGCGATGTCCGCTTGAGAACCTGGGCCAGCTTCCATCCCAGGTTCACGGCATCTTGCACACCCGTGTTGAGGCCCTGTCCGCCGTCCGGTGCATGCACATGTGCGGCGTCGCCGGCGAGCAGGACCCGCCTGTCGCGGTAGCTCGCGGCCTGCCGGGTCATGTCGGTGAATCTGGAGATCCAGATGGGACTGTGGATCCCGTAATCCGTCCCGCACACGGCGATGAGCGCCTCGCTCAGGTCATGGAGGGTGGGTTCGGTGGCGGGTCCCACGTGCTGTTCGGTCACCATGACCCCCACGGGCCCGCCTTCCGCGTAGACCACCTTGCCGTCGAGAATCTTGTAGTCCAGCTTGCCGAAGGAGTGGATGCCGAAGGCATTGGTGTGGACGCCCAAGGGCGGCTGCTCGGCCATCTCGACCTGGGCGATCAGGGCGCTGGTGGTCGGATCCCACCCGGGGAATTCGATTCCGGCTGCCTTGCGGACCAGGCTGCGTCCGCCGTCGCACCCGACGAGGTATTCCGCGCGCAACGCCCCGCCGTCGGACAACTCGACGTCGACGCCGGTCTCGTCCTGTGCGAATCCGGTCACCTCGCGTCCGTAGTGGATCGGCACCGCGAGCTCGGCGACCCAGCCGGCCAGGATGCGCTCGATGTGGTTCTGCCACAGCCCAAGCCCGTAGTTGTGCCGGGTGGGAAAGTCGCTGATGTCAAAACGGACGCCGCCGAACCCCGCGACCTGGGCCACCTGCCCCTCGGACAGGAAGCGATCTGCGATTCCGCGCTGGTCGAGGACTTCGATGGTGCGTGAGTGCAAACCGCCTGCACGTGAGCCGGCGAGATCCTGGTTTGGACGCCGCTCGACAATCGCGACATCGACGCCGGCCAGCGCGAGTTCGCCCGCCAGCATCAGCCCCGTGGGACCCCCTCCGACGATCACCACCTCATGCTTGGTCATCGCCACGCTCCGCCAGGCTACTTCTTCAAGCCCTTGCGGACCTGCTGTCCGCGGACCACCATGCCCACGACATGCAGGACCAGGCCGAGCCCGATCACGAACAAGGACGTCAGTGCAAGGCTTTGGTTGTGGGAGGTGTTGCCGATGATCGTGAGAATGATCCCGACGGCGATAAGCCCCATCGCGCTGAAAACCAGCGTCTTGTAGGCGGTAGAGGCCGTGGCCCAGAATTCGTTCAGCACTCCCCAAGTTTAGGGCACTTGCCAGAGCCGCGGGTCCTGGGGGCCGGAAACCCGACAAACCTACCAACGCTCGCTCACCTATGAATGGTTGTGGACGAACGCTCGCCCACCTATGAATGGTTGTGGACGAACGCTCGCTCACATATCAACGGTTATGGGCGAACGCTCGCTCACATCATCTGCGCGAAGGTTTTGGGAATTGCCGTCATAAGTGAGCGAGCGTCCAGGAAAAGCCGGATATATGTGAGCGAGCGTCTGTCGATACCCTTACGTCGGTGGGTGCCCCTATAGGGAGGGCTGGACCCCGAAGGCCACTGCGAGCTTCATGATCTTCTCGGCGCGGCCGAGGCGCGGGAGGTCGGAACCGTCGCGGATGACCCTGCCATTGGCTTCGAAGTCGTTCATGAAGTCGGTGGCCCAGGCGACGTCCGATGGCGTGGGGCTGATGACCTCGTTGATGACAGTGGTCTGGTCAATCGCCAGGCAGAGCTTGCCGGTCATGCCCATGGTCACCGTGATGCCGGTCTGCTCGCGCAGGATCGGGTGGTTCGTGCCGACGGTCGGGCCGTCGATCGGTCCCGGCAGGTTGCCAACGCGGCTCGCGACGACGAGCTTGGCGCGCGGGTACGCCATTGCCTCAGGCGTTGCGGCCATGCCGGTGTCCCGGCGGAAGTCGCCCGAACCGAAGGCCAGGCGGAAGGCACCTTGGGCGCGGGCGATGTGGTTGGCTTCCTCGATGCCCAGAGCCGATTCCACGAGAGCGACCACCGGGGTCTTGCCATCCATGCGGTGGAAGGACTCAGTGACCTGGTCCGCTGACTCGGTCTTGGCCAACATGACGCCCAACAGGCCGGGCGTGCCGCGCAGGCCGGCGAGGTCATCGGCCCAGAACGGGCTCGTGGCGTCGTTGATGCGGACCCAGGCCTGGCCGCCGGCGGTCAACCAGTTGATGACGTTGTCGCGGGCGATGTCCTTCTGGGACGGGTCCACAGCGTCTTCGATATCCAGGATGATGGCGTCCGCGCGCGATGAGGCCGACTGGTCGAAAAGCTCCGTCTTCATGGCGTTCACGAGGAGCCAGGAACGGGCAATGTCTGCGGGAATTTTGCGGGTTGACCGAATGGACTCGGCGGCGGTGCTTGACGTCATGTATCTACCGTATCCGGCCAGCCGCCAGGAACGCTAAGAATCTGGCACCGGTGTGAGCATCAATACGAACAAAACGATTGTGACAGGCACCCCCACCCCAACTGGCTCGCAGTTGTTGTCGTTATGCGCCGTCAAAACGACAACAACTGCGAGTCAGTTGGGTGTGGCGCGCTTTGGGGAGCCCGCAGCGCAACGCAGCGCAACGCAGCTCAACCCGGCGACGCTAAGCGAAATGTGTCCTTGCATTGCCCGGAGTTGCGCGGGCATGTCGTCGGATTTCGCCCGGTTTCCCGGCGTTTCCGGGCGTTACCGCCGGGCTTCCCCTGAGCAGTGGACATGCGCTTACATCGTTCCCACCGGCAGTTCGGTCTGCTCCAGACCACGCCCGGACCACGAATTCCACTCCCCAGAAAGTAGCTCCCATGAAACTGCACCAGCCCCTGCTAAGCGTCGCGGCCGCCGTCGTACTTGCGCTGACGGTGACCGGCTGCGGCGGCAATGCCCAGGCGGGTGACGAGACGGCCGGCCAGACGGAAGTCAAGGAGCTCCGCTACCAAGGCTCGGCCAACAACGTCGGCCTCCCCGAACTGGCGGCGGACCTCGGTTACCTGGGCGACATCAAGCTCAACTGGGTGGGCAACACCATCAGCGGTCCCCAGGACATCCAGTCGGCGGCCACCAACCAGACCGACTTCGGCGGGGCGTTCGCGGGAGCCGTGGTGAAGCTGATTGAGGCAGGGGCACCGGTGACCGCCATCGTGAACTACTACGGCGAGGATGCGAAGACCTTCAACGGCTTCTATGTCAAGGCGGACAGCCCCATCAAAACCGCCAGGGACCTTATCGGCAAGAAGATCGCAGTCAACACCCTGGGCGCCCATTCCGAAGCCGTCATCAACACCTACCTCAGCAAGAACGGCCTCAGCCAGGACGAAATCAAGCAAGTACAACTGGTAGTGCTCGCGCCCAACGACACGGAAGAAGCCGTACGCCGCGGCCAGGTCGACGCAGGAAGCCTGGGCGGGGTCCTGCAGGACCATGCCGTTGCCGCCGGCGGACTGCGCTCGCTGTTCGCCGACTATGAACTCTTCGGCACCTTTGCCGGCGGACAGTACGTGCTCCGCAACGACTTCATCGAAAAGAACCCCAACACGGCCCGGACCTTCGCAACGGGCGTGGCCAAGGCCATCAAGTGGGAGACCGAGACGTCGCGCGAACAAGTGATCGCACGCTTCAAGAAGATCATCGAGGCCCGCGGACGCAACGAGAGCACCGCGAACCTGCAGTACTGGAAGAGCCCCGGCGTACCCGACAACGGCGTGATCAAGGACGAGGACTTCACCCGCTGGTCTTCGTGGCTGAAGGGCTCGGGAATCGTCAAGAACGATCTCACGCCGTCGAAGTACTACACCAACAAGTTCAACGAACTCGCATCAAGCACCCCCACCCCAAGCACAGCGAAGGGATAGTGATGACCGCAAAAATCAGCATCCGCAATGTCACCAAGCAATTCACCGTCCGCCCCGGCAAAGGTTCCAAGCGCTCCAAGGCCTCCCCGACCGGCGCGACTGGCAAGACCGCAACCCAAGAGCCCACCACACTGACCGCCCTCGACTCTTTGAGCCTCGACGTGCGCGACGGCGAATTCCTCACCTTGGTGGGGCCCAGCGGTTCCGGCAAGACGACCCTGCTGGACCTCCTGGCTGGCCTGTCCACGCCCACCTCCGGCGAGGTATTGGTGGACGGCCAGCCTGTGACGGGACCCGGGAGGGATCGTGCCGTGGTTTTCCAGCAGTATGCCCTCTTTCCCTGGCGCACGGCGTCGGCCAATGTGTCGATCGGGCTTGAAGGCAAGGGCACGGACGGGCGCAAGCTCAATCGCCGCGAACGTGCCGCCAAGGCAAGCGAATACCTCGCATTGGTTGGCCTGGCCGGCTTCGAGGACCGTTTCCCGCATGAGCTCTCGGGCGGCATGAAGCAGCGAGTGGCCATTGCCCGGAGCCTCGCGTATGAGCCCGATGTGCTCCTCATGGACGAACCCTTCGCCGCGTTGGACGCCCAGACGCGTGAACAACTCCAGGACGAGCTCCTGCGGATCTGGCGGGCCACAGGAAAGACGATCGTGTTCATCACCCATGGCATCGACGAGGCCGTGTACCTGGGGCAGCGCGTCGCCGTCCTCAGCGCCCGGCCCGGGCGGCTCAAGGAAATCGTGGACGTGGACATCCCCGACCGCGACGGCGAGGACGACATCCGTTCGCACCCCGCCTTTGTCGAACAAAGGCACAAGGTCTGGACCCTGTTGCACAACGAAGTCCGACTGGCCCAGGACGCCGGGCATCGCAAGATCCTGCCGGACGGCACGGCCCCGGATGAAGTTCCGGGAACAACTCCCGAAAGGAGCGCAGCCTGATGACCACAACACTCGCGCAACAGCCCGCGGCGAGCGCCGCACCCAAGCAACCTCCCGCCGTCGGGCACTCCGGTCTTGTTGAGGCGGGGCGTCGGCGCACGACGGCGGCACCCGCCTTTGTGAGGATGGCCGCCGCCCGCGCCGGTTCCGTCCTGTGGAAGGCCGCAGGGATCATCGCCTTCCTGGCTTTGTGGGAACTCGGGCCGACCTATCTGGCGAGCCCGTCAACCCGCGTATTCCTGCCGCCCTTGCACGAGGTCTTGGCCGCGTGGGGCAAGTTGTTCGAATCCGGCACCATCCAGGGGCATTTGGCCGCGAGCCTCACCCGTTCGGTGTCGGGATTCGGAGCGGCCCTCGTGGCTGGGGTATCCCTCGGTCTGCTGATCGCCTGGTACGGACGGCTCAATTCGGTGTTGAACCCGCTCCTGGAACTGTTCCGCAACACTGCCGCGCTTGCCCTGCTGCCTGTTTTCACACTGTTGCTGGGGATCGGCGAGGAGTCCAAGATCAGCATCGTGGCCTACGCGGCGTTCTTTCCGGTCCTGTTGAACACGATCGCGGGCGTCAAAACCGTGGATCCGCTTCTCATCCGGGCCGCGAAATCGCTCGGACTCTCAAGCCTCGCGCTGTTCCGCAAAGTGATCCTGCCCTCCGCGGTGCCCACCATCTTCACGGGAATCCGCATGGCCGGCACGGCCTCCATTTTGGTGTTGATCGCGGCGGAAATGGTGGGGGCGAAGGCGGGGCTCGGCTACCTCATTGTGAACGCCCAGAGCAGTTTCCTCATCCCGGACATGTACGCCGGCATTCTCACGGTGTCCCTTCTGGGATTGGCCGTGAATTTCGTCCTTGTAGCCCTGGAACGGCATTTCTCCCGTTGGCGGACCGCCGTCGGGTCCGGCTCCTGACCGTCAATCCAACCTCATAACCCATCAAATAAGTAAAGGAACAAAATGTCTGTCATTACCGAAACCAAGCTCGAATTCGCCAAGCTCGGCTCGCGCATCGGCGCCGAAATCCGCGGCTTCGACCTCAGCGGCGATCTCGCCCCGGAAACCGTGGCTCAAATCCGGGCTGCCCTCAACGAACACAAAGCCCTCGTTTTCCGCGAGGCCAACATTCTCAGCGACGAGGCCCAGGTGAAATTCGCAAGCCATTTCGGCCCGCTCACCACGGCGCATCCGACCGTGGCCTCCGTGGAGGGCGAAGAGAACGTCCTGCCCGTGGACAGTGAGAACGGTTCCGCGAACAATTGGCACACCGACGTCACGTTCGTGGTCAACCCGCCGCAGGCTTCAACCCTGCGCAGCATCGACCTTCCGTCCTATGGTGGCGAGACGCTGATTGCCTCTTCGGCGGGAGCGTACGAGGATTTGCCGGACGAGCTCCGGAACTTCGCGGACACGCTCTGGGCGATCCACACCAACGACTACGACTACTCGGTGCCGAAGAACCTGGAACATGAGAATGCCGACGAGCGCCGCAAGGAATTCACGCGCATCAAGTTCGAAACCGCCCACCCGGTGGTGCGTGTCCATCCCCTGACCGGCGAGCGCGGATTGTTCATTGGGGGCTTCGCGCAGCGCCTGCGGATCGTGGGGCTGTCCAACACGGAGTCGAAGGACATCATCCGCTTGCTGCAGGCCTACGTCACCCGTCCGGAGAACGTGGTGCGCGTGAACTGGGAACCGAACCAGCTGGTGCTCTTCGACAACCGCATCACCCAGCACTACGCCCCCGACAACTACGATGGCCAGCCACGCAAGCTCAACCGCGTGACGATTGCCGGCGACATCCCGGTGGGCGTGGACGGCAGGCCGAGCCAATCGATCCAGGGTGACTCGTCAACGTATTCGCCCACGGTTGGGGCCCATGTCGTCGCGCCGCTGTCGTAGCACGCATGTGTTGTTGTAGCTGCCTTAGCCCAACTGACTCGCAGTTGTTGTCGTTATAAGCCCTCAAAACGACAACAACTGCGAGTCAGTTGGGGTTAACCCGCGCTTAGGGGAGCTTGCTGCCCCGCGCGGCCACCCACAGGCCGTACCACTCGGTCCGCGTCATGGCTGCGGCAACTGCGGCAGCATCCGCGCAAGCAAGGATCCGCGCCGGGTTGGAACTGCCCAGCACCGGGGAAATACGTGCCGGATGCTTCATGAGCCACCCCAACAACACGGCCTCAGGCGTGACACCCTTTGCTTCCGCGAGCTGGGCGACAAGAGCGGCTGTCGCGGTGTCCGCGGCGGTCGGGAAAACCGGCGTCGAGCCCGTGTACCGGCCCTGCGCGAGGGAACCATATGCCTGCAGCTCAATCCCCTGGCCGACGCAGCATTCCAAAGTGCCGTGCGGGAAACTGTAGCCGAGGGCGTCGTCGTGGTTGACCAGGACCGTGCTCTCAAGCCAGGCCCGTCGGTGCAGGCTCATTTCCAGTTGGTTGGCCACGATCGGCACCTCCAGCTGGTCCTGCAGGAAGGCGATCTGCGCGCCGGACATGTTGGACACGCCCAATTGCCGCACCTTGCCTTCCGCCATAAGCTGCCCGACGGCGGAGGCCACCTCTGCGGGTTCCATCAAGGGGTCGGGGCGATGAAGCAGAAGCACGTCGACGTAGTCGGTCCGCAACCGTTCCAGGCTTCCATTGACCCGTTCCAGGATGGCGTCCTTGCTGAGGTCGTAATGTCCGTCGACACCAGGCTGGCCGAGCCGGATTCCGCATTTGGTCTGGAGCTGGATTTTCTCCCGCAGCCCTGACGTCCTGGCCAGGACTTCACCGAAGACTGCCTCGGACTTGCCGCTGCGGTAGATGTCGGCGTGGTCGAACAAGTCGATCCCGATGCCCATGGCGGCTTCGATCGCGGCCGCGGCCTGCTCGATTTCGGCAGCACCGTATTCGCTGCCCTCCCAAGGGCCTCCGAGACCCATGCAGCCATAGATGAGCCGGCCGGACGCGATTTTGCTCTTTGCAGTCATTTTCAAACTCTCTCACATGCAACTAACCCGCAGTTGTTGTCGTTTACAGCCCTCAAAACGACATTAACTGCGGGCCAGTTGGGTCAGCGACTGGGGACTAGACGATCCAGGCGGTCGTGTTTGCCGGGAGCTTGCCGCCCTCGAGCGGTGCGCTGCTCACGACGACGGTGCCTTCCGGAAGTGCCACCGGCTCGGTTCCGAAGTTCGTCACCGACTGCCAGCCGTTGGGCCGCGCGAAGTGCAGCACCGACTCATTGCTCGAGGGGATCCATTCAAGGTCCTCGGCCGACCGCAGTTCCGAACGCAATTCCAGGGCCTTGCGGTACAGCTCCAGGGTGGAGCCCGGAACGTTGTCCTGCGCCTCCACGGCGTAGCCGGCAAACCATTCAGGCTGCGGCAAGTGGGCATGTCCATCGCCGAAACCGAACGACGAACCTTCACTGGTCCATGGCAGCGGGACACGGCAACCGTCGCGGCCGACGTCGACTCCAGGGTTACGGAAGAACGCCGGGTCCTGGCGCTGCCCGGCCACAATGTCGCCGACTTCCTGCAGCCCAAGCTCTTCGCCCTGGTACAGGTACGCGGAACCCGGCAGGGCGAACATCAGCAGCGACGCGGCGCGGGCACGGCGCAAGCCGAGCTCGGCGTCGACGTCGGCGGCCGAACCGCCGTCGAGGAGCCATTGCTTGCCGTCCTGGCCCAGGCCGTCACGGCCGCTACCCGCGGGCAAGCCGTAGCGCGTGGCGTGCCGGACGACGTCGTGGTTGGAGAAGACCCAGGTCGAGGAAGCACCGGAGGCCGCGGCCTCGCTCAGGTTCTTGGTGATGATCGTGCGGAACTGCGCGGCATCGAAATCGGCCTGGAGGAGGTCGAAGTTGAAAGCCTGGCCCAGTCCCTCGGGGCTGGCGTAGCGGGCGCGGCGGTCCGCGTGGACCCACGCTTCCGCGACGGCCGTCCGGGGCGGGTTGTACTCGTTGAAGACCTTGCGCCACTCGGCGTAGATCTCGTGAACCTCGTCGCGGTCCCAGAACGGGTGGGCTCCCAAAGCGTTTTCGCCTTCCTTGGGCAGCTCGGTCTTGGAGGGCAGAACCTCCGGCAGGTCCTTCGTGAGGGCATGGGCAACGTCGATGCGGAAGCCGTCCACGCCACGGTCGGACCAGAAGCGCAGGGTCTTCAGGAAGTCCTCGCGGACCTCGGGGTTCTCCCAGTTGAAGTCCGGCTGTTCTTTGGTGAAGATGTGCATGTACCACTGTCCGGGGGTGCCATCCGGTTCGGTGATGCGCTCCCAGGCCGGGCCGCCGAAGATCGAGTCCCAGTCGGCCGGGGGCAGTTCGCCGTTTTCGCCCAGGCCGTCGCGGAAGATGTAGCGCTCACGGGCTGCCGAGCCCTTCGGGGACGCCAGCGCCTCCTTGAACCATTCATGCCGGTCCGAGGAGTGGTTCGGGACGATATCCGCGATCAACTTGATGCCTGCGGCGTGCAGGGCGGCCGCCATCTCATCGAAGTCGGCCAGGGTGCCCAGCTTGGGGTCCACGTTGCGGTAGTCGTCGACGTCGTAGCCACCGTCAGCAAGGGCCGAGGGGTAGAACGGGCTCAACCAGACGGCGTCAATGCCGAGGGACTTCAGGTACGGAACCTTGGCGGTAATGCCCTTTATGTCGCCCAGGCCGTCGCCGTTCGCATCGGAAAAGCTGCGAGGGTAGATCTGGTAGACAGCCGCTTGGCGCCACCAGTTCGGATCGGCCATGCGCTCGGCGCGCTCGGAGTCGAAGTGGGTTGCCATGGTGACGGTGGAGGACAAAGGGAATCCTGTTCTGTGTCGACGCTTCGATGGATGGGACTTTTATTTAGAATCTAAATTTAGTACCTCAAGTATTATGTGACGCATACCTACAGGAGGTCAACAGCCATGCCTGAAATCGCGACTGCCACGCCGCAGATGCTCCGGCGGTTCAACGCGGCCACCGTGCTCGGAGCCATCCGTTCCTCCAACGCCGTGACGGTTTCTGAACTGATGGACGCCACCGGACTCACGCGCGCCACCACCATTTCCGTGTGCGAAGACCTCATGGCCCGGGGCTGGATCCGCGAGCTGGAAAAAGATTCCGATGCCTACCAGAAAGGCCGGCCCGCACGGCGCTTCGAGCTCGACGAAAGTGCAGGCTGCGTCCTGGGAATCGACGTCGGCGTCCTCAAGACCACCGTTGTGGCGGCCGATCTACGCGGCAAGACCACGGGACGGGCCAGCAAGCCATTCCGCGCCAGGGAGATCGAAGCCGGGGAACGGATCCGTGTCATCAGCCAAACCGCGCTGCTCGCCCTCGAGGCTGCCGCAGTGGCACCGGACAAGGTCCTTGCGGTGACGGTGGGGCTCGCAGCCCCGGTTGGCCGCGACGGGAACATCCTCGTCAGCCAGCCGTTCTGGAGCCTGTTCGACGTCGGGCTGAAGAAGGCCCTGCACGATCTGCACGGATGGGCGGTAATGCTGGAGAACGATGCCAACTTGGCGGCATTGGGCGAATGTTGGCGCGGCGCCGGCAGCGGCGTGCAGGACCTGGCAGTGCTCCTTGCCGGGGAGCGTTTCGGTGCGGGCCTGGTGGAATCCGGCCGTTTGCTTCATGGCAGCCGCGGCGGCGCTGGCGAGATGGCCTACCTGGACATGGTGGACGGAGTCGGATCGGCGGACGGCCTCGCCGCGCTCGCCAGATTGTGGGCGGCGGAAGCCTTGGCGGGAAACGCGGAAACGACGCTGCGCACCGCGGCCGAGCCGGGCCACGAGGTCACGGCACAGCACGTCTTCGCCGCCGCTGCCCAGGGTGACAAGGTTGCGCTGGGCATCCTGGACCGGCTTGCGGACCGGCTTGCCCGGGTGGTCTCCACGGTAGCCATTTTGCTCAACCCGGAGCTCGTGGTGATCGGCGGCGCGGTGGCGGATTCGGCGTCGGTCCTCCTCGAACCTGCCACACGGAAGCTGGCCAGTTACACCGCCACTCCCCCGCGGCTGGCAGCCTCCCCCTTGGGCGATGCGATTGTGGGCATCGGTGCGGTGCGCCACGCACTGGACCACGTGGAGAAGAACTCTTTGGATCTGGTGTTGCGGCGGGCCTAGGGCCTTCGGAGCCGGCCGTTTCCCGTCGGCGCGGTCGGCGCGGCCGCTAGTCCGGCATCGCCATGGTGCGGAGGTCGAGCTGGCGCAGCACCCGGTCCGCCACCTCGGGATCCATCCCCGGTTCGCTCCGCGCCGCGACCACTTCCTGGCGCGCGGCGTCGAGGGCTATGGTCTGGACCGCGATCGCCAGTTCCCTGCCGCGTTGGCGCTTTTCAGCGTCCGACTCATTCTTCAATGTCCCGTCGAGCAGCTCGGCATGCAGGCGGGTCATCTTTTCCTTGACGAGGGCTACCTTGTCCGCCGGCAGCTCCTTCATCAGATCGTGTTCCTTGAGCGCGGAGATGGCGGCAGTCTGGGCGCGCTTGGCCAAGAGCCTAGCGGCATCTTTTTCGTGCGAACCGTCTTCGGATGCCTTGAGCACGCGCATGAGCCACGGAAGGGTCAGTCCCGGCAGCACCAGGGTGGCCAACAGTACCGCACAGGCGATGACCAGGATCTCGTGCCGGGCAGGGAAGTCGCTGCCGTCGGCAATAGTCAGCGGAAGGGCCAAGGCGAGTGCCAGCGTTGCGAGTCCCCGCATGCCGCACCAAGTCAGGATGAGGACCTCCTTGGGGGACGTTGGCTGCAGCAGGTTCTTCCGCTTGCGGGCCGAGATTGCCAAGAGCCCGAGCCAGGCGAACCGGACAACGAACACGAGAGCGCAGACCGCCACGGCCGGACCGATCATGCCGTAAATGGCCGTGCCTTCGTCCCGGATTACATGCCGGATCTCCAATCCCACAAGTCCGAACGCCAGGCCCGTAGCAAGGAGTTCCACCACATCCCAGAAGGCGGTGCGGGTCACGCGCTCGGCCGCGTCCTGCGACCGCGCGTGCCGCTGTGTCTCGAGGGCCGTGACGACGACGGCGATCACCCCCGAAGCGTGCAGCTCTTCAGCCAGGATGTATGCAGCGAAGGGAGTCACCAGGGTCACGGCACTTCGGGCCACCATGGAGGTGACCAGCTTGGTGATGAGCCTCGTCAACCAGCCCATCGCAATGCCGACAATCACGGCAAGGGCGGCACCGATGATGAATTGGAGCACGACGCCGGCCCCCACCTTGGTGCCTGAAACCGTCGCTGCCACCGCGGCCTGGAAGATCACGATCGCGGCCGCGTCGTTGAACAGGCCTTCGCTCTGCAGCACGGTGATGAGCCTGCGCGGCATGTGGACGCGACCGGCAACGGATTCAACCGCGACGGGGTCCGGCGGAGCCACCATGGCGCCCAGTGCGATCGCCGCAGGAATGCCGATCCCTGGAATCATGAGCCACGCGGCTCCGGCAACGACCGCCGTCGAAACGACCACGAGTGCCACCGCCATGAGCAGAAGCGTCCGCCAACGGACCCGGAAGACCGCCCAGGAACTTTTCTGGGCGGTCGCGAAGAGCAGCGGAGGGAGGAAGATCGGGAGGATCAGTTCAGGCGCAAGCTCAAAGTCCGGGAAGCCCGGGATGAAGGTCATCGCCGCAGCCAGCAACAGCATCAGCACCGGGTACGGGAGCCGCAAGCGGTCCCCCAAGCCCACGGCCACAACCGTTGCGAGGAGCAATCCAACAATGAGTGCCAACTGGTCCATGTTCCCGATTTCCCCATACTCCCGATATCCAGTAGCGGCAGCGTCCCGGGCATTGCCTCGGGACTAGCCCTACAAACATATCCCGCCGACGTGCGGTCCCGGCCCGGCTACCGGACCGGCAGCGTGTGGCTAGGACGCGGTGAGGGCCTCCACCACAGGCACCGAGCCGTCCCTGAACTCGATGGTGCGGTGGACAGTCTCGGGCAGTTCGAGGACGGCGGCAGCCACTAGGGCAACATTGGCCCGCGAAGTTTCGGTCCCGGTGCCCGGGTCCGCGGGGCTTACCTCAATGAGCGCAGACCCAGGATTGCTGGTCAGTGCGCCCGGGCCAAGGATCGTCCAGTCGAGGTCAGTCGCACGCAGGTACTCGTCCGCCGCGGCCTTGGCATCCGCGTAGGCGAAGAAGCTGTTGTCCTCGGGAACGCCATGGCCGGGTCCTGCGCCAAAGTAGGACACCATCACATAGCGGGCCACGCCCGTTTGCGCCGCGGCATCCATCGAGCGGATGGCGGCGTCCCTGTCCACTGCATACGTACGTTGCGGATTGCCTCCGCCTGCCCCGGCGGACCACACCACCGCGTCGTGGCCGTCAAGTGCAGAGGCGATCTCCGCCGTCGTCGAATTCTCGACGTCGAGTACTACCGGGGCGGCACCCGTCACTTCGACGTCGGGGGCGTGTTCCGGATTGCGGATGAAGGAAGTGACCGCGTGACCTTCGTTGCTCAGGATGCGGGACAGTTGCAAGGCCACCTTGCCGTGGCCGCCGATGATTGCGATTCGACTCATGGACCCATTCTGTCCCAGCGGTCAAGTGCATGGTCAAGCCCTTCCCAACACGGTGGATAAATTCCCGGAAAATAGTGTCTCCGCGTTTGCGGTGCGCATTGCCGAATTCGTCAATTCTCCGGATAAATATGACTTCTAATTACTAAGCAGACTTAGTTTAGTAATAATCACACCACCCCGCCCCGGGGCTGGCAGTCCGGACTCCTGCAAGCACCCGCCACCTGCCGAAGAAGCCTTGCGAGTGTTTGACCGGCAGTTCGGAATAAAAGCGAGTGGCACCCACTCGTGTAGGGCGAATTCTCCATTCCTACACTCAAATTACCTGCAGCAGGAAAAAGGAAATATCTCTTTCATAAATCTCACTGATGGATTTATCAAAACGGGTTCATACATCCCTTTGATGGATTTATCACAGCAGATGGATCGAGGGATTCCTCAGTGCTGCGCATTTAAGCAAAAGGGTCTCAACAAAGCGCCATCCCCTGCGCCTGCGTATCACTTCCCGGGCCAGCCAACCGACCGGCCCCAGAAACCATGAATTACGGGGATCCGACATGTATCAGCAGGAGTACGGACACAGCGGGATCAGCGGAGGCAACGTCCTCGCCCTGATATCCAAGGGGGTGAGAACACTCACCAGGTACAAGGCATCAATAGCCACCTGGGCAATCGTGGCAGCGGTGGCGATTGCAGCCGTGACGATGCAGAACTACGCACAGGTACTTGCGCCGGCAGGGACGAGCGCCGCAGTCGCCCCGCATGTCGGTTCGGGCGCCGGGATTGTCGCGCCTTCGCCGGCCGCTGCCAGTCCGACGCCGGCTGGCAGTCCCACGCCGGCCGCCACGCAGGCGCCGGTACAGACGCAGGCACCGGCCGCCGTCGCGCCGTCAGCGCCCGCAGCGGCGCCGGCCGCAGCTCCACCCGCTCCGGCTCCGGTTGCTGCGCCGCCTCCTGCTCCAGCGCCTGACACGAACGCCTATACGGTGATCAGCGGCGACACTGTTGGCTCCATAGCCGCCAGGTTCGGCGTCGACGTCGACGGAATGCTGGCGGCCAATGGGCTCAGCGCCTACTCCGTCATCGTGCCCGGCGAAGTGCTAAAGCTGACAGGACCGCCGGTTGCCGCGGCCGCCGCACCTGCACCTGCACCTGCCCCTGCCCCCGTTCCGGCGCCTGCGCCTGCTCCCGCTCCGGCTCCAGCTCCAGCGGTGCGGACCATCTATGTTGCGGGCTCAGGTGGCCAGGCGGCCGTGGACAGTTGCATTGGCCCGATCCATTTCACCCCCACGGACGCCTACTCGCTGTTCATTACCGAACATGATTTCTGCGGCGGATGGGCACAATTCTCGGGTATCGGCATCGGCGAGACGGTGAGCATCCCAGGCTACGGCACGTACACAGTGACGGCCCGCGGCCAGGTGCCACAAGGCGGGACCACCAACAACGTCGCAGCGGTCTTCGGTGGATTTCCTCGGGCGGTACTGCAAACGTGCATCCCGGGCACCAACCAGATGCTCGTCATCGCACTGAACTAAGGGCGGTCGCGCGGCGGCGAGGTTTGCGCGTTCCAATCCCGACCCTCTTTTGAATCCCCGAAGGCCTCTTCAAGGGCGTGTCGCCGGAGCGTTGCACGGCATCGCTTTCAAAGAACGTCAGGACGGGAGGCCCCCGGGCTTCCAGCGTCTTAAAAAGAAGCAGGCCAGGAGCTTGAGGCTCCTGGCCTGCTTCTGCAACGGTGGGAGGCTCGAACTACCGATCAGACCTCGCCCTATGCCCTCCAGTTTGGGAGACTGGACCAATACCTGTGAGCGGGGCGAACTTGGACGGACAACAGTGGATCTGGGTTGCGACGGTGCTGGTCGTCGCGGCGATCGTAGCCATTGTCATGGCCTTTGGACGCCGGTGAGAGTCGCCCGTTGATCGCGAATGCGTCCAGGGCCTGGCCTTTCCGGACGGGCTCCGGTATCGCGGCCCGGTAGCGACTGTCCCTCAGGGTGTAACAACTTCGTGTACTTCCGCTTCTTTTGCCACAGCACGAGCAGGTTAAGAGAACACATCAGCACAACTGTGATGCCAACGAAAACCACAAGGTCAATGAGATAGCGGCCAAAATCCACGAGCAGGGATGCCTTTCGGTCCGGACAACCTCCTGATCGTAGCTGGAGATAGCCCACAGACGAAATGACCCCCTACACGGTGAACCTCAAGGAAACACTAAGAAAAGATCAAGATTCACTTAAGACTGTCCGCTCGGGCGCCAAGCGATGATGGGAGAATCTGTTTGTCCTCAGGCACGTAAGTCGGCGGCCAAGATCTCCGAGAAGCGCCGCCACCTGAGGATTGGGGGACACTCAAGTGGCGGCGCCTCTAAAAACTATCGGCTGGTCGGGTGCGCTCTCAGCTTTTCGACAGGATCTTTACGAAATCTTTACGGCAAGTGCCCAGCAGACTTGCGGGCTTCGATCAGGACCAGGGGCAGACTTGGCCGGCCGCCGGAAGGGCCATTTCTTCGATCCGTATCCGGCTCGGTGCGACACCCCGGAAACGAAAAAGCCCCCGCCTTAGCGGGGACTTTCTTGGTAGCGGTGGGGAGGCTCGATCTCCCGACCTCACGATTATGAGTCGTGCGCTCTAACCAACTGAGCTACACCGCCACGAATGAGAAAAACCTGCGCCAAGCCGGTCAAAACCGCCTTGACACAGGCCCTCATTCAGAGCCCCCCACCGGAATCGATCCGGTGACCTCGTTCTTACCAAGAACGCGCTCTACCACTGAGCTAGGGGGGCAACGAGTAAATACTCTACCGGACGATTTCTCAGGCCACAAATCGGCTGCGTGACAGGGAAAAACGGCGCCGACACAATTTGCATCCGCACCGGATTCTTGAGTCGGAATGCGTCTGAATTAGGGCAAGCGGAGCACCTGGCCCGGGTAGATGTGGTCCGGGTTGGGCACGGTATCCGCGTTCGCTGCGATCAGGGCATCCAAGTCGACGCCGAACTGCACGGCGATGCCGCTCAGGGTATCGTCTGCTTCCACCACGACTTCGGTGACCTGCCCTACGCTGGCGGCGGGAGCACCGGCGTCGGGCATCGCGGCGCCCGCACCCACGGGAGCTTCCGCTGACGGCTCGGGCCCGGCACTTTGGACTGTCTCCCCCGTTGAGGCTTCAGCGGCCTCCTGCGGGGCCTCCGAGGCCCGTCCAGTCGGCTTGTGTTCGGCCTTGTCGAGGCCGAGGTTCTTCTTCAATCCATCGAGGAAACCCATGAACCAACCTTTCCACACCCGCGGGCCGCGCGTCTTCCCCATGTTTGGTTTGGGAAAGCGTTTCCGACACGGCGAGTCCGTCATTCTTGGGTCTCTGGGCCGTCAAACATGGGGAAAACGGTACAGTCAGCCGTGCGCGGGACCTGGGCCGGCGTTAAAGGCGGCGCCGTTAAACAGCCAGAGGCCGGCTCGAAAGCCGGCCTCTGACCAGAAACCCAGGAACTAGTCCTGTTTACCACTTACCCTTGCGGTTGAAATCGCGGTTGCCTGCGTCGCCGCCAGTGCGCGGCTTGCGTGCGCCTCGGTCGGCGTAGCTGCCCGTTCCGGCGCTTGCGCCGGCGCCGCTGCGCTCGCTGTAGGAACGGCCGCCGCGGTCAGCGGAGGAACGCTCGCCACCGGAGTAACCACCGCGGTCGCCTTCGGTCTTACGGAACTCCTTTTTGAAGCCGCCGTTGCCCTTGAAGTTTCCGCCACGGTCTCCACCGGAGTAACCGCCACGGTCGCCGCCGCGGCTGCCACCGGAGTAGCCGCCACGCTCGCCGCCGCGGTCAGAGGCAGGCTTGCGACCGTTGTCCAGCTCGAGGTGAATCAGCTCGCCGCCGATCCGGGTGCGGGACAGGGCGCGCAATTGCTCGGGGCTCAAGTCCGCCGGAAGCTCCACCAGGGAGTGGTCCGAGCGGATGTCGATCCCGCCGATCTGTGCCGAGGAGATGCCGCCTTCGTTGGCAATGGCGCCAACGATCGAACCCGGCATGACGCGCTGGCGGCGTCCGACGGCGATCCGGTAGGTGGCGTTGCCCTCGGTCAGGGTGCGGGTGGGGCCACGGGAACCAAAGCCGTCCTTGGAGCGCTCGCGCTTCTGGAATTCCGGTGCAGCCGGCAGTTCCTTGACCAGGAGCGGCTGGCCGCCCTGCGCCATGACGGCCAGTGCAGCGGCGATCTCCGAAGCCGGAACGTTGTGCTCCTCTTCGTAGGAGGAGATCAAGTCACGGAAAGCGGCAACGTCCTCGGACTCGAGGGTCTCGGTGATCTTGTCCGCGAACTTGCCCAAACGCAAGGTGTTGACCGTCTCGGCGGTGGGCAGGTGCATCTGCTCAACCGGCTGGCGGGTGGCCTTCTCGATCGAACGCAGCAGGTACTTCTCCCGCGGCGTCATGAACAGGATGGCGTCGCCGCTACGGCCTGCACGGCCGGTACGGCCGATGCGGTGGACGTAGGACTCGGTGTCGTGCGGGATGTCGTAGTTGACTACGTGGCTGATGCGCTCAACGTCAAGGCCGCGGGCCGCGACGTCGGTGGCGACCAGGATGTCAATGCGGCCTTCCTTCAGCGCGTCGACAGTCCGTTCGCGCTGCTGCTGCGGAATGTCACCGTTGATCGCGGCGGCCTGGAAGCCGCGGGACTTCAGCTTGTCAGCCAGGTCCTCGGTTGCCATCTTGGTGCGCACGAAGGCGATAACGCCGTCGAACTCTTCCACCTCGAGGATGCGGGTCAGTGCGTCGAGCTTGTGCGGGCCCATGACCTGCAGGTACCGCTGGCGGGTGTTGGCGCCGGTGGTCGTCTTGGACTTGACCGAGATCTCGGCGGGGTTGTTCAGGTACTGCTTGGACATCCGGCGGATCTGGCTCGGCATGGTCGCGGAGAACAGCGCAACCTGACGGTCTTCCGGGGTCTGCTGGAAGATCTGCTCAACGTCCTCGGCGAAGCCCATGCGGAGCATCTCGTCGGCTTCGTCCAGTACGAGGTACTGCAGCTCGGACAGGTCCAGTGAACCCTTGGAGATGTGGTCGATGACGCGGCCCGGGGTACCGACAACAACCTGCGCACCGCGGCGCAGGCCAGCAAGCTGCGGGCCATAGGCGGAGCCACCATAGACAGGGAGAACGGTGAAGTCATCGATGTGCTTGGCGTACGAGGTGAAGGCCTCGGCAACCTGGAGCGCAAGCTCGCGGGTCGGGGCGAGAACCAGGGCCTGGGTCTTGCGAGACGGGCCGTTGAGGTCGTGGAGTTCGGCCAGGCGGGACAGAGCCGGTACTGCGAATGCTGCAGTCTTACCGGTGCCGGTCTGGGCGAGGCCGACGACGTCGCGGCCTTCGAGCAGCAGCGGAATGGTTGCTGCCTGGATCGGAGACGGCTTCTCGTAGCCGACGTCCTGCAGGGCCGCCAGGACGCGGGGGTCGATTCCGAGGTCGACGAAGCGGACGCCCTCTTCCTCTTCCTCGACGGGTGATTCGGCCGGGGCCTCAGCCTTAGCGGGCGCTTCAGCCTTAGCGGGTGCTTCAGCGGGTGCCTCAACAAAGGCAGGGGCCTCAACCGGGGCCGGGGCCTCGATGAACTCAGCGGCGGGTGCGGTTTCGGCGATCTCGACGGCGGTCTCTGCTTCTTCAGCAGACTCGGCGACGAACGGGTCGTTCAGGTTTTCGGGCATAGGGGAAAGTTTCCTCATCCATAGGGGGCCAGTCGGCGCGGCCCGGTTGGGCTTGGCCGCAGTACACGTTGCGAACAGAAGAACCCGAAGGCTCTGGTGCTCGCAAGAAGTCCGGCGCTGTCGCAATCCCATGGCAGGACTTCCCGCTGCATCTCTTGGCTGCTATCTCAGCAGTCTGTACAGCGTTTTCTTCGCCCGGCTCTCCCTATGAAACTGCCCACACACATTTTGCGGGCCCCAACACTGACCAGTCCTGCCTCAAGAATTGGGCAGGAAAAAGGGATTTCCGGAGTGGGGGATACTTCAAGTGTAGGGCACAGATGAGTCCCTTGGCGACATAACCGTCGACGGCGGCGGTGAGCTTGCGCACAAACCCGCCCCGGCGCCCTTACGGCCGCCCCTCAGCACGGCCGTTCGAGGGCGTCCGTTCGAGGGCGGATCAGGCGTCCACCCCGTTGCGGCGCATGAGCTTTTCGAAGGTGTCGTGGTAGTCGGACTGGAGAAGGACCTCTCCGTCCGCCTCGGCGTCGAGAAGCAATTGCATGTCATCGAGGTTGGGGTTGCTGAACCACTGGCCCACCGTAATGCCATGTTTCGGCACAAACAGTTTGTGGATGTAGTCGCCGGCCGAAATGGAGCCGGTCTTCACCACCCGCAGGTAGGTGCCGACCCGCCCTGCCTCCGTGAAGCGCTTGACCCACTGTGGTTCATTCATGCGGCGCTGGAAAGTTGCGCACGGCACACGCGGGGATGTGACCTCGACTTCTACGTCCAGGCCGATCTTCCACCGTTCGCCGATCACTGCGCCGCTGGTCTCGATTCCGGCAACGCGGAGGTTCTCCCCGAAGATCCCGGCGGGCATGTCCCGCTGGAGTTCATTCGCCCAGTAATCGGCATCGGCCTGGGAGTACGCATACAGTGCTTGGTCCTCGCCGCCATGGTGGATCCGGCTCGCCTGGATGTCTCCGTGGATTCCCAGCTTGTGGACCTTCACCGGGCCGTCGACGGGGCGCTTGTCAATGGCCGTCACTCCGACCGAACCTTCGGGATCGGGCAGGAGTTCGTGTACCCGGCAAACAGCAAGCAACGATGCGGTATCCATGACTACAGTCTACGTACGCAGCTACGGATCGAAGCGATATCCCATGCCGGCCTCGGTGTGGAGGTGGCGGGGCTGTGCAGGGTCGCGTTCGAGCTTGCGCCGGAGCTGGGCAATGTAGACACGCAGGTACTGGGTCTCCTTCGCGTAGGCCTGTCCCCAGACCTGGGTGAGGATCTGCTGCTGGCTGACCAGCCGGCCGGCGTTGCGCACCAGCAATTCCAGGATGTTCCACTCCGTGGGTGTCAGCCGCACTTCTGCGCCGTCTTTGGTGATCTTCTTTCCGGCCAGGTCAACCAGGAAGTCGGCGGTCTGGAGCGTCGGCACTTCGTGCCGGGGCGCTGCCCGCCGAGAGGCGGCACGGAGCCTGGCCAGGAGTTCGTCCAGGCCGAAAGGCTTGGTCACGTAGTCGTCGGCTCCGGCGTCGAGGGCCTCTACTTTGTCTTCCGAGCCGTGCCGGGCGGACAACACGATGATGGGCATGCTGCTCCAGCCGCGGATTCCTTTGATCACATCCACGCCATCCATGTCCGGAAGCCCAAGGTCGAGCACCACGATGTCCACTGGCTGCTGGGCCGCCGCTTTGAGCGCATCTGCGCCGTTGCCCACGCTGATGGCGTGGTAGCCGTGGGCATGGAGATTGATTTGCATCGCCCGGGCGATCTGCGCCTCATCTTCCACGATCAGCACGAGGTTCACTGCCGCCCTCCCGTCCACAGAGGGAGAGTGACCACCATGGTCAGCCCGCCTCCCGGCGTCGCCTCAGCCATGAGCGTACCGCCCATGGCCTCGGTGAATCCCTTCGCGACAGCGAGTCCCAAGCCGATTCCGCTGCGGCCGTCCCGGCTGGATGGAGAGTCATCGAGTCGTTGGAAGGGCTGGAAAAGCTCAAGGACCGCCGCGGGCGCGATCCCCGAACCATGGTCCATCACCCGCAGTTCGCTGGCCGGCCGCCCGTCCACCGTGATGCCCGCGCCGGTCCGGGCCACCAGCACAACGTCGGAGTCGGGCGCGTATTTCACTGCGTTTTCCACGAGGTTAGCCACGACGCGTTCCAGTATCCCGGCGTCGGCCTCTACATACGGAAGGTTGGCAGGAAGCTCGTTCCGGATGCGCTCCCCCGGCACGCCTCGCAAAGCCTCCGGCATGATCTGGTGCCAGCCCAGTCCGCGCAGCAGCGGGTTCACGGCATCCGCGGTAATCCGGGACATGTCCAGCAAGTTGTCGACCAAATGGTCCAAGCGGTCCGCGTAGTCCTCGATGGTGGCCAACAGTTCGCGCTCGTCTTCGGGGGCAAAGGTTACGCCTTCCTGCCGCAGGCTGCTGACAGCAAGCTTGATGCCCGCCAGCGGAGTGCGGAGATCATGGGAGACGGCGCGCAGGATGGAGGTCCGCATTTTGTTGCCTTCGGCCAGGCGCACATTGTCCTGCCTGCTCTTGACGAGCTGCTGGCGCTCCCGCAACGCCACCACGAAGGCGCCGAACGCCGCGAGCATGCGCCGGTGCTGTTCGGAAAGCGGCCCGCCCCGGAGCAGGAGCGTGTAGTTGCGATCGACGACGGCGGCGTGGTCGGCTGCCGCATGGGTCACCGGCGGTTGAAGCCCGGAGCTTGCAAGGACCTGCCAGCTGGGCCCGGGGGCATCCGGCGAGTCAAAAGTGGAGAGCAGCGTCATCGACTCCATGCCCAGGTTGACGCGGATCTTGTCCAGGAAAGATTCAAGGCTGCCGTCCGAGCTGAGGATACGAAGGGCCAACTCGCTGAGTGCCCTTGCCTCGGCTCCGGAATGCGCGGCCTCCTGGGCCCGTCGGGTCGCCAAACCAACGGCGAGCGCAACTCCGCACGCCACGGCAAGGAAGATGACCAGAGTGAGAAGCGTGGCGGGATCCGCGATCGACAGGGAGCCCACCGGTTCGGCCGAGAAGTAGTTCAAGAGCATGCTGCCGAGGACGGCGGAGACCACGGCAGGCCACAATCCCCCGATTGCGGCAACGGCGGCGGAGACTGCCAGCTGGAAGAGCATGATCATGGCGAAGTTCCGGTATTCCAGCACGGATACCACGACTTCGATGGCAGAGGGTAGCAGCAGGGCCAGGACCAGGCCCGCAAGGATGCGGCGTCGCCCGATCCCCTTGGCTGCCCGAAGCTGCAGCCCTATTGCGTTCACGTCCGCGGCGGCCATGGCTCAATTCTGGCACGGGCACGGGCCGGCGTCGGACGTCGGACGTCGCTGCAGGCTGCTGAAGGGAACATGTCCGGCCTTAGGATGCTGGCATGAGCCATTCAACGACGAATACCTCCGATGTCCTTGCCCTCGATTCCCTCTTGAGCTCCGAGGAGCTGGAGCTTCGCGAGAAGGTCCGTGATTTCACGGACCAGCGGATCCGGCCGAACATCGCCCGCTGGTACGAGGACGCGGTGTTCCCGCGGGAACTGCCGGCGGAACTCGGCGAACTCGGCGTCCTGGGCATGCACCTGGAGGGCTACGGCTGCCCGGGCCGCACCGCCGTCGAATATGGCCTCGCCGCGATGGAGCTCGAGGCCGGCGATTCCGGCATCCGGACCTTCGTATCGGTCCAGGGCTCCCTGGCCATGACGGCGATCCACAAGTGGGGCAGCGAAGAGCAGAAGGAACAATGGCTCCCGCGCATGTCCGCCGGCGAACTGATCGGCTGTTTTGCCTTGACAGAGCCGACGGCGGGTTCGGATCCGTCGTCGATGGCCAGCTTTGCGCGCCGCGACGGGACGGCCGACGACGCCGGCTGGGTGCTGAATGGTTCCAAGCGCTGGATCGGGATGGCATCGATCGCCGACGTCATGATCGTGTGGGCAAACACTGACGACGGCATCCGGGGCTTCCTGGTTCCGGCCGGCACTCCGGGAGTCACCGCGACTCCCATCGACGCGAAGCTCTCCATGCGCGCCTCGATCCAGTGCGATGTGGTGTTCAACGCCGTCCGGCTGGGTCCGGAGGCACTCCTCCCGGGTGCCGTTGGCCTCCGCGGCCCGTTCTCCTGCCTCAACGAGGCGCGTTACGGCATTGCCTGGGGTGCCATGGGCGCGGCCCGTGACTCCTACGAGGCCGCGCTCGAATATGCCGGAAGCCGCATGCAATTCGGCAAACCCTTGGCCAGCTACCAGTTGACCCAGGAGAAGCTCGTGAACATGGTCCTGGAAATCCAGAAGGGCACCATGCTCGCGCTCCATCTTGGACGGCTCAAGGATGCAGGCAAACTGCGACCGGAACAGATCTCGGTGGGCAAGCTCAACAATGTGCGCGAGGCAATCAAGATCGCCCGCGAAGCCCGCACCATCCTCGGTGGCAACGGCATCACGCTGGATTACCCGCCGTTGCGCCATGCCAACAACCTGGAATCAGTGCGCACCTACGAAGGGACGGACGAGGTACACGCGCTGATCCTGGGCCAACACATTACGGGGGTTCCGGCTTTCCGCTAGCTTCCAGCGCGAGGATCAGGCTCCGACAGGAACCGGTTCCTTCTTCCCCGCGTCCTTGCGGATTGTCGCGCTGATGACGGCGGCCACCGTGCACATCGCTGCCGCGCCGATCCATGCATAGGTGTAATGGCCCGTGGCGTCACGGATGTAACCCGCGAGCAACGCGGCAGCCGCGGCCCCGAGCTGGTGCGCCGCGAAGACCCAGCCAAACACCACCGAACCGTCCGCGCCGAACACCTTCCGGCAGATGGCCGCCGTCGGGGGCACAGTGGCTACCCAGTCCAGGCCGTAGACCACAACGAACAGGATCATGCTGGGTTGCACCGTGGACCCCAGAAGCACGGGCAGCACCAACAGCCCGACCCCCCGGAACTGGTAATAAACGGCGAGGAGCACCTTGGGATTGAAGCGGTCCGTCAACCACCCGGAAGCGATGGTGCCCACGATGTCGAAGATCCCGACGACGGCCAGCAAGCCTGCCGCGGTGGTTTCCGGCATTCCGTGGTCGTGCGCCGAGGGAATGAAGTGGGTGCCGATCAGGCCGTTGGTGGTGGCACCGCAGATGGCGAAACCGGCAACCAAGGCCCAGAAGGTGCGCACTTTGCTGGCGCGTTTGAGCACCTGCAGTGCCCGCACGGCGGCGTTGGGCGCCTTGGAGCCTTCAGCTGTGGTGGCGTCCGCAACCGGAGCGGTGCCCGCCGTCGTGGGCTGCTCTTCTTCGGCACCGTAAGGCTGGACCCCGACGTCGGCAGGTGAGTTCTTGAGCCAGCGCAGCACGAGCGGCACCACCGCGAGCGCTCCGGCTGCGATCAGCAGCGAGGCGCCGCGCCAGCCCGGGCTCTGCGCGAGCACCGCGATGAAGGGCAGGAACACAAGCTGCCCGGCGGCGCTGCCCGCCGTCAGTATGCCGATCACCAGTCCGCGGTTCTTGGAGAACCAGGTGTTGGCGATGGTGGCCGCGAAAACCAGGGCCATGGATCCGGTGCCGAGCCCGATCAGCACACCCCAGGTCAGCAGGATCTGCCAGGACTGGTTCACGAATACCGTCAGGGCGGAGCCGAGGCCGATCAGGCAGAGGGCGATCGAGGTGACCGTCCGGATTCCGAAGCGCTCCATCAGTGCGGCCGCGAAGGGCGCGGTGAGGCCGAACAACACCAGGTTGATACTGACGGCGAGCGACAGGACGGTTGTTGACCAGCCGAATTCCTGTTGCAGCGGCACCATCAGCACGCCTGGCGCTGCCCGGAATCCGGCTGCGCCCACAAGGGCCAGAAACGCGACGGCGGCCACCATCCAAGCGGGGTGGAGGCGCCGCTTCCGCGGGGTCTTGCCGGCTGATTTCCCTGCGGAAAGTTCCGTGGGATTGGGTGCGGTCATGCGGAGGGCTCCGATTCGTTCGGGAGGTCATGTCTAGTGGGAGCAGTGGCCAAGGCCAACGGGTGTTCCGATCGTGTGAGGCTATGCCAGCTGGTGTTGGCGGCGGTCAGCCGGGTCCCGCAGTGCGAGCAGGTATCAGCCGACGCCGTCGGCAGTCCGCAACCGTTGTGGATCACGCGCATGTGGGCGTTGTCCGCCGGGGCATCGAGATGTTTCTCGGACCACAGGATGATGGCGTTCAAGACAGGCATGGCATCCTCGCCCTTGGGGGTGAGGACGTACTCCTGGCGCATCCGAGCACCATCCAGATAGGGCCGTTGGGCAAGGAGGCCCGCTTCAACCAGCCAACCCAGTCTTTTGCTGAGGACGTTGTCTGCGATCTGGAGCCGGGTCTTGATGGCATCGAAGCGCCCGTTGCCGAAGAAGACTTCCCGCAGCACCAGACTTCCCCAGGGGTCTCCCAGGACATCGAGGCCGCGGGCCAGGCTGCACGTCCGCTCGGACCAATCGGATCGTAAGGGCATGGTTTGAGATTAGCTGGCTTTTCTAAAGAAAGCTAGGTGTTTCCGTGCGTGGCCATCAAGAGACCGCACGGTGGCCGGATGGTGTCCACGAATTTTACCGAGGGTTTATCCGGAGAGCCTAGATTCGCAGGGTCAATCCCGCTTACGAAAGGCACTCTCTTCGATGTCAACGGACACCCCGCAAACGAAGAATCATTCCAACGCTGGAATCTCCCGACGAGGCTTTCTCGGCACCGCCGCCGCGGCCACAGCCCTCGCAGCCACGGGTTCGCTCTTGCCGCCTTCCGTCCAGGCAGCCATGGCCAAACCGGTGGCACCGGGAAGCCTCCAGTCCATCAAGCACGTCATTGTGCTCATGCAGGAGAACCGCTCCTTCGACCACTACTTCGGTTCGCTCCGCGGCGTACGCGGCTACGCAGACAAGTCCATCATCCGGCTGCCCAATGGCCGTTCCATGTTCGAACAGCCTCGCTCCACTGGCGAGAGCGTCCTGCCGTTCTCACTTCGCAAAGCTGCGGAGCTCGCCGGCCGGCCGGATTCGGATATCCAGTACCTGAACGCCTTGGACCACTCCTTCTCGGGCACTACTGCAGCGTGGAACCACGGCTGGTGCGACAAGTGGGTTCCGGCCAAGAGCGCCTCCACCATGACGTTCTATGAGCGCTCGGACATCCCCTTGCAGTACGAGCTCGCTGACACGTTCACGATCTGCGATGCCTACCACTGCTCCGTGAACGGCTCCACCAACCCCAACCGCAACTACCTCTGGAGCGGCACCACGGGAACCGAGCCCGGCAGCACCAAGCGTGCCGTGACGAACGCCGCCTACAGCTACGACCATGGGGGCTACAACTGGACCACTTACCCGGAACGGCTTGAACAGGCCGGCATCTCCTGGCAGATCTACCAGGATTGGGACAACTTCACGGACAACGCGGTGGAGTACTTCCAGACATTCAAGGCGATCGGCCACAAGATGCTGGCAGCCGTGGACGGGAACCTGCGCACCACCGAGGAGTTCTACGACAAACTCGCGGGCAAGGCGCCGGCCGAGCAGGACCGGCTCCTGGCCCAGTTGGAACAAGCCCGGGGGCTCCTGAGCGACGCCGAGAAGGCCCTCTTCGACAAGGGCATGCGTCGTGGCCGCCCTAACACCCTCTTGCAGCGCCTCAGCGCAGACATCAGCGCCGGTTCCCTGCCGAAAGTCAGCTGGCTTGTACCCTCCGCTGCCGATTCCGAACACCCCAGTTCCTCCACGCCTGTGGGAAGCGCCAACTTCGTCTACCGCCTGCTGGACACCGTTGCCAGCAACCCGGACATCTGGGCCAGCACCGCCATCTTCCTGAATTTCGACGAGAACGATGGCTACTTCGACCATGTTCCCCCGCCCGTGCAGCCGCGCCCGGAATCGGGCGAATCCACGGACTGGACCACGGCGTTGCCCGTTGGCCTCGGACCCCGTGTCCCCATGACCGTCGTGTCACCGTGGACCATCGGGGGCTATGTCAGCTCCGAGGTTTTCGACCACACCTCCGTCATCCGTTTCCTGGAGCGCTGGACCGGCGTGCAGGAACCAAACATTTCGCCGTGGCGCCGTGAGGTGTGCGGTGACCTGACCGGCGTCTTCAATTTCGACGCCGCGGGCACGCCGCCGGTCCTGGATCACCCGGGCCCGGTGCCGGCCAAGATCTCCCGCTGGCGTCCGAACCCGCCGGCCGTGCAGGTGGCACCCATCCAGGAATCCGGAAGCCGACCGGCACGCCCGCTCCCCTACCGGCCACGGACATCCGCTGCGGTGACGACCGGCGGCATCACGCTCTCGTTGGACAACAACGGCACGCAGTCTGCGCACTTCGCCGTCTACGGCTACGCGGGCGAGGTTACTGAGCCACGGCACCTCGATGTGAAAAGCCCTCTGACTGTGGAGTTGCCTGTTGTCGGAGGCTCCTTCGACGTGATCGTCACCGGCCCCAACCGTTACCAATACGAACTGAAGGGCTCGACGGCGGGTGCCGCGGCCGGCGTCGACGTCACCGTCAATGGCCCGCGCGGCAAGAAGGAGGTGGAAATCGAGTTGCGCAACAACGGAGCCAAGACCGTCCAGCTCAACATCGCAGCGCTGCAGTACGCCGGGGATAAAGACCAGCAGGTCTTGAAGCCGGGCCAGAAGAAGAAGATCGGATGGCCGACGCTCCAGGGCTGGTACGACGTCGAAGTCACCTCGCCTGACGATTCCTCCTTCCGTCGCCGCCTCACGGGTCGCGAAGAAGACGGCCAGGTGGGCATCTCCGGCTAGGGGGACTCCACTTCTGACCATGTTTGAATGCAGATCGGCCGGGACACGCCGCTGTGATGGCGCGTCCCGGCCGATCCGTTCATCAAAGAAGGTCAGAAATGGAGGGGGCTTTCAGTCGGTGATGTTGCCGATCGCCTGCTCGAGGTCCGCAATCAGGTCTTCGACCTCCTCGATGCCACAGGAAAGCCGGATCAGGTTCACCGGCACGGCCAACTCGGTCCCCTTGACCGAAGCGTGCGTCATCTCCGACGGGTAGTTCATGAGGGACTCGATGCCGCCCAGGGACTCGGCCAGCGTGAAGACCTGGGTGGACTCGGCCACCTTGCGGGCGGCGGCTTCGCCGCCCTTGAACTGCACGGAAATCATGCCACCGAATTTCTTCATCTGCTTGGCCGCGAGCTCGTGGCCCGGGTGGGAAGGCAGGCCCGGGTACAGCACGGCTTCAACCTCGGGGCGCTCAAGCAACCATTCAGCCACGGCCTGCGCGTTCTCGCTGTGGCGGTCCATGCGCACACCGAGCGTCTTGAGGCCCCGGGTGGTCAGGAACGCATCCATAGGTCCGGAGACGGCGCCGACAGCGAACTGCACAAAGCCGATCTTTTCGGCCAGTTCGGCATCCTTGACCACGATCGCTCCGCCCACGACGTCCGAGTGGCCGCCGATGTACTTGGTGGTCGAGTGGACCACGACGTCGGCACCCAGGGCGAGCGGCGTCTGCAAGTAGGGCGAAGCGAAGGTGTTGTCGACGACAAGGAGGGCCCCGGCGTCGTGCGCTACTTTGGCGAGCGCTTCGATATCGGTGATCTTCATCATCGGGTTTGAAGGAGTCTCCACCCAGACGATGCGGGTCTTGTTCGCCGCGACGGCCGCCGCAACGGCGTCAAGGTTGGACATGTCCACTGGTGTGTTGCCGATGCCCCATGCACCGAGCACGCGGTTGATGAGCCGGTAGGTTCCGCCGTACGCGTCGTTGCCGAGGACGATATGGTCGCCGGGCCGGGCAACGGCGCGGATCAGGGAGTCCTCGGCGGCGAGGCCCGAGCTGAAGCTGTAGGCGTGGGTTCCACCTTCCAGCGCGGCGAGCTGCTCCTGCAGAGCATCGCGGGTGGGGTTGCCGCCGCGGCCGTATTCGTAGCCGTCGCGCAGTCCGCCTATGCCGTCCTGGGCATACGTCGAGCTGAAGTGCAGCGGCGGGACCACGGCGCCCGTTCGCGGTTCGAAGGCCTGGCCGGCGTGGACGGCACGCGTGTTGAATCCTGCTTCGTTTGCAGACATATGAACTCCTAGTGTCAGTTGCTCAGGTAGGCGAGAAGGTCGTGGCGGGTCAGGATGCCCACGGGAGCTCCGACGAACGTCACCATGACGGTGTCGACGTCGGAAAGCAGCTCGCGCGCGGCGGAGATGGTTTCCAAGAAGCCGATGACGGGCAAGCGCTCCCCCATGTGCTCGGAGATCTTGTCGGTCAATTTCGCCTCGCCGCGGAACAGCTTGGAGGTCAGCGTGCGCTCATCGACGGCGCCGAGCACCTCGCCCATGACCACCGGCGGTTCCTGCGAGAGGACCGGGATGTGCGAAACCCCGAATTCGTTCATGATGTTGATGACATCGCGGACGGTCTCGTTGGGATGGATGTGGACGAGGTCCGGCATCTCGCCCGTCTTGGACTTCAAAACCTCGCCAACCGAGGCTTCCTCCCCGCCGGAGAGGAAACCGTAGGAGCGCATCCACTTGTCGTTGAAGATCTTCGCCAGGTAGCCGCGCCCGGAGTCCGGCAGGATCACGACGACGACGGCTTCCTCGCCAAGGTCTTTGGCCACCTGCAACGCGGCAACCACTGCCATCCCAGAGGAGCCACCCACCAAAAGGCCTTCCTCGCGGGCCAGACGCCGGGTCATCTCGAAGGAGTCGGCGTCGCTGACGGCAATGACATCGTCGGGCACAGTCTTGTCGTAGTTGGCCGGCCACATGTCCTCGCCGACGCCTTCCACGAAATAGGGCCGCCCGGTGCCGCCCGAGTAGACCGAGCCTGCCGGGTCCGCGCCGATGACCTTGACGCGGCCGCCGTCGGACTCCGGCCGGTTGGCCGACACATCCTTGAGGTACCGCCCCGTGCCCGTGATGGTGCCGCCCGTGCCCGCGCCGATCACGACGTGGGTGATCTTCCCGTCGGTGTCACGCCAGATTTCGGGGCCGGTGGTTTCGTAGTGGCTGCCGGGGGCGGCGGGGTTGGAGAACTGGTCCGGCTTGTAGGCTCCGGGGATTTCCGACACGAGCCGGTCGGAGACGCTGTAGTAGCTTTGCGGACTGTCCGGGGCCACGGAAGTGGGAGTGACCACAACTTCGGCGCCGTACGCCTGAAGCACGGCACGCTTGTCCTCGCCCACTTTGTCGGGGACAACGAAGATGCACCTGTAGCCCTTTTGCTGTGCCACGAGGGCGAGCCCGACGCCGGTATTGCCCGAGGTCGGTTCCACGATGGTTCCGCCCGGCTTGAGCTTTCCGTCCCGCTCTGCCTCCTCGATCATCTTCACCGCGATGCGGTCTTTGATCGAGCCGCCGGGGTTCACATATTCGAGCTTCACCAGAATGGTGGCTTTGATGTCCCCGGTCACGTGGTTGAGCTTGATGAGCGGTGTATTGCCAATGAGGTCCAAGACGGACTGGGCGTACTTCATAGGTACCAAGTTACCGCTTGGTCGGGAGTGCTTCCGTGCAGACGGGGTCCGGGGCGGTGGCGGGTCCGCGTCCGCTTCGCGTCTAGCCAAAAGATGGCCTCGCGGGGCAAGCTAGCGGGGACACCCTCCAGCGAAAGGACATGCACCATGGATTGGACCCTCGAAGTGGTTGTGCTCCCCGTGAGTGACATTGACCGTGCCATCGAGTTCTACCGCGACAAAGTGGGCTTCAACCTCGACCACAACACCACCAACGAGCACATGCACGTGGCGCAGCTGACCCCGCCGGGCTCCGGATGTTCGATCGTCGTCGGAGACCTGCCAGCGCAGAGCGAGATGGCTCCGGGTTCCATGCGGGGCCTTCAACTTGTGGTGGCGGACGCGCGTGCTGCACGCGAGGAATTGCTTAGCCGCGGAGTCGATGCCAGCGAAATCACCGTCTTCGACGAGCGCGACGGCGGCACGTTCTTCGGCTTCAGCGATCCGGACGGAAACACCTGGGCGGTGCAGGAACTCAAGGTCCGCGCCGAGAAGCCATTGATTCCGGCGGAGGCCCGCGGGCGCTTCGGAGAATAGGCAATCGGCTCACTCGGCCGGTGCAGTGCCTCCTGCCGAAGAATCGGTCTGCCAGAGGCCCAGGATGTTGCCTTCAGTGTCCTTGAAATAGGCGTAGTAGCCCATTCCCGGAACAGCATCCTTGCCTTTGACCACTGAACCGCCCGCACTCTCGATTTGGCCGAGCGATGCCTCGATGTCTTCTACGTCGACCGTGATGATGGGAGTCTTCAGCTCTTCCGAGCGCGGAAACAGTGCGCCATTGATGGCCCCGGGCGAGCTCGGCATGCCCGTCTGCGGGTCTGACGGCGTGGTGATTGCGATCGTGTAGTCCATCTCCTGCATGGGGTTGAGCATCCAGCCGAAGGCACCCTGGTAGAAAGTGTTGGCCCGCTCTTTGTCGTCCGCGGGGATTTCAAAATGCACAACACCGGCCATTGCGTTCTCCTGAAATTGTCATGGAAGGCGCAGACGCCCCGCGCCACACGTGGAGTCTAGTCGTGTGGGTTTCGCGGCGTAAGGGGGCTGGAACGACGCACTTTTGGAGCGTTGTCTCACGAGCATGCGACCATGAATGAATGACCATCGTCGATGCCCCACCCGCCGCAGCGGCTGCGGCCGACGCGTCGGTGCGATGGCACGCCGGCGGCCCTTTCGATCTTCTGCAGACACTCGGAATCCTCATGCGCGGCAACGGCGATCCGTCGTTCGCTGCGCGGCAGGACGGCGTGTGGATGGCGTTGACGACGCCGGACGGTCCGGCCACCTTGCGCCTCGCCGCCGCGGGAACCGGCCAAGACACTCATGTGGATGCCCAGGCCTGGGGTTCCGGCGCCGATTCGGCAATCGCCTCTGTGCCTGCACTGTTGGGGAGCGGGGACGACTGGTCCGGCTTTGACGAGGCTGCGTTCCATGCGACTCTTCCGCGGATGGTCAGGGAAGCCCGACGCCGGAACCTCGCCGTCCGCTTGCCTACCACCGGCCGCGTGGTGGACTCCCTCGTGCCCACGATTCTTGAGCAAAAGGTCACCACTATCGAAGCCCGCCGGGGTTACCGCTACCTGATGTACCGTTACGGGACCGCAGCACCGAGCGGGCGCCGCCTTTCGACGTCGAGCCTGCCGTCGGGCCTGCTCGTCGCGCCGACCGCCGCCCAATGGTTGGCCATTCCTTCATGGGAATGGCACAAGGCCGGCGTGGGTCCCCAGCGTTCTGCAACAGTCATGCGGGCGCTGCGATCCGCCGTCGCGCTTGAACGGCTCGCCTCACTCAGCGCGGCGGAGGCCGGGGCCAAGATGCAGACGATTCCTGGCATTGGCATCTGGACGGCTGCCGAGGTGGTCCAGCGGACCCACGGCTGCCCGGATTCGATCGCCGTGGGCGACTACCACTTGGCCTCGTATGTCGGTTACGCGCTCACGGGAAGAAAGACGGACGACGCCGGAATGATCGCCCTCCTGGAGCCATGGCGTGGGCACCGGCAGCGGGTAGTCCGGATGCTCGGGCTGAGCGGCTTCCGCAAGCCGACCTTCGGACCCCGGATGACCATCCAGGACCACCGAGGACACTAGCAACGCGGGGTCACTTACGGCCCATGTTGCTGCCCGGCATGGGCCATAACTGACCCCGCGTTGAGGGTTTCGCCCGCTTGATCCGGGCAATCAGGCCGGTGAACCCTTCGGCCAGGTCATCGGCGTTGACCTTGAAGTAGGACCAGCCGGCGCTGGTGAAAGCCTCGTCCCTCCGGTTGTCCCTTGTCTGCCGCTCCCGCGTGAGATGCGGGGCGCCGTCATACTGCACAGCGATCCGGAACCGCCGGTACCCCAGGTCAGCGGAAGGCGACCACAGATCGCCCGGATCGAGGCGGAGCTGCAATTCCGGTTCAGGCAATCGCGCCTCCACCATGGCCAGCCGCAGGAATGTCTCCGGAAACGAATCTGCTCCTACCCGCATGTCTTCAAGGGCAAGCCGGGCTTTCTCCACGCCTTTCATGTTCGGATGCTGCCGAATCAGGAGCCGCAGCCCGTCCTTGTTCGCGTAGGGGTCCGCCCTTCCTTCAAGGCCCGGCCGGGGCATGCGGATTAACTGGTCTCCCATGGCAATCACGTACCGCAGCGGCAACTGCTGCGCCAGGTCAAGCCACGTCCTGGATGGAGAGGACACAGGAACTCCGGCGATTTCCGTGACTTCGCCCGGGAGGACACGGACTCGGTGCCCCGTCACTCCGGTTCGTCGGACCCTGGGAAGCGCATGGGGCTTGCTGAGGTGGACTGCCTCGCCGCCGCCCAGCCACGGAGGAAGGCCAAGGCGGGTCAATATCGCGGCGCTCTCATGGGACACCCAGGCGCCCGGTGTTGCCGCGGCAAGGATCCGTGCCCTTTCGGCGAACTCAAACTCGCGCCCCGCAGGCAAGTAGATCAGGCGGCCGCCGTCGGACACGTCCCTGGCCCGGAGCCGCTTCGGAGCGACGCCAAGCACGCGGGATTCATAGACCGTGAAGGGACGGTTACTGAGTTCCTTCGGCAGCGGAATGATGCGGACCATAGGATCCAGTTTGGCCGCAATTTGACCCCACCAAGGAGTTATCCACAGGCAGACTTCCAACCACGCCAACGCGGGGTCACTTACGGCCCATGTCGCTGGCCAGCATGGGCCGTAAGTGACCCCGCGTTGGAATTAGAGTCCGAGGCGGGCGATCGCTTCTTCGCGCATGTCGATCTTGCGCACCTTGCCGGACACCGTCATGGGGAAGCTCTCCCGGATGTCCACGTAGCGCGGGATCTTGTAGTGGGCCAGTTTGCCGCGGCAGAACTCCTGCACCCCGTCCAAGTCCAATGTTGCTCCCGGTTTGAGGATGATGCAGGCCATCAGCTCCTCGCCGTACTTGGCATCCGGAACGCCGATAACCTGGACATCCTGGATTGCGGGATGCCTGTACAGGAACTCCTCGATTTCCCGGGGATAGACGTTCTCGCCGCCACGGATGACCATGTCCTTCATACGGCCTTCGATCACGATGAAGCCATCCGGATCCATCCGGGCGAGGTCGCCGGTGTGCATCCAGCCATCGTCGTCGATAGCCTCGGCTGTCTTCTCGGGCTGGCCCCAATACCCGGCCATCACGGCGTAGCCCCGGGTGCACAGTTCGCCGATCCCGCCGCGTTCAAGTGTCTCGCCGGTGCCTGGATCCACGATCTTGGACTCCAGCCGAGGCATCGTGCGCCCGACGGTCGTAGTCCTCTGCTCCAGAGTGTCGGCAGCGAGGGTCATGGTGGACACGGGCGACGTCTCGGTCATTCCGTAGCAAATGGCCACGTCCCGCATGTTCATCTCCGCGATGACACGCTCCATGACCTCGATAGGGCACAGTGAGCCCGCCATGACGCCGGTTCGTAGCGTCGAGAGGTCGTAGGAGGCGAAATCCGGCAAAGCCAACTCGGCGATGAACATCGTTGGCACGCCGTACAGCGAGGTCCCGCCAAAATCCTGCACGGCTTCCAGGGCGGCAGCCGGGGTGAATCCGCGCCCGGGAATGATGGTGGCTGCCCCGAAGCTCAGGGCGTTCAGGTTCCCGATGACCATGCCGAAACAGTGGTAGAACGGCACCGGAAGGACCACCCGGTCGCGTTCCGTGTATCCCAGCAGCCTGCCGATCTGGTTGCCGTTGTTGAGGATGTTGTGGTGGGTCAGCGTGGCGCCCTTGGGGAAACCCGTGGTCCCCGAGGTGTACTGAAGATTGATGGGATCGTGCGGGTCCAGTTCCGCCATACGAGCCCTGAGCGCTGAGGGCACGACGTCGTCCGCTCGCTTGAGCAGTTCGGCGTACGTCAGCTCGGCGTCGGTTTGCGGTTCGCCTGCGTTGAGCATGTCCAGTCCCAGATCGGGAAGGAACACCAGTTCCCGAAGCTCGGGGCAGCTGGCCAAAGCTTCCCGGGCCATGCCCACATAGTCGCTGTTCTTGTCCGCTGGCGCGGCCACCAGCATCCGCATGCCGTTCTGGCGGACCACGAATTCGAGTTCGTGGCTGCGGTAGGCCGGGTTGACGTTGACCAGGATCGCGCCGACCTTCGCCGTGGCGTATTGCAGGATGGTCCATTCAGCGCAGTTCGGGCTCCAGATGCCTACCCTGTCACCCTTGGCGATGCCCGTGGCGAGCAGCGCGCGGGCGAGCCGGTCGACGTCGTCGTTCAGTTTTTCGTAGCTCCAGCGCCGAGCCTCATCTCCAGGCACCACGGCGGCTTCGATGAGCGCATCCCGCAACGGAAACCGCGCCGCGACGCGTTCAAAGTTGGCGCCGATCGTCTCTTCAAGCAGCGGGACGTCAGTGTCCCCGGCTGTGTAGGAAAGCATGAACGCACGCTACCAACTCCGCGGGGCCAAGAGAAGACTTTTGCTTGGAAGTCCTACAAAATATTTCAGGGCGTTGCCGGGCGAGCCGGTAATGTGAATCCCATGAGTGCACCCATTGACCTGCAGGCCACGTTCATTCCCAACGACGGCGAATTCTTCCGCGTCAAGCTCGCGCTGGAAATCGCGATCGACGAAGTAGTGAACGAACCCGGCTGCATCCGTTACGAGCTCACGGAAGCCAGCGAGGACAAGCTGGTCCTGACCGAGCAGTGGGCCTCCGAGGAACACCTCGACATCCACTCCAAGGGCATCGCCGTCCAGGACCTCAACGAATCCCTCAGCGCGCTGCTGGCCGAGCCGGTGAAGCTCGAGCGCCTCTAAATAACATCGGCAGCTCCTGCGGAGCTGCCGATGTTATTTCTAGGAGTTTTCCGCGCGCTGCTTTGCGATGTGCGCGTGGACCTCATCCATGTCGAGCCCCTTGACGGCCTCGATGACCTGTTCCAGCTGGGGTCCGTTGAGTGCGCCCGGCTGGGAGAACACGAGGACCTTTTCGCGGAAGGCCATGAGCGTGGGGATCGAGGAGATACCGGCTTCGGCGGCGAGCTGCTGCTCGGCCTCGGTGTCCACCTTGGCGAAGAAGACATCGTCATGCTTCTCGGAAGCGGCCTGGTATGTGGGGGCAAACTGCCTGCAAGGGCCGCACCACGCAGCCCAGAAATCCACCAGGACAATGTCGTTGCCCTCGATGGTCGATGCGAACTGCTCCCCGGTGATGTCAACTGTAGCCATGCTTCCACGGTACGCGACCGCGCCGCCTAAGTCGCGCTTGTTCGCTACCCGGCAAACCGGGAATAAAGCACGACGGCGGGCGGCCGGATTGGGGCCGGCCGGCACCTTCGGCTAGTGCCAGAGGTGCGGGGCGGCCTTCCGGGCGCCGGGGAGTGCGTTGTTCTCCCGCCACTCGTGGATCCATTCCGGAAGCTCGAGATCCGCTGGAGGCTCACCGAACTCGGCCAGGATTTCCTCCTGGCTCACGGGCCGGCCCTTTGCGACAAGCCGGGTGGCAATGTGCGCGCGGGCGTAGATCTCGCCGTCCACCACCATGCGTTGTTCAAAGTAGATGGCCTTGGAATCGAGCCCGATGATCTTGGACTCGATGGTGTATTGCTGCCAGAGCTGCAACGACTTCCGGAACGCAATGGTCTCCCCTGCAGCTACGGGGCTCCAGCCCCGGCGGCGCATCTTCTGCCAGATCCCTGCACGCACCATAAGGTCGAAGCGTCCAAGATCCATCAGCGAGAAGTACATGCCGTTGTTGACGTGCATTGCAATGTCGATGTCCGTGGGCAGCACACGCATGGGCAACGAGGACATACCCCATACACTGAGCCGGCTCCGCCTGGACGAGGTGAACAAGATCAAGAGGGTTCGCAGAAGCAAATGCATAACCGCCATGTTACTCCGCAGTAACATTTCGGGACAGCTTCGTTTTGTGTGTCGCTACATGGCATGTCGTTTACCGCCGGTTCACATGCCGCGGGAAGAATGTCTGAAAACAAATTGCAGAAGGCACCAAGGAGATCCCGTGAGCACCACCCAAACCATCAGGGCACACGCAGAGGTGTGGCCGGAACTGCCGCTTCACCAGGAACTGGTGTTGCAGGACACCCGCGGCAACAGGATCGTGGGCACCTTGGACGGCATGACCGAGGATCGCAGCACGCTCTGGATCCAGTTGTCCGGAGGCCTCGGCCGGCAACTCGTCCACCATCAGGACGGATACTGGCTGGAGCCCGGCAGCTCAAGCTAACTGGCTTTCGTCGTCGACACCGGAATTCCGGTGCCGACGCCCCACATCCCTGACGACACCGGATTCCGGGTGTCGAGAGTCCAACCGCGCCTCGCAGGCGATCTTCCGCGTCGAACGGCCCCGCCAAGCAAGCAGGCACAAAAAAATCCCCGGAACCAATGGTTCCGGGGATTTAATTTTGTGGCAGATGAGGGATTCGAACCCCCGTAGGCGTTGCCAGCTGATTTACAGTCAGCCCCCTTTGGCCGCTCGGGTAATCTGCCGAACTTCAAAAGAAGTCACTCCCGATCATCGTTTCGTTTCCGATCCGGTAAGCGCGAGCAAGACAACCTTACAGAACTTCCGCCGAAGAATCGAATCGAGGCCTCCAAGCCTCAAAACAGGCGAAAATCTCAGGCCCCACCAAATATCCGGCCAGCCAACTTGGCCTCGAAACTGGCTGCTTGCTCCAGCGTGATCTGGTTGAGTTGCACGGCCCGCAACAAGTCCGAGTGGACACCATCCATCCGCGATGCCGCATCAGGAACCGGGCTCAGGACCACGGACGCTGCGAGCGCCGCGGCTGCAACCGCGGTTGCGGCGGTGGCGGCGACGGCTCCGATTGAACCGGCAGCGGCAGCGGCTGACTTAGTGACGTAACGGACGGCCTGGTTGCTCATAGTGCTCCCTTTCAGGATGGGATCTTCAAACTGTTACAACTCTGGCGGGGCAGTCTCAGTTCCGGCCATGCGTGTGCTGTGAGCGAACTGTGAACGCTCAGCACACGCCGGGCGCTTCCGTATTAGGCTGGTTGGCAGACAAAGCCGCCCGTTTCCGGGCCGCAACGCACCAACCAAAGGAGAGTCATGGCAGGCGAATCCACATTCGACGTCGTCAGCAAGGTAGACAAGCAGGAAGTCGCCAACGCGCTCCACCAGTCCCAGAAGGAAATCGCACAGCGATACGACTTCAAGGGCGTCGGCGCGGAGATCGACTTCAGCGGCGAAAAGATCCTCATGAAGGCCAACTCCGAGGACCGCATCCTCGCTGTCCTGGACGTCTTCCAGTCCAAGCTCATCAAGCGCGGCATCTCCCTCAAGTCCCTCGACCAGGGCGAGCCGTACCCCTCCGGCAAGGAATTCCGCCTGGAATGCTCCATCAAGGAGGGCATTGCCCAGGACATTGCGAAGAAGATCAACAAGATCATCCGCGACGAAGCCCCGAAGTCCGTCAAGTCCCAGATCCAGGGCGACGAACTCCGCGTCACGTCGAAGTCCCGCGATGACCTACAGGAGACCATGAACATCCTGAAGAAGTTCGAAGAGGTCGACCTCCAGTTCGTGAACTTCCGCAGCTAAGACTTCGCTGCGGCCCAGGCCGCCATCCAGAAGTACGACGACGGCGCGTTGCCCCTTGAGCGGGCAACGCGCCGTCGTCGTTAATTGGGTTAGGCCTGTCACGCCACGCAAGTTTATGGGGGCGGGCTCCCGCGAGGACCCCGGGATTCCGCGACGGTACCGATCCGCTGAGGCCAAAAGATTGCTGAGCGTGACAACCGCTCAAAATAATTACGACACCCTTCTTTTGCGTAATCGGATCAAACGGGTACTGTACTTCCTTAGGCGAGCCTAAGTGTGGCTCCCCTAACGAAAGATTCCAGATGACCGCGAACTTCCTGATCGGCCTGCGCGAAGGCCTCGAAGCCACCCTCATTGTGGTCCTGCTGATGGCCTACCTCGTCAAGACCGGGCGCCGCTCGCTGCTCCCCCGGCTTTGGGCCGGCGTCGGCATCGCCGTGGCCGTATCCATCGCCTTCGGCGCCCTGCTCACCTTCGGTCCGCAGGGACTGACTTTCGCCGCGCAGGAGGCGATCGGGGGCGGGTTGTCCGTTGCCGCCGTCGCGCTCGTCACGTGGATGGTCTTCTGGATGGCGCGCACTGCCCGCAGCCTCGGCGGCGAGCTGAAGTCGCAAGTGGACAAGATGGCTGACGGCGCCGCGTGGGGCCTCGTGGTGGTGGCGGCGCTCGCGGTGGGCCGCGAAGGACTCGAGACGGCGCTGTTCCTTTGGGCTGCTGCCCAGGCCGCCGGGGAATCGTCGCAGCCGCTGCTCGGCGCACTGCTCGGCCTGGCCGTTGCCGCCGGACTGGGCTACCTGCTGCACCGCGGAGTCTTGAAGGTCAATCTCTCGCGGTTCTTCACCTGGACCGGCGTCGGACTCATCGTGATCGCGGGCGGTGTGCTCGCCTATGGCGTCCATGACCTCCAGGAAGCCGGAATCCTGCCCGGGCTCCACAACCTCGCGTTCGACGTCTCAGCGGCCATCCCGCCGTCGTCTTGGTACGGCACCCTGCTCAAGGGCACCCTCAACCTTTCCCCCGCCACGACCTGGCTCGAAGCGGGAGCCTGGTTGCTGTATGTGCTTCCGGTGCTCTACTTCTACATTCGGGCCAACGGTTCCGCTTCCGCTAAATCTTCCGGCAACGCCGCCGCTCCCCAAACCCCTTCCCAGGCCGCCAAGGCCGCCTAGACGCTTCTCGCACTCCACAACAGAAGGAAACCCCATGCCTGGCACGACCCTGCCCAAAATCACCCTGCCCAAAATCGCCTCCCGCTCTCGGAAGTCCCTCGCCATCGTCGCCGCGGCCGCCGCCGTTCCAATGGTGCTCACCGGCTGCACGGACAACACAAAGTCGCCAGGGGCCAGCGCCTCCGCCGGACCGATCCAGGTCACCAGCACCAAGACCGAGTGCAAGGTTTCCACCGGGAGCGTCCCCAGCGGAAACCTGAGCTTCGCGGTCAAAAACGAAGGCACGGAAATCACCGAGTTCTACCTCCTCGCGGAGGACGGCTTGCGGATCGTCGGCGAAGTGGAGAACATCGGTCCCGGCTTGACCCGCAACCTGGTGATCACAGCCCCAGCCGGCAAGTACACCACCGCGTGCAAGCCTGGCATGCAGGGCGACGGCATCCGCGCGGCCTTCGAAGTCACGGACTCCGGAAACAAGACCGTCGATGCCGATTTCCAGAAGCTTGTGGACACCGGCGTCCAGCAGTACACGGCGTACGTCAAGGACCAGACCGAGCAGCTCGTGACCGGCACCAAAGCCTTCGCCGACGCCTACGCCGCAGGCGATGCATCCAAGGCCCGCGAACTCTACGCCGCAACTCGCATGCACTGGGAGCGGATCGAACCGGTCGCGGAATCCTTCGGCGACCTCGACCCCAAGCTCGATGCCCGCGAAGCCGACCTAGAGCCCGGCCAGGAATGGACCGGATGGCATCGCGCGGAAAAGGACCTGTTTCCGCCGGCAGGCTACACGGCGCTGACGGCCACCGAGCGAGCCAAGATCGCCACGCAGCTTGTCGCAGATACCGAGGAGCTCGGCAAGCGCACCCGCACTGTGGTGCTCTCCGCGGATAAGCTCGGCAACGGGGCCAAGGAACTCCTCGACGAAGTCGCGCGCGGCAAGGTCACCGGCGAGGAAGAAATCTGGTCCCACACAGACCTCTGGGACTTCCAGGCCAACGTCGACGGCGCCCGGATTGCGTTCGAAAACCTCAAGCCCGCGCTCGCGCAGAAGGACGCTGCCCTCGCCACGAGCCTCGACGAGAAGTTCGCTGCCCTGCAGGCCGAGCTCAAGAAGCACGCCAAGGGTGACGGCTTCGCTTACTACACCGAACTCAGCCCGGCTGAGGTCCAACAACTCGCCGCACTGGTCGACGCCCTGGGCGAGCCGTTGTCCAAGCTCACCTCAGCCGTGGTCCTGTGAGCGGCTGCCCTTTCAACCACGAGCCCGCTGAGGCGCCCGACGGCGGCACCCAGCCTGCCGCCGTCGGGCCGCACAGGCGCGGCGTGTCCCGTCGAGGGCTGTTCTCCCTCGCCGGCGTGGGCGGCGTCGGTGCCGTGGCAGGACTGGCCGCCGGATACCTCAGCCACGATGCCGTGGCCGCAGTGGCCGCCCCCGCAGGCAGCGGAAGCAACGTGGTTCCTTTCTACGGCGAACGCCAAGCCGGCATCATCACTCCCACACAGGACCGCCTCCACATGGCTGCCTTCGACGTCACCATCGAGGACCGCGCCGCGGTGATCCAGCTCCTGAAAGACTGGACCGCCGCGGCCGAGGCAATGACCACCGGCCGCACAACGGGCGCGACCGGCGCCGTCGACGGCTCCTACGATGCGCCGCCGGAAGACACCGGGGAAGCCCTCGATCTCGCGGCGGGCAAGCTGACGTTGACGTTCGGCTTTGGCCCGGGCCTCTTCGAAAAGGACCTCAAACCCCGCTTCGGCCTGGAGGGCCGCAGACCCGGCGCCCTGATCGACCTGCCGCATTTCCCCGGCGATGCCTTGCAGCCAGAACGCACCGGCGGGGACATTGTGGTCCAGGCGTGCGCGGACGATCCCCAAGTTGCCGTGCACGCGATCCGCAACCTGGCCCGCATCGGCTTCGGCAAGGTGCGCGTCCGTTGGTCCCAGCTGGGCTTCGGCCGGACTTCCTCCACGTCGCGGGCCCAGGCGACCGCACGCAACCTTTTCGGGTTCAAGGACGGCACAGCCAACCTGAAGTCGGAAGACGCGGCACCCCTGGACGAGCACGTCTGGGCCACCGCCGGAACCCACCCGGGAGAAGCGTGGATGGCGGGAGGCAGCTACCTTGTGTCCCGGCGGATTCGGATGCATATCGAAATCTGGGACCGCACGTCGCTCCGCGAACAGGAAGGCCTGATCGGCCGCACCAAGGGTGTTGGAGCCCCCTTGTCCGGAGGAGAGGAATTCACGGCGCCGGACTTCGCGATCAAGGGCCGCGACGGAGAGCCGTTGATTCCGATCGATTCCCACGTCCGCCTCGCCCACGCGGACCAGAACAACGGCGTGAAGATGCTTCGCCGCGGATACAACTACACCGACGGTTCGGACGGGCTCGGCCACCTCGACGCAGGTCTGTTCTTCATCGCCTTCGTCAAGGACCCACGGACGCATTACGTGCCCATGCAGATGGCCATGGCGAAGAGCGACAAGCTGGCCCTGGAGTACCTCAAGCACACGGGCTCGGGGCTGTTCGCGGTGCCTCCGGGCATAAAGGCGGGCGGCTTCATTGGTGAGGGCTTGTTCGCATGAAGCCGCCCGTCGTCGAACGCGGCACCGGCACTCGGGGGCTGACGGGACCGCTGGCTAGGAAAGCGGCCGTCCGGCCATCCGTTCGAGCCGCTCGATGCGCTCACGCATGGGCGGGTGGGTGGCGAACAGCTTGGTCATGGCACCGCCGCGGAACGGGTTGGCAATCATGAGGTGCGAAGTATTCACGAGGCGCTGATCCTGTGGCAGCGGCACTTGCTTCACGCCCGCTTCAATCCTGCGAAGGGCTGAGGCGAGCGCCAGCGGATCGCCGGTGAGCTCCGCGCCGTCGTGGTCGGCGTCGTACTCCCTCGTGCGGGAAATGGCGAGCTGGATCAAGGAGGCGGCAAACGGCGCCAGGAGCGCCATGGCGATCATGGCAATCGGATTGGCGTTGCGCCGGTCCCCGCCGCCGAAGAACAGCAGCATCTGGCCCACCGAAGTAATGACGCCGGCGACGGCGGCCGCGATGGACGAGGTGAGGATGTCGCGGTTGTAGACATGCATGAGTTCATGCCCGAGGACGCCCCGGAGTTCGCGCGCGTCGAGCAAGTTCAGGATGCCCGCCGTGCAGCACACGGCGGCGTTCTTCGGATTACGTCCCGTGGCGAAGGCATTGGGGGTCATCGTCGGAGAAACGTAGATCCTCGGCATGGGTTGGTTCGCGCGCACGGAGAGTTCCCGGACGATTTGGTAAAGCTGCGGAGCCTCGGCTTCCGAAACCGGGTACGCGGCCATGGACCGGATGGCGATCTTGTCGCTGTTCCAATATCCATAAGCGGTTGTCGCGATGCCGATCAGTGCCATGATCCAGATGGGCGACGCACTGCGGGTGCCCACGCCGATCACGGCTCCGAGTCCCAGCAGCACCGCCCAGAGCACACCGAATAGCGCTGCGGTCTTCAGGCCATTGTGATGATTATGCACTTCACTACTTTCTTGCAGTTATCTCGCTGTTGGTTCTGATCCGATTAACGCCGGCGGCGGCCCGGACGTTCCGCCCAACTGACTCGCATTTAATGTCGTTCTGGGCCGCCATAACGACAACAACTGCGAGCTACTTGGGCGTGGGGCTCAACACGGGCTAGGGCACCGGGTGGATCGAATCGTACTGGAGGAATCCGCGTTGCCCGCGCGCCACGAGCCACGCCAGTACTGCGCACAGCACGCCGCCGAGGAGCAGGACCCAACCTTCGCTGAGGACCTTGGTGGCGCCACCGGCGAGCATGTCCCCCACTCGCGGACCACCTGAAACCACCACGATGAACACGCCTTGCAACCGTCCCCGCATGTGGTCCGGAGTGGCCGATTGCAGGATGGTGGTGCGGAAGACCGCGCTGACCGAGTCCGAGATCCCGGCAAGGGCGCAACACATGGCGGCCGGGATGATCCACAGCGTGACCCCGTCGCGCCCGGCGTCCCCGGCAAGGACCACCACCAGGCCGAAAGCCGCGATCGAAAAGCCCCATCCGGCCACTGACCACACCACTGCGCTCCCTTGGCGCCGTACCCTCCCCAGCGGTCCGGAGAACAACCCCGCCAGGAAGGCGCCGACAGCCACCGAGGCGAGCAGCACACCCACGGTGGTGTCGCCGCCTCCGATCATCGTGGCTCCGATCGCGGGCATGAGGGCGCGCGGCTGGGCGCAGATCATCGCAATGAGGTCGATGATGAAGGTCATGCGGAGGTTGGGCCGGGTGCCCAGGAAACGGAAGCCCTCGACGACGGAGCGCAAGCCGGGTGCCGACGCGTTCGCTGCCGCGGGAAGGGCCGGGAGCTTGAAAAGGCTCCACAGCGCGAAGGCGAAGCTCAGGGCATCGATCGTGTAGGTCCAGCCAAAACCGCTCGAAGCGACCAGAACGCCGGCCAGCAGGGGGCCGGCGGTCATGGAAATACCCATGTTGAGCATGCTCAACGCGTTGGCTGCGGGCAGCAGTTCCTTGCGGACCAGCAAGGGAATGATGGCGCTGCGTGCGGGCGCGTTGATGCCTTGCGCGCCGCTCTGAACCGCGACGAGGAGGAACAGGATCCAGACATTGTTCAGCTGGAACCACGCTTGGAGTGCCAGGGCCACGCTGCAGCCCCACAAAACGAGGGACGCAACAATGGCGACTTTTCGCCGGTCATAGGCATCCGAAAGGGCACCTCCAAACAAACCCGCGATCACGAGCGGGACCAGGGCAAAGATGCTGAGCAGGCCCACGTAGAGGCTCTGTTGGGTGATGCTGTAGACCTCGAGGCTCACAGCAACCAGGGTCAGCTGGGATCCGACCATCGACACGGACGACCCCAGCCACAGACGGCGGAATGCGGGGCTTTCGCGAAGCGGGGTCATGTCAGCCAGGAGTTTTGCCACCGTCCAACCCTACCCATCAACGCGTCCGCCCTCCCGGAGCGGCGCGTGGGGCGGCGTTCGCTGCTGCGGTCCGGGCCGCCGTCGGGCCGCGTGCCTCTGTCGCGAGCCCGAGTCCGTGCCGCCGTCGCACCCGAGTCCCGGCCGCCGTCGGCGGGTTCATCCGAAGTTAGCCTCACCTTATTGTGAAGTACTCATAATAAGTGCTTCAATGGGCGTATGGCAGATCACACGGCAGACCAGGAAGCGTGGGCTTCCGCCCTGCATTCCCACGGACGCCGCGTGACCAAACAGCGCTTGGCGGTCCTCGCGGCCGTTCAGCACAATCCACATTCCCCGGCCGAAGGCATCCTGGCTGCCGCGCGCAAGGATCTTCCCGAACTGACAGCGCAGTCTGTTTATGTGGTGCTGAGCGACCTTACGGACCTGCAGATGCTGCGACGCTTCGAACCGCCCCACTCTCCCGCGCTGTACGAGACGCGAGTGGGCGACAACCACCACCACGCCGTATGCATCAGTTGCGGCCGGGTGGAGGATGTCGACTGCGCCGTAGGCCATGCCCCCTGCCTCACCCCGCACTGGGATGAGCACTCCAAACCCATGACCATCCAGATCGCAGACGTCCTGTACCAAGGCATCTGCCAGGACTGCCAGGCCAAACAACAGCTTCCTACTCAAACGCAAGTAACCACGAAATAGGAGAACGATGACCGCGAACATCTCGACCACCCAGTCGGGCGCCCCCGTCACCTCGGACGCGCATTCCAAGTCCGTTGGTGCCGATGGTGCCATCATCCTGACCGACCACTACCTGGTGGAAAAGCTCGCCCAGTTCAACCGCGAGCGCGTCCCGGAGCGTGTTGTGCACGCCAAGGGCGGCGGCGCTTTCGGTACCTTCAAGACTTCCTCGGACGTTTCCCAGTACACCAAGGCTGCCCTGTTCCAGCCCGGTGTCGAGACGGACATGCTCATCCGCTTCTCCTCCGTTGCAGGCGAGAACGGCTCCCCTGACACGTGGCGCGACCCCCGCGGCTTCGCGGTCAAGTTCTACACGTCCGAGGGCAACTACGACCTCGTCGGCAACAACACCCCGGTGTTCTTCATCCGCGACGGCATCAAGTTCCCCGACTTCATCCACTCCCAGAAGCGCCTCCCGGGCACCCACCTGCGCGACGCCGACATGCAGTGGGACTTCTGGACCCTGTCCCCCGAGTCCGCGCACCAGGTCACCTGGCTCATGGGCGACCGTGGCCTGCCGGCTTCCTGGCGTGAAATGCAGGGCTACGGCTCGCACACTTACCAGTGGATCAACGCCGAGGGCGAGCGCTTCTGGGTCAAGTACCACTTCAAGTCCAACCAGGGCGTCAAGACCATCACGGGCGACCAGGCAGCTGAGCTGGCCGGCTCGGACGCGGACTTCTACATCCGCGACCTCCAGGAAAACATCGCCGCCGGCAACTTCCCGTCCTGGGAACTGCACGTCCAGGTCATGCCTTACGAAGACGCCAAGACGTACCGCTTCAACCCGTTCGACCTCACCAAGGTGTGGCCGCACTCGGACTACCCGCTGATCCACGTGGGCACCATGGAGCTCAACAAGAACCCGGAGAACTACTTCGCGCAGATCGAGCAGGCCACCTTCGCGCCGTCGAACTTCGTTCCGGGTATCGCTGCCTCCCCGGACAAGATGCTGCAGGCCCGCATCTTCTCCTACGCCGACGCACACCGCTACCGCGTGGGCACCAACCACGCCCAGATCCCGGTGAACCAGCCGAAGAACCAGGTCAACAACTACAGCCAGGACGGCGCGGGACGTTACCTGTTCAATGCTCCTTCGGTTCCGGTCTACGCACCGAACTCCGTGGGTGGCCCGGCCGCTGTTGAGCCGCAGAACCCGGCCGGCGGCTGGGAGAACGACGGCGAGCTGACGCTCTCCGCACACTCCCTGCACGCCGAGGACAGCGACTTCGTCCAGGCCGGCGCGCTGTACCGCGAGGTTTACGACGACGGCGCCAAGGCCCGCCTGCTGGATACCATCACCGGCGCTGTGGGCGGCGTCAAGAGCCCCGGCATCAAGGAACGCGCCATCCAGTACTGGACCAACGTCGACGCCGAACTCGGCGCCAAGCTGCGCGCCAACCTCGGCGCAGGCGAGGGCGAGTCGGCTGCAGAGGCAGCCAACAAGCTGTAACGAGCTCGATAAACGAAGCAACCCCGCTGCGGATTCTCCGCTGCGGGGTTGCTTTTTTGATGCCTATGAACAGCGGGGCCTGTTTACCGTTCCGCGGCGGGTTTTCCACATAGCCGAGAATGTCTCTGGCTAGCTCGGCATTGTGATCCATAGGATCCTTGTATGAGCACATTCACCGGGATCCCCGCAGAGGCCATCGCCTTCTATGCCGAACTTGAAGAGAACAACAACCGCGAATGGTGGTTGGCCCACAAAGACATCTACGACTCCGCCGTGAAGGAGCCATTGACGCTGTTGCTGGAGGAGCTTGAGCCACGTTTCGGGCCGGGCAAGGTATTCCGTCCGAACCGGGATGTCCGCTTCTCCCAGGACAAGTCCCCTTACAAGACGGCACAGGGAGCGTTTGCAGCGGACAAGGAGGGCGTGGGCTACTACCTCCAGCTCAGTGCAGACGGCCTGCTGGTCGGCGGCGGATGCCACTCGCGCACCCCGGAGCAGATTGCCCGTTTCCGCGCCGCCACGGATTCGCCGGCCAGCGGGGAGGAACTCCAGAAAATCGTCGATTCCATCGCCGCCGCCGGTTTCGCAGTGGAGGGTGAGAAGCTCAAGACCGTGCCTCGTGGTTTCGACAAAGACCATCCCCGCGCCGAGCTCTTGAAGCACAAGTCGTTGTCTGCCGGAGTGACTTTGGGCGAACCGGAATGGATGTCCCAGCCCTCAGCCAAGGAAGAGATCGCCAAGCGTTGGGAGGTACTGCGCCCGCTCGTGGAGTGGGTCAACGAGCACGCGGCGCCCTAGTCGCTCGAGTCGAAAGCGTTGGGGTCGTAGTCGTTGGGGTCGAAAGCGTTGGGGCAGCCCCTCGATCCGGTCGCCTAGACCCTGCTGAGGCTGTCTTCGTCGTCGCCGCTCTTCCCGGACAACGCAGCCTTCCCGGACAACGCAGCCTTCGCGGAAGCGAACTTCTCGTTCAGTCGGGAGTGGCGCTGCCCGTAGGCAAAGTAGATGGCAAGTCCGATTACCAGCCAGATGGCGAAGAAGATCCAGGTCTCCACGGCCAGGTTTGTCATCAGGTAGACGCACAGCACCGCCGAGACCACGGGAAGGACCTTGCCGAACGGAACCCGGAAAGCGGGCTTCAGATCCGGGCGCTTCTTACGCAAGACCAGGATGCCCAGGCTCACCATGACGAAGGCCGAGAGGGTACCGATGTTGATCATTTCTTCGAGAAGATCCACGTTGGTCAGACCGGCGACGATTGCTACGGCCGCGCCGCAGATGATCTGGAGGCGGACCGGCGTCGAACGCTTGTCGCTCGTCTTGGACAGCGCGCGGGGAAGCAGGCCATCACGGCTCATGGCGAGGACGACGCGGGCCAGGCCCATGAGCAGGACCATGATGACGGTGGTCAAACCGATCAGGGAGCCAAAGGCAATGACCTTGGCCGCGTCGGTGTTTCCGACCGCCTCGAAGGCCGTGGTCAGGGTGGGGTTCTTGGCTTCGGCCAGCTGTGTATAGGACACCATGCCGGTCAAGGCGAGGGAGACCAGGATGTAGAGCAATGTCACGAGCGCCAGGCCACCGAAGATCCCCCGGGGCAGCGTCTTCTGTGGGTTCTTGACCTCTTCCGCGGAGGTGGCAACCACGTCGAAGCCGATGAACGCAAAGAACACCAAGGCTGCGCCGGCAAAGATGCCCAGCGTTCCGTACTGCGCCGGAACCGCACCGGTGAGGAAGCCGAAGAGGGACTGTTTCATGACATCCGCCCCGTCGGCGCCTCCTGTAGGTTGTGACGCCGGGACAAAGGGCGCGTAGTTGGAGAATTTCACGTACGTGAAGCCGACGACAATAACGAACAGCACCACGGCGATCTTGATCATCGTGAAGACGTTGCCCACGCGGGCGGACAGCTTGGTGCCCAGCACGAGGAGCACCGTGAAGATGGCAACAATCAGGAAGGCGCCCCAATAGAGATCCACACCGCCGATGTTCAACGCCGGGGGCATGTCCACACCCATGAGCGCAAACACTTTGCTCAAGTAGATTCCCCAGTACTTGGCGATCACGGCAGCAGCGGTAAACAGTTCAAGGATGAGGTTCCAGCCAATGATCCAGGCAAGGACTTCACCCATGGTGGCGTAGGTGAAGACGTAGGCGGACCCGGCAACCGGGATTGCGGTAGCGAATTCGGCGTAGCACATGATCGCCAAGGCGCACGTGACGGCCGCGACGGCGAAGGAAATCGTCACGGCGGGGCCGGCAAAGTTCGCAGCCGCCTTGGCCCCGACAGAGAAGATCCCGGCGCCGACTGCAACGGCAACGCCCATGATCATCAGATCCCAGGTGCTGAGGGAACGCTTGAGCTTGCGTCCGGGCTCATCGGCGTCCGCAATGGACTGCTCGATCGATTTGGTCCGGAAGAGGTTCATAAAGGAGTCCACAATCTTGATGAGGCGGTAGAAACAGACTCATCAAGAGTAGTGTCCAGCCAATGGACCCCCACATTTGTCCCAAATCGTGAGACGCAAACGCCGCACATCTTCAGAGCTTGGGGACGTTCCAATCCATCAAGGTGGAACGGATCAGGAAGCGTTTCCCCTCGGGAGATTCCACGGAGAAGCCACTCCCGCGGCCGTCCACCACATCGACCGTCAGATGTGTGTGGGACCAGTAATTGAACTGCTCCCGGGACATCCAGAACTCCAAGGGCTGCGCCCGTTCGGGCTGGCCGATGTCGAAAAGTCCGAGGAGAACGTCCGAATCGCCGGTGATGAATTCGCCGGCGGGGTAACACATGGGTGAGGAACCGTCGCAGCAACCACCTGACTGGTGGAACATGAGCGGACCGTGCTGCTCCCACAACTTGCGGAGCAGTTCGATGGAAACGGCGGTGAGCGCCACCCGGGAAAAGTCTTCCCCGGGTAGCGTCACTGCGGCGTCAAGCCTGTTGTGGGGCATTAGAACCTCAGCACCACGCGGCCGTCGATCTTGGCGTGCTTCATTTCGTCAAGGACCGCGTTGACCTCGGAGAGCTCGCGTGTGGACACGGTCGGGTGGATCTTGCCCTGCGCGTAGAAGTCCAGCGCTTCCTCCAGGTCCTGGCGTGTTCCCACGATCGAACCACGGACGGTCAGGCCCTTGAGCACAATCTCGAAGATCGGCGCGGGGAAGTCTCCCGGCGGGAGTCCGTTGAAGACGATGGTCCCGCCACGCCGGGCCATGCCGATCGCCTGCCCGAACGCCGACGGGTGGACTGCCGTGACCAGGACGCCATGGCAGCCTCCGGTTTCCCGCTGGATGACTTCCGCCGGATCTTCGTGCAACGCGTTGACCGTCAGCTCGGCACCATGCTTCTTGGCGAGGGCAAGCTTGTCATCTGCGATGTCCACCGCGGCAACCCGCAAGCCCATGGCCACCGCGTACTGCACCGCGATATGACCCAGCCCGCCGATACCGGAAATCGTGACCCACTGGCCCGGCTTGGCCTCGGTCATCTTCAAGCCCTTGTAGACGGTGACTCCGGCGCACAGCACCGGAGCGACCTCCACCGGATCCGAACCAGCCGGAATCCGCGCAGCGAACCGGCTGTCCACCAGCATGTACTCCCCGAAGGAACCATCCACGCTGTAGCCGGCGTTCTTCTGGGCCTCGCACAGCGTTTCCCAACCCGTCCGGCAGAACTGGCAATCGCCACACGCGGACCAAAGCCAGGCATTGCCCACCAGGTCCCCGACCGCCAGATCCGTCACGCCCTCACCGAGCGCCACCACTTCGCCCACCCCTTCATGGCCGGGCACGAACGGCGGTGAAGGCTTGACCGGCCAGTCCCCCTCCGCGGCATGCAGGTCCGTGTGGCACACCCCGGTGGTCAGGACCCGGACCAACGCCTCTCCGCGGCCGGGCGTGGGAATCGGAAGGGACTGGATCTGAAGGTCTTTACCGAATTCAGTTACTACGGCTGCTTGCATTGTCGTCGTCATTGGCGAAATCCTTGCGTCGTTAAAGCGTTTCTCGAGGGGAACTGCTGCTTTCCTGAGGGATGGCCAGGGTGGTTCGGCGGGGAGTGATCTGTGCTGAACACTCCCCGCCGGATTAAGTGCGGCTTAGAAGAAGCCGAGCTTGTTCTCGTTGTAGCTGACCAGGAGGTTCTTGGTCTGCTGGTAGTGGTCCAGCATCATTGCGTGGTTCTCACGACCAATGCCGGAGGACTTGTACCCGCCGAACGCGGCGCCGGCCGGGTAGGCGTGGTAGTTGTTGACCCAGACACGGCCGGCCTGGATTTCCCGGCCCGCCCGGTAGGCGACGTTGCCATTGCGGGACCAGACACCGGCGCCGAGTCCGTAGAGGGTGTCGTTGGCGATGCCGATGGCGTCGTTGTAGTCGCTGAACTTCGTCACGGACACCACGGGGCCGAAGATCTCCTCCTGGAAGATCCGCATCCGGTTGTGGCCCTCGAAGATGGTCGGCTGGACGTAGTAGCCGCCGGCCAGGTCGCCGTCGAGCTGCGCGCGGGCGCCGCCGGTGAGGACCTTGGCACCCTCCTGCTTTCCGATGTCGATGTAGGAAAGGATCTTCTCCAGCTGGTCGTTGGAGGCCTGGGCACCGAGCTGGGTGTCGGTGTCCAACGGGTTGCCCTGGATGATTTTCTGCGTTCGGGCCACGGCGTCGGCCATGAAGGAGTCGTAGATGCCTTCCTGGACCAGGGCGCGGGAAGGGCAGGTGCAGACTTCGCCCTGGTTGAAGGCGAAGAGCGTGAAGCCTTCCTGGGCCTTGTCGTAGAACGCGTCGTTCTGGGCGGAGACGTCGTCGAAGAAGATGTTCGGGCTCTTGCCGCCCAGTTCAAGGGTCACCGGGATCAGGTTCTGGGACGCGTACTGGCTGATGAGCCGGCCGGTGGTGGTCTCGCCGGTGAAGGCGATCTTGCGGATCCGCGGGCTGGAGGCCAGGGGCTTGCCGGCCTCGACGCCGAAGCCGTTGACGACGTTGACCACGCCGGCGGGCAGCAGGTCACTGATCAGTTCCATCAGCACCAGGATGGAGGACGGAGTCTGCTCGGCGGGCTTGAGGACGACGGCGTTGCCCGCGGCCAGTGCCGGGGCGAGCTTCCACACGGCCATCAGGATCGGGAAGTTCCACGGGATGATCTGGCCCACGACGCCCAGCGGCTCGCGGAAGTGGTAGGCCGTGGTGTCCTCGTCCAGTTGGGACAAGTGGCCTTCCTGGGCGCGGATCGCGGAGGCGAAGTAGCGGAAGTGGTCCGCCGCGAGGGGGATGTCCGCGTTGAGGGTTTCCCGGATGGGCTTGCCGTTGTCCCAGGTTTCGGCGACGGCCAACAGCTCGGTATTCTCGTCGATCCGGTCGGCGATCTTGTTCAGGATCGCGGCGCGTTCGGTCGCGGAGGTCTTGCCCCAGGACGGCGCTATTTTGTGCGCGGCGTCCAGTGCGAGCTCGATGTCCTCGGCTGTGCCCCGCGCTACCTCGCAGAAGGCCTTCCCGGTCACCGGGGTGATGTTCTCGAAGTATTGCCCCTTGACTGGGGCAACCCATTCGCCGCCGATCCAGTTCTCGTAACGGTCCTTGAACGTGACCTTCGAACCCTCGGCACCCGGCTGTGCATAAACAGTCATCTGTAGCTCCTTTGCTCCGCATGATGGTGGCTTTGCTGTGCCATCAGCGTAGGAGCGGGAAGGTTGCAAGCAGGTTGCAACCCTGTGTTTCAGATCACGTCCGGGCGGTACCCACCTACAGGGGTCGGAAGCTAAAGGCCCGCGGGGAAATTGTAGGAGCTTGGAACCGGCGAAGGTGCGGCACCAAAGGAGAGCACCACTTCGTCGTGGGCTTTGAGCACAACGTCGGACACCGGCCCACTCTGCTTTGCGCCGTTTACGTAGGCGGTCCAGCCGCCGGTCCCGCTGTGCGGTGCTCCGGTGGCATCTTTACCGTCCAGGACTCCCCACTCACTGAGGACCTGGCCCAGGGTGTACTTCAGTCCGGGCGTAGGCGCTTCGATGTGGATGACGCCGGAGGTGTCGTGGGTGTGAAGCGCCGAGATTCCGTTGGGCTGCCCGTCGGCCCCGAAGCTGAAGCCGATCTCGGCCGGGACCGTGACGGCTTTCCCATCAACGAGGACGTCCAGGTGGGCGTGATAGTGCTCGGCGGTGCCTTCGGCGGTGAGGACATCCAGGCCCGCGGCCTTGATTCTCTGGGCGCCGGCGGCCGGATCGAGTTCCCAGCCGGCGGCGGCAGCTGTTGTGGCCGAAGCCGAAGGCGTTGCCGATGCGGGCGCTGTCTGGGCGGGCGCCCCGCAGGCTGTGACTCCGGCGAGGAGTCCGAAAACGGTCAGGGCAACGGCGAGGCGTTTGTTCAACACGGAGGAAGCTTCTTTCGTTTGGCTCGGTTCTACGATACGGGCCGAAACTCCGTATTTGCCGAGTGCCACACGAGGGGCCCGCGTCAGGCCGACAGTTCGGTTTCCAGGCGTTCAAGCTCGGCGACGACGGAAGCCCGCTTGGGTGAGCGCGGCGGCAGGAGCTTGAGGGCGGCAAGCCGCACATCGACGTCGTTCTTCGCCTCCGGCAGCCCGGCATACTTGAGCAGCGCCTCGGCACTGCCGTCGTTGAGGACCGCCTCGCGCAAGAGCGCCGAGACCTTCTCGCGGAGCTCCACAATGCCGGGCGCTTCGGAATGCGGAAGGACGGCGCCTTTGTAGATCTCCAAGGCAATGCGGTGGGCGCCCCGCTGCAGGCAAGACAGGACCTGGGCGGCGTCCTGGCCGAGGTCGATCGGGAGCCGGTAGGGGCGGGATTCCGGAACTGCCGCGGGGTCGAGTTCGTGCAGGACTTTGCGCAGGCGCACCATTTCGGCCCGGAGGGTGACGGTGAATCCATCTCCCGGATAAAGGGCCAGAGCGAGCTCCTCGGCACTGAGCCCCTCGGGACGGGCTCCCAGCAACGCCAGGATCTCGCTGTGCCTCGCGGAAAGCGGAATGCTGCGTCCTCCCATGCTCAACAGGGCCTGGTCCCGGCCCAGCAGCTGGAGGCTGTTCCGGTAGAGCCCGTTGCCCTGGCGCGAGCCGACGGCGGAAGGCGAGATCCGGCGTCGGGCAGGCGTCGAGTGCTTAGTGGCCGCGAGCTGGAGCCTTTCCACGCGCAATTGTGCCTGCGCTGCCGCCACGGTTGCTTCAACGAGGGAAAGCGTGTGGGGTGCGACGGCGGCTTCCGTGCCGGTGATGTCGACGACGCCGAGGAGCGCGCCGGAGTCAGGGTCATGGAAAGGCACCGCCGTGCAGCTCCACGGGTGGACGGAGCGTTTGTAGTGCTCGGCGCCGGAAATCTGGATGCCGCGGCCCAAGGCGAGCGCCGTGCCGGGGGCGCTCGTCCCGACGGCGGCTTCGGACCAGTCCGCGCCTGCCACGAACATCATGCCTTCGGCGCGGCGCCGCATCGCGGGATTTCCGTCCACCCACAGCAGGCGGCCGAGCTCATCCCCCACGGCCACCAGCAGCCCGCTCTCATAGCTGGGCTGGATGAGGAGCTTCTGGATGACCGGCATGATGATGGCCAGCGGGTGTTGGCGGCGGTATTCCTCAAGCTCGTCGAGGTCCATGGCCACGGGAGCTTCGGGCTGGTCCGGGTTCGCCTTGAACTGCGCGGAACGCTGCCAGGACTCCTTGATTAGGCTACGCAAACCGGAAAGCTCCGTGGCATCTGGAAGCCCAAAGCGCCACGTATCAATTTGCTCATGGCCAGCGCGGGCATGGCGCTGCAACAGCTCGGCGACATCATTGACCGAAGCTGCCGGATGGATCGGATTCTTCATCGAACTCCCAAAACCGGACGCAGCACAGTATCGGCCAGTCTAGTTGCGAGCCGAGGCTTTGCCTATGGGGCGACGCCGAGTAAGGGTCGTCCGGTCGAATTCGCGGCTGCGGGCCGAAGGCTAGGTTCCGGAACGCAGCCCACGGTCCGCACCCACGGTTTCGGCAGGGAACGGCGTCGGAGAGCCGTTAGCCCCGCGAGATCTCGATCATGTCCTCGCGCGGAACCACCTTGATGCGTTCGCGTACGACGCCGGCGTCCGGGTTTTCGGCTGTCCATGCGGCGCCGAGGGCTACTTCGTGCGCATCGAGCTTGTTCCAGCCTTCCCAGGTGGTGTACTCGATGCCCCGCTCTTCAAGGAGGTTGATGATGGCCTGCGGGTCCGGGTTTTCGGCCGGGGGCAGCGTGAGGCGGTCCTCCAGGAGGCAGCCGATGGTCTCCAGCGCGTCGCCCTTGGTGTGTCCGATCAGGCCGACGGGTCCGCGCTTGATCCAGCCGGTGGCGTAGATACCGGGTACCGGCTTGCCGTCGGCGCCCAGCACCCGTCCGCCGTCGTTGGGGATGACCCCGCGGCGGGCGTCGTACTCAAGCTCGTCCAGCGGGGAACCGTGGTAACCGATGGCGCGGTAGACGGCCTGGATCGGATAGTCCACGAACTCGCCGGTGCCCTTGACATTGCCCGTGCCGTCCAGCTGCATGCGCTCGAACTTGATGCTGGAGACCTTCCCGGAGCCGTCTTCGGAAACGATCTCCACCGGGCTGTGCAGGAAATGCAGGTGCAGGCGGCGGGACGAGGGCTGCTCGGCTTCGGCATGTTCCTCGACGAGCCAGTTAGTCAGCGTGTTGACCATGGTCTTGATCTGGTTGTTGCTGCGGATGGCCTCGTCTGAAGCTTCGTCAAACTCGAAATCTTCCGGGTACAGCACAATGTCCACGTCGTTGGAGTGCGAGAGCTCGCGCAGTTCCAGCGGAGTGAACTTGATCTGGGCGGGACCGCGACGCCCGAAGACATGCACGTCCGTGACCGGGGAGGCTTTGAGGGCGGCATAGACGTTGTCCGGGATTTCGGTCACCAGGAGGTCATCTGCGTGCTTCGAGAGCATGCGGGCCACGTCCAGCGCGACGTTGCCGTTGCCGATGACTGCCACTTCCTTGGCATCCAGGGGCCACTCGCGGGGCACGTCCGGGTGTCCGTCATACCAGGAGACGAAGTCGGCTCCGCCGAAGGAGCCTTCCAGCTCGATGCCGGGGATGTTCAGCTCCGCGTCCTTGATGGCCCCCGTGGAGAAGATCACCGCGTCGTAGAAGGCGCGGAAGTCGTGCAGCGTGAGGTCGCGGCCGTAGGTCACGTTGCCCAGGAAGCGGATGTCTCCGCGGTCCAGGACCTTGTGGAGCGCGTTGACGATGCCCTTGATGCGGGGGTGGTCCGGCGCCACGCCATAGCGGATCAGGCCGTACGGTGCGGGGTATGCCTCGAAAAGGTCGATGCTGACCTCGACGTCGCCGTCCTTGACCTCATTCGATTTGGTCAGGATATCCGCGGCGTACACGCCGGCCGGCCCTGCGCCGACAATAGCGACGCGCAATGGACGTTTTGAGGTGGTTTCGGCCGAGTTGGACACCGTGAACCCTTCTGAGACGGGAATCCGCCCCGCGTGGTGGGGCGCGCAGTTTCCAATTCTAGTTCTCAGTTGCGGCCGGAGTGTCAGTACGTGGCGGGAGGTGACACAACCGGGCGAGGAAACTCACAATAACTTTCCGGCCGTACGGTCAGGAATACGTTCGCAAAGTGTGATGTTGTTGACTTTGTGTCTACGCCCGAGCAAACCGTGCCTGCCCAGTCCGCCACCAGTGCTTCCAGCGCTTCGAATGCTTCGGCTACAGCAGCCGCCGCCGCTGCCACGGCCAAGAAGGAGACGACGGCGGGTGTGGTGTTCGGTATCGGGGCGTACGGCCTGTGGGGGCTGCTTCCGCTCTACTTCCTGGTGTTGCAACCCGCCAGTGCAGTGGAAATCGTCGCGAACCGGGTGGTGTGGTCGCTCATTTTCTGCGCCCTTCTCATCACCATCACCCGGACGTGGCGCCTCCTCGGCAATGCCTTCAGGGACCGGACGGTCCTGGGGCCACTCGCCGTCGCTGCCGGACTGATCGCCATCAACTGGCTGACCTACACCTTCGGCGTCACCACCGGACATGCGGTCGAAGCCTCGCTCGGCTACTTCATCAATCCGCTCGTGTCGGTGCTCCTTGGCGTGTTCGTCCTGAAGGAAAAGCTCCGCCCGCTCCAGTGGGCCGCCGTCGGGATCGGCTTCATCGCCGTCGGCGTCTTGACGGTTTCCTATGGCAAGCTGCCGTGGATCGCGCTGGTCCTGGCGTTCAGCTTTGGACTTTACGGTTTCGTGAAGAAGCGCGTGGGGCCCAAGGTCAACGCCATCACGAGCCTCACCGTGGAGACCGTGGTCCTCGCGCCGATCGCCGGCGCCACCATGATTGTCCTCGGCCTCACGGGAGCCGGGACTTTGGGAAGCAACGGCCCGGGCCACTTCTGGCTATTGGCGGCTTCAGGCATCATCACGGCCGTGCCGCTCCTGTTCTTCGGTGCCTCCGCACGCCGCCTTCCCATGACCACCATCGGCCTGCTGCAATACTTCGCGCCGGTACTCCAGTTCATCGTGGCGCTGGCCGTCTTCCACGAGGCCATGACCCCCGACCGTTGGGTTGGCTTCGGGATCGTGTGGCTGGCGTTGCTGCTCCTGACCCTCGATATGCTGCGCACGGCACGCAAGAACTCGGTCATCAGGAAAAGCGCACGGCTCAGTGGGGCCTAGGACCCCCGGACATGCTCAGCGCTACCCAGCACCAATGGACATGCTCATTGGCGTCCACTGGACATGCTCATTGTTAAACGCAAGGGATGGACATAGTCGCACTATGTCCATCCCTTGAACCTAGAGGCGGGCATGTCCACCTGAAGGTTGTGGCTAAGCGTTGGCCTTGATGGCCGCTGCCAGGACCTCGAGGCCGTCCAGGAGCAGTTCGTCGCTGATGACAAGCGGCGGCAGCAGACGGATCACGTTGCCGTAGGTGCCGCAGGTCAGGATGATGACGCCTTCCTGGAGGCACGCGGCGGCAACAGCCTTGGTCAGTTCCGCGTTCGGTTCCTTGGATCCGGCCTGGACCAGTTCGATCGCCAGCATGGCACCGCGTCCACGGACGTCGCCGATCGCGGGAACCTCAGCAGCAAGTTCACGCAAGCGGCCGAGTGCGATTTCCTCGATGTGGCGTGCGCGGGCGTTGAGGTCGTGCTGTTCCATGGTGCCGATGGCAGCAAGAGCCGCAGCACAGGCAACCGGGTTGCCACCGTAGGTGCCGCCGAGGCCGCCCGGGTGGACGGCGTCGAGCAGGTCAGCGCGGCCTGTGATCGCGGACAACGGGAGGCCGCCGGCAATGCCCTTGGCCATGGTGATGATGTCCGGGACAACACCCTCGTGGTTGACGGCGAACCATTCACCCGTGCGGCAGAAACCGGACTGGACCTCGTCCGCAATGAAGACGATGCCCTTGTCCTTGGCCCATGCGGACAGTGCCGGCAGGAAGCCCTCGGCGGGAACAATGAAGCCGCCCTCGCCCTGGATCGGTTCGATGATGATCGCGGCAACCTGGTCGCCGCCGATCTGCTTCTCGATCATGGTGATGGCGCGCTTGGCGGCCTCGGCACCGGTGATCTCCGGGTTTTCCTCGCGGAACGGGTAGCTCATCGGCATGCGGTAGACCTCGGGCGCGAACGGGCCGAAGTTGGTCTTGTACGGCATGGCCTTGGCGGTGAGTGCCATGGTCAGGTTGGTGCGGCCGTGGTAGGCGTGGTCGAAGGCGACGACGGCGTCACGGCCGGTTGCCAGGCGCGCCACCTTGACGGCGTTCTCCACTGCTTCGGCACCGGAGTTGAAAAGCACGGTGCGCTTCTCGTGGTCGCCCGGGGTGAGGCGGTTCAGCTGCTCGGCGACGGCGACATAGCCCTCGTACGGCGTGACCATGAAACAGGTGTGGGTGAAGTGCGCTGCAGCGTCCTGGACGGCTGCGACGACGGCGGGATCCGAAGCGCCCACGCTGGTCACCGCGATGCCCGAGCCGAGGTCGATGAAGGAGTTGCCGTCGACGTCGCGGATGATGCCGCCATCGGCGTCCTCAACGTAAACGGGCACGCCCGAGGACACGCCGGCCGCGACGACGGCCGCGCGGCGCTCGTTCAGGGCCTGTGACCTGGGGCCGGGGAAGGCGCCGTTGATGCTGCGCTTCTGGTCCAGGCGGTAGGTGATTTCATGTGCTGTTGCGGTCATGATGGTTCTTTCTTTCTTACTTTTGCGTGCCGTGTGCCGGCTATGGGGCCACGCCGGCAGGGTTCCCTGGCCGAAGCGGAGCGAGGTTAGGGTGCCGGTGGGGATTAGGCGTCCAGTGCAGACATGACGTGCTTGATGCGCGTGTAGTCCTCGACGCCGTACATGGACAGGTCCTTGCCGTAACCGGACTGCTTGAAGCCGCCGTGGGGCATCTCAGCGGTCAGCAGGATGTGGGTGTTGATCCAGACCGCGCCGAAGTCCAGGTCGCGGCTCATCCGCATGGCGGTGCCGTGGTCCGTGGTCCAGACGCTGGAAGCCAGGGCGTATTCGACATCGTTGGCCAGCTCGAGTGCCTCGGCTTCGGTGGTGAACTTCTGGACGGTGATGACGGGTCCGAAGGTTTCCTTCTGGACGACGTCGTCGCTCTGCTTGGCGCCGGTGATGATGGTGGGCTCGAAGAAGAAGCCCTTGTCACCGGCACGGTGGCCGCCGGTTTCGATCTTGCAGTTGGCCGGCAGGTGCTCCACTACCGAGTTCACGGCATTGAAGTGGTTCACGTTGTTGAGCGGGCCGAAGTAGTTTTCCTCGTCGTTCTGCGAACCAGTGTGCAGCGTCTTGGTGTGTTCCACCATGGCGGCAACCACGTCGTCGTGGATCGAATCTTCAATCAGCACGCGGGTGATGGCCGTGCAGTCCTGGCCGGCATTGAAGAAGGCGAATTCGGCGATGGCCGCTGCGCTCTTCTTGATGTCGGCATCCTTGAAGACTATGGCCGGGGCCTTGCCGCCAAGTTCCAGGTGGGCACGCTTGAGGCCCTTGGCCGCCCCGCTGGCCACGGCAATGCCGGCACGTACGGAACCCGTGATCGAGACGAGGCCCGGGACCTTGTGCTCCACCATCATGGAGCCGGTGGCCGCGTTGCCGAGGACCACGTTGAGAACGCCGGCCGGGAAGATCTCCCCCGCCAGGCGGGCCAGGACCAAGGTGGATTCCGGAGTGGTGTCGGAGGGCTTGAGAACAACGGTGTTGCCTGCTGCGAGGGCGGGGCCGATCTTCCAGATGCCCATGAGGAACGGGTAGTTCCAGGGTGCAACCTGGGCGACGACGCCGATCGGTTCGCGGCGGACGTACGAGGTGTGGCCCTCGAAATACTCGCCGGCGGACTTGCCTTCCATGATGCGCGCGGCGCCGGCGAAGAAGCGGAGCTGGTCCGCACCAGCGGCAACTTCCTCGGATGCGATGAGGGCGCGGACCTGGCCGGTGTTGCGGTGCTGTGCCTCAACGAGCTCATCGCTGTTGGCCTCGATAGCATCGGCGAGCTTGAGCAGCATGAGCTGTCGCTGGCCTGGAGTGACATGCTTCCAGGACTTGAAGGCTTCCTTCGCCGCGTTCATGGCCGCATCGACGTCGGCCGCCGTGGAGATAGGCGCGTGAGCGACAATCTCCCCGTTGGTGGGGTTCACGATGTCGAGCAGTTCGGTGCCTGCCGGCGTGACGAACTCGCCGTTGATGAAGTTCTGCAAGGTTTGGACCACGGTGTACAACCTCTTTCGGTGTCTAGGCATTGGTTGCAGCTGCTCCGAGCCTATGCCAGCACCCCGCGGCGCGGAATAGTCAGGTGCACACCCCGACCACCCCGACTTAGTGCGAATGACCAGTGCCGGGATATCCTTTTTGGCATGGCAATGTCACTCGCCGCGCTCGTCGCCGTCCCCTCTCTGCGGCTCCGGAAAGCCGGCCTCGCGGAAACCACTTGGAACGAAGATATCCGTTGGGTGGCCGTGACCGAGCAGGAGGATCCCCAACGCTTCCTCAACGGCGGCGAGCTGATCCTGACCACCGGCCTCAGGCTCAGCGGGGCCGCGGAACAGCGCCGCTTCGTGCGCCAGGTACAGCGCGCGGGAGCCGTCGGCATCGGCTTCGGCACCGGGCTGACCCACGAGTCCGTGCCCCCCGCCCTCATTGCGGAAGCGAACCGCTGGGGCCTGCCCCTCGTGGAAGTCCCGTACGAAACCCCTTTCATCGCCATCGGCAAACTCGTGGCCGACTCCCAGTCCGCCGACCACTACTCGAAGCTGGAGCGCCTCATCGCCGGCCACCAGATCCTGGCCCGGGCCTTGCTGACCGGTGGCGGACTCGGCGAACTGCTCAAGCAGTTGGGCAGCATGCTCCGGACCGACATCGCGCTCACGCAGTTCAGTGCCCAGCTCTACAACAGCGTGGCCGGCAACCCCGCACCGACGGCCGACGACTGGGCGTCCTTCCCCATCCCAACCGGCCGCCGCGACGCCTGCACCCTATGGATCAAGCAGCCCTTCGGCGACACCGGAATCGTCAGTTATGCGCAGAACCTGATCAGCGTGGAACTCAACAACATGGTCAAGCAGCGCCAGAGCCAGCGGGCCCTGGCGGGCCAGGTGCTGGACGACGTCATCCACGGAACCCTGGACACGGTGGAGGGCGCCCGCCGCCTGGCCGGCGTCGGAATCAACAGCACCCGCAAGAACGTGGTGCTGCTGGTGGTCTCGGCCGCCCACCACAAACAACTCGGTAGCACCTCGCTTCCGCAATCGCTCGACGGCGGGGTGACCGCCGTCGTCGGGAAGGACCTGGTGACGGTAGTGCCCGACGACGGCAGTTCCGCGAGCGCGCTCGCGAAGGACCTCAGTGATCACCTTTTGGAAGCCGGGATCCACGCGGCGATCGGGATCGGCGGCGCCTACACGAAGCCGAACGGCGTGCGCTGGAGTTACTTCGAAGCGCGCGACGCCGTGGCGCACGGCCTGCCGGTCAACGAACCTGAGCGGCTCAGCCTGACCTCGCTGTTGCTGGCCAGCGAGGATGTGCCGCTGGCGGACATGGCCAGCGAGGCGCTCACTCCCCTGCGCAAGTTCGACGCCGCGCACGGCTCCGAGCTCGTTCCGACCCTGGAAAGCTACCTCAACCACAATGGTTCGGTGGCCGCCGTCGCCGAAGCCCTGACCCTGCACCGCAATACGGTGCGCTACCGCTTGGCGCAAATCACGGACCTCACCGGCTACGATCCTGCCCAGACGCCGGACCGGGTGCAGTTGTGGCTTGCCCTGGCTGTGCAACGGCTGGGATCGCGCAACCCGCGCTGAGGGCTTTTCGCGGCCCGGCTGAGACCCGAGGATCGGTAGCCGGACCGCGACGGGGGCCTAGCGGAAGATGTCGGCGGCAACACCCATGATGATTCTGTCCCCGGGCGTCGACTTTTGCAGGAAGTCCACAACAGCCCAATCGTCCAGCGATATGCATCCAGCGGTTGGAACCTTGTTTTCGTGCAGGAAGATCGCAAATCCGGCGTCTTGGGTGATCGGCGAGTCCGGCGGACGGTTGTAGTTGAGGACGGCCCCTTGCCGGTAATCATGCTGGGGGCGGGTTGCGAAGTACCACATGTTCTCGTCATAGCCCACCCACGAGCTGGACTCGAAGTACGTGTTGTAAGTGTCGGTCCATGGATTTCCACCCCAGCGTGAACGGGGATTCAACATGCGGTACGGAAGGGCCGTCCCTGGATTACCCAGGCCGAATGCCTCCGTAACGGAGAACCAGCCCGTGGGCGAGTAGTTGTAGCGGGTAGGACCGGAGGCAACCCCAGGCGGCTTGAATCCACTGGCCCCCACAAATCCGTTCGTGGTCCACTCAGTTACATACGTTCCTGCCACCCGCTTGCAATACGCAACACCAGCGTAGGACTGGCCATAGGCTGCCGTGTACACCAAGGTCACGTGGTTGGCATCGCCGGAAGGGTACTTCACCCGGCCATCGTTCAAACCCGTGCACTCGCTGTGCCGGTAGTCTCGGGCCCCGGCTGGCGTCCACGTCAAATATCCGCCTTGGAAGGCTTGGACACATTCACCGTTGATGCACGTCTCGGGGGTGGCCGGATAGCCGAGGTACCCCAAATGCCAGCCCATTTGCTCGTATTTCGCCTTCATGCCTCCCCGGATGGGTTGCGCACCGGTGACCGGCGACCAGAAAATCAGGCCGCCTTGGAACCACTGGTAACACCCGCCGCCGCGCTGCCCGCACACCTCGCCTTCGAGGGGATAGCCTAGATAGCCGCCCGTCAGCCCGCCCATGTTGTCGTACTGGGAACGGATGCCGCCGTTGACGCCATTCGCCCCGGTCTGCGGCGACCAGTAGATGGTGCCGCCTTGGAACTGCTGAAGGCAACCGGATGCTGGCTGGCCGCAGATTTCGTCGGAAACGGGATAGCCAAACCGCCCGTTTTCGAAGCCCGCACTGGCCCACGCAGAGCGAATGCCGCCGTGGCTTGTCCGTGCCCCGCTGGCCGGTGACCAGATGATGGCTCCGTGCTGGTACATCTGGTAACAGCCATTGGCCTTGAGTCCGCAGGTCTCGCGGGTTGTCGGATACCCCAGCCAGCCAGATTCAGCTCCGGCCGCAGCAAACGCTGCGCCAATAGCCCCTGGTGTCCACACTCCGGACGCTCCCGACGCCGAACTCCAGAGAATTCTCAGATTCCCGAAGCTTTGCTGGCACCCGGAGTTCACCAAATCGCATAGTTCCGGGCTCGTGGGGTACCCCGCTTGGGCGTAGCCACCATATAAGCGGAAAAAGGCGTCACCGATGCCGCCTTTGGTCCAGACAGTCTGGGGACCGCCGAGCGCGCTCCAGGTGATATCCAAACCACTGGAGAACTTCTGATAGCAGCCATTGCTATCGCATTTTTCCTCGCCGAGGGGATAGCCGAACGCGGAAAGCTGTCCGCTTTCGTGCCATCGGGGCCCGGTCTTTCCTGCCGTGAGCAGCACCGCGTTGGCACCAGTGAGCGGCGTGGAATAGATGCTCCCGCCAGTGAACACCTGGACGCAAAGGAGATTCTGATCGCAAGATTGATCCGCTGTCGCGGCCCCCAAAGGTCCCCCCGCACCGCCCAGTAGCTGCCATTTGGCCGCGATCGCTCCTGTAGGAACGATGTCGACGGCTGTCGCAGCGAGGTTCGGCGGGGCTCCGGGCGCCACGTCCCGGGTCGGAGCGGGCGCGGGCACCGAGGAGGGCGCCGTTGGCGCCGTTGTCGCTGGCATCCCCGTCGGTTCCTGAGCCGGGGCCGTGCGGTTGCTCGGCTGAGGGGCGGGGGTTGCGGAAGGTGCGGGAGACGTTGAAACGGCGGGAGACGGCGTCGGAGACTCCACTGCTGGGAGACCGACGGCGGTTGCCGCCGTGGGCGCGAGCCCGGCGGCGACAACGGCGGTCAGGACAAACGTTGCTAAGACACGGATAGCCCGGGTGGCGCTGTTTCCCGTCACTTTGAGACCACCGCATCACACGTGGAGCCGGCAGGTGCCGCCTGGGCGACTTCTGCTGCGCGGACTTCCGTGCTGGCGCCGGCAGCGACTTCCTTCTCGATCATCGCGTGCCCGGCCACGCTGCTTGTCGTTCCCACGGCGATTGCGATCGTGTACTTCACGGACGCAGTTCCGGTGTTGTGCAGCGTCCCGGAGAAAGACCAGATGCCGTGAGCGTCGGCCGCGCATTGCACGTTCTTCAGCGCATCAGTGACGAGAGAGTCCGGCGCGGATACGCTCGGTGCGGGCGACGGTGGCGACGGAGGCGTCGAGGGCGCTGAAGGTGGTGCGGCGGCGCTCGGAGGTGGTGCTGACGACGGCGCGCCGCAAGCGCCAAGAGTAAAAACTCCGACAGCAGCGAGCACGACAGTAAAGGGCCAGTTCTGCATTCTTCCCCCAAAAAATGTTCATAACCTGCCCAGAACCGTGTTCCTGGCCAGCAACATTTGCGAGACTACCAGCGCCCGGACTTCAACCGGGAGATTTCCACCACAAAACTTCCCGCGCCAAACATCAAACGTCTAACCTTTAAGCATGGCCTCAACTCACCCGACTCCCCACGCAACGGAAGCAACAACTGTGCCCACCAGCGGCGGCACGGTGGCGCCGAAATCCCGGGTGGTCGCCGTCGTCGGGATCATCGCCGTCATCTTGATCGGCCTTAACCTGCGCGCCGGCATCACCAGCGCGGCGGCGCTGTTCCACGATCTACAGGCATCCCTCGGCTACGGGGCGCTCGTCGCGTCGATTCTTCCGTCCATCCCCTTGTTGTGCTTCGCCGTGGCAGGACTGGGAACCTCGTGGCTGTCTCGCCGGATCGGCGTCGAGAAGTCGATCTTCGTGGCGCTGGCCATGCTGGCGGCCGGGCTCCTGGTCCGCAGCGTGCCCGCGACCGGCGCCCTCCTCGCCGGAACAGTGCTGGCGATGTCCGGCCTGGCGGTGTGCAACGTGGCCATGCCTTCATACATCCGCGAGCACTATGCAAGCAAGACCTCCCTGATGACCGGCCTCTACACGTTCACCATGTCCGGCGGTGCCACCTTCGCCGCCGCAATCAGCGTCCCCTTGGCCCAACAACTAGGCTCGCCGTCGATGGGATTGGCGGCGTGGGGCCTCCTTGGCGTCGCCGCACTTCTTGGCTTCCTCCCGATGGTCCTCCACACCCATCGCACTTCACGGAAGGCCAACCAGGAGCGCGTATCCATGTGGCCCCTCCTGCGCACCCGGTTGGGATTCCTCATCACTTCCATCTTCACGTTGCAGGCCCTCCTGGCGTATGCCGTGATGAGTTGGTTTGCCTACATCCTGACAACCCAAGGACTCAGCGCCTCCGAGAGCGGCCTGCAGTTCGGACTCATGCAGCTGGTTTCAGTGGCCGCCGGCATGATCCTCCTGGCCATTGGCTCGCGACCCGGCATGATGCGGCCGGCCTTGTACCTGGGTAGCGGGACCACCCTTCTGGCGGTCCCGGCGATGCTGTTGCTCCCGACGTCGTTGGCCTCGGTTCCCGCCGTAATGTTCGGTTTCGGCCTGGGCATCTTCCCCTTGGTCTTGGTGATCATCAGCCGCAGCGGGCGTACGACGGCGGAGACCACCGCCATGTCGACCGTCGCCCAGTCCGTGGGGTACTTGATCGCGGCGTTGGGACCGTTCGGCATGGGCCTGCTCCACAGTGCCACCGGCGCTTGGACCCTCCCGCTCTCGCTCCTGGCCCTGGCGGCCCTGGCCCTCATGGTCACCTGCCACCAGCTGACCAGCAAACGCACGCCGATCAAGGCCGGACCGAGGCCCGTGGCATGAGCCTGACCCCTTCGCACCGGCCCGTCTTGGCCGAGGAAGTCACCAGGCAACTGCGCGGCATGATCCAGTCCGGAGAGTGGCCGCTGCAGGAAAAGATTCCGGCCGAGCCGGAACTCATGGCCTCGCTCGGAGTCTCCCGCGGGACACTCCGCGAAGCCATCAAGGCCTTGGCGCACAGCGGCATGTTGGAGGTCCGCCGCGGTGACGGTACCTATGTCCGGGCCACGAGCGAAATCTCCGGCGCAGCCCAACGCATGTACAAGGAACATACGCAGGAGCACGTAGTCGAGGTCCGGGTGGGGCTCGACACCCAGGCCGCCCGACTGGCGACGAAGCATGCCACGGCCGAGGACATCGCCGCCATGCGGGCCCTTCTCCAACGACGCCACGACGCGTGGCTCGCCGCCGACTACCCTGCCTGGGCCCGGGCCGATTGGGATTTCCACGAACGGGTGGCGCTGGCTTCGGGCAACCCGTTGCTGCACCAGCTGTATGTGTCCTTCGGCGGGGTCTTCAACGACGATCTCCTGCGCCAGCAGCGCAAGGCCGGCTTCAACGGCATCCCGCACGAAGGCCACGACGAGCTCGCCGACGCCATCGAGGCACGCGACGAGGCTGCCGCCGTCGCGAGCGTCTACCGCAACCTGGACTTCGCGGCGGAATGGATCAACAGCTGACGCCCGCTCACCTATATCGGCGTTTCCCCCAACGCCCGCTCACCTACGACAGGCTTTTGACCAACGCCCGCTCACCTACGCCGGAGCGGCGCGCGTCAGCTCGACGCCGGCGTCGGCTGCCTCACGGAAGAGTGCGTCGATGAGCACCACGTCGCGGCCGGCACGATGCAGCAGGCTTGCGGCGACGTTGGCCCGGTAGCCGGAGGTGCAATGCACCCAGATCCTGGAATCCGGCAGTTCGTCCAGCCGGAGCAAAAGCTCGTGCAGTGGAACGTTCGCCGCGCCTTGGACGTGGGAGGCGGAAAATTCCTCGGTGCGGCGCACGTCCAGCACGGTTTCGCCGGGGGTTCGGTCCCGCACCAGCCCCGTCCAGTCGGTGATCGGATAGTGCACCAACGATGCGCCTGGTGCCAGAGCCCCGGGATCCTCGCCGACGGCGGCATCCGGGGAGTCGAATCCGATCCTTGCGAGGTCACGGATGGCCTTTTCGACGTCGGCATGGGCGCCCAGCAAAGTCAGCGGCTGGTTCCATGGCAGGACCCAGCCAAGGTAGCTCGTGAAGCTCGATCCTGTCCCGTATTCAAAGGCCACGCTGCCGCGCAGGTGGCTCGCGGCGAATGCGACCCGGTTGCGCAGGTCAACCACCCATTCTCCGGCCTCGAGCCTGCGCTCCAGCTCCGCGGGCTCCAACGATTCCGGCACCTCGAGCATCGCGGGCCCCGGACCCACGGCGTTGAGCGGACTCATGTGCGCGTAATAGCTCGGGTATGCCGTGATATTCGTCAGGAGGTGCCTGACAAAATGGTCTTCGTCCGGGTCGGTGAGTGCGTGGTTGGTGGCGGCCTGCTCCCCGATCGTCGATGCCGGGATCCTGCTCGCAGGACCGATGGAGCAGAACGAACCGAAGCCATGGGTTGGATACAGGATCGCCTCCGGCGCTGCCTCAGCAAGGAGCCGCCGGACCGAGGCGTACTGGTCATGGGCCAGTCCGGCGGTGTCCTCCGGAGCAATCAAATCAGTCCGGCCCACAGAACCGTAGAGCAGGCTGCCCCCGGAAAACACCGCTTGCCGGACGCCAGTGCCGGCGTCGGGGTCTGAAACCACATAGGCCAGATGGGTGTGCGTGTGGCCCGGGGTGGCCACTGGCTTGACGGAAAGCCTGCCTACCTTGAACGTCTCCCCCGGAACCACCGGTTCCCGCTTAAACGACACGCTGTCCGCGGCATTCACCAAATAGCGGGCGTTCTGGTGCCGGGCAAGGAGGAGGCCACCCGTGAGGTAGTCGTTGTGGAGGTGGGTCTCAGCGACATGCGTGATGACCACCCCCGCAGAACGCGCTGCCGTTTCGACGCGGTCGGTATCACGCTGGGGGTCGATCACGAGCGCCACCGTGCCGTCATGAACGAGGTAGCTGCGGTCCCCCAATTGGGTCGTTTCGACGACGACGACGTCCATGCGGAGAGTCTATCCCCGAGAACACGCAACGCGGGGTCACTTAGCGCCCATTCCGATGCTCCGGATGGGCGCTAAGTGACCCCGCGTTGTAGAAACTAGACCTGGGCGGCCACGCCGTCGCGGGAAATGTCCACCATGTCCTCACGCGGCACCACCTTGATGCGTTCGCGCTTGACCTCGACGCCGTGCGAGGTGCCGGCCTCGGAAGCGGCGGCGCCCAAAGCGAGCTCGTGGGCGTCCAGTGCCAGCCAGCCTTCCCAACTGGTGAACTTCACGCCGCGGGCGTCCAGGAGTTCGACGACGGCGTCCGCCTCGGGAACTGCGGCCAACGGCAGGTTTTCGCGGTCTTCCAGGAGGTAGGTGACCGTCTCCAGCGCGTCACCCTTGGTGTGGCCGATCAGGCCGACGGGGCCGCGCTTGATCCAACCCGTGGCGTACAAGCCCGGAACGTGCTCGCCGGAAGCGTCCAGCACGCGGCCGCCGTCGTTCGCGACGACCCCACGACGGTGGTCGAACTCTACGTCCGGCAGGGCGGAACCGAAGTAGCCGATGGCGCGGTACACGGCCTGGACCGGGTAGTCGACGACCTCGCCGGTACCGCGCGCATTGCCCGTGCCGTCCAGCTCGGTGCGCTCGAACTTGATCGCGGCAACCTTGCCCGGGGTCTCCGCGGAATCCACGATCTCCACCGGGCTGTGCAGGAAGTGCAGGTGCAAGCGACGGGAGGCCTTGAGCTCGGAGAGGTCCTCGGGCTGCTCGGCGATCCAGTTGGTGAGGGTACCCACCATGGTCTTGGTCTGGTTGTTCGTCTGGATCTGGCGGTCCGACTCTTCGTCGAACTCGAAGTCCTCGGCGTAGAGGATGATGTCGACGTCCTTGGAGTGGGACAGTTCGCGGAGCTCCAGCGGGGTGAACTTCACCTGTGCCGGACCGCGGCGGCCGAAGACGTGTACGTCGGTGACCGGGGAAGCCTTGAGGCCCGCGTAGACGTTGTCCGGAATTTCGGTGACCAGCAGGTCGTCGGCGTGCTTGGAGAGGACACGGGCAACGTCGAGTGCCACGTTGCCGTTGCCGAGCACGGCCACGGAGGTGGCTTCCAACGGCCACTGGCGGGAAACGTCGGGGTGGCCGTCGTACCAGGAGACGAAGTCGGCGCCGCCGAAGGAGCCTTCCAGTTCGATGCCCGGGATGTTCAGGTCCGCGTCCTTGATGGCGCCGGTGGCGAAGATGACGGCGTCGTAGTGCGTGCGCAGGTCTTCGATCGAGATGTCAGTGCCGTAGTCGACGTTGCCGAAGAAGCGGATGTCGCCGCGGTCCAGGACCTTGTGCAGGGCGTTCACGATGCCCTTGATGCGGGGGTGGTCCGGGGCAACGCCGTAGCGGATCAGGCCGTAGGGGGCCGGGTAGCGGTCGAAGAGGTCGATGCTGACCGTCAGCTCGCCGCTCTTGACGGCCTCGCTCTTGGTCAGGATGTCAGCTGCGTAGACGCCGGCCGGGCCGGAGCCGACGACGGCGACGCGCAGCGGACGTGCGGCGGTTCCTACGGTGGTGCTAGATGACACGGCTGTGTTCCTTTTCAGTGTGCTTCCCAACTGGCTCGCATTTGTTGTCGTTTTGAGGGCTCATAACGACAACAACTGCGAGCTAGTTGGGTGAGGGGCTAAGGGGTGACGACGCGGGGCTTGTTAGGGGTCAGGGTGCTGTAGTCAGCGGTCTTGAAATGTTCGGGGGCAAACGGGCTGACACGCACCACATCACCGATCACAATCACTGCGGGATTTGCGACGCCGGTGGCCTCGGCTTGGTCTGCAATGGTCGCCAGGGTGCCGATCGTGACGCGCTGTTCGGGCATGTAGCCGTTCTCTACGATACCTACTGGCGTGTCCAAGGGCATTCCGGATGCAGCGAGGGCAGCCGCGGATTCCCTGAGTTTGGCGACACCCATGAGCAGGATCACGGTGTGGTCGGGACGGGCCGGGACCTCTGAAAGTTCCTCGTGGCCGGTCACCACGCTGAAGCCCTTCGCAAGTCCGCGGTGCGTCACGGGAATCCCGGCGGCCGCGGGCACGGAAATCGCCGAAGTGACACCGGGAACCACATCAACCTCGACGCCGTTCTGCCGGCAGAATTCGGCTTCCTCGCCGCCGCGGCCCAGGACGTAGGGGTCGCCGCCCTTGAGCCGCACCACCCGGTGGCCGGCCAGGGCTTCCTCGACGAGGATCCGGTTGATCTCCAGTTGCGGCACCGGGTGGTGGCCGGGGGTCTTGCCGACCTCGATCACGCGGACGTCCGGAGCAAGTTCGTGCAGCAAGTCGCGGGGTCCGAGGCGGTCCGCGACGACGACGTCGGCCTGGCCCAGGAGGCGGCGGCCGCGGACGGTGATGAGTCCGGAATCGCCAGGCCCGCCACCCACGAGGGCGACGCTTCCGGTCGAGGCACGACGACGGCGGAGCGGCAGGTCTCCAGTCTCAAGTGCGGTGGCAACTGCGTCGCGCAAGGCCATGGCACGGCGCGGGTCTCCCCCGGCGTTGATGGCGATCTTCACGTCGTCTACAACGGCGACGGCGGGGGTCCAGGCTGCTGAGGCTTCGTGGTCGGAGGCGTTGACGCACCAGATGCGCTGCGCCTCGGCGTCGGCGGCTACCTGGGCGTCCACAGCGGCAACGCCGGTAGCCGTCTGGACGAACCACACGCCGTCGACGTCGGAGGAAAGGTAAGTGCGCGGCTCCCAGGTGAGCAGGCCGGAGGCGGCGAGTTCCCTGAGCGCGTCAGAGGCAACGGGGGCCACCACAGTCACCCGGGCGCCGGCGTCGAGCAGTCCCTTGGCGCGTCGCGCAGCGACTGGTCCGCCGCCCACCACCAGCACCGGGCGGCCAAGCAGCCGCAGGGCTGTGGGGTAGATGTCCTGTATTGCCATGAAAAAACTGTAGGGCCGGTCCGTAACATGCTTCAAAGGTCCGGAAACACCAGTTCACGCTAGGTAACCCGGCGTCACATTACGCCTCAGCGCTGGGCGCCTCCCAGCCAATCGCCGGAGCCACGTATTTGGCGATGTTGCCGAGCAGCTTGACGTTGTAATCCACCCCGAGTTGGTTGGGCACGGTAACCAGCACGGTGTCCGCAGCCTGGACCGCGGCGTCCTGCGCGAGTTCCGCGGCCAAGGCATCGGGTGGGCCGACGTAGCTCTTGCCGAACCGCGACAACGCACCGTCGAGCATGCCCACTTGGTCGCGGTTCTCCACCTGGGCGCGCAGCCCGAAATAGTGTTCGTCCTCGGCGTCCACCACGGGAATGATGCTGCGGCTGACCGAGACCCGCGGCTCAAAACCGTGTCCTGCGGCTGCCCATGCCTCCCGGAACATGCTGATCTGTTCGGCCTGGAGCTGGTCGAAGGGAACTCCCGTGTCCTCGGTGAGCAGGGTGGAGCTCATGAGGTTCATGCCTTGTTCCGCAGCCCAGACGGCTGTCTTGCGGGTGCCGGCGCCCCACCAGATGCGCTGCGGCAGCCCGGGCGATGTCGGTTGGATCGGGAGGAGGCCACGCCCGCCGCCCATGAAGGAAGGATCGGCTTCGGCCACTCCATGGCCCGCGATGGCATGCCGGAATACGGCGGTGTGGCGGCGGGACATCGCGGCGTCGTCCTCACCCTCGGCTGGCGTGTAGCCGAAGTACCGGGCGCCGTGCAGGGCAGGCTCGGGTGAACCACGGCTGATGCCCAACTGGAGCCTGCCTTGGCTGATGAGGTCCGTGGCCGCGGCTTCTTCGGCCATGTACAGCGGGTTTTCGTAACGCATGTCGATCACGCCCGTGCCCATTTCGATCCGGTTGGTGCGTGCCGCGATGGCCGCCAACAAGGGGAACGGCGAGGCTTGTTGGCGGGCAAAGTGGTGCACGCGGAAGAAGGCCCCGTTGATGCCCAGTTCCTCGGCCGCAACCGCAAGGTCGATCCCCTGCAGCAAGGCGTCGCCGGCCGAAGGAGTGCGCGAGCCTTGGACGGGTCCCCAATGGCCGAAGGAAAGAAAACCGATTCGTTTCATGCCCGCATCAACCACGGGGTGGGCCCGGGAATTCCTTAGCGCGTGCTCCCGGCGCCTTAGCGCGTGCTTCCGGCCAGCAGGCCGCGGCGGAGCAGGAGGCGGCGCTCAATCGGAGCGAAGACCACGAGCTCGATCAGGATGCCCACAAACAGGATCGCCAGGATCGCGGACATGACCGTGGCCATGTCGGACAAGGTGCGGCCCTGGTCCAGGAGCGAACCGAGTCCGAAGCCGATGGTGCCGCCGACAGCGATGATTTCCGCGGCCATGAGCGAACGCCAGGAGAACGCCCAGCCCTGCTTGAGGCCGCCAAGGTATCCGGGGAGGGCCGCTGGCAGGACGATCTGCAACGCCATCTGCAGCCGCGAGGCCCCAAGGACCTTGCCGACGCTCCGGTATTGCGGCGGAATCTGGTCCACCCCGGAAATCAACCCGTTGATGATGGACGGGATGGCACCCATCAGGACGACAAAGTACACAGTGCCGTCCGAGAGTCCGAACCAGATGATCGCCGCCGGAACCCACGCCACGGATGGAAGCACCTGGAGCCCGGAAATGAGCGGTCCGAAGGCGCGGCGCAGCGGTTGCACCTGAGCGAGGAGCAGGCCCACCGGAGTAGCCACGGCGACGCTGATGAGGAAGCCAATCACGCCGCGCTGAAGTGAGGTCCAGACGGCTTCCTGGGCTTTGCCTTCGGCCCACAGAGAACCGAACTGGCTCAGGACGTCGAGCGGGCCGGGAACCTGGTCGCGACGCTTGAAACCGAGGGAGACGTAGAACTGCCATGCCAGGATGAGGACCAGGAGCGCCGCGATCGGGAGGATGACCCGGGTCCAGTCGATGCGCGCCTTGCGGTGGGCGTCCGACTGTAGCCTGTCCAGGCCGGCTTCGAGGTCCCGGAGTTCGTCCGGGTTTCCCTTGAGGGACGGCGAGGTGATGTGGCGGGACTGCGGAGCTTGCTCGACGGTTTCCCCTTCGGCAAGCCGGGTCTCTTGTTCAATTGGCATGGCGGCGGATCTCCTCGCGCAGGCGGCGGGTAATGGTTCCAGTGAGCTCCCCGGCGCGGCCGGCGTCGGTCCGGTGTTCCTCGGTGACGTTCCACTCGGCTACGACCCGTCCGGGACGGGAGGACAGCAGCAGGACGCGCTGGCCGAGCCTCACGGCTTCGCGCACGTTGTGCGTCACGAACACGATGGTGCGGCCCGTTTCCTTCCAGATCCGCTCAAGCTCGTCGTGCAGAAGGTCACGGGTGATGGCGTCGAGCGCGGCGAATGGTTCGTCCATGAGCAACAGCTGCCGGTCCTGGGCCAAAGCGCGGGCCAGGGCGACGCGCTGCCGCATGCCGCCGGAGAGCTCGTGCGGGCGCTTGTCCCCCGCGCCACCCAAGTGGACGAGGTCCAGCAACTCGCCTGCACGGGCAGCACGCGACGCTTTGCTCAGGCCCCCGGACTTGTCGGCGAGCTTCAGCGCGAGTTCGATGTTGCCGCGGGCAGTGAGCCACGGGAACAGCGCTGAATCCTGGAACATGAAGGCGGCACCGTCACTGGGCACCTCCAGGGCGCCCGACGTCGGCTGGTCCAGCCCCGCGAGGATGTTCAGCAGGGTGGACTTGCCGCAGCCGGACGCACCCAGCAGGGCGACGAACTCGCCTTGCTGGATGGTGGCGTTGACGTCGTCCAGCACCGGGGCGCCGTCGCCGAAGCGTTTACCCAGGTGTTCCAGTACGACTGGCATGGTCCCGTCCTTCGTTCGTTTCGTTGTTGAATTCCCAACTGACTCGCAGTTGTTGTCGTTATGAGGCCTCAAAACGACACTTACTGCGAGTCAGTTGGGCCTTGGCGGTTCAGTCTTGGCCCAGTCCTGCGGCCGAGGTCTTCTGTCCCGTCACGCTGTTGAGGGCGCGGAGGTCGAAGATGCCGTTGATGTCGGCCGGTTTGGTGATGCCGGCGTCGACGCCGTCCTGGAGGAGCTTCTTGTAGGTTCCGGCGAGCGGGTCCACGGTGAAGGTGATGTTCTTCAGCGAGCGGTCGATGACGTCGGCCGGGAGCGTGCTGCCCGCGGTCGCCTTCAGTGCGGCGTTGATGGCGCTGGCCTTGTCAGCGGCCGAGGCGGTGTTGAGCCAGTTGACCGAGGCTTCGTGGCCTTGGAGCAGGGCGGTCACGGTCTGCGGGTGGTCGGCAGCGAACTTCTTGCTCACGATGAGGATGGTGGTGGGGAACTGGCCCTTATCCCACAGGTCCTTCTCGTCCACGAGCACCTTGCCTCCGGCCTGGAGCGCCAGACGCGAGGCCCACGGCTCAGGCAACCACGCGCCGTCGAGCTTTCCGTCCTGGAAGAGCTTGAGGGTCTGGGCGTTGTCGGTCGGGTTGATGGCGACGTCGCCTCCGCCGTTCGGGTTGGTCTTCAGTCCCTGCTTGCCGAGCCAGGCGCGCAGTGCCACGTCCTGGGTGCCGCCGAGCTGCGGTGAGGCGAGGGTCTTGCCCTTGAGGTCCGCGGCCGAGTTGATGCCGGGCTTGACCACCAGCTGGGCGCCGCCGGAGGCTGCGCCGGCGATGATGCTGATGGATGCGCCCTTGCTCTGGACGAAGGAGTTGATGGCCGGGTTCGGGCCGAGGTACGCGGCGTCGATCGCGCCGGCGTTGAGTGCCTCGATGGCGGCCGGTCCGGCGTTGAAGATCTGGGTAGTGAGCTTGGTGCTGCCCAGCTTGCTGGCGAAGATGCCCTTGCTGACGCCCACCAGCGCCGGGGCGTGGGTGACGTTGCCGAAGTAGCCGAGCCGGAGTTCGGCGGCGGGGGTCGTTGCCGCCGCTGCCTGGGTTTCATTGTTCTTCGCGACAACCGATGCCACTGCGGCGCCGGCGCCGATCAGCAGGACGAGTCCGACGGCGATGCCGATCTCAAGCGTGCGGCGTCGCTTGGGCTTGTTGGTTTCACCGGCGACGATGCGGGTGCTCCCCGGGTTCGAGGCGGGCGGTGTGGGTTCTGGGGTCTTTGACATGTTGATCCTTGAAGTGCGTGGAGGGGCTGGGCGTCTGTCAGGCCCTGCGACATCGCCCCGGGAGGACAGGCACGGACCAATCCGAAGAGGTCATGGATTCACCATAGGGACTGTCATATTTGCCCTTCAACGCCCCGGAAACTCTGGGTCACGCACGTTCATGCGGCGTCACAATTGGGCGTCGTCTCTAGACAGCCATGAACTCACGCTTTCTTGTCGGACGTGGATGGCATCGTGTCCAGCACGGGCACCTGCCCGACGTCGACACAGGGAAGTTGGGGCAAATGTACGTATGTGATTGTGGAAGAACACCGCCAGATGACTACAGTTTCTGCGGCTGCGGACAGCCCATAGTGCAGGCTCCGACCCCGGGAACAAGCCCAAGGTCAACGCGTCTAGGCAACAACGTCGGTGGTGTGCAAGCGGGACGAGACATTACCGCCCGCCAGATCATCGTCGGGAAAGATCCCTCGGACCCCTATGAATATCGGACGCACATTGCTAGGAAGTCTCAGAAGCGAAGCGTGCTACCAGACAATTGGGTAGCCGCAGTTGCAGGTATCTGCACCATCGCATCATTTCTATTGATGGCATTCCCTCCCGATAGCGTACCTAGTGGACTGGCGCTCCTTTATCCAACTCTTGCTGGAATCGGATTCATCCTGTTCGCTGGGTTCGGCTACCTTCGCCTGGTGTTGCAGCCCGGCCAAGTCTTGGTCCGCCCCTTCGGCAGCGAGCGTCCAATTTACGAGAAGGCTTCGGACGGGACTGTATTTTCAACATACTTGGAGGCTGACTGTATTTGGTGTGCCTCAAACGGACTAAACAGCAAAATGGCAATCCGCCACGTCAACAACGAAATCGTCTGGGTTTGCCGAACCAATCCATCCCAACACCGTATCGGCTTTGATCCGACGTCCGTTGGCCCTTAATCGAGACAGCAGACACAAAAAACCGCAGCGTGTTTCCCATCCCGGGCCTTGAAGGCGGGGTTTGGGAAACAAGCTGCGGTTTTCACTAACCACCAAGTCAGATGACGTAACGTTCGTCCTCGTGGTCGCCTGGGTGGTCCTTCACCAGGCCGGCGGCCAGGGTGTTGCCGTCCACGGGGTCGATCACCAGGAACGCACCGGTGCGGCGGTGGTGCAGGTAGTTCTCCAACGGCAACGGCGCGGCCAATCGAAGCTGGGCGTTGCCGATGTCGTTCAGCTCAAGGCTGGAGGCAGCCTCCACGTTGAACGTGGCCAGATCCAGTTTGCCCGTCACATTTCGGACGAGCGCCTGGACGGTACGGGTCCCGTGCTTCACAAGCACCTTGGCACCTTCGCGCAGCGGTTTCGGTGAGAGCCAGGCCAGCGCCGCGTACAGATCTGCCGAGCTCTCGCGCACGGTCCCTGCTGCGGCAATGGTGTCACCGCGGGCGATGTCGATTTCATCGGCCAGGCGGATCGCCACGGACTGCGGAGCGGTAGCCTCGGCCAACTCGCTGCCGGCGAAGTCGATCCCCGTCACGGTGGTGATCTTGGGCTCGTGGCCCGGGCTCAGGACGGTGACCTTGTCGCCGAGCTTCACGGTCCCCTCCGTGATCTGGCCGGCGTAGGCACGGTAGTCGCGGTACGCTCCGACGTCGAGCCCGGCGGCCACGGCGTCGGGAGCCAGCGCGCCCTGCGGGCGGATGACCAGCTGGACCGGGAAGCGGAAGCTCTCCAGGTGGCTTTCGAGCTCGTCGGCGGCCGGAAGGGTTTCGAGGACCTCGAGTAGGGCCGGGCCGCTGTACCAGGGAGTGCGGTCCGAGCGGTCCACGACGTTGTCGCCGTCGAGCGCTGACACCGGGATGACCGCGACGTCGGCAATTCCGTCGCTGCCCAGGCCAAGCTCACGGGCAACCTTCTGCACGTCCGCCTCGATTTCGCGGAAGACCGACTCGCTGAAGTCCACGAGGTCGATCTTGTTCACGGCGACGATCACGTGCGCCACGCGGAGCAACTGCAGCACCGACAGGTGGCGGCGGGTCTGCTCCAGGACTCCCTTGCGGGCGTCAATGAGCACGACGACGGCATCCGCAGTGGACGCGCCCGTCACCGTGTTCTTGGTGTACTGCACGTGGCCGGGGCAATCCGCGAGGATGAAGCTGCGGCGGTCGGTGGCGAAGTAGCGGTACGCGACATCGATGGTGATGCCCTGCTCCCGCTCGGCACGAAGGCCGTCGGTCAGGAGGGCGAGGTCGATCGCCTGGCTGCCGGTGGCACCGGCTCCGCCAAAGCCACGGTCCGCCGATGTGCGGGCAACGGCGTCGAGCTGGTCAGCAAGGATCGCCTTGGAATCGTGCAGCAGGCGGCCCACCAGGGTGGACTTGCCGTCGTCGACCGATCCAGCGGTGGCGAAGCGGAACAGAGTAGATTCGCGCAGGCCGGTCTCCAGGAGTGAAGTCTCAGTGCTCATTAGAAGTAGCCGTCCTTCTTGCGGTCTTCCATGGCTGCCTCGGAGATGCGGTCATCTGCACGGGTGGCGCCACGTTCGGTGAGAGTGGATGCGGCAACTTCGACAACGACGTCGGCGACCGTGCGGGCGTCGGAAAGAACGGCGCCGGTGCAGGACATGTCGCCCACAGTGCGGTAGCGCACGAGCTTCGTGATGACTTCCTCGTGGGGTTTCGGCATGGAAACCTCGCCGACCGCGCGCCACATGCCATCGCGTTCGTAGACCTCGCGCTCGTGGGCGTAGTACAGGCCGGGCAGCTCAATGCCTTCGCGCTCGATGTAGCGCCACACGTCCAGCTCGGTCCAGTTGCTGATGGGGAACGCGCGGACGTGCTGGCCCACGGTGTGGCGGCCGTTGTACAGGTTCCACAATTCGGGGCGCTGGTTGCGGGGATCCCACTGGCCGA